>NZ_JAIWNC010000028.1 GCF_020216025.1 Jidongwangia harbinensis | reverse complement strand
CGGTGCCCTGATGGCCATGGTCCGGCCGGTCGTGCCGGCCTAGGCCGCCGGCCCGCCGTGGTGGCGGGCCGGCGGACCGGTCAGGCCGGGACCTCGTTGCGGTCCTCGGTGGCCCACAGCACGTGGAACGCGCCGGGCTTGTCGACCCGCTGGTACGTGTGCGCGCCGAAGAAGTCCCGCTGTCCCTGGATCAGCGCGGCGGGCAGCCGCTTCGCCCGCAGGCCGTCGTAGTACGCCAGCGCCGACGCGAACCCGGGCGCCGGGACGCCCTGCTCCGCGGCCAGCGCCACGACCCGCCGCCACCCCTGCTGGGCGCCGCTGACCGCCTCCAGGAAGTAGTCGTCCACCAGCAGCGTGGGCAGCTGCGGCGACTTGTCGTACGCCTGCTTGATGTAGTCCAGGAACTTCGCCCGGATGATGCAGCCGTCCCGCCAGATCTTGGCCATCGCGCCGGGGTCGATGTCCCAGCCGTACTCCTTGCTGGCGGCCTGGATCTGCTGGAAGCCCTGCGCGTACGCGACGATCTTGCTGGCGAACAGCGCCTGCTCGATGTCGGCCTGCAGGCCGGTGCCGCCGGCGCCGGCGGTGGCAGACGGCCCGGGCAGCCCGGCCGCGGCCTCGCGGGCCACCGGGTCGCCGGACAGCGCCCGGGCGAACACCGCCTCGGCGATGCCGCTGATCGGTACGCCCAGGTCCAGCGCCGACTGCACGGTCCAGCGGCCGGTGCCCTTCTGCTCGGCCCGGTCCAGCACCACGTCCACGAACGGCTGACCGGTCTCCGGGTCGGCCTGCTTGAGCACCTCGGCGGTGATCTCGATCAGGTACGAGCCCAGCCGGCCCTCGTTCCACCCCTTGAAGATCTCCGCGATCTCCGCCGGCGAGTGCCCGCCGGCCTGCCGGAGCAGGTCGTACGCCTCCGCGATGAGCTGCATGTCGGCGTACTCGATGCCGTTGTGCACCATCTTGACGAAGTGGCCGGCGCCGTCCGGGCCGACGTGCACGCAGCACGGCTCGCCGTCGACCTTGGCCGAGATGTCCTCCAGCAGCGGGCCGAGCGACTCGTACGACTCCCGCGAGCCGCCGGGCATGATGCTCGGGCCGTGCAGCGCGCCCTCCTCGCCGCCGGACACGCCGGTGCCGACGAAGTGCAGCCCGCGCTCCTTCAGCGCCGCCTCGCGCCGCCGGGTGTCGGCGAAGTGCGCGTTGCCCGCGTCGATCAGCATGTCGCCGGGCTCGAGCAGCGGCGCGAACTCGTCGATCACCGCGTCCGTGGCCGGACCAGCTTTGACCATGATCACCACGCGGCGCGGGCGTTCCAGGCTGGCCACGAAGTCCTGCGCCGACTCCGACGGCAGGAACGTACCCTCGTCGCCGAACTGTTCGACCAGCTCCTTGGTCCGCGCGTAGCTGCGGTTGTGCACGGCGACGGTGTGGCCGTGCCGGGCGAAGTTACGGGCCAGGTTGCGGCCCATCACTGCCAGGCCGGTGACCCCGATCTGCGCCTTCTCACTCATGTCCGCGTCCTTCCCTCACGATTCACCCGGTCATTCTTACGTGTTCGCGACGCTGGGAGTTCGACCGCGTCCGCCAAGTGAGCACCGGACGAGCCGGGCGCGGGCGAAGATCGGGCCGGCGGTACGCTCCGGGGCATGGCCGAGGGGACCGACGCTCCGATGAAGCGCGGCGAGATCTGGACCATCGGCAGCCGCACGGACCTCCGGTACCGGGTGCTCGTGCTGTCCGCGGACACCTACAACGACCGGGTCAACGCCTCGCCGTTCTGCGCGCCGATCGTGCGCCAGCGCGGCACCACCGAGCTGCCGCCGTACGCGGTGGCGCTGACCGAGCAGGACCCGATCACCGGCGTGGTGGTGGTGAACCGGATGCGCCGGCTCCCCGCCTCGGTCGGCGCCGAGCGGATCGGCATGGTCACCGGTGCCAGCATGGTCCGTCTGGCCGAGGCGGTACGGGACCTCTTCGAGATCTGATCGGCCGTTCCGCCATCGTCCGTCTGGGTGATCTTGTCCGCTCGCCCCGCGGGTCGGCGGCATCCCGGGCGATCGGGGGATGACGACCGGTGGACGGCTCGCGTATGCAGGAACACGGATACGGCGATCGGAGGTGCGGTGCTCGGCGGCAGACATGCGTACGTGGACGCGGTGCAGGACCTGAGGGCACCGGTGTCCCGGCTGACCGCCGGCGCGGGCACGGTCGAACGCGCCGTGGGCCTGCTCGCCGGCCGCACCCGGTGCCGGCTCACCGAGGCGCACGGTCACCTGCTGCGGATGGCCGCGGAGCAGCAACGTGATCTCACCGAGGTGGCGGCCGGCGTGATCGCGCTGCTCGACCTGCCGGACCCCGGGGCGGACCCGTCCGCGACGCCGCTGGCCGCGCTGTTCCCCGGCCCGGCGCCGGCCCGCCGGTCCGACCCGTGGCGGTCCGCCGTGCAGCACATCCTGGACGCGCTGCCCGGTTCGGTGGCGCTGCTCACCCCGGTCCGCGACCCGGCCGGCCGGCTGGCCGACCTGCGGTACGCCGCGGTCAGCCCGGAGGCGGTCACCCCCGACGGACGGCCCGGCCGGCACCTGCTCGGCACCACGCTCGGCGAGAGCTTCCCGGAGAGCCTGGTCAGCGACCGCTGGGCCCGTTACGCCGCGGTGCTGGACAGCGGCGACCCGGCCGAGACCGGCCCGTTCCGGCACGGCGACGGCACGTTCTCGGTACGCGCCCACAAGCTCGGCGACGACCTGCTGGTCAGCTGGACCCGGCACGACGGGGACCGGCCGGAGAGCGAACGGCTGGCCGGCACCGAACGCCTCGGCAACCTCGGCTGGGGCGAATGGGACCTGGTCAGCGGCGAGGTGCACTGGTCCGCCCAGCTGTACCGGATCTACGAGCGGGACCCGGCCCTCGGGCCGTTGAGCCGGGAGGAGTCGGCGGCGCTGACGCTGCCGGAGGACCAGGCGCTGCGGATGGCCGCCGCGGAGGCATTCGAGCGGGCCGAGCGGGTCGACATCACGCTGCGGGTCCGGATCGGCCGCACCATCAAACACCTGCGTACGGTGATCGACGCGATCCGCGACGCCGAGGGACGCCCGCTGCGCATCTACGGCATCGTGCAGGACGTCACCGCCCGTGAGGACAGCGTCCGCCGGCTCGCCGACGTGGAACAGCAGCTCGCCGAGCAGCGCCGCACCCTGGCCGCCGAGCACGACCTGGCCGCCCGGCTGCAGCACATCATCCTGCCGCTGCCGGACGGCCCGCTGGAGTTCCCCGGGCTGAAGGTGGCCCTGCGCTACCTGCCGGCCGGGCAGGAGAGCCTGGTCGGCGGCGACTGGTACCACGCCGGCAAGCTGCGCGACGGCTCGGTGCTGCTCGCCGTGGGCGACGTGTCCGGGCACGGCATGCAGGCCGCCACCACGATGGCCCAGCTGCGGCACGCGCTGCGCGCCCTGGCGGTCACCACCAGCGACCCGGCGGTCCTGCTGGACCAGCTCAACCGGCTCACCTGCGAGCTGGAGGCGGAGAACCCGGAGCTGGGGGCGACCGCGGTCATCGCCCGCTACGATCCGGTCCGCCGCCGGCTCACCTGGGCCCAGGCCGGGCACCCGCCGCCGCTGCTGAGCCGGTTCGGCCGGACCGCGCCGCTGTCCCGGCCGTCCGGCCCGATGCTGGGCGTGCTGGAGGACGCCCGGTACGAATGCGCCGAGGTCGAGATGTGCGTCGGCGACGTGCTGCTGCTCTACACCGACGGCCTGGTCGAGCACCGCCGGTACGGCCTGGACGACGGCCTGGCCACGGTGGTCTCCGCGGTGGACGAGGCGGTCGCCGCGTCGCCGGAACGCCCGCTGGGCGAACTGCTGGCCCGGCTGCAGCAGGCCAACCCGGACGACGACACCTGCATCCTGGCCGCCCGCCCGGCCACCGGCGAGACCCAGGACCTGCGGCGCTTCCTGCGTTCCCGGTCGGCCGTTTGACCGGCGTCCTGCGGGTACCACCCCCACGGTGACCGACGAAACCGTGGCCCGCCCGGCGCGCCGGTGGACGCCGCGGCGGGTGGTGGCCACGCCGGCCGCGTACGACCACCCGCACGGGCACCGGATCATGGCCCTGGCCGAGGCGCGCGGCCTCGAGGTGGAACGGCTCGCCTCGAACCGGCTCACCGGTGTCCGCGGCGCCACCGACCGGGAGACGTACGCCCGGGCCAAGGCCACCCTGGCCATCGTGGTGAGCCCGCCGTCACGGCGCCGGCTGCAGCCCATCGCGCCCAGCGCGGACTGGCGGTTCGACCTGGCCGAGGGCTGCCCCGCGCACTGCCAGTACTGCTACCTGGCCGGGTCGCTGTCCGGCCCGCCGGTCACCCGGGTGTACGCCGACCTCGACGAGATCCTGACCGGCCTCACCGACTACGCCGGCCGCGGCCAGGTGACCAGCCGCAGCTCCGCCCGCGCGGACGAGGGCACCACGTTCGAGGCGTCCTGCTACACCGACCCGCTGGCCCTGGAACACCTCACCGGCAGCTGGCGGCGCGCGGTGGAACACTTCGGCGCCTGGGACGCGCCGGTGCAACTGCGCTGGACCACCAAGTACGACGACGTGGACGGCTTCGTCGGGCTGCCGCACGCCGGGCGTACCCGGGTCCGGTTCAGCGTCAACTGCCGGCCGGTCAGCACCCGCCTGGAGGGCGGCACCGCCCGGGTGGAGGACCGCCTGGCCGCGCTGCGCCGGCTCGCCCTGGACGGCTACCCGGTCGGACTCACCATCGCGCCGATCATGCCGGTGCCCGACTGGCGCACCCACTACGGGCTGCTGCTGGACGCGGTCCGCGACGCGGTGGCCGGCGTGCCCGGACTCGACCTGACCGCGGAACTGATCACCCACCGGTTCACGCCCGGCAGCAAGGAGGTGCTGCTGGGCTGGTATCCGCGTACCCGTCTGGAGATGGACGAGGCGTCCCGCAGCCGCAAGCACGGCAGGTACGGCGCGGTGAAGTACGTCTACCCCCGCGAGACCATGGCCGAGCTGCGCGACTGGTTCGACACCGAGATCGCCCGGCGGCTGCCCGGCTGCCGCGTGCTCTACTGGACCTGACCGGCCGTCCACACCGCCAGCGCCCGCCGGACCAGGGCGGCGTTGTCGGGCGCGGGGGAGCCGTCCGGAAAGGTCAGGGTGTCCTCGAACCCGATCCGGGTGGGCAGGCCGAGCCGCCCGGCGTGCGCCACCAGCGGCCAGCACGCCGCGTCCTCGCCGTGCAGCAGCACCGGCACCCGCAAGTCGAGCCGGTGCAGCCGGTCCAGCACGGCGTCGGCCGCGGACACCGCCGCGCCGGCCGGCGTACCGATGATCTCCACCAGAATCCGGCTCACGTCGCCGGCCCGGTCCGCCTCGGCCGGCGTCCACACCCCCGCCTCGACCGCCACGCCGAGGCCGGTGAGCGTGTCCACCAGGCCGGCGTACCCCTCCTCGCCCACGTTGACGGACGCGAAGTCGGGCCGGTCGTCCAGCTCGGCCCAGCCCCGCACCAGCCGTTGCCGTGCGGCGACGTCCCCGCCGGTGATCCACAGTCCGGTCGACACGCCCACCGGCGCTCCGGCCCGGCGGGCCGCGGACACCGCCGCGCCGACGTCCGCCGCGGCCAGGGACTCGTGGCCGTCCGGGCCGCGCGGATGCAGGTGTACGGCCTCGGCGCCGGCCGCCACCGCCCCGGTCGCGGCGTCCGCCAGCTGCGCCGGAGTGACCGGTACCGGCGGGTCGGTGCGGCCGCCGTTCAGGCACGCCTTGATCCGTCTGATCACCCGTCCAGCCTGCCAGACCGCCGTGGCAGCGCGCCGACTTGCTGCGGGGAGCGCGGGTTCGGAGGTGCCGTTGGCAGGCGCGATCGGGGTGGGGCGTTGGGGTTTGGAGCGCGCCGTAGGTCGACACGGGCGGGTGGGTGCTGTCGGGTGTGGGGAGTTCGGGTTTGGAGCGCGCCGTAGGTCGACACGGGCGGGTGGGTGCTGTCGGGTGTGGGGCGTTGGGGTTTGGAGCGCGCCGTAGGTCGACACGGGCGGGTGGGTGCTGTCGGGTGTGGGGCGTAGGGGTTTGGGTGAGGGGGCCGACACGTCGCGGGGCGGGCCCGGTGCCCGAGGACGGGCGCGTCTGCGGCACCATGGCGGCGACCGTCCGCGACCGCCCGGGGAGGCGCCCGTGACCCGCAAGCCCGACGTCTCCTGTGTCTTCGTGTGCCGGGACGACGAAGGCCGGATCCTGCTGGCCCGCCGTTCGCCCGGTGCCCGGGACGAACCCGGTGCCTGGGACTGCGGCGCCGGGGCCCTGGAGTTCGGCGAGACGTTCGAGGCGGCGGTGGCCCGGGAGGTACGCGAGGAGTACGCCACCGAGCCCCTCGGCACCACCCTGCTCGGCGTGCGCAACGTGCTGCGCGAGGACCCGCCGTCGCACTGGGTGGCGATCGTGTTCGCGGTACGGGTCGACCCGGAGGCGGTGGCGATCGGTGAGCCGCACAAGTTCGACCGGCTCGGCTGGTTCGCCCCGAACGCGCTGCCCGCGCCGCTGCACTCCCAGCTGCCCGCGACGCTCGAGCTGCTCCCGGTAGGCGGGAAGCCGGCGCCGTAGGGCCGCCGCGGTCAGGGGTGCGGCCGGTGCCCACTGGCCGCCCGTGGCCAGGGGTGCGGCCGGTGCCCACTGGCCGCCCGTGGTCAGGGGTGCGGCCGGTGCCCCAGCGGCCGCCCGTGGTCAGGGGCGCGGGCCGGCCGCGAACGCCACGATGGTGTCCAGGCCGGGCGCGTAGCCGTCGCTGGTGTCCACGACCAGGGTCGGCACGCTGAGCGCGATCGGTGTCCAGTCGGCCAGCGACCGGGTGCCGTCGTCGAGGCCGCGCAGCAGTTCCCGGTCCCGGTGCGCGGCACGGTGCCGGTCGGTGACCAGACGGCGGGCGATCCGGTCGCGGGACACCCGGGCGTCGGCGGTGCACCGGATGATCCGGATGGTGGCGAGGCCGGCCAGCGGGGACAGGATCGGCCGCCACAGCCGGTCCTGGAAGGCGGACTCGGCCACCACGGTCACCCCGGCGCGCAGCAGCACGCCCAGCGTGTCGAAGAACGTGTCCAGGGTGCGGCGCATGGTGGGGTCGGCGGTGCCGGCGTGCGCCATGCCCTCGCGGATCTCGTCGCGGCAGATCGCGGGGCAGCCGACGTGCCGGGCCACCGTGTGCGCCAGCGTGGTCTTGCCGCTGCCCGGTGCGCCGCTCACCACCACCAGGGCCGGAGCGCTCACGGACGAGCGACCGGGAGGCGCATCGCCGGAGTGCGCGCCCCGTCGACGGGGATGATCAGTCTAGAAGGCATAGCGGATACGACAATACGGCGTCCGCTGCGCGATGAGGCCGGTCAAGGCGGCCACGTACCGGCCCTTGCTGCCGGTCCGGTACCGGACGTTCTCGGCGCCGTTCTGGGAGTGCTTGACCTGCTGCAGGTCGGGGCGCCACAGCACCTGTTCCGCCTTCGGGTGCCAGCCCAGATTGACCTGGTGCAGCTTCTCGTTGTGGGTCAGGAAGATCACTTCGGCGGCGAGCTGGGCCTTGGCCGCGGCGCCCAGGCCGGCGTCGAGCTGGTCGAGCAGTTCGGCCCAGTCGGCGAGCCAGCCGTCGCGCACCACCACCGGGCTGAAGTTGACGTGCACCTCGTACCCGGCGGCCACGAAGTCGTCGATCGCGGCGATCCGCTCGGGCACCGGCGTGGTGCGGATGTCCAGGAGCTTCGCGTCGGCCTGCGGCATCAGCGAGAACCGGATCCGGGTACGGCCCTGCGGGTCCCAGTCCAGCAGGTCGGTGTTGACGTGTTTGGTGGCGAAGCTGGCCTTGGCGGTCGGCATCCACCGGAACGTCTCCACCAGGTCCCGCACGTTGTCACTGATCCGGGCGTCCAGGCTGCAGTCGGAGTTCTCCCCGATGTCGTAGACCCAGGCGTGCGGGTCACACTCGTTGGGCGCCGGCTTGACCCCCTGCCGGGCGACGTGGCGCTGCACGTACCCGGTGATCTTGTCGATGTTGGCGAAGACCGTGATCGGGTTGCTGTAGCCCTTGCGCCGCGGCACGTAGCAGTAGGCGCAGGCCATCGCGCAGCCGTTGGCGGTCGACGGCGCGATGAAGTCGGCCGAGCGGCCGTTCGGGCGGGCGGTCAGTGACCGCTTCACGCCGAGCACCAGCGCCTCCCGCTTGATCCGGACCCAGCGGCCGACGTTCGTCTCGTCGCCGTACAGCTCCGGGATCCGCTGGTGGCTGGCCACCTCGACGCGCTCGGCGTCCGGCCAGCGGGCCAGCACCTCCTTGCCGCGCTGCAGCGCGGCCGCGTCCGGCTCGAGGTAGATGCGGCGGATGTCCAGTACGTCGCTCACCTGCGGTACAACGGCCGCTGAGCTGGTCGGATTCCCCTCCGAAGGGGAACGGCGGACCGGCTCGGCCGGTCTCCGCCTCGCCGGGCGGGCGCGGCGTCCACGACCACGCCGGTGTACCACCGAGTCGGCCGCACCGCCGTGCGGCCACCGCTCGTGGCGCATTCTTAATCCTTTCGGGTAATGCATCGAGGTGGCCGGGAAACAATTCACAACGCCATTGTTTATGCGGTGCATGGGCGGGCATCTGAGATCACGTACGAGCCGCTGAGCAGCGGTTTCGTGCGTTTCCATCCCCCATGGAAAGGGCTCGCATGATCACCAGGAATGACATCCAGAGGCTATTCGGCAAGGACGTCTACGAGTCCGGCGGCGGCAAGATCGGCTCGGCCGGTCAGGTCTATCTCGACAACCGCAGCGGCGACCCGGAGTGGGTCTCGGTCAAGACCGGGCTGTTCGGCACCAAGGAGTCGTTCGTCCCCCTGCAGCGGGCGTCGCTCACCGATGACCGGATCGTGGTGCCGTTCGACTCCGACACCGTCAAGAACGCCCCGCGGATCGACGCCGACGGCGACCTCAGCCCCGCGGAGGAGGACGAGCTGTACCGGTACTACGGGTACCCGGCGGCCGGCGGAGACCTGGACACCGGCACGGCCGGCTACGGCCGGGAGTCCCGCACCGACTCCCGGCACGCCGAGCACCACACGTCCTGGCCGGGGACCGACGACGCGACGGCCCGCCCGGTCGCCGGCGCCCGGACCGGGGAAACCGGCCGGGCCCGCCTGCGCCGGTATGTGGTGACCGAGCAGCACGGCTGACCCGGTACGCCGGCGTCCCGTGGCAGTCGTCACGGGACGCCCGCGTGTCACGGGGGTTGGTGAACGGCCCGACGGGGAACGCACGGCGCATGAAAATCTGGCCGGGCAACCCGTACCCCCTCGGCGCCACCTACGACGGCGGCGGCACGAACTTCGCGCTCTTCTCCGAGGTCGCCGAGCGCGTCGAGCTGTGCCTGTTCGACGACGACGGCCGGGAGACCCGGGTCGACCTGCCGGAACGCGAGGCCCTGGTGTGGCACGGGTACCTGCCCCGGATCGTGCCCGGCCAGCGGTACGGCTACCGGGTGCACGGCCCGTACGACCCGCGGGCCGGGCTGCGGTGCAATCCCAGCAAGCTGCTGCTCGATCCGTACGCGAAGGCGATCGACGGTGGCATCGAGTGGGACGAGGCGTTGTTCTCGTACCGCTTCGGTGACCCGGACTCGTACAACGACACCGACTCGGCGCCGTACGCGATGCGCTCGGTGGTGATCAATCCGTTCTTCGACTGGGCCAACGACACCCCGCTGCGGATCCCGATGCACGAGACGGTGATCTACGAGGCGCACGTCAAGGGGATGACCGCCCGGCACCCGAAGGTGCCCGAGGACGTGCGGGGCACGTACTCCGGCCTCTCCCACCCGGAGATGATCAAGCATTTCCAGAAGCTCGGTGTGACCGCGGTGGAGCTGATGCCGGTGCACCAGTTCGTGCACGACAGCACGCTGGCCGAGCGCGGCCTGTCGAACTACTGGGGTTACAACACCATCGGGTTCTTCGCGCCGCACAACGGCTACGCCTCGTTCGGCGGGCACGGCGGTCAGGTGCAGGAGTTCAAGACGATGGTGAAGGCGCTGCACCGGGCCGGCATCGAGGTCATCCTCGACGTGGTCTACAACCACACCGCCGAGGGCAACCACCTCGGCCCGACGCTGTCGTTCCGGGGCATCGACAACCCGGCCTACTACCGGCTGGTGGAGGCGGACAAGCAGTACTACTACGACACCACGGGTACGGGCAACAGCCTCAACGTGCGGCACCACGAGTCGCTGCGGCTGATCATGGACTCGTTGCGTTACTGGGTCACCGAGATGCATGTGGACGGCTTCCGGTTCGACCTGGCCAGCGCGCTGGCCCGGGAGTTCCACGAGGTGAACCGGCTGGCCGCGTTCTTCGACCTGGTCAACCAGGACCCGGTGGTCAGCCAGGTGAAGCTGATCGCCGAGCCGTGGGACGTCGGCGACGGCGGCTACCAGGTCGGCGGTTTCCCGCCGCTGTGGACGGAGTGGAACGGCAAGTACCGCGACTCGGTCCGCGACTTCTGGCGCGGCGAGCCGTCCAGCCTGGGCGAGTTCGCGTCCCGCTTCAGCGGTTCCTCGGACCTGTACGAGATCGACGGCCGGCGGCCCATCGCCTCGATCAACTTCGTCACCGCGCACGACGGCTTCACGCTGCACGACCTGGTGTCCTACAACGACAAGCACAACGACGCCAACGGCGAGGGCAACCGCGACGGCGAGAGCCACAACCGGTCCTGGAACGGCGGCGTCGAGGGCCCCACCGAGGACGGCGAGATCAACGCGCTGCGGGAACGGCAGAAGCGCAACTTCCTCGCCACGCTGCTGCTCTCGCAGGGCGTGCCGATGATCGTGCACGGCGACGAGATCGGCCGCACCCAGCTGGGCAACAACAACGTGTACTGCCAGGACAACGAGCTGAGCTGGATCGACTGGGAGGCCGCTCGCCACCACGACGTGCTGCAGCTGTTCACCGCGCACCTCACCCAGCTCCGCAAGGACCACCCGATCTTCCGCCGCCGCCGCTTCTTCCGCGGCGAGGAGGTGCCCGGTTCGAAGATCGAGGACATCGCCTGGCTGCGCCGCGACGGCGAGCTGATGACCGACCAGGACTGGAACACCCAGAGCGGCATGACCATGACCGTGTTCCTCAACGGCCACGGCATCCCCGAGCGCGACGCGCTGGGCGAGCCGATCATCGACGACTCGTTCCTGGTGCTGTTCAACCCGCTCGGCGAGACGGTGACGTTCACCGTGCCGCCGGCGCAGTACGGCAGCACCTGGGAGGCCGTGGTGGACACCGCGGACCCGCTGCTGGCGGCCCGCCGGCGCACGATCAAGGCCGGCGGCACGCGCGAGGTCGGCGGCCACACCATGGTCGTCCTGCGGTGCCGCTACTGACCCGGGCCGCGCCGCCCCGGTCCGGGCGCCCGGATGCCGCGCGATCGTCATCATTGGTACGTTCGCCGGCATGTCAGCGACCGGCACCGATCTCCTGGCCGAAACCCGCCGCGCCCTGCGCCACCGTCTCGCCACCGGTCAGGTGCAGGGGCGGGCGCCGTCGGCCGTGGCCGCCGTGGTGCGTGACGGGTGCCCGGTGTGGGTGGAGGGCTGGGGGAGCGTGGACGGGCGTCCGCCGGACGGCGACGTCCAGTACCGCATCGGCTCGATCACCAAGACCTTCGTGGCGCTGCTGGTGCTGCGCCTGCGCGACGAGGGCCGGCTGGCGCTGACCGATCCGCTGGCCGAGCACCTGCCCGGCACGTCGGCGGGACAGGCCACGATCGGTGCGCTGCTGGCGCACACCGCCGGGCTGCGCGCGGACCCGCCCGGACCGTGGTGGGAGCGGACCCCGGGCGACCTGCGGCCGGAACTGGCCGATGTGCTCGGTGCCGAACCGCAGCCGCATCCGGCGGGCGGGCGCCACCACTACTCCAATCCGGGGTACGCGCTGCTCGGCGCGCTGGTGGAGCGGTTGCGCGGCGAGCCGTGGGGCGAGGTGCTGCGCCGCGAGGTGCTGGACCCGCTGGGCATGACCCGGACCGCGCTGGTCCCGGCCGCGCCGCACGCCACCGGCTGGGCGGTGCACCCCTGGGCCGACGTGCTGCTGCCGGAACCGGACGTGGACACCGGGCGGATGGCGCCGGCCGGGCAGCTCTGGTCCACCGCGGCGGATCTGGCCCGGCTCGCGGTCCTGCTGCTCGACGGCGACGAACGGGTGCTGCACCCGGACACGGTGGCGGAGATGCGTACCCCGTCGTCTCCGCCCGAGGCCGCCACCTTGGACAGCGGCTACGGCCTCGGCACCCAGATCCTCCGCCGGGACGGGCGGCTGCTGGTCGGCCACACCGGCTCGCTGCCGGGTTTCCTCGCCACCGTCTGGGTGAGCGAGGAGGACGGGCTGGGCGCCGTCGTTCTCGGCAACGTGACCGCCGGACTCCCGGTGAGCACGATGGCCGCCGACCTGGTGGCCACGGTGGCCGAGCGGGAGCCGCGGATCCCGGCGCCGTGGCGGCCGCTGCCCGTGGTCGACCCGGACCTGCTGGATCTCGCCGGGCCCTGGTACTGGGGGCCGGCCCCGTACCTGCTGCGCCCGGTGGCCGACGGCTTCCTGGACCTGACCGGGCTGCGCGCGGTGGGCCGGGGAACCCGGCTGCGCCCGGCCGGCGACGGCAGCTGGATCGGGCTCAACGGCTACTTCGCCGGCGAACGGCTGCGGGTCGTACGGGACGCCGCCGGTGCGGTGAGCCACCTCGACCTCGGCACGTTCGTGTTCACCCGCCGCCCCTACGACCCGGCCGCCGCGGTGCCCGGCGGCGTCGACCCGGACGGCTGGCGGGTCCCCGGACCCGGCGCCGCAGGGGCACAATGACCGGGTGACGGGCAGCGGCGGGCACGGGCCGATCGTCGACGCGCTGCTGTCCTCGGCCGAGCCGTCGATCCGGTGGAAGGTCCGCACCCGGGTGCTCGGCGAGGCACCGGACGGCGCCGGCCTGGACGCGCTCCGGGACCAGATCCGCGACTCGGAACGGGTGCGCCGGCTCCTGGCGCCGTGCCGCTCGGCCGACCCGCCGGGGACGTACGCCAAGTGGCAGGGTGCGCACTGGGCGCTGGCCGCCCTCGCCGACCTCGGCTACCCGCCCGGCGACGCCGCGCTGCACCCGCTGCGCGACCTGGTCCTCGACACCTGGCTGAACCCGTCGTACGACGTCGGGTTCGTGGCGGACGCCAAGTCGGCGGCGTACCGGCGGCGCGGGGTGCCGGTCATCCGGGGCCGGCCCCGCCGGTGCGCCTCGCAGCAGGGCAACGCGCTGTGGTTCCTGTGCACGCTCGGGCTGGCCGACCCGCGCTGCGCCGACCTGGTGTCCCGGCTGCTCCGCTGGCAGTGGCCGGACGGCGGCTGGAACTGCGACAAGAATCCGGCCTCGGACACACTTGAGTACAAGATCCATTTGGCGAGGCCTCTGCTTGAATCAAGCGGAGGCCTGGCTTGTATGTGAGCTTGATTCCAAGTTGTCGGTAGACCTTGGCTTTGTCCGTGGGGTCGGCTCGCCGCAGGATCGTCGCGATACCTGCCATGGCCTCGACCAGGGTGTTGATCTCGTCAGGGGTCATGGTGCGGCGTCCGGTGATTCGTCGTAGGTCGGCCTCGGCGACAGCTTTCTCGGCTTGGACCTGGGTGATCCACTGCTGGACCAGGACCGGGTCGGTACCGGCGTCGAGTGCGGCACGGTACCGGTCGAGCTTGGTCTGACAGGTCTTGATCTTTTCCCGTGCGGCGAGGACGCGATGCTGGTCGGCGTCGTCGTGTTGGGCATCGGCCATCGCCTGCAGCGTGGTGCGCAGGTTGGCGGGGGAGAAGGCCCGGCGGATCCAGGGGTCGACGAGTTCGACGATCTTGTCCTCGCGCAGGTAGAGGCTGCGCGGGTGGGCCAGCCGGTTGGCGTCGGCGTACTCGGAGCTGTAGGTGCAGCGGTAGTGGTTGCGGCCGTTGTTGAAGCTGCCGATCATCCTGCGATCGCATAGACCGCAGAAGAGCAGGCCGAGAAGGCATAGCTGCGCTTGCTGCGTCGCGGCTTGCGGTCGACGTCGGGCCGTTTCGCGCCAGCGGCGATCATGGTCTGGACCTGTTCGAAGGCTTCGTCGTCGACGAGCGCTTCGTGTGCCCGGGTGGTGGAGTAGACCCATTCCCGGGTCGGGTTCCAACGCATCTTGGTTTCGTGCCCTAGCGCGACGTCGTCGACGTCGATGAGGATTTCGGCCTTGCGTTGTTTGTTCCAGACCTGGCGGCCGGTGTAGCGGGGGTTGGTGAGTATGACCCGGATGGCGCTCTTGCCCCAGGCCTGGATGTGGCGGTGGGAGTTGCGGGCCGGGTCGGCGGCCGAGGGCGAGAGGATCCCGTCGCGGGTGAGCCCTTCGGCGATGGCGTAGATTCCCGACCCGGCCAGGTATTCGCGGTAGATGCGTTGCACGACCGGTGCGGTGATCGGGTCGGCTTCGAGCCGGTGCAGGCGCTTACCGTCGGCCGCCTTGCCGGGATTCGGGTGCGGTCCGGCGTCGGCGAGCCGGTAGCCATAGGGCGGGCGTCCACCAAGGAAACGGCCTTCCATCGCGGCTTGGGCGGCCATCGCGGACCTCACGCGGATCTTGATGCGGTTGCGTTCACCTTTGCTCATGCCGCCGTAAAGGGCCATGACCAGTTCGTGGGCGTCGCTGCCCGGATCGACGGCCCCGCCAACTTCAGGAACCCACAGCTGGACGCGGTAGTGCTCGAAGATCGGGAAGGTGAGACCGAACTGGTTGCCGTAGAACGCACGCTGCGGTTCACCGATGACGACACCGTCGAACCCGCGCCGCGGGTCCTTCAACGCGGCCAGCAGTTCGGTGGCACGGGGCCGACGCTTCCACGGCAGCGAACGCGACGTACCGATATCGAAGAAGTCGGCGACGATGGTGTGTCCCGCGGGTTCGATGAGCCCGCGGGCACGGGTGAACTGCCAGTTGTAAGACGCTTGGGGATCTTGATTGTCTTCGGTGGACACCCGTCCGTAGAAGGCGAATCTCATGGGCTACTCCCGAGTTGTGGGGTTTGCTAGTCGTCCGGCTGGTCGCGCCGCGCTGTAGCTCGTTGGACTAGCCGTAGTAGTGCGCGAGCTGCCGCCGGGGTGATGACCGGGTCGTGCTGCGGAAGCTCGATTCGTAGGCCATCAGGCTTCTGTACGGCGGGTCCGGTCAGGGCCGGGGCAGGGTAGTTTGACTCAATTGCGGCAGGCAAGGCCTGCCCGGCGCGACTTTCCGCGATTTGCCGCGTGTCGCGGTCGCGGCGGTTCGCGTCGCCGACCGGCCGTGTCATGTCGTGGTCGCCGCGTCGGATGTCGCGGTCAGTCATCGCGGCCTGGCGGCTCGGCTGTTCGTCTCTGTCACCCGGCGACAGGTTTCTGTCACCGGGCGCCGGTGGCGTGGCAGGGGCGACAGGAACGGGCCGCCGTTCCTGTCGCCCCCGTGCCGGTTCCTGTCGCCGCTGTCGCGGGATGTCACGGTCGCCGCCCGCGATGACCGAAGACCACCAAGGTCGTGACGCCGTCCTGTCGCGGTCCGCCGGACTCAGTCACCCGGGCGGACCGCTGGCCGGTCGCATACGTGAAGGCGTCCCGGCCGTCGACGGCGTCGATGGGGACGATGTCGTGCAGGTGGCGCAGCCCGGCGGACCTTGCGGCGGGCAGCAGGACCTGCTCGTGATCGCGGTAGCTGGGCCCGCCGGTGCCCGGTGGGATGGTCGTGACGACGACGATGGTGCTGCCGTGGTCCGCGAGGTGCCTTTGGCAGCGCCTGAGAAGGCTGTTGGCGTCCGATCCCGGTTCGTCGGTGGCCGGGCGGGGCCAGCGCAGCAGGATCAGCGCGGCCGGCCCGGACGGCTGGGTCTCCGGAGCCGCCTCGCTGAGGTCGGTGATCGTCGAGTAGGTACGCCCGGTTGCCTCGGCCGCGCGCTGAAGGGTGGGGTCGGCGTCGAAGTCGACGACTGTGGCGTGGACGTCGCTGTAGATCTTGACGAGGTGGCGTGCCAGTCGTGCGGTCAGCGGGTTGTCACCGGCGTCAGGATTTCCGGTCGTGTCAGCGCTGGCATCGCTGTCCGGGCTGATCCGCCAGACGATGACGGCGGGCGTGTCGCGACTGGCGGGGGTGGTGGCAGGGGTGTCGGGCGCCGTGTCAGTCCCGGCGCCCGGGGCGACGGAAGCGTTCTTGTCATGGGCAGTCATGGGCGGGTCGCTCCCGCGCCGACGAGCCGTGTTCGCATTTCACTAAAGCGCCGCGCAGCCGGGATTCGCCGGGCTGGACGCGTCGGCGCAACTCAACGCCAACCCAACAGTCCCATCGCGTGTCCGGCGGCCTGGCCCAACAGGACTTCGGGCGAGAAGCCGGGTTTACCCAACGAGCCGTCCGGCTGGGCCCCACACGCGCCGTTCGCTCTTCTGTTGGGTGGGCATGCTATGGGCCGTTGTGGAGGTGAAGGCGGCTGCGCCGGGCGCCCGTGTTGGGTGGCGTCGCCGTGCGATCAGGCGAGGCGTTGGGTCGCGCGTCAAGGTCAGAACCTCGAGCCGATCGTGGTAGACGGCAACCGGTGGCGGCACCATGAAGCCGGGTTCTCGGGGTCAGCCATCGGGCGACGGGGTGAGAGGGTTCCGCGACCAAGGGTCTCCGACGCTCGCCGACCCGGCCGTGACCGCCGTCGTCGCGTCTTGAGTGCACAAGGCGTGTCGCCTGACGCACCTTGGACGTCGGAACGTCCCCGGCCATGCTGCCGCTGCGCCACGCCGGCTACCCGGTCGCGAGCCCGGAAGACGGCGGCCTGCCCAACCGCGCCCAACTGGCCGCCTGACCTGCGCCGTTGTCGCAGCCCTTGTTCATCGGCGCCGAGGCCGGGTTCGCGTGCCGCGGCCTGTTGGGCGGTCGTGACCTGCGCCAACAGCCGGACGCCGCCGACGGCCACTTCGGTTGATGTTGGCTGAACCTGCCTGAATGGCGGCTCACGCGCCCGGGGTCACCGTGGCGCACCCACCATTCGGGAGTTCTGCATGTCTACCTCTACCTCTTCGCCTTGGCCGTCGACGCCGCTGGAGGCGGCCGAGAAGGCGTTCACCCTGCTGGCTGAAGCGCCGACGCATGTGCCGTTCGACGCCCGCGGCTTCGACGGGCTGCCCGACCGGATCCTGCCGCTGGACGAGCTGCGCCGGCTGGTGCTGGCGGCGGGCACGAGCCCGCAGGTCCGTAACGCGGTGTGGCGGGAGCTAGTCGTGCGGGCTCGCCGGGACGGGCCGGCGTGGCGGGTCGCCGCTGTCGGAATGGCGATGCCCGGCCTGCGCCGCCAGGCGGGCATGCTGGCCGCCGGCTGGCGTGGCGACACCCACGACCTGGACGCTGAACTGCTGCTGGGGTTCATGGAGTGCCTTGCGCGGGTCGACCTCGACGCGGCGCGGATCTGCGGCCGGCTGATCGAGGCCGGGGTCCGTGCCGCCCGCAAGGTCCGTGAAGCCGAATCCGACACGATGCTGATCCGCTCCGGCGAGCTGGGGGCGGTGATGCCGATCCGGCCCTGGGATCACCCGGATCTGGTGCTGGCCCGCGCGGTGGCGGTCGCCGTGCTCGACCGGGACGAGGCCAATCTGATCGCCGCCACCCGGCTGGACGACCAGACCCTGGCCGGCGTGGCCGCGCGGATCGGGATCTCCCCGCAGCTGGCGTCGGCGTGGAGGACGCGGGCAGAGAAACGCCTCGCCGACGCGATCGGGGCGGGCGAGTTGTCGTTCGTGCCGCTGCGCTCGCGCCGCAACCGGCCCAACACCAGCCGCCCGGGGCGTGGTGTTGGGCCGGCGTTGGGTAGCGGCGCGGCGGCATAGGCCGCGTTGGGCACCCAACGCAGGGCCTTGGTGGGCAAGACATCGGACCGCAAGAGGCGGCCGGCGTCGGCGCCCCGGGATCACGTTGTGGCGCCGGCCTGACGGGGCCGTGTTCGCACCCGATCCCGCAACGGCTGGAAGGAGCACCGCTCCTGCGGCCCCACCCCTGTGATCCCGGTGGCGCACCTCAAATCCCAATTCGCCCCGCAAGCCGGGGCGGGAGGTGCCCACCATGTTGCGACGCAACATTTCCCGACTGCTCTTCCTTCTGACGGCCACCGCTGCGGCGGTGGCCGTTTCCGTTCCCGCCTACGCGGCCGACACGCACATCGAGGCGGCCCACAGCCTGCCGGTGATCATCTCCAACATCACGACGTGGATCATCGGGATGCTGCTCGGGGTCGCGACCCTCTTCTTGACGATCGGTGGGCTGCGCTACCTCGCGGCCGGCGGTGACCCGGCTGAGGTGGAGAAGGCCAAGTCGGCGCTCAAGTCCGCCCTGATCGGCTACGCCCTCGCTGTTCTGGCGCCGGTCCTGCTCGCCATCGTGAAGGGCTGGATCGGTGGCTGAGCATGGCTAACTGGTTCACCTCCGCGCTGATCGACGCCATCCTCAGACGGTTCGCCGCGGTCATCGCCGGCGGACTAAGCATCCTGTGGGACCTGCTGTCGGCAACCGCGTTCCACTCGCCGGACGTGACCCTGCTGCCGCAGGTCCAATCCTTCTCCCGCACCTCGCTGGCGATCGTCAACACCTGCTATGTGCTGGCCATCCTGTGGATGGCGATCCTGGTGCTGGGCCGCGACACCATCCAAAGCCGCTACGGCCCGGGCGAACTGATTCCCCGGTTGGTCATCGGTCTGATCGGCGCGAACCTGGCGATGCCGCTGTGCTCACAGATGATCGGCCTGGCCAACGCGTTGACGATCGCTCTGACCTCTCAGGACATCACCTCGCCGGGGTCGATGCGGCACCTGCAGCAGATCGTCGCCGACGCGTTCGCCGACCAGACGGCCACCGAGCCCGGTGGGTTCCTGTTCGTCGTGATCGGCCTGGTCATCGCGGTCCTGGTGGCGATGCTGCTGGTGCAATGGATCATCCGGCTCGGTGTGCTCATCGTGGCTGTCGGGGTGGCGCCGATCGCGTTGGCGCTGCACGGAACCCCGCAGACCGAGCCGGCCGCGAAACTGTGGTGGCGCCTCATGCTCGGCGCGCTGGGCACCGTGCTCATCCAGGCGGTCGCCCTGCACACGACGCTCACGATCTTCCTGAGCCCGCAGTCCGACCTTCCGGCGTTGGGCCTGCCCGGCAACACCGGGACGGTCATGAAACTGCTGGTCGTGCTGTGCCTGCTGTGGGCGATCCTCAAGGTCCCGTCGATGATGCGCCGCTACGTCTCGAAGTCGTCGCCGAGTCCGGTCGGGATGATCGTGCGGGTCGTGCTCGTGCAGCAGCTCACCAGAGGGCTGAGCCGCGCGGCCGGCCGAGGCGGCGTCGCACGAACCGCGGCCGCCGCTGGCCGAGGGCCCAGTGCGGGACCGGCCGCCGGTCGTACCGACCGGCCGTGGCCGACCGGCCCGTCGCGCGGCGGTGGCTCCCGCCCGTTGTCGCGGCCTGCGGCCAACCCACTGCCCGCAGCCGAACGGACGTCCCCGCCCGCCCTTGCCCGCTCGGCGCGACCGGCGCGCGTGCCGGCCCGACCACCCGCCGGTGCCGCCCCGGGCGTGGGCGGTACGGCCTACCCGAGTGGACGCCCGGTGAGGCCCTACACCCGGGATGAGATCGCCGGCGGCGTCGATGTCTACACCCAATCCCTGCGCCGTCGCGACGCCGCGACCTCGGGCCGCGGCACCGCGGCGAACCGGAGCACCACACCGAGCCGCGGCAGCGCCGCACCCACCGGAAGGAACCGGTCATGAGCACCAACACCACCAGTTCGCCTGCCATCGGACAGGTCCGCGATCACCGTGCGGTCGTCGCGATCGCCTGGCCGACCGGCCGGCCGATCTACCCGTACACGCCTCAGGAACTCGCCGACGGCGTCGACCTCTACACCTGCTATCTCAAGGGCCGCCGCGAGCGGGGCGAGCGTGGTGAGCGGGATGCGTAACAATGAGGAGGCCGGCCCGCGCGCCCGGATCCCGACGGGCGCTTCATACTGCCTTCTCTGCGTTTGTTGTTGGGGTTTGTTGGAGTTCGATGCTCTTCTGCTCGGTGCAGGCGTGGATGCAGGTTGCTGGTGTCGTTCAGCTGCTGTGTGTGCCGTTTTCGGCCCAGTCGACGAAGTCTGGATTGGCCAGCGACCGGATCAAGCTGTCGTAGGCGGCGAGGTCGGCGTCGTTGAGGACTTCTCTCCACTGGCCGGGCTTGCCGGAGCGGAAGAAGGCACTGTTGCTGGTGAACAGTCCGAGCCGCTCGTCAGGGGCCAGCTGGTGGGCCTTGGCGCGCATGGAGGTGAAGGTGGCCGCCTCGATCAGGGCTGGCCATTGCTTCCGCGGCACGTGAATGCCCAGCCGGTCGGCGAGTCGCCGCATCTGCCCTGCGAGGTCTCGAGAGAGATCGGCATGGTGCAGCAGGATCACCGCTGGTTCGTTGCGGCGTTCCCACGCCTGGCCGAGATGGTGGACCACGGTGCGCAGCGAGTCCAGGTTCTCAGTCGCCGGCCGCGGGTCATCGATCCACCGCAGCACGCGTTCACGCGTGCTTGCCGGACGCTCCGGTTTGGTCGGTGGGTCGGTGGGTGCCTGGTCGCCGGAGGCCAGGAGGCGGTGGATGACCTTGTCGTCGAGGTTGGGCCGGTGGTAAGCCATCGACACGGCGACGTCACGGGGATCGCGTCCGACAACGACATAGACGACGCCGGGCAGCTGGGGCAGACCGTCGAGCGGGGTGTGGGTCTTGATGAACCGGCGGTGTTGCTGGGCGTCCAAGGTCCGGGTGACGTCCGCGATTGGTCGCAGGAACATGTCGAGCCAGGGCGAGAGGGTGGTCAGCGCGGTGGGCAGGTCGGGGGTCTGGAAGATCAGCAGAGCACAGATCATCTGCATCCAGGTCGTACCGCATTTCGACGGCACGCTGATCACGATGTCGTCCGGCCGCAGCTGGAACTCCCGCCAGCGGCTGCTGTCGGTCAGTCCGCAGCGGTAGACGGCGGGCGCCGCGTTCACCATGTCATCACCCTATCGGCCGTAATTGTCACGGTGAGTCGCGTCCGATCCGGGGTCCCGGTTGGCAGCGAGGTTGGTCGGCTTGAGGCGGAACGACTTGGCGACTTTGTCCCGGTAGATCTCCTGCGTTGCGGGGTCCCAGGGGATGCACCACCGTCCGCCCGGGGCGCGGCGGGCCGGAACCTGTCCTTTGACCAGCCAGTTGTAGACGGCGCTGGCGGGAATGCCGAGCTGTGCGGCGGCGTGTTTGACGCTGACCTCGCCGTCTTGGATGGCCACGGTGCGCGGCGCCCAGATTTTGTAGGCGTCTCGGACGCGGGCGACCGCGCCGGCGGTGAAGGGTTTGCCTTTGCCGGTGAGCAAGCCGGAGGCGTTGAGCCGTTCGGCGAGTTGTTCGCTGGTGTGTGTGGCGCCGTAGCGGCGGACCAGTTCCAAAGCTCCGGCGGGGGTGCGGCCGGGCCCGTGCCGCAGGGCGGTGAGTTCGTCGGTGGCGCCGGTGTGCCAGCGGACACCGATCCGGACGCTGTCGTCGTCGATAGCGGGCAACAGGGTGATGTCGGCGATCAGGCTGCGCAGCAGTCGTTTGCGGTCGCGGTGGCTGGTGGTGGGGCTGTCCCACAACCGTGGCAGGTCAGCGGCCAAGGCGCGCAAGGCGTTCTGCTCTGGCGCGGGGGCGGTGGTGGCTTGTGCGGTGGCCAACGCTGCTTCGGCGTCGGCGAGCTGGACCAGCTTGGTCTCCCAGCGGCTCTCCAGGCTGCGGGCGACCAGCCGGTTGTCCGGGTCGACGTTGGTGAAGGCGCGTTCGGCGCGTTCGGCTTCGTAGCGGGCGCGTTGCACGGCCAGTTCGGCGGCCCGGTGGTTGCGGACGCGGCGGTCGGTGACCTCGTCGCTGGCGGCCAGCGCGATGGTGATCTGTTGCTCGGTGATGGTGTCGAGGAACAGGGCGCTGACGGCCGCGTCGACGGTAGTCGAAACCACGGTCCGGCACTGCGGTGTGCGGATCGCGTCTTTGACCTGGCAGGTGTAGGTCGCCCGGGCGTCGCCGCGGTCGTAGCGGGTGCCGACCCGGCCGCCGCAGACACCGCAGCTGATGATGCCCCTGACACAGGGCGGTGCCTTCCCGGGCCGGGCGGGCACCGCCTTGGGTGTTGTTCGCGGCGAGTTTGACCTCGATGTCGAGGTATTCCTGCCAGCTGATGTAGCCCTCGTGGTGATCGCGGATGGTGACCGTCCAGTCTTCGCGGGCGCGTTTGCGGCGCGAGCTGCGCACCGTCCCGTCCGGCTGGACCCGGCGCCGTTCGCTGGAGCGGCCGAAGGTGTAGGCGCCGGCGTAGGCCGGGTTCTTCAACGCCTGCAGCACCCGGGTCAGCTTGCCCCACTTCAGCGTGCCCGCCCACGCGCCGCCCCAGGTGCGTTGGGGGAACAACCTGCCCGCGGCGTCGAACGCGCGCATCACCGCGAGCGCGGAACCGCCGCGGCCGAACTCGGCGAACAGGTCCGCGACCGCGCCCTGGATCTGCTCGTCGGGGTCCTTGACGACACCGCCGTCAGCGTCGTAAACGAGGCCGACCGGCAGCGGGTGCCGCAGTTCACCGCGCTCGGCTGCCGCGAGTTTCGCGCCGTGCAGCCGGCCCATCAGAAAGTGCAGCTCGATCTCACTCATCTGACCTTTGAGGCCGAGCAGCAACCGGTCGTTGACGTTGCCCAGGTCGTAGACGCCGTCGGCGTCGATCAGCAGGGTGTCGGTGAGCCGGGCCAGCTCCATCAGCCGGGTCAGGTCGGCGTTCGAACGGCCGAACCGAGACACCTCCAACCCAAATACGGCGCCGACCTCGCCCATGCAGATCCGCGCCACGATGTCGCGGAAGCCATCGCGTTCGGAACCGAACCGCCCGGAGATGCCCAGGTCGGCGTCGATCACGACGACCTGCTCGGCCAGCCAGCCGAGCTCGGCGGCGGTCGCGGTCAACCCGTACTGCCGGGTCGTGGACTCGGTGTTCTCCCGCACCTGCGCCAGGGTCGACTGACGTACGTACACGATCGCCGACCGGCTCAGATGCGACGACGTGATCTTCGGCGACGGCTTCACCGGCCACATCCGCGTTCAGCAGCGCCTCGAGCATGTTCGCCACCGCCATCACCGCTTGGCGCAGGTCTGGCCCGCTCAACAGCCCTCGTTCCCGGCTCATCCGAGCCATCCCTGTCCTGTCCCTGCTCAGGAGGTACTTCATGAGGGCTGCCTGTCCGCGTCGCGTCGATCGCGTCGACCAACGCCCGCGCGGCGCCCAACCCATCAACAGCGAGCCGATCCGACGACGCCGGCACACCACGATCCGTCCACTCCTGACGCACCGTGACCCGACGCCTCCCGTCGACCTCGCACATGAACCACAGCCCGGTGCACTTGCGCATCGTGATCAGCACCGTAAGGCACTGACCGAACAACGGATGAAAAGGGTGGGTGATCGTCAATGAGTCCAAAGAGTACTTGGACGGACGAGCCTTATAGAGCAAGGGTTCCGACGGACGTGGACCAGCCCGACAAGATCGTTTACGGTTTGACGGCACGCCAGCTCGCGATCCTGGCGGTCGCCGCCGCGGTCGCGTACGCGGTGTTCCGCGGCCTCGGGCACTTGCTGCCACCGCCGGTCTTGATTGGGCTGCTGGTGCCGGTCGCCGGGGTCGCGGTCACGCTCGCGCTGGGCCGCCGCGACGGGCGCAGCCTGGACGCCTGGCTGCTGTCGGCGGTGCAGCAGTCCAGTAGCCAGAAGCAGCACGCGGCCGCCGCGGCCCAACCGGTGCCGGGGTGGGCGCCTGGGCCGGGCATGGCGGTGCCGCAGCTGCGACTTGCGGCCCGGGCGATAGCCGAATCCGGGGTCATCGACGCCGGCGACAAGGCGGTCGCCCTGGTCGCGGCGACGACCGTCAACATCGGGCTGCGCTCCGGTGACGAGCAGGTCGCCCTGGTCGACGCGTACGGGCGGTGGTTGAACTCGCTGACCGGGGGAGTGCAGCTGGTGATCTCGGCGCAGCGGGTGGATCTGTCGAGCCACGCCCAACGGGTCGCCGACGGCGCGGCGGGCATCGCCAATCCGGCGCTGGCGGACGCGGCGTACGACTACGCCGAGTTCCTGGATCAGCTGGCCGAGCGCCGAGATCCGCTGTGGCGCACCGTCACCATCGCCGTCACCGCCCAGGGCGACCGGGGCCGCGACACCGAAGTCCTACGCCGCGCGGACCACGCCGCCTCGGCGCTTGCCGCCCTGGGCGCACAGACCGTCGTGCTCGACGGGGCGACCGCGACCGCCGTGCTCACCTGCGCCACCGACCCCTACACCCCGGCCGACGTCACCTGGCCCCGAGCCCGTCCCGGGGCACCGGTGACCGGACAAGGAGCCGACTTATGAAACTGCTGAACCGCAAACAACAACCGCAGACAGAGACTGGTGAGAGCCCGGCAGATGCGGCCGGGCTCTCGTCCGTTCTAGGCCCCGCCGGCGTCGTCAACCTGCCCCGCCATCTACAGGTCGGCGACGGCTACGCGTCGACCCTGATCGTCACCGGGTATCCGGCTGAGGTCGGCGCGGCCTGGCTCGACCCGCTGCTGGCCTGGCCCGGCCGCCTCGACGTCGTCGTCTACATCGACCCGCTCACCCCGCAAGCCGCCGCGGGCCGGCTACGCCGACAGCGCGCCCGGCTGGAGTCCAACCGGCGCTCCGACACCGAGAACGGCCGGTTGCTCGACCCGGCTGCGGAGGCCGCCGCCGACGACGCCGCGGACCTGGCCGACCGCATCGCCCGCGGCCAATCCAAGTTGTTCCGGGTCGGCCTGTACCTGTGCGTACACGCCCCGAGCCTGGAAGAGCTGCAGGAATCAGTCGCGCACGTCCGCGCGGTCGCCGCGTCGGTGCTGCTCGACGTCCAGCCCGCCACCTGGCGCCAGCTACAGGGCTGGCTCACCATGCTGCCGCTGGCGACCGACACCATCGGCCAGCGGCGAGTCATGGACACCGAGGCCATCGCCACGATGTTCCCCCTCGCCAGCCCGGACCTGCCCGCGCCGCTGCCCGGAGAACCTGCCCCGGAAGCAGGGATGCTGTACGGGCTCAACCCGGACAGCAACGGCATCGTGTGGTGGGACCGCTGGAACCAGCACAACGCCAACTCCGTTGTCCTGGCCGACTCCGGCAGCGGGAAGAGCTACTTCATCAAGCTCGAGGTCCTGCGCTCGCTGGCCGACGGGGTGCACATCGCGGTCATCGACCCCGACAATGAATATCACCGCCTCGCCGACGCGGTCGGCGGCACCACGATTCACCTCGGAGCAGGCGGCGTCCGGCTCAACCCGCTCGACATCCCAGCCGGGGACCGCCGCGACGACGCGTTGACGCGCCGGGCCCTGTTTCTGCACACCCTCGTTGCGGTGCTGCTGGGTGAGCAGCCGCCGCCGGTCGAGCGGGCCGCTTTGGACAGGGCGATCATCGCCGCCTACGCGACAGCGGGGATTTCCAACGACCCGAGCACGTGGCAGCGGCAGGCGCCGCTGTTGCGTGACGTGTCCTCCGCCTTGGAAACCGACGGTTCCGGCCCGGCGCTCACCCTGGCCGCCCGGCTCACCCCCTGGGTGTCCGGCAGCTTCCGCGACCTGTTCGACGGACCGACCACGCATGTCCCGCACGGGCAGCTGGTGGTGTGGTCGACCCGGCAGCTGGCCGACGAGCTACGGGCACCGGGCATGCTGATGGCGCTGGACGCGATCTGGCGTGATGTCGACGTGCCACCCGCCGGCGCGATGCCGCCGCGCCGGCTGGTCATCGTCGACGAGGCGTGGGTGCTGCTCAAGGACGGCGAAGGCGCCAAATTCCTCTACCGCCTGTCCAAGAGCGCCCGCAAACGCAAGGCCGGAGTCTCGGTCATCACCCAGGACGTCGGTGACCTGCTCGGCTCGGACCTCGGGCAGGCCGTCATCGCCAACGCCGCCACCCAAATCCTGCTGCGGCAGGCAGCGCCACCGATCGCCGTCATCGCCCGCTCCTTCGGCCTCACCACAGGCGAGACCCGGCTACTGCTGTCAGCCCGCCGCGGCGAGGGCTTGTTGATCTCCGGCACCCACCGGGTCAGCTTCCAGGCCGTCGCGTCCCGCAAAGAGCACCGGCTGTGCATCGGAGACCTCGAAGTCGACGAGTAGCCCACCGCTAACCGCCGGCCGACGATCCGGCCACCACCGTCCTCTTCCCTTCCTTCTTCAGGGCCGGCCCTCTCTTCGAGCTCCACGCGAGCGCGAAGAAGGGCCGGCCCTTCTTCGCGCTCGGTGAAAGGGCCACCGTCATGTCCCGGCTCACTGCCCCGCACCCTTCTCCTTCGTCTCCTGCACCTTCGTCCGGTCCGCCGAACTTCCCGGAGCCGCCCCCGACGGTGTGGGCCGAACACCTCGCCCACACGGTCACGACCTGGTGCATGCAGCGGCCATGGCTGCTCGCCGTCGTGGCCGCACTAGCGGTCGCCGGGCACGTGGCCCGGGCGGCCCTGCTGGCCCGGCACGACGCACGAAGGCGCGAGCACGCCCGGCTGATCTGGATCAACCCACCCCCCGAGGTCGACCCGGACGGCGCCCGCGTGCTCTGGTCCACCCTCGCCGAGATCCTCCGGCCGACCGGGCGGCGCCGGCTCCGCGACAGCCGCGCGCACGTGGCCCTGGAGTACCGATGGTCCGGGCGCCAGTTGCGGATCGGATTGTGGCTACCCGACACGATCGCGTACGGCCCGGTCCTCGCTGCCATCCGCGGCGCCTGGCCCGGCATCGCCTGCAACATCGCCGATCCCAGCGACCCGGTCCCGGCCACCGCGATCGCCGAGGGCGGCGCGCTCATCCCGGTGCTGCCGGCCTGGTTCCCGCTCGAGAGCGACCACGACGCGGACCCGCTACGCACCCTGATCCAGGCCGCAGCCGAACTCGGCCGCACCGAAGCGGCATGCGTGCAGGTCCTGGCCCGGCCGGCCAGCAACCGGCAGATCCGCCGCCTACGCCGCGGTGTCCAGGCCCTGCGAACCGGCAAGCCACCGACCAGCTGGCTCGACCCGGCAGTGTGGCTGCGCGGCGTCCTTGACGTCGCGCTCAGCGTGCTCGGCCCGACCCGCCGCACCACCCCCACCGCGGGGCGGTCGGCGGCGCGGCTACCCGGCGCGGACCCGCAAGCCGACCGAGACGCCCGAGCGGCCGTCGACAAACTCGCCGGCACACCGCTGTGGGACGTCGCGGTCCGCTACGCCGTCGCGCACACCGGGCCCGGTGGCACCGCCAAGACCCTCGCGCCGCGGCTGACCAGCATCGCACAGGGCCTGGCCTCAAGCTTCGGCGTGTACGCCGGCCGTAACCGGCTGCGCCGCATCCGGATCCGCACCGGCTACCCGGGCCGGGTGCTGGCGTCGCGGGTGCTGCGCTCCGGATTCGTCTTGAACGCCGGGGAGCTGTCCACCCTCGCAGGGCTGCCGACCGACATCGCCGTCCCCGGCCTCGACCGGGCCCGGGCGAAGGCGATGCCGGCGCCGGTCGCCGTGGTCAGCGGCGGGCGCGGCACGAAAGTCCTCGGCACCGCCCAGGTCGGCGGCCACAAAGTCGCCTTGAAGGCGGCCGACGCCCGGCAGCACGCGCACGTCATCGGCAGCACCGGCAGCGGCAAATCCACCCTGCTCACCCACATGATCCTCGACGACATCCACGCGCGCCGCGGCGTCATCGTCATCGATCCCAAAGGTGACTTGATCAACGACGTCATCGACCGACTCCCGGCCGACGTCGCCGACAAACGCCTCTATCTCATCGACCCGGACCAGCCCGCCGGCGCCACGCTCAACCCCCTTGAGGGCGCCGATCACGACCTGGTCGTCGACCACATCGTGTCGATCTTCGGCAAGATTTTTGCGAAGCACTGGGGTCCGCGGATCGACGACACGATGCGCATGGCCTGCCTGACGCTGCTACGCAAAGCCAACGCCACGCTCACCCTGATCCCGTCACTGTTGCAGGACAAGCAGTTCCGGGCAGCGTTCACCAGCGACCTCGACGACCCCGAAGGACTGCTGGGGTTCTGGCAGTGGTTCGAGTCGACGCCGCCGCCGCTGCGCTCGCAGGTCATCGGGCCGGTCCTGGCCCGGCTGCGGTCGTTTCTGACGCGGCCGTTCGTCACGCAGACCGTCGGCGCGGCCCGCTCGACGGTCGACATGCGCCGCGTGCTCGACGGCGGCATCCTGCTCGCCCGGCTGCCGAAAGGGCAGATCGGTGAAGAAACCGCCCGCCTGATGGGCTCGTTCATCCTGGCCCAGGCATGGCAGACCGCCACCGGCCGCACCCGGATCGCCGAAGACGCCCGCCGTGACGCGGTCGCCTACATCGACGAGTCCCACAACTTCCTCAACCTGCCCGGCAGCGTCGGCGACATGCTCGCCGAGGCGCGAGGCTATCGCTTCGGTCTCGTCCTGGCGCACCAGAACCTGACCCAGATGCCCCGCGAGACGCAGCTCGCCCTGTCGGCGAACGCGCGCAACAAAGTGTTCTTCACCTGCGCGCCGGAGGACGCCACCCAGCTGGCCAAACACACCATGCCCGAGCTGTCCGATCACGACCTGTCGCACCTGGACGCCTTCCAGGCCGCAGCTCGCCTGGTGGTCGACGGCCGGGAGACCCCGGCGTTCACCCTGCACACCCTGCCGCCCAAACCGCCGGTGGGGGAGACGACCGCGGTCCGGCAGGCCGCCCTGGCCAACGTCACCCCCGACAGCGGCAACGGCCAGGCCGCGATCGCCAAGCTCGCCCGGATGAAGCCACCCGGCCGCAAGCGCCGGCCCGAGCCGCCCGACGACCCAACACCCACCGAAACGAGCGCCGCGTGACCCAACGGTCACGCGGCGCTCACCGTTTGTGGCCCCGAAGATTCGGGAGGTTCCCGTGAGCACGCCCAACACCACCACACCGGACATGCCCAACCGGCGGCGGCTGGCCGACCAGATCGCCAACCAGCTGTTCACCGCACGCCTGTTGGACGACCGGGTCCGGCTCATCCAAACCCATCACGCAAACCTGTCCGCCAGGCCGCGGCTGCACGACATCTTCAACGAGGCCCCGCAGATCGCCGCCAGCGGCGACCCGGACCTCATCCGGATCGCGTACGCCACCGCCGCAGGCACGCCGGCGGTGATCCGGCTGCACGGGCCCAGCTGGAGCCTGATCCTGTCCGCCGGCCGGCCGCTGCCCGACTGGGTCCTCGCGGTCCACGACGCGTACCCGCTGCACCTGCTGCCGCCCAGCAAAGCCCGCACCGGCTGGCTCCAGGCGTTCGACCTGACCGCCGACCCCCTCGCGGTGCCCGAACTGACCCGCATGTGCCAGCGCAGCCACACCGCTCTCACGCCGAGCCCCTGATCCGGGCCGTCGGCGTCGCTTACCGGCGCATGCCCCTCGCGGCCAATGCCGGTCCCTTGTCCCCGTCACTCACGGTCGGGAGACCACCATGCCGGAAAACATCGACGCCCGCACTGTTGCCGCACGTCCCCGTCAGCTACTCACGCAGAACCGCGAGTTGAAAGCTATCGGCGTCTGGAACTGGACGCTGCCCGCCTGGGCCGGCCGCCTCGACGACGGCCGCACGTTCAATACATGTCCCTCGGCTGGAATCTGCGCCCAGGTGTGCTACGCCCGGCAAGGCACCTACCTGTGGCCGGTTGTCCGCGCCAAGCACCACGCCAACCTCACGTTTGTCCTTGACGACCTGCCTGGCTGGGAAGCCGCGATGCTCACCGAGCTCGCGGCCAAGAAGCTCACCGGCGGCTGGATCCGCATCCACGACAGCGGTGACTTCTTCAGCGACCACTACCTGCGAGCCTGGCTGCGGATCTGCCGGTCGCGACCGGACCTGCACTTCTACGCCTACACCAAAGAAGTCGACCGGTTTAGGCGCCTCGTGGAACCCGATCCGCCGCCGAACTTCCTGTGGGTCTACTCCTACGGCGGCACCCAAGACAGCCAGCTCGACCCGACCGTCGACCGGGTCGCCGACGTCTTCCCCGATGACCAGGCCATCGTGGACGCCGGATTCTCGTCGCAGGACGCCTCCGACCTGCTCGCCGTCCTCGGACCCCGTCTGGTCGGCATCCCCGCCAACCGCATCCGCGCCTTCGTGAAGGCCATGGCCGGCCGCCGGTTCAGCACCTGGCAAGCGTACGAGGACAAGCAACGGGCCGCTCGACGGCGCCGCCGACCCCGCCCCGGCGGCCCGACCCACCCGAGCGCCGCATGACCGCGGCGGCTGGGTTCGACCTGTCAGCGCGGCATGCTCGGCTCGACCTGCTGATCAGCCAGGCCCACCAGCTTCTCGACGCGGCCGTCCGCGAGCACATCACCGAGCACCGCGACGGCAAGGGCCGCGGCCGGCGGCACGCCGCGACCGTGGTGTTGTTCTCCGGGGGCCACGACTCCACCGTGCTGGCCCACCTGTTCCGCAGCCGCGCCACCCACGCCGTGCACGCGAACACCGGTATCGGCATCGAAGCCACCCGGCAATTCGTCCGCGACGTGTGCGCCGCGTGGGGGCTACCGCTGATCGAGAAACACCCCCCGCCCGGCTCGACCTACCGAGAGCTGGTCCTCGCAGACGGATTCCCCGGCCCGGCGAAGCACTGGAAGATGTATCAGCGGCTCAAGGAACGCGGGCTGCAGACGGCGAAGAACGAACTGGTACGCCAGCCGCACCAGGAACGCATCGTGTTCCTCGCCGGGCGCCGCCTCGCGGAGTCGCCACGACGGACCGCACGCGCAATACCCGAGCTCGAGCGCCGCAAGTCGATCGTGTGGGTGTCACCGCTGCGCAACTGGACAGCACTCGACCTCAACACCTATCGGATGCGGTTCCCGGAGTGCCCGCGCAACCAGGTCGCCGACATGCTGCACATGTCCGGCGAGTGCCTGTGCGGCGCGTTCGCCTCCCGGGACGAACGGGAACAGCTGGCCGCGTGGCCGATCGCCGCAGAGGCCCTCGCCGACATCCGCGTACTGGAGCAGGACGCCGCAGCGGCCGGAATCCCCGAACCCCTGTGCCGCTGGGGCTGGGGCGCCGGCCGCGTCCGAACACCAACACGATCCGGTCCACTGTGCTCGTCCTGCGCGTCACAGCGGGACGTCTGACCGCGTCCCGCAAGCATGCACCCACTCACTTTGATCAATCTAGCCGCGCGGTCGCCACCGGTAGCCCAACCATTCGCAGTTCGTCCGCAGTCGAGGCCAGCGGTCTCAGCGGTATGCATACGGGCTGCGTCGCGCGGACATCTCGTCGCCTCGTGTTCGTCGGGCGATACCTCCTCTTCCAACCCCATACCTGGCCGGAGGTGCGGCTGCGGGTCGGCCGCGACCCCGGCCTGGACTCCGCCCCGCCGGGCCGACCCCAGGCCGGCCCGCCTTGGCCAACACCGCAGCAAGGAGACCTTATGCCTGCCAGCCGGCCAACCCGACTCTTCCCTGTAGGGGAAGTCTCCCGGACGGGGATCACCCCCTCGTCGCCCTCCGTCTATCGCTCATCCACCCCCTCCTACTCCGTCAACTCCTCTTCCTCTCCCACTCTCATCGATGTCTCTCATCGCCTTCGTCCTCGCGACTACGCACTCGCCTCGCTGCTGGACGACCACACCACCCTCACCACCGGCCAGCTCACCGACGTGCTGTTCACCAGCGCCATCACCTGCCGCCACCGGCTCACCGTCCTGCGCTCCTTCGGGTTCGTCGATCGATTCATCCGCCGTAGCGAGCCGGGCACTGCGAACATCGTCTGCTGGGTACCCGGCCCGCTCTCGGCCCGGCTGACCGCGCTCGCTGCCGAGCAGGCTCCGCCCACGGCCCGGGCGCTGCGGGAACGCCAGGACCGTATCTATGCCAACCCGGCGCTGGACCACCTGCTGGAGGCCAACGACTTCTTCGTCCGGCTCCTGGTCCACAGCCGAACCAGCCAGGACACGGCGCTGTCGCGGTGGTGGTCGGAGCGCGCCACCGCCGGCGCGTTCGGCCGGAGGATTCACCCCGACGGGCACGGTGTCTGGGCCGACGGCCACCACGAGACCGGGTTCTTCCTCGAACTCGACCGCGGCACTGAACCGCTCGGCCGGCTGGCCGACAAGCTCAACTCCTACCGCAGGCTGCGCGCCGAAGGCGGCCCCCCGTACGCCGTGCTGTTCGTCCTGCCCAACCGCGCCCGGGAGCAGAACCTGCACCGGCGACTGGCCGACCGGCCCGAGCCAAACCTGGTCATCGCGACCACCTCACCGGAGGCCGGCGACGATCCGGCCGAACTGGTGTGGCGGCTCGTCGGCAACGGCCGCCACCGCATCCGCCTGATCGACCTGCCCCGCGGGCACGGTCAACCCGGCCCGCTCAACCCCGGCGCACCCCGCCCCGACGACCACCCGCTGCGGCACCTGCGGTAGCAACCGAGCCGGGCGCCTGCCTGCGTGATGCCGTTGGGTCACCCAACAGCGGCACCGGATCACCCAACAGCCGCGCCGGCCCGCGCACGGCGTGGTCCAATAGCGCAGGTCAGGCCCCATTCGAAGCGCGGCGGTGAAGGGCCCGGGCTGTTGGGTGCCGGCGCTATGGTGAAGTCTTCTCATCGAGAAACCCGTTGGTACCACCCTCGGGCCCGCCGCCCACGACCACGGTCGCAACCGCCCACCGCCACCCGGCCGGTCGGCCTGCACCGCTCGTGCGCCGCCAACCCACCCCGCACTACCCAAGCACCACCACGCACCACCCGGGCGCCCCCTCTGCGGGCGTCGCACCTTCCGCGCACACCATGCGCCTTCGCTGCTGCTGTTCATCACGGCCTGCGAAACCTCTCCGTACCACCGCCCCACCCGGGCTTCGCCTCGACGCGAGTCGTCGGGCACGGCGTTTCTTTGCGCCCACCGCGTATCCACTTTGGAGGAACAACTGTGTCTGACGTTCGCACCGTGACTGTCTGCCTGTCCAAGACGGCCGGCACCCACCAGGTCCCCGCCGCGGTCTCCGCTCTGCTGGCCGCCCACGGCATCACCGACGCCGGCCTCGCCCGGCATTTCCGGACCGCGACCCAGCCTCTGCACGCCCGGCTGCTGACGCGGTCGACCACCATCAATCTCTTGCAACCTGACAATGGCACCGCCGCCGGCGGCCCGGTCAGGCTGCTGGATCTCGACGCGATGCGCGACGACCTGGCCGAGCGGTACTGGAACCGGTACATGCTCTGGCAGCAGATTGTCGCCGGATCACCCGAGGCGAAGCCGTGGTGGCACTTTTACGACCGATACGCCGCCGACCCGGACAAGTACAGCTGGGATGCTGCCCGGCACGCGTTCGTCAGCCAGCCGCGGATCGCGCGGATGATGACCTTCAACGCGCACCCCGGACGGCCGACCGAGCTGCCCACCGATCACCTCGACGCGTTCGAGGCCGGCCCGTACGTCTACTCCACGTACGGCCTGTTGCAAGCGGTTCCCGCCGACACGATGCTGACCGCCGACGGGCGGCTCCTGCGGCCGATCGGCCTGCGCTACGCCGATCAACTGGATTACCTGCGTACGGCCAATGACCACCTCAACACCTTGTCCGGTGACGACGTGCTGGTCGCCGTCACTACTAGCTAGCCCTCCTGCACGCCCTGGCTGCGGCCGGTCGTCCTCGTGCCGGCCGGCCGATCGGCGTGCCCTCCGCGATCCCGCCCACGAGGAGGTAGATCGTCATGTGTTGTTTCTGGCCGAACGCTCCCGGATTCGTCGCCGTCCTGCTCAGCCTGATGTCCGCCGGCCTGGTCTTCTGGCTGCCACTGCTGGCCATCGCCGTGCTTCCCGACGTCCCCTCGGCGACAGCCCTGTTCGTCGAGGCCGCCGGCTGGATGCTCACCTTCGCGGTCGTTCTCGGCTTCTGGGGTGCCACCCGGATGCGCGCCCAGATCGACGACCTCCGCGCCCTGATCGACGGGCTTCAGCAGCGCCTGGCGGTGGCACTCACCGATCCGGTGACCGGCTTGCCGGTATGCCGCGTCGCCGAAGACGCCATCGCCGCCGCCGGCCCAGACATCGCCCTCACCGTCGCGCTGGCCGACGTCGACCGACTCCACACGATCAACCACGGACCCGGCGGGCACGCCGTCGGCGACCGCTACCTGGCCGAGGTCGGGCTCCGACTGCGGCACGCCGCCCAGTCGGGCGACCTCGTCGCCCGACTGGGCGGCGACGAGTTCGTCCTCATCACCCGCCGCACCCCGCAACAGCTTGCCGACAGCCTGACCGCAGCCCTCGCTGTCCCGGCCGCGGTGGCCGGCATTGTCCGGCCGGTCGAGGTCAGCGTCGGCATCTGCCAGCTGCCCGGCGGCGACCCGCACCAGCTGCTCAGCTGCTCAGCTGCTCCAGCCTGGCGATGTTCACCGCCAAGGACCAGCGCAGCCACATTGAGTTCTACGACCCCGTCCGCGACGGCCTGCCGTTGCTGCTCGGAGTCCGCCCGGCCTATCGCCGCCGCGACCGCCGACCGGGCGAGTAACCCGGCCACACCACATCTCCCCGAGCGTCCCGCGCTCGCCGCACTAGACCGGCGGCGAGCCCTTCGGCGCGCCCTCGATGCCCTACGAAAGGGCCGATCACCGGCCGAAACGCTGACCCCAGCTTCTCGGACACGCGGACGCCCTGCCCGTTGATCGACTTCGACACCTGAAAGGACAGTGACTTTTCGATGACGCAACCTGCTTCCTTCTTCCGCGTCGCGTTCTACCTGCGAGCCGATTCCATGGCGCTGGCCGTCGAGCAGACCGCGTTTCTGCAGCAGACGGCAGACGGTGTGCCGATCTGGCGCGTCGTCGCCGCGTTCTGCGACATCAACCACGGCGCTGCCCGGCCCGGCCGCGCCGGCGCCGTCGGTGCCGCCCAGTCCGACGTCTTCGACCTGCTGCTTGTCGCGTCGTTGGACCGGCTGACCCGCAGCACCGACGAGCTGCACGACGTCATCGGCCAGTTCACCACCGCGGACGTGGTCGTGTGCACCCTCGGCCTCCGGTCCACGTGCCCGCCGCAGCAGACGGGCGACGGCCCGGATCTGCTCACCGTTACCGGTGACCGCGCCGGGTCGGCCGGGCAGCAGATGCGGGCCCTCAGTGCCGCGCATCGGTCGCTGCCGGAACTCACCAGACGGCCCGCGTCGGCGGACGGGGAGCGGTGATGGGATACCGGCTTGCAAGGCCCCTGTTCCTCGGCGCTGAACGGCTGCCCTCGGTGCAGATCGGCGACTCGGTTACCGGCGGCGTCGTGTCCTGCGATCTGAGCTTCGTGGGCCGCGAGCACTCGCTGTGGCGGCTGCGCATCACCGCGCGCTACCGAGCGATTTACGACGACCGGGAAGCGATCCGCCAGCCGGTACGCGACTACGGCCGAGGCCGGCAGGCAGCTGAGGTGCTGGCCAGCGCTCTGTCGTTCCTGCGCGCCGACGCCGAGGCATACCGGGCCGCGATGGGCCAGCACCCACCGCTGGACGGGTGGGTGTTCAACGCGGCGGTGGCCGAGTGGGCGTACATGAACGACACCGACATCGACGCCATGACCGAACTGCTGGCAGGTGCACGATGACCGACAACGGGGCTGACGAGGTCGTGGACTACTTCCGGGTGTACCGGACCGAGCCGGAGACGGTCTTCGAGGTTCCGGCGATCGCCGGTGGGCAGCCGTCGCTGACGATCGGCATCGCCGCGCTCGGTGGAGGCACCGTCGGGCTGGCGTACGCCGACAACGGCTGGATCTACGCCGTGCACCTCGGCGGCGAACTGGTCGCCTCCGGTAGCGACCTGCGCTCGGGCGGGTTCGGCCGTACCCACCAGCAGATGGCCGCGGGTTTGGCGTCCTGCCTGGCCGACGGCGAGACACCCGCACCTGGTTTGCACGAGCAGGCTGACCGGCTGTCGCTGTGGACCACCGACATCGAGGACGGGGACGATGAGTGACGGCAGCATGATCGTGATCGATGACAGGTTTCCCGGCTGGCGGGCCCGGATCGTCGTCGACGAGGACGCTAGTCAGCCGTGGGGTGACGCGCTCGCACCGGCCCTGCTGATCCAACGCCGTCAGGCGGTCTGGGCCGGTGAGGTGTACCAGCCCAAGCACGCCGACCGGGTCCTGGCCGCCTGGCGCCGCTTCGGCACCGACGAGCTGTTCGAGCGGTACCTGCGCCTGGTACACGGCACCACCGCGATCCGCCATGTCACCGGCCAGGACCTCACGGTGGTCATCTTCGACACCGCCAATTTCCGCGCCCACGCCGGAATCACCGACGTGTGCGACCTGACCGGCGAGCACGACGAGTGGCGGGCCTGGCTCGACGGCGACGTCTACGGCGTCATCGTCGAACAGCACACCGCCGCCGACGGCTGGACCGGCCACGACTCGCTGTTCGGTCTGTACGGCAATGCGTACGCCGAACAGCAGGCTGCCGCCATGCTCACCACCGCGACCGCTGCGCTGACGCCGGCGACCTAACCGCGCCACGGACTGCCGGGCAGCGCTGCCCGGTCGCACCACCACAAGCTCCACCAGTTCCACCTAATCCGGCCGATGCCCGGCCAAGAACCACCCAGCTGCGGGCACGGCCGATGCGCCGTGCCCGCTCCCATCCCGAGAGGGAGCCCAGCGCATGGCAGAGACCTTCGCCGAGTACATGGCCAAGTACGGCCGCCCCGACAGCGACTACCCGGTCATCGACCTCGACACCACCGACCTGCAACGCCACACCCTGATCGTCACTTTCGCCGACGGCAGGAAGAAGGCCATCGTGCAGGTGTTCGGCCTGGCCGCCGGCGAGGACAACGAGCACCTGTGCCTCGATGTGCACGCGTTCGTCGACGACCAGGTGGCCCGCTCCAGCGTGTTCGGTCTCGAGAACGGCACCCGCTACGAAAGCTTCGATGCCACCGCGCCCGGCCGCTCGCACGGCTGGCCCGCGGTGCGCGGCGTCACCGCGCTCATCGGTGTGCAGACCGACGCCGACCCGCAGTCCTGACCCCTCCCCACCAGGGCGTGGGCAGGCTGCCGGGTCGCGGTGAGCCTACCCACGCCTCCCGATTCCAGGAGGCACACCTCATGGCCGAACCGGTCACCCTGCACAACCTCTACTACCTGATCGACACCGATGCGTGGCTGCACCAGCGCACCGGCGCCCACGATCGGCAAGCCAGCAGCCAGGTGCAGGACTTCGTCGGTTGCGACGTGTTCGACGACTACGCGCCGCGGATGGGCACCACCGCCCGGCTGCAGCTGTGGTGCGCCGCGCACGGCTGGCACGTCGCCGAAGGCGCACCGATCGAACACGACGACGCGTGCCTGAGCAAGCCCGTCACGATCGTGCTGGCCGCCACGACTGGCTTTCCTCGCGGCGCTGTGGCCCTAATCAGCGTCGACGGCGGCGCCCCGCAGGTGTACGCCGACGTCACCACGGACGAGGGCTATTGGCTGAGCAGCTCCACGATTCAGATCGGCTGCCCCGGCGATCACGTCTGGACTTGGGACGGCGACCGCGACCTGCTCGCGGCGGACGGTACCGAGCACCGCGTCACGGCCCTGTTCGGTCCCAGCCGCAGCGTCATCAGCCGGTGCCGCGAGTGCGAGGCGTTCGACGATGGCGCCGCCGAAGACATGTGCCTGTGCCCGGGCTTCGCCGTCTACTGCCCGACCTGCGGCCAACGCTGTCAGGTCGAGCTTCCCGAGATACCCACCTTCGAGGAGACCCACTGATGATCCGACTGTTGTTCCCGCTAGCCGACGTCCTGTACGTGGCCGAGCACGCCATCGCCGCGTTGGATCGTCATCTGCCGACGCACCGAGCACATGCCCGACTGGGCCGCCGGCATCGCCTGGTACGTAACCTGGCGGACCTGGTGGGCCGACGGACGGTGGCACGCCGAGAACGGCGACTACGGCCCGCACCGCGGGCTGACCTGGCCCCAGGCCCAGCAGTCGCTGCTGCGCCGGCTCAACGTGCCGGCGCCACCGCGGACGGTTAATCCCGACGTATACCTGCGCGGCGATGACGACGGCGACTGGCTCGTCTGCCTGGTCTGCCACGAGCCGATCACCATGCTCGCCGGCGACGACAAACTCGGCTCCCTGATGGCTGAGGTCACCGGCACCATCGAGGCCGACAGCGGAACCCTGACCGACGACGAATGGGAGCTCAACAGCTACCAGCTCGACCGCTACGAACAGCGGCGAACTGAACGCCGCCTTCCTCGACCACAGCTTCGCCGCCGCCGGCGTCGAGCTCTACAGCAACGACGAGAACCACGACGCCGGCGCTGACAGCGACTCCACCGGCGACACCGCCGTTCAGTAGCACCTGCGGCGTCAGCCGTAACCGCTAGAAGCCAAGACCCCTCAAGGGCATCGTCGACTTCGGTCGCCCTTGACGGGCGATAGGCCGGCGAGGCCATCCACAGTGGATGGAGAGCGAATCGCATGACCGTCACCACACCTTCCGCGGGCCAACGGTCCGCCACGTCCGATCCCGGCGCCCTGTTCGCCCTTATCGAGACGGAAACGAGCTCCGTGTTCGCCGTGATGGAATGGGCAGAAGCCGAGATCGCCGCGGCCGCCCGCCACCACCCTGGCCAGACCGATGTGCTCTACCACGCCTTCAGCGTGCTGACGCCGCGGCACGTCGGGCCGGGCACGGGTACCGAGTTCGTCTACCGAGGCCACGTCCGGGAACTGCTGGACCGGGTGGCCGCCGGGGCGGACCTGCGCCCGGCCACCGCGGCCGAGATCTGCCTGGCGCTGTCGAAGGTCAGCCAGCTGGCCCCCATGCACGGCGCGGGCGCGGGCTTGTACTTCCGCATGTGGCTGGCCGCGTTCCCCGGCCACCCGGTCACCGCCGAGATGGCCGACAACCAGAGCCACTACGAGCACTTGCACGGCCCGCAGATCGATGAGCTGGAGGAAACCATGCGGCACAAGGTTGCCGACCAGCATCGGCAGCTCGGCGACATCGAGTGCCAGGGCCGCCACCACGGCAAGGACGTCTCCTGCCGGTTCGCCAGCAGCTGAGACCGACGACCGTGACGGCCTGGCCAGACCCTGACGCGCCAGACCCCGCGTCACATGATCAACGCGGGCCACCTACCGCGACAGGACAGCATCTGACGCCGGCACGCTCCGGCTTTCGCGACCCTGACGCGGCGACGCCACGCGCGCTGCCAACGCTGGCGCGCGACGAGACCGCGTCTGACACGAGGACGACGCCATGTCCATCCACCCGCAACGCATGCCCTACGGGCAACTGACGCCGCTGATCCTGGCGCACCTGCGGACCTACCCGCATCTGGCGTTCACGCCGTGGGAACTGGCCAAGGTGCTGGGCCACTCGCACGGCACCATCCGGCGCATTCTGCTGCGTCTGGCCGAGGCCGGCGAGGTCAACCAAACCAGCGACGACCCGGCCCGTTTCCAGCACTGCAACTGATCCCGCACCACCCGCGGGACGCACAGCCGAACCCGATTCGGCCCCGCGTCCCGCATGGGGCGCTGGGCCCTGCACACCTTGCAGGAGGACCCCGTGTCCCACAACGCCAACGCCCGCCGCACCCCGACCGGAGGTGCCGCATGGGCCCAATGACCTCCGCCCGCAGCGACCAGGCTCTCGGCCGCGCCGCCGAGCACGCCGCCTGGGCGTTCTACGCCGTCGCCGCGCTGGGCTCGTCGATCGGCCAGGTCTGGGTCGGCGTCGAGACGCCGCCGTGGTCCGACACCATGCCGCTGTGGCTGCGCGCCATCCTGGCGCTGCCGTTCGCCGTCGTCATTGACCTCGGCGGCGTCGTCTGCTCAGGCTTCGCCGACACCCGCCAACGCCTCGGCGAGAACGCCTACGGCTGGCGCATCCTGTCGGCGGGCTCGGTCACCCTGGCGGTCGGCATCAACGTCGTCGGCCACGCCGGCTCGCCGTATCTCGCCACGGTGTTCGGCGGGCTGGGCATCTTCGCCTACTGCGTGTGGCTGCTGCACTCCTCGGCCCGCCGCCGCGACGCGCTGCGCGTCGCCGGCAAGTTGTCGGCCACCCCGCCGGCCTACGGACTGCTGCAGTGGTGGCGAGAGCCGGCCGTCACCCGTCGCGCCAAGAGCCTGGCCGTGCAGTTCGGCTGCAGCCTGCACGAGTCCCTCGCTGAGGCCCGCGTCCAGCTGCGCACCGAAGCCCGCCGGGCCGCGCTGGCCAGCCACATCGAAGCGAAGATCCGCTCCCGGCACGACACCGACCCGGTGCTTGCCTCGATCGCCGCGACCACCACACCGGTAGACGACATCGCGGACGCCCTCATGGCCATGATCGACACCATCGGCTGGGCGGCTGCGATCGCCGCCGAGATCCAGCCACCCGACGCCGCGCAGCCGGCGCCGACCCAGGCCGCGCATCGCATCGGCGCCGGGCTGGTCGACACCAGCCGCCCACCGAGCACGGCCGTCTTGCGCCAGATCCCCACCCAGCAGTCCGTCTATGACCGCTGGCGCGAGATCTGGCAGGCCATGACCGACGACGACGGCGCATCGAATCAGGACATCGCCGCCCGGTTCGACGTGTCCTCACGCACCGTCCAGCGCATCCGTGATGCCGGCCTCGCCGGGCTACTCGACTCGCCCGAAACGCCAGTCGCCCGCATCGCCGCTCTCGCCTCCAGCAACGGCCACACGCCACTGCCGGCACCGTCCTGAGAACCGCCGTGGCGCGGGCGATCGGCAGTACGCCGCCGCCCGTGCCACGGCCTGCCCGGGATGGTTGCCGGCTTGTGTCCGGGACCCATCCAGAAGGGCAGACCTATGCACACCAACGCCTCCCGGAGCCGATCATGACCGGCCGCGTGCTCGCCATCATCACCGCCTGCGTGCTGGGCGTCGCGTTCGTCTGCGTGGCCGCCATCGCCGGCATCGGCGGCTTCGCATCCCCGTGCATGATGCTGCCGGCGCTGCCCGGTTCGACCAGCGGCTACGACGCCGATCAGATGCACAACGCCGCCATCATCGTCGGAGTCGGCGCCCGCCGCGGCATTGCCCCGCGCGGGCAGGTCATCGCTGTGGCCACCGCGATGCAGGAATCGAACCTGCGCAACCTCGGCAATCTTGGCAAGGACAACGACCACGACAGCCTCGGACTGTTCCAGCAGCGCCCCAGTGCGGGATGGGGGAGACCGGCGCGGATCATGAACCCCGAGTACGCCGCGGGCAGGTTCTACGACAAGCTGCTCACCGTCGCCAACTGGCAGACCCTGCCGCTGACAGTGGCCGCTCAGGCCGTGCAGATCAGTGCCTACCCTGACGCGTACGCCAAGCATGAGCCGGACGCGACCGCGATCGTCACCGCTGTAGTTTCCGGGGATCCGCGAGCAATTCCAGTCGATCGTGAGCAATGCGTGAGCATTTGCGCTGAGGTCGTGGCTTCGCCGGACGGCTCTGGTGGGTCCTGTGTCGAGGCTAGCGCAGTGTTCGACCGGGCGCGGTCGTGGTTGACCGCATGGCGGGGCGGACCGGTGCCTTATCTGTCGAGTAATGTTCCCGGCGATCTTTTCCATGGGTATCGGCGGGACTGTTCGGGTTACGTGTCGATGGCGCTGGGTCTGCGAGGGCCGGGGCTGAGCACGGTTGAGCTGGCGCAGCGGTCGATGATGATCGGGAAGTCAGATCTACGGCCGGGTGATCTGATGATCAATCCGGACACCGACTTGCGTGGCCATGTAGTGTTGTTCGCGGGCTGGGTCGACGCGTCGATAGGCAGCTATTACGGCTATGAACAGTCCGGTGGCGGCGGTACGCATTTCAGGAAAATTCCGTATCCGTATTTCGGCTCGTACCGCATGTCGCCGTACCGGTTGGGGGACTGATGTTCCGGAAATCGGTTACGGGTATGGGATTGTGTCGCCGGGTTCACTCGGTGGTTTGGGCGCGTACGACGTCGTCCCAGGTCTGGTGCAGTGGCGGCCAGTTGGAGCCAGGTGCCAGGGCGTCTGGCGGCAGGCGGCGGTCGACGACGGCGAGGCGTACTCCAAGGTGGTCGGTGCCGAACTGGGCGAGCCAGCCGGCGCAGGCGAGGTCTGCGTTGCTGCTGGGTGCGCCTTTGTGGCAGCCGAAAAGGATTTCACCGATGGGCGGTTCGTGCCGGGTTTCCGGATCGCGGACGGTCACGCTCAGCTCGTCCCACCGGTCGGCCGGGAATTTGGCCTTGGGGTTGTCGCAGTTATCGGCGCGTATAGGGCATTCGTCGCACGGGAAATGGCGTCGCGAAAGTTGTTTATCTTCGCTCACTCGTGCGCCTTTCTCATTCGCTTCGACGTTTCCGTGACGGCCCGCGAAGTGCTGACGTGCCGGGCAGATGTTACCCCGGCTCGTGGCTGTTGTGGCGGCGCCTTTCTGCGCGGCCGGGCCGGGCTGGCGGGGAGGGTGGTGTCGCCCGTATGTGTGGTTCTGCTGGTTGTCGCCTGATGGTGTCGGTGTGTCGTGGCTGCCGTGGGCGGGTGGTGGGATTGCCATGGGTGGATGGCTGCCGGATTGGCCTCGCAGCGGGTGCCCGGCGTGCCGGGCGGAACGGTCGCGGCCGTGTTTCGGGCGCAGGTGCAGATTCGCTCGGATTCCGGGGTTGTGGTGGTGCCGGTCGAGCAGTTGCGGCTGGCGCGTTTCGCAGGGTCAGTGCCGTGGCGGCGGTGGCGGTCGCATCGCGGGCAGCCGTATCTGCCGGGCTGCTACTGGGCGGCGACGGTCGCTGATCATGTGGTCTACGAGAGCCGGTTGGAGCTGGAGCGGCTGTTGCTGGCTTCCTGTTCGCCTCGGCGGACGGGGCGGTGACGGTGGTCAATGTGAAACCGGCGGTTCGGCTGCTGGTGCCGATGGTGGCTGAGGTTAGGCCTGGCCGCGGGTGGTGTTCGAGGCGCACGGCGGCGCCTTCGAGCATCGCGGCCTGCCGCTTCCAGTCCATCTTCCATCATGCGCAGGTAGGAGAACGGAGTGGTCACCTGGTGCAGCACCCGGCGCACGGCGGAACCACACTCCGACCCGGGATGCCTGAGCCAGTGGTGGCCCTCGCTGTTCGTGGTCGACGGGATCCGGTACGTGCACCCTGCGGCGCGGCAGGGTGACCACGCCGGTGGTGACGCGCCGGTCCATCGCGGTGACCGCTTCGCCGGCCTGCTCTGGCACGTCATCCTCGCCCCCGTATCCGGCGGCGACGACCCTGACCTGGCCTTCGTACGCCAGGCGGGTGCCGTGTTGCTGCCCGGGCCCCGTCGACCGGGTCGTCCGCCGACCTGGACGAAACGGCAGCTCATCGACGGGATCCGGTGGCGGGTCCGGGCGGGAACGCCATGGCGGGACATCCCGGACTGCTATGGATCGTGGGCGGCGGCGTATGCGTTGTTCCGACGGTGGCAGCGTGACGGGACCTGGGCATGGATCCTGACCGCGTTGCAGGCGATAACCGATGCGGCCGGCCGGATCGTGTGGGACGTGTCGGTCGACTCAACCGTGGCGCGGGCGCATCAGCATGCAGCGGTGCGCGTAAAGGGGGATCTGCAGGCTGAACCACCGGGCGGTGTGACGGTCGAGCGTGCTGATCATGCGTTGGGTCGATCGCAGGGCGGGCAGACCACGAAACTGCATCTGAGCTGCGAGCAAAGGCAGAAGCCGCTGTCGATCGTGCTGACGGGCGGGCAGCGAGGTGACAGCCCGCAGTTCATTGCGGTGATGGAGGGCATCCGGGTGCCCCGCCCGGTCGGGCGGCCACGCACCAGGCCGGACCGGGCGTTGGCCGACAAGGCGTACACGTCGCGGGTGAACCGGCGCTACCTGCGCCGACGCGGGATCAAGGCGACCATCCCCAGCAAGGCTGACCAGGACGCCAACCGGCGCAAGCTCGGGTCGAAGGGCGGCCGGCCACCGGCCTTCCCCCGCAGATCTACCAACAACGCCACGCCGTGGAATGCGGCATCAACCGACTCAAGCGCCACCGAGCTGAGTAGCAGCCACGGCGCGGCCACCCGGTATGGCTGCAGTGCCGGGCCGTGGTACCCGCGCACGATGTCGCCGTCGAGCAGCCCGCGGCCGATGAGGCCACGCCAGATCGCCTCGGCGGGGTAGTCGGGGTACCCGGGTTCGTGGAGTTCGGACTGCTCAACGAGCACGGGCAGCGCGCTGACGCCGATTTCGGCGACCATCAACGGCACGCCGAGGATGCGCATGGCGTGGGTGCGGTGCCGCCCGGCGGACACCACCCGGTAGATCGGCCCGGCCGGCCCGGGGATGTGTTCGAGGTCGGCCCATTTGTGTGTGTCGTCGGCTTGGGCGTGGAGAACGCGGCCTGCAGGGGGTCGGCGGCGTTGAGCACGTGCTGGACGATCCACGGCAACGTGTCGGGTCGGTGATGGTCGAAGTCGTTCCACCGTGTGACGCCGCCGCCTACAACTGCGTTCGCCTCGATCCAGGCGAAGGTGCGCAGCCGGCCGAGGTCCTCGCGCGGGGGCTGGCGGCTGTCCGGGTACAGGGACATCAAGTCGGGGTTCAGCACCGGGTGAGTGGGGTCCAGCTCGTGGGCGCGGTTGCGGATCTGCTGGTGGATGTGGCGGTGCTGCCACCCGGCCAGGGCCTGCGGCGTTCGACGGCGCAGCGCGTCGCGCTGCGCCGTCGACGCGGTAACGAAGTAGTGGTCGTGCCCGGACGGGGCTTATCGGCGCACGTCGCTGTCTGCCAAAGTGTTGCGGTGCGCCGTGAGTGGGACCTCGATGATCTGATCGCGTCGTGGACGGTGGTCGACGCCGACCAGGAGCAGCTGGTGAAGTTGCATCCGCCAAGCCGGCTCACCGACCACGATCTGCGCGGGTTGACCCCGGTGTTCTGGTCCAACGTGGCGCTGCACGGCAGGTTCGAACTCGACCTGGACAAACGCCTCGACTACGACCAGGGCAGCGGACCATCAGCGATACCAGTCCCGGTCCCGCATGCGCCGGCTGGCGGCGTATGAACGCGCGGGGCCGTACCGTGCTGGCGCTCGTCGCGTTGGTGCTCACCACCACGGTCTCGTTCCTGTCGGCCTGGTTTTTCGCCGAGGCGAATCTGTTGAACGGCATGGACAAGGTATTCAGCGTCATCGGTGGCACGTCCGGGATCGCGGCGCTATACCTGGCTTGGAAGTACCGAGGCCCGCTGACCGGCCATGGTGCCGGGCATGCCCCGAGCCTGTGGCCGCGAATTTCGCTGGAGGTCCCCGGCCTCGCCGACGGCGAGCAGATCCGCGGCCGCGACACCCTGATCGCTGAGCTCATCGGGTTGTTCGACCGGCACGCCACGAACACGAAGAGAGTTCGGGTCCTGCATGGCATGGGTGGCGCGGGCAAGACCACCATCGCCCGGCACGTCGGGCAGATCCTCGAAGCCGAAGGTGTAGTTGTCTGGTTCGTCTCCGCCGCCGGCCCAACAGAGCTCAACGCCGGTATGCGGCAGGTCGCCGAAAGGCTTAACGCGACGGCTTACGAGCTGGCCGAGGGCTGGAATCGGGGACCCGACGTGCTCTGGCGTCTCATCGCGGCGTACTCAAAATCGTGGCTGCTGATCGTCGACAACGCCGACGACCCCACCATGCTGGTCCCCGAGGGACAGACCGTCAGCCAGAAGCAGGGCTGGATCCGCCCTGTCAACATCTCACACGGCGCGATCATCGTGACCAGCCGGGACAGCGACAGCGACGAGTGGGGGACGTGGTGCGAGCTACAGCACGTCGGCATGCTGTCGACCTCGGACAGCGCGCAGGTCCTGCTCGACCTCGCCGGCACCACCCCCGGGACTCACGAGGAGGCCCGCGCACTCGCAGACAGGCTCGGCGGACTCCCGCTTGCTCTTCGCCTCGCCGGCCACTATTTAGGTCAGACCAAGGACGAGGATCTGCTGCCCGGTCAGGTCAAGACCTTCGCCGGCTTCCACGCCGCGCTCGACTCCGCTGGCACCTACGCCGTGTTCCCCGACACACGACATCACCTGGCCGACAGGCAGGCGCGCGAAGTCATCGCCCAGACCTGGGAACTGTCGCTCACCTACCTCGAACGCGGCAGAAGCCTTCCTGATGCGCGGAACCTCCTACGCTTGCTGTCGGTGTTCGCCGACGCGCCCATCCCTTTTCAAAATCTCCTCGACGCTGCTGTCATGGCAGGATCCGAGCTCTTCCCCGGGCTGAACCCCAGACGTCTCGACGAGAGCCGCGATGGTCTGATCAGGCTCGGCCTACTCGACGTCAACCCTGCTGAACCCGAAACGCAGACACCGCCGACATGGCGCCTGCACCCGTTGGTCCGCGATGCGAGCCTGTACCACCTCACCAGGACCGGGCAGACCCGGGCCGCCCTAGCACTCGCAGCCCGCCTGCTCGAACGCGCGGTGAAAGAACATGAGAACCAGTTCGATACCGCGAACTGGCCCTTCTACCGTCTCATCTCACCGCATCCGATCCAGGTGCTGGCTCGCGCCGCAGAATCACCCGGTCCGGAAGACCGGGAGACGATCGCCGTTGTAGCGGAAATAGCGAGCGAGGTCAGCCGCTACGTGGCGGCCCTCGGTCAGCATCCCGCAGCGGTCGAGCAAGCCGAGATGATCCGATCCATTGCGACCCGGACTCTCAGCGATAGCCACCCGGCTGTGATCGTCACCGCCAGCGCTGACCTGGCGTCTTTTACCGGAGGAGCTGGCGATATCGTCTCCGCTCGAGATCAGTACGCTGCACTGATTCCCATCGCAGAACACGTCCTCGGCCCCGAACACCCAGAGACTCTGCTCTATCGGTCGAACTTGGCGTGGTTCACCGGCGAAGCCGGCGACGTCGTAGCGGCACGCGACTCCCTCATCGCGCTGCTCCGTACCGCCGAACGGGTGTTGAAGAAGACCGACTATGAGCTGATCGGCATAAGAAGCACCCACGCGAGATTCGTCGGCGAGGCAGGTGACGCCGCAGGAGCCCGTGACCTGCACCTTGCCCTAGTCCCGCTAAGGCGGGAGGTCTTCGGAAGGAAGAGCCACACCACTCTGGTACACGAGGCCCAAACGATCCGTTGGACCGGCAAGGCCGGCGACCCAGCGAGCGCACACAACCAGCTCAGCAGCCTAATATCGATCATGCGAGATGCGCTCGGCCCTTCGCACCGCGAGACCCTCCAGGTTCGATCCGATCTCGCCTACTGGACCGGCCGGATCGGTGACCCGGTCGCCGCCCGCGATCAGTTGACTGAGCTCGTACCGCGATTCGGCGAGGTTCTCGGTCCCGAACACCCAGAGACGGTGAAGACCCGTGTGCACCTGGCCTACTGGACTGGATGGGCGGGGAACCCGGCAGCAGCCCGTGACCAGCTCGCCGAACTGTTGCCCGTCCTGCAACGCGTCTTCGGCGTCGGTCATCGCGCCACCCTGATTGCCAGGTCCGATCTAGCCAGATGGATCGGACGCTCCGGCGACCCGGCGGGAGCCCGTGATCAGCTCGCCGATCTGCTACCCGTCCTACAACGCGTATTCGGTGCGGAAAGCTTGGAAACGCTCAAGGCCCGCGGCAACCTGGCCTACTGGGCAGAACGGGCATGAGGAGATCAAGACGCGCTCCTCCATCGCAGACGACCGTTTCCGATAGACCTGGACCGGATCCGTCGCCGCCTGTCGATTTTCGAGGGCGTCTGCACGGGATGTCCGTACTTCTCTGCGCGTCTGGATGGAGGCGGGCTCCCATGCTGTACCGGCGAGATCCCGCCCGGGACGGTCTAAGGCGTGTTTCATAAGCGCCTGGACACCCAGGTCTACTCCGATGCGTACGTGCTGGTTTGGGCCGACGGTGACCTGGACCTGGTCAAAAACTGCGCCGGCGATCAGGTGTCGCCCGTAAAATGCAGGCCCGTCCACTCCGCCGCGGCAACACGGCGCATTTGGCGAATGCCCGGTCCGCTGACGGCGCCGGAAGGCCGGTGACTACCCACCGCGACGGTGGCGCTGATCCGGTCGATCAGGTAGATCCAGTTCACGGCGAGATTGCCGGCCTCGGTGAGGCTGAATTTCAGCGGCTGGTGGCGTTCATCCGTTGGGCTGCGATCAACACCATAATCCGCCGCCTCGACCGGCGGCTGCCGTGCATGCCCCGTCGGGCAGCAACATGCACCGCGGCGACCCGCCAAAACGACAGACCCGACGCCCACCGAACCCGCCTCAATCGGTGGCGAGAAGTGCCGATGCCGCCAAAGTGATAGCGATCTTGCGCACCAGGAACCTTAACCTCTCGCTCACAAGTCGGACGTTTAAGCGAGTATGGCATGTGCGAGCAATTCTCGCCGAGTCGAGAAATCCTTTCCGCAACGTGTCGCATCGCAAATTGCTGCTGGCATGCGAGAAAGTTTTACATCATTCGAGTGAAAGGCCTTGACATTACGCCAGGCGTCGGTGCTGAATGGCGGCAAAGCAAGGCACGGCGGGTTCAGCGGGCTTGGGACCTCGGGGTGTTGGCGCACGGGCCCCGACACCCCTGGTGCACGGCGCCAACGACTCATAAGCCTTTCTCGTTTGCTGTGATGTTGACCGATTCGATTGTCCGATGAGGAGTTCTCGATGGCCACGGTCCTGCTTCGGGTGCCGATCGAAGAAGATGGTGAGGTTGAGATCGAGATCGAGGTCGAATCGCGAGATGTGGGCGCGGACGATGTCGAGCTTACGTCTAGTGATGGTCGTCGTACTTTCCGTGCTGCCCATTCGCTTTCGACGTCGATTAATCGCTTGCTGCCCGCTGTTGGAACGATCATTTCGAAGGTGCGTGAGCATGAGAATTCGCCTGACCGAGTGGCCGTGGAGATCGGCGTGAAACTGGGCGGAGAGACCGGAGTAATTCTCACCAAAGGCACCGCCGAGGCGACCTTGAAGGTGACCATGAATTGGGATCGTCCGGGCGATGACACCTGAGCATTCCGTTGCACGGGTGCTCGGGAGAGATCAGAAGCCGGTAGGCCTTGCCTTCGTGGTCGGAGAGCGGCAATTGCTGACGGCCGCGCATGTAGTCAACGCCGCGCTGGGGCGACCGCAGCGCACAACTGAGGAACCAGACCGGGACGCCTATCTCCTGATCGAGTTCCCGTTCGGCGGTGTCGGCGAGGAAATGCCGGTCTGCCGGGCGGCAGTCGCGGCATGGGGCCCGGCGGGAGGGGCCGACCTCCTCACGCACGACTGCGCCGGCCTCGTCCTGAAGCAGCCCAAGCCCGTCGGCACGCCGCCACTGGCCCTCGTTCTCGACGATCCGCCACCGCGAGCGGCCGTACAGATGTGGGGCCCGTCGCCTGACCGACATGCTCCGGGGCATGTCGGTGGCGAACTGATGGGAGACATCGACAAGGGTCGGATCCAGGTCGATCAAGTGATCAGAGGCGCGTTCGCGGTCGGTGCCGGGTTCAGCGGAGGACCGGTCTGGCTGATCGGCACGGGTGAGGTGGCAGGCATCCTGCACGCGGCCGGTGGGGACGGAACCGATGTCTATGTGGTCCGTGCCGATGTCGCCGTCGACATGTGGCCGGACCAGCTCTATCGCCCGCCAGCGTCGCCGTATCCAGGTCTGCGTTCCTTCGAGGTGGGTGATGCCGAACGCTTCTTCGGCCGGGAAACCTTCGTCGGCACTCTGCTCGCCGACGCGGAAAAACGACCGCTGCTGGCGATCATGGGTGCCTCCGGCAGCGGAAAGTCGTCGGTGCTGGCCGCCGGCCTCGTCGCCGGGCTCCGACGGACGGCCTCTCAGGTCGAGCTGTTCGTCCGCCCAGGTGACCGGGTCGTGACGGCGATCGCGGCCGCGATGGGCCGGGTATCGGGTCACGCTGACACTGACCGCTGGCGGAGGAGCCTGGCCACCTTGGGCTTAGCAGGCGCGTTGGCGGAACTCGCTGTGCTCACCGGACACGAGCGCGCTGTGCTGGTTGTGGACCAGCTCGAGCAAGCTTTGTCGCACCGCCACGATGAACGGGAGCTCGAACTTTTCATCGGCATGATCGGTGATCTTGTTGAGGCAGAGCGCGACCAGGCCGCAGTGATCGCGCTCGGGGTACGCGACGACTTCTATGGCCGTTTCGTCACCTTGGAAACCCGACTCGGCGGCTACCTGCAGCGGAACGCGCGTCCGTTGCGGCAGATGAATGAGACGGAACTGCGATCCGCGATCGTAGGCCCGGCCGAGCTTGCGAACTCCCGGAAGAAGATCCGGCTCGACGATCGGCTGGTCGCTCAGATCGTCAAGGACTTCGCCGGCCAGGCCGGCGACTTGCCACTGGTCCAGTTCACGCTGCGTCAGCTATGGGCCCAGCGAAACGAGGAGCTCACGCTCGAATCGTACGTTGACATGGGTGGTCTGCGACGCGGTCTGATTCTGCATGCTGACGAGTGCCTCGCCCGGCTCACCGAAGACGAGCGGCTACGCGCGAAGCACGTCTTCTGCAGATTCACCCGCACCGACCTGGCTGGTGTCGGCCGGCCGGTGCTGCGCACCGAGCTGTCAGAGGCGGACTGGGCCGTGGTGAACAAGCTGGCCGATGCCTCCTGCCGGCTGGTCACGTTGCTCCGGGACTCCGCCACCGGTGCGGAGGCGGCCGAGATCGCGCACGAGATCCTGCTGCGCGAGTGGCCGTGCTTGGTGGCCTGGCGTGCCGACGACGCTGGGTTCCTCACCTGGCTGGACCACACCGAGCTTCGTAAGCGCGACTGGACCGAGCATGGCGACGACTTCCTGCTTCGGGGCGCCGTCCTGCAGCAGGCGGTCGTGATGGTCGCCGAACGTCCGTCCGAGACATGGCATCTGGCGGAGCTCGTCGTGCGCAGCACCGCGGCCGAGCAGCGCCGAATCGAGGCGGAAGGAGCCTCTCTACGCAGGCGGAACCGGGTGCGGCGGCTGGTCGTCATGACGCTGGTCGGCCTGCTGGTGCTGGCCACCGGTACGGCAGGGATTGCCATCCGGGAGTCCCGCCGAGCCGCCGAGCAGCAGCAGGTTGCAACGGCGCGCGGACTCGTGTTCGAGTCGGCCTTGCTTCGTGAGCCCGAGCCGGCAACCGCGCTTCGGCTCGCCGCGGCCGCTTACGCGATCACCCCGACCCGCGAGACCCGCGTCGGTCTGCTCGACACGGTGATCGACAATCGTTTCGCGGCGGCCCTTCCCGGGATCACCTCAGAGGCAGACGCAATCGCGTTCGTGCCTGATCGCCCAGTAGTGCTGGTCGGAACCGAGGATGCGACGGCCACCTTTTGGGACCTGACCGACCCGAGCCGGCCACACCCGCTGAGCACCTTCACCTCGGCCCAGCGCATCTGGTCGGCCGAATTCAGCGCCAACCATAAGATAATGCTGCTCGGTATGAACGACCGCACCGAGGTGTGGCGGCTGGACGGGCCACGGTATCGGGCCACCAGGGTTGCCCGGCTGGCTGGTTCGGCGGGACGGGCGATTCTTGACAGCTCCGGCACGGTCGCTCTGACGGCCGGTGACTCGGTCAATGATCTCCAACTGTGGAATCTGACCGATGCTCGGCACCCCCGCCGGGCCGGTCGCCTGAGGTCACCGGGTGTGCAGTCGCCAAACTACGGCCTGAGCGACGACGGCAAGCTCGCGGTTGTACAGGCTGGCGGTTTCAACGTCTGGGAGGTCACCGATCTGCAGCGGCCTCGACGGCTCGGGCGGCTCGACGAGCCCGACCCGTTCGATATGACGCTGACGGTCGCTCGGAACGGGAAGATGGTGACCGCAGGGAGCGGCGTGGTCTATGACCTGAGCAACCCCGGTAAACCGCAGCGGTACGGCGAGCTGAAGACGACCTACGAAACTCAGGACCTGGGCGGTGCGTCCGTAGCGGTGACACCCAGCGGCGACACTGCGGTGATGGCCAGCCCGGGGCAGCCCAACAGTCTTTGGGACCTTCGCGATCCCCAACATCCGAGCCGTACCGCGACGTTCGGCCGTTCTGATTCCGGCGCGGCGGTGAGCACCGACGGCCGGCTGGCGGCGACCAGCGACGGGAGCCGCGTCACGATCTGGGATCTTCGCCCGCCCGCCGCGATACCTCAGGCGGCACGAATCCCGGGTAGTTCCGACGGCGGCATCAACGAGGTGGTGCCGATCGGACCGGACCGGAAGCTGCTCCTCGCCGGGGGCCGGAGAAAAGGCGAAGCCTTGTTGTGGAACTTGACCGATCCTCGAGCACCGCGACGGGTAGGCCGGCTAAGCGTTGCACCGCAGGACATCGACAGTTTCGCGGCGGCCGCGACACAAAGTATCGTGCTAACCGGATCGCGCGGCCAAGCGACAGTGTGGGAGGTTACTAATCCGGCCCGCCCCGTGCGTCTAGGCGCCTTCGGTACAGGCATGGACGGGCCAACTTACGTCAGCGTGAGCGACGACGCACGGATGGCGGTCATCACGGCCGTCGATGCGAGCGCTTCCGAAGAGGGTAATTTCGTTGCCAGCATCACGATCTGGGATCTGAGCAATCCGGCCCGACCCGCACGGCTATCCGAACTCCAGACAGACGGTAGCCCGCTCGCGATCGCCATGGTCAGCCCGGACGCGCGGCTTGCCGCCTCCACCATGTACAACGCAGAAGCGGAATCGGATGCGGCGGTGTTCTGGGACATCAGCGAACCGACCCGCCCGCGCCGGCTGACAGGTGCACTGTCCGACGCCGCAATGCCGTTCGTTTTCGATCGCACGGGTACGAGACTGTTCACCGGCGGAAAGGAAACGAGCTATCTCTGGGACGTGCGGGATCTCGGCGATGTGCGCCGGATCGGTGCCGTGCCAAGCACGGACCCCGGGGTTGGGTCGGCGTCGTTCAGTGCTGACGGCCGCGTGCTCCTAACCGGAGGAGAAGACCAGAACGTGACCGTCTGGGATCTGTACCACCCCGAAGATCCGAAGCGACTGGCGATCCTGCGAGGGCATACAAACGCCGTTTCTTCGGTGTTCTTCGGACCCGGCGAGAAAACCGTCGTGTCCGGTAGCCCGAGCTTCGAGGTGTTCACCTGGGACGTTGGCGAGATCATGGCCCTAGCTGCCGATCCGCGCGCGAAGGCGTGTGCGATGGCGGGCCGAGGACTCGACAGGTCCGAATGGGCACACTACATTCCTGGCCTTCCGTACCGCCAGACCTGCTAGTCCAGTCGTCACGCGCCGGCGGCCGCCCTGCGCAATGCGCGTCGGCGCTCCACCTGCCGGCGTCTCCAGTCCCGCCGGTCCACCGAATCCGGATCACACCCGGCCGCTAGATCTAGACACTTTTCGGGTTGGGGGGTCCTGTTGGGCGGCGCTCTGGACAGATGTCAGGCTGACATCAACGGTGATGGCGAGCGCCCTCGGCCTCATCGCCGTCCGCACCTCGCCGTCGGCTGCCACCGCGGACCGCGCGCCGGCGGCGACGACTACGGATCGGCCGAGCCCGACCGCGAAGCCGTCCGCCAGCGAACCCTTCGACGCACATATCCGGCCGGCTGACGCACTGGCCCACGATCCCATGGCAGCACGAACCCGGGTGCTGGAAGTCGTGATCGGCCACAGCCCTTACCGAGAACAGCTTTACCTGCAGGCCACGCGGTCGAGGCCATTGGTTTCTCCCCGGAGCGCGGAGTCAGCAAGCAGTCCTCCGGCGGTTGTGGTGGGGCCGCGAGGCGCTTCCACAACGCGGTGGGGAGGGGGTTGAGCAACAAGGCAGCAAATGGTTGACCGAAGGTCTGCGTGAGTCGCCCGACGTTCTTGGACGCGGCTTGTCGCACGAGGCGCAGTTGCGCCTGTCCGCCAGCGGAGTCGCCGGTCATCTCGAGCGCGATGGTCAGACCGAGTTGGGAACGCAGCGGTTGCGGATGTGCCGGGCCGAGGATGGCCCGCTGGCCTCGTACGAGTCCCCCGGCGGCCGTCAGACGGTGCAGGGAATGCGTGTCAGTCGGTCGAATGTCCATCACGTCGCAGTCCACCCTCGACGAACGCTGTCGGTCATTGGGACGGCGTGATGTCGTTCGCTGCCCGATCAGGCGTTGACGTCATGGGGCCTTGACGCACATCGATGCGCTTGGTAGTCACTCAGTTACGTGCGTGCCGTCGGGTGGTGCGTCGACTGACACGGGGGATCACGTTGACAAGGTCCTTGCGCGTCCGCCTGCTCTCTGTCGGAGCGGGGGCGGTCGCCGCAGTGGTTGTTGCTTCGAGCGCGCCGGCGTTTGCCGTCGCGGGTGGACAGGCGGCACCGGCCGAACGGTATTCGTTCGTCGCCAAGTTGGACGTCGGCGACGGCGTGCAGGCGTGCAGTGGTGCCCTGGTCGCGGCTGAGTGGGTGCTGACGGCGGCTGCGTGCCTGGAGACCGGTGCCGGTGCCGCTGCTGCCGGCCGCCCGGTGGTGCCGGTGACCGCGTCGCTGGGTCGGGGCGACTTGCCGAGCGCGGGCGGTCAGGTGCGGTCGGTGGTGCAGGTGGTGCCGCACGCGACGCGGGGCGTGCTGTTGGCGCGGCTGGCGGCGCCGGTGCGCGGCGTCACACCGGTGGCCCTGGCGAGTGCGCCGGCCGCGGTGGACTCGACGGTCCGTGTGGCCGGTTACGGGCGTACCCAGCAGGACTGGCTGCCCGCGGCGGCGCACAGCGCCGAGTTCACGGTCCGAGAGGTGTCCGAGGCGGAGTTGACCGTCGGTGGCGACGCCGTCGGTGTGTGCCGCGGTGACGCCGGTGGGCCGGCGTTACAGGAGGCCGCGGACGGGCCGCTGCTGACCGGCGTCATCAACACGTCGTGGCCGGGTGGGTGTCTGGATGAGACGGAGCCGGAGCGGGAAGCGACCGCGATCCGGGTGGACGACCTCGGCGACTGGGTCCGGCAGAGCGTCGTGACGGGCGAGCCGGTGGGCCGGTGGGACATGAGCGAGATGTCGGGAACCACTCTGGGCGACAGTACGGTGGCCGGGCCCGCGCACCCGGCGTCGGTGTCCGGGGCGGCGTTGGGGCAGAGCGGGCGCATTCCCGGTGGTGAGACTGCGGTGCGGTTCGACGGTGTCAACGACGGTGCGGCGACGGTAGACCCGGTGGTCGACACGGCCGGTGACTACACCGTGTCGGCCTGGGTGCGGCCGACGGTGCTGAGTGCGGTGAATTCCAATGTTGTGTCCGTCGATGGCGCCCGCACGAGCATGTTCGGGCTGGGTAAGAACACCGCCAACAAGTGGGTCTTCTGGACGCACTCGGCCGATACGGACGGCGGTGGTGCCTTGGCGCAGGCCGCGGCGGCCACGGGCCCGAAGGTCGGCGTCTGGACGCACCTCGCCGGCGTGTTCACCGTGGCGGACCGCAGCTTGGCGCTCTACGTCGACGGCGCGCTCGCCGCGACGGCCACCATGTCGGTCGCGCCGTGGACCGCGGGCGGGGCGTTTGCGATCGGCCGCGGCCGGTGGGTGGGTGCGAACGCCTACTTCTGGGCCGGTGACATTGCCGAGGTGAAGGCCTGGAACAGGGCGTTGACTCGCGGCCAGATGCCGTCGATGGCCAATGCCGCGACCGGTCGGTGGGCGATGCAGGATCGGGCACCGGACTCCTCCGGCTACGACCGGCACCTCACCTCGGTCGGCCGGGTGCTGTACACCGACGGGCGCCTGCGCCGGGCTGCCTCGTTTGGCGGCGTCGATCAGGTCCTGACCGGCCCGGCCGCGGTACGCACCGATCAGTCGTACTCGGTGTCCGCGTGGGTGCGGGCCGACCGGCTGACCGCCACCAACACTAACGCCGTGTCGCAGGACGGCACCCGGACGAGCATGTTTGGACTTGGCAAGAACACCGCCAACCGATGGACCTTCTGGCTGCATACTGCCGATTCCGACTCCGGCGGGTCGTTGGTGCAGATCGTCGCCGCGATCGGCCCGGTCGTCGGCGTCTGGGCGCACCTGACCGGGGTGTACGACGCGGCGGGCCAGCGCATCATCTTGTACGTCAACGGCGAGGCTGCCGGAGCGGCGAGCGTGGCGACGGTGTGGCCGGCTACCAGCCGGTTCGTCATCGGCGGCGGCCGGTGGAAGGGCGCGGACGATTACCGGTGGTCGGGCAGCGTTGATGAGGTACACACCGTGCAAGGCGTCCTGACCTCCGTCGAGGTACGCGACCTGTACCAGCGCCAGGTCGCCGCTGCGGCGGTGCCTGTGCGCCAGGTCGCTTCCGAACCCGCCCCCGTATTCGCGCTAGAGGACTTCTCGTATCCCGGTGAGGCGAAGTTCCTGGCCACGCTTGGGATTCGGTTGATCGCCGGCGACGGCCGCATTCGCATGGTCGACTGCGCCACACCGGTCGAGGGGGACATCGGATTGCTGCGGGTGAGCACCACCGCATTGGTGGGAGTGAACGGCAGAGGGAGGTTTTGCTTCCGGGTGTCCGCCCCGACTGGGGTTCTGGAGCTGGAAGTGCCGGCCGTTTACGAGATTCGTGGTGATGGGCTGCGTTCCGGTGCCGGGCACCGTGTGACGGCGGACCTGGAGTCCGAGGACGGCAGGAAGTTGTCAGTGGTCGTCGATCCGGACGGCAGTACGCCGGTCGGAGAGGGTGAGGAGGACTCGTCGACGACGTTGTTGCGGCTGCGGGCGACGGGATGAGGTTCGGGATGCGGGGGATGACGATGGCGCGCAGGGTGTTCCGGGTACGCGGTATGGCGCTCGCTGCCGCCGCGGCCGTGGCGATCAACTTGGTCTGGGTTCCTCCGGCGGCTCAGGCGGCGGACCCGGTCGCACCGGTCGACCGCGACGCGGTCGTGCGGATGTGGAAGAACGGGGGAACGCTGCTTGCCCCGGCCGCCGAACGGGCCTTGCTCGGCTCCGACGACGACGTGCGGGCGTTCCTGGACCGGGCGGAGACGCTGCAGGCGGTGGACGACCGGCTGACGGTGACCCGCATGCTGGCCAGGGGTGGCCCTGCGGTGCGGTCTGCCGCGCAGAGGGCGCTCGACAGCGACGATGTGCGCGGTTTCCTCACGACGGGGTGGCAGGAGGCCACTCGCACGGACGCACGTGTGCGGGTCAATCAACTCCTTGCGGCCGGTGGCCCGACTGTGCGCGTGGCGGCGCAGAAGGCGCTCGACGCGGACACCGCCATCCTGCCGGACCCCGACCCGGACGACCTTGCCGACATCGAGGGAATTAACGATGTCGATGTCGAACCCGCGGGGCCGCTGGACACCTTCCTGGCGTCGGGATGGCGCACGCCGTTCGAAACCGATCAGCGGCTCAAGGTCGTGCAGATCCTGGCCAAGGCTCCTGAAAACTCCAACGTCCGGCGCTTGGCGCAGCGGGCACTCGACGCGGACGACACCGATGCCCTGACGTACTTCCTCGACACTCAGCACGCTGTCGCGGCTGCCCGCGACGACGAGGCGACCACCATTTCCGACTTGGTCAGCGTCGCGCAGCGAGCCAGCGCGGACGCTGCAGTGTTTACCCGAACCGCCAAGGAGAAGGCGGCTCAGGCGGCGACGTCCGCGGCGGCCTCCAAGGGAGCCGCCCAAGACGCGCTGGCGGCCATGGAGGCCGCCAAGGGCAACGCCGAAAAGGCCGCCGACGCGGCTGCCCGAGCCGCCGACGCCGCGAGTAAGGCCGCGGACGCGGCTGCACAGGCGATTGACGCCGCGCACGAGGCCGTGGCCGCGTCCCGGGCGGCCGCGGCGGCGGCCTCGCGAGCGGCGGCTACCGCCGCGATGACCCGCAATGCCGCCAACCGGGCCTACAAAGCGGCCGCGGACGCGGCCGTCAACGAGGACAAGAGCGCGGCTGCCCGGGCTCTGGCGGAGAACGCGCGGGTCACCGCGAAACTGTCGCAGGACGCCGCCTACGCCGTGGGCCGCACCGAAGAGGCCGCCCGCGAGGCGATCAACGCCGCTCGGGCGTCGACCGCCGCGAGCATCGACTCCGCCAACGCCGTCAACGCCGCCCAGCAAGCCCTCGCGTTGGCCCGGGCCACCGGCGCCAACGTACGCGAGGCTGAGGCAGCGGCGCACCGAGCCCGTAACCGGGCCGCGCGTGCGAACCGGGCCGCGGCCGCATCCTTGCGATTCGCGGAGGCGGCGTTGCAGGGCGCCGGTAACGCCCGCGTCGCTGCGGAAGCCGCGGCGGTCGACGCCAACGCCGCTGCGGCGGCCGCCCTGCAAGCGGCCGACCACGCTGGTGACGCCACGCGCGCCGCGCAGGCCTCGACCGACGCCGCCGCTGCCGCGTCGAAGGCAGCCGAACAGGCGGTGACCGCCGCCAACAACGCCTACAAGGTGTACGAGGTCGCACGTGCCGCCGAGGCCGATCGACTGGCCGTGGCAGCCGAGGAGGGAGCTGAGGCCGCCCGCACCGAACTGGCCGCCTACGAGGCCTATCAGGCCCGCGCCGAGTGGGACGCGCAGGAAGCCACGAAACGCAGCGCCGAGACCAACCGGCTCATCGCCGAGGTGCGCAACCCGGTAACGGACCCCGCCGTGGCCGTGCTCAGCGCCCGTAAGGTGGCGCTCACTCTCAGCCAGACCGCCGGCCCCGCCACTCAGCAGGAGGCCCTCGCCGCGCTCGGCGGCACGGACGACGACGTTGTGGAGTTCATCCGTGTCGGCGTCGACGTGGCCGCGGCCCGTGACGATCGGGCCACCGTGACCACACTGCTGCAGACCGGCACACCGGGTATGCAACTGGCCGCCAAGGCCGCCCTCGACTCCTCCGATGCCGAGGTCGCACGGTTCCTGCGCGAGCAGGACTATCCCCAGCGGTCCACCGACGACCGCCTCTCGGTCGTCCGGATTCTCAGCAAGGCGCAGGAGGCGGACAACGTCGCCACCGCGCGGCAGGCGCAGGAGGCCCTCGACGGTTCCGACGAGGACCTCCGTGCGTTCCTGTCCACCGGCCAGTTCCATGCGGCTTACCACGACGACCGGATCAAGGCCAACCGGATGCTGGCCGACCCGGAAAGTGGCCCGGAACTCAAAGCGGCCGCGCAGAACGCGTTGGACGGCGCCCCCGGCTCTTTGCACACCTTCGTCACCACCGGCTGGTACACCGCCGCGCAGAACGACGCCGACGCTGACGTCCACAACCAGGAGATGCTCGCGCTGCTCGCCCGCGGGCTCAGCGCGGCGACGACCGCCACCCAACACGCCGAGCAGGCCCAGGCCGTGGCTGCCCGCGCACGCGGCTGGGCCGAGCAGGCCCAACAGTGGGCGGACAAGGCCGTCAGATCCGCGGAGAACGCCGTCCGGTACGCCAACCAGGCCGACGAAGCCGCACGTAAGGCCGAGAACTCCGCGATCGAGGCTGTCAGTTCCGCGCGTACCGCGGCGCGGGCCGCCGACGTGGCGAACAAGGCAGCGGCCGACGCGAACCAGTCCGCCGCCGCCGCCCGCGACTCTTACGAACAGGCCAAACGCGACGCCGGCCGGGCCGTCAGCGCCGCGAAACGAGCCCAGGCATCGGCATTGGCCGCCGGCAGAAACGCCGCGGAAGCTCGCGCCGCCTACCGAGCCGCCGAGAAAATCACCAGCGACATGATCGCCTCCGAACGGCGACAGGCACTGGATCAGCAGTTCATCGACTGCTACAAGGGCTCCTGGCACACCCCGGATCTGTTGAAGAACTGCCGCAAGGTCTTCGACCCCGCGGACATCAAACTCGCCCGGGCCACGCTGAACAAGCAGTTCTGCAACAAGTTCGCCCAGATTGACAGCACCTACTACCGCAGCTGCGTCGCCGACACGTTCAACCCGAACTTCATGACGAACCGGTCCTGGGACCTCCTCGTCGCCGGCGGGCTCCTCTTCAGCGCCTGGTTGACCGTGTCGGCCGCGACCGGCCTCGCCGTCGAACTACTCGCCCTCGGCGCCGCCTGCGCCGCGCTGTGCGCCACCGCCCTGTCCATCGCCGGCGGCGCCGAAGTCAGCATGGGCATCGGCGGCCTCTACGGAGCATGGGTCGAAGGCTCCCTCATCGGCTCCGCCGCCGGCGGCGTCAGCGGCGGCACGGCTGGTATGGGACTACTCAAGGGGACCCTCAACCGCATCCGTATCCCCGCCGTCATCGAGCGGGTCATCGTCCCCCGCAAGGCCATCGACGCCAACCTCGCCCGCAGCGTGGTGAACCGACCGTGCACCGGCCCTGCCGGTGCACTCACCGCCGCCACAGGCATGAGCCGGTCGGCTATGACACCCAACCCGGCCGGGTGCGAAATCGGGCGATGGGTCGACTATTTCGACACCGCCGACGACCTCGTCCGGGCCGTACACCACCGACGCCTCACCGACCCAAGCGGTCTCGCGAAGGGTGGCAACTACGCAGCAGCTGAACTGTCCAATGGCAGAATCATTACGGCAAGGTCTGACAACGACGAGCACGCCGAGATATATCTGATCCAGATGGCCGAAGGGGTTCGCATCCTGCGCCTGTATTCGGAGCGCGCTCCCTGCGCCACGAGCGGTTGCCAGAAAGCAATCGAGAGGCTCGGATACCCCGTAGAGGTGACTTGGTCCTTCGAATGGAACCACGCCGACGTTGCGAGGCGAAACGCAATTAGGAAAGAAACAACCGCCGCCCTCAAGAAGGCGATCCGACAACTTATGCTGCTACGGTAGGATCTCACCGTGCCTGTGACAGATAGTGAGTTTGATAATGCCGGAGGCGGGTTGTCCTTCGAACTCGTCAGCGTGCCGGCGGAACCGGACGTACCACCGTGGCTGGCTGAACGACTCCGCCAGCCTGGAGTACCACGAAACCTCATCCGCAAGAGGTATCTGGCCGGCGAAACCGCGCGACGGATCGGCGGCGGCAGCGACCTGGTCTCCTTCGGCGGTCCTGCACTGGCACCTATCCGGATGTGTGTGGATCTCGAAACTGGAAGTGTGGTAACCGCCTTCGTCCCCGATGGTCGCAGAGGAGCACACGTCAACGCGACGCTGGACCACTTCTCCGAATGCATCCGAGCTGTTCAAACCATGTTCCCGTTCTATTCGCCCCCTGATTTTGAAGACTGGGACGAGGCCGCCGACCGGGTCCGGTTGGCGATCTCGACCATCGACGAAACGGCTTTCGGAATCGGGGAGGAAACGTATTGGGAAGCTTTCTTCTACGACGTCCAGATGGGTACCTTCGACCCCGAAATGTCTGATCAAGGGGAATAATAAGGCACTCGTTCGGACGTGCTATCGAAGAGCTTGACTAACCGTCGAGATGACGAGGACGTTGCCATAGAGCGACCGCAACAGAGCGGAACAGGCTCGACCCGATCGCCCTAGCTACCGCGGACAGCGCCCATGCCTGCTGGTACTGGTCGGTGATCGAGCGGGGTCACCGTCTCGGCCCCGTCGGGATCGCCGGCGGCGCCACTCGCCCTAGTTGCCGCACACAGCGCCTGCGCCTGCCGGTCCGGGTCGGTGATCGAGCGGGCCATGGCTTCGGCTCGGTTGTCCACCGTGATCAACGACAGGCCAGGCCATTGAACTTGGGGAACTGCGGGCACTCATCTGCTTTCTGACGTACGGCCTGACCAGTGTGGAGCGGCGCGTCTCGAACCGGGCGGCGAGGTCTCCTGCGCCTCGCCCTGGGCGACGGTCAGGACCGCCGGCTCTACCGGCCGCGCGGCGGCGTTCACCCTGGTCGGGTCATCGACGCGCAGGGGCCGCTCCACCGGCGTGGCCGCCCACGTCCACACCACCTTCTGACCCGCACGCCCGGACCGGGTCCGTCATTGACCGGGACGCCCACCGGCACGATCCAGGGCCCGCGGGTTCGTCTACGATGCGCCGGTGATTCTCCGCCGGTTGCTGATCTTCGTGGTGCTCCTGCAGATTCTTCCGCTCGCCGCGTGCTCGGAGCCCAGCAGTCCCGCACCCGCCGTCACGAAACCCTTCGACGCCATGGCCGCGCTCGCCGCGTCGACGAGCGGCATCGACACCGGCTCGTACCGGTTCGTCGTGAACGCGAAGGACGTGATTACGAGGGGCCTGCTGCACGCGCCGAGCGGCACTGCGGACCTCACCTCGCTCGAGACGACGAAGGACGCCCGGGCCTGGCACCGGGCTCGGATCGTCGGCGGCAAGCGATACCTCAAGACGGAACTCCAGGGCGGCAAGTGGGACGACCTGCTCGGGAGGTTGGAGGAGCTGGAGGAAGCCCTCGGCCCCACCCGGAAGAAGCAGGCCGCGGCGGTCCGGGAGGTGCACGACTTCGCCAGCGGCAAGTACTGGCGGCCGCCGGTGGTCGTCGCGTCCACACCCACGACCGGGCCTAACTTCACGGACCCCGACGCGGTCGGGATGAAACGTCTCCTCAGCCGCGTCCGTACCGCCCAGGGCAGCCCAGTGATCGTCCACGGCACCCTCGACGCCACCGGCCTGGCGGAGGACCCGACGATGATCGGTGCAATGGCACGCCGGTACCCGCTGTCCGGTGCCGTGCACGCGATGCCGTTCCGCGCCACCCTCGACTCCCACGACCGTATCCACACGGTGAACGTGATGGTGCCCGGCTCGGCCGAGCCGTGGACCATCGAGGCAAATGACTACGGCGGCGTGCGGGCGCAGGTGCCCCCGGCGGCCGACGAGGTCCGGAAACCCTCCGCGTTGGCGCAGAAGCTGCTGGGCGACGGTGGACTCGCCACCTGACGTCCCGCCGCCCCCACCGCATGATGCGGGCCGGTTACGGGCACGCCGACCCGAGCACCACCGACGGGACCACGCGGGCAAGCAAGGCCACGTCGACTACGTTGCGACGCTGATGCCTGGCCGGGTGGTTCGACACCAGCCCGATCGACGGGGGCTGCGCCAGCGTGCAGGCGCCCGCCGAGCAGATCGGCGCGAGCGCTTTGTTCAAGACCGGGAAGGATCTGCGGGCGAGACTCGGGCATGAGATCGTTCACTCCGGCCCTGGGCCGTTCGGCTCCGACCCGCTTCTATGACCACGTCGCGCCACGTCCCGCGACGTGATCGCCGACGTGGGCTGCGGCACCGGATCACTGGCGTTGCTGCCGGCCCGCGGTAAGCCGCTGGCCCGGATCGTCGGTTTCGACCCCGATGCCGAAGTGCTGGCGCTGGCCCGGCCCCAGAACCTCAGCTCGAGCGGGCGTGGGTGACCGGCCGGGGTGAAGCGGTGGCTGAGCTGCTGGGCCCGGCTTCGGTGGACACCGTCGTTTCGAGCCTCGAGCTCCATCAGTGCCCGCTCGCGGTCACGTGGGCGATGCTGGCATCGATGGCCCGGGCGCTGCGGCCGGGCGGGCACCTGGTCATCACCGATAGCGGCCTGCAGCGGACCAGGTTGATGCGTACGGCGTTCTGCACGGTCCAGATCCCGGATGGCCGGTTCCTACTGACATTTGCACCTCGGACTCTCCTGCGTGACGGGAGTGCTCGGTAGAGCGTTCAGGCGATCCCAGACCACTACTCGGTGGAGGGAACGGTCAGACGTCGTCGTCCCGACCGCTCGGGTCGGCCTCGAACAGCGCGTCGAGATCGACGTCGTAGCCGTCGCCGAGACCGTCGATCATCGCGGCGAAGTGCGCGAAGGCGCGGAGTCGGCCAGCGCGGTGACGCTGAGGACTTACGAGTGAGTGGGACGTGATCCGACACGTGCGCGGGAAATGGCCCGGCAGGTGAGCGCGGTGCTGCGCGCAGAGGCAGCCTTCCTGCGGTGCAGACAGTAGATCAGGGGTCGGTCGAGGTGGAGAACGCGAACGTTATCTAGGTTCGTTAAGCCCTCGGTTGCTGGGTGAGCAACGCCGAGCTGTAGGGGCCATTGCCGGTGCACCTTGCGCGCGGGTAAGGCTGGACGGGGGTGGTCTTGTGGTTGCAGAACTGTCGTACCGGCCTCGTAAGGTCTGGCTATGGCAAGTATCGGTTTGACGCCGGGCGATATCAGGACTCGTGAGCAGGTCAAACAGGCGTTCGGCGGTGGTATCCAGGGCGGGATCATCCCCGTCTGACACGACACCGAATGTGTTTATCTACTCCGATCCTGCTGAAGCAGCTCGGTACGGCTACCACTGGGATGGCCCAGCCACAGACGAGAACGATGAGCCGGTCTTCCTCTACACCGGCACCGGTAACTACGGTGATCAACTCATCACCGGGCTTAACGGCTCCGTCTTGCGCCATCGCGAACAGGGTCGGAGCCTGCACCTATTCGTCTTCCACAGCGATCCCGGCAAGGGCGGCAAGCTGCATACCTACATCGGTGAGTTCGAAGTCGACCCTGATCTGCCGTACGTGCGCGAGGACGGCGTGGACCGCAACCAGGAGATGCGGTCTGCGGTCGTGTTCCGTCTTCGCGCGGTGGGAGCGGCCCTCACCGACTCAACGGGGCAGGTTGAACACGCGGCCGACGTCTCCGCGGGCGCCAGTGCGCTGGTGCCGGTCGAGAAGGTAGAAGCCGCATCGTTCGAACGTGATCCGACCCAAGGTGGCACCGCCGAACGCCGGGAAGCGGAATTGTCCGAGCGCTACCGCACGCATCTCGCCAGCCTTGGCCATGTCGTCAAGCGTGGCCGGCTTCGACCGCCCGGTACGTTGCGACCTCTGCTCACGGACCTGTTTGACGTCACTGCCGGTGAGCTATACGAAGCGAAGGGGACCGCTACCCGCAACGCCGTCCGGCTCGCGATTGGGCAGTTGTACGACTACCAACGCCACCTCCCGTCCAAGACGGCAAGCCTTGCGGTGCTTCTACCGGAACGCCCCGCCGACGACCTCGTCGACCTGCTGCACGCGTGCAAGATCGCCTGTGTATATGAGAACGGCAAAGGCGTCTTCGTTCGCGAGTGAATATGGTGACGACGGCATCGTCGCCAGTACAGCCATCCCAAGCGACTCAGCGGGGGAGACGAGCTAGGTATCGGCGGTGCGGTTACGCAGTGCCAGAACTGCTCGGAAGGCCCGCGGCACGGACCCATGCTGGTGGTCCACGCGCGAGTTCGCCCGTTCGGTCATTTGTCCTTGCAGCCGCTGTGTCTGCCCACCGGGTTCCGCCTACAGGCGTGACGATTCTTCCCACAGGTCTACGACGGGGGACACATGTCGAACAGTCAACAACGCTGCGGCCGGCGAACAGCCCTGGTGATGGCCGCCGCGGCCGTCCTCGCAGCGGCCAACGTAACGCCGGTCACGCCGGCCGCGGCGGCTACGCCGCCATCGCAGTGGGCGCAGGCCGGATACGGGCCCGGCCACACCTACTACAACCCGCAGGAATCGGTGATCAACACCAGCACGATCAAGAAGCTGAAGCTTCGGTGGTCTGTCACCGCGGAGGATGGTGAGCCGGGGTGCAGTGCAAGCCCGGGTTCAACCCGAGTGGTCGATGGACGAATGTTCATGATCAGCGGAGCCGGGGTGGCGGCGTTTGACGTCAAGACCGGTGCCCGTCTGTGGAGTAACACCTCCTTCAGCTATATCAGCGCGGAGCTTGTCGTTGTCGGCGGTCTTCTTCTGGTGACCGACACGAACTGTTACTCCAACAGCAACTACGACGGGTACGTCACTGCCCTGGACGTGCGGACCGGGACGCAGCGCTGGCGCCACAGCGGAAGCTGGATGGTCGACACGGTCGTCGCTGATGCCGGCGTGGTGATTACCTCGGGATACTGCGGCACCTGTGACGGCTTTGAACACGGTGTCATCGGTATCCGCGCTTCCGACGGCGTGCAGGTGTGGAGCTATGACAACACGGTTCTCGCTGGGCCGGTTTCCGCGAGCGGCCGTGTCTTGCTGAGGCCGACTGACTGGCGGTCTGACTTCGTCGCGTCCGCCAAGACGGGCGCGTTGCTGTATACCCTCGGGTCGGGTTGGACGCCGAGCGCTGCCAGTCCCGCAGGAGATCGGTGGTATCTGACCAGCTCGCTTGGCCTGAGCGCGCTCGACGCGAAGAACGGCAAGGTGCTCTGGACGGTCAAGAGAGAGACGGGTGACCTGGCCGCCGACGCGAACCGGGTCTACGTGGCTTCAGCCGGGCGGGTCAACGCATACCAGGCCAAGACCGGGAAGTTGGCCTGGACACGCGCTGTCGTCGACCCCGAGGGTCTTGTTCGTGCCGGCGGTCTGCTGTACGTCACATCCGATAACGGCAGTCTCTCGATCCTGTCGCCGTCCAGCGGCAAGACCGCTGCCTCCGGCATCCCATACGGACCCGTCTACGGCGTGATAGTCGCCGGCGGCAGGCTCTACACAAGGGCTGCGTCCACCGTCGCGGCCTTCACCCCGTAGTGACGCAGAGCCTGTCCGAGGCCGACTGGCGCAGCGGGACGTCATGGCCATGGTCACCCGGCGCAGCTTCTCCCGGCCCTTCGCCGTGCGGGTGCTCCCTTGATCCGCTGGTCGTTTCCCATGCCGTCGCAGGTCAGCGGCGTCCGCCCTCCTGCCAGAGGGCGGCACGCTGGAGGGAACGAGGTGAGCACTCTGCGGCGGCAGGAACGGTCGCGGCTCGAAGGCGACGGGATCATTAAGCGGGCGGTAGGCCCTCGACGGCATCGTCGCCGTATCGTGCGTATGGCTAGAAGCCTAGAGTCCGAAGTGCTGACAGCCTCGCCCGCGCTGATTGGATTCTTCAGTGCGGTCCAGGTGCCAACTACCGGCACAGCAAGCTCCCACGGCAACGACCGTGCGGTGGCCCGGCTCGCCCGAACCGAGCCGGGGCCTTCCTCTGGCTGGTCTTACGTGGTTTCAGCTGGCGTCGGTGTGGGTCATGAGCGCCATTGCTGGTGTGGTCGCAGGATTGTTGAGTGAGTGGGGTAGCGGTCCTAGTGACGGCATTGTTGACGGTGAGGCATCGGCCGCTGTTGGCTATGCGGAGTTGGGTTGGGCCTGCCCCGTTTTGACGGACATCCAAGATCAGGAGACCTGGGGTCTCCGGGAGGATGTCCAGCATTATGGAGAGCGTGGGAAAGAAGCGATCGAGGCCGCGGCGGGCGTTCACGCCCGAGTTCAAGGCCGAGATCGTCGAGTTGTGTCAGCGCGGCAATCGCACCGTCGGGCAAGTGGCCAGGGATTTCGACCTGACCGAGACTGCGGTGCGGGCTTGGGTCAAGCAGGCCGAGCTGGATGCCGGGACCCGCTCGGACGGGCTGGCATCGGATGAGCGGGTGGAACTGGCCCGGCTGCGGGCGGAGAACCGGCGGCTGCAGCAGGACGTCGACATCCTCAAACGGGCCACGGCTTTCTTCGCGAGGGAGACCCGGTGAACGTGTACCCGTTCATCGAGGCGGAGCAGGCCGGAAAGCACAACGTCAAGCGCGCGTGCGAGCTGTTGAAGGTCTCCCGGTCCGCCTACTACCAGCACGCCCGCGGCGAGCAGAGCACCCGGGACCGCATCGACGCGCAGCTGCCCGAGCAGATCATTGCGGTGCACGCCGCGTCGAACGGCACGTACGGTGCCCCGCGCATCCATGCCGAGCTCGCCGACGCCGGGCTGCGGCACGGCCGCAAACGCATCGCCCGGCGGATGCGCGAGATGTGGGGTTCGCCGGTGGCGTAGGCGAAGATCCCGGCCAGCAGGCCGGCGATCAGGCCTGCGAGCAGGCCGCGCAGCAGGCCGGGGTCTCAAAACCGACCTGGTCGACGCCGCCCTGAGCGACGCCCTCGCCCGGCGGCGTCCCGCCGACGGTCTCACTTTTCATTCCGACCGCGGGCAGCACATCAGCGCCCAGCACGCCCGCCTCGCCCAGCGGCACGGCGTACGCCTGAGCGTGGGCCGGCGCGGACAGTGCTGGGACAACGCGGTCGCTGAGTCGTTCTTCTCCACCCTGAAACCGAACTCATCCACCGGCAGGCATGGCCCACCCGCAAGGCCGCCCACCAGGCAACATTCGAGTACATCGAGGGCTGGTACAACACCCGCCGCCGGCACTCCAGCCTCGGCTACAACAGTCCAGCCGCCTACGAAGCCGGCACCAGACTCGCTCCACTGCCTGCCCTCAAGGTAGCGTGAAGATCAACTCATCGAGCCTGTCCGTCGAAACGGGTCAAGCCCAGGTGACAAGCGGGGGACCAAGACGTGCGACGGGTTGGCTGATGAGCTTCACGGTTGAGGCGCGATACCGACGAGGGCACGCACAGGCGCCTGCGTTGCTGCGCTCTCCGGACGACGTCGATGCGATGATCGACGCTCTCCTGGCGGGACCCGAGGATGAGAATCTCGCTCAACTTCATTCCTTGGAGCGCGACACCCTTCTCTCCGGTTCCCCTGATCATGAATTGCTGGTGGGCGTCGACCGGACTTTGCAGGTCGGCATTCTGACGTTCATGGACGCTGGGGGCAACTGGGTGACGGTAGGTTCGCCGGGCAGCCGCGACGACGTCGACTATTTCATCCTCGGTCATTGGACTGACCTTCCCGGACGGTCTGAGGTCCCCCTGGAACTCGTGCGGCGGGCGGTGAAGGAGTTCTGCGTTGTCCGTGGTCAGCGACCGGCCTGTGTGCGATGGGATGGGCAGCAGTAGTACTCCTGCGGCGGGCTGAGTAGTCGGGCGGTGGCGTAGTCGACGGCTCACCGGAGGCCACGTCACCGGGATTGGGGACCTGACGAAAGGTAGCCTCGTGGCTGCCCGGTCGGTGGTGAACTCGGATGCTCAGGTTCTCGCGACCCGCCGGCCGGGCGTTCCGCAGCGATGTCAACCCGAACAGCGACGCCGCCACGCCCGTCCTCGATGCGCCCACCTGTATCGGGTGTCGCCCGACGGGTAGCACCGCGGTCAGTCCCCGGGCCGGACTGCCCCGACGCTCGGGGCGGCGCCGGTCAGTGGTATTTCGCGCGGGCGGCGCACTGCTGCAACACGTAGGCTTGGAGGCTCCGGCCGCTGTCTCGGAGCTGGTAGCTGCGGTAGTTGATGGTGTCTCGGCCGCGCCTACGCTGGTCAGGCAGCAGGGCCGCCACAACATCCTGCACCGCGTGAAGGAGTTCGAGCGCGTTGCCTCGATCGGTCGCAGGAAGCTGCAGCGTGGCGCGGTGCGTGGCGCGGTAGCGTTCCTGTACCGCTAGGAGTCCGTCGCGCAGGTCCGCTGGTACCTCTTTGTCGTGGAACGCCTCGATGCTCGCTCTAATCTCCGGCTCTTCGATGACACCCGAGTCCGTGGCTACAAGCTGGGCCAGGAATCCGTCGATCGCCCGCAGTTTATCCGCGGTCGGCGTGGCCAGTACCTGCTGGATGAAGGGATCGTCCAACGCCGGGTGACCGACCCCGTGCTCTGGGACGAGGTCCTCCGGAACCCTCTTCAGCACAGCGCCGGTGAGTTCGCGTTGCGGCAGGTCGGCCGGCAGCCGGACTCCGGTTACCCGCTCCGCCAGCACCAGCCCGGCGACGTATGACTCGAAGATCTCGCCGCCGAACGGCAAATCGGCCATCTCCGCGTCCAGGAGATGCGGGTCGGCACCATACGGCGACTGCGGGTCCAGCATGTCGAAGCCGACGACGGTACGGCCACCGGTCGCATAGCTAAACGCGTTGGTTGCGTTGACGTTCCAGTACACGCTCACCGCCGCGCCGCCGACCGCGGCACGGCGCAGTACCTCGGGCCGGCTGCCTTGGTAGCCGTTGGGCTCGATGCCCAGACACCAGCCGTCCAGGTCAGCGACCAGCAGCGCTGCCGGCACCTTGCTGTAGTGGAAACCGGCCAGTGTCTCGAACAACTCCGCCTGCGGCATCGTCGCTGAAGGGTCCCCGCCGAACGCCGTGATCAGTGCGGCTTCATCGAGACCCTTGGCGTAGGTGAAGCACAACGCTTCCGAGTCCCACCCCTGCGCCGACAACAGCCGCTCGTAGTGCTCCAGCACACAGTCACCGTATCCGAGACACCGACATGACCAGCGGTTTTCCTACATCAACACAGGAGCAAGCCCGAAGGGCAAACATCGCGGGCACAATAAACGTCCAGCGCACAGGCCACTCGAATCGCGGCCTGTGAGTGCGCTGGACGATCATGGAATGACAGATGAAACGGCTGGCTCCGTTGGTTGGTGGACGTGACACCATCTGGGTAGTGCAAGACAGCAAATGGGCCCGCACATGGGCAGGCTGGCCGATCTTTCAGGTCGTTGGGAGCTGATTGAGGATGGAACCATCAGTGTGGCCTGCAGTGATCACCGGATCCGCCGCCCTGTTCGGTGTCAGCCTAGGCGCGCTTGTCACCGCTCAGGTCCAGAAAAGACAGTGGGCGCTAGGACGGCAAGTTGATGCGTGCGCCGCCATCGTGGTCGAGTCCACCCGTCTCCAGCTCGCGATACGTAGGCACTGGAAGCATCAAGTGGACGTCGATTGGGGTGCATGGAATGACGCGCTCGCGGAGATCAGCCTAGTGGCGGATGGTGCCGTAGTTGACGCAGCTGGCGAGGTCGACGCAGTGTTCTGGCAACAGACCGAGCGAATCGAACGCGGCCAAGTGATCGAGGAGGCCGACTGGTTCGCGGTGACCGCAGTCATGGAAGAGGTGCGTTTGGACTTCGTCAACTCAGCGAAGAGACACGTCATCGGCTCGACAAGGCGCCTCGCTCAGCTGCCTGTCCGCCGTCCGGCCGGATATATGCCCGGCACCGTCCAGGGACCGGCCTCCCTCGACCCACCGGTCGACCCCTGATCACGCTTCTCAGGCTGATAGGCGAGCCCAGATGCCCTCAGTGCTGGCGTGGGGTTCACTGCCTCCACTTGCTGTAAGCGCCGCAGGGACGGCGGCAGATCAGTGCCTCGAGCGCCCCCTACCTAGTTGGATACGACCTCCGTTTTCGAGACACGACTTTCTTCAATCTCCCAAACGGGAACGACCCGCATTGTGCTGCCAACTATCTCACGGTTGACGAAAGAAACCATCCCCCTTCGGTCCATTTCTCACCTGCGGCGACGTCCTTCACGGAGGTGGGAAAGGCAGCCATACACCACCGTGCGTCACTATCCACGATGAACGCCAGCACGCCCAAGAGCGGCAGATCAGCACGTTGGCCCACCTTCAGCAATCGTCCATGAAATAGCTGCGGCCGTGGGCCGATGTGCAGGGCACATGGGGCAGGGCACGGTATGATGAGGGCGGTGAGCAGTCCAAGTCCATACTTCACGGTCGAAGAGCCGACGTTCGTGGCGCGGTTCCTTCTCGACCCAGAGTCCGATACCGAAGAATCGGTGGCGAACGTCGACGCATTCGTCGACCTGCCCGACGGCTCCTGCTGGGCACTGACCATCTTGACAGTCGAGGAGGTCCGACGACTCCTATCGGTGTGGCGGGATGCCGGCGAAGTCGCGAATGGCAGCTACTTCTGGGGTGTCGACGACGTTATCGTGCCAGAGTCCGGCATCGCGGTGATGACCGCAGCGATCCGCGAGCTTGTCCGCAGCGGCGACATCACGCGCGCTGGTATCAGGTGTGAAAGCTGTCCCTGACCCACCGTGTCCGTCAACGCGCATTATCGGCGGCAGATCCGTGCACTCGCCGCCCCCTTCGGTGTTAGCGCTGCGAAAGTCGACCCAGGGCAGGGTGTCGCGCCTGCCGATACCCATGGCGTTACCGAGCGCGATGAGATCATGATCGACATGCTCACGCTTAAGGTGAACGACGCGGCCGCCCAGGTACTCGGGATGATTGGTGCTCTGCGATACACGGCCGCACCGGGCGATCTGACGACGGGCCTTCAAGAGCGCATAGACTGCGGCCTCCGACGCCGGGGCTCGGTCCTCACCTGGGCTGACTCGGTCGGAGTGGCCGAAGGCGCGCCGTCGATCTTCAACGATCTGACAGCCTGGGAATGCGCCGACACCTCGTTCCACATCGAAGACTTTGTTCAGGTAGACGTTGCCATCGTCGATGACGCTCCGGTGATTTCGGACGGTGACCAGCGGACCTTGCTGTTGCACGGCTTCGCCTTCGCACTCCAGTTCAGCCGACTGGTCTACGCGCTCAGCGCCCCCAGCCCAGTGCGCTGCATCGTCGCTGCCAACGACACGAACGCAACGTTCCGTTTCCACCAGATCAGGCAGGGCGAGTCCTGGAACAGGCCTGACCTGGACGCCTACCGGGAGGACAAGATGATCGTCCTGGACATCGAGCCCGCCACCGCGTGAGAGGGCGGTCCGTGAGGTTATGCCCGTTTCTCGGTGAGGGTGAATAGGCCGGGTTGGCTTTCGGTCAGGATTTGCCGGTTGACCAGGCGTTTCAGCTTGGCGCGGATGCCTTCGGTGTCTTTGGGTTCGGTGCCGATGCCCAGCGCGAGGCAGACGTCTTTCGCGCGCAGGGCGCCGCGGTCGGGGCTGAATACGGCGAGGATCTGCTGGTAGGGCTCGCTGATGACGGCCGGCTCGGATGCGCTCACCTCGTCTTCGAGGATCTTGGTCAGGGTCTGGCGGGTGGTCGCCAGGTCGGCCAGTTCGGCGTCGATTGCGGCGACCTCGGCGGCGAGCTTGGCCTGCTGTTGGCGCAGGTCGTCGCGTGCGGTGGACGCGGCAGCTTCGCGGGCGGCGATCAGGTCGAGAATGGTCGTGGTGTTCATGCCGGGTCCCGCCAGGACGGTGTATTGGTGCCGGTCAGCCTGCGGATGAGGTTGGCCGCCGAGGCCCACAGGGTGCGTGACGCCGACGACTGCGGGCGGCTCTCGTACTCGCGGACCAGGCGGCGGTGCAGCATCAACGTGCCGTTGACCTGCTCGACCACCCACCGCTTCGCGATCGGCACGAACCCCGGCTTGGTGTCGCTGCGCTTGACGACCTCGACGTCGACGCCGAGCACCGCACCGTGGATGCCCAGGTCGTGCTTGAACCCGGCGTCCACCCAGGCCCGGGTGACGGTCGGGGTGTGCTCGACGACCTTGTCCAGCAGGCGCACGCCGATCGCGGTGTCGGTGACCGACGCCGCGGTCACCACCACCGCGATGATCAACCCGAGCGCGTCCACGGCCAGCCCGCGTTTACGGCCTGGCACCTTCTTCCCGGCGTCCTTGCCGGTCGTCACGGCCGGAACATGGTTCGCGGCCCGGATCGACTGAGTGTCCATGATGATCGCGGACGGATCTTCGCGCCGACCCGCCTTCTCCCGCGCCTGGCAGCGCAGCAGATCATGGATCGCCTGGTCGGTGCCGTCGTCACGCCACAACGCGAAGTAGTAGTACGTCGCGGACTTCGGCGGCAGGTCATGCGGCAGATACGCCCACTGACAACCGGTCCGGTTCTGATAGAAGATCGAGTTCAGAATCTCCCGCAACGAGTAGCGGCCCGTGTGTCCCGACACCGACGGATGCTTCGCTTTCCAGGCGCCCAAAAACGGGCCCACCACCGCCCACTGCTCATCGGTGAGGTCACTGGGATACGCCTTCCGCTCGCCCATGACCAGCTCAACCCGTCCGCCTGCCAGCCGGACATCGCCGCTACTTAAAGGTTACGACATCGAGCGATGACGAACTACGGAAAGCTCACAAACCGCCCTCTCAGTCGCCTTGTTGTCGCTCGGCTCAATACCGGCGATGTCGAAGGGCTCGTTGCCCTCTACGAATCGGATGCGGTGTTGGTTCTACCCGATGGTGGGGTCGCGAACGGATCGGAGGAGATTCGCGGAACCTACTTCCAACGTTGCTGGAGGGGTGGCCATCTTTCGAACCAGGTAGCCATCGTCCGACCCTGCGTGCCGGCAGGCTGGCTCTCACGTCGACTTGAGCGGGGGTCGCGACGATAGTGTTCATGAGAGCTACTCTCGATAGTCGATCTAGGGCGGCGCAGGCGACCGAGGGCGGTCGATCATGCTGGGCTGCGGTCTCGGCGCCCAGGCCGGGCTGAATCGCGGAGAATGGCGGCAACGATCCGGAGGAATGGTGATGCGGCGGTTCGAGGGCAAGGTCGCGCTGGTCACGGCGGCGGCTCAGGGCATCGGGCAGGCCGTCGTCCGGCGGATCGCCGCCGAGGGCGGCGCGGTGGTCGTCACGGATCTGCAGCAGGACGCGGTGGCAGCGCTGGCCGACGAACTCGGCACTGAGCACGCGCTCGGGGTCAAGGTCGATGTCACCTCACGCGCCGACATCGACGCCGCGATCGCCGCGGCGGTCGGGCGGTTCGGCCGGCTCGACCTGGTGGTGAACAACGCGGGCGGCTGCATCGTCACCTCGATGCCGGAGGACACCTCGGCCGAAGACTGGCACCGTCAGCTCGACTTCACCCTGCTCAGCGCCGCCCGTTGCATCCAGGCGTCCATTCCGCACCTGGTGGCGACCCGCGGCAACGTCGTCACGATCAGCTCGGTCAACGGTATCTCCGCCTTCGGCAACGTGGAGTACGCCGCGGCGAAGGCCGGCCAGATCGCGATGTCGCAGAACTACGCCGCCCGGTACGGTCCGCTCGGTGTGCGCTTCAACGTCGTCGCCCCCGGCACCGTCCGGACATCGAACTGGGACTCCCAGCCGGGCACGCTGGAGAAGCTCAAGTCGATGTACCCGCTCGGCCGCGTCGGCGAGCCGGAAGACATTGCCGCGGCGGTCGCCTTCCTCGGTTCCGACGACGCTGCGTGGATTACTGGCCATACCCTGCCCGTCGAGGGTGGCGTGCTGACCGGCCCCAACCCGACCGGCCTGAGGCCGCCTGACGCCCTCCATCTCCGGAGTGGAGACGAGCGCTCCGTCTGACGGCAGGCAGCGGCCGACCGTGCGCGACAGCGGCGGCCAGCCTCGACATCCCCATGCCATACGGGACAGGGTCAGTGCGCCCGCCAGCTGGGTCATATGCCGGTAAGCCCCGCGCGAGGACCCGCAGCGCGTATGTCGGGCCGATGTAGCGCTCGTCAGCCGGGTCCATGCCGTGCCAGTCCTTGGCCGGGTGGCTGATCAGGTCGAGCATCGGCAGGTGGCTGTCCAGCAAGGCGTCCGCCGGCACCACGCTCAAGAGGCAGTCGTTTGGGCTGCGAACGACCGCGATTTCATCCAGCGAAACCGGTAAACGCTGCTGACCGCACTCCCGCAATGATCGGGCAGAGCAAGCCAACGCGCATTGTCGGCGGCAGATCAGTGCGTCGCTACCTGCGGAAGACGGCCCTACCACGCCAGTCTTCTGGGTCTATGGCTGGCCAGAAAAGGGACTCGGCGGCGGAATGCCGTACTGCGGCCGCGTCGTTTCTCCGTACTCGAACTCTTCCTCTTCTTCCACCTGCAGGGGCTGAGTCCCCGCCAGGAGCTTGCACAGTTGCGGCGCGGCCTGGTCCCTCTCTGCGAGAAGGGTCTTCGGACGCGGAAGCGATAACGCATCCCACAATTCCAAGTGATGCATGTCGAAGGCAACCGCAAGCGCGTCACAGAAGCGCCGGGCAGCGGCAATGGCGGCACGATACGCCGCCCAGGCGAACAAGTAGCAACCAAGCGGGACTAGTAACCAATTCTGGTGAGACCAAAGCAGCCACGTGGTGACCGGGACACACAAAAGGCCCGTGATACATAGCCGAGCTGCCGAATCAAGCTGATTCCTGGTATCTCTGACCTCGCCCTGCGCATCGGGGGTGGCAATTTTGAACAGTCTGCGCCACGCGGTTGCCGTCTCATACCCATAACGAGAGCCAGCTCGGAGCTCGCCTGCCCGAAGAACATTACCAAGGGTAGTGGGGAGCACTAGCGCGTTATCTGCAGGCAGATCGGCAAGGTCATGGAGAACTCGCTCAACATTCGGGAAGCCCGCCAGCTCCATGCGCCAGCGCTTGTATCGGGCCGCACCCAGTCGATGCGCCTGGCCGGCGGTAGGAAAGCGGTCCCAGTAGCCCTCCAGAACTTGGATAAGCGGGTAGGACAACGGGTGTAGCACCACGGAAGCAACAACAATCCCCAGCGCCACGAGGATTCCACCCGTCCACGACAGTTCGGTTATCGAGTGAACTAGCGTCGACCATGACGGTGCCTGATCCGGTGCCCCCGCAGCTACCAGTCCGCCAACTAGCGCAACGAACAGGGTATTAGGGAGTACGTTGACAAAAATGAAGCGTGAGCTGATCTGGAAGGCGACGAAATCATTCATCGGGGAAGTCGAGCGCCGCGTCGAGGCCGTCCGTATCGAAGGGCTGGTCCAGGTTCTCGCCTTCGCGGCGGATCTTTCTCATCTGTGTCGGGGTATGCCGGCATTCCGCGGTGCCGCGGCACTTCAACGTGAGATGGATCGACCACCTTACCCCCTGGCAGTAAGGACAACGGAAGGGGACAGGGTCAGATTTGATGTCTGGCCTGTATGAGGTCCCGGGATCTTCGTCGAACTCCGCGAACAATCCGAAGCCGAACCACCGCCCGATGCCCGGCATGCTCGACCCCCTCAGTGTGCGTGCCATCCGAGATTAGACGCAGCACCGCCATGACCGGAACCGTTGATGCGGCATCCGTCAACATCCATCAGCGTGTTGACCGTTGACGATGCCTGCCAGGCCGTCAGGATGGTGACATGCCTGGAGGACCGCAGCCACCGCGACGCCCGATTTCGCCGTGGCCGGTCGGTGCCGGCGCCCTGGCTGTCTTTGTCATGTTGTCGATCATCCTGGACGGAAGCTTCACTGCGCTCCAAATCATGTTCATGGCGGCACTTCTCGTCGGCGTGGCCGTCACTTGGAGCCGGACGAAGCCTCGACCCGCCCCCAACAGGTCCTCGCCTCCTGGACGTACGTTCGACGGCTCGCCGGGGACTTCGGGCGCTGGGCCTGCCGAGGTCCCACTTCCGCCAGTTGTCAAAGCCGTCGACTTGGCGGTGTACCTCGATGTCGACGTGGCCGATGTCATCGCCGAAATCCAGGCCGGGCACATGCCCGGTAACCGTCTCGGAAGGCACTGGCTTATCCGCAGAGAAGCCCTGGTCGTATGGCTAGACGGTACCCACAGCGCGAACCGCCCCAGCTAGGGGTTGGGCCACACGGCGCCAACTGACGCGCCCGGACGGCGGCAGATCAGTACGCCGTCACACGTATCGACGGACGGTGAGCGCCATTCCGATGCATATTGCAGGGTTGATGCGTTCCTCGTAACCTCAGCGTCCACGTATCGATCCGTGGTTCAAAGTAATGCGATGTCCTCAGCGAGGGCGCGAAGCAAAGGCACCGAGGATGTAGCAGGACACCAAAGGCCTGGCCGGGTCAAACCACAAGGCCCAATGGTCAGGCAGGCCGCTCTTCCGTCATGGCGCCCGGGTCCAGCCGACAATCGTCGGCCAATGGTTCCAGAGGTTCTTGGCCTTCGGGACGTTGCTCATTTTCGACGGCGGCGAGTTCAGCGGCGATTTCTGGTGCCTCGGCGGCGCCGATCCGGGTGAAGATCTCCTTCGCACGGCTTAGCAAGTCGATGGCGTCGGCGCTTCGCCCGGCTGCGAGGACGCACCGTCCCAATCCTGCCAGGGCGTGCGCTTCATCCCATTCACTACCGATCTGCCGCGAGACATCCAACGACCGCCTATGCTTCTTCCCAGCACCCACTAGGTCACCGCACACCCGCAGCAATGCCCCGTATTCGTTGAGCACCTCTACCTCACCGCCGCGGTCACCGGAGGTGGTGTAGAGGTCTAGTGCTTGCTGCAACGCGTCGGTCGCCCCTCGGTAGTCACCCGTCATCCGCCGCACAGTTCCCAGATCGATAAGGGTGTTGGCTTGTCCGAGCCGGTTGCCGAGGCGGGTGTAGAGGTCTAGGCCTTGCTGCAACGCGTCGGTCGCGGCTGGGTAGTCGCCGGTCATCCGCCGCACGGTTCCCAGATCGCTCCAGGTGTTCGCCTCTCCAGTCCTGTTGCCAAGGGTGGTGTATAGGTCCAAGGCTTGCTGCAACGCGTCGGTCGCGCCTCGGTAGTCACCGGTCATCCGCCGCACACCCCCCAGAGCGTGGAGGGCGTTGGCCTGTCCGAGCCGGTTGCCGAGGGCGGTAGAGAGGTCCAGGGCTTGCTGCAACGCGCTGGTCGCGCCTGGGTAGTCGTCGGTGAGGCGCCGCACGCCGCCCAGAACGTGCAGGGTGTTGGCTTGTCCGAGCTGGTTGCCGAGGGGAGTGTAGAGGTCCAGGGCTTGCTGCAACGCGCTGGTCGCGCCTGGGTAGTTGTCGGTGAGGCGCCGCACGCGCCCCAGATCGCTGAGGGTGTTGGCTTGTCCGAGCTGGTTGCCGAGGGCGGTGTAGAGGTCCAGGGCTTGCTGCAACGCGCTGGTCGCGCCTGGGTAGTTGTCGGTCATCCACTGGACGACCCCCAGCGAACGGAGGGCGTTGGCCTGCTCGAGCCGGTCGCCGACTTGCCCGGCGGTCTCGGCCGCGGTCGTGTGCAGATTGATTGCATCGATCCAGGGACCGTCGGTGCGCATGATCGGGGCGAGTGCTGCGGTGAATGCGATGATCCGGGCGTGTTGCTCAGTATCGGTGACATGGTGTAGGCAGGCGTGCAGGTTGGGGCGTTCGGCGCGGCTCCAGGTCAAGGCGCTCGGGTGCTTGTCGACCGGCGGGGCGGCGAACCGATTTTGGCCAGGTAGGTCTGGGCTGGGCCAGGGCTCGTGGGCTAGGACGGTCGCAGCTCGGGTAGCGGTGTGCTGGTAGTAATCCAACAGCCGGTGGAGAGCCTGTTCGCGTTCCGTCTCGGGGACTGCGGCAACCAGGTCGCGGGTGTAGGCGCGGACGAGGTCGTGCATGCCGTACCGGCGGCGTGCGGTTTCGGTTAGCAAGTTGTCGTGCCACAGCCCATCGAGGTGGCCGGTGGCGTCCTGGAGGCTGCTATCGGTCAGCGCCGCCGCGGCGTAGGGGTCGATGCTGGTTCCTGGGTGCAAGCCGAGCAGCGTGAGGAATCGGCGGCGCTGATCGGATAGATAGTCCACCGAGATGTCGAACGCGGCGGCGACGGTGTCCTGTTCGGGCGACAGATGCAGCAGTCGGGTTTCGGTCTCGGCGATCAGGTCGGCCATGGTCCAGCACCGGTGCTGGTTATAGACCCGGGCGAGGATCGTGATCGCCATCGGCAGATGCCCGCACGTTCTGACCAGTGTCGCGACAGCGTCCATGTCGTCGATCGGGCGTTCGGCCGAGCGGACGAACATGTCCTGCGCTTCCCGGGCGGACAGCTGATCCAGAGACAGCGATGCTGTGCGCCCGGGTAGATCACCGAGGTGGCGGCGGCTGGTGATCAGAGTCAGACAGGCCGGGTTGCCAGGCAGCAGCGGCCTGACCTGGCTGCTGCTGGCGGCGTTGTCGAGGATGAGCAACAGGCTTTTAGCAGCCGTCCGGTTGCGCCAAAGCGCAGCGCGCCCGTCCAGGTCCGCGGGAAGCTCACGAACGTTTAGGCCGTCAGCGAGAAGCAGCATGGCCAGCGCCCAGCTCGGGTCGGTGGGCCTGTGCCCCGGGGTGTGGGCATGCAGGTCGAGGAACAGTCGTCCGTCCGTGAACCGGTCGGTGAGTTGGTAGGCGGCGTGCACGGCCAGCGCGGTCTTGCCGGTACCCGGCATCCCGTCGATGGCATGGATGTCGATGATCCCACCGGTTTCCGCGGCCCGCAGCACGGCAGTGGTGATGCTGTCCAACTCGTTCTGTCGTCCGGTGAACGCCGCGGTGTCAAGGGGCAGGCTGAACGATACGGACTCGGAGGCCGGGCAGACGTTTAGGTCGCCGGCGATGTTGATCTGATCCCTGCCGGCCGTGTACGCGTTGTTCCCAGCGTGGACATCGATCCGTGGCCTGTCGCCGACCGACAGGTGTGACGGCAGGGCGGGCTGGTCGGCACCGTCTGCGCCCGGCGGGTCGGGAGCAGGCGCGGCGGTCACACCGGGCCGATGTTGGTCTGGCTACCACCGATGTTCGTCTGGTCACCCAACGCGGTGTAGGCGTTGTTCCCAGCAGCGATGTGAACCTGCTGACCGTGGTCGCCGAGGAGCGTCTGCACCCGCGCCTGTTCGGCGGGCTGCAGCGCAGGGGTCAGCACTTGATCGAGGACCTCGCGGAGCGCGACAGCCAGGTCGGGATCGGTACGCAGCAGCCGGCGTAGCCGGGATCGCCATTCACCGGTGAGCGCGTCCTCGATGTCCTGGTCGCCAGCAGCGCGGGCTTCGAGGACCTCCGCCCGCAACGTGTCGAGGTCACTACCGATGTCCTCGGCGGGCTGGCCGCCGCGGGTACGCCGCCATAGTCCGGTCACCGCGTCACGGATCTGAGCCCAGCTGTCAGTAGCGACCGCCTGCACCAGCGCCGTCCCGAACGCGACCACGACCTCATCCATACCAACTCCCGCCCCTCGGTTCCCGAACCTAAACGGGAAACGATGCACAGGGGCCGAGGTCACGTCACTGCGTCGCTGACATCGAGTACGGAAGGCAACGTTAGGGTTCAAGGTCATAATGCAATGCCGAGGATGTTGAAGGGTCTGGTCATGTTGCGGCTGGCCTATCGGGTCGCTTCGGGTGATGTCGTGGGATCCGGCTAGGCGTAGAGCGTTGATGGCCAGCTGCGTAGCGAGGCAAGAACGCGGGGTCTGAACCGGGCGCGGACCGCGGAATTCATGGGCACCTGCGCGTTCCAGTTCTGCGGGGCGTACGAGCACTGGTCGCGGGACTGGCGCGGACGGCTCCAGGAGTCGGCGGTGAGCTACGGGGTGAACCTGGGCTGGGCGGATCAGCAGACCGAGTGCGCGGTGAGGGACCTGGCCGGCGATGACCCGTGGCTCGGGCCTGCACTGCGTCGCTTCATCGCGGCAAATGAGGGCCTTATGGATCGTGGCCGCGATCCGGAAAGGCCCAGGTCGCCCCATCTGGCGGCTAACCCCATCGACCGTCACGCACTCGTCGATCCCCGGAAGGGAACATCGTCGATGATCCGACAGTGGCTGACCTGTGCCTCGTGCCACTATGGCGTCTCCTCACGTACCTAACCTTGTGAGCAATTGTGGACGATCTGCCGAACCGACTTGCCATGGCCGCCGTGATCGTCGCGCTGGGCTCGCTGCTCTTCGACGCCATGAGCTTCGCGAAGGGCTGGCCATTGGCCTTCCGTAGACTCTTCGCGACGGCGCTGATCGTCGCCGCTGCGACCGTCGGCTCCCTCTTCCTAACAAGTACGCCGGTGGTGGCTAACCGCCCGCCCCAAATACAATTCACGATAATCGCCGTCGCGGCGCTAGCTGGTGCGCTCGGCGTCTATCGACTGGTCCGGCCACTCCGCGCAGCCGTCGATCACGATCTGCGGCAGATCGCCCGAGCGGCCACGGCTCTGATCGAGGGTCGGCCGCTTGCCGCCCCGCTGGCCGGAGCCGGGGGTGTCCGGCGCAAAGACGCGTTCGTGGGCGTCGACGCGGTCTACAGAAGGCACGGCCGAGAGGAGACAGTGCGCGCTGTGCGCGCCCTAGTACGGCACTCGCGCCGAGGAACTGACCCGGTCGTGCTGCTGCAGGGCCCGGCGGGCGGCGGCAAGACCACCATCATGCGGCATGTGGTGAGAATCGCCCTGCCGAGTGGCCGGCGGCTTCGCCGCGGGGCGCCGATTCCAGTCTACGTCGACCTGAGGCGTATGCTTTCGGACGCTGGCACGGTCGAGGCAAACACGATCCGCGAGTACGTGGCCGATATCCTTGGCCATGGCGACGCTCGGTTCCGCGAGTTGGTGCTGCAATACCTTACTGAACGTCATGTCGAGGTTCGCTGGGTCTTCCTCTTCGATTCGTTCGATGAGCTGCCCGCATTGCTCGCATCGAGCGACGCGCGCAGGGTTGCCAGGGCGCACCTGGACGCCATCCGGCTGTTCGTCGACAACACGCCCGAGTCGCGGACCGTCATTGCCAGCCGCGACTTTCGCGAGACTGACGTCGGCGCGCTATGGCCGTCGCTCACGGTTCGCCCGTTAAGCCTGCGCCGACAGAGCAGGTTCGTTCACGTCATGATCACCGACAGGCTGGCTCGCCGGGTCCTGCGTCGGCGGCTCGCCGTGGACGCGGGCCTGCGTACGCTCTGCGAAAACCCGCTGATGCTGCGCCTGCTATGCAATTACGTGCGGGACACCGGTTCCACCGAGTTACCCGAGTCGGTATTCGACGTCTTCGACCGGTCCATCCGCGCCCGTATCCGGGAGACGGTGGGTGACCATGAAGACGGTCAGGCGACCGTCGACCGAACCTTGTCCACCGCTCGGGAGCTCGCCTTCTGCCTTACTGCGGGCAGCGGCACCGATCGGACCTCGTGGGACGACATCCGGCGTGCCATGGCCCTACGGGATTTTCCGGCCGGGGAAACGCTCGACGCGACCGCGCTGGTGCTGAAGCTGGCAGGGCTGGGCGCCACACATGGTGCGCGGGGCGATTTCCTATTCGCGCATCGGCTCATCCAGGACTTCCTTACTGCCGGCCTAGCCATGGCCCGGCCCGGCCTGGTCGACCCGGACAACATCCTGACCGAGCCCGGATGGGAGAACATCGTGCCGTTCATGTTGCGGCACGGAGACGACGAGCTTCGCGCTGCGCTGCTCCGCAGCGCGGAGTCCACGCTAGAGAAGGCTGCGGCAACGGCGGCCGGCGTACCCGTCGAGAGCGATCTGAACAAGCCAGCCGACGAGATCAGGCGGCTGGCTTCGTTCGCTTGGCCGCAACCGACCGTGCCGCTGGTCCGCATGATCGCGGCGGGCCGGCCGACACCCGTGCCAGAGCGATTGCAGCACGTGATCGACCGTCTGGTGGTGGGGGCATTGGTCGGAGGAGCGCCCTACGATCGATCCGTCGCCCTGGACTGCCTCCCGCTGGCCTCTAGTGCCCTTGCTCGGTGGGCAGTAGGCCGGACGATGCATCAGGAAACCGTGGCGACGCTGCGGTCTAAGGCGCTCGACAAGACTGTCGCATTGCGCCTGTTGCCGGTGGAGGACGACGACATCGAACGGCCGATGTTGCTGCTGCAGGCGTGGCGGGGCAAGCGGTCCTGGAGTACGCGGGACGACGGATCCGAGGACTCGCTCGGTGGGCAGTTGGCGATTCTGACGGCTATTACGGCAGTCTCGGCAGCGGTGGTTGCCGGCACGGCGGTCGTCCAAAGGATCGCATTTCCGGCCGCTGTCCCGGTGACAAGGGCGTTGTGGTGCACCGCAGTGGCGACCATCCTCTGGCATTTCGGCTGCCGCGGTTTGGGGCCGCGCTATCCGGCGGTCGTGGCGGCGTGGGTGGTATGCGCGATCGGGGTTCTCGGCCTGCTTTACGGAACGTTTGCCATCGGCGCGGCATTCATCGTGACGGTCTACGATATCCAGAGGTTTTTCTCGTCAACTACGGCCCACAGTCAATTATGGCCCTAGCTGCTGCCTGGCCGCTGCTCGCCCTGCTGGCCGTCGCGGGCGGCGCGTGTCGCGCCTCGCAGATTTTGACGTTGCATAGGCCACTGGCGATGCTGGCGCAACGGCAGATGGGTCGTTTCGTATTCGACTCCACCCGGACGGTCTCTTCCGTCGTTATGGTCATGTTTCTCGCCGCAGTGCTCACCGCCTTAATCGACACACCTGCGAGCTTCCGTTACCTGCCGACGGCATACCAGGATATAGGGCATGCCGCACTTATCGTCCTTCTGTTCGTCTCGATGACCGTGGCCATCTTCTTTCTAGCGTATTTTGATCTATATGCCGACATGCGTTGGCGGCGCTCCTGGCGACGCGAGGTCCCGGCTATTCCCGGCAGCGCCGACCTGCTGTCTTGGATCTCGGCCCAACGCACTCAGTACGGCCTCAGAAGGCTTTTCAAGGAATTGGAGGTGATCTCCCGACACGACCACCGGTTCCTATCGCGCCTAGAAAGCGTCCTAGCCGACCTTGACCGCGCCGTAGAACACCTTGCGAGCACGCGATTCTCGTCGGCCACCTGGACCGCACACCCGTCGGTGTGGGAGAAAGCGTTCCCCTTCACCGAAGCCGCGTTCCTGGCATGGCTGCGCCTGCCAGACACCACACAGCGCAAACTCCGATGGCTTACCGCGCTTGATCGGCAGGTGCTGGTAACGTTAGCCGAGCGGGCGCGTACCCCGATCACATAGCTAGCCGTTGGTAGTGACTAAATTCGCAGGCAGGGAACCAAATTGCCTGGTCGTAGTACGGAATCTCGCGAATGACTGATCAAGCATCGAGGGTCCCTATTGGCGTCCCTCAGATCCGCATGATGCTGCAACGTTACTGGCGTTCGAGTCACTCTTCTCGGCTACTTATCAGGACGTCGCGCAGGCCTCGGGTGCTCACTCGTGACGGTCGATAAGCGATCGACGCGTAGGGACATGTCACCCCTTCTCGGGTTAGCGGCCCGCCGACGATGTCGCCACCGAGTGGAATCGCTCGCGGCCCGCCTCGGGGTGTACGAGCCCGTCCCCTTGTTGCAGGGCCTCTCTGGGTCGTGGCGGCTGCCCTAGTCACTCGTCAAGCACGACGTAGCCGTCCCACTTCTCTTGGTCCCAGTCGTAGATCGTTGTGCCGGTTGGGAAGTCGTGGACGCCTTTTCCGGGCATGGAGGCGCTGACGAGTTTGTCGGTGTGGCTCACGTGGATCATCGGGTTGTCGATGCCCTTGGCCAGTGTGTCGAAGATGACCGCAGCGGCTTCGGCTTCGATGTCGCGGCCCGGGCTCCGGTGGCCGCGGGGTCCGTGGGCTTGCCACAGGCGGATCTCGACGGTGTAGAGGTCGAGCGCTTGAAACTCGCCCCCCGGCCGGTAGGGACGTTCGGACTCGTGTGTAAGGACCGGCCCGCCGAACTGTCCGGATCCATCCGGAACAAGAGTGCCTGTGTCCACCAGGAGTTGGCTATGGTCGGCTCCTTGCTGGAATTGACCTCCGAGTAGCTCAGCGGCCAGTCGAGCCACCTCGGCGTGCGGGCGCTCAGTCCGAAGGAATACCTGCTCACGCACTGACATTCAATCGCCCCTGTGTCTATGTACAGGATCAAGGTTCCGTCTTCCTGGACCACAGTCATGCGCCACTACGGCTGGACGCCCGAACCGAGGCGTGGACAGGCTACAGCGGGACAATTCGCGCCGTTGTCGGTGCGTCGAGTGTGTCTGCGTGCCGATCTCGCAGTGCCGGGGCGTCGGCGGTCATGAGGTGGCATCGGGGTACGGGGCGCCATTGGTGCGGGCCGGGCGGAGGAGTCTGCCGGTGGGGGGTTGAGGGGAGTCGAGTAGTCCTGCCGCGCCGACGGCGCGGATCCGTTGCACGGTACGCACGCTGGTGGCCAGGTCGTCGGCGAGTTGTTTGTTGGTGGCGTCGGGGCGTTCGCTGATCTTGACCCGAAGGCGCCGCCAGCGTTGGTAGGCGGCGGGGTTGGTGGGCATCATCCGCGTGAGTTCGGCCGGCACGTCGGTGAGGTGGTCGCGCTCATCTCGATCGCTGTCCTCGCTGCATTCGTCAGCGTTGTTGTGGTGGTGGGCGTCATCGTGTGTGTGATGAGGCTGGGCGGCGGGGGCGGCTGGCGGCGTGGCCGGGCTGGGAGGCTGGATCTCGGCATTAATGAGTAGGGCCCAGCCGTGGGCGTCGATCATGTCGATGAGTTGCTGTGCGACGTGGTCGATCGGGGTGGTGGTTGCGGCGATGGCGGCGAGGATCGGATCGTGGCTGTGTCGGGCACGGATTTTGGCTTCGATGTGGGTGGCGAGCGCCGCTCGCCGTGCCTCGGCGGCGAGTTGGGTGCGGGCGGCGGTCAGCGATTCAACGAGTCCGTGTCCGTTGTCGATGGCCAATGTGCGGGCGCGCCAGGTGATCGCTGGTTCGCGTTTCCATTGCCACAGCCCGTAGGCCGGGGCGGTGTGGCGCAGCATGCCGCAGCCTCGCAGCGCGTCGCGGCGGCGGGCGGCGGAGTGCAGCAGCCAGACGCTGTAGGCGAAGATTCCCAGGCCGCCGAAGACGGTGGCGAGATACGGGGAGCTGGCGTGACCGGCGATGTTGATGCCGACGGCGAGGGCCACCGACGCGGTGGACAGCAGGCGCCATCCGTAGGCGGTCTCGCCGAGGCGGCGGCGGGTGTCGGCGAAGGCGGCGGTTACGGCGCCGCCGAGGTCGATGACGATGGCGAATGGCATGACCAGCAGCGCGCGGGCCCAGAGCGGGAGGGCGTCGGGCCACGGCGGTATTTGGACGCCGACCCAGATTTGCCCGATCGAAGAGCCTAGCGCTGCGATGACGTAGAACGTCCAGGCCGCCCGCTCAACACCAACCCGCGTGGGTGGTGCGGCGGTGCCCGGCGGCGGGCCGGCGGCCGATGTGCGCAGCATGTCAGGAGACCTTTCTGCGGTGGGCGCGGATGCTGGTCACAGAGGCGTGCCGTTTGAAAATGTCACTCGTGCGGCGGTGGATGTATCCGGCTCAGCAGTTCGCTTGCGAGGGACTCGGTGTGCTCGGACCGTTCGATGCCGTGGGAGTCGAGGGCGTTGTGCAGGGTGGTGAGCCGGTGGCGGATGGCGTCGGCGTCGCCGAGGGCGGCAGCGGCGTGCATCGTGGTGCAGGTGAGTGCCTCGGAGAGCGAGTCGAGCTGGCAGGCCTGTTCGAGTAGGACCCACGACCGGTGCGGATCGGTGTCGGCTTGCAGCGCGGCGGCGTGGGCGAGCAGCTGGACGCGGTGGCGTCGGACCACCTCGCGATCGGTGTCGATCCAGTCGTATTCGGCGCCCTCGGCCAGGGCGCCGCCGGCGGCGTCGAGGGCGGCGCTGGCGTGGGCGAGGCGCTGGTCGTCGTTGGAGGCGGTGGCGGTGGCCTCGTAGTGGTCGAGGACGGTCCACCAGTCGACGCGGACGATGGCGGGGTCGAGGTGGTAGCGGCTGCCGGTGTTGGGAATGGGCTCCAGCCGCTGTTTGCGGGGTTGTGCTGTCTCGGCGCAGGGGGAGGCGGGGGCGGCGGCTTGGCGGATGTGTTTGCGCAGGTCGGCGACAACGGTCGAGAGTCGTTCGCCGGCGCGGCGCAGGGTGGCATCGGGGAACAACGCTTCCATGATGTCGCTGAGGTCGGCACCGTGCCGGTTGACCGCGAGGTAGACCAGCAGCTCGAGCGCTTTGGTCCGGATTCCGGTTGAGGGTTGTCCGTTGTGGTCGAGGACCGCAGGCCGGCCCAGGACTCGGACCGCGACCGGGAGCCGGCCGGCTGGCGCCAGGGGTGGGATGGCCGGCGGCGCGATGTCGTCGGCGTGTCTGGTGTCTGGCTCGACGATTCCGGGTTCGGCGGGCACAGTCGCGGGCAGGTGGGGCTGCTTGGGCGGTTGGAGGCGTGCGGGGTGGTCGATGGTGCCGTGGGCCTCGTGCAGCATGCTGAGCGTCTCGGTGGTGGCAGTGGTGTCGAGGACGGCCAGGCGGGGGGTGTCGTGGTTGCCGGTGGTGCCGTCGGGGGCGACGGTCAGGGTGGTGCCGGTCGGCCAGTCACCGATCAGGGCGGCGCCGATGTCGACGTGGTGACCCAGTCTGACCGCGGTGGCGAGGCGATTGGTGAAGGCTTTGTCGGGGATCGCAGTGATCAGGAGCAGCTGCGGCAGCGGTTCGGCATGAACGTTGGTGTCGCGCAGGGTGTGCACGTCGGCCACTTGGGCGTCGCCGAGCAGCCGGGATCGGCGGATGATCTCTTCTTCCAGTTGGGTGATGGCGTCAGCGTCGGAGGTGGTGACGGTCAGCCGGTCGATGTGGCCGAGGTCGGCGGCGGGTGCGCCCAGCAGGGTGGCGAGGGTGGCTGCGGGGATGATGGCGCGGCCTTTGGCGTCGGGGTCGTCGTCGCGGCCGGAGGCGAGCGTGGAGACCAGTAGCCCGCGGGCGGCGTCGAGGGCGCCGTCACCGGTCAGTCCGAGGCCGGTGGACAGTGGCAGGGCGGCGGCGCCGGCCAGCTCGGAGCCGCTCGGTCCGGTTGACGGCAGCGCGGGTTTGACCGCGGCGACCTGGTACTCGCGCACCGTCGGCATTGGGTGTTCGTCGAGGATGTCCGGGGAGGGGCGGCGCAGGCGGGTCCGGATGCGGGTCATCGCGGCAAGCGGGGGCAGCAGGTCGGCGTCGTGGAGGTGGTCGCTGGTGATCGGGGTGGGCGTGTAGCGGTGCCGGCGGCGTCGCCACACCATGGCCGTGGCGGCGGCCAGCGCGGCGGCCAACGGTAGCCCGACCCACCCGCCGGGTAGGTCCACGCCGGTCTGTTCGGGGGTGCCGGTGGCCGGTGGCTCGGATTCCCTGGGACGCGGTGGTGCGGTGGAGGCCGGTGACGCATGGGTGGTCGCCGGTGAGATGCTGGCGCGGTGATCGCCGGTAGGACCGTCTGAGGCAGCGCGTGTGGCAGGTGCCGACGTGGCGGGAGTGATCGGCGAGGGCCCGGCGGTGGACGGTGCCGGTAGGGTGCGCGGTCCGGGCCGGGTGTCGTTGCTCGGGAGCTGCGTGGCCGGGGGCGGCGGGGTGAGGTGGCCGGTGGCGTGGGGGCGGGTGCCGTGGTCGCGGGCGTCGCGGGGTAGCACGATGGTCCAACCGGCTTGCCAGTGGTCGGGGAAGCGGTGGTCGCGGCGTTCCCAGTGCGGGTTGAGGCGGGCGATGTCGGGGTAGCGGTCGGCGTCGCCGAGGAATCGTTGGGCGACGTCGACCATCCAGTCGCCGCGCGCCACCGTGTAGACAGGTGGACGTCTCGCGCCAGCGTGCCGTCCGGCGGCGGCATCGGCGGGCACGGACTCCGGCGCCACGGCGGTGCCGGCGGCCGTGTCCGGGCGTTGCGGTATGTCGAGAGCGGTCGCGGTGACCGCGACGGGTGTCGTGGCCGCGGCGGCGGGGGCGGCGCTGGTGGTGATCGCGGCGGTGCCGAGCATGGCGGCGGTCACGCCCTGGACCGGTGGCGGCAGGTAGCGGGTGAATGCCGCCCAGGGCAGCCGGCGCAGGGAGGTGGTGAGTACGGTGCTGATCGCGGCGGCGGTGATCGCCCAGACGAGCCAGGCGAGGATGCGGGCGGTCGCCTCCTGGTGGGCGGGGTGGTGCGGGTCGTCGAGCCAGGCGTGGATCTGCTCGGCGGTGGGCCAGTGCTCGGGGACGGGTGGGCCGGTGACGGCGGTGAGCAGGAGCGGTGCGCCGATCAGCCAGGCGGTGACCAGCACGGTGGTGCGGGCGGCGACAACGAAGCGGATCATGTGGCACCTCCTCACGAAGCCGACGGATGCCGGCTTTCGGCGGCCCGTTCCGGCCGTCGGTAGCGGCGACAGGTTGGTGTGGAGGTGACGGTAGGTGCGGTGGCTGCCCGTGCGTCGGTGGTGCGCGCGCACAGTTCATGACAGTCACGCACACGGAATGACAACCGCAGGTCAGCGGCGGTGTCCGGTGGTGGAGTTGGTGACCGTGGTGGGGCCGAGGCCGGCGGCGGCGAGCCGTTGGGTGTAGGCCTGGTGCAGGGCGTCGGCGGCGTGGTGGTCACCTGTTGCGCGCAGGATCTTCTGGGCGCGCTGGTGCACCTCGGCGTTGTACGGGTCGACGGTCGCGGCGGCGCGGAGCACCTCGACAGCGTGGGCGGAGTTGCTGACGGCGGCCATCTGCAGGTAGGCGTCGATGAGGTCGCGGCGCAGCTGTTCACGTGCCGGGTGCAGCCAGGGCCAGCTGAACCCGGCCGCGAGGTCCCCGCGGTAGGTGTCGATGACGGTGCGCAGGGCTGTCTGACGCTCTTCTGCGGTGAGCGCCGCCGCGGCGCCGGTAACGGCGTGGCGCAGGGCGTGCAGGTCGCTGGTGATCGCGTCGGTGTTGAGCAGGTACCGCTCGTCGCGGCGCCGCACGGGTTCGGCGATGCGCGGTGCCAGTTGCTGGCGCAGGTCGGTCAGGGTGGTGTGCAGGCGTTTGGTGATGGCGGCCGGTGGGTGGCCGGGCCACAACGCGCGGACCAGGTCGGTGGTGGTGGCGCCGTCCGGGTGCACGGCCAGAAACGCCAGGACCTGCAGGCCGGCGGTCCGGCGCAGCCGTACCGGGGCGCCGTCAAGGAACAGGTCGCAGCCGCCCAGCAGTTTCAACCGGCCGGCCGGTTCGCCTCGGATGGCGGGCCCCACTGCGGGTTCGGCCGGGGTGGACGGTGGGGGAGTAGCACTGCCGAGGTGTTGCACCAGGCGCAGTAGGTCGGTGGCGGCGTGCGGGGTGAGCACGCACAACCGCCGCGGAACACCCGGGCCGGCGTTGCTGACGGCGCCGTCAGCGCGTACGTCCCACCCGGCAGCGCCGGTTGGCCGGTCGCTGACCGTCACAACGGTAACGACGTCGTCCGGAGCGGGCGCCGACGGGGCTGTCGACGTGTTGCGGCCAGCCGACGGCCCGCCGCGGCGGGTCACCCGCAGGATCGAGCCGGCCGTGAGCGAGTAGGCCGGGTGACTTTCATGGCCGGGATCCCCCGGCACGGTGGTGGTGTCGAGGCCGAGTCCCGGCGGCAGCGACTCGGCCACATCGGTGCCGAGCAGGAGTCGCAGGTCGTGCCGGCGCAGCACAACGTCGACCGGGCTGCTGTGGTGTAGCGCGGCGTGCAGGGCGGCGGTCACGAGCAGGCCGCGGGCGGCGTCGGCAGCACCGGGCCCGCACAGGGTCAGCCGGCCCGCAGGCAGTTGCGTCAGCAGGGCTACATCGGCTGCGGGCGTCGGCGCTGGTGGTGTCGGGTCGGCGGCGGTGACGGCCGCAGTGATTGCCTCTGCGGTTTCCGGTAGAGGTTGCAGATCGGCGTCATGCCGGTGGTGGCCGAGTGGCTGGGGGCCCGGTTGGTATCGGTGTCGGCGATGCAGCCAGATCAGGGTGCTGAGCGCGGTGACTGCCAGCGCGGTCGGATACGGCACCCATCCACCGCCCGGCAACGCGATCCCACCCTGAGCGATGTCGGCGTCTGCAGCGTGCATCGGTCTCTCGTCGCTGGAGGAGAGCGGGTCGTGGGAGTCGTGATCGGCGTTGCCCGCGGCGGCGGGCTGCGAGGCGATCCCGGCCAGGGCTCCGGTGCCGGCGGGCAGGGCGAGCATGGCGGTCCCGGCGAGGGAGGTGGCGGTGGCCTGCGCCGGGGTCGGCAAGGGCAGACGCCGCAGCCGCCGCCACGCGCGGCGCCCGGCGACGCTAGCGGCCCTTACCACGAGGACGGCGGTGAGCAGCCACAGCGCGGCGATCCCGGATCCGACCACCAGCCAGACGAGGGCCTCCGGCGGGGGATCGCCAGCCCACTCCAGGACCTCGCCGCGGTCGAGGTCACGCCACGGCTGACGGGCGGTCCAAACGACCACGGCGGCGGGTGGCCCGACGACCAAGACCAGCACCAGCAGGCTGGTGGCCAGCCGGTTCAGCGCGCCGATCACCGCCGACCCATCCGACAGCGGGCTTGAGGCTGGGGTGGTGGATTAGCGGGCATGGGCGGTCACGGGCAGCCGGGTGAGTTGCCACAGCCGGTAGACGGCCCAGACGGTCACGGCGCCGGTGTAGAGCAGGGCCAGAATGCCTGGCCCCCCGGTGAGAGCGAGGGTGCGGTGGCCGGCGCCAGCGACGGCGACGCAAAACACCGCCAGGAACACCGCGAGCACGCCACGCAGGGGCAGAGAGCGGGCCAGCGTGCACGCGATGCCGATCCCCACCAGGACGCCGCCCAGAATGCGCAGGACGGGTTGAATGCTGGACAGGGCCGGGGGGAGGTAGACCGACCACCAGACCACGACCAGCAGCATCCCGGTGGTGGTGAACACGATCGAGCTGGCCGGGAACGCCAACACCGCATCCACCTCGTTCAGCGCCTGCTGGCGGTCGCGTAGCGTCCACGCCATTGCGGCGAGAACGGCGGTGACCGGCAGTAGTGGCAGTACCGCCCATCGCAGGCTCAGCGACAGCCACAGCCCTAGGTACGCCGCGGCGGCGACCGCGTACAGGGCGGCAATGGCCAGCCCGGTGAGCACGGCGAGGGTGATACCGCCGGCGGCGCGCACCACCGCCACCTCCCCAGCCCTGCCCGGGGCGGGGAGGTGGGGCTGGGCGTGCGCGAGGGCGGTGCCGAGCCACGATGCGGCGGAGAGCGCACCGACCAGCGCCACTGTGGTGGCCAGGGTGAGTTCGCCCCAGGTCACCAGGATCCAATGCGGGTCCCGGCGGGTGCCGCCCTCGAAGTCCGCGGTGAACAGCATCTGGGCGAACAGTGCCAGCGACGCGACGCCGGCGATCAGGACCGACCCCATCCGCCGCAGCGGCGGCATCTGCACTCCGGCCGGTCCTGCGGCTGCTCCGGGTTGCGTGCCGGCGGGGGTGGTGGTGTCGGCGGCGCCCAGCACGGCGGCGAACCCCGGTTGGGTCACGACCTGCGGTACGGCACCGAGCTGGGCGCCGATCGCGGGTGCGGCGGCGGGCATGACGGCGGCGCCGCCGATCAGGTACACGCCGGTGAGCTGCCCGACGGTCAGGTCCGCGGCGGCGACGGCGCGGGCGGCGAGGTCCCCGGCCTGCGTGAGTACCGGCGCGGCGGCCTCCTCGACCAGATGGGCGTGCACGACCAGGGTCGGTGCCGATGCCGGCATCGGGACTGTGACCGCTGCCTGGTGGGTGAGGGACTCGCGGGCCGTGCGCAGCGCCGCCGCTGTCGCCCACCGCGCCCCGTCCGCCGCCGCGGCGCCGTCGGGACTGGTGAGGGTAGTGAGGAGGTGATCGTCGATGGCGGCGGTACCGGCCTGCGGGTCGGCCAGGGTAGACAGCACTTCGAAGCCGGCCGGGCCGCGGCGCAGCACGGTGGCCTCGCACCCAGCACCCAGATCGCAGATCAACAGCAGAGCGCCGACGGGCAGGTGCATCCCGCCGGCCAGCCATCGTTGCGCGGCGGCGACCGGTGCCTCGACCAGCCGGGGCTGGCCGAGGCCGGCGCGGAGCGCCACCTGCCGTAACCAGGTCCGCCGGCGAGGGCCCCACCCGGCCGGCACCACCATCCGCACATCAGTGATCGGGCCACCCACCCGAGCCGCCGCGACCGCGCCGACGTGCCGCAACGTCGCCACCGCCAGATCAGCCACCGGTACCTTAATACCGCCGGGCACCGTCACAGCGCCGCTGTCCGGGCCGTCCAGCACAGCCAGCGGCGACGGCACGAACCCGTCCGCGACGGTGGCGGCGTGCCGCCACGCCGCCGCACCCACCACCTGACCGTCGTCGCCGGCGGTGTGCACAGCGCTGGACAGTTCGAGGGCGCCGTCGAAGGTCAACGGCTCCCACGCCCCGCCCGGCCACACCACCACCGCCTGGGTGCAGGCGGTGCCGTAATCGATCACCAGATGCGGCTCGGCGGGCTGCATGACGGTCAAGTCAAACAGACGATCGTCCATGCGTCACCCCACGATCACTGATCAACACCAATCGATCTGGACGAAATATTCCGAGCGTACGAGTGTCTGCTTCGCTTGCTGCCTGCCACGGCCTTCGCAGCCGCTCCGGGCGCCTTCCCATACCACCACAGTGGACCCGCTGATGGTGGTCAGGAGCGCGGACCGGTAGGGGCACCAGCGACCCGGCGAACGCCGTCACGGTCATCCATCCAACTCGGACAACCGGCCAGGAACGACAGGTCCGGACGGTCGCCCTGGCGGAGCAGGCGCCGGCCATCGTCGTCGGTCAACTGGGTGTACCAACTGGTGAGGTCGTCGTCTCCACCGCAGTAGTTGACCCACTCGTGGAAGCGGTAGAACCAGAAGGCGCCGCAGCCGGTGCAGCGTTGCAGCGATTCCAGGTCGTGCGTCGACTCGTACAGCACCCGTAACGCTTGCAGTTGTGGGTCGTGGCAGCAGTCCAGAAATGAGATGTCCACCACCTGCTCCTTTCCATGCGCCGCCGCCGTCGTCGCGGCCATCTCGGTTGCCGGTGTGGGGTGGGTCAGGCAGCGAGGATGGCGGCGAAGCGGTGGTCGGCGAGGTCGAGCTGGGCGTCGATGTGCTGTTTGACTTCCGTCGGCAGCGGGGTGTCGTCGCGGTGCAGCAGGTCCCGTAACACCGGTACGGCCGGGGCGTACTTGCGGGCGGAGCGGTCCAGCTTGGTGCCGGTGGTGTGGATGATCCCGACCCCGTTGTCGGTGAAGTCCGACAACTTCAGCACCCGCGCCCACGGCTCGCCCGCGACCACACCACGAAGGTGATCGAGATAAGCGCGCACCCGGTCAGTGCCAGGACGCGGATCTGGTTGGGTGACCGCCCGGACCAGGCGTTGCACCCGGTCGCCGTAGCGGCCGGCGATCACCGCGAACGCGTCCTCATGCGGTGGTGGACCGGTACCACCGGACCGGCTGGCCACCGTCCACGACTGGTCTTCGACGCTGTCGTGCAACAGCCCGGCGATCAGCACCTGCGCGTCGGTGACCCGGTAGTGACACAGCATCCGCAACGTCACCCGCAGCACATGATTGAGATACGGCTCCCGGGTGCGCCACTGCCCCGCATGCACCCGGCCGGCCCACCCGGCGGCGTCCGCGACCACCGCCGCGGCTGGGCCGGGGAGGTGGTGGTCGAGTTCGAGGGTGAGCCGGCGACGCAGGCCAGCTTCACCGTGAACTTCGGTGACAGCATGCAACGGCATCGCCCGCAACACCGACGCAGAAACAGAAACAGAAGCGGAGGCGGAAGGACCACCAGTGTTCGTCATGCCATCCATGATCGTCGCTTGTGGCTTCGGCCGGAACTATGGATTCGACAACCAACTATAGGGTGAGGCTATGGGTCAGCTACGGGTCTCCTCCGACGCGTTATCGGCTTTCGTGGTGTTCGCCGAACACCTCAACCTCACCCGCACCGCCGCCGCCCTGCACATCTCCCAGCCGGCGCTGCACGGCAAACTCGCCACCCTCGCCCGCGAACTCGACCGGCCGCTGTACGAAAAGTCGGCCGCAGGCTCGTCCTCACCCCTGACGGTGAACGGATCGCCCGGTTCGCACGCGACCACGACGACCGCCTCACCCGATTCCTCGACGAACTCCGCAACACCCCGCCCACCCGGCCCATCATCCTGGCCGCCGGACACGCCGCCTACCTGCACATCCTCGGCGACATCATCAAAACCACCCTCACCCACCAACCCGGCAGCCTGCGGCTGCTGCACACCCACCGCCAACAAATGCTCGCCGCGGTCCGCACCGGACGCGCCCACCTCGGCGTCGCCGTCCTCGACGTCCAACCCGACGACCTGATCACCGTGCCCGTCGCCACCTACCCCCAAGTCCTACTCGTCCCCGACGACCACGCCCTCGCCCGACGCCGCACCGTCCGGCTGCACCACCTCGCCGGCGAAGAACTCGTCGTCCCCCCACCCACCCGACCGCATCGCATCAGCCTCGAACGCGCCATGCGCGACGCCGGACACACCCTCCACGTCGCCGTCGAAGCCGAAGGCTGGCCCCTGACCGTCCATTTCGCCGCCCTCGGCGTCGGACCCGCCGTTGTCACCGGCTGCGTTCAACCCCTACCCGGCCTCACCGCCATCCCCATCACCGACCTCCCCACCATCACCTTCCACGCCGCCCACCGCCCTGGCGCCCTCGACGACCCCCGCACCGCCACACTCCTGCACGCCATCCGCACCCACACCACCACGACACGCCACCACACCCCCTGACCCCAGGCAGTGTCGCGTGCAAACTCCGCGTGCGGTCGCGCGATCGTCTGAACCCGGCGGCACAGTAGTGCCGCAGCAGGTGAGTTCGACGTTCGTAGGGCGGTGCCGGAAGATGATCCCGTGGAGATCCTCAAGCTGCTGCGGCCGGGTGTGACCAAGCCTCACGTCGATCACGCCGCCCGTGCTCGTTGGCTCGCCGCCGTGTACCACGCGGTGAGAAGCGTCGGCGGCGCTGTCACTGCCGGTGCCGAGGAACCCGCTGTTGGCCGTAACTACTACCGGGTCAGCGTGAGAGCCCGAGACGGTGCCGCGGGGGCCATCCTGTTCAACGCGGCCGCCCTGGTGGTGGCCGCAGCCGAGGGCGGTAGCCCGCAGGAGTCCGCCGCGGTGTTCGCAGACGTGCCTGGGAGCGAGGTCTTCTCCACTCGCGGATTCTCGGTGGCCGACCAAGCGGAACTCAACGAACCGCTCACCGAGCGCCATCTTCAGGAACTCGCAGCGGATGAACGACGTGACGTGGCCTATCACCGTCCACCCCGACTCGGTGATCTGCTGTTCAACTGGTTCGACTGAGTGGCAATGTGGGGCTGGCTACGGACGATCGGATAATAAGACAGTTCAACTTGCTGGGATGATGCCTGCGAGACGGCGCCATTGGGGTAGTGGGAGTCCTCGACTATCGGGGTCGAGGACTTGTAGGCACACGTGATCGGCGCCGGCCTCGAGGTGTTGGCGAACGCGCTCCGCGATGGCAGCTTCATCGCCCCAAGCGATCAGAGCGTCCAGGAGCCGGTCACTGCCGTGGCGATCCAGGTCGTCGGTGGTGTAGCCGAGCCGACGAAGGTTGTTCGTGTAGTTGGGCAGGGTGAGATATCGGCGGAGGTGTTGTCGTCCTATCTCGCGTGCTCGGGTCTTGTTGCTGTCAAGTACGACCGCTTGTTCTGGCACCAATAGCTTGGTTGCTCCAAGGATTTGTCGGGCGTGAGCGGTGTGTTCGGGAGGGACCAGATAGGTGTGGACGCCGTCGGTGTGCTCCGCCGCGACCCTTAGCATGCGGGGGCCGAGCGCCGCGAGCATACGAATAGCCTCCTCGGCTGGTACAGCCCTGTAGTGCTGGGCAGCGCTGTCCATCGCCGCGAGATAGTCACGCGTGGCTTGTAACGGCCGTCCGTAGGACAGGCCGCGTATGTCGTTGACCAGTTTCGGATGGCTGACGCCGAGGCCGAGGATAAAGCGGTTGGGGTAAGCCTCGGCGAGGGTTTGGTGAGCTGCTGCCGTCGATAGTGGGTCACGCGCCCACAGGTTCGCGACGGCGGTTGCGACAATGGTGCGTTGGGTAGCCGCCAGCAGGATGCCAGACTGGCTGATGGGCTCGCGGCCGACGTTCTCGCCGACCCATACGGAGGTGTATCCCAAAGCTTCGAGTTCCTGGACTGAGTCGCGTACGACCGAGGCGGGTTGAAAGTCGAATTGGGCGGTCCACACCCCCACGCCGGCTAGATTCATGACTTCGCTCGGCTGGCCACGCCGCTGAGGGCACAGCCGAACTCGTGGACCAGTTCATTCAAGGTGTTGCTTGCGCGAGCATCAACTTGCTGGACGAGTCGCCGAATTCGGCGGGCCTGTTGAAGGATTGGCACGATAGGTTGGTGGATGGTGGAGGTCAATGCCAGCTGAGTAAGGCCAGTTGCCTGGTCGATGTCGCCGATGTGCACAGCGGCGTCTGCCATGTAGAGGCGCAGGACCGCGCGTGCTTTGGTGTGGGACCCGGGTAATGCGGCGAGGGCTTCGGCTAGCTCCGGATAGGCTCGTTCTGGCTGATGTAGCAGTAGTTTGCTCGTGCCGACGTAGTACCGCAGATCGAGCGTGCCGTGGGCGAAGTCCATGCCATGACGCCGGTCGCGCTCGCTGGAGTATTCGGCTGCTTTCTCTGCCGCGGCGTAGGCAGTGTCGAAACCATCGTTGTTCCCCATGCCCGCGGAGGTACGGGCGTGCAGTGCGTGCAGCCAAGCTCGGGTCGTCGCGTCTGAGCCTTGGCCGGCGAAGTAGATGCCGCGCTCGATCAGCTCGCCCGTGCGGCGGAGATCGCGATTGTGCCAGGGGATGAGGCTCTGAGCGCCCAACAACCACGCGCCGAGTCCCCAAGCCCTGGCCTCGTCGGCGGCGGCTACCGCTACCGCGTACCACCGGTCCGCCTGGTGGTGTTCGTTGAGGTCGAAGCAGGCCCAGGCGCGTAGTCCGGCAAGACGCGCCGCCAGCCTCACTAGCCGTTCGTGATGGCGCAGCGTGTGGGACTGGTGCAGTCGGGCAGAGACAAGCTCCATCAGGACCCGGATCTTGGCGAGCGCATCGGCGGGTGGAGTCTGGGCGAAGTCCGCGTCCAGTCGTTCGCAGGCCAGTTCAGCGGCCGTCAGTTCGCCCGTGCTGATTCCGCCTTGGTCCAGTGCCGAGGCGAGTTCGATGAGATCTAGGTCGGCGCTGTCCCGGCGGTATTGGGTCGGGGCCGTGATCTGATGATCGCTCTCTAGACTTAGCGTGTTGGCCAGTTCGTCGGGCGGCTCGGGCGTTGAGGGGCGGCGCTGTGGTCGCCGGTGACGGTAGAAGCCCAGTTCGGCGTCAGTGTGGACGTCGAGGACGGCGCGGAATCCGTCGCGACGCGCGCGGCCGGGCCAGCGGGTTTCACCGCGTTCGAGCTTGCCGATGTCGGTTTCGTCCAGGCGGTCCTCTTTTCCGTGGACGCGCCATTGCCAGGTGTTGACCGCTTCAGCTAATTCTTGCCGCGACATCGGGCGTCCCGAGCCTGTTGGGGACGCCTTCCGCAAGCGGGCGTTGGTCAGCTTGGCATTCGCCTGGTTGCGTTCACCCATCGCGGCATACCTCCTCGTCAGGTTCCAGGATTACGGTCCGACCAGCAGCGATCAAGCTACACCTGACGCAGCCCAAACATCCTGCGACCGGCGCCACATGCGAAATGGATCTAGCTGGCGTCCGGAGTCCAAGACCGTTGACCATTCCGCGCCCTACGAGTGCGACGCGCGGTCGAACCGCAGGAGTGGGACGTCATACAATTCGGGATCGCGTTCTCGTCGGAGGACCGGACTCGACACTTCAACGAGGAGCATCTCGGTGAGAAACTGAACCTTGGCTGACAACAGGTGGCTGGTGTGCGCTGTGGCGCTGTGTTCCTTGAGGCCGACGGATACGTGGATGTGCGGCAGTATCCGTTGCTCTGTTTCGTCGTAGGCGATGGTTCCGCTGCCGAGGACTTCGACGTTGGTCAGGTGGACGGCTGACCAGACGGGAGCTTGCGGGTTTTCGAGTTTTCTGCAGGTACCGACGATCTCTACCTGCGAGAAGCCGGCGATGAAGGATGAGATGACGCCCTGACGAACCCGGTTGGTGCGGCAGAACTCGTCCAAGGCGGTGAAGAAGTCCTCGCCGTGGTCAAACGCCACCACGAAGGTCCGGCCGATGTCGACCTGTTGACTACGCATCCTCCGCCTCTTCCGGTCCGCGTTCGTGGCGTTGCGCCCAAGGCCACGCCGCGGTATCGCCGCAGCCGCTGGCAGCCCTGAACGCCGCTTCGATTGACTTGCGGTCGGCGTCGGCGGCGAGCGTGGTCCACAACAGGATGCGCGCCTTGAGTGGATCGAGGAATCCGGCCGAGATCAGTCCTCGGCTGAGCAGGTCGCGCTCTGAGCCCGGGAAGCCGTACGTTGTTGTGAGTACGGAGCCGGCGCCGGTCCGGCTGGCGAGTACGACAGGGAACTGATCGGCGAGGTAATGCAGCTGTGGCACCAGGTGTTGCGGGACGTGGCCGACACCGAAGCCGGCGATCACGGCGCCGTCGACGAGATCCGCGAGGCCGTTCAGGAGTGTGCCGTCATCGCCGAGGCTGACTGTCAGCAGTGCTACACGGGGTTGGTGGGTCGGCGTCGGTACGACGGTTCGGTTCGTGATCCGGTTGAATATCCGGGGCTGACCTTCGACGAGGTAGCCGAGTGGTCCGGCGGTCGGGGATTGGAAGGTTGATCCGGCGGTCGAGTGGGTTTTGCGGACGCGCCGGGCTGCGTGGATCTCGTCGGCGAGCACGACCAGGCAGCCCAGATTGCGGGCGGTGGGGCTCGCGGCGGTCTGTACGGCGGCGAGCAGGTTCGCTGGTCCGTCAGCGCCGGCCAGTGTCGGGTTGCGCATGGCGCCGGTGATCACGATGGGTTGTGGCCCGTGGTGGTACAGGTCGAGGAGGTAGGCGGTCTCCTCGATGGTGTCGGTTCCCTGGACGACGACGATGCCGTCGAAGCCGTCGGCCAGCCGTTCTCGCAGGAGCGTCGCCAGGGCTGTCAGATCGTCGAAGGACAGTGACGCCCCAGGGAGCCGGCGAAAGTCGACCGTTTGGACGGCCACGCCGAGATCCGCGAGGCCGGGTACGGCTGCCAGCAGGTCATCTGCGGAGAGGACCGGTGTGACGCCGCCGCTCGTACTGGTTGTCATCGCGATCGTACCGCCCAGGCTGGCCACGAGGACCCGGCGTGGCTCGGATGCAGCGGGCACAGGGTTGTCCTCCACCTCAATGGGACGAATTCTCGGAGCCTAATGGTTTGCTGTGCCGGCCTGCCCGAGGTACCGACAGGCACGGTCCACGCCGACAATGGACAGCAGTCGGCTACGGGGCTGGGCGAACCCCGCACAGCCGTAGTCGCCGAGCCGCGCGCAGCGAGTGACCAGCCAGGACCAGTCCAATTCTAGATAGTCCGCCATTGCCTGGAGGCGACGGCTGGCGGAGGTACCGGCTACGACCGAGTGAGCGCTGGTGTGTGAGGACAGATCACCGTAGTCGCGTATGGCGGGCCGGTCCGTTGTCACGCCGACCTGCCAGATCCCCTCGGCTCCTATCCAGTTCGCGACGATCGCTTGGCGGTCGTTGTCCAGGACGAAGCCCTCGACGGCCGCGTACTCCGGATCGGCACTCACGTTGACGCGGATGTTGAAGGATTCCATCAGGGCGGCGGTTAGGAGCAGCAGGATGCGCTCTCCGGGAGGCGATGCGGTGACCGAGGCTGACGGAATGCAGAGGGCGCGGGTGAGCGGCTGGCCGGTGAACCGGTCGGTTATGGCGCGTAGGTAGTCGTACTTGTGGCGGAACAGCAGCCAGGTGCTGGCCTCTTCGCCGCGTTGCTCGCGGGTCCAGAATTGCGGGATGTCGGCGATGCCGTTGAGATGGCGCAGGATGTGGTGGGCGCAGAAGTAGCTGCCCAACCACATCTGTGACACCGCGGCGAGTTCGGACGCTGGATCGCGCCCGAGTGATGAGGTTGGCAGGGATTCGTAGGGGCCGAGCTGTTGCTGGAGGTCGGCGAGCAGCGCATCGTCGTTGAGCAGTGGTTCGTCGAGGTTGACGACGGCCCAGAGAATCCCGACTGTGATGTCGTCCAGAACGTAGGCGGGAGGGATGAGCAGACGCGATCCCGGCTCGGCTTTGGCCAGCCGCCGGCGAGCTTGTCGAGTGTCGAGGCCGTAGCCAATCACGCGTTCGTCATCGGTGACGGCTCCGACCACAAGTCCTCGGCGGGCTCGGGTCAGGAACCGGTTGCCGGCGAAGTCCGCCGGCACCGTCGCCAGGACGCGTCCGTCCTCCACGGCGGGATAGATCCGCGCGTCCACGGACTCTCCGTCGAAGAACCGACCAGCCGCAGAAAGCAGTGCCTGCTGCTCTGGCTGCCGTGATTCAGGTCCGCGTGCAGCGATGGACGAGCTGGTCAGCAGCGACGGCAGCAACGGGGCCAGGGCCACGGTGCCGGCAGCGGTGGGTGATCGTGAACGCCGGTTGCGGTAGAAGCCGAGTTCAGCGTCGGTCGTAGCCCTCAGGACGGCGCGGAAACCTTCCCGGCGCGTGAGGCCTGGCCAGTGGGTCTCACCGCGTTCGAGCTTGCCGACGTCGGTTTCGTCGAGCCGGTCCTCGCGCTGGTATCTGGACCACTGCCAGGCGTTGACCGCTTCGGCAAGTTCTTGCCGCGACATCGGATGCCCAGAACCGGTTGGCGACTGCAGCCGTCTGCGTGCAGCGATCAGCTTGGTGTTGGGGTTGCTAGCGTCGTCCACCGTGTAGCTCCTCAGGGTCCGGCACGGCGAACCACACGGGTCGGGACCAACGGTCGAATGCCATGCCTTCGTTCTGTAGTTGGCTCACGCGCTGTCGGGGGAAGCCGACGGCCGCCGCGAGCCGCTGGGTGCAGTAGCCGTGCCTTTCGCGGAGGCGGATCAGCTCGGTGGCCAGGCGATGGCGTCGCACGTATGGGCAAAATCAATGCGAACCTCCGGCACGGACAGGAGCGAGTCCACCGTGACTGTCCGACCGCGCGGTGCTGTCCGGTGTAGCCAGAGCGTAACCCCGGATTTCGACGTGATGATCTTCCCGGCCGTCTCCTGGCGTTAAGGGGCCGCAGGTCAGCACCATGTCTGCTGCCAACTTTCCTGCTAACTCTCCAAGTAATTCGGGGTTCCGCCCTCGCGGACTGTCGGTGATCGTAGGCACACCACAAGCGACACATCGATGCGTAGCTCGCCAAGCGGCCGTCCAGACAGCCGCGACGCTGGCGACATGTCCCGACCCCTGCCGAGGAGCACGTGATGACCGTCAACGGGTCACCGACACCCACCGCACGCCGTGATACGTCGAACGTGCTCCGCGTGGGGCCGTCCTCGGGGGCAATCCGCGGCCCGGCCGCTCTCCGCGCCGACGCCGTCGTCCGCGGCCTGTCCCCGTCATCTTGGTTTGGACTGGCGGTGTGGATCTACCGGTTGCACGAGCGTGATGACGCTGACCGGTGCGTGTCCGACGTGAGCCGGACTTGGCGATCGCGAACTCATGCTGCGGCTGTCATCACGGCTGCAGGGATCTACGGGGCCAATGCCACCGCGCCCACGCGCCGCGGCAGCAATAGCCGGCGACTCCAGTCGCCCGGCACAGCTGCTGGCCGCCGTTCATCCGCGAGGGTGAGAGTTGCCCGAAGCGTCCGGTCACGGCCTTCCGCCGAGTGTCGTGGCCTGACCCGGCCGTGCGGTTGGCGCGCCAGATCAAGGCGCGACCAACTGCACGGCCGCGAGGCCGTGATGGCGGCCCAGCGGCCACTCGCATCGGAGTCGAAGGAAACACCTGTATATCGCGACCTCGCCGGCCCGGCCCGACTAAGCAATCCCTATCCGCGGTGCGGCCCGTTGTTCTGCCGGCGCGGAGCACCGTTTGGCCGATGGAGTTCGCCGACTCGAAACGCGAGTACATGACCGTGTGCGGCTGTCGACTGAGGCCGATCGATGCGGACATCATCGAGCGCCGGGCGTGCGCAGGCGCGGCCAGGCTCGGTCCGGCATTGACCACCGGCCGCTGGGCCTGCGAAGCGTTAGCCGACGTGCTGGGCCGCCTGGACACGCGGATCGAAGTTGCCGGGACAGTCAACGACGCGAGGTTCGTCCCGCGTACCTAGACCGCGCCCGCCGTCGCTGCCAGGACGGGGCGCGGCGGCGGGTGGCGCGAAGCTCACCGCGGCAAGCCAGCGCCACATGACCTGCCTCCGAAACCTCCCGTTTCCCGCATGCCGCCCTTGGCCTACGGAAGTCCACATCCCTCAATAGCCAGAGAAGGGATCTCCCCGGTGTCGTATCCGGTCGATGAGTTGCAACGGTTCGGTTATCAGCAGCAGCTACGGCGGGCGCTGCGGTTCCGAGACCTGCTCGCGTACGGGTTGATCTTCATGGTGCCGATCGCGCCGATGGCGATCTTCGGTGCGGTGTTCTCTGCATCGGGCGGCATGGTGGTCACGGCGTACGCGATCGCCGTGGCCGCGCTGATCTTCACCGCGTTCTCGTACTCCCAGATGGTCAAGGCCTTCCCGCTATCAGGGTCGGTCTACAACTACGTCGGCCGGGGCATCGGCGCCGCGGTGGGATTCATCGCCGGGTGGGCGATCATGCTCGACTACGTCCTCGTGCCGTCCCTGCTGTATCTGGTGGCGTCGGTCGCCTTGCACGCAGGCCTGTCCGCGGTCCCGGTGCTGTCGGCAGTCCCTGTGTGGGGATGGCTGCTCGCGTTCGTCGCGGCGAACACCCTCGTCAACACGCGGGGCATCAAAGTGACCGCCCGGTTCACGTGGATCATGCTGATCGGCGAACTCGGCGTGCTGTTGCTGTTTCTCGGCTTCGGCGCCTGGGCCATCGCCACCGGCAAAGGCCGGTGGACGTGGGACCCGCTGTACAACCCGGACACCTTCGGGGCGGCACTGGTACTCGCTGCGGCGTCGGTGGCGGTGTTGTCGTTCCTCGGCTTCGACGCCATCTCGATGCTGGCCGAGGAGGCGAAGGCCGGCGCGCGGGTGATCGGCCGGGCCATGGCCGGGGCGCTGCTGGTCACGGGTCTGCTGTTCATCGCCCAGACCTGGGTAGCGGCCATCCTCACCCCAGACCCTCAAGCGCTGATCACCAACGGGGACCCCGCAGGGACCGCGTTCTACACCGCCGCCGCCGTGGCCGCCGGGCCGTGGTTGGGCACACTGTGCGCGTTCGCGACCGCGATCGCCTGGGGGCTGCCGGACTCGATGGTCGCGCAGGTGGCCATCTCGCGGCTGCTGTACGCGATGGCCCGCGACAAACAACTCCCGAGTCCGCTGGCGAAGGTGTCCCGCAAGCACAACGTGCCCCGCAACGCGATCTGGCTCGTCGCCCTGGTGTCGCTCGGGATCGGGCTTTCCATGAACAAGCGCGACGACGGTACTGCCCTGCTGGCCAGTCTGATCAACTTCGGGGCGTTGACCGCGTTCCTGCTGCTGCACCTGTCCGTGATCGTTTACTACCTCTACCGGCAGCGCAGCCGCAACCTGTTCGCCCACCTGCTGATGCCCCTGACGGGTGCCACGATCCTCGGGTTCGTGGTGTGGAACGCCAACGTCGCGGCGCAGAAGCTGGGGCTCGCGTGGATCGGCCTAGGCCTGCTGGTGCTGATCGGCCTGTACCTCACGGGCCGGCGCCCGCAGCTGTCCGGGTTCACCCCCGTGCCCCATCTCGGCGCACCCGTGCGTGAGGGGGTGTGAGCCATGGGACAACACCACACGTTCACGCCCACCGCGAAGGACTACGGGTACACCTTCGGCGGCGCGATGCCGGTGGCGACGCTGCGCTCCGGTGACACGCTGTCCACGTACACGGAGGACTGCTTCGGCGGTGCGGTCACCACCGTGGACGACCTGCCGTCGCAGGTCTGCACCATGCCGTACCTGAATCCGGTCACGGGGCCGTTCTTCATCGACGACGCCGAGCCCGGCGACACCCTCGCCGTGCACTTACTGTCCCTCGTCCCGGCCCGGACCATCGGCGTGTCCAGCACGTTCCCGCACTTCGGGGCCCTCACCTCGACTACGCACACCGCCACTTTGCAACCACCATTGGAGGAGCGGGTGTGGCTGTACGACATCGACGCCGAGGCCGGCGTGGTGCGCTACCGCGCCCGCAACGGCGACTACACCGCGGACCTGGCCTTGGAGCCGATGCACGGCACCGTCGGCGTCGCCCCGGCCGGGTTCGAGGCCCGCAGCAGCATCACCTGCGATGCCCACGGCGGGAACATGGACACCCCGCAACTGCGCGCTGGCACCACGTTGTACCTCGGGGTCAACGTGCACGGCGCGATGCTCAGCCTCGGCGACGGCCACGCCCGCCAAGGCCACGGCGAGGCGAGCGGGGTTGCGGTCGAAGTCGCCATGCACACCACCCTCGCCGTCGAAGTCATCAAAGGCGTACCGACACGGTGGCCACGCATCGAGTCCGACACCGCCATCATGTCCGTCGGCTGCGCCCGCCCCCTGGAAGACGCGTTCCGGATCAGCCAGCACGATCTCGTCGGCTGGACCGCCGAGTTGACCGGCCTGGACACCCTCGACGCGTATCAGCTCGTCGCGCAGGCCGGCACCGCGCCGGTGGGCAACGTGTGCGACCCGAACTACACCATGCTCGCCTGCCTGCCCAAGCCGCTGCTGCGAGGCGCCACCGTCTACGACGGTGCCCACCAGCGGCTGCGCGCCACACCCCAGGCCGCCGCCCCGGGGATCGGTGCGCGATGACCGTGTTCGTGACTGCTGGCAAGGCCCGCACCGTGTCCACGATTCGCCTCGACCCCCGAGCGGTCCTGCCGCTGCACGCCGAGCTGTACCTCCTCGCTCACGACGACGACACCGGCACCCTGCTGATCAACGAACAGGCCCTCGCCCTCGGCCTGGCCGGAGCACTGCTGCTGGAACTGTCCCACAAGGGGCACGTCGCGATCGGCTACATCTACCACAGCGCCCGCCGGCAATGGCAAACCCAACCGGGCCGGCTGACCGTGTACCGACCCGGCCCGACCGCGAACCCACCGCTGGACGCCGCGCTGGCCGCCGTCACACGCACCGTGCGTGAGGACCGCAGCGACGACCAGCTGCGGACGTGGCTGCGCTCGTTCGCCACCCCCGACCTATATGAACGCGTTCGTGCTGCCCTGATCGCCGTAGGCCTGATACAGCGCACCGAACGCCGCCGCCTCGGCGGGCTCGTCAGGACCGAAACCCACCTGCCGGTGCACTACGGCTACGCCGTCCGGGCCCGCGCCCATATCCGTGATGCCGTCACCCACCACCGTCAGCCGCGCCGGAACCGGCACGCGGCGCCCGACGACGAATGCGCCGCCCTGTGTGGCCTGATCGCCGCCCTCGAACTGGCGGAATTCCTCTACGACGGCAGCCTGTCCACCACAGAACTCATCCAGCAGTTGTGGCACATCGTCACCACCCACGAAAACCCGGCCATCGCCGCCGTCGTCCAAGCAGTCGACGCCGGCCGCGGTGACCTCGCCGTGGCAGCGATGCGATGACCCTCCACCACAACCCACCCGCCGCAGCTCCGTCCAGGTGGTGCCCGTCATGACGGGCGTTTCGCCGGACGAGCGGCAGCCTCCCGTGGTACTCGATTCGTCAGTTCCGCATTCGGCTCGGGTGTGGAACTACTGGCTGGGCGGCAAGGACAACTTCGCCGCCGACCGTGCCCTCGCCGAACAGATCATGCAGTCCTTCCCGGGCATCGTCGGTATCGCTCGGGAATCACGACGATTCCTTATCCGCGCGGTCCGGGACCTCGCGGGGGAGAAGGGGATCCGGCAGTTCCTGGACATCGGCACTGGTCTTCCCTGCGGGACAACACCCACGAGGTCGCCCAGCGGATCGACCCCTACGCGCGGATCGCCTACGTCGACAACGACCCGCTGGTGCTGGCACACGCCCGGGCGCTGCTGACCAGCTCACCGCAGGGCGTCACCGACTACCTCCACGCCGACGTGCACCACCCGGACGACATCCTGCAAGGCGCTGAGAAAATCCTGGACTTCGCCGAGCCGATCGCGCTGATGATGCTCGGCATCCTCGGCAACGTCATGGACTACCACCAGGCCCGCACCATCGTCGACCGGCTGGTATCCGCCCTCCCCTCGGGCAGCTACGTCGTGATCAACGACGGCACCAACGTCATCCACCCCGACGAACGCAACGAAGCCACCCGCCTCTCGATCGAAGCCGGCACCCCCTACATCGCCCGCCACCCCCACCAGATCGCCGGCTACTTCCACGGACTGGACCTCATCGAGCCCGGCGTGATCTCCACCAGCCATTGGCGACCAGACCCCGACGCCGATGTCCCGGCCATGGTCGACGTCTTCTGCGGAGTGGCACGAAAACCATGAACAACTCCACTGGTGCGGTTAGCCCCGGAACCGACGCCTTCACCGCGATCTGGCAGACGCACGTACACCTGCATCCGCCTACGGCGCACCCGCCGGGCTGCCATCACCATCCCGCTGCGCTCGGCGCTTGACCATTCGATCGGAGGACACATGTCTCTCAGGGAACTGTTCGGCGAGGAGCACGTCAACGACATGATGACGGCCTGGCCCACCAAGCCGGCAGTCTCCGAGCTCCCGGCCGATAGCCGTCTTCCCGGCATCGCCAACGCCCAGCTTCTCCACGCCTACCTCGACACCGGCACGGCGCCAGCCGACGACATCATCGTGATCAAGGACAGTGCTGCACTGCACCCTCGCGCGTACACGACGGCCAGCCGCCTCGACCCCGCGAAGCTCGCGAAGTGGCGCGGCCGCGGTTACACCGTCCAGCTTCGCAACATCAACCGCTGGTGCCCGCTGTTGCACAGCGTGTGCGCGGCGATCCAGACGGAGACCGGATACGGCTGTCATGTAACCGGCTTCGTCACCCCAGCGGGAGGGCAGGGCCTGAACCATCACTGGGACCAGAACATGGGGTTCATCTACCAGGTGACCGGCCGCAAGACCTGGCAGATATGGGAACCGGCCGTTGAGGAGCCGCACCGCGACCACCTGGCCTGCAACACCCGGCCAGGCAGCAACCTCGTCCGCCACCTCAAGGGCACCCGCCCGGACCACGATCTCGCCCTCGAACCCGGGCAGGTTCTCGTGCTGCCGCGCGGCTGGATGCACAACGCGCACGCCCGCGACCAAAAAGCGGCGAGCACCCACCTGACGTTCGTGGTGCGCGAACGCACCGGCCTCTGGATCGGCGAACAGCTGACCAAGACCGCGATCACCTCGACATCGCTGCGGCGAGTGATCCCACCAGCCAACGTCGTCAACCTCACCGCGTTTGCCGAGCAGGTCGATCAGGCCCGGCACCTGCTGATGCATTGGCTGGCCCACGCCGATGAGGCAACCCTGGCGGCCGACCTGCTCGACAGAGCGCGCACCGAGCGCGACGTGGACTACGCCTGAGGCGACCCGGCGACCCGGCGACCCGGCGACCCGGCGACCCGGCGGCGCGACCAGCCGATCGCCACTACCGACTGATTTCTGTGTACGGGATTTCACCGACGCATCAGGCGTCGGCGATCCATAGATCCGAGGAGGAGTCGTGACCATCACGACCGCCACGCCGGTTGCTACCGGCAAAGACCCCCAGTCCCTCGTCGACCCGGAAACCTTCGGCAAGCTCGCCCGTCACTTCGCCGCCGTGCAGGAAGTCACCCAGACCTACGCCGAGCGAGCGATCGGACAGATGCTGCTGCTGCTGAAGGCGCACGCCGACTCGCAGCACGACCCCGATTTCGGCAGGCTCCTGCCCGACGGCCGGTCGTACCGCGTCGTCCCGACCAACCCCGTCGACACCGCCTGGCACGTGTCGCTGCAGCACACCGAGCCGTACCTCGCCGCCTGTCAGCAGATCGCCGGCGGCTTCGTGCACCACGTGCCGATCCTGACCGAGGGCATGGCAGACGGCACGTCCCTCGAGTACACCCGCCAGGCGTTGCACGCCACCGGTTACCACGTCGATCCAGAGTTCTGGGTCGGTCAGGCGGAGAGCTGCTGCCCGCCGAACCCGGGCGTCTGAAAGGGTGCATGACTGATGCGCAGTGACTGGACCGCCCTGCCCGACGCCGTCCTGACGGCCATCGCGGAGAGAGCCGGCGGCACCCACGCCACCCCAGCCCTCAGCGGCGACCATGCGGAGATCGCCGCGACCGTCACCGGCGATAAGGGCAAGGTGTTCGTCAAAGCGGCATCATCCGATCTGGGCGTCCGCTCACTGCGCTACGAACTGCTGGCGAGTAAGGCCATCAACCAGTCATATGCGCCGGCGATCGAGTGGGACTTCGAAACCGACGGCTGGCTGGTGGTGGGCTTCGAACACGTCGACGGCCCACACGCCGACCTGTCCCCAGCCAGCCCCGACCTCGACCTGCTCGAGGCAACCCTGAAACAACTCCAAGAGACGCCCGCGCCGGGCGGCCGGCCGTGGTTCAGCCCGGCAGCCCGGCTCGGTTTCACTCATCCCGCGATGGACGGCGACACACTCGTCCACACCGACCTCAGCCCCACCAATCTCATCGTGAGCCCCCACGGCCTGCGCCTCGTCGACTGGGCATTCGCCACCAAGGCGGCACCATGGGTCGAACTGGCGCTGCTCGTTCCATGGCTGATCGCCAGCGGCCACACCCCGCAACAGGCTGAGCAATGGCTCGCGCGACGTCCAGCATGGGGCGCGACTAACCCGCAGATCCTGGACGAGTTCGCCTCGCGGAACGCCGCAAAGTGGTCCATCAAGGCCCAACAAAGCACTGCCGGCTGGATACACGACCTTGCCCATTGGACCGGCCACTGGTCGGCGTACCGGCGCAAGAAGGTACTTGAGCGACCCGACTAAACCCGGGGACGGCGCCGCAGACCAAGCGGTCACGGATGGGTCTAATGCCTGCTGACAGATGCCGCCATCGGATACGTCGTCGGTGTATAAAATTGTTGCCGATTTCAAGGATCGATATTTTATGAATGATGACGAGTTGACTGACCCAATTACCGAGATCGCCGAGCAGGTCGCCGACTGTTTTTCGGAGCGCGGTTACGCCTTCGTCGAAGACGACCACATCGAGGCGCTCGCCGAAACATTGAAATGTTTCCTGAAGACGGCCGGTATTCCGGTGCAGGTCCATGCGATGGAAAAAGTCATCGTTCCCGAAGTCCCGCCCCACTTAGCAGGCTATTCCGATCGGCGCTCACGGTAAGCCTGTGCCTTCGGCCCGCGTGGAATCTTCGCGGCCCGCAGGTCGAAGTAGGGGCGTCGCCGAGCATGGCGGTGTGAAGTAGGACGGGACCGACACGTCGGCGTCGGTCCGTGCAGTCCGCCGACCTTGCGCGCATGTGCGGCTTGGTCCGGCCGTAGCGCCGGTGTAACCGGGGTTGCGTTTGTTCCGGTTCGCCGAGCGGGCTTGACGAGGGCGTCCGCTGCGTCGTTCTCAGTTTGATCGTGGCGAGGTGTTCTTGCTTCTCATCGATGCGGTTCCGGTTGTTGCTCACGGTAGACGGTGATTCGTCACGGGGGAGTTGATCTGGGTGTAGTGGTGTGGGTCGAGCAGATGTCGCCGGTGGCACCACCATTGTGTAGGCGGCCATTAATCGACGCCGCCTTCAACATTCGTCCGCGAACTGCTCCGTGGTTCCGCGTACGGCGCGCGCCCGCGGCTCAGCGACTTCGCAGCCCGGCGACGGCGCACGAGAACAGAATCTGGCTCCAGGCGACGGCTGAGGGACGGCGCCCGTTCGGTCTGCTCCCTCGCCTGCGGCTCGAACGAATGCAGCAATGCTGCGGCGGTTGACTCATCGGATCGCTCTCCGCACTTCAACCGGGGTGGTACGTCCATCTCCCGCCCCGATGGGGGCGCGCGTTGCCCGTGACGCCAGACCAGCTACATCACCATCCGGGGCACCCACGGATGACTGATAGGGGGCGCCGGCGACTACCCGCACTCTTGCCCGTGGTCCAGGCGCAGCCCGTTGAGCAGCCGGCGCGACCCGCGAACGTGTCCACACGAACGCTTCGTAGACCTGCTGTGGTGCGCGCGAGCCGGCGCGCCATCGACTAGTTGCGCGACCAGTAGTCGCATGACAGGGTAGGGCTGTGCACGGACACGAAATCCGGCTCATGGGAGCCCACGAGATCAGCACCCGCCTGCACCTCAGCCGACAACGCGTCTCTCAACTCACCAGCCAGTCAAACTTCCCACGACCACTCGCCGACCTGAGACAAGGAAAAGTCTGGCACGCCGACGACGTAGAAACATGGATCAAGCACCACCGGCCCACGCCTAGCTGCCCAGCGTGCCCGGGCGAACCGCGATGAACAAATCTCCTGGTAGGGCCCTCTCTCGGCCGCGCAGTACACCGGTATCTTCGGTGCCACCCCGGTAGTCGCCTCCGCGATGCCGCAGCCTGCAGCAAGCTCGCATGAAGATCAACCGGCAATTCGGCGCAACGCTGCGGGGGTACCAAGTTCGGCGCGGTCGTCGGGATGCACAAGAAGTACCCGCTACTGCTTGAAGTAGGCGGTGCTCTCTGCGTATGCGGGGTAGTAGGACTCAATCGCGATTTCGTCGATCGTGATGTCCATCGGTCCGCTGCACCGACGACTGAGGTCCTACCAAGGATGATCGAATCCGCGAGGGTGGCCATGAACAAGCTCAGCCAGTAACGACGCCGCCAGACGAGTCCCTGCATGCGGGTGCCCGCGATCGGAACCGATCAGTTCCAGAACAGCGGGTCACCGAGGTCCTTCAGTTCGCTCAGCGGCTGCCGGACCGGCGCCGCGGACGAGCCAAGGACAGTGGTGTACCAGCCGGTCAAGTCGTGGATCGCTAAGCGCTTGTGATCCGGCGCCACCAGGACGGTCGCGCCGGCGGTCTTGCTGGCAGGCGCGACCTGTTTCATCGTCACCGAGCCAGCCGCCGGGTCGAGCGTCGCGGTGGCGACGCTGCCGAAGGGTTGTCGGCCTTCACCCTCGCCGGATGAGCAGAACCGCTCGCCGGCTACAGGCAGGCTGAGCGACGGCCCCAACCGGTTCATCAATACGCGCCTGCTTGCACGATGCGCACGCTTGCGTCCAATGCGCCGTGACCCAGAACCGTCCCGCCGTCGCCCGCAGACAGCTTGGGTAAGACCGGATCGACGGCCGCCATCGCCTGCGGCGCGAAACCAGTCGTGAACCCAGACCAGAAGAATGCGCAATGAAACCGAAGGCGCAAAACGGTGGACGCGATTCTGATGTCCACGACAATCTACAGAATCATCACTCACATCCTCACGCCAAGGTCATCAAGTTAGACACGGCCATCTCATAGCGGACTGTCGACCGCCGGGACTGTCTCGAACGCGGCAGGCGGGCAGATGTTCTGGGACGTTATCCGTCGACAAAGGAGTGCAATCATGGAAGAACTTGTCGCACTGATCGTTATTCCGGTAGTCGGGTTCGTGGCGAGGTCGGCCGCCAAGAAGGGGATCGCCGTCCTCAAAGCCAAGGACGTCAAAATCCCCTCGTGGCTCGCGGAACACGCACCATCGCTGGTGGGCGGCGTGGCAAGTGTCGGCGCTGGCGGTGCCATCCATTCCGGACCGCTGGGGGACAACCAGCCCTGACCCACATCGGAGAGCTTCTACGACCGCTCGGGTACGGCAGTCCGCTCTGCGATCACATTGGCACCTGCGAGCGACAGGACGCTTCATCAACCGCCCATACCGGGCGGTGATGACAACGCACGGGTCGCTGATACTGAATTCCAGGAAGGCAGAAATGGTCCATGTCTTCACTGCGAAAGCTCGCGTTCAAAATCGGCCCCATCGGATGACGCTATTCGTCGGTTCGTGACCGCCGGCCTGTGCTCGATCCGAGGGCGAGGCCGAGGCCCTGCGGGCGGCGCGGCGGGCGCCGAGCCAGCCAAACCGTTGGGCCTTGCTGGTGGCTATCAGCGGACCAGTCAGCGCCTCGACGACTATGCCGGCCGCACTCGCGCGCGCGGCGAGGTAGGCGTCGACGGGGCCGACGGCGTGCACCGGCCCGCTCCCGCCGCCGGGCGCCCTTGGCGACATACCGGACCTGGCCACGTTGCCTTAACGAGCGAATACGGTTGCCCTCGATTGGGCCCCCGCTTGGCAGGCGCGGGGCATCCGAAACCGCTTCCGTGTCGAGCCTTGGTTGACCGGTCCAGTCCCGCCACCGCCACGGTGCGAGACTCTGGAAGCAGCCGGCCGTCGACCGAGGAGCTGTTCGCTTGGCTCCTTAGCCGACTGGCCCGCCGTCGTCCTCCACGAAGCCATTCCCAAACAAGTAGGCTCCCTCCCGTCTTTGTCCGGCTCCTTCGGATATGTCGACGTTCACGGTCTCGCCGCGGGCGTCGCAAGCGTGACCAGAAAAGTACAGGCCACCGACCCGGCACATGCAGAACACGCCGCCTTGCTGGTCGAAGGTCTCAGTGCCAGTCGGGGCACGGTTCTCCTGCGGAGAGCACGTGGACTGTGGGTAGGGGCCGTTGCATTTGGGTTTGGCCTGCGCCGCTGGTGCGGACATCACGCCGGCAGTCAGCGCGACACCGGCAAACATTGCCTGGGCGGCCGCCGCCGCTGTGGCCATTGCCGTCATTCTTCTCAGCGGATTCCTTTGGAGATGATCCGGCCTGTTGTTGTTCATGCAGTGTCTCCTGTGCGTGGTCGAAGTCGACGCGCGTGAGTGGGGATCTTTACCTGGCGGCCCGCGGCGTTGGCCCAGACCTGTGGTGCTGTCCTGGGTCAACTGGTGGGTCAGCACTACAGGTGGGATAGGAAGGCTGCCTTCGCCAAGCAGCGGAGCGATTTTGCGCTCCGTGGACAACCGTCCGACGCGTTGTGCACTAGCTAGGATGACAGGTGTGGCCCGCGGTTAGCGCCCAGACCACTCGGCGTGCGCCTATGCCACTTGATCGGCCTTTAAGGGTTACCGCAGGGCCCAAAGTTGGGTTCCCACCGCAGCGATACTTGATCGGCATGGCTGCCTGAGCCACCATGCCGGATGCCGAGACAAAGGCCGGTTTATCGGTTGACAATCTCGTAGTAGCTGCCCTGGACGTACGACAGCCGCCACTCCTGACGAGTCTTGCGCTCTCCGCTGTCCCTGCAGTCCTGGTTTTGAACATCCTCGCACTGTTCGCCGATGCCGTAAAACAGCCTCCGTCGTAAACCGAATGATCTTGCTGAACCGACAGTCGTCGGCGAAAAGATCCACTTTGGTGGTCACCGCCGTGACACGGCCACTGGAACAGTCAATCCGGCTCTGCGAAGTTAAGCGGGGTTGAGGTGTCCGCGGTGCCGGCGGGTGGTCGCGGTGCGGGTACGTAGCCGCTGATTTTCTGGGTTCCGGAAGCCGTAGGCGTCGCGGGCGACGGTCTTGATGACGCGGTTGGTGCCTTCGGAGCCGGCGTTGGTGATACCCGTGGCCAGGAACGCCGAGATTTGCGGCCACCAGGTCTCGATCGTGGTGGCGAGCCGGTGTAGTTCGGGCAGGTCAGTGGCGGCGCAGCGGGTGTAGAAGCGGCGTAGCAGCCGATGGACGTGTTCGCGGTCGGGCTGGGTGCGGGCGGTGGCGAGCAGGTCGAGCAGGTCCTCTTTCGCGTTCCACGTGGCCAGGATCGGGGCGCCGATCCGGGTGGGCAGGGCCTCGAGAGTGTCGGTCAGGCGGTCGACGTGCTTGCCGCTCATCCGGGTCGCCGAGCGGGTCAGCCGGTTCCGCATCCGCCACTCAGGATCGCTGCCGCGGCCACGACGGCCCCGCGCAGTGAGCGTCACCCGGCGGCGGACCTCGGTGACCGCCCGGTTGGCCAGCTGCACGACGTGGAAGTGATCGACGACCAGCAGCGCGTGCGGCAGCATCTGCCGGATCGCGGCCTTGAACACGGTGCACATGTCGATCGCGACCGCCGTGATCTGCTCGCGCCAGGCCGGTGATCGAGCGGCCAGCCAGCCGGTGACCGCGGCGGTGGTGCGCCCTTCGACCTGGGCGAGCAGTCCCTGACCAGCGGACAGATCGCAGAAGCCGACGTGCCACCGGTCCGCGGTCTTGGTCCACGAACCGGCCTTCTCATCCCATGCCCAGTGCGGTTCGCCGCGGCGGACCTCGTCGATGCCGAGTACCGCGACCGGCTCCGGTTCGTCCGGCAACACCCTGCTCGCGTGGGCGGTGAACGCCTGCGCGACGACCGGCCACGAGACGCCGTGATCGCGAGCCGACTGCACGATCGTGCGACCGCCGTCGGCGACTGCCGCCCCGGCCGCCTGCCGCAACCGCATGGTCAGCCTCGACCGGGCCGGCACCTGGGCGACCTGCTCGGTGAACGATTTCCGCGGACAAGCCGCGGTCGGGCAGTACCAGCGCCGTTTACGCCACCGCAGCCGCATCGTCCGCCCGGCGACCGGCAGATCCCGTGGCCGGGTAGTCGCCCACTGCTTGATCTGCGCCGCCCGCCGCCCACACCCCGGACAGCATCGTGCCTGCTCACAACCGGTGGACAGGTCCACCACCGGGACGCCGTCAGCGTCCACCTCGACCCCCTCCACCACCAGCCCATCCAGGCCCAGCAGCCGGGTCGTATCGTTGACCATGCTCGCAGCTCTTCACTTGTGACCATCCGAACTCGACACTCAGATGATCACCGATGGGCTGCGAGCCCCTATGTCCCGGGTCGCCGCCGACTCCGAACCCCGCTCAACTTCGAAGAGCCGTCAATCCACGCCGTCGGTGTCCAATGGGGTTTCCAGGCAGCGAAGAGCCCATTCAAAAACCAACTGATACGGCTGGCTATCCTCGAGAACGGAAGCCGCCAAGAAGTCAATTGTGGCGGCGTGGGCCGATGAAGGAGCACCTACGATTGCCGTCGTGACAACTGCAGCCAAGGCGGCAGTCCCGGCAAGACACCGTTAGAACAGTGCGACGGACCTCCCAGCTAAGCCGAGAGGTCTCGCCACCCATCGTGCCCGTCAGATCAGTCGAAACATAGGGTTGGCGCCGTAGTTCCACTCATACTGAATGGCCCGGTGGTGCTCGCGTCGGGCGGCTATCCTTCGACTGGCCCCAGCCGCTCGACTTGCAGGTAGAGCTGATAGCTGCCGCGTAGGGAGATGTCGTCGGTGTACGGGATCGCCAAGACGCCATGCCCGACGCCGGCGGGCTCGGCCGCAATCAGCGCTTCCGCCCGTTCGAAGGTCAGCTCAAGGATCCAGGGGTTGAAAACGAACGTCGCGGGGTTCGTGGCGCTGCGCACCGTCCCGATGGGACGACTGCCCGAGCTACCGGTGATGCTGGTCAGCGTGGAAGCGGTCTGTATGCCGAGGGAGACGGCGTCGAAGATCCAGTTGTTCGGAGGGAATACCTTCGTGAAGATCTCTTTCGCCCGAGCACCGAACTTGTCGTCAGTGTCCCTTAGCCAAGCGAGCATGCCTTCCCATGCGCTTTGACCGAGATCAAATTCCCAGATGCTAGGCGTGAAGTAGACCACCTCGCCTTCGGTGATCGTGTCGGTGAAGCAGTTCATGGGTGGATAGTCGCGGCCGGAAGGAACTTCCGGACTGATCTCGATTCGAGTCGGCGACCAGATGAAGGGCGGAATCGCAGGAAGGTCGAATACGCGCTTCTTCATCCATGGCTTGTCGTGTGGATATCTGTCCCCATCCCTGAGTCCTCCTTTGCTGGAAGCGCTTCCGCCGACGACTCGGCCGGATTGACCGTTGACGTCACCGATCGTTGCCGACTTACGAGTCGCGGCCTCGTAGATGAGGGTGCCGTCGGAGCGCATTTTCTTGCTGTTCCAGCCGATGAACACCTCGTCGTCTTTGCCGTCAACTTGCAATGCGTGGTCCCATGACTGGTTCTTCACGTCGAAACCGTTGATGCTGATCTGGTAGCGCGCTCGTTTCACCGGAGCTCCTTACATCGATGGTGTTCGCGCATCATTGCCCTGGTCAGAGTTGACGACTGAGGGCCACGCTGCGCTTCGGCGGCTGCCGATTCCGTCTACCAAGCTGTCTGCGGCCACGGCCGGATGGTTCTTGGTCACGGCGGGTCGGAGGCAATGGTGCGCATGCTGCAGGCAGGCGCGTATTGATGAACCGGTTGGCGGTCCCTCAGCCGAGTTGCAGCCGGCCGGCGATGGCTGTGCGGCGATCCCAGCGGCTGCGGCCCAGACGCTGCGGCGGGGCCCGTCGGTGCGCAGCACGGCCGCAGTGCCGGCAAGTGCGCCGAGTCCGAGCAGGTATGCCAGATGCCACATCTCCTGGCCGAGTGGTTGCCGGGGAAGGATGCCTTGGTTGGATGCGAACCAGACCGGCCACAACGCGAGCCAGGTCCTTGGCTGCACCACCTCGGGCGGACCGCCCAGCGTAGGGCCGATGTACTCGGTGAAGTGGTAGTACAGGGCGATGGTGCCGAGCCACAATGTGAGCGTGGTCAGCGGGAGCAGGCCAGGCCAGGGCAGCCAGCGGGCGACTGCGATGCCGAGTAAGCCCGCGCCGAGCACGAGCGTCGGCACCTGTAGGTACTCCACAGCGGTGCGCTGGTACACCCGCTCGCTGGCCAGAGGGGTGTGCGCGGTGGTGAACTCGCCGAGCACCAGCAGCAGTGCCGCACCGGGGAGTCCACGATGACCGGGCCGCGCACCAACCCCACGATGGCGCCCACCGTGCGTTGCCGGCCGTCGACGGGGGTGGCGTCTAACGGCTCCCGGACTCGCGATCGATAGGTGGCGGCGGTGACCAGGTTCGCCGCCACGAATGTCACCGGCGCGTAGACGTGCACCAGGCTGAAGGCCAAGACCATGTAGGCGCGGTTGGCCGGTGGGTCGCCCTCGTGGTTGATCAGCAACGTGACGTCCCATGTGAGGATGTAGAGCATCGCGATGGGATACGCGGGGTGGCGCAGCATCTGGCGTGCCTCCACCGCGCCGAGTCGCCGTGCGGCCGGAGTCGTCATCGCCCGTCTCCTTCCCCTGCCGGCTGGCGTGCCCACTGTCACCGTGTCTGCAGCCAGCCAGCAGCCGCGGTGACCAGGACGGCCACCGCCACGGCAATGCACAATGTCCGGCGCGGTCCCCGGGTGTGCAGAAGCGATGCGACACCGGCCAGGGCTCCGAGCCCGAGCAGGTATGCCAGGTGCCACATCTCCTGATCGAGCGGCTTCCGCGGCAGCATGCCGACGTCCAGCGCGAACCATGCCGGCCACAGCGCGTACCAGGCCGAGGCATGCACCGAGTCGGCCACGGTGACGGGATACATCGCGATCGTGCCGAATCCGACCACGAGCACGGTCAGTGGCAGCACGCCGGGCCAGGGCAGCCAGCGGGCCACCGCGATGCCGAGCAGCCCGGCGCCGAGCACTAGGGCCGGCAACTGCAGGTATTCCCACGCCGTACGGGGGTAGACCGCGTCGTTGCGCACCGCGGTGTACGGAGTGGCGTACCCGTCGAGCACCAACAGCAGCGCGGCGGCCGCACACCCGACCAGCACCGGGCCGCGCAGCACGCCCAGGATCGCGCCCACCGTGCGCTGCCGCTCATCGACCGGCACGGCGTCCAACGGCTCGCGGACCCGGGACCGAAACGTGGCCGCGGCCACCCGGTTGGCAACCACGATCGTCGCCGGCGCGTAGACGAGCAGCACGCTCAGCATCACGATCAGGTAGGCCTGGTTGGCTGGCGCACCCTCATCGTTGACGACCATCGCGGTGCCGAACGCCACGATGTACAGCATGGCCATCGGATAGGCCGGGTGCCGCAGCATCCGACGCGCCTCCACCGCGCCGAGTCGCCGCGCGGCCGGAGTCACCTGCCGCGCCTTGCGCACGGACATCGACCTGTCTCCTTCCTGCCAAGGGCTCAGCGCGTCTGTAACCAGCCGCCGGCGGTGGCCGCGACCACGGCGGTGACCGCGGCCGTCCACAACGCCCGGCGCGGTCCGCGGGTGTGCAGTAGCGCCACGACACCGGCCAGGGCCCCGAGCCCGCACAGGTATGCCAGGTGCCACATCTCCTGATCGAGCGGCTGCCGCGACAGCATGCCCTCCTCCACGGAGAACCACACCGGCCACAGCGCGAACCAGGTACGGTCGTGCACCGCGCCGGTCGTAGGCTGGTACGTCGTGACCGTGCCGATCCATGCCAGGAGCACGGTCAGCGGCAGCGCGCCGGGCCAGGGCAGCCACCGGGCAACCGCGATGCCCAGCAGACCCGCTCCCAAGACGACCGCGGGGACCTGCAGGTGCTCCAGCGCCGTGCGCTGGTACACCACATCGATGGGCCGCTCCGGGTGCGCGATGGTGAACTCTCCGATCACCAACAACAGTCCGGTGATCGCGAAACTCACCAGGACCGGACCGCGCAGCACGCCGATGATCGCACCCGTGGTGCGCTGCCGTTCGTCGACAGGTGTGGCGTCCAACGGCTCACGGACCCGGGACCGGAACGTGGCCGCGGCCACCCGGTTGGCGACCACGATCGTCACCGGAGCGTAGACGAACAGCAAGCACAGCAGCACAAGCGCATACGCAAAGTTGGCGGCTGGGCCGGTCTGGCGGTTCCAGACGACCTCAACGGCAAAGACGACGAGGTACAGCATCGCCACCGGGTACGCCGGGTGGCGCAGCATCCGGCGGGCCTCTACCGCACCGAGCCGCCGCGCGGCCGGACTCATCATCGACTGCCTCCTTCCCGCTGGCCGGCGTGCCGCAGTCACCGTGTCTGCAACCAGCCAGCGGTCACGGTCGCCAGTACCGCCGCCGCCGCGGCAGCGCACCATGCCCGGCGTGCTCCGCCGGTGCGCAGCATGGCCGCGACACCGGCCAGGGCCCCCAGGCCGAGCAGGTACGTCAGATGCCACATCTCCTGCCCTAGCGGCTGCCTCGGCAGCATGCCAGAGGGCGCGTTCGAGGCCATCCAGACCGGCCACAAAGCGAACCAGGTGCGGTCGTGCACGGTGCCGGTATAGGTAGACCAGTACATCGTCTCCGTGCCGAACCACACCAGGAACACGGTCAGTGGAAGCGCACCAGGCCAGGGCAGCCACCGGGCGACCGCGATACCCAGCAGACCCGCACCCAGGACGACGGCGGGAACCTGCAGGTACTCCAGCGCCGTGCGGTGGTACACCACATCGATGGGCCGCTCCGGGTGCGCGGTGGTGAACTCTCCGATCACCAGCAACAGTCCGGTGATCGCGAAACTCACCAGAGCTGGTCCGCGCAGCACGCCGATGATCGCGCCCGTGGTGCGCTGGCGCTCGTCGACAGGTGTGGCGTCCAACGGCTCGCGGGCCCGGGACCGGAACGGGGCCGCGGCTACCCGGTTAGCGGCCACGATAGTCGCGGGCGCGTAGACGAACAGCAGGGTGAGTATCACGACCGTGTACGCCTCGTTGGCGGGCGGGCCCGTCTGTCCGCTCAGGACCGCCTCGACGACGAAGACGGCGATGTACACCATCGCCACCGGGTACACCGGATGGCGCACCATCCGGCGTGCCTCCACCACACCGAGCCGCCGGGCGGCCGCGGTGGCGATGCTCATGCCGTCGCCTTCACCACAGGCTCGGACGAACCCACCAGGAGTAGGTAGCCGTCCTCGATCGATGGCTCGACCAGGGTGGCGCCGGGCGGTGGTGAGCCGACCTGTCGTAGCCTTCCGTCGCTGGTGCGCCAGGCCAGCCGGGCGCCGGGATCGCGCTGCTCGGAGCGCCACACGCGCCCAGCCGCGGCGGCGGCCAGTTGCTGCGGGTTGCCGTCGAAGCGGATGCTGCCCTCGTGCAGCACCACCAGCCGTGGGCAGAACGCCGCCACATCTTCGGTCTGGTGTGTGGACACGACCACGCACCGGTTCTCGGCCAGCGTCGAGATCGTGTCTCGCAGGCGTAGCCGCTGCTCTGGATCCAGGCCGGCGGTCGGCTCGTCCAGGATGAGCAGCCGTGGGTCGCTGAGTAGGGCCTGGGCGATCATCAGGCGTCGCTTCATGCCGCCGGACAGGCGCCACACCCGGCGCCGCGCGTGCGTGGTCAGGCCCATGGTTTCGAGCACCCGGCGAACCTCGTCGTGCCGGGTGCGACGGTCGGTCATCTCCTTGAGGATGGCCACATAGTCGACGTACTCGAAGGCAGTGAAGCCGCGCGGGAAGCCGGTCTCCTGCGGGACGTAGCCCAGCCGGCGGCGGATCGCCACCTGCGCTAGCGGGTCCCGCGCGTCCCGGCCGAGCAGCTCGACCCGCCCGGCGTCGGCCTGGGCGACGGTGGCCAGCACGCGCATCAGGGTCGTCTTGCCTGCGCCGTTGGGGCCCAGCAGGCCGAGTACACCGGTGCCGACGTCCAGGGTGACCCGGTTCAGGACCCGGCGCCGCCCGTAGCTCTTGCTCACCTCAGTTAGCCCGATGTCCGTCACCAGAAGCTCCTTGTCCGTCGGGCGCCGACCAGCGCGAGGCACACCGCGCCGAGGACGATGGCCGAGGACAGCAGCTGCACCGTCGGGGAGAAGGCGCCCAGCACCGACCCGGTGGTGATCCGCGCCGAGGCGACCCCGCCCATCCACAGCGCGGCCAGCCCGCCGATCGCCGTCTGGACGCCGACCAGCCGCTCGGCGACCAGGCCGAGGGCCGCCAGGGCGAGCCCGGGCAGCAACCACAACGCCGCCCCCGCCGTGCCAGGCAACACCAGCCCGCCCACGACCAGCAGCAGGACCGTCATCGGCAGGACTGGAAGGCACCGCAGCAGCACCAGCCGCAGCCGGGGGTACGGCGCGGCCGCCACCACCTCGTGCATAGAGAACACGCCCGGTCCGTACGCCAACGCCACCCCGGTCAGCGGGGCCAGCGGAGCCACCGTGAGGAACCAGAGAGCCATCGGACCGTCCATCTCCCGCGCGGCGATGGCGAAGCCGGCCACCAGCACGCAGCCGGCCACCCACGCCCGGCGCGCCGCCGAGGCCCCAGTGGCCAGCCGCGCCGCCGACGGCGACAACCCCAGCGCGATAAGCAGCCGTTCGAACGGAGACGTACGTGGCCGGTCCAGCCGATCCACCGTGCCGGCCCAGGCCCGGGCTATCAACGCGGCGTCGGCATGCGGCGCGATCGCGGCTCGGCAGCTGGCACAACCAGTCAGATGCTGCTCGACCGAAGCCGCGCGGGCCTGGTCGAGGCCGCCCCCGGCGTACGCCGCGAGCAAGGCGTCGTCAGCGTGCCAGACGGTCATGACAGCGCCTCCCTCAACAGCAGCCGAGCGCGGGCCATCCGGGTCTTGACCGTGCCCTGTGGGATTTGCAGGAGGCGGGCGGCCTCCCGGGTGGTGAGGCCGTCGAGCACCGTGGCCTGCACCACGGCGACTAGGTCCGGGGACAGCCGATTGAGCGCCGTGGCCACGTCGGCATACTCCACGCGTACCAGAACCTGCTCCTCGGCCGAAGCCACAACAGGATCCGGAACTCCAGCCAGCGGACAGTGCCGCGGACGCTTCGCGAGTAGATCGATCATCCGGCGTATCGCGATACCCCACAGCCAGGCGCCGACGTCCCCCTCACCGCGCCACCGGCCAGCGCCACGCCACGCCGCGACGAACGTCTCCTGCAACGCCTCAGCAACCACGTCGTCGTCCACGCAACGCCGCCGCAGGCGAACCTGCAGCCAGGACGCGTGCCGAGAGTAGAGTGTCGCCAGCGCATCGCGATCGCCCCGGGCGATCGACCCGATGAGAGCAGCATCGTCGGCCATGTGGCCCTCCCCACCCGTTCTGCCCAGTCTGTCTGCGTCACCGCACGAGCGGTTCATGAACAGGCGGCGGGGAATCGTGCCCCAGGAGCACCTCACGACAATGGGGACAGCCCTCGAACGGGACGAGGTTGAGCGGCGACCAACACCGAGCCGGGGTCTCCGAATACGACGGACCGAGCGGCCGCTGTGGCGCTGAGCGGGCCGTCCTGGATGCCTCGGCTGCCTCGCCGCTTGGAACCGCGCTCGATGACCGCCGAATAATGGGGTAGCGCTCCTTGCAGCCCTGGTTGGCAGTAGAAGGCTTCGATGCCGTAGTGGGATCGGAAGGCGGTCCACCGGGCCGTTTCTACTCGCTGGCGGGAGAAGCCGAGTACCTGGGCGACCGCGGCTTTCAGGTTGTCGTAGCGGATTTTGTCGGTCGGGACGCCGCCCAGCGTGGTGAACGCGTGGATGTGGCCTTCCAGGAACGCCTCGGTGCCGCCCGAGGCGAAGATCCGGTGCACCGTCTTGCCGGAGAACGACAGCCGCAGCGAGAACAACATGCAGGTCACCGGCTCACCCCGCAGGTTGATCACGATCTCACCGAAGTCGGCCTCAGCTTCCTCGCCCGGCCGGTGTGTCTGCGGGAGGAACACATTGACCGGGCCGTGGCCGGCCTCGGCCCGGATCTTCGGCTTGCGTTCGGCGACGTAACCGCGGACCACCTGGTAGGAGACGGCCTGCATGCTGTGTTCGTCGATCAGCCGATCGAAGATCCGTTTCGCGGTATGCCGCTGCTTGCGCGGCGCGTCCAGGTCCGCCCGGAGGATGTCGTCGATGACGGTCTTGAACGGATCCAGCACCGAGGGCCGTGGCGGCAAAGGGCTTGCGTTCGCGCGGCCACGCAGACGCCAGAGCATCGCTGACCGTGTGCCGGCTGACCCGATACTTGGTCGCGATGGCCCGTCCGGACATGCCCGCCCGCGAGTCCCTGCGGATCGCCGCGAACAGTTCGACCTTCGACATCCGCGGCATCGGCGGACCTCCGTCCCGACCAGCCGATGCTTCCACCACTCTCGGTGGCGCTGAAACTCGCTGACATCGAATCCACCCGATCGGGTCCGCCAGCCGGTGGCGCTCAAACTCGGTATCAAATCCAAGGTCAGGGCCCATACGAGCGATCCAGAGCGTGAGAACATACATGCCGATCAAGGAGGCAAGGTTTGATCCGGCTGCGCGGGCTTAGCATCAAGCGAAAGGCAGTGCAGTCTTGGCTCGGCTGGCCCGTGCCCGCTGACCTGCGCGTCGTCTCCAACGACGAACTGACAAAACTGATCAGCACTGCCGAGCAGCGCGGATTCAGTCGACAGGCAAAGGACTTCCACCCGCGAGGTCAGGAGATCTTCGCCTTACTCCCTTACTGGTACGAGGGCACCCCGGAGGCTTCGTGGAGGTGCTTGGTCGTCCACGTCAACGACTGGAACCCACCGACTGGGTCCCGGCCCGAGATTGCCTTCGGTCGCCTCGACATCGCCTTGGCCGACTTCAATGCCCTCCGGCGGGCCAGACGGCGACAACGAGAACAGCTACTCCACTGGACAGTGTGGCTCGCCTACAGCCGCGGAGCGGTCCGCGCGAGTGGCGCTGAAACTCAGCGACACGAAGCCGACCCGAAGACTGGTGGCGCCGAAACCGGCTGACACGCGGCGTTCGAAGTCGCTTAAAAACTCATTGAGTCGGTTCGTCCGCTACGAGTCTGGCAACCGTCTCTCGGGCCTGAGCTCCCATGCGCTGGCGGGACCGGGTGCATCCGTGCCAGCGTGATTCCTGACTGCCAGATTGGGCAGGCGCACTCGTGCGGGCCACATGGGGTCGAGCCTTGCCTCCAACCCCTGGCCGTTTGGGGCTGACCTGGCTGTTGCGACGCCGCCCGATGGTTAACGCGAATCGGCGGCGACGCCGGCACAGCTATCACCCGGCAGAACGGTAAGCGGGTGCAACGCCGGAGCTCGAACACTGGCGCCTTCCTAGGCGCCGACGGCTGCAGTCCGTAGGCGCGCAGGTTTTGTCGGTCGGCCAGAACTGCACCAGGCAGGAATCATCGGAATGTGTCGATCCGGGGACGCGAACCCCACCGGCGACGACAGGTATTAGGGGCCGTGGGGCGCCCGCAGGGACGGACTCTTTTACTCGGCCCGGCGCCGGCTCCGCGCCGCGGAGGGGGAGGGGGGAGGGGGGCACAACCTCGCAGCTGACCCGTACTGCCGAGCCGATGCCGGGCCGGCGTGCTCCGTACGCTCCCGGGCGATTGATCGCGCCGGCGACTCGGGCGGTGGGGCACCGAACGATGAGACAACCCTCCAGAATCGGTCACGGCCCTCCAGAGTTTGCGCGCGCCAGTGCGGATGTGGTTCGGCAGGTCGGCGACGCGGGGTCGTCGAGAGCGGGCGCAATGCCCGGCAACTGCAACTACCGCCGCGCCCGTCATCGGGCCCTGTTCACCGTCCGGACGGGACCGACACCGTGCTCCGCTCTATGCGTTCACTCTCTGGGGCGTCATGATGACGGAATGAGACAGCGGTCGATGCTGTACGGGCTCCCATCGGTTACCGTGCTGTCCGCGTTCGCGATTCTCGGCTTCCGTTTCGACTGGTGGAAGGCGTTCACCGATCCGGGCGAGGGCGTCTGGCCCTGGGTCGAGGTGATGAGCTGGATCGTCGGTATGACGACAGGCACCCTGTCGCTGATCCTCTCGTTCCGAGGTGCGGGTGTCCCGGCCCCGGCGCCTCCCGCCACTGCGACAGCGCCGACCCGCGACCCGACCCTGCTGGACCGCGAGAAGGAGTACGACGGCCTGTACGACCTGTTTAAGCGCGACCTGCCGCCGGGTGTGGTGCGGGTGGTCGGCCTGGCCGGATTCGGCAAGACAAAGGTCGTCGACAGCGTGCTCGGCGATCTGGAGAAGGCCGGCGTGTCGCTGACCGTGTACCGGCACGTTCTAACTCCCGGGCTGCGCTTCGACGTCCGCACTCTAATTGGTGATCTTGAGGGTTTGGATGAACCGGCGGAACTTCATCCCGGCGAGACCCGACTCGCTCGTCTGCGGCTCGCGCTGCGCAACGCCGGGCTGACCCGCATCGTGATCGTGATCGAGAGCGCCGAGCATTTGGCCGTCCCGGACGGGCGGCACCACGTCGACCTCCAGGTGGACGAGGCGCTGGAGGCGATCTACCGGCACGAGCTGCATCGCGCCACGGTTGTCCTGGTCAGCCGGGACGCCTTGGATTCGTCCGGCCCGCGGCTGTGGACGCAAGAGTCGGCGACTTCGATCGGCAAGCTGCCACGCGCGGAGTTCAGGAAGTTCCTGACGGATCGCGACGCGGAGTTCGGCAAGATACCGGAGGCACGGCACGCCGTCCTTTACGACCGGCTCAACGGCAATCCGCGATGCGGCCAGCTGATGCTTGCCATCGTCGCGCTCGCCGAACCAAGCCGCGCCCTCGGGATCAACGTGGTCGCGGACACCATCGTCGGCCTTGATCCGCTGACCATGCCACGCCGGCTCGCCGGAATCCTGGTGGAGAACCTCGAGGACCTTTCCCGTGAGGTGATCGAGGCGGTGGCCGCTTTCCGGACGACGATGGACGCCGTCGCGATCGCCGCGACCATCACTGCGCCGGTCGCCCCGTCGGTGGTCATCGCGACCCTGCAAAGGTTCGAGAAGCACGAGCTCGTCCGCCGGATCGATGACGGGTATTGCCTGACGTTCGCCGACGCCGATTGGTTCTTGCCGGTTGCCCCGGCGGCACGGTCCGCGCTCCTGCGTCGGGTCGCGGAGGTGCTGCGGTCGCGGCTGCCGGCAGATCCGCGCTCGCTCGACGACCTGCGCATGCATTTCGCGTATGTCGCGGTCCTGATGGAGGGCCGGCGCTATCCGATGGCGTACGCTGCGATGGAGTCGATGACCGGTGTCCTCAAGCGGTGGAACTGTGGTCATCTGCTGCTCGCCGAGCGGAAGACGATGCAGGGCAAGATCGGCATCCCCGGCTTGGAGATGCTCAACGACAACGAGCTGGGGCACGCGTACGCGTCGGTCGGCGACTTCGACGCGGCGAACATTGCCTACGGGCGGGCGCTGGACGAGGCCAACAAGCTAAGCCACCCCGAGATCTCGGCCACGATCCGCTACAACTTCGGCACCTACTACTGGCTGTCCGGGCGCGCCGACCTCGCCTACAACTACTACGAGGAGGCCCGGAAGGAGGCGCGCCAGCAGCAGTTGCCGGCGGTCCTGCGAGCCGCGCTGAAGGAATTGGCCGAATGCCACCACCGCTGGGGTCAGTACGACCGCGCTTTCGCCCGTGCGAACGAGGCGCTCGCCCTCGCCGACGGCGAGCCGATCGGGCTGCTGCTGCGGATCGCCCGGTGGCGCGTCGAGACCGGCGACACTGGTGCGGCGGGAGACCTGATCCGGCGTGCCCGGGCAGCTGCCCGCGACAGCGAATGGCATCTGGCCGCCTGCCATGAGGCCGAGGCGGACCGGCTGCTCGCCACCGGGTCCTTCGGAGGTGCCGGCGACGAGGCGGCCACCGCGCTGGAACAGGCGGTGCAGACCAACAACGCCGTCGTGGTCCTTCAGGCTCGCACGACTCTCTGCTGGGCTGCCCTCTACGCCGGGAAACCGGAGGAGGCCCGCCGGCACATCGAAGATGCGGAGCCGTACCGGGCGCCGCGAAGCGCCCTGGCAGTGCCCGCCCTGAACGCGCTGCTGCACCAGAAGTCCGACCCCGCCAAGGCGGCGGACCTCTTCCGGGATCTCGCCGACGAGGCCGGGGAACGGGTCCGGGACGAGAACGACCGCGGCGCCCGCGACATGCTGGGATTCGCGATCGCCGCGCTCTCCCCCCAGCCGGAGGCGGCCCTGGAATATCTGGTCACCCCCGATTGCGGCGCCTCGGTCCTGCGTGCGCGCCGCGATTTCCTCTTGAACACGCTTGCGGGGTACGCGCAACCGCCCGGCCGCCTGCAACCGTTGCTCGACGCCCTGGCCAGCAACTCCTCACGCCCCACGGACTGAACTCCCTTCCCCCGGCAGCCAGCCGAGCTCCTGGGCTCGCAACACCGCCTGCATCCGGTTGCTCACGCCCATGTCCCGGTAGATCTGCTTGAGGATTCGGTACATCGCCCGCTCCGAGTAGCCGGCCGTGTCCGCCAGGTCCGCCACGGTGGACCCCGCTGCCAACCGCCGCAGCCACGACAGCCGCTCCTCCGACAAGGTCGCCGGTCCGGCCTGCGGTGCGTCGGCCAACATGGACAGCAGTTCGGCGGGCAGCACAGCCTGCCCGTCCGCCGTGGCCTCCACTGTTCGCAACAGGGCCGCGGGACCCGCCGTACGCAGCAGGACCGACCGTGCGCCCATCCGCACCGCCCGGATCGCCGCGGGGTGCAGGTCCTGCAGCACGGCGATTACCGCGACCTCCGGCATGTCGCGCAGCGGGACCAGCAGCCCCCAGTCGGGCCCGGCGAGCAACGTCAGCAGGACGACGGCGGGACGGCGGGATTCCGCCCAGGAGCGTACGTCCTCGGGAACCTGCACCTCGTGGCCGGCCGCGGCCAGCACCGTCGCCGCTCCCTGGCCGAACAAGGGGAGCGGGTCGAGCACGGCGACATGCAGCACCGGGGAAGGCTAGACATCCGCGGACCGGAACGGACAGAGCGGCGCGCCTAAATAGGCAGTGGCATGCCGCCGGAACGTCATCATCCTGTCACAACGTGTCATGGACCCGTATCGAGGCCGTCCGTAGCTTCCGAGGTGGAGACTCTCACCGGGGAGGCGCCCATGGTTCCCGAGAACCCGTACATGCCGGAGCACCTCAGTGCCATGATCGAGCAGCTGACGCCGAAGACGCGGCCCCGAGAACTTACCGACCCCGTCTGGAGGCTCATCGTCAGGTGCTATCAAACACCACGGGACTACTACTTCACCTACATGGACATCTACGAGTGCCTCGACAAGTTCGAGTGCTCGCGCGCGCCCGACCGCGGTGAGAACAAGATCGAGCTACCGTGGGTGCTGTTCGTCCGCTCCAAGCAGTGGGCATGGCCCGTCCCGCAGGACGTGAGCTGACCGTCAGGGGCCTATCGCATCGCATCATGCGACACGTCAACTAGTGCCGTGACCACGAACGTTCGCGGTGTTGGGTGACACGCCGTTCGGCCTGAAGGACGGGCGGTGTTTAGCCGTTCAGGCTGTGACGGTGGCAGATCCCGTACGCGTGCGGCGGCTCGGTGACCAGGAAGGTCAGCAGCTGCTGAGGATCACGCGCAGAGGCACCGGTTCACCGATCCGATTACGGCGGGCGATGGTCGTGCTCGCCTCGGCCGGAGGGAACACCGTGCCGGCTATCGCTCGTTTGGTGCAGGCGGACGAGGACACGGTTCGGCAGGTCATCCACCGGTTTAACGAGTTGGGGATGGCCAGCCTGGACCCTCGCTGGGCGGGTGGCCGTCCCCGCCAGATCAGTCTTGACGATCAGCAGTTCATCGTCGCGACGGCCAACACCCGCCCTGAGAGTCTGGGGCGGCCGTTCACTCGGTGGAGCGTCCGAAAGCTCGCCGACTACCTGTGTGCGCAGGCCACCCGCCCGATTGAGATCGGGCGGGAACGGTTGCGGCAGATCCTGCACCGCCACCGGATCACCTTCCAGCGGACCAAGACATGGAAGGAGTCCAACGACGCGCACCGCGACGTGAAGCTCGCCCGGATCGAGTACGTGAGCAGCCGCTTCCCGCTGCGGGTGTTCGCCTTCGACGAGTTCGGCCCGCTGGTGATCCGTCCGCAGACCGGCGCCGGGTGGGCGCCGGCCGCGCATCCGAAACGGCTGCCCGCGAACTATCACAAGCTGCACGGCGTCCGGCAGTTCCACGGCTGCTACTCGGTCGGTGACGACCAACTCTGGGGTGTCGTGCATCGCCGCAAGAGCGCCGCGAACACCCTGGCAGCGCTCAAGTCGATCCGCAAAGCCCGGCCGGACGGGGCGCCGATCTACGTGATCCTGGACAACCTGTCCGCACACAAAGGCACCAAGATCCGCACGTGGGCGGCCCGGAACAAGGTCGAGCTGTGCTTCACCCCGACCTACGCCTCGTGGGCCAACCCGATCGAGGCCCAGTTCGGGCCACTGCGTACCTTCGTGATCGTCGGCTCGAACCACCCGAACCACGTCGCGTTGACCCGCCACCTTCACCGATACCTGCGCTGGCGTAACGCCAACGCCCGCCACCCCGACGTCCTGGCCGCGCAACGCCGCGAACGCGCTCGCATCCGCAGCGAACGACAACGACGCTGGGGCCAACCAGCCGCACGAGCAGCGTGACCCAACACCTCAAACGTTCTTGGTCACGGCACTAGCGAAAGTTCACTCGTTGAGCTGATACTCGCGACCTAACCTAAGCCACACGACCGCTCCGACCCAAACACACCCGGGTATCGGGGCTGCTCGGCACGGGATTGCTGAAGCTGTTCGTTCCAACTCCCACAATCTCACCGTCTCCTCTGGTCCACTGCCCGCGCCGGCCGAATTGGGGGGGCGTCCACCGACGTCGTTGCCGGTGTGGCCAACACGTCATAGACGTAGGCCCTTGAACTCGCCCAGGTATGCTGGACGACGACCAGGGAAGACACGCATGAGCATGCCGCTGACCGATCTGAGTACTGGGGGTCAAAGGAGGAGGCCAAGGTCGCCTGAACTGCCTCGGTTGTGCGATTCCGCAGCTCAAGTCCAAGACTTCTGCTTCGTTAAGGCAGCGAAGGCCTCATCCGGGGGTCCGCATGGCGCTCCTGGACCGCTTGACCCGCGGACCTTTGCCTTGGTGACCTTGGTGGCTGGTCAAAGCGGGAGTGGGGCAGTGCTCTCGGAATTGAAGGAACCCTGCAAGCTCCCTGGTAGAGGCGGTTGAACTAGCGAGTCGGCTCCCGTCCGGAGGCTCGATAATCGCGTGCACGGCGCTCACGGATGCCGCAACTAGCCCGGCGTGAAGCGGCCCCCCTCTCCAGTTCCATCATCCTGGCCAGCGCACGAGTGGCGTTGTAGGTGCAGCGCTTGTACAGGCGGGCACATTCCCGCCGCGTTGAGTCGACCAGCACCCGGGTTCGCGTCCACTTGCCTGACCGTCGACCTGAGCACCGGCAACGAAGTGATTCTGGCCGGCGCCGGCACCCGCGGCTACTCCGGTGACGGCGGCCCGGCCACCGGCACGGAACTGAATCTGCCGTCGGGTCTGCACGACCGTGGCGGACCGGCCGTCGACCCGGCGGGCAACGTGTCCGACGCCGGTAACCATCGTATCCGCCGCATCGACGCCGGCGGCATCATCACCACGGTGGCCGGTAACGGCTCGGACGGCGATGGCGGCCCGGCGGTCGCCGCCGCCCTGCGGGCGCCGTGCGACCTCGTCTTCGACGCCGCGGGCAACCTGCTGGCGGCGGATCGGGACGCCGGGACCGTACGCCGGATCGCCCCGGACGGCACGCTCGCCACGATCCCCGGCGCCACGGGCTCGCCGTGCGGGCCGACGGCACCGTTCTGGTCGCGCAGACCAGGGGGATCGATCCGGAAGCCGGGCGACAACCTGTGGAGCATCGCCCACGCGCAGGGTCCACGCGCCCCGGCAACCGCGTGGAACGACGCCGACATCGCCCGATACTGGCATCGTCTGATCACCGACAACCGAGACCGGATCAGGTCCGGACGGCCCGGGCTGATCTATCCCGGCGAAGTGCTCGAGCTGCCGCCGACGACCACGACGCCGACCGGCTGATCGGCGGCGGGCGCCTCTGTTGCACGCTCGTCACGCCGAGGGCGCAGTGGCGCTGTTCGAGCATGCCCGGGCGCGGTTACGCCGGGAGCGGGTGCTGCAGCCTGGGGTGAGCGTGCTGGCCCGGCTGGGCTGGTGTCGACCGTGCGGGAGGAATCCGGCCCTGTCGCGTGCGGGTTTGCCGTGCCGACTCTTAACTAACCGCAATCGTCGGCACGACTCGTTGCCTTAATCTACGTCAGTGCGTGTCCGCGCTGCGGCCGGCCGGTCGTGCCTGTCGGTCAGGGCGGGCGCCGGGCTCTAACCTGCCGCGGCGACGTTCGTTCAGCGTGCAGCAGGCAGTCAGGTCCTCGCTGCTTAGAGCGCTACGTCTGCTCATGCATGTAGGCTCGTCACGTGCGTCCCTTGCTGTCCGTAAGCGCTCAGAACTTTCGGAGTCTCAAACGGGTATCCGTAGAACTCCAACCCTTGAATGTCCTCGTGGGGCCCAACCAAGCGGGCAAGAGCAACTTCCTTGACCTTATTGCCTTCCTCGGCGACTCCGCGCGCCACGATCTACAGTCGGCGCTTGAACGCCGCGGCGGTTACGATCGTGTGCGCTTCAGAGGCGATACTACGGGCGCGGTGGCGATCGAGGTCAAGGCCAACGTTACGCGCTATAGTCACGAGAAGACTCCTGATGAGTACCGCCTGTCATTTTGGACGCGGCGAGCGTCACGCGAGCGTCGCGTACTGGTACGCCAAGAGCAATTCACGTTTAAGCGTACAGCTGGTAGAGGTCGCCGTATCACGGTTAGTGGTGGGAAGGCTGAATTCATCCGGGTCACAAGTGGGTCCGAGGATCCGGAACAGAGCTTACATCTGAGCACCAACACTCTGGCACTCGCCGCTCTCCGCCAACTCCCCAAGAGTGAGGGGGGCGAGGAGATTGATCGTGTGGCTCAACTCTTCAGTAACTTTCGGGTGTTCAACCCTGATGTCGAATCAGCCAAACAGCCGTCGCGCATCTCGAAACGGTCGCTTTCTCCCGATGCGGGCAATCTCGCGTCTGTCATCATGCAACTGATGAAGGACGACGACGTATATGGCGACTTCCTTGACGATGCTCGTGCAATGGTTCCGGGCCTGGAATCTATTGAGCTTGAGGGAATCGATGGGCCCGCGCCATCCATGGCGGTGAAGCTGGTTGAGCGAGGCCTGCGTTCGAATACCTACTTGGCAGATACATCGTATGGCACGATACGGGTACTTGCGCTCTTGGCCCTGTTGTACGACCCGCACCCGCCGCAATTGACCTGCATTGAGGAAATCGATCACGGATTGCATCCCTACGTGTTGGACAGGCTTGTTGAAAGGCTGCGCGAGGCGTCAACGCGTACCCAACTGCTCATCGTGACGCACTCACCTGCACTCGTGAACCGGCTTAAGCCCGAAGAATTGCTAGTTTGTGAGCGATCGGAGGATGGGTCAACAATCCTTCCTGCGGCCGACCCTGAGGAAATCCGGCTCAAGGAGGCGGCTACTGAGGGGCGATTGGGATTGGGTGAACTGTGGTTCTCTGGATCGCTCGGCGGAACGCCATTATGAGTTCTCGCCGACGCGCAGGTCCTTGGGACCGGGCATCCTCAATCTTAATATTCGGCGAAGATGAAAACGACACCAGATCGATCCGTGAGGTCGTATTGGCGGCTGTTCCGACGTTCGCAGGCGCTGTTAAGCCGCTTCGCCGACCTCCAGTCTTCAGCAAAGGCGCCAATCCGGAGAGCGTCCGAAGTCACGTGTCCGGAATGTGCGATGTCATACGCGCTGAGATGGCGACTTCCTCCGTGGTGTGCGTGCTCGTGCATCGGGATTGCGACGCGGTAACTCCAGCTCACGTAGGTGATGCCAAGGAGATTGAAACGGCATTCCGCGCAGAAGGTTTTGATGTAACTGCGGTTACGCCCGCATGGGAAATGGAAGCGTGGCTTTTTCTGTGGCCAACTGCAGTGTCGGCCTACCGGTCACATTGGAAACTGTCTCAGAGGTACATGGGTCGTAACACCGGACTTATCAGGAACGCGAAGGAGGAGTTCCGACGCGCTGTCCGCAACAACAGGTATCGCGACTATAGAGAGTCAGATGCTCCCGGGATCTTCGCCAAGGTTCGCGAGTTGCAAGTCCTCGACAAGCCCGAAGGCACTAACGCTTCCTTCTCAGATTTCCGCACCGCTCTTAGCGCGCTGCCGTAGGAGGCTCCCGACGAGTCACCGACCGTGCGCTTCCGTTCGACACCGTCGCACCGACGATTCGAGTGGCGGAAGGGGCGCCTGTTGGGTGCCACTTCAGGGTGAGGACTCTGGCCTGGGGAGACCCGGGTCGGGCAGGCTTGGTGGTGTGGTGGTTCATACGGTCGCGTTGTTGATCGTTCGGCGGGTTCTGGGGGTGTTGGGCTGTGGTCCGACACCGGACGCGGATGCGGTGGAGATCGCGGTGTTTCGGCATCAGTTTGCGGTGCTGGCCCGGCAGGTGACGCGTCCGCGGTATACACCGGCGGACCGAATGTTGTTGGCTGTGCTGGCGAAGCTGTTGCCGCGGGAGCGTTGGGCGGTCTTCCTGGTCACACCCGCGACGCTGCTGCGATGGCGTCGGGAGTTGATCGCCCGCCGGTGGACCTATCCGCCTCCGGTCGTGACCGGCGCGGTGTGGACGAGGAGATTGTCGCGCTAGTGGTGCGACTGGCGCAGGAGAACCCTCGCTGGGGGTATCTGCGGATCGTGGGGGAGTGCCGTGACCTCGGCGTGCGGGTCTCGGCGACCTCGGTACGGCGGATCCTGCGCCGGCATGGTCTCGGGCCGGCACCGCGGCGTAATGGCCCGAGCTGGAGCCAGTTCCTGCACATTCAGGCCGGCGGTCTGCTGGCGACGGACTTTTTCACCGTGGAAACGGTTGGCCTGACTCGGCTGTAGGTACTGTTCGTTGTCGACGTTCAACGACGCGGGGTGCATCTGCTGGGGATCACCGCCCACCCGACAGGGGCGTGGGTGGTGCAGCGGGCCCGGAACCTACTGATGGAACTGGATGAACAGGCACGCCGGTTGCGGTACCTGATCGGGGATCGGGATGCGAAGTTCAGCGCCGCGTTCGACGCGGTATTGGTTGCGGTGGGCATTGACGTGGTGAAGATTGCGCCGCGGGCGCCTCGCGCGAATGCGTACGCGGAGCGCTGGGTGCGCACGGTTGGGTTCGAGTGTGTGGACTGGACGCTGATCTGGAGCGAGCGCCAGTTGTACGGGGTGCTGGCTGGGCATCTGCGCCATTACAACACTGAGCCCTTTTCATCCTGCGTAGCGGTTGGCTTCGACGTGGTGCAGGGCGAGAATGGCCTGCACGATCGCGGTCGCGCGGCGTGGGCAGCAGCGCAGCTTGGCCAGGATTTTCCAGGTCTTGAGCGTGGCGATCGCGCGTTCACCGCGGGCGCGGATCTTCGCGTGCGCCCGGTTGACCGTCTTCTGCCGGCGTGACAGCTTCGGCCGGAAGCGGCGCCGCTTGAACGGCGCACGCTGCCGTGGGCACCCTGATAACCCTTATCGGCGAAAGTCATGACGTCGGCGCTGGTCAGCGCGTCGATGATGCTGTGGGTGCGGGCGGCGGTCAGGTCATGCGTCGAGCCGGGCAGAGCGGCCGAGGCCCAAACGAGACGTCCGGTCGCGTCCGCGATGACCTGCACGTTCATGCCATGGCGCTTGTGCTTTCCGGAGTAGTACGGCCTCTGGTCGGCGACCCGGTCGATCGAGATCAAGGTGCCGTCCAGGATGGCGTAGGCGAGCAGCCGGATCCTGTCCATCGCTGTGGCCAGGTCGTCGGCGGTCGCGGCGAGCAGGTCGATGGCCTCGCGGGCGTAGCGCCAGGCCGTCGTGACACCGATCTTGAACCCGGCGGCGAGCCGGGTCAGGGTGTCACCGTTGCGCAGGTGGGCCAGAGCGAGCAGGGCCTGCCGGCCGGGGTCGAGGCGCCGCCATCGGGATCGCCGCAGCTCACGGTGTGCCCGGATGAGGACGGCGAGGTGGTTCAGGCTGCGGGTGGACAACGGAATCGCGGCAGGGTAAGACAGCACAGCGAGGCTCCCGGTTGGGGCATCTGATCTTGGTCGATTTGCTGTCTTACCGGGAGCCTCGTCCTACATGGACACCGGCCTCCCGCACTGCCCGTGACCTGCGCCGTCACGATGAAAAAGGCTCACTGCTCGTGCACGCTCACCGCGCGAACAGCAACCACGCTGTTGCGCCCTTCGAGGTGTGTCCGTGCGCCGGCGGTCGGAACGCACGTCCATATCATCGGGGGCACCAGCCCGCGAAGACGTCAGGTCATCATGTGGCCGTTGGGCAAGGGCACCCAAGGATGCAGTTGACGCTGTGCACAGCGGTCGGTGGTGGCTGTGTCGTTAACGTGGTCTCCAGAGAAGGGACTTGAGGGACAGCCGGGCCTCTGAGTCTAGCCAGTCAGGATTCTGAACGATCAGCACCCAGGTGTCTTCGGGCATCTCACTCGGCAATAGGTCGAGCGCTGCACGCTCGTCGGGGTGCGCATTCAAATACGTTAGGTAATCACGAAGTTGTAAGCTGATCCGCCGGGCAACCCTCCGTTGTGCGGTAGGGGCGTCGGCGGCACGCTCGAATTCGTGAATCATTTCGTTGAGCGGGGTCGGTGACAGGACACCCAGGCAGTACATCTGCCGGTACAGCACCGCGATGCCGCCGGTTGCAAGGTCACCTGCCGCCGGCCATTGAAGTTGGCGTCGCCAGTCGCTCACGACGGCTGGAACGCGCTGGCCTGAGAGTAGTTCGGCCGCTGTCCGGGCGACTTCAAAGCTGTCGCAAATCGTCTGTTGGAGAGCCACCCACAACGGCCCGACAGACGGGTGGGCTAACGGGTCGGCGGCGCAGGCCCATAGGTTGCGCGCGATCGCAGAGGCGATCCGCTCGGCGTTCTCCGCCATGGTCACACCGAGCAGTGCAAGGAACGGCTCGTCGACCGGCCCGACCGCGGCGACCGGATCGTACTTTCGCGGCGCCGGTTCAGTGGGGGTGGTGAAGCGCTCCGCCACCGGGACCTGACACGAGGCCGTCACGATCCGTCCTACTGCATCCTCCAGACTGTCGTTGTGTGGAGCAACGACCTCCATTAGCGAGGCGATGAAGTTTAAGTAGACGTCCTGGCCAGCCCGGGTACGAGCTCGCGCCCGGTGATTGATCAGCATGAATTTGATCAACTCATCGGCCCCGTCGTCGAAGCTGTCGTTCAGGATTTGTACGGCTAGCTGGGACACCATGCGCCACGATACGTCGCCGAGATGCGGCTCGATCTTGCCAAATACCTCAGCCGGACGCGGGCGCTCTTTGACTAGTTGCGCTGCGGTGAAGTATTCCAGGAATGTGGGGTGAACAAATCCGTAGTGCGGTTCAAATTGGTCGGATCCGACATCGGTTATGACCCACGCTCGCCCGGCGCAAAAGTCGAGGAAGTCCGAGGCTGCCAGCTCTGCATCGAGTACGTTAGGGAAACGTCGCGATTGGAGGTAGCTAGTGAGGAACTGCATCCATTCACTGCGAGGCAGGGCCTGACGGCCCTGCGCGTCGCGAAACAGGTGGATCGCCATCTTCTGTACCGCCGGCCGGATATGCGACTCGTAGCGATGGGCAACTTCGATCCCCCGCTGCCGATCCCAATTCTCGAAGAGCAGGTTCGCGCACTTGTTGTAAATTTCCGGTCGATTTGTGGGGATATAGCGGACCGCTGAGTACAGCGAACACAACAGGGACAGCAACAGCGCATTTGACCGCAGGTCGGAAGCCAGTTCGCTTTGTTGCATGAAGCCGTCGGCTAGTATCTCGGCCTCGTTGTCATCACCGAATGTGTCCAGCCGGAACCAGCGTACGACGTACTCGGCTACCTGGCTGCTGTCGAACGGTCTCAGCTCAAAGGTTGAGAACAGGCTGGGGTCCAGCGAGGCTTCGCCGTACCCCACCCGCCGTGAGGTGACTATCACCCGGGCCAACGGATAGAGATGGACAAAACCTTGCACGAGGTCGAAAAACGATTCCCGCGCCGAACTGTCACCTAGCTCATCGACGCCGTCGATGATGACGGTGCCGAGACCGTTCAGCAGCAGGTACTCGATCGCCCCGGGCGGAGGAAGCAAGTTTCTGGGACGCCGGCACGACGCATGTAAGTAGTGCATCAGCGGTTCGTGGTCGGTGCGGATGCCCTGCGAGAAGTCTCGGACCTTGAGCAGTAGGGGCACCTGGCCGCGATGCCGTTCGTAGACGTCGGCCGCCAGATCGTGCGTCAGCTTCGCGGCTAGAGTGGACTTACCTGCCCCTGGGTCACCAAGGATCACCAAGTTGCGTTCCAGATCGAGCAGTTCGGAGACCGACAACGAGCCATAGCCCTCAAAAAGTGAACCTGGCGCGGGCACCCGTGAGTACGCCAAGTCCGGTGGGACGTACAGCTGCGAGTACTCCACCTTCCTGCGGGCGCCGTTCGCCGCCACCTCTAGCTTGCTATGCCCGAATTGGGCCGCACTACGCAGCATTTCGGCGAAGCTGTGAATCTCCGAGGTCGATCGGAGGCTTGCGAGCAGTTCGCCGTTGCGCACCGCCGATGCGGCGACGCTTGCGGCGGTAACCACTGCCCAGCCGTCTCGCTGGAAACCGGGCGAAGAGGCACGGGTGATCGCCTCAACGGCGCTGTGCACCACTTGCTCCAGAACATCCGTCGCGGTGAACAGCTGGCCTCTGTCGAACGCTTGGCGATGCCGCAGACCGCTACGCAGCTGTTCACGCAGCGCGGAAGTGGTTTCCTCATTGCGTGGCATGATCATTGCCTGCTTTACAGTCTGACCGAATTGGGCTGATTCGACAAAATCGATAAATGATCGAATCTGAACGCTTGATAGCTCGTTAACGAAATTCTCACTAGGGAGGCCCGCTGCTACAGAAGGATCGGTTGACAGGATGCGCATAGCGTCTTCGGCAACCTTCGCCCGCTGCCGTGGAGTGATCAGTTTCCGGGACACCAGAAGCGTCAATGCCTTTGTGGCCGCGTGCGTTGCAGCCTTGCCGGCTGCCAGGCCCAGGGCGGAGATCGCGATGACACCCTCCCTGTCTGCTCAGTATCGCGGGGTACGATCGTACCGCCAAGAAAAGATCATTCCCATCCTGGCACTGAGAGACCCGCCGGGGCCTGCCACCACTCTGAGCGACGCCATGCACTTCGGATGGAACTATCACTCGGATGAGTGCTTGCCATGAGGTTTGAGGTGTGGAGTCAGCGAGTCTGATGACGATCATCATAGACGTTACTGAGCCCCGTGCGCTGCATCGCAGCCCGCGATATCCTACGGCTGATATTGGTGAGTCCCTGTACGGAGATGTGGTCGGCGTTAACGGCTAGGTCAGTAACCAGAGGCTATGAAACATCGGCTTACATGATCTCGTCATTGACTGCGCGTGATTGAGGGTGCAATTCTTAATGGACTGAAGCGGATGTTCCGGCGCCTCGTGCCTATATACGGCGTTCGGAATTGCGGCGATGTACACAACGACTGATCCACTGGCCGTCCTCCCATGCGCGGGGTGACAGCCCGGCCGCCCGGAGGCGACAGTCGACGGACGGCCGGGTCTCACGTCACCGGTGGCCCAAGGCTTCCGCGCTCTGGCAACCGGCTATGGAAAGACTGCCGGCAAGGAAGGCAGCACCGGACCCTAGGTACAAGGACGTCTCAAGACTTCTACACGTCCCGGCACAGCGATGAAACTCGCACCTGGGAACAAGGAGAAGAAGCTGGCTACGTCCGAGATCACTTCAAGGATCTGGCGAATCCATGCAAGGCCTAACTTGAAGCGTCGGCTGGTACGGCAGCGATCGTGTATCCCTCCTCTTATCTCGGCCGTCTGATTCATCAGCCTGGCGTACGCCGTAGTGCCGAGGTTCGAAGCAGTGGGGCGTCATGTTCGTCGCCGGGTCGGGGGTAGCGCGTATGGTCGAGGAGCAAGTTGTCGAAGGGCCAGTTTACGCAGGTCAGGCGGTGTGTACTTCGTAGACTTCGGTCTATGAGTGGCTTTGCGGAGAGCGGCACGCTGGACACCGAGCGGCTGCTCGGTGGTGTGCACGATCCGGCTCACACCTTCCCGCCGGTCATCTATGTCCCGTGTGCGCCGACGGAGACCGATGCCGAGCTCGCCATCGATCTCCGGGTGACACGGGACGGGCGACTCGCGCTGCTGGTCTATTCGGCGATGGACCGGTTGATCGCGCACTGTGGGCCGTTCCAGCGGTGGACCGTCATGCTCACCAAGGACCTGGAGCAGGTGCGTTCGATCACCGGCTTCGAGCTGGTGCTGCTCGATCTGGACATTCCCGAGGAGTTGCGTCGTACCGGGGACGAAGCCGATGGCTGACCAGACCGATGCGGACCTGAGTGCGCTGGACACGATAGCCGGCCGGCTGGGCGAGTCGGCCGACGCCCTCGATGCCGTCGGCGGCAGGGCACCGGGTGTGCCGGACGCCGGTGAGGTCTCCGGAATCATCGGTGCGGCGATCGCTCACCTGACCGAGAGCGCCGGCAATCTGGTATTGGGGATGAAGGGTGCCAGCGAGGCGGTCGCCCAAGCCCGCCGGGACTACGCCGGCCGGGACCAGGCGGCGGCGGAAACGTTCCGGGGGTACTGATGCCCATCGACACGCAACTGGAGGGCGATCCGGCCAGCATCCGGGCTTCGGCCTCGTGGCTGACGGCGTCGCTGGCCTCGGCGGTCGGTGAGTCCGTCACCGACCTGTTCAAGGTTCGGGACGAGGCGGAGAGCGGCTGGCGTGGCGACGCCGGACCGGCGTTCTCCAGCAAACTGGATGCCGGTGCCCGCGAGGCCGACCGCCTGCGCGCCGACGCGGAACGAGCGGGGCGGTCGCTCAACTCCTACGCCGACGACCTCACCACGGCCCAGGTCGGCATGCAGCGGGCTCGCGCCATCGCGCTGGAGGGCGGGCTTGCGCTGGCCGGCTCCACCATCCTGGACCCGGGGGCAGGCCCGACGCTACCGGCGGCGCTGTCCGCGGCGGCGACGCCGGAGCAGGCTCAGGTGTACCACGGCCAGGTCACCGCGTACCACGAGCATCAGGCGAAGGTGACGGCATACGCGCAGGCGGAGGCGCAGGCGAAGTGGGCTCGCAGTATCGGCGACTTCGCCAAGGACACCCTTCAGAACGCTCTGGACGACCTCCGGAAGAAGCCGGTGATCATCGCCGCCGGCTTTGTGAACGAAGGTGTCATCGGCGGTCTCGCCGCGCGGCACGTGAGCCAGCTGAAGAAGCAGAGCGACCTGCTCAAGGCGGCCTCCGAGGACGCCGTCAACAACTATCTCAAATCGCGCGGTGGATCGCCGGAGGCGAAGGCGCTCAACCTCGCGTCCTGGCAGAAGTACCTAGAGGCCGACGAGTTCGAACGCAGAGCCCTGCGGGCCGGCAGCAAGATCGAGGCTCGCATTCCCGTCATCGGCCTCGCCGTCACCGCGGTGGACATCGGCTACGACATCCATACCGGCAAGCCCGTCGGGAAGGCCGTCGTCAGCGGTGTCGGCGGCGCCATGGCCTCCATGGCCGCCGGGGCGGCAGTGGGCACCATGATCGGCGGGCCGGTCGGCACGGTCGTGGGCGCGGGAGCCGGCATCGTCATCGGGATGGCGACCAGTGGGGCTCTCGACGCCGCCTACGACCGCTTGCCGGACGGCACCCAGCAGGCGATCGACGACGGCTTCAAGGCGATCGGCGAAGGCGTGTCCGACGCCGGCGAAGCGGTCGGCGACACGGCGAAGAAGGTCTGGAACAGTATCTTCTGACTTCACGACAGGGCGTACCCGAGATGGATCAGAACCAGGACCCACCCGCCGGCTGGCCGGCCCCGCGTCGCACCGCCGTCCGGGTGCTGTCGGCAGCCTTCCTCACGGTGGTCACGGCCGGCTTGGCGCTGGCCGCAGTCGCCACGGCAGTGACCGGGGACGCCGTCCCGGCGGTCGTCTTCGGCCTGAGCGCTGTCCTAGGCGCCCACATCGCCGGCATCGCCATCAGCGGTCTGCGTAGTCCCCGCCCGGCCGACGACGTCCGGGTTTTGGGAGAGACCGACAAGGGCGAGAAGGGGCTAGCTTTTCCGTACGCTCGCGGACCGTACTACTGGCTGTCCGTAACGCTGGCACTGGTGGTGCTGCTGGCCGGCGGATTCGCCGCGGTGGTGGCCGCCGCCGGTTCGGTGACCGGCTGGATCGTCGCCGCGATCGCGGGAGGGTTCGCGGTCTTCACCGGCTGGTTCCTCGTCGTACTCCTGCGCCTGGCTCCGGGCACGATCGTGCTGACCCCTACCGGCATTTACCACCGCTCCCTCGTCCTGGAGCACTTCGTTCCGTGGGACGCGGTCGTGGATGTCCAGCCCCGGGAGGGCCGGAACCCGTGGATCACGGTCCGGGCCATGCCCACTCCCGGCACGCGAGAACGACGGCACACCGGCCGATTCGTCACCTTCGAAGGCCAGGCCCTACCCTTCATGATCGCCCGCTCCTACTGGCTCGGCGCCCACGCGCTGCCCGCGTACCGGGCCCTCAAGTTCTACGTCGAGCACCCGGGTAAGCGGTCCGCACTCCGCAGTGTCGATCAAGCCGTCCGTTGATGGTCGGGGCAGTACAAGCGGCTAGGTTGCATTATCTGTTCGGCAAGCGCGACGAATCTTCGGCCGCCGCTGGTCAGATAACTCGAGCGAGTCCGGCGAAGACGGCGGCGAGTCGTGTGGCCGGCGGATTGTCGAGTGCTATGTCGTAGTGGCCGCGTCGCAGATTCTGCACGAAGGCGTGCCCGGCGATGACCACCTGGGCCCTCCGATCGGTCTGGAGGCCGCGCATCGGTCGTAGCCGGCGCTTGAGCCGGCCGTGATCGGCCTCAATCGGAAGGAACGAGCCCTCGCCAGGACCACTCCACCAGCCACCAAACCCGGACGCTACAAGCCGACCGACGCCGTTCTGGCCTTCCTCGACAGCCTCTGAACAGACCCGATTATCCCGAACAACCTGGACCCAGATCCCGAGCTGCCCGGCCCAGACCGGGTCAGCTCGGGATAACCAGAGCGTCGGGATAATACGAGACCCGACCCAACAACTCCGCCAGCATGATCACCATCGCGATGATCGACAACCTCGCCAAACGACTCACCGCCGAAAGCACCCCAACGTGGCGATACGGTTAGAACCACTTAACACACAAACAACGTCAATCAGACGTCCTCTCAGAGGGCGGTCCGGGAGGTTATGCCCGTTCCGGGGTGAGGGTGAATAGGCCGGGTTGGGTCTCGGTCAGGATGTGCCGGTTGACCAGGCGTTTCAGCTTGGCGCGGATGCCTTCGGTGTCCTTGGGTTCGGTGCCGATGCCCAGGGCGAGGCAGACGTCTTTCGCGCGCAGGGCGCTGCGGTCGGGTGTGAACACGGCGAGGATCTGCTGGTAGGGCTCGCTGATGATGGCCGGCTCGGAGGCGGTCACTTCGTTTTCGAGGATCTTGGTCAGGGTCTGGCGGGTCGTCGCCAGATCGGCCAGTTCACACTCGATGCCGGCTACCTCGGCGGCGAGCTTGGCCTGCTGCTCACGTAAGTCGTCGAGGGCAGCCGACGCGGCCGCTTCCCGGGCGGCGATCAGGTCGAGGATGGTTGTGGTGTTCACGCCCGTTCACCGCCAGGACGGGGTGCTGGTGCCGGTCAGCCGGCGCACGAGGTTGGCCGCCGAGGCCCACAGCGT
>NZ_JAIWNC010000027.1 GCF_020216025.1 Jidongwangia harbinensis | reverse complement strand
CAACCACCGCCGACGCCACTCAGCACTGGGCTACCGCAGCCCCGCCGACTACGAACGAACCCTGGAAACCGTTACGCTGCAGCAGAGCGCGGCATAACCCGGTGTCCACATCCCGGGGGGAAGCTCAGGGCGCAATCGGGCGTAAGCCCGCGCCACCTGCCTCTCACGAAGTCCGAGCGCCCTGACAGCATCCGAAGCCACGCGCCTATGCCACAAAGGTAGGTCGGCCGAGGGCAGTGGTGCATACCTGCCGCCGTTGCACCCATCATGTCGCGCGCCGTGTTGACGAAGGAGATCAGCACCTTAGGTACATGGCCGCTGACCGCAGCGTTGGCATAGGGTTTGGCTGATGAGCCGGCGGCGGGCTAGTGGGCGCGCATTAGGGCGGTTCGCCATGCGCTCTCGGACAACCCCAATTCGTGACAATCCTTGCAACGCTGCAGCGCAGCCGACTGACGATCGACCGAGAAGATACGCACCTGACACAAGCCACTTCACGCCGGAGCCGAAACAGGTCTCGCCTTTCTGACAGACGGGTCCAGCCGAGCGACATGACTTGACGGGAGCGAGGCGTTCGCGAATCGTTTCGGTGAGCAGTAGGCACCGGCCGGTCTCGAGGGAGGCGTACAGCAGTGCCCTTGGTCCCATCACGGGGTCTTGCCACTCTGCGTGCGCCCCCCCTAACCGTGCGCTACTTGCGACACGTTTCATAAGTGCGTGGCCCTATCGCTACGCCAGCGGGTTAATGCTGCAAGATGCCCTAGAGGGCTGCTTGCCACAGATGGGCGCCGAGACTGACTGGGAGAGCAGTGACTGACCTGAGTGTCGTAGAAATTTGCGCTGGCGCGGGCGGGCAGTCTCTCGGCCTGCACCTGGCAGGCTTCAAGCACGAACTTGCCGTGGAGCTAGATCCGACGGCGGCGGCCACCCTGGCGGCGAACCTGCAGCGCCTTCAGCCTGATGACGACGTCGACGACCTGGTGCGGGTGGGCGATGTCGCCGATGAGGCAGTGTGGAAGCCGGAAGACTTCACCGGCAAGGCGGCTGTACTGGCCGGAGGTGTGCCTTGCCCGCCGTTCTCAGTGGCCGGCAGGCAGCTGGGCTCCGCCGATGAGCGTGACCTGTTCGCCTGGGCGGTCGAAGCCGCAGGCCGGATGCAGCCGGAGGCAGTGCTGCTTGAGAACGTGCGCGGGCTCAATGACGCTCGGTTCGCCGGCTATCGCCAGGCGGTGGTTGATCGCTTCGCCACGCTGGGCTATACGGCGTTCTGGGAACTGCTCGAGGCTCGGGACTTCGGTGTGCCGCAGCTTCGGCCGCGAATGATCCTCGTCGCCTTGCGCCCGGAGTATGTCGACTATTTCGCTTGGCCGGAGAAGTCGGCCGTCACTCGTACCGTCAGTGGTGTTCTGGGTGACCTAATGGCAGCGAACGGCTGGAGCGAGGAGTACCTGGCCAGGTGGATGGCTAAAGCCGATCGAATCGCTCCGACCATCGTAGGCGGCAGCAAGAAGCACGGTGGCGCTGATCTAGGTCCAACCCGCGCGAAGCGAGCCTGGGCCGAGCTGTGGACTGACGGGCATGGCCTGGCAGACAGGGCCCCCGGCGAAGACTGGAAGATCGAAGACCATCCCAGGGGGCCCAAGCTCACGGTCGAGATGGTCGCACGCATTCAGGGCTGGCTCGGCGAGGAATACCGATGGGATTTTGAGGGCAGGAAGACGAGTCGTTACCGGCAGATTGGCAACGCATTCCCGCCACCCGTGGCCCGTGCGGTCGGTGTCTCCATCGCCCAGGCCTTGGGAAAGAAGCAGAAGCCTTCCACAATTCCGGCACCGCGCCGGGTTCATGACGAGGTGTATCGGCTACTGCGCGACCGCGACGAAGCGCTTACGGCCGAGCGCATCCAGCAGCTGCTTGGCAGTACGATGAGCATCGAGAAGATCATCCAGCGCATAGAAGCCATCGCCCTGGACTTCATTGTTGAGGTGCAGTCCCGTGGTGGGCGCCCGACCTACCGCCTGGGCGCATGGAGGGCCTTCCGGGGGCAGGACGATCACGACCGCCACATCGCTTTCGCCGAAGCCCGGAGCCGGGCAAAAGTGAGCTAACCGGCAGCATACTGGCAGCAGCGCTCGTGGGCGTTGACGCGAGCCAGCACCGCACCCAAGTTTGATAGTGGATATCTGCCGTCAGACCTGGGCACAGTGGTCCCATGCCTCACGGCCCACGCGAACAGGCCTGGATCACCGGCCGTCATCCCCGCCCTCTCAACGAGGGCCGGTCCCGCAACATGCAGGCGAACAGGCGCACCGACACGAGACCTGAGATGCGTCTGAGAGCGGCACTCCATCAGCGCGGCTACCGCTTCCGCAAGGATCTGCGCCTCGATCTGGGCGGTACGCGGGTGCGGCCGGACATTGTTTTCACCCGAAAGCGGATCGCCGTCTTCGTTGACGGCTGCTTCTGGCACCTGTGCCCGCTGCATGGTCGCAAGCCCAAAGTAAACGACTGGTACTGGGGCCCAAAGCTGCAGCGGACAGTAGAGCGCGACCGCGCCGCGACCGCTGCGCTGACAGCCGCGGGCTGGAACGTCGTGCGCCTATGGGAGCACGTGTCGCTTGAGGCAGCCGTCGAAGAGGTTGAGCGCGCAATGGCGGATAGCGCCGCCATTCGGCCGTACCAGTAAGGCCTTCTTTCCGAGATCACATGGCACTGACCAAAAAGGCCACGACCGCCAGCCGGTCATGTATCACGTACGCGTTGTCCGCCATATAATTGTCGATTTGACAGACGGTCAATTTCCACCAACATGGCAGAAAACGCTGCTCGAATCCGTGGTATGGCACCGGTTTACTGTCTCCGTGACGGCCATTTGTGAGGCACTCTTCGCCGCCCAGCGGAGATTTGAAGCGCACAAGTTTCCACGGCGTCTGGTGTGTCACTCTTCGCGCCTAGCGGCCAATCTATCGAGGCCAGCGACCAACTAGGCCTGTCCTGGTTCTGGTTATAGCTTCACGCTCTCAATCTACGAGGGTTTCGGCCTTCGATCAGCACGGCGATTCGTGTCAATTTGCAGCCGAGAAGCTTCGGTCGGCGGGGAGGCACTCAGGTCCACGGGCTCATGGCGACCCGGACCAGATCGCCTATCAGCGTGCCTCGTCGGCTCTCGCGGCCGGCCTCAGGCCGGCTCGACCGTCTTCACCATGACGCAGTTCTTCAGCCCTTTCGGCCGGTCGTAGGCGAACCCGAGCCGCTCGTACAGTCGGCGGGTGCCGTTGTAAAGGAAGGACGACGACATCTTCTTGGTCTGGTCGGTCAGGTCGTGGGGATAGCTCTCCACCCGCCCGCCGCCGGCCTGGGCGATGAGGTCCAGCGCACCGGTGATCGCGAGCTCCGTCACCCCGCGTCGCCGGTGGCGCTTGTCGACGAAGACGCAGGTGATCCGGTAGTCCGGGTCGGCGGTCTTGGTGGCGTCGTACTCCTTGCGGTGGTGGATGGTGGGCAGTTCGGCCGGGGTGCCGTACTCGGCCCACGCGATCGCCTCGTCGCCGTCCATCACCAGCGCGGCGTGCGCCCTGCCCTGCTCGACGTAGGCCTTCTTCAGCGCTCGGTTGGCCTCCGCGCCCTGGCCGCGCTCGGGCCCGTCCGGGTGGAACCAGATGCACCAGCAGCCGCCGAAGATGCCGTTGTGCCGCTGCACCAGCGCGTCGAAGGCGGCCCAGGTGTCCAGGCTGAGAGGCGCGACGGTGTACGACGACTCGGTAGCCATGCCGGTCACGGTATGCGATCTCGCGGGGGACACGGTCAGTTGTTTCCCGAGGGCGCGTCCCGATGCTGCTCCAGCAAGGCCTCGAAACGTTCCGCCGGCATCGGCCGGCCCAGCAACTCGCCCTGCCCCAGCCGGCACCCCGCGGCCTGCACGACGTCGAGATCCTCCGGGGTCCGCAGCCCGTTGGCGATCACCTCCAATCCGAGCCGCCGCCCGAATCCCACCGCCACGTCCATCACCGCCCCGCCGTGGCCGAACGCGGCGTCCGGCAGCCCGAACACCTCCCGGTCCATGATCAGCAGGTCGATCGGGAGGATCCGGAGCCGGCTCAGCGAGGTGGGTCCCGCGCCGAAGTTGCTGACCGCGGTGCGGATGCCCTGGGCGCGTAGCGAACCGAGCCGGACGCCGACGTCCTCGGCGGGTGACCGGGGTGGTGCGTCGCGGGTGTCCCGGAGGTCCTCTTCGGCGACCTGGACGACCAGCGCCGACGGTGGGATGCCGTACGCGGCCAGGGCCTGGTGCAGGCCGGCCTGGAAGGCGTGGGCGGCCAGTTCGGCGGGGCCGACGGTGACGGCCAGCCAGAGGGATCCGTGCCGCCGGCGCCAGTCGGCCAGGAGCCGGCACGAGCGGTGCAGCACCCAGTGCCCGATTCGGGTCCGCAGGCCGAGGTCGCCGGCGAGGGCCAGCAGTTCGCCGGCCGGGACCGGGCCGAGGGTGGGGTGCCGCCAGGCCGGCACCGCCTCGACGCCGACCGGGCGGCGGGCGGACAGGTCGACGATCGGCTGGTAGGTCAGGTCGAGTTCGCCCCGGGCGACGGCACCGGGGAGGTCCTGTTCCAGGGTGGACCGGCGGACGAACCGCGCCTCCATCTCCTGTTCGTACCAGTCCAGGGAGGCCGGCGGGCCGGACCGCACGGAGCGCAGCGCGAGCGCGGCGCGGCGGATCACCTCGTCGATGCCGGCGTCGCGGGTGATGTCGGCCAGGCCGGCCCAGGCGCTCAGGTGGGAGACCTTGCCGACCACGGGGTACGGCGCGGACAGCGCGTTGAGCACCTGGCCGGCGAGCAGGTGCGCACGGACGGCACCGCTGCGGGTGAGCACGCCGAGCCGGGTCTCGCCCAGCCTGGCCGGCACGTCGGTGCTGTCCACCCGGCTCCGCAGCCGCCGCGCGGCCTCCACCACCACCGCCTCGGCGAGGTCGGCGCCGTGCACGTCGCCGATCGCGGTGAGCCCGCCCAGCTCGATGACGATAACCACGCCGGCGTCCCCGGTGAGTTCGGCCGCCCGCCGCAAGCCCTCCCGGTTCGCCAGGCCGGTCTGCGGGTCGAGGTGGGCGGCCTGGTGCAGCGCCTGTTCGAGGTCTCGCAGGTTGCTGACGTCGCGGACGTGCACCACCAGGGTACGGCCGGGTTCGGCGGGGTCGGCGCCGCTGGTCGTCCACTCCGTCTCGCGCCACCGGCCGAAGCCGTCGCGCAGCCGGACCACCACGCTGTCCCCGGGCGGCGGCGCCGCGGCCATCCGCGCGGTCAGGTAGGCGTGCACCGTGTCCGCCTGGTCGGGATGCACCAGCGCGGACGCGGACCGGCCCAGCACCTCCTGATCGGAGAGTCCGAACTGGCGTGCGGCGGCCGGCGACTGCCATCGCACCGCCAGGTCCGCGTCCAGGACCATGGCCACGTCGGTGGCGCCGAACACCAGGCTGCGCAGCCGGTTGCCGTGCGCGTCGAGGTGGTCGGCGTGCCTGCGCAGCGCGATCGCCGAGGTCCATTCCCGGCCCGCCACGGCCGTCATCGCCACGACGCCCAGGACGATCGACATGGCGTCCAGGCTGCCGCCGTGCAGCAGGTGGTACACGGCCGCCAGGGCCGAGCCCAGCACCGGCAGCGCGAACAGCGGGAACCCGGCGGAGGCCTCGCTGCCGGCGGGTGGGAGGGGACGCGCATCCGGGCTGATCCGGACCGATCCGTGCCACAGCACGGCGGCGGCGACGTTGATCGCGGCGGCGGCGGCCACGGCGGCGATGGCCGCGTTCGGTTCGCCGGGCAGGTCCATGGCGATGACCAGCGCGGTCAGCCCGATCAGGGAGAGCGCCGCGCCGGAACCGCACCACAGCAGCGCCGCTCGTTGCCGGATCGCGTGCACGCCCGCCACCGCCACGGTCGCCGAGACGGCACCGCCCAGGATCAGTGCGGTGATCGCCGCACCGCGCCGCTCGCCGGTGCCGAACAGCAGCAGCCAGGGCGGGAAGATCAGGCAGGAGGTCACGCCGACGGTGTCCAGGCCGACCCGCAGGCGCGCCAGTGGCTCCCGCCGCTGGTGCGGGCGGAGGATCGCCGGTAGGTAGGCCCCGGCGACCAGGAACAGGCTGACCAGCGGAATCTCCGCCGGCAACGGCACCTCCGAGACGAGAACGCCGGGTGCCACCAGTGCGGCCACGCCGCTGGCACCGCTGCTCAGCCCGGCGAGCAGGACGCCGCCACCGAGCGCCATCGCCCGCAGGCGCGGTCCGCGCGATCGCCCGGCCGCGGCGGCACGGATCATCAGCACGCCGAACCACACCGAGCACGCCGCTACCAGACCCGCGCCGGCGGTCGCCGGAAACCGGACGAAGACGGCGATCAGGAGGGGTACGCCGACGAACACCGACACGGCGAGGGGTACGCCGGGCACGCGGGTACACCTCACCCGTCCCAGCATCGACCATCGTCGTGATTCCGGCTATCACTCGACGGCCGGATTGACGTCCGTATGCCGGAAACGCCGCTGAGCGCGCGACCCCGTTGCTACGTTCGGTGACGATACGAGGGGGCGTACGCCATGAATTACGACCATATCGTCGTCGGCTCCGGATCTGCCGGCACCATCCTCGCGAGCCGGCTGTCGGAAGATCCGGGACGGTCCGTGCTACTGCTCGAGGCCGGTCCCGACTTCCCGGACCTGGATCTGCTCCCGTCGGATCTCGCCTCCGCGGCCACGGTGTCCGTCGTCGACCACGACTGGGGTTACCGCGCCGAGGCGATCCGCGGCCGGACCATGGAGTACGCCCGGGGGAAGGTCACCGGCGGCTGTTCCGCGGTCAACGGCGCGATCGCCCTGCGCGGCCTACCCGCCGATTTCACCGAGTGGGCGGGGTTCGGCAACGACGACTGGTCCTGGGACAAGGTGCTCCCCTACTACCGCCGGATCGAGAGCGACCAGGACGTGGAGGGACCGCTGCACGGTACGGACGGGCCCACCCCGTTCGTCCGGTTCAAGCACGACGAGCTGGTTCCGCTGCAGAAGTCCTTTCTGGACGCCTGCCTGGACCACGGCTTCGGCTACGTCGCCGACCACAACGATCCGGACAGCACCGGCGTCGGCCCGATCCCGATGAACCGCCGCGGCGGCCTGCGCGTCTCGACGGCCATCTCGTACCTCAATCCCGCCCGCCACCGGCTGAACCTGACCGTCCGGCCGAACACGCTGGTGCACCGGGTGCTCTTCGAGGGCACCCGGGCGGTGGGCGTCGAGGCCGAGGTCGACGGGCAGGTGCAGACGGTGTACGCGAACCACGTCACCCTGTCGGCCGGCGCGATCAACACGCCGACGATCCTGCTGCGCTCCGGGGTAGGCCCGTCGGCGCAGCTGGAGGAGTTGGGCATCCCGGTGGTGCTGGACCGCCCGGGGGTGGGCGCGAACCTCATCGAGCACCAGCAGATCACGGTCGGGATCATCCCGAAGGACGGCGTCACCCAGCTCACCGACCCGGACGTGCAGGTGATCGCCCGCTACACCGCCCCGGGCACCGAGCAGTTCAACAACATGCAGCTCTACTTCGTCAGCCGGTACGTGCCCGTCACGCACCGGCCGATCAGCGTGATGAGCGTGCTGCAGAAGCCGAAGTGCCGGGGACAGGTCTCGCTGACCACGAGCGATCCGCACGTACAGCCGGAGATCTTCCTCAATTCGTACGGTGAGGCGGAGGACCGGAAGATCGCCCTCGACGGCGTCCGGCTGTGCTGGGAGATCGCCACCTCGAAGGCGATCTCGGAACTGTCCGCCGGGGTCGCCGACACGCTCACCGAACGGCAACTGGACGACGACGAGGCGCTGCTCGGCTACATCAGGCAGCACTCCGCGACGCTGTGGCACCCGGTCGGCACCTGCCGGATGGGTGGCTCCGGCGACCCGGACGCCGTGGTCGACCAGCATCTCTCGGTGCACGGCCTGGACAACCTCAGCGTGGCGGACGCCTCGGTGATGCCCGCACACGTGAGCGCCAACCCGAATCTCACCTGCTTCGTCATCGGCGAACGGGCCGCCGAGTGGCTCCGGGACTGAAAGGGACAACGATGAAGATCGGCGTACTGATCGAGGATCATTTCGACCAGACCGAGTTCCGCGCGTTCAACCGGTACTTTCCCGAACAGGGCCTGGCGGTGGAGTACCTGTCGCACCTGTGGGGACAGCCGGAGCTGACCTTCGGCAGCAATCCCGACGACGGTACGGTCGCCGACCACGTCACGGTCACGACCGAGGTGGCCACGGCCGATCCTGCCGACTACGCCGGCATCATCCTGATCGGCGCGTACGCGATGGACCGGTTGCGTTACCAGGCGGAGATCACCGGGCCGGGCGCCCGGAACCAGGCACCGGCGGTCGAGTTCCTCCGCCGTGCGGTGGCCACGCCGAACCTGCGGATCGGCACGATCTGCCACTCGCTGTGGTTGTTCTGCGCGGACCCGGACCTGCTGCACGGCCGCCGGGTGACCTGCGCCCACAACATCGTCTGCGACGTCGAGAACGCCGGCGGGATCGTCGAGTACGCCGGGCGGTCGACCGCGGATCTGGTGATCGACGGCAACCTCATCTCGGCGCGGCACCCCGAGGTCACCGACCGGTTCATGGCGACGTTCCTCGCGGAGATCACCAGCGCTGCCGCCGTACCCCGCTGAACGTGCCCCTATCGGTCCTCGGCGGCGTGGCGGGGCGCCGCGCCGCGGTCCGCGCGGTCCCGCCCGGCCTTGGCGGCCATGCCGACCAGCTTGGCCGCGTCGGAGCGGCGGGTGCCGGTGATCGCGCCCACCGCCGGTCCGGTCGCGGCCACCGGAAGCGTCAGCTCGGCGGGAATCGTCACCGCCGCGGTGACGCCCCGGTGCTCCGATCGCCGGAGCACCACCCGGATGCCCCGCTGGGCGGCCAGCAGCGCCACCACGAAGAGGCCGAGTCGTGCGCTCTGCGCCGGATCCAGGCCCTGCGGGCGGGCCAGCCGGCGGTTGGTCTCGTCGAGTGCGGACGGGGACATCCCCAGGCCGTGGTCCTCGATCTCGACGAGGACGCCGTCCGGCACCCGGTGTGCCGACACCCGTACCGTGGTGTCCGGCGGCGAGAACGTGGTGCCGTTCTCCATCAGTTCGGCGAGCAGGTGGCCGATGTCGGCGACCGCGGCCTCGGGCACCTCGGCGTCCGCGACCGGGCCGAGCTCGATCCGCTCGGCGTGTTCCACCTCGCTCGCCGCCCGGGCGATGATCCGGTCCAGCGGTTCCGGGCCGAGGCCGCGCCGGCTCCGCGCGGAACCCGCCAGGATCATCAGGTGCTCGGCATGCCGGCGCATCTGGATCGCCAGCTGTTCGGCCCGCGCCGTCGCGCGCTCGCCGGCGGCGTCCACGGCCGGCGTCTGCACGAGGCTCTCCAGCTGCCGGTCGATCAGCGTCTGGTTGCGGCGGGCGATGTTGACCAGGACCCGGTTCATGTCGTACCGCAGGGCGGCCTCGGCGGCCGCCGACTCGACGGCGCTCTGCTGCACCTCGCTCAGCGCGGCACCGACGTCGGCGATCTCGTCGTCCCCCATGGACAGCCGCAGCGCGTCGCCGTCCAGGTCGACCCGCTCGCCGGCGCGTAGTCGCACGACCATCTCGGGTAACCGCCGGTGAGCGAGGTCGGTGGCCGCCGTGCGCAGCACGGACAGCCGTCGCACCACGGAACCGCCGATCCGGACCGACAGGTACAGCGAGATCAGGATGGCGGCCAGCCCCAGCACCCCGGAGAGGCCGAAGCGGAACAGGATCCGGTCGCGTTCGGCCCGCGCGAATCCGACGGCCTTGTCGTAGCCGTTCGCGAGGAAGCCGTACAGCTGGCGGACGGCCGGGTTGAACGTCGCCTTCCACACGTCCCGCGTGGTCGACACCGGTCCCCCGGCGTCGCCGTCCCGGAGAATCCGGTCCTCGGCCGCCCGCAGCGCCGCGAACGTCGGGCTGCTCAGCATGCTCTTGAACGCCGCCTGGTCCGCGGCCGGCAGGGTGGAACCGGCGACCGGGATCTGGAAACGCAACGCGCCGACGATCTCGGTCAGCTGCCGATACTCCCCGGGCCCGAACCGGCCGGCCGTCGTCGCGCCGGTCAGCAACGCGTCCTCCTGGTGCAGCAGTTCGCCGGCCCGGCGGATCGCCACCGTGGTCCGCATGACGCGTTCCACCAACGGTTCGCTGGACGCGGCGGCCGCCGTGGAGACGCTGAAGGCGTAGCTGATGATGCTGGTGTAGCCGCTCACCACCGCGGCGCGGTTGACCACCCGGGCGTCGACCTGGGTCCGGAGCAACACCAGCGAATCCACGGTCGTGATCATGTCGGCGATCCGGGCCCGGGTGATGCCGGCCGAGATCCCGCTCCCCCGGTAACGCCGGGACAGGTTCCGGAACTCGGCGACCGCCGCGTCGGTGGCCGCCCGCTGCGGGCCGAGCGTGGCGACGTCCCCACCGGCCGCGGCCAGGACCTCGACGGACCGGCTGCGCTCGATCTGCAACGCTTCCACCAGCTTGTCGCAGGGCAGACTGACGTTGTCCCGGGTGTGCGAGCTGTTCCGGACCGCGGTCACCTCGGTGACCGACGCGCTCACGTCGACCGCCCACAGCGCGATCAACGCGACCACGGGCACCAGCAGAGCCAAGATGATCTTCGAGCGAATCGATCTCGGTCTTCTCCGCATGAGGCCTTCCCGGATCCGTCCACGGTGGATTGCCCCCGTAGGTACTCCGCCCGGCGACCCATGGTTCAGAATCGAGCGGCGGTGTCCGGAACACGACAGATGTGGATGGCTCGATGATCGTTGACCGCTCGGTGGAGATCGGCGGGCGGACCCTGCGGTACTGCCTCTACGGGCCCGCCGACGGCTTCCCGGTCATCGCGCACAACGGCACGCCGAGCACCCGGTGGCGGCGGCCTGACCAGATCGAGACCATGCACCGGGCCGGCGTCCGCGTGCTGATGCCCGACCGTCCCGGGTACGGCGGCTCGACCCGCCGCCCCGGGCGCAGCGTCGCCGACGTCGCCGACGATGTCCGGGTGCTCGCCGACGCCCAGGGCTGGGACCGGTTCGCCGTGTTCGGTGGCTCGGGCGGCGGGCCGCACGCGCTGGCCTGTGCCGCGCTGCTGCCCGAGCGGGTGATCCGGTGCGCCGTCCTCTCCGGGATCAAGCCGTCCCCGCTGCCGGAGTCGCCGGAGGAACGGACTCTGCGACCCGATCTCGAGCGGATCGCCGGCCAGATCCTGGCCCGGGTCGAGGCCGGCGGCCCGGAGATGCCCGGACTGCCGCCGGGGACTCCGGCCCGGGACGATCCGGCGGCCATGGCGCGGCTCCGGGCCACGTTCGTCGACGGCCACGACGGCTGGGTCGACGACACGATCGCGTTCGCCCGGCCCTGGGGCTTCGCCATGCCGGACGGCACGGTTCCGGTCGGCGTCTGGTACGGGACACACGACGAGAACGTCTCCGGCGAGCACGCGCAGTGGCTGCTCGCCCACATCCCCGGGGCACGCGGCCATCGGTACGCCGGCGGGCACGTCCCGGGTCCCGGCACGTTCCGCGAGGTGTACGACTGGCTGCGCGGCGGCCCGGACGACTGACCGGCGGGACCCGCGGCGGCACCAAGTCGGCACACCGCCACGATAGTCAGACGACTATAGTCGGGTGTATGCCCCGCGAATCCCTTCGCCTTGTCGGCGCGCACGAGATCCGCAAACTGATCGGAGTCAGCCGCCAGCGGGTCTACCAGCTGGCGCGGCGGCCCGACTTCCCCAAACCCGTCGCGAAGCTCACCCAGGGCAAGATCTGGAATCTGAACGACGTCGAGGAATGGATCAGCGTCGAGCGGACCGGCAGGGAACCGGACCCGCGCTGACGCACCCCGCCGGCCGGGCCGTCACCCGTAGAACAACCCGAGCAACCCGAACACCGCGAACAGGGCACCGGCCCCCAGCGGCACGCCGACCGTCAGGGCGTCGTGCGTGGTCGAGCCCAACCGTGCGGCGTACGGGCGCCCCGGCGGGTACCGCACCGGGACCTCCTCGCCGACCGGATGAACCCGCCAGCTGACCCGGAGGTCGGCCGTGAAGCGCCGCGTGTGGCCCGCCGCGTCGACGAACGTGACCACCGGCGAGAAGACCGAGCCGTCATCGGCGTCCTGCTCGTGGCCGACCACCGTGCCGACGGAACGCACCCCGGTCCGGCGCAGGTCCCGGATCTGCCGCCACCGCACCACTCCGAAGCAAACCAGGCCCAGGCCCACCAGGAGCGTGAGGACGGCACCCGAGTTCACCACACCATCGTGCCGCCGGCCCGCGACGAGCGCCGTCCCGAGCACCGCGGATGGGCCCGAAAGACCCGCAACCCTGCCCGCCGGCGCGGCCGTCCCGGCACCCGGGTCGTCGAGGCGTCACGGCTTCCGGGCGACTCCGCAGAACTGGTAGACGTCCGTGTCCGCGGTCGGGTCGCCGGGGTCCGGGCGCCATTTCGTGCACGTGACCACGCCCGGTTCGAGCAGGTCGAGACCCTCGAACCAGCGGAGCATGTCGGCCTTGTAGCGCAACGTGATGGGTGGCGTGGCCGTCTTGTTCCACTGCTCGGCGGCGGCCGCCGACTCCGCCGGCCTGATCTCCAGCGTGGGATGGGCGACCGCCAGGTAGCTGCCGGACGGGACGGCCGCCATCAGCTGCCGCACGATGCCGAGGGCCTCGTCGTCGTCGCCGATGAAGTTGAGGATGCCGAGCAGCATGACGGCGACCGGCCGGTCGAGATCCAGCGTCCGCCGGGCGGCCTCGACGATGGCGGCGGTGTCCCGGGCCTCCGCGTCGATGTAGTCGGTGACGCCCTCCGGGACGCTGGTGAGCAGCGCCCGGGCGTGGGCCAGCACCAGCGGGTCGTTGTCGCAGTAGACGACGCGGCACTCGGGCGCGATCAGCTGGGCCACCTCGTGGGTGTTGTCGGCGGTGGGCAGGCCCGCGCCGATGTCGAGGAACTGGCGGATGCCGGCCTCGCCGACTAGGTGGCGGACGGCGCGCCGGAGGAAGGCCCGATCGGCGCGGGCCGACGTGACGATGTCCGGCAGGTGCTGCTGGACCTGGTCGCCGACCGCCCGGTCGGCCGCGAAGTTGTCCTTACCGCCCAGCCAGTAGTTCCAGATGCGCGCGGTGTGCGGCACCTCGGCGTTCAGGACGCCGTTCGCGTCATCGGTCACGTCGTCCTCCGCCGCCGGTCAGGGATACGCGCACGATGATAGATCGACGTCGCTACCCATGGTGCGTACGCCGGGCGGGTGAGGGCCGATGAGACGGCCGTGGCGATGCGGCAGGATGACCGGATGAGCCCTGTGCGTCGCGGCCGGAAGCGAACGGCCACCGGTTCCGGCCGGCCCGACCTGCGCATCCTGGAGCCCTTGGCCAGCGGCCCGGAGGAATGCGACTGCCCGGCCTGTACGGGCGCGGACCTCACCCCGGAAGCCTTCGTCAAGGACCTGGCCGCGGACGCGGCTGACCTCCTCGCCGTCGACGACCCGTTGGACGCCGAGTTGTTCGGCGCGAACCTCGTGGCCGTCAACGACCTCGTCGACGACTTCATCGGAGCGCTGGCGGAGGACATCGTGCCGGCGCTTGCCCGGATGTCCACGCCGGCCTCGCTGGGCGTACTCCTCGCCATCGGCGCGGTGGAGCCTCGCGTGCGGTCCGTGGACGCGGCCCGGCAACTGCTGGCGGACGGGGTGCCCGCTCCGGCGTGGGCGTCGGAACTGTCCGAGCCGGTCACGGTGGGAATGTGCCGGCGCTACGCCGACCCGGCCGGCGGAGCGTCGATGCTGCTGTGCTCCTTCGAGCGGTCCGGGCGCACACACGCCTTCCTGGTGCACGTCGATCACCTCGACTGTGACGCGGCGGCGGACGTCACCCTCTTCCCGGGCGAGGTACTGGACCGGCTCACCACCATGATCGAAGCGGACAGCCGCCGGATCGGCGCGCCCCTCGTCGCCGAGGACCTGAACCCGGACGAGTTCCGCCGGCAGGCGGAACGGGCCCTGGACGCCCGCGCCGTACACGATCAGGAGACCGGCCCCGATCTGGACGACCTCGACGACCCGGACGGGCCCGGCTACCACCCGGTGGCCGCGCTGCTGCGCGCCCGACTGGCGGTTCTTCCCCGGCCGACCCGCCCGTCAGACCCGCACGGCGCCCATGATCCCGGCCCGGTGCGACCGCGCCGGACGTCGTCGCCCCGCATGCCGGCGAAGCGCAGGAAGTCCGACGGACCGCCCAGGATCTATCAGATCAAGGTCAGCTTGCGGGATGCCGAACCACCGATCTGGCGGCGCCTCGAAGTCCCCGGCGACACCAACCTGGCCGAACTGCACCGCATCATCCAGGTGGCGTTCGGCTGGGACGACTGCCACCTGCACGTCTTCGAAACCCCGTACGGCGCGTTCGGCGTCGCGGACCGGGAACTGGGCCACCGCGCCGAGAAGCCGGTGACGCTGGAACAGGTCGCGCCGGACGCCGGGGCTCAGGTGCGGTACCGCTACGACTTCGGCGACGACTGGGAACTCGACATCGTGGTGGAGAAGCTCCTCGACCGGCAGGCGGTGGGGTATCCGCGCTGCACCGCCGGCCGGCGCGCCGCGCCTCCGGAGGACTGCGGCGGCATCTGGGGGTACGCCGACCTCGTCGACATCATCAGCGACCCCGCTCACCCGCAGCACCGGGAACGACTGGAGTGGCTCGGCCTGCCGTCGGCCGACGACTTCCGACCCGCCCGGTTCGACCCCGCGGAGGTGACCGGCCTCCTGACCGGACAAGGCCGACGAGGGTAGTCTGCCGTCCCATGCAACCCGCGTCGAAGCTGGAGCGCCGGGTGGTGACCGCCGCCGAGCAGGCGTTGACCCGCCAGCATCAGGTGAGCCCGCTGGACGTCCTGACCGGTCTGGGATGGGTCCCGCCCGGGCTGGTGACGGACTGGCGGCAGGGCCGTGCGCCGCACCTGGAAGCGGTCGCGGCGGTGCCCACCGGACGCCTCGCCGACGCACTGGAGGTGTTCCACCGCTGGGTCGCCCACCGCGACCTGCGGCCGTCCGAAGTGGAGTATCTGGCCGCCGCCCGCGACCGGCGGCCGTTGCGCTTCACCGCCGCCGGCGACCCCGAACTCGAACGGGCCTACCGCACCCACTGGACACCGGCGGACCTGCCGGAGGCGAAGCGCGAACGGCTGGCCGCCCGCCAGAGCAAGGCGCCGGACCTGGTCGTGGTGCAGCCCTTGACGGCGTTCACCTGCGCCACCTGCGGGCGCGCCGACGCCGACATGCTGATCATGGAGGACGCCGGGCCGACGTGCCTCACCTGCGCGGACTTCGATCACCTGGTCTTCCTGCCGTCCGGCGACGCGGCCCTGACCCGCCGGGCGAAACAGGCCAGCCGGCTGTCTGCGGTGGTGGTGCGGTTCAGCCGTTCCCGCAGACGCCACGAGCGGCAGGGGCTGCTGGTCGAACCGGCCGCGGTCGAGCTGGCCGAGCAGCAGTGCCTGTCCGACGAGGAGGCCCGGGCCCGCCGCCGCGAGCGGGACCGGCTGCGCCGGGAGACCGCGGACGAGCACTTCCACCAGGACTTCGCCGACGAGATCGGCCGGTTGTTCCCCGGCTGCCCGGCGGGACGGGCCGCGGCGATCAGCCGGCACGCCGGCACCCGCGGAAGCGGCCGGGTGGGACGCAGCGCGGCCGGCCGGGCACTCGACCCGGAGGCGGTGACCCGGGCGGTGATCGCCTCGATCCGGCACGAGGACACCGGCTACGACGAGATGCTGATGGCCGGCGTGCCCCGGGACCAGGCCCGGGAACGCATCCGCGACGACATCGATCAGATCATCGAACGCTGGCGGCGCCCGGCCTGACCATCGGAACCGGCCGGCGGGCCGGTCGAGACGGTCACCCGGCGCATGCCGACAGGCTCGGGGCCCATGCGCCCGAGCCGGTCCTGGCCCGGGGGCCCGGGTGCGCGGGACCGGCTCAGACCCGTTTCGTACGGCGGCGCACCACCGGCACCACCAGCGTGACGATCGCCAGGGCGGCGAGGACCGCCAGCCCGACCGGCCACCACCGCCACCCGGATTCGCCCGCGGCCGTCCGCCGCGCCGCGGACACCGGCGCGGCCTGCGCCGGTGCCGACTGGGCCGCCCGGGCCCGCACCTCGACGGCCGTCTCGCCGGTGTACGGCCTGGGCGCGCTGACCGTCACCCGCCAGCTGCCGGGCGCCAGAACCGGACCGCTGGCATAGAAGCCCTGTCCCTCCCCGGCCGGCTCGAGTTGCCGCGGGCCGACGGTCCGCCCGCCCGCGGCGGTGGCGGTGAGCACCAGCCGGACCGGCTTGTCCAGCGGGTGCCCGTCGGCGTGGCGGGCCCGCACGGTGACGCCGGTGGCGCCGTCGCCGGCCACCTCCAGCTTCAACCTGGTGTCGTGCGCCCAGGCCGGCCCGGCCGCCGGCAGGGTGGCCAGCAACAGGCCGGCCAGGACGGCCGCCGATCCGCGGGTACGGCGTACCGGGACGTTCCTCCCGAACACGACCGGGCGGCCCATCAGCGCGGTCGGTCCGGGGAGACCCGGGTCGGGTCCCCGGCGAGACGGCCGGCGTCGGTGACCGGATTGCCGCCGTTGGCGCGTACCCCGGCCTTGGTGGCCGTCCCGCCGAGCCGCACGATCATCGCGTCGGCGTCCCGGATCAGGGTGTTCCGGACGTCGGCGTCGCGGACCAGGGCGGTGTCGCCGGCCAGCGCCTTGAATGCGGTCAGCTGCTGCACCGCCCGCTTGTCGTTGCCGGCCGCCTCCGAGGCCCGGGCCGCGTTCAGCTTGTTGGTCAGCTGGCGCTGGGCGTCGGCGGAGAGCCGGCCGGTCGCGCGGAACCGGTCCACCAGGTTCTGCATGTCGCGGAACGAGGTGCTGACGAAGAACCGTACCGTCGAGGTGGTGTGGTTTCCGGCCTTGTCGGTCGCCGTCACGGTCAGGTCGTGCAGGCCGAGCGGCAGCTCGTACATCGCCTGCAGGGTGCCGCTGGCGTATGGCTCGCCGTTCAGCGTGCCGGCCGTCGTCGCCACGCCTGAGGTCGGGTCGACCGCCTGCCACGAGATCCGGACGTCCTGGCTGTCACCGTAGAGCTGGCCGTCGGCCACGCCGGAGACCAGGAGCGTGGGCTTCGTACCGTCGATCTTCAGGACCGCCGACTTCAGCGTCTCGGCGTTTCCGGCGGTGTCGGTGGCCCGGTACAGCAGTTCGTGCTCGCCGTCCCCGGTCACCGGCACCGGCTCGGTGTACCGGGTCCAGGCGCCGCCGTCCAGGGACCATTCCAGGACGTCCACCCCGGAACCGGCGTCGGTCGACGTCAGCGTCACCGGGACGGCGCCGTCGTGCCAGCCGTCGTCGTTGGGCGGGGCGAACTGCGCGGCGCTGACCGGGGCCGTACCGTCGATCTTGACGGTCACCGACTTGTTCTTCTCCACGTTGCCGGCGGCGTCGGTCGAGCGGAAGCGCACCTCGTAGGTGCCGTCCGAGGTGACCGGCACCGGACCGGTGTACCGGGTCCAGTCGGTGGCGTCCCCGATCTGGTACTCGGTGCTCTCCACCCCACTGCCGCCGTCCTCGTCCGCCGCGGTCAGCGTGACCGTGACGGGACCGGGGTACCAGCCCTGGACCGGAGTGCCGGAGACCTGCGCGCTGGTCACCGGCGCGGTGCTGTCGGCGTCCCCGGCGCTGATCCGGAAGTAGTCGAACGAGGCGGTCTTCGAGGCTGTCTGGTTGGCGCCGAGGGTGAACACCCCGACCTTCGGGACCGCCCCGACGGCGGTGCTGGTCAACGAGTCCAGCGTGGTCCACTCCGTGCCGTCGGCCGAGTACGAGGCGGTGTAGGTGGCGCCGGTGCGGGCCAGCCGCAGATGCCACACCCCCGACGTCAACCCGGTCGCCCCGGGCTGCGGATCCTGCACCACCGCGTCGATCTCGCTGCGGAACTCGATCCGCCGGCTGACCGATGCACCGGCCGCGTTGTCGGTCACGAAGTCGAGCTTGAGGTAGTTGTCGTCGTCGGCGTAGACGAGCAACCCGGCCTGCTGGTACTGCTCGTCCAGCAGGCTGCCGTCGACCTTCGTCTGGATGGTCCAGTCGCCCTCGGGGGCGTTCTGCAGGACGAAGTTCGTCGGCCCGGTGTTGTTGCCGGTGTAGATGTCGCCGTTCGGCACGTCGATCCGCAGCGCACCGTCGGTCACCCGGTACGTCGCCGGGTCCTCCCGGACGACCGCGTCCCACCGGCACTTGTCGAGCGCGTCGCCGGTGAACTCGTCCGACCGGTCGACCGGTTCGGCCGGGGCGTCCGGCGCGAACTGGAACCAGTCGAAGGCCGCGTCCACCACCGGGGCGGTGGTGCCGCCGTTGAGCGCGTACAGCCCGATCCGGGGGTTCTCGATGCCGGCCAGCGCGGCCTCCCGGCCGATCGGGCTGAACGTCCGGCCGTCGGCGGAGACCGCCGCGGTCAGGTTCGTGCCGTCGCTGCTCAGCCGCAGGTAGACGGCGTCGCCGTCGGGTGCGGCGGTGCTGTCGGCCGACTCGTTGCGCGGGGTGCCGGCGGTCTCGGAGATGAACTCCACCCGGCGGCCGCCGCTGTGCACCAGGTCGACCTTCGCGTAGTTGTCGTCGTCGCCGTACACCAGCAGGCCGGCCTGCTGGTAGTCGGCGGTGGTGGGCAGGGTGACCATCGTGGTGGCCTGCCAGGCCCCGCCGGGTACCGGCTGCAGAACCAGGTTGGTGGCGTCGTTGCGGGTGCCGTAGAGGTCACCCGCGGAGGTGGGCAGCCGCAGTCCCCCGTCGGCGATCGAGTACTGCTGGTTCTCCCGGACCACGGTCCAGCGGTCCCGGCTCAGCGTGCCGCCGAGGAAGTCGTCCGAGCGGGCCCCGAAGCAGGACGTGTTCGGCGCGTCGACCCGGATCGGGACGTTCGCGTACGACTTCGCCCCGCGCTTGTCGGTCACCGTCAGGGTGGCGGTGAACGTGCCCGGGACGGTGTACGTGTGCCGGGCGTCCAGGGTGGTCGCCGTGCCGCCGTCGCCGAAGTCCCAGGCGTACGTGAGCGGGGTGTCGCCCTCGGCGTCGGTGGCCGTGCCGTCGAACTCGACGGTGATCGGCGCCGTGCCGGCGGTCGGGGTGGCGACCGCGCTGACCTGGGGCGGCGCGTTCTCGGTCACGCCCCGGCCGAGGAAGTCCATCCAGTTCACGTTGAACAGCGACCCGGTGCCGCCGGCCGGGTCCCGGGCCACGAAGTACAGCGTGCCCGCGTTGGTACCGGTCACCGGCGCGGTCACGTCGACGTAGTCCTGCCAGTCCCCGGTGCCGGGCACGTCGGCCGAGGCGACCAGCGGGCCGTCGGCCGCGTCGGCGCGTACCTCGATCCGGCCGCCGCTGTTCGCCGAGGCGACCCGGAAGCGGATCGAGTCGATGCCGGTCAGGCTGGCCGGGCGCAGCGACCACCAGTCGCCGTCCTCGACGAAGCCGATGTTCTGGCCGCCGCCGGCCGAATCGCTGGTGGTCTCCCGCACCACGCCCGCGTCGCCGCCGCCGGCGCCGCCGGGCACCCGGCCGGTGCCGGTGAAGTACTCGGCCTGCTTCCGCTTGGGCTGCAGCTGCTCGATGGCCCGCCCGGTGAGCCGGCCGGCACCGCCGGTGCCGCCGTCGTCGGTGTAGGTCGCCTCGAACACGGCGAACACGTTCGCTTCGGCGCCGTGCCCGGAGGCGAGCGACGTCTGTACGGTGCCGGTGCAGCCGGTGTGCTGGTCCAGCGGGTGGCCGTGCTCGTCGTGGCCGAGCAGCACCTGCAGCTTCACCCGGTCGCAGTCGATTTCGCCGTCCTCCGGGTCGGTCACCGTGATGGTGTACCGGACCTGGTCGCCCCAGTCGAAGAAGCCGCCGTTCGGCGGGAACTCGATGGTCACCGTCGGCGCGGTGTTGCCGACCGTCACCGGCACGTTCGCCACCGCGGTACGTCCCTTGGGGTTGGTCACGGTGAGTTGTGCGGTGTAGTCGCCCGCCTCGGTGTACCGGTGGACCGGGTTTGCCTCGGCGGAGGTCCCGCCGTCCCCGAACGTCCAGGCGTAGGTCAGCGCGCCGCCGTCCGGGTCGCGGGAGCCCGCGCTGGAGAACTGCACCGCCAGCGGCGCCGGCCCGGACGTCGGGGTGGCGCTCGCCGCCGCGATCGGGGCCCGTTCACCGGCGACGTAGTCGATCCGGTAGATCCCGGAGTCGTCGTTGTTCCCGCCGAAACCGGTGCCCCATTCGATCAGGTACATCGCGCCGTCCGGGCCGAACTCGAACTCCATCGGGCGGATGAAGCTCATCCCGGTCAGCAACTGGTTGATGTCCACCAGGGACTTGCCGTCCGCGGTGACCTGCATCGCGTACATCTTCGACTGGTTCCACTCGCCGAGCAGCGCCTTGCCGTCGTAGTAGGCCGGCCACTTGCGGGTGGAGTCCAGTTCGGCGTCGTAGCGGTAGACCGGGCCGCCCATCGGGGCGCCGCCGCCACCGATCTCCGGGAAGCGCGGGTTGCCGCTGTAGTCGTAGTCCACGGTGGCGCTGACGGCCGGCGGCAGGTTGGTGAGGCCGGTGTTGTTGGGTGAGTTGTTCACCGGCGCCGCGCAGTTGAACTTCGCCCCGCTCGGCCCGGACGGGAACTGGTAGTCGTTGTACGCGTAGTTCGCGCCGGCGCAGTACGGCCAGCCGAAGTTGCCGGGGGCGGCGACGATGTTCCACTCCACCGTTCCCTCGGGACCGCGGGCGGGGTCGGTCGAGGCGGCGTCCGGCCCGTAGTCGGCGACGTAGAGGGTGTCGGTGGCCGGATCGATGCCGATCCGGAACGGGTTGCGCAGGCCCATCGCGTAGATCTCCGGGCGGGTCTGCGCGGTGCCGGCCGGGAAGAGGTTCCCGGCCGGGACGGTGTAGGACCCGTCGTCCTCCGGGTGGATCCGCAGGATCTTGCCGCGCAGGTCGTTGGTGTTGCCGGCGGTGCGCTGGGCGTCGTAGTCGGACCGGCCGGGCCGCTCGTCGAGCGGGGTGTACGCGTCCGACTCGAACGGGTTCGTGTTGTCGCCGGTGGCGAGGTACAGGTTGCCGGCGCGGTCGAAGGTCATGCTGCCGCCGGCGTGGCAGCAGGTGTTGCGCTGCGTGTTGACCTGCAGCACGACCTTCTCGCTGGCCGGGTCGATGGTGTCGCCGGTGACGGTGAACCGGGACAGCAGGTTGCGCGCCACCCCGTCGTTCTTCGCGTAGTAGAGGTAGATCCAGCCGTTGTCGGCGAAGTCCGGGTCCAGCCGGATGCCGATCAGGCCGTCCTCGTTGCCGGTGAACACGTCCAGGTCGACGGCGGTGACCGTGGTGCCGGTGCCGGGCTTGACGATCCGCACCCGGCCGTCGCGCTCCACATAGAACACCCGGCCGTCTCCGGCGATGTCCAGCTCCATCGGGTTGCTGGTGTTGCTGTCCAGGCTGACCTTCTCGAAGCTGTCGGTCAGCGAGGCGCCGCAGTCGGCGTCCCGCACCCCGGCGGCGGTCTCGATGCCGCCGAGCAGGTGGGTGAGGAACTCCGGTTCGGCGTACGACTCCGCGGTGTGGCCGCCGCCGGTGTACCAGGCCCGCCCGCCGTCGTAGTCCTGGCACCAGGCGGTCGGGTGGTCGTGGCCCATGGCGCCGGCGCCCGGGGTGTAGCTGGTCTCGTCCAGGCTGGCCAGAACGTGCACGTCGCCGCGCGGGTTGGACCGGAAGTTGTACCACTCGTCGAATCGCGACCAGCGCTCCGGCAGCCCGGCCGTGGACGGGTGGGCCTGGTCCTCGACCTTCACCGTGGCCTGCTGGTTGGCGGGGTGGCTGGCGAAGTAGGCGCCGACCAGTTCGCCGTACCAGGGCCAGCTGTACTCGGTGTCGGAGGCGGCGTGGATGCCGACGTACCCGCCGTCGGCCTGGATGTAGCGCTCGAAGGCGGCCTGCTGGCTGGGGTCGAGGACGTCCCCGGTGGTGGACAGCCAGACCACCGCGCGGTATTTGGCGAGGTTGGCGTCGGTGAAGGCGGCGCTGTCCTCGGTGGCGTCGACGGTGAAGCCGTGCTCCGCCCCGAGCTGCCGGATGGCGGCGATCCCGGTCGGGATGGAGTCGTGCCGGAAGCCGGCGGTCTTGGAGAAGACCAGCACGGAGTACGGCTCGGCCTCGGCCTGGGCGGCCACCGGTCGGGGTGCGGCCTGGGCGGCCGGTGCGCCGGTGAGTACGGTCGCCAGGAGCGCGAACGGGAGCAGGGCAGCGGTGAGCAGGCCACGCCCGAGGTGGCGTTGGCGTCGACGGGACACGCGTTCTCCTTGTCCTGAGTGGACATCAGGTTGCTGGGCGGGCCCGCCGAATGGCCATCCCGTCCCGATCCGTGCCGCCTCCGTGGAGTCACGCATCGAGATTGTTGACTTCCCTAACAAGCTAGGGTGGCGGGCTCCGTGTCCGGCACGTTGCGGAGATAACGGTTTGATAACCGGCGCGTCACTGACCGTGCATAGTGGATCATTCCGACCGGAACCGTGCGGGTCACTCCGGGACGGAGCCGGCCGCCGCGTCCGGATTGCCCTCCAGCCAGCTGACGTGCTGCGTGAGGGCGGCGATCTTCCAGCCGTCCGCGGTGCGCACCAGCTCGTTGTCGTACGAGCCGCGCATCAGGTAGAACTCACCGCCCGGTGCGCCCTTCTTGTAGTGCTGCGCGTACATGTAGGAGTAGCAGGTCGCCTTGTCCGGATCCATCCCGTCGAAGACGACCCGGTGGTTGGGACTGAGGTGCTGCCGCGCGGTCCACCCCGCCAGCGCCCCGGACGCGAACCCGACGAACTGGTCGCGCGGGAGGTCGGCGGCCGGCAGGCCGGCCTCGGAGAAGTCGATGTGCACCGGGTCGGTCATGGTCGAGGCGAAACCCGCCCAGTCCGCCTCGTCGATGGCGACGGCGTACGCGACGACGGTGTCGATGATCGCGTGGCGGTCCTCGATCCGCCGGATCCGCGCTTCCAGGTCGTCGGTGTGCATGGCTCCTCCAGGTGGGTGTGATCAGCGCGAACGCCGGGACGCGCCGGGGGTGTGGCATCATAGCGATGGAACGTACGTAGCTTATGTTTCGTTAGCCGCTAAGAAAAAGTAAGTGGAGTTGATCGTGGTGTCAAGCGCTCCTCCCCCGCCGCTGTTCGCCGAGCACGGCGCCGACGCCGGCGGCGTGTGCGAGACCCTGAGCGAGCCGCTGTCCCGGGTCATGACGCTGCTGGGGAAGCGCTGGACCGGCGTGGTGTGGGGCACCCTGATGCAGGGCCCGGTCTACTTCAGCGACCTCAGGCGCGGCATCCCCGGCATCAACGACCGCATCCTCAACGAGCGCCTCGTCGAGCTGGTCGACCTCGGTCTCGCCACCCGTACCGTGATCGACGAACGGCCGATCCGCGTGCGGTACCAGCTCACCGAGCACGGCGCGGCGATCCGCCCGGCCCTCGACGAGCTGACCCGCTGGGCCCAGGAACACCTGCAGCAGGCCGTCGACCGCTGATGCGCTGTGGCCCAGCTCACCTCGGTTCGTGATCCGTCGCCGCCCGCGGCAGCGATGAACCGGGTGTGAACGCGAACCCGCCAGACCCCGAGCGGCTGCTGCGCCGCGTCGCCAAGGGCGACCGGGCGGCGTTCGACGAGCTGTACCGCAGGACGGCGCCGACCGTCGCGGTACGGCTGCGCCGACGGTGCTCCGACGACGGGCTCGTCGCCGAGGTCCTGCAGGACACCTACCTCACCGTGTGGCGGGCCGCCGGGTCGTTCGCCGACATGCGGCCGCGCGGCGGCGGGGCGGCCGGCTGGCTGTGGACGATCGCCGCGCGCCGCCTGGTCGACGCGCTGCGCCGGCAGGCCCGGCGGCTCGAGGAGCCGGCCGGGGAACTGCCGACGGTCAGCACCCCGGCGGCCGAGGACGAGGCGCTGGCCGGCACGGTCGGCGGCGAACTCGGTGTCGCCCTGGCCCGGCTGGCGCCGGAGCTGCGGGCGGTGCTGCGCGCCATGGTGCTGGACGGGCTCACCGTCCGCGAGACGTCCGTCCTGCTGGGGTTGCCCGAGGGCACGGTGAAGAGCCGGGCGCGGCGCGCCCGCAACGCGATGAGGGAGGCGCTCTCATGACCGCCCACGTTCCGGCCGCGACGCTGACCGCGTACGCCTCCGGCGATCTCGGCGCCGACGACGCCATGGCCTGGCCGGTCGAGGCGCACCTGGAGAACTGCCCGCGGTGCCAGGACCGGCTGGCCGAGCTGGTCACCGGGCCGGTGCAGGAGATCCTCGCGGTGGCCCGGACCGCCGTCCTGGCGGAGTCGCGCAGCGGCCCGCGGCCGGCCCGGCGCCGCCGGCTGCGCCGCCTGTCGTACCGCTGGCTCTCGCCGTCGGTGATCCCGTGGGCGCTGGTGACCCTGATCGCCGTCGCCGCGGCATTCCTGCTCGACGAGGCCTTCTCGGCGCGGTCCTCGGTGGTGCTGCTGCTGGCGCCGGTGGCGCCGCTGAGCGGGCTGGCCGTGGCCTGGTCGCGCCGCTGGGACCCGGCGTGGGAGACCGTCTCGGGCACCGCCCGGGCCGGCCTGGACCTGCTGCTGCGCCGCACGGTGGTGATCCTGCTGACCGTGCTGCCGCTGCTCGCCGTGGTGGGCTGGCGGGTCGGCGCGAATCCCGCGCTGTGGCTGCTGCCCTGCCTGACGTTCACCGCCGCGGCCCTGCTGCTCGGCGGCCTGATCGGGGTGAGCCGGGCGGCGGCGCTGATCGGCGCCGCCTGGATGCTGGCGGTCGCCCTCCCCGCCCTGGTGATGGTCCGCCTGCCGGTGCTCGTCCAACCCGAGAGCCTGCGCGGATGGGCGGTGGCCGCGGTGGCCCTCGCCGGGCTGGTCGTGCTGCGCGCCGGTGACCACCGGCAGCACGCCGGCCGGAACTGATTCCCCCCTCGACGACGAAGGAGTATCCGTGGTTCGCGCAGTCAGAGCCGACGAACTGGCCCCGTCCACCGGCGCGTGGCAGGTCGAAGCCACCGGCCTGCGGGTCAAGGCGGGTTCCCGGCTCGCCGTCGACGGCCTCGACCTCACCCTGGGTCCCGGGGTGCACGGTCTGCTCGGCCCTAACGGCGCCGGCAAGACCACCCTCATGCGGGCGCTGGGCACCGTGATCAGGCCGAAGGGCGGCCGGCTGCACCTGCTCGGCCGGGACGTCACGGACCGGCGCTCGCTGCGGGCGGTGCGCGCCCGGCTGGGATACCTGCCGCAGATGTTCGGCTTCTACCCGAAGTTCACCGTCCGCGACTACGTCGAGTACATGGCCTGGTTGCGCGAGATGCCCGCCGCCGCGGTCCCCGCCGCCGCGCAGCGCGCCGTCGACCGGGTCGGCCTGACCGACCGCGCGGACTCGCGGCTCAAGTCGCTGTCCGGCGGCATGGTGCGCCGGGTCGGCATCGCCCAGGCGATCGTCAACGAACCGGACCTGCTGCTGCTCGACGAGCCGACCGTCGGCCTCGACCCCGAGCAACGGGTGGAGTTCCGGGAACTGCTGCGCGACCTCGGCGACACGTCCTGCGTGCTGGTCTCCACCCACCTGGTGGAGGACGTGGTGGCGGCCTGCGGCGACGTCCTGCTGGTCGACCAGGGCCGGCTGGTCTTCCGGGGAGTGCCCGCCGACCTGGCGCGCCTCGGCGCCCACGACGGTGCCGGGGACAGCGCCGCCGAACGCGGCTACTCGGTGCTCCTGCGCGACCACCGGAGCGCCGCATGATCCACGCCATCCGCACCGAGCTGCGCCGCTCCAACGCCGTCGCGCTGGCCGTACTGCTGTTCGTGACCGGGGCGCTGCCGATCGCCGCGCTGGCACAGAGCTGGGACCGGCAGTGGCTGACCTTCTCGTTCATGCAGGCCAGCGTGCAGTTCTTCGTGGTGCCGCTGGCACTGGCCGGCGGCGCGATGCTCGGCCGCCGGGAGAAGCGCACCCGGGCCACCGAACTGATCGGCAGCACCGGCCGGCCCCGGTGGCAGAAGGTCACCCCGCCCGCCACCGCGCTGGCCGTGGCGGTGACCCTGGTGCAGCTGCTGACGCTCGGGGCCGGCGCCGCCGTGATCGGCGCGACCGGCGGCTTCCTCAACGCCGGCGGCGCGTTGCCGGCCCTGGTGGACGTCACCGTCCTGATCGGTGCGACCTGGCTGGGCTTCGCCGCCGGCCGCGCCTGGCCCGCGCCGCTGCTGCCGCCGGCGTTGGCCACGGTGGCCCTGGTGGGCCAGGTGGCGGTGGAGTCCGCGGGCGAGAACAGCAGCCTGCGCAACCTCACGCTGATGCTGCCGCCGCCGGGGTTCCCGTGGGAATCGTTCACCGCCGAGGCCCTGCTGGGACGCCTGGCGCTGGGCGCCGGCCTGCTGCTCGGCGGCCTGCTGCTCAGCTTCGGCGGGTCCTGGCGGCCCCGGGTGGCGGGCGTCGCGGCGCTGGCCGCGGGTGTACTGCTCAGCGCGGTCGTCACGCCGGTCGGGCTGGGCGCGCGGTACCAGGTGAACACCGCCGCGCAACGGCTGGTCTGCGCCGACGGCGCACCCCAGGTGTGTGTCACCGAAGTGCACGCCTACCAGCTGCGGACGGTGACTCCGGCGGTACGCCGGGCGCTCACCATGCTGGCCAGGCTGCCCGGCGCACCGACCCGCGCCGTGGAGTGGCGCGCCGACGCCCCGTCCACCTTCGACGCCGCCCAGTTCCGGGGCCGCACACCGAAACTGGAGCCCGGCACGGTCGCGTTCCGCCTCGCCCCGGACAACCGCATGCTCAGCACCGCCGACCTGTTCCGCTTCTCGCCGGTCTCCCCGGACGCCGTCACCGCGAGCATCGTCAACGGCGCCGGCACCACGGCGAACGGCTGCCGGCTCGGCGACCGGGTGGCCCTGGGCGCGGCCGGCGCCTGGCTGATGGACGTCGACGTACTCCCGCCGATCCACGGGGAACCGTTCGACGACGGGACCGCCCGCGCCGAGATCACCGCGACCGTCCGGGCCCTGCGCGCCCGGCCCGCCGCGGAACAGGTACGCCGGGTGACCGCCCTGCGCGACGCCGCCAACGCCTGCCGCACCGACGACCTGCGCAGCATCCTCACCGGCGAGCCGACCGTATGACCACCGGCTGGCTGCCGCTCTACCTGCGCTCCCGGCGCGTCCCGTACGCCGCACCGGTCTCGGTCGCCGCGGTCGCCGCGGTCGTGCTGCCCTGGTCGGCGTGGGCGGAGAGCCCCGAGGTGGACCCGAGCCTGGCGGTCCTCACGGTGATGCTGGCCCTGACCCCGCTGATCCCCACCCTGGCCGGCGACGACGACGCCCTGGAGAAGACGGCGGCGCTGCCCTGGCCGCCCCGGCGGATGCTGCACCTGATCGGGGCCGGCACGTTCGTCGCCGTCCTGCTGCTCGGCGCGCGGGCGGCCGGCGCCGACTTCGGCCCCGGCTGGCTGATCCTGCGCAACTGCGCCGGACTCGCCGGGCTGAGCGGGCTGAGCGTGGCGCTGCTCGGACCGCGCCTCGCCTGGGCCGCCCCGGTCGCCTGGTCGGCCGTGCAGGCGATGCTGGCCGCACCGGGCGGCTCGGGCTGGCGGCAGTCCCTGCTCTGGCTGATGCAGCCGGTGGGCAGCGTGCCGGCCGCGGTCACCGCCCTGGTGCTGCTGGTGGTGGGCGTGCTCGCGTACGCCGCGCGGGTCAGCCCGCCCCGGGCACCGAACGAGACCGCGATGGGCCGGTAGGCGCCCCGAGCCCGGAGATCTCCTGGTCCCACAACCGTTCGGTGAGCTGCGCGACGGCCCGGTCGCGGTGCCGCCGGTAGGTGTTGAACGACAGGTGCAGCGTGGCGGCGACCCGCTCCTGGGTGGTGGCCGGCCGCAGGAACGTCCGGGTGATCAGCTCGCGGGGTTCCGGCTCCAGCGTGGCGGCGGCCCGCTCGATCACCTCCCGCAGCACCTCGGCCGGCGCCGCTCCGGCACGGCGGTGCCGCCGGACCATGCGCGACGACAGCAGCGGATTGTCCCGCAGCAGGTCGGGCGCGTGCAGATGACGCAGGGCGGACCGGACGGCGTCGGTGAACCCCGGCCGGTCGAGCACCGGCTCGCCGAGGTCCTCCCGGGCCGGGCGCGGCGGCGCACCCATCCGGCGGGCGTGCAACCGGTTCACGTACTCCTCGACGCCGGTCCGGCGCCAGTCGTGCGCGAACACCGGGAACCGGGTCGCGCCGACGTCGTACTCCGCCTCGGCGGCCGCCCAGAAGTCCAGGGATTCCATGGCGGGCGCCCACCGGTCGGCGTCCTCGAACGCGCCCACCAGGCTCCACGCCGTGCCGGCCGGCAGCAGGATGATGTCGAGCATCTGCGACGCGACGAACAGCGTCAACGACGGCGACGGACGCTGCCCCTGGTCGCGGTCGAGGAAGAACCGCCAGGCCCGGATGCCCTCGCCGGGCCGCGGCGGTCCGTACTTCTGGGCGTACCGCCACATCGCGTCGACCGCCGGGTCCACGCCGACGTCGGCCTCGGTCAGCTCCAGGCACGCGGTGTACCCGCGCAGGTCGCCGCTCGCGTCGCGGAAGACCCGGAACGCCTCCGGACGACACCCCATCCAGTACGCCGCCAGCTCCGCCTGTTCCCGTCCCTGCCAGCGGGCCGTCAGCGCGACGATCGGCGCCCGGTCGCCGTCCCGCAGGCCGTCCGCGTACCCCTGCATGGTCGGCGGCAGCGACCGCATCGCGGCGATCGGGGAACGGGCACCGTTCAGCACGACGGTGAGCGCCACCATCTGCAGCCGCTCGCGTTCGCCCGGGGTGGCCCGGATCCGTTCGGCGACCGCGGCGAGTTTCCGGCGGTACAGGTCGGCGTACCGGTCCGGGTCACGCCAGCGCAGGTCGGCGTCGAGGGCGTCGCGGACCACGTCGTGCGGATACAGCCCGTACGCGCACTCGTCGACGAACGGCTGGGCCCGCAGCCAGGCGAACACGTCACCGACCTCGCCGCCGACCATCGAGCGCAGCAGGGCCTCGGTGGTGACCGCGGTCTGCGCGCACACCTCCAGCGCCGCGCGATGCCGTGGTCCCGGCACCTCGTCGATCATCTGGGTGAGCAGCGCACCCACCACGTCGGGCACGTCGGCCAGGGTCCGCGGCGAAGCGCCGCGGCGTACCGCGTCGACCAGCATCGAGAGGGTGAGCGGATGGCCGCGGCTGATCGCGAGCAACCGGTCGTGCAGGTGCGCGGGAACGTCCTGAGCGGCCAGGTACGCGCGCCCGTCCGCGGGCGGCAGATTGCCCAGCGGCACGACCCGGAGCAGCTCCCGCCACGCCGGATCCGCTCGCCACCGCGGTCCCGGAGCACGCCGCCCCGCGATCACCACCACACCACCCGCCGGCAGCGACGGCAGGTACTCCTCGCGGAACCAGTCGTCGATCGGCTCCAGCAGCTCGTAGGTGTCGATCAACAGCACCGGGCGCTCCCCGGCGACCGGCGCGGGCAGTCCGTCCACGCCGAACGCCAGGTGCCGGGCGTCGACCCGGACCGGGTCCGCGCCGTCCTGCGCGGCGGTGCGCGCGAACGCGTCGAGCAGTGCGCTCTTGCCCACCCCGCCGGGGCCGTGGACGAACGTGACACCGGGGGTACGCAACGTGTCCCGGAACGCCGCGACCTCGTCCGCACGGCCCGCGAACGACCGCCACCGCAGCTCGTTCAGGGTCTCTCCGAGCAGCGCCACGCGGGCGACTGTACCCGGCCGTGTCGCGCCCTCCGGCCGCCCTAGAACACCGCGAGCGGATTCACCGGGAGGCCGGTCGTTCCGGCGATCCGGGGTACCGCCACGACGAACTGGAACGTCCAGCGGCCCAGGCCGGCACAGGTCTGCGCCAACTCGTCCGGGTCGGCGCCGTCGATCAGCGGGATGGCGAGCCGGCCCAGCGCGAGGAAGTGCAGCGCGCCCGGCACGTCGCCCGGGATCGGCGGGCGGGCGTCGCCGATGTCGCCCGCGTAGACGGAGATCCCGTGCCGGTGCATCCAGCGGACCGCGTCCGCCGTCATGCCCGGCCACCCGGGCCGGCCCCAGTCGTTGCTCGTGTTCCAGCCGCCCCGGACCACCAGCGCGTCGCCGGACAGCACCTCGACACCGGCGCGGGCCGCGGCCGCGTCCAGATCCGCACCGGTCACCGGATGGCCCGCGGCCAGCCGCCCGCCGGGCGCCAGGTCGAGCAGCACGCCACGGGTGAGGATCCCGCCGGCGTAGACGTCCGCCGCGCCGTGCCGGACGCCGGAGGGGCCGGAACTGTCGGCCGCGTCGACACCCGGGTACACCTTGCCGCCGGCGACCCAGTGACTCATCGCGTCGAGGTGGGTGACCTCCGGGTGGTGGGTGGTCACGACCATCACCTCGGCCATGGCGGGAGCGTCGATGCCGGTGAACATCATGGCGGTCTGTACCGCGGTCGAGGACGCCGTGGTGGTCGCCGTCGGACCCCCGGTCAACGGGTACGGCGTGGTGATCCGGGCGATCGACACGGTCCGGCCGGTCCGGGCCTCGGCGGCGCCCCGGGACCGGGCCTCGTCGGTGATCAGGTTGACGGCGCCCCGCTCGTCGCTGTCGCCCCACCGTCCCCAGTTGGTGGGAAAGTCGTCAGTTGTGGCGGTCATGTGGCGGCCTCCAGGCAAGAACGGGTGTGCGGAAGATGCAGACCCGATCGTCACCGGACCGGCCGGCGACCGCCTGGCCACCGGCTGCCCAGGCGGTGCCCAATCGGGCTCCGCCTGGGCAGCTCATGCGGCCTCGGCCTGAAGGGCGGGGCCCAGCAGGAGTCCACCGTCGATGACGTACTCCGAACCCGTGATGAACGAGGCGTCCGACGACGTGAGGAACAGAAGCAGCCGGGTGACGTCGGTCGGTTCGCCGAGCCGGGGGATGGCGAACGGCTCGGGTGAGTAGAAGTCGGCGATTGCCGTGGCGGCGCCGGCCGCCGGTTCCTGGATGAAGGAGGTCGCGATCACGCCGGGGTGGATGGTGTTCACCCGGATGTGGTCGCGGCCGAGCTCGAGCGCTGCCGTTCGGGTGAGACCACGCACGGCCCACTTGCTGGCGACGTACGGCGCGTAGTGCGCCGTGCCGCCCAGGCCCATCGTCGAGGCGATGTTGACGATGACTCCCCCGGCCGCGCGGCGCAGAGCGGGGGCGGCGACCTTGATACCGAGGAAGGTCCCGGTGAGGTTGACGTCCAGGATGCGCGACCACGTGGCCTGGTCCGTGTTCTCGATCGGCGCCGGCGGGTTCTGCACGCCCGCGTTGTTGACGAGCACGTTCAGGGCGCCGAAGGCGCTCTCGGCGGCCAGTACGGCGGCGGACCACGACCTCTCGTCGGTGACGTCGAGGCGGGTGAAGCGTGCCCGGGTCCCGAGCTCGCCGGCGAGAGCGGCGCCGCGTTCGGCGTCGATGCCGCCGATCACCACGTTCGCTCCCTCCCGGTGGAAGGCGCGTACGTGGCTGGAGCCCTGGCCGCCGGTCCCCCCGGTCACGAGCACGGTCTGGTTGTCGAAGCGGGGCATCAGATGTTCCCTCGTCAGGTGGTGGCCAATGGTGAGCCGAGCGACTCACCATTGCCCCGACCCTAGGTGGGCGGCAGAGGTGAGTCAAGCCACTCACCTCGTATGCTCGGCCGATGAGCCGGATCGTGACGACGTACCACCAGCGCGTCGCCCAGGAGAAGCGCGCACTGATCGTGACGGCCGCGACCGCGCTGTTCCTCGAGTCGGGCTACGACCGGACGTCGCTGGCGCAGATCGCGGAGCGCTCGGGCGTTTCCCGGGCCACCCTGTTCAAGCAGTTTCCGAGCAAGGCCGTCCTGTTCGACGCCATCGTCACCGAGTCCTGGTCGACGGCCGACGAAAGGAATCCACCGCCGGCGGGCAACCTCGTCGACGGGCTCAGCACCATCGGTCACCGCTACGCCGAGCTGTTGCGCCAGTCCCGGATGACCGACCTGTTCCGAATCGTCATCGCCGAGCTGCCGCGCTTCCCCGAGCTGGCCCACGCGCAGTTCTCGCAGGGCAAGATGCCTTACTTCGAGTCCGTACGCGACTACCTCGTGGCCGAGCACGAAGCGGGAACGGTGCGGGTTGACGACGTTGATCTCGCCGCCACCCAGTTCCTGGGCATGATCTCCAACTACGTCTTCTGGCCGACCCTCCTGGTGCCGGGCTGGGAGGTGAGCGCCGAACGCGCCACTCAGGTGGTCGACGAGGCCGTCCGCACCATCGTCGCCCGGTATGCCGCGGCGGGACGAGAGACGTCCGCCACCGGCTGATCCCGCCGGAGGCCTTCGCCGCAACCGCCTCCGAGTGATCGGACTGAACCGGTCGCGGATCCGGACCATGGTCCGGGCGGTCAGCCCCGGTCCGGGAACGCAGGCGTGGGGGGCCCCGGGGACCCCCGGGGGGCCCCCGGCCGGTCCCCCCCCCCGCGGGGGGCAGGACCGGGGGGCCCCCCCCGGCCCCGGCACCGCGGGGGGGGTCCCCCGGGTCACCCCGGGCCCCACCACGGGCCTTTCCCACCGCCGGTGGGCTACTTCACGTCGATCGTGGTGATCATGCGACCGGCGCTGCGGCAGTTCGCCTCGAAGGTCTCGAACGACTCCAACCGCTGGTACCGGGTGTCGGACTGGCCGAAGCTACCGCCGCGGTGCCGCCAGACCGCCATCACGTACGAGTCGTTGGGGTGGGTCTTGAGGATCTTGAGGTCGTACCCGCGCCGCTTGTTCCGTGCATTGACCCGGTCGAACTCGCTCATGTTGTTCTCGTCCACGCCGGTGGCCGGGATGCCGTACTGATAGACCTCCGCGGCCGTGCCCTGGTCGCCGCGCCAGACCGCGGCGATGTCGTCGTCGTCCTCGATGACCACGTCGACCAGCCGCCTCCCCCGGTTGAACTGGACCGTGTTCTCATTCTCGAAGTCCTTCCAGGACGGGATGCCGGACCGCACGAACTGGCCCCCGGAACCCGGCCGCCACACTCCGGCCCAGTCGTCTCCGTCCCGGTCGATGTCGACCAGCCGGAGCCCCTGCGCGAAGTAGGTACTGTCCAGCGCCAGGAACTCGTCCCAGTCGTGGTTCCAGCGGATCCGCTCGGTGCCGGTGCCGGGCTGCCACACCGCGGTGATGCCGTTGCCCTCGATGTCGAACTGGGCCACCCGCCGCCCCGCGTTGAAGTGGGTCGTGGCGAGCGCGTCGAACTGAGCCCAGGACTTGCCGGTCGCCCAGTACTCCAGCACCGGTGACGCGGTGGAGCAGGAGGCGGTGAAGCCGTCCCACGGAGCGGCCTGGGCCGGTGCGGCCGGTCCGGCCAGCGTGACGGCAACCACGGTGGCCAGCGCGGCGGCCAGCCCGGTCGTGGACCGCAACATGGTGCGTACGGTCATGTTCCCCCCTATCGGTCGGTTGCTCATCGGGGTCGACGAGCGTGTTCGGACGGCGGCCGGTCCCGCCCTGCCGGGCCGGCCGGCGCGTCCGCCGTCAATCACCGTGCCGCCTGCCGCGCACAGAGGAATCGGGGAAACCCCCCGCCGACGATCGACCGGGGTCCGAGGGTCGGCGTAAACCCGACACTCCACTTCGGATGACAAAGCCCATCGATGGACGTTTCACTGAAACGCCAGAGGATCGACGGGGGTGGGCATGGCGGACGAGCTACCTGACGCGGAGGGCCGGGTCACCGAGCTGGCCGCGATCGGCGGGTTCCTCGACACACTGCCCGGTGGCGCCACGGCACTGGTTCTGAACGGCGAGGCCGGCATGGGGAAGACCACGTTGTGGCACCACGGCGTCGCGAACGCCCGCGCGCGGGGCTACCGGGTACTGCTCTGCCGGCCCGCGGAGGCCGAGGCCGCGCTGACCCTCAGCGCGCTGGGTGACCTGCTCGACGGCGTACTCGATCTGGTCGCTCCCGATCTGCCCGCGCCGCAGGTGGCCGCCCTGGAGGTGGCGTTGCTGTGCCGGGCGGCCGACGACCCGCCGTGGCCCGAACGTGCTCTGGCCGCGGCGACGCTGTCCGCGGTGCGGGCGCTGGCCCGGAGCGGGCCGGTGCTGCTGGCCGTCGACGACGCGCAGTGGGTGGACGAGGCCAGCTGCCGGCTGCTCAGCTACCTGGCACGCCGGCTCGCCGACGAGCCGGTGGGCCTGCTGGCCACCCGCCGCACGGAATCGCCGGCGCCGCCCCCGTTCGGGCTGGCCGCGGCGCTGCCCGCCGGACGGCTGACGAGCCTGAGCCTCGGCCCGCTGGACCTGCCGTCGCTGCGCCGGGTGCTGCTCGCCCGGACCGGACTCGAGTACGCCCTGCCCGAACTGCGGATGATCCACCATAGCGCCGGCGGAAACCCGCTGAACGCCGTGGAGATCGCCCTGTCGCTGCAGCGCGCCGGGCATCGCCTGCGGCCCGGCGAGCCGCCGCCGGTCCCGGAACCGGTGATCGCGTTGCTGTGCCGGCGGATCCGGGCGCTGCCCGAACCGGTCTTCGAGGCCCTGCGGTACGCCGCGCTGCTGGCGCAGCCCACGCTGGGCACGGTGCGCGCGGCCCTCGGCGTGCCCGACGGTGCGGTGTCCCCCGTGGCGCCGGCCGAGGAGGCGGGCATCGTGCAGGTCACCCATGGCCGCATCCGGTTCAGCCACCCGCTGTACTCCTCCGCCGTACGCGCGCTGACCTCGACCGAACACGGTCAGCGCGCGCACCGCCGGCTCACCGCGGTGGTGACCGACGTCGAGCAACGGGCGCGTCATCTGGCGCTGTCCAACAACGTTCCCGATGCCGGCGTCGCCGCCCTGCTGGAGCAGGGGGCCGAGCAGGCGTGGCGCCGCGGGTCCTCGATCTCGGCGGCGGAGCTGTGGCGGCTGGCCGCGGTCCGCACCCCGGCCGCCGACCTCGACGACCTGCACCGGCGGAATGTCGCGGCGGCGGAATGCCTGTTCGCGGCCGGCGACGCGGCGGGCGCTCAAGACCTGTTGCGGGCCGTGGTGACCGGCTGCCCGGCGGACCGGCTGCGCTCCCGTGCGCTGCTCAAGCTGGCCGAGGTCACGTTCTACCAGGGCAGCGCGGCGGAGGCCGCCGAGCTGTGCCGCGCGGCCCTCGCCACGGTGGCCGACGACCCCCAGCTGACGGCGGAACTGCACCTGCGGCTGGCCTGGTTCAGCTCCCACGACGCGGGCGGGCAGCTGGCCAGCGCCGAGGCCGCCGTCGCCGCTCTGCACCGGCCGGGTGCGGCGCCGGAACCGGCGATGCTGGCGTGCGCGTTGGCCGTACGCGGGGTGTTCCGGCTGGCCAACGGCGGGGGCATCGCCCGGGACGACTTCGACCGCGCCGCCCGGCTGCTGCCGGCGCGGCCGACCCGGCACTGGGCCGACACCTGGGGCCGGCAGATGTTGGGCACCTGGGAGAAGTACGCGGACCCGGTGGCGGCGCGGGCCCGCTTCGCGCTCGAGCTGCACCTGGCCACCGAATTCGGCGACGAACCCGCGATGGGGCATGCCTTGATGCACCTGTCCGAGATCGACTGCTGGCTCGGGGACTGGGCGCGGGCGGCCACCGGGGCCGAGCGGTCCATCCAGGTCATCGAGCTGACCGGCCAACGGCACTGGCTCGGTCACTGCTGGTTCGCCAGCGCGCAGGTGGCCGCGCACCAGGGTGCCGTGGACACCGCCGAGGACACCGCCCGGCGGGCGCTCGCCCGGGCCCGCGAGGGCGGCGATCCGTACCAGGCCGCCTTGCTGTTGCAGGTCCTCGGCTTCATCGGGCTGTCCGTCGGGGATCCGGAGCGCGCCGCCCACCACCTCGGCCAGGCCGCCGACCTGGTCGACGGCATGCGGCGCACGGAACCGGTGCGGCACATGTTCCACGGCGACCAGGTGGAGGCCGCGATCGCCACCGGCCGGCTGGCCGAGGCGCACCGCCTGCTCGACCGGCTGCGGGCCCGGGCGGCGGTGGCCCGCCGGCCGTGGCTGCTGGTCGTGCTCAACCGCGGTGCGGCGGCGGCCGCCGCCGCGGAGGGCGACCTGCATTCCGCCGCCCGGGCCGCCGGCCGGTCCCTGGAGGTCTGCGACGCCCTGCCGATGCCGTTCGAGCGCGGTCGCTCCCTGCTCGTGCAGGGCCGGATTCTGCGGGCCGGCCGGCAGTGGAGCGCGGCCCGCGCGTCGCTGGGCGCCGCGAAGCGGGTCTTCGACGAGCTGGGCGCCCCGCTGTGGTCGGCGCAGGCGGAGGTGGATCTGAGCCGGTGCGGGCAGCACCGGGCGGAGACCGATCAGTTGACGCCCACCGAGGAACGGATCCGCGCGCTGGTGGCGACCGGCCTGACCAACGTCGAGGTGGCCGGTCGCCTGTCCATCAGCGCGAAGACGGTGGAGGCGAACCTCACCCGGATCTACCGCAAGCTGGGCGTCCGCAACCGTAGCGAGCTGGCCGGGCTGGCCGACTCGCACCGGCGGTCCGGCGACGGCCGGACCCGCCGGTTGACCGGACCGGGCGTGGGTTCCCCGGTCAGCCCTTCACCGCGCCGGCGGTGAGCCCTTCGGTGAGGAAGCGCTGCCCGAACGCGTACATGATCACCACCGGGATGCTGACCAGCAGCGACGCCGCCGCCAGCTGACCCTGCGGTACGACGTCCCCGGCGATCATCGACTGCATGCCGACGGGGAGCGTCTTGTACTCGTCCTTCGTGATGAACACGAAGGCGAAGAGGAACTCGTTCCACGCGTTGGTCAGGGTGAACAGCGCCACCGCCAGCAGGCCCGGCTTGGCCAGCGGCAGCACCACCCGGCCGAACGCCTGGATGCGGCTGCAGCCGTCGACCAGCGCGGCCTCCTCCAGCTCGATCGGGATCGACGAGAAGTACCCGACCAGCAGCCAGGTGGCGAACGGAAGCGTGAAGGTCGGGTACGTCACCACCAGCGACCACAACGAGTCGGTGAGCCGCACGCCGATGAGCATCTGGTACAGCGGGATGAACAGCAGCGCACCCGGCATGACGTAGGTGAGCAGCACCGTGACGGTGAAGCCCTGCGCCCCGCGGAACCGCAGCCGGGCCAGCGCGTAGCCGGCCAGGGCGGCGCAGACCAGGGCCACCGCGGTGGACGCCGCGGACACCAGCAGGGTGTTGGCGTACCAGCGGCCGAACGGCTGGTTGGTGAACAGGGCACCGAACTGCTCCAGCGTCCACGGCGTCGGCCACAGATCGCGTTCGCGCGTGACGACCTGGCCCTCGGTCTTGAACGCCGTGACCGCGATCCAGTACAGCGGGGCCAGCACGAACACCAGCAACCCGGCCAGCGCGACACCGGATCCGAGGCCCGACACCACCGACGACGCCCGGCCACCTCCCCGGGACTTCAGCGTGGAGACCACCCGGCCGACGGCCGCGGCGATCAGGAGGAACACCGCGAGGACCACGGCGGCCTTCCAGAAGATCTGTGGTGACGCCCAGATCAGCAGGCCGGTGACCACCGCGGTGGCGACCCACGGCAGCGCCTTGCGCGCCGTCGGGGTCCACCGCATCGACCCGACCCAGCGCGCCGTCCGGGTCCGCCCGGGCAGCTTGACGCCCGGGTCCTGGCGCAGCTGACGGACCAGGAAGAAGACCAGCGCGCCGATGATCGGCAGCATGATCAGCGTGACCGCGGCCCCGGCGCCGTACTGCAACTGCAGGATCGCCTTCGAGTACGCCACGAGCACGTACGGCGCGGTCACGTCGCCTGGGCCGCCCTGGGTCAGCAACCAGATCAGGTCGAAGTTGTTGAACGTCCAGATCGACGAGAGGGTCACCGTCACGGTGATCACGTGGCGCAGTCCGGGCAGCGTCACGTTGGCGAACCGCTGCCACGGCGAGGCGCCGTCGATCGTCGCCGCCTCGTACAGGTCCGCCGGGATGGCCTTCAACCCGGCGAGGAAGCAGACGGTGAAGAACGGCACGCCCTTCCAGACGTTGACCATGATCACCGACGGCATGGCCAGCGACGGGTCGGAGAGCCAGCCCGCGGGCCAGCTGTCGACCAGGTGCAGGTCGACCAGCAGCGGACCGATCCCCGACTTGGTGAGCAGCATGTTGACGCTGCCGAAGATCGGGTCGAGCAGCGAGCGCCAGCTGAACGCCGTCACCACGGTCGGCACCACCCAGGGCATCAGGAGCAGCCCGGCCAGCACGGCCCGCCCTCGACGCCGGTGGTGCAGCAGCAGCGCCGCGGCCAGCCCCAGCACCACCTTGAACACCTCGGCGTACACGGTGAAGACGAACGAGTTCACCACGCCCGTGTGGAACTGCTCGTCGCCGGCGAGCGCGAGGTAGTTGCCCAGGCCGACGAAGACGCTCTCCTGCCCGTGCCGTTCCGTGGTGCTGGTGATGATCGACCGGGCGATCGGCACGAGCACGAGGCCGCCGACCAGCAGGGCCATCGGCGCCAGGAACAGTGCCGACAGCCGCCAGTCCCGGCCCAGCCGTCGCTGGGTCTTCGTGAGGGAGCCGGGCCCCGGCGGCGAGGGTTTCCTCGCCGCCGGGGCCGGTGCCGGACGGACCGATGTCACTGCGGCAGCCCCTGCTGGGTGAAGATCTGCACCATCTTGGCGTGGGCGGTCTTGACCGCCTGCGCGGCCGCCGTGCCCTGCACCACCTGCTGCATCATGTCGGTGAGGACGTAGGCGGCGCCCACCGCCTGCTGCCCGGCGCTGGCCTTCTGCGGGAACTTCAGGCCGTTCTTGGTGGACAGCGGCAGGGACAGTTCAGTGATCTTGCGCAGCATCGGGAACGCGGGGTCGCCGCTGGTGAAGAACGGGTCGGCGTCCCAGACCTTCTCCCAGGCGGGCATGACCAGGCCGGGTGCCTCCTTCGCCACCCCGAGCAGGGCCGGCGCGCTGACCAGGTACTGCGCCAGAAGCTTGGCGAGCGTGGGGTTCTTGGCGCCCTTGAAGACGACGAAGCCCTGCGACTGGCCGAGCAGCAGCGGCGTGTCGGTGGCCGGCCCGGTGCAGTCGGAGAAGACGTGGGTGTTCGCGTGGACCGGGTTCTTCTTGGTCCGGGAGTCCGCGTAGACGCTGAACTGGTTACGGGTGTAGCCGAGGATCCCGGCCAGCCAGTTCTCGTTGTTGCTGGTGTCGGTCCAGCTGGCCACGCCCGGCGGCAGCATCGGCTTGAACTTCGGGTTGGTGTAGATGTCGCCGAGGAACGTCACCGCCTGCACGGTTTCCGGCGAGTCGAACGTGACCTTCCGGCCCTCGTTGTCGGCGATCGCCCCGCCGTACGCGTTGATCAGTGCCTCGATCATGCCGTTGGCGTCACCGGACCGGTTGACCGTCATGCCCCAGCCGTACCGTCGCTTGCCCGGATCGGAGATCGCCAGGCACAGGTCGCGCAGTTCCTCCCAGCTGTACTGGTCCTTGGGCGTGATGCCCTTGTCCTGCATCCAGTCCTTGCGCAGGAACGAGCCGATTCCGATGAAGTGGTACGGGATCGCGTACCACTTGCCGTCGAAGACGCAGAAGTTCTTGGCCTCCGCGCAGGGCTCGCCGTACTTGGCGGTGAGCGTCTTGACGACGTCCGTGACGTCCTCCAGGTCGCCCAGCCCGTGGAACTGCGCGATGAACCGCGAGTCGGTCATGAACGCCAGGTCCCGTGCCACGCCGCCCTCGACCTCGGCGTGGATCTTGGCCACCACGTCGCCGGCGTCGGCCTGGACCAGACTGTTCTCGATCTTCGTCCCGGTCGCCCCGGCGAACGCGTTGATCGACTTGTCGAGCGCCTCGTTCGCCGCCGCCGAGTACAGCTTCTGCGACAGCACGCCCATCGAGGTGCCCTTCGCCGCCGCTGCGGCGTCGATCAGTTCCTTGGGGACCTCCGCCTGCGGCGTGGTGGGCGATTCGGATTCGCCGCCGCACGCGGCCAGACCGGCCGCGCCGAGCACCCCCACTCCCATGCCCAGAAAGCCGCGCCGGGACCACACTGGATTATCCCTCATGGACAGTCGCCTCCCTCATCTCACACACCGCTGCACGCCGACGGCGCACTTGGCGGACACCGCGTTCCACACGCTCAGGTTGTGTCTTGATGTCGGCGACCGTGGGCCCGTCATTGGTCGCCCCTCGCCGCGGGCCCCCGACGTCGCCGCGTACGGCGCAAACGGCGGCCCGAGTTCGGGAGGTAGCGCTGACGTTCCGGTTCGGTAGACTCACGGACACCGCCGTTCGAAATTTCGAACTGAGTTCGATATATCGTTTCGAGTGGACGCGAGGCTAGAGGACCGCCGTAAGGGGTGTCAATGTTTCTACGCTGTTTCCGGCTGGATCCGGCACGCCGGCTATCGAGGCTGGGCCAGGTATCCCATCCGGGCGGACAGCGTGGCCGCGCCGTCGCGAATCAGCCCGGTCCACTCCACCTGCGCCGCCGGGGTCCAGCGGATGATCGGCGCGGAAAGACTCATCGCGGCGATCGCGGCGCCGGAATGGTCCCGGATCGCCGCGGCGACGCACCGCATGGCGCTGTCGGACTCGCCGATGTCGACCGCGACGCCGTCGGCCCGGACGCTGTCCAGCTCGGCCCGCAGGCGGTCCGGATCGGTGACGCTCTCCGGTGTCATGCCCGGCAGGTCACCCTTCACCAGGAGGGCGTCCAGGGCCGCCGGAGCCAGGTCCGACAGCAGCACCTTGCCGACCGCCGTGCAGTGGGCCGGCAACCGCCGCCCGACCGCGGAGACCATCCGGACCGGGTGCGTGCTGTCGACCTTGACCAGGTAGATGACGTCGGCGCCGTCGAGCACGGCCACGTGGACCGCCTCGTCACACGCGGCGGCCACGTCCCGCGCGACGCTCTGCGCCTCCCGGACCAGGTCGAGCCGGCCGGCGAACGCCGCGCCGAGCTGGAACAGGGGCATGCCGAGCCGGTACTGCACCGGCTGGCCCGGGACGGAGATCAGGTACGAGCGGGCCTCCAGCGTCACCAGCAACTCGTGCACGGTGGTGCGGGGCAGGTCGAGCCGCTCCATCACCTCGCGGGCGGACAGCTGGGGACGGTCCAGAAACAGTTCGAGGATGTCGAGTGCACGGATGACCGCCGGTACCACACGGGGCATGTCGATAGTCCCTTCGCGTTGCCGGACGCGGGTCAGCGATCTCCACGGACCGGCACCTGACGAGGGTAACCGCGTCTCGACGCCAGGCGAACCGCACATTTCCGCATTTACACACACTTAGGATGGCCAAATGCCGATCTCCATTTACCACCTGCGCGCCGGCGGCGCCTCGCGCTGGGCGGTGCGCCAGGACGGCGCCTGGGGCGAACTCGACGGTACTCTCGCCGACCTGCTCGCCCTGCCGCTCGACCAGGCCCGCGCCGTGGTCGAGGCCGCCGCCCGCGACGCCGGCGGCGACATGCCGGGCGACACGACGCTCCCGCCCATCGACCAGCAGGAGGTGTGGGCGGCCGGCGTGACGTACCTGCGCAGCCGCGACGGGCGCAAGGACGAGTCCGACCACGGTTCCCTCTACGACCACGTCTACGACAACGAGCGCCCCGAGATCTTCTTCAAGTCCAGCCCGTGGCGCGTGGTCGGCGACCACGACCCGGTCGGGATCCGCGTCGACTCCGGCTGGGACGTACCCGAGGCCGAGGTGGGCCTGGTGCTCAACGCGGCCGGCGAGGTGTTCGGCTACACCCTGGGCAACGACATGAGCAGCCGGTCGATCGAGGGCGAGAACCCGCTCTACCTGCCACAGGCGAAGATCTACGACCGTTCCTGCTCGCTGGGCCCGGCCATCGTGCCGAGCTGGGCGGTCGGCGCCGATCCCTTCCCGATCGGGGTCCGGGTGCTACGCGACGGACGCGAGGTCTTCGCCGGTACGACCTCGACGTCGGCGATGGCCCGCGGCTTCGAGGACCTGGCCGACTGGCTGTTCCGGGCGCTCAGCTTCCCGGCCGGCGTGATCCTGCTGACCGGCACCGGCGTGGTGCCGGACGCCGACTTCACCACGCAACCCGGCGACACGATCGAGATAACGTCCGAGACACTCGGAACGCTGACCAACCCCGTCGTCGCGGTCGGCGATGCCACCAGTGGAAAGGGACAGTCATGACCACGATCGAGAGCCGCTCCCCGCAAGCGCCGTCGGACGTCGTCGTCCGCTTTCCCGACACCCCCGCGGAGCAGGTGGCGGCGGCCGCCGGCGTTGCCCGTGACGCGGCCACCGGCTGGGCGCGCGGACCGGCGCACGCCCGGGCCGCCGCCCTGCACGCCTGCGCCGAGGCGCTCGCCGCCGCGACCGGCGAACTGACCGATCTGGTGGTCCGCGAGGTCGGCAAGCCGCTCGGCGAGGCGGGCGCCGAGATCGGCCGCGGCGTCGCCATCCTGCGCTACTTCGCGCAGCAGGCGCTGTACCCGGAGGGCGAGGTGTACCCACCGGCCGACGGCGTGTCGCTGCTGCACACCCGGCGCCGTCCGCACGGCGTCGTCGGGCTGATCACCCCGTGGAACTTCCCGGTGGCGATCCCGCTCTGGAAGGCCGCGCCGGCCCTCGCGTTCGGCAACACGGTTCTCCTCAAGCCCGCGCCGCAGTCGTCCGCGGTGGCGCTGCGGCTGGCCGAACTGTTCGCCGGAGCGCTCCCGGACGGCGTACTCACCGTGCTGACCGGCCTCGGCGGAACCGGCGAAGCGGTGGTCGACACCGCGGACGCCGTCTCGTTCACCGGCTCCGTCGCGGCCGGGCAGGCGGTCGCCCGCCGGTCGGTCGCCCGCGGCATCCCGGTGCAGGCGGAGATGGGCGGCCAGAACGCCGCCATCGTGCTGCCGGACGCGGACCAGGAGGCGGCCGCGAAGGCGATCGCCGCGGCGGCCATGGGGTACGCCGGCCAGAAGTGCACCGCCACCAGCCGGGTGATCGTGGTCGGCGATGCCGCACCGTTCGCCGAGCGGCTCGCCGCGGCGGTCGAAGCGCTGCCCACCGGCGACCCGGCGGATCCGGCGACGGTGGTCGGCCCGCTGATCGAGTCGCGGCCGCGCGAGGCGATCCAGGCGGCGGTGCAACGCGCCGGCAAGGGCGGCGCCCGGGTGCTGACCGGCGGCGGCCAGCCGGACCGCGACGGGTGGTTCCAGGCGCCGACGCTGTTGACCGACGTGCCGGCCGGCGACGACCTGCTCAGCGAGGAGTACTTCGGACCGGTCTGCGTGGTGCTGCCCGCGGAGTCGGCCGAGGCCGCGGTACGCACCGCCAACGAGGTACGGCACGGGCTGGTCGCGGGCGTGTACACCCAGCACCTCGGGTCCGCGCTGACCTACGCCAACCAGCTGGACGTGGGGATGGTGAAGGTCAACGCACCGACCACCGGAGTGGACTTCCACGCCCCGTTCGGCGGCGAGAAGGAGTCCAGCTACGGGCCCCGCGAACAGGGCATCGCGGCCCGCGACTTCTACACCCGGACGGTCACCGTGACGATCACCCCGTGAGGCCGCGGGCACCCCGGTGCGGCGAGTCACTCTGATCGATCCGTCACACCAGCTGGGCAGGGTTGTTCGCAGTAACCCGCTTCGATACCGTGAGGCCGCCTTGTACAGCTTCCACGGGGGGTGCCGTCAACGTGCGGTCAATGCTTGCTGTCCTATTCCACTCCAGACGCCCGGTGTCACGCCGCGTGAGATCCATCGCGGCCGTCGTCGTTCTCGTTCTGATCGGCTCCTTCATCTCTCCGGGCGCACCGGCCGCGGCCGACGACGACGTGGCACTGGACCGCCAGGAGGCGGTGTGGGACCTGTCGTCCGGTGGGCCGTCGTTGCGACGGGCGGCCGAGCTGGCCCTGACGGGCTCGGACGAAGACCTGCGTGCGTACCTCGACACCGGTTACCGGACCGCCATGGAGGCCGACGAGCGGGCCTCCGCCCAGATCCTCGCCGCCATGGACGGTCCGGCGATGCGGGCGGCGGCGCAGCGGGCGCTGGCCGGGTCGCGCGCCGACGTGCAGGCGTTCATCGGCGGCGGGTGGCACACCCCGTTCGAGGCCGACGAGCGGGTCCGGGCGCACCAGCTCCTGGAGAGCGGTGGGCCGACGGTGAAGGCGGCGGCGCGCAACGCGCTGGCCGGGACGCCGGAGGACCTGGACGCCTTCCTGTCGTCGGGACGGAACGCGGCCGCGTACGCCGACGACCGGTTGGCGGCCACCCGGATGCTGACCGGGGGCTCGAACAACAGCGGGCCGGTGCTGAACACCGCGGCGCAGCAGGCGTTGCAGGGTACGGCGGAGCAGTTGCGCGACTTCCTCACCTGGGGCCAGTTCACGGCCCGGGCGCGGGACAAGGAGATCGCCGAGGTCCGCGCGCTGACCGAGCAGGCACGTCAGGCCGGACAGGACACCGCCCGGGAGGCGCTGTCGGCGCAGCAGTCCTCGGACCGCGCCGAGGCGGCCGCCGGGCAGGCCAAGAACGCGGCCCAGACCGCGGCCGCGGAGGCGAAGGCCGCCGGCAGTGACGCGGCCAAGGCGACCGCTGCGGCGGGACGTGCGGCGGACGCGGCGGAAGGCGCGGCGGACGCGGCGCGGGAGGCCATCAAGGCGTCGAACTCGGCCATGCGGGCGGCGCGGGTCGCGGCCGACGCGGCCCGGCGCGCCACGTCGGCGGCGTCACTGACGGCGCAGGCGGCGGCGCGGGCCCGGCGCGCGGCATCCGCGGCGCACCTGAACGCGGGCGACGCCCGGCTGGCCCGGGAGGCCGCCGAGGCGGCCCGCGACGCGGCGGCCCGGGCGCGCGAACTGGCGCAGGTGAAGGCCGAGTCCGACCGGGCACAGGCACAGGCACAGGCGGCGGCGCAGGCGGCCAAGCGGGCGAGCGGCAACGCGGCCGCGGCGGGTACCGCGGCGGACGAGGCCGGGCGGCACTCCGGCGTGTCGGCGGCACAGGCCGCACGGGCGCGCAACGCGGCGGCGCAGGCACGCAACGCGGCGGCGACGGCGGACCGCGCGGCGGACCGGGCCGAGTCCCTGGCGGCGTCCGCGGCGCAGGCGTCGCAGGAGGCGTTCGCCTTCGCGGCACGGGCGGCCGAGCACGCGGAGAACGCGGAGCGGGCCGCGCTGGACGCGGCCGTGGCCGCGGAGCAGGGCCGCAAGTCGGCGGAGAAGGCCTTCGAGCACGCCCAGGCGGCGGTGGAGTCGGCGAACCTCGCCGTGCAGGCGGCCGGTGACGCCGACGCCGTGCAGAAGCTGGCCCGTGCCGAGGACGTCGCACGCCGGGCGGAGTGGACCGAGCAGGGCGTGCTGGCGGCGCAGGAGGCGCTGGCGGCCGAGCAGGCGGTGAAGTCGGCCGGTGGCGAGGCCGCGGCCTGGGACCGAACGCTTGCCTGGGACACCGCGGAGCAGGACCGCATCGAGGCGGGCACCCGGACGTCGCTGGATCAGGCGAGTGCGGTCGGCGCACCGAGCGCGGTGGTCCTGGACCACGGCCGGCGGGCGGCGATCACCCTGAGCACGTACGGCGGGGAATGGACGAAGAACGCGGCGGCGACCGCGTTGACCGGCGGCGAGACCGAGATGCGGTCCTGGCTGGCCGAGGGCCGGCGCTTCGCGGCCGGGCAGGACGACCGGGCGCGGGTGTGGCGGCTGATCGACACGCTGCCGGACGGAGCGGAGAAGACCGCGGCCCAGACCGCGCTGGCCGGCGACGACGCGACGGTCGAGGCGTTCCTCCGCACCCGGAACCACGCGGGCAAGACCACGAAGGACCGGCAGCAGGTGTACGCGCTGATCGCCGGCGCCACCGACATGCCGAACCTGAAGGCGGCGGCGCAGAAGGCGCTGGAGGGTACGCCCGCCGACGTGCACCGGTTCCTGCGGGACGGTCAGCACGTGGCCCGGGCCGCGGACGAGCGCCTGCTGGTGTACCGGGCGATGGAATGCGCATGCCCCGAGGTCAAGGCCGCCGCCCAGGTGGCGTTGGCGGGCCCGCCGTCCTACGTGTCGTACTTCCTGAACGTGTCGCGATACGAGGCGGCACAGCGTGACGCCGAGCAGGAAGCGCACGTGCAGGCGGTGCAGTCGCTGGTCCGGCAGGCGCAGCAGTACGCGAACACCGCCCTGACCGACGCCAACAAGGCGGCCGAGGCGGCACAGCGGGCGCGGCAGCAGTCCGCGGACGCCGACAAGTACGCGGCGGCGGCCAAGAAGTCCGCCGAGGTGGCCGACGGTCACCGGCTGAAGGCCGCGGCAGCGGCGGATGCCGCGCAGAAGTCGGCCGAGGAGGCGGCGAAGAGCGCCACCACGGCCCGCAACGCGTCGAACGCGGCGCAGGCCTCCGCGAGCCGGGCGGCGCAGTCCGCCGCCACCGCCACCGCCGCTTCCCAGCGGGCGCAGAAGGACGCCACCGCGGCCTACCGTTCCGCGGAGGCGGCTCGGGCGGACGCGCAGGCGGCCGGCAAGGATGCCGCGGCCGCCGACGTGGCGGCGAAGCAGGCCGCCGCCATCTACGCCACGAAGCTGAAGGAGTGGGAGGCGCAGCAGCGCAACACCGCACCCGGCAGCGGGGCCGACGGTAAGGGCTCCGCCGCGGACGACCACAAGACCTGGGGCTGCATGGTCCTGGACGCCTCCGCGGTGTCCAAGGAATGCCTCATGGTGTACAAGGACTTCGCCGGTGCGTTGATGGACCAGGCCAAGTGCGCCGCTCCGGTCAACCAGAACACCGCCGGCTGCACCATGCTCGCCGACATCAAGGAACTCGTCGGGGAGAACAAGGACCTGCTGCTGGACGTCCTGCAGTTCACCCTCATGGCGTGTGGCCTGGTGCCCGGCGCCGGGGAGGTCTGCGACGGCATCGACGCGGCCGTGTCGTTCGGGCGCGGCGACTACGTCGGTGGTTTCCTCTCCGGATTCTCCGCCATCCCCGTCATCGGGTACCTCGGCACCGGCGCCAAGGCCTTCAAGAACTCGGACAAGCTGCGGTCCATCAAGGAGCTCTTCGAGAAGCTCTTCAAGAAGTGCAGGCGCAGCAGCTTCGTCCCGGGCACCCTGGTCCTGCTCGCCAGTGGCCGCCTGGTGCCGATCGAAGAGGTGGAGAAGGGCACCGAGGTTGCGGCCACCGAGCCGACCGTCGGCGGCACGGTGGACAAGCCGGTAGCGGGCACCAGAAGCGCGGACGGCGTCAAACGGATCATCGACGTCGGCATCGACGACGACGGCGACCCGGACACCGCGCCGAAGATCGTCTCCGCCACCGAGAGCCACCCGTTCTGGGTGCCGGGGCTGAACACGTGGATTCCGGCGTCGGGGCTCGCGGTCGGGCTGCCGCTGCTCAGCGCGGACGGCACCCGGACGCATGTCGCCACCATCGCCGAGCGCACCGTCGCGACGCGGGTGCACAACCTCAGCATCACGGGGATCCCGACGTACTACGTGATGGCGGGCAGTGCCTCGGTCCTGGTGCACAACTGCCCGACGGATGTGCCCAACGATCCGCCCAAGGCGCCGGTCTACGAGAACCCCGGCCACCACGATCCGCACGGCGGACCGAACCCGTACAACCCGAACAAGGCGGTGCTGCCCGCTGACGCGGCGGAGCAGTTCGCCAACAGCATCGAGGTCGCCGGCGTGCGGTGGACCAAGATCGGCCGAGGTAAGAAGGCCGTCTACTACCGTTACTCCAACGACGCGAACGGCAACTGGCACTTCAGCGGAAGCAGCAACGGCGTGCGGAACAACGGCAGGCCGGATCCGATCCCGGATCACCACATTCCGTCCGAGGTCAAGAAACAGAAGTAGTAGTACCGACCGCCCCGTCGCCCGCGACGGGGCGGTCGCATCTATCGGGCATTCGAGAAGAGACGAACGATGACGCGACAGTTCGGTGACCGGGCCACCTTCGGCGTGGAGATCGGCGAGATCGCGTCGCCCGGCCTCCGGGTCGTCGACCTGTGGGCCGCCGACACCTGGCTGACCAGTGACGACAACGCGGCCTACGTACCATCGTTCGTGTTGTCCATGCGGCGGGACGCCGAGCGGGTACGCCGGGGCGACGTCCCGCCCTGCCCCTTCCCGGGCCGCCCACCGCAGGAGATCCACCGGCTCCTGCTGGCCGACCAGACGGAGTTCCGCGAGCAGTTCTGGTTCCTCCAGTGGGGCGAGACCGTGGACAACGTGGCGGCCTTCGCCTACCGGGACGGCGACCTGGTGATCGTCTTCCAAGCGTGGCCGACGAAGCATTCCGTCGCCCAGGACCGGGCCGAGATACTCGCGGTCCGGATCCCTCCGGACGATTTCGCGGCGATCGTGGAGGATGCGGCCGCCGTCCTGGACGCCGAGTCCCCGCGATGAGGCGTCAGACCGTCAGCAGGACCTTAACGGCGGTGCGCCGATCCATTGCCTGGTAGCCCTCTGCCGCCCGGTCCAGCGGCAGGGTGAGGTCGAAGACCTTGCCGGGGTCGATCCGGCGGTCCCAGATCAGCTGAATCAGTTCGGGCAGGAACTGCCGGACCGGCGCGGGGCCACCGTGGAGGTGAACGCCCGCCATGAACAGCTCGTCGCCGGAGATGGCGACGTCGTGCGAGACACCCACGAATCCGACGTGGCCACCGGGACGGGTGGCACGGATGGCCTGCATCATGGCTTCCTGGGTGCCGACCGCCTCGATCACGCTGTGCGCCCCGAGTCCGCCGGTCAGCTCCTTGACCTTCTGGACACCGGCATCGCCGCGTTCGGTGACGATGTCGGTGGCGCCGAACTCCCGCGCGAGCGCCTGCCGGCCGGCGTGCCGGCTGAACGCGATGACGCGCTCGGCGCCCAGTTGCCGGGCCGCCAGGATCCCGAGCAGGCCGACCGCGCCGTCCCCGACGACCGCGACGGTCTTGCCGGGCCCGGACTCGGCCGCCACGGCCGCGAACCAGCCCGTGCCGAGCACGTCGGAGGCCGCCATCAGAGACGGGATGAGATCGGGGTCGGGCTGACCGGGGGTCGCCACCAGGGTCCCGTCGGCAAGCGGGATGCGGGCCAGCTCGCTCTGGGTGCCGATGGCGCCCATCAGGACGCGGTGCACGCAGTACGCCTGGTAGCCGGACCGGCAGATCTCGCAGGTGTTGTCGGACGCGAAGAAGGAGCCGACGACGAAGTCGCCGACCCTGATCTTGCGGACCTCCGACCCGACCTCCTGGACGACGCCGACGTACTCGTGGCCCATCACCTGATGCTCGACCGGCTCGGCACCGCGGTACGGCCACAGGTCGCTGCCGCAGATGCAGGTCGCGCTGAGGCGGATGATCGCATCGGTCGGCTCGACGATCTTCGGGTCGTCACGTTCCTCGACTCGCACGTCCCCGGGCCCGTACATGACCACTCCACGCATCGTGGTGTGCTCCCTTCACCGCTTCGATCAGGCCGGCACGTCACCGACCGGCGGACCCCTCGGTCCCACGGCATCCAGTCAACTGGCCGTACTGAGGAGCAAGAAGTCCCTGCCGATGGGTGTACTGACAGGGCACCCTTCGTCGGTGCCGGGCGGCTCCGGCCCGCCTTACGCTCAACGGGTGGACAACCGTTCCGAGGTGCGCGAGTTCCTGACCACTCGTCGTGCCCGGCTGACGCCCGAGCAGGTCGGCCTGCCGCCGACGCGCAGCCGCCGCGTCCCCGGCCTCCGGCGCAGCGAGGTCGCCGCCGTCGCCGGACTGAGCGTGGAGTACTACGCGCGGCTCGAGCGTGGCCAGATCGCCGGCGCGTCGTCCGGCGTCCTCGAAGCCCTGGCCCGCGCGCTGCAGCTCGACGACACCGAACGCGCCCATCTGTACGACCTGGCCCGCACCGCCGACGGCATCCCGGCCTCGGGCCGGCCCCGACGCCGCCCCGCCGCGAAGGCCGCCTCCCGCCTGAGCCTGCGCTGGGCCCTGGAAGCGATCACCGACGCGGTCGCCTTCGTCCGGGATCCCCACCAGAACCTGCTCGCCACCAACGCTCTCGGCCGTGCGTTCTACGCACCGGTGATCGGCGACGGCGGACGCCTGCCGAACCTGGCCAGATTCCAGTTCCTCGACCCCGCGTCGCACGACTTCTACCCCGACTGGGACCGGTTCGCCGAGATGTGTGTCGGTGTCATGCGCACCGAGGCCGGCCGTGACCCGCACGACCGCGAGCTGCGGGACCTGGTCGGAGAACTCTCCACCCGGAGTGACGTCTTCCGCCGGCTCTGGGCCGACCACAACGTCCGAACCCACGGCACCGGCACGAAGCGGTTCCACCACCCCGTCGCCGGTGCACTCACCCTCGCCTACGAGGAGCTTGCCATCACCGCCGAACCGGGCCTGGTGCTCCATGTGTACACCGCCGAACCCGGCTCACCGTCCGCCGAGCGCCTCCGCCTGCTCGCCTCGTGGGCGGCGACCTCCCCTGCCGACGGAACGTCCGGGTCGCACGGGCGGCACCGGTAGCAGTGCGGTTGCAATCTCCGGGTTAGTGCCGCGGACGCCGCCACCTGACGATTCTGGAGGCATGACGCAGTCCACGGCCCGGCTTGCCGGCGGCAGGCAGGCCGGTGCTCCGGCGACGGGCGACCTCGGTGCGGACGTCGAGTTCGCCGGCCGGATCGGCGGTGGCGCCAACTCGGTCGTCTACCGGGTACGTCGCGGCGGGGCGGACTACGCGTTGAAGATGCTGACCGTCCAGGCTGCGGACAGCGATCGGATGGCGACCGCGTTCTGCCGTGAGGCGGCGCTGCTGGCACGCATCGATCACCCCGGCGTACCCAAGGTGTACGACGTCGGGTACGCCGCCGGCCGCCCGGCGCTGATCATGGAGTTGATCCGCGGGAAGGCCCTGGGTCCGTCGCCCGACGGCACGCTGCCGGGTGAGCCGGCGATCGTGACGGTTGCGCTGGATGTCGCCCTCGCGCTGGCCGCGGCACACCGGGCCGGCCTGGTGCACCGCGACGTCAAGCCGGCCAACATCATGGTCGGCGAGGACGGCCGGGCCCGGCTGATCGACTTCGGGCTTGCCGCCCACCGCCGCGCGGGCCGCGACGACGCCGCCGTCGGCACCTTCGACTACAGCCCGCCGGAGCAGACCGGCATGCTGAACCGCCCGGTCGACGGACGGTCGGACCTGTACGCGCTGGGGATCGTGCTGTTCGAGTACGCGACCGGCGTGCTGCCGTACCGCGCCGACGACGTCGGTGACCTGATCACCATGCACGCCACCGCACCGCTGCCGTCGCCGGGCGCACTGCGGGCCGGCCTGTCCCCCGGCCTGACCACGATCATCCAGCGGCTGATGGCGAAGGACCCGGACGACCGCTTCGCCGGCGCCGCGGACCTCGTGTCCGCGCTCCGGGACCTGCCGCAGGCGCCGGCGAGTGGCCGTGCCGAGATCCCGGCGGCGGGCATCCGGCTGGCCGGCCGGGCCGACGAGATGGCGGCACTGACCGCCCGGTGGGAACGGGCCCGGCGCGACGTGGGCGGCATGGTGCTGATCAGCGGCGCCGCCGGCGGCGGCAAGTCGGGGCTGGCGCAGGCCCTGGCCGACATCGCCGCCCGGGACGGCGCCCTGGTGCTGCGCGGCAAGTGCGACGTCGACGCGTCGCTGCCGATGGCGGCGCTGCGGACCGCGGTCGAGGAACACCTCCGCGGCGTCGCGAGCCTGCCGGCCGAGCAGCGAGCGACCGCCGTGGCGGCTCTCCGGTCGGCCGCCGGTGCGGGTGCCAGCCTGCTGCGGCCGCTGTCACCCACGCTGGACCTTCTGCTGGATGCGCCCGCGCTGAGCGCCGACGACCGGCGCGACCAGTTCTCCGGCGCCGTGGCGTCGTTCCTGACCGGGCTCGCCGCCGGCGGGAACGCGGGCGGGCTGCTGGTGCTCGACGACGTGCAGTGGCTGGACGAGGCCAGCCGCGGCGTCGTCCGCCGGCTCGCCGAGGAGATCGCCGGCACTCCCCTGCTGATCGTGGCCACGGTCCGTGACGACGACGCCGCCGCGTCCACCCGCCAGGCCTTCGAGGACGCGGCCGGGGCGGCTCTCGACCTGCACCTGCCGGTCGGCCCCCTGACCGACGACGACACCGCAGAGCTGATCCGGTCGTTCCTGTCCGCCTCGGCGATCGAATCAGCGGTCGTCGCGGAGATCGGCGCCCGCTGCCAGGGCAACCCGTTCACGATCCTGGAGTACCTGCGTTCGCTCATCGACGTCGGGGCGCTGCGGCCGTCCTGGGGGACCTGGCGGTTGGACACCCGGCAGCTGCAGGAGATCAACCTGCCGACGGACGTCATCGCCCTGGTCCTAGCGCGGGTGCAGGGCCTGGACGAACCCGTCCGGGAGGTGCTGACCGCCGCCGCCGCGATCGGCGGCATCGTCGACCCCGCCCTGCTCTCCGAGGTGGTGGATGCGGAGCCGATGGTCCCGCTCGCCGAGGCGGCCGGCCGCGGGCTGCTCCATCCGCACGGCGACGCGTACGCCTTCGTGCACGACCGCATCCGGGAGGCGCTGCTGTCCGGCGTCTCCCCCGCACAGCTGCGCGCCCTGCATCAGCGCATCGCCACGGTCCTGGACCGGCGCGCGCCCACCGCCCCGGCCGACGTGTACGCCATCGCCCGCCACTACGCCGACGGCGGCAGCGACGAGACCGCGGACCGGCTGTTCGCCACCGGATTGGCCGCCGGGCAGCTCGCCCTCGACGAGAACGCACCCGACGCGGCGCTCGCGTTCCTGGAGTCGGCGGCGGAGGCGGCCCCGCGGGCGGGGATCGAGCCGGACAGCCGCTTCCGGGAGGCCCTCGGCGTCGCCTACTGGTCGACCGGCCGGGTGGACGCCGCCGTACACCAGCTGGAGGCGGGGCTGGCCGACGAGATCGCGCCGGTGCGCCGTGCCGCGCTCCTGCTGCAGCTCTCCCACGTGCGGCGGACGAACTGGGACCTGACCGGGGCGCTCTCCTGCGCCCGCCAGGGCCTCGACGAACTCGGCACCGGCGTACCCGAGAATCCGGTCCTGTTCGCCCTGACCACGGCCCGGATCATGGTGCGGTGGCTGGCCACCGGCAGCCGGCCGCCGGCCACCGAGCCGGCCACCGGCGAGGCAGCCGAGCGTCTGCGTCTGCGGGTGCTGCTGGGCCGGGCCGCGGTCGCCGCCGCGGCCATCGACCTCAAGCACGGGCAGGTCGTCGAATTCACGCTGAACGCGGCTCCGTTCGCGCATCGCCTCGGCGCCACCGACGGCTATCTCCTCCACCTGTCCGCGATCGGCTCGGTGGCCGGGTCGATGGGGCTGCGCCGGCGCCGCGACCGCATCTTCCGGCAGGCGAAGAACCTCGCCAATGAGCTCGGTGACCCGAAGGCGTACGCCAACGCGGCCTGGTACGAGGCGTTCTCCAAGGTGCTGGGCAAGGAGATCCTGGTCCACGAGTGGGCCGACGTGTGCGAGACGCACCGCCGGTACCTGGAGGTGGACTTCTACACCAACATCCTGCTCATGCGCGGCCGTGACCTCGTCCAGCGCGGCTACGCCACCGAGGCGCTGATCTGGCACGACCGTGGCCGCAGCCGCATCTCACCGGCCGCCGCGGACACGTTCCCCGGCTTCTCCGTGCTGTCCGACATGGCCCACGCGCTGCTCGGCCGGTCCGGTGAGGAGCCCCAGGCCCTGGCCGCCCGGTCGGCGGAACCGCTCGACGTCGGGCACCGCATCCAGTTCGCCCTCGGGGCCGTGCAGACCGCGCTGGAGCAGGACGAGCTCGGCGAATCCTTCGAGCAGGCGGTGCAGGCGTTCGACGCGATGCGCCTGTCACTGGCGGCGATCTTCACCGAGTACCGCATGTACTACGCCTACGTCGCGTTCGCGCGCCTGACCCAGCTGCACCGTGCCGAGAACGCCGGATCCGAGGAGCAGGCCCGGCTCCTCACCGCGGCCCGGACGGCGGTGCGGGACCTGACCCGGGCGGCGCACAAGACCGGGCCCGCCGCCGGGCCGATGGCGCTGACGCTGCTGCGCGGATACGACCTGGTGGCGACGGCGAGCCTGGCGCAGCTGCGCGGCCGGCCCGCCGAAGCGCTGCGCGTCCTCGCGAAGGGCGAGGAAGCCCTGGTCCGCCTGGACGCTCCCCTGGTGCAGTACGAGGCGGCCCGGGTCCGCGCGCGGGCCCTGGCCGCCCTGGGCGAGCACGCCGTTTCGGCACGACAGGCCGGCGCCGCGCTCGCGGTCGCCGCCGAGCAGGGCTGGGCGCGGCGGGTGCGCTGGGTCCGGACGGAGTTCGGCGCGGCGGTGGCAGCCGGCACGCGCCGCGGCGGCGACCGCTTCGGCAGCCGGCACCTGACCACGACGATCGATCCGTACCGGCGGAGGCTGGAGGCCCTGCAGCAGGTCAGCATGGCCGCCGCCCAGGTGGTCGACCCGGACAAGGTGGCCCGGGTGGCGCTGGACGAGACCCTTCGCATCCTCGGCGCCGAGCGGGCGATCCTGTTCCTCGTCGACGAGGCCGACGGTTCCCTGGCACCCCGGATCGGCCGGACGTCGGCCGGCTCGGACCTGGCCGAGATGGCCACGTACTCGTCGACCCTGGTGACCCGGGTGGCCGCCGAACGGCAGCCGATGGTGGTCACCGGAAGCGAGGACGGAGCGGCTCTGGGTTCGCGCAGCGCCGTCGTCTTCGGCCTGCGCAGCATTCTGATCGCACCGCTGGAACTGGACGGCCGGCTCACCGGCGTGGTGTACCTGGACAGCCGGATCGCGAAGGGCGTGTTCACCGAGGCGGACGTGGACATCCTCACCGCCGTGTCGAGCCACATCGCGGCGTCCCTGGCCACCGCCCGGGCCGCCCAGCTGGAAGTCACCGTGCGCGCCGTCCGCGAGCAGCGCGACACCGCCGAACTCATGCGTACGGCGCTGAGCGAGCTGACGTCCACCGTCGAACCGGTCGAGGTGCTGGAGAAGCTCCTCGGCATCATGGCCCGCACGCTGCCCGCCGATCGGCTCTGCGTCGCGCACCTGGACGGTGCCCGGTGCACCGTCCTGACCCGCGGCCCGATCGACGCCGCGGCGGTCGGCGATGGGCTGCAGACGGCCGTCCCGCGCGCCGCCCACGGCGACGGTGCGGCCCCTCCGGCCGCCGTCGCCGCGGTGCTCGGCGACACCGGCAGCTGGTTGGCGGTCCCCCTCGACGTGCGCGGCCACGGCCGCGGAGTGCTGCTCGCCGGCGCATCCGAACCCGGCCGGCTGCTGCCGGCGCACGCGGAACTGCTGTCCGCGCTCGCCGGACAGGCATCGGCCGCGTACGAGAACGCCCGCCTGTTCGCGACCGTGCAGCAGCTCGCGACCACCGACGAGCTGACCGGGGTCTACAACCGGCGGCAGTTCACCGCGGCGGCCACCACCCAGCTGGAGGTCGCCCGACGCGGTCACCGCCCGATGACGGCCATGATGCTGGACATCGACCACTTCAAGGACGTCAACGACACCTACGGTCACGCGGCCGGAGACGACGTCATCCGCGCGGTCGCCACGGTCCTGCGGCGCAACGTACGCCGGCCGGATGTCTTCGGCCGGTACGGCGGCGAGGAGTTCGCCGTCGTACAGAGCGAGGTGCACGGCGATCCCATCGACCTCGGCGAGCGCATGCGTGCGGCGGTCGAGGCCATCACCGTGACCGGGCACGGCGAGCCGATCACCGTGACGATCAGTGTCGGACTGGCCGAGCTGAAGCCGGACGACACGCTGGACACCCTGCTCGGACGAGCCGACCACGCGCTCTACCGCGCGAAGGAGGCCGGACGCAACCGGGTCGTCGCGGGCTGACTCCCGGCGCGGACCGGGCGCCTACGCCGCGGCTGACCCGACGCCGGTGACAGGACGCAGGTACGTTCGGGCAAGATCGTTTACCTGCGGCAAGGGGACGGCTCAAGGTGTGTCCCATGCCCGTTACCTGGTCCGACGAGGTGCAGTCGGTGTTCGCCGGCGACCTGGTCACCGTATCCGCCTATCTGACCCCCGCGGGCGGGGCGGTCGTCGTCCCGGTCAGCCCCGTCGGCCTGGTCGACCGCGACGCCGGCAGCGTCGCCATGACCACGTCGCTCGCCTTCCCCGGCAAGCTGAAGCGCCTGCTCCAGGAGCCGCGGGTCGCGATGGCCTACCACACGCGGGAGCACGGCTTCGCCACCAGCTCCCGCCTCGTGCTCGCCCAGGGCACCGCCGTGGTGCCCGCCGAGCCGTCGCCGCAACAACTCGCCCTCGTCACCGAGCAGGCCGGCCGGTTCTTCGGCGACCTGCCGACCGGCCGGTTCTGGAACTGGGCGCTGCGCGAATACGTCGAACACCGCCTGGTCATCGACATCCCCCTGATCCGCGTCGTGTCCTGGCCCGACCCGCACGCCACCGGCACCCCGGACGTGTCGGGTGCCCCCCAACCCGAGCCACCGGCCGCGCAGAAGCCGCCCGCCAAGGGCACCGGCCCGCGCGTCGACACCGCAAAGTTCGCCCGCCAGGCCCGGAAGATGCCACACCACGTCATCGCCTACCGCGGCGGCGACGGATACCCGGTCATCGCGCCGGTCCGGGTGACCGGTCACAGCGAACGCGGCCTGCACCTCGACGTCACCCCCGGCCTGCTCCCGCCGGGCGGCCGCCGCGCCGGGTTCGCCGCGCACGCGTTCCGACCGCAGGCCGCCGGGGTGTCCAACCGGATCGGCACCGGCTGGCTGGAGGTCACCGACGACACCGCCGTCTGGGCGCCGCACACCGCGGGCGGGTTCAGCTCGCCGCCCAACAAGACCTTGCACCTGCTCGGCAACGGCCTGCTGTCGAAGTACCTCATCCGGAAGCTGCGCCGCACCGGCGCCCTGGACGAACTGGCCCGGGCCCGGGCCGAGATGCGGGGCGAGCAGCAGGCAGGACGCGAGCAGGGCGCCGACCGCTAGGGTACGCAGCCGCCGTGTCGCGCCGCCGTGGAGAGCCGGGGTAGCGGCCGTGGGCCGCCCGGTAGTCGGTTCGACGGGGGTGCAGCCCGCATGGTGCGCCGGATCTCGCGGCAGTCCAGGCAGACTGCACGGTATGGAAGCCGCATCATGGCCAGTCACCGCGCACGGCAAGCTGCAGCGGATCGCCGATGCCCCGGAGCCGGGCTGACATGACCAAGTACGCCTACGTGTACGTCGGCAGCGACGCGAAGCGAAACTTCGAGATCGGTATGAACGGCCTCATCTGGGGCTGGAAGAACCCCCGCTACGGCCCACTGGCCTCAGCGGCGACCGACTGGCTGGAGAACCCGTCTCAGCCGACCTATCTCGCGTTCGTGCAGGCGGTGTCACCGGCCACGCCGATCCGTGGCTGGCCGCGAACAGCCGACGGAAACCTCGAGCCGTGGCAGACCGCAACCTACGGCGCGATCACCATCGCACGAGTCACCGGAACAATGTTCCGGGCGGTCACCCCGGTATGGCCCGACGCACCCTACGAATTCCGCATCCGCTTCGACTCCGTGGTGCCGCTGGGCGGCTTCAACGGCAGCCGGCTCCGGCCGGAAGCTGTCGCCGCGATCCGCGACTCGACACTTCGCCGTGGCGTGCCGATACTCGGCCCCGAACCGCTGGTGGACGACGACGCCCTGACGGAGCGCGACGTCGCGGAAATGCTGCGGGCCGGGGCCTCCGCCGAAGCGGGTGCGATCCTGGACGCCGACGGGCCGAACGTGGGCTTCGAGATACCGGACCGGCTCCTCGACGGACTCGACAATCTCGACGGCCTGGCCCGCACCGTCGTGCGGTTGGAGCAGCGTCGGCTACGCCGCAGCCGGTTCGGCCCGCGCGTCCGCATCACCTGCGCCATCTGCGGCCGCCTTCTGCCGGTCGCCCTCGTTCGGCTGGCCCATATCAAACGGCGCGCCGAGGCCGACCGCAACGAACGCCTGCAGCTGGCGAACACCATGCCGGCCTGCACACTCGGCTGCGACGAACTCTTCGAGCGCGGTTACCTCACGGTCAGCGCCTCCGGCATCGTCACCGGCAACCCGAGGAAGCAGGCCACCGACGACCTCCGGCGGGTGGTCAAGGACCTCACGGGCCGCCACCTGCACGGCTATCAGCCGGACCAGGAGCCGTTCTTCGCCTGGCACCGGACGCGCCACCAGTAAGTCGCACCGCGTCGTTCGCGTTCGACCCGGACGAGCAGATTGCACGTGTCCGGCCGTCAGCGGGATTGCCGCTCCACGTCCCGGGCCATCGCTCGCAGGGTGGCGCCGAAGCCGACCCGCCCGGCGAAGGACAGCAACGGCCCGGCACGTCCGGTGACCCGATGCGGAGTCACGGTCACGTCCTCGTCCCAATCGACACGGCAGCGACCGGCAGCCAGCGGAATCACCGAGAACCCGGCGCGGCCGAGCACCACCCGGCCACGCTTGGCCACCTCGCAGCGGCCCGGCTCGTCACCCGGCGCGTTGCCGCCCGGTGGCTGCCACACCTCCACCGTCATCGGGTCGTCGAAGGCCGACCAGCCGATCCCGGTCCGGGCGACGAACTCCGCGCCGGCGCCGTCGGGCCGGGAGGTCGTCACCCGTACCGCCGTCAACGGTGCCCAGTCACCGTGCCGGCGCCGGTCCACCAAGGCAAGCCCCCAGACGCCGGCAGAAACAGAGGGTCGCCGGCCGGGAAGCAGATGGCAACCCCATCAGCGGGTTCGGCGGTCAGATAGCCGCCATCTGCCGCTCGCAAGCCGCAACCCTCGCCACGCGCAACGCCAAGGAACATCCAAGATCAGGGAGCTGGGTCTCCGGGAAGATGTTCCGGGTCCGGCGAAGCTGAGCCTCGTTCCCTTCGCGCGAGGCGACCGTTGTGGTCCACCGCGCCCGTCAACCGCTTGTCGTGGTCTTGAGCAGCGCCGCGGCCACCTCGTCCGGGTGGGTGAGCAACGCTTCGTGGGTGCCGGGCACCATGACCGGCTCGACGCCGAGGCGGGCGGCCAACTCGACGCCCGGCGCCGCGAGCGCGATGTCACGCTCGGCGAGCAGATAGCTGAGAGGTACGCCGAGAGTCGCCAGCCCGTCGACGTCGAGCGACTCGAGGATGTATCCCCCGGGCTGCGGCGTCAGTTGGTCGAAGACGAACCGCTGCAGGTCGGGCGACTCGTCCTGCATGAGCCGGGTCCGGAAGGTCTCGAAGTCGATGGGGACGGTGTCGTCGGGCGACGCCTCGACCGTCGCACGGATCCACGCTTTGGTTTGCGGCCCGAGCGCGTCGGCCATCGACTCGCCGCGCCTCGGGATGAACCCGCTGAAGAAGGCGATGTGCGCGAGCCGGTCGGCGATCCGGGGAGCAGCGCCAGTGATCGGAATGCCGGCGAAGCTATGCCCGACGAGCACGACGTCGACCAGGTCGCGTCGCTGCACCTCATCGACGATGTGGTCAACGGCGTCCGCGAGGCTCAGCCCGGTGGGATCGTCACCCATCGCGAGGCCCGGCAACGTCAACGCGTACGCCCGGTGCCCGGCGGCCCGCACCCGCTGCCCGACGGGATGCCAGCACCAGCCGCCGTGGTTGACCCCTGGAACGAATACGAAATTCATGGCCCAGACCTTAGGTACGCCCCTTGGCCGTCATCCGCCGAGAAGTCTCTTCGGCCCCCCATTCGTGCCCCATTCCCCTCGGCGTCCGCACCCGACCGGCAGCACTCGGGCGGTCGCCTCGACACTCGAGGGAGCATCCGGCGAGCACCGGACCGGCGCCGGGAAGATCGAAACGATCGCTCTTATCACGTCACCGCTCCCCCGCCGGAATACCCCACGACGGCTTCACACCGCTGCGCGGTACAGGTCCATCGCGCGATGATCACGTGCGCACTTCTGCCGAGGACAGCGCTGACGGCCACGGCGTTGGAACCATTCCACTTCGACTCGGCCGTTATGAGAGTGGGCAGGACGCGACCGGACCACGGGGGTATCGCGGTGAGTGCCGATCAAGCGCGGAATGCCCGGATCGCGAGCGCGGCAAAGCGGCGGGAGGCAGCAACCCGAGCGTTCGTCGATCTGGTGTGCAGGCCGCCGTTGGCCATCAGCATGAGGATGAGGTCGTCCAAGACGAAGTCTGCCCGCAGCTGGCCGGCGTCCTTGGCGCGGCGCGCGAGCTCGGCGAGCGAGGTGAGCGCGTGTTCGCGCTCCGCGGCAAGATCCATGGCATAGGGGAAGGCCGAGGTGAACGCTGTGGTGAAGCCCCGGTTTCGTGCGTGCAGTTCACAGAGCTTCTCGATCACAAGGCAAAATCCGTGCCACGGATTCGGGTCGGCAAGCCCCTCCTCGACAATGGTGTGGCACGCAGACATCTGCTCTGTGAAGGCCTCAGTGGCTAGCGCCTGCTTGGTGGGAAAGCGGCGGTACAAGGTGGCGGGGCCGACCCTGGCGCGCCGGGCTATCTCGCGCATCGGCACGTCCAGGCCTTCGGCGGCGAACACTGCCCGAGCCGCGTCGAGGATGCGCGCGCGGTTGTCCAGGGCGTCCGAACGCAGCGTCTGAGGCAAACGGCCGATCACTCTCTCACTTTAGCTAGAACGGACGCCGGCGCCCGCTACCGTCCCCAGCAGCCAGGGGGTCGCCCAACGGCGGCTTTGATCGAGCCACCAAGAGGGACAACGGTGAAGGCAGTCGCGATCAAGGAGTTCGGGGGCCCCGAGGGGCTTACAGTCATCGATATCTCTGGCCGGGCTCCCGCTCAGGGGCAGGTGTCGATCGCCACTGAGGCGATCGGGGTTGGAGGCGTCGACGTCGTGATCCGCAGTGGTGCTCTCGCTGCCTACGGCTTCCGGGAGGGTCATGTCCCGGGCGGTGAGGTGGCGGGGACGGTGACCGCGGTGGGCGATGGTGTCGACCCCGCATGGGTCGGGCAGCGCGTGTGGGCGTTCACCGGTACGGGCGGCGGCTACGTCGAGCAGGCAATTGCGCCGATCGCAGAGGTCTTGCCCCTCCCCGCGAGCCTTTCCGCTGTCGACGCCGTGACGCTCGGGAGCTCCGGGGTCGTGGCCCACTTCGGTCTCTCCCACGCCTGCTTCTCTTTGGGGGAGGCCGTGCTGGTGCGCGGCGCGGCCGGCAGCATCGGGATCATGACGGTCCAGCTCGCGGCGAAGGTTGGTGCCGGTGCCGTGGCAGTCACCACCTCTTCCCATGAGCGCGGCCGTCGACTGCGTGACCTCGGTGCGACCCACGTGCTGGACCGCTCCGGAGAAGGAGAGGCGGACGCTCCCGCAGGCTACGACGTCATCATTGATGTCGTCGCAGGTGAGGACATGCCTTCGTTCTTCGACAGGCTCAACCCTAACGGTCGACTCGTGGCCGTCGGCGCAGTCGGTGGCCAGCCGCCCGCTGATTTCGGCACGAAGTTGATGGCCGGGTTCCAGAAGTCGATGTCCTTCGCCACCTTCAGCGCCGCAACCGTAGCGGAGCCCGCTCGACGTGCCGTGCGGATGGAGCAGTTCGCTGCCGCGGGTCGTGGCGAGCTCCAGACGGTGGTGCACGAGGTGCTGCCGCTGGAGCATGCCGTGCTGGCGCACCAAAAGATGGACGCTGGCGAGGTCTTCGGGAGGATCGTGCTGACCCCGTAGTCACCTGATCACGCCAGCTGACGATGTGGCTCGCGAAGCACGACGTCCCAGGGATCGTCGTCCAAGCGCACGCATCTGCCTCCGCGACGGGCAAATCGCCGCCCGGCACGCCGATCCGAAGACCACGATGCGCTACGACCGGGCCCGCAAAAACCTCGACCGGCACCCCCGCTACATCCTCGCCGCCTACATGGCCTCCGGCACCTGAACCACGAGGTTCGCCCGACGGGACGGCCAGCGTGCATCAACCGTCAGGTCGTTCGGTCCGGTCGGTTCAGTTGGTTGCGGTGGGTGCCAAGTCGGTCCGGGCTTGCCCGGTGGCCGGATCAAACGGGAAAGACACGTGCTGGTGGATCAGTTCCCACCCTCGGTCGGTCTTCTGGAAGATCCGGGTGCCACGGGACCAGCTTTCGACCAGGCCCCCGTTGTCCTGTTCCACGGTCATCCGGTTCAGGCCCCAGGCCACCGCGAGGTCGTCGCGCACGACGACGTTCAAGTCCGGAACCTCCCAGGTGACCGTTCCGGAGCTGGCGTCGAGGCCGTTTGCGCAGACCTCACGGACCCGGTCACGGCCGACGTACTCCAGTGGCTGCTCGTGCTCGTAGGAGATGACCGATTCGGCGATCGGGGACATGAGCCCGTCGAGGTCCTTCGCCGCGGTGGACTCAAACCATCGCTGATGCAGCGTTCGGACCTCGCGTTCGGATACTTCGCGGTTGTCGGTGCCGCTCTCGTCCGGGAACGAATGGTGCTCATGTGCGACGGCCCAGCGGCCCTGCTCCTTGCGTAGGCCGAAGGTCAGCCGCAGCAGGAAGTCCGGCTTTCTCGTCAGTTCCTCAGGCGTGCCGCAGCGCAGCAGGGCGTGTGCGTAGGCGACCGTGTCTCCAGCTGTGATGTCCAGGCTGGCCAGCTCGAAGGTGGCGCCTGTTGCCTGCCCCTGGAAAAACTCGGGCCACGCTCGCCCGTACGCTTCGATTCCTTTGATGCCGTGGTAGGGCGGGGGGACGTCGTACATGATGATGTCGTCAGTGTGGTCTGCGAGAACGCCAGCCAGGTCACCGGCCCGCACGGCTGCCGTCCAGTGCTCGATCAGTTCGCGGATCTGTGCCTCGTCGTCTGTCATGACGTCCTCCACGGATTGGGTTGCTATCACCTCTACAACCCGCGCAGACCGGCGAACTCATCGCATGGGCCGGACTGATCTTCTTAATCTTGGGCAAGTTCCATCTGGAGGCCGAACCTCGGGAAGATCTTCGGGGTCAAGAACGACACCACCTCGGCGATACCGGTGCCACGCACAGCGATCAGGTCCAGCGCCGCCGCGGTGAAGACGGACGCCTCGGGGTCCCACCGGTAGGTTCCAAAGGCCAACTGTCCGTTCGCGTGCGCCGGGACGAACCGCCACCGCAGTGACAACGGACCATCCAGCAGAAACTCGCGGATGCTGTCACGGCCTTCGTACCACTGCGCTAGCGGTGGCATCGAGTATCTGGAGTCGTCGGTCAGCATCGCCACAATGGCGTCGACGTCGCCGGTTTCCCACGCGGTCGCGTAGCGCCGCGCCACCTCCCGGAGTTTGTCGTCACCGAGCTCAGCGAACTCCGCCTGCTGGATGGGTGTCTGACGCAACTCGTCGACGGTCCGGCGCGCTCGCTGCAGGGCGCTGTTGACGGCCGCGACAGAGATGTCGAGCAGGTCGGCAACCTCACCGGCGTGATAGCCGAGCACCTCGCGCAGCAACAGCACGGCCCGCTGCCGGCCGGAGAGGTGTTGCAGCGACGCGATGAACGCAAGCTCCAGATGCTCACGCGCCAGCATCCGCTGCGCCGGGTCAAACGCTCCGACGGAGCCCACCCCACTGTCCGGGTACGGCTCCAGCCACGCCGTCTCGGTCAGCGGCGCGGTTCCCGGCGTGAAGTCCGTCGGCAGTTCCCGGCGGCGCCCCCGACGCTCGATCAGGGTCAGACACCGATTCGTCGCGATCTTGTACAGCCAGGCACGCGTCGTGCCGCGATCCTCGTACCGTTCCTGACCTCGCCAGGCCCGCACCAACGTCTCCTGGACCGCGTCCTCGGCATCGTGAAACGAACCCAACATCCGGTAGCAATGAGCTGTCAGCTCGTCGCGGTACGACTCGGCCAGCCGCTCGAACGTCACGGCGGATCAGCATACTTATGCGTCACGGCACCGATCCCTCGAAACCCCCCGACCGCCAAACGCGACCTGACGGCGCAACCTCATCTGCCACCGACAAGGTGGGTGTCGGCCATCGGAGCCGGCCCTGGTGGCGGTGCACGGGCGTTTCAACAGCTCACGCCACAAGCACTGAACGGCCATCGGCCGCTGCCGCATTCCTGCGCTAGCATTGCTAGCAGACCTGGTATCGAGGAGATGAGGCCATGGCCGCCCTCAGCATTCGAGACCTGGACGATTCCGTCAAAGAGAAGCTGCGTCTCCGAGCCGCCCGGCACGGCCGTTCCATGGAGGCCGAGATTCGCCTGATCCTCACCGCGGCCGCCACCGAGGAGGAAGGCCCGCGAAACGACCTCTTCAGCGCACTCGCCGATCGTTTCGCGCAGCTCGGCGGCGTGGACCTCGCCGTACCCCCGAGGATCACCCCACCCCGAGCAGCGGACTTCGGCGAGTGATGATCGTCCTCGACACCAACGTCGTCTCCGAACTCATGCGGGGCACTCCTGCTCCAGCCGTGCTCGCCTGGCTCCGGCAGACCTCAAGCACCGGTCTCTACACCACGTCGGTCACCGTCGCCGAGATTCGGTACGGCATCGCCCGGCTACCGGACGGCCGGCGCAAGCATGACCTGCACCAGGCAGCCAACGAGATCTTCGCCGCCTTCCCCCGCCAGGTTCTGCCCTTCGACCTCGCCGCAGCCACCGCCTACGCGGACGTGGTCGCCGGCCGAGAAGCAGATGGCAACCCCATCAGCGGTTTCAACGGCCAGATAGCCGCCATCTGCCGCTCGCAAGCCGCAACCCTCGCCACGCGCAACACCACGGACTTCATCGACGTTGGCATCTCGCTCATCGACCCGTGGCAGGCAACAACCGCCTGACAGCACCGACTCGACGTCCTGAGCACATCGCTGACTCAGCCGGGGCGACGGATGATTCGCGCAACGCCCCTCGTACGACCCGGAATCCCACCCAGGTCAGCGGAGAGGTGGGCCGGACGTTGCACCATGCGAACCACCCGTCTCGGGCGGTGCGCTACCAAGCCGGAGGGCCGAGACGGCGTCGTACCTCAGCGGCGACGTCGTGACCGGCCCCGGCGTGGCCAACGCGGCAAGCTGCTCCGGAGCCGGAGCGGTGTCCTGCCCCCGCAGCTCCAGCAGACGCGACAGCCGACTCAGTCAAGCCGGGCCCGGTCGAAACGGTCGATCAGGCTCGGCTTGCGGGCATGACGCTCCCGCAGCCGAGTCATCTGCTCCGCGAAGTCGAAGGTTTTACCCTCCCGTACCGCCAGTGCTTGAAGATCCAGAAGCAGAGTGACCGCCATGTCGTAGTCCTTCGGACGCTTGGTCGCGATCAACTCGTCTACCTTGTTCCATACCCGGACCGGGTTCCGGGCCAGCTCGTCCAAACGCTGCTCGCGGGCCGCGGCCGCCGCTTCCGCACGACGCTGACGTTCGGCCGCCTCTTGTTCGCGCTTCTGCTGTGCCCGCGCCGCCCAACGTTCCTCGGCGGCGGCGAGCAGATCTCCGGCGGTCCGCCCTTCCCCGGCAGGCGATTCCTCCGCAACGCCGTGGAACCGCCGCAGCAACTCCGACCGCAGCAACCCGGCATCGCCGCGCAGCACCCGCACCAGCGCCTCGTCCTTATCCGCCACCGGCAGACCCGCCACCCAGCGACGCCTCGGCGACCAAGGCATCGAACTCGGCAGCACGGAGCGAAGACACCCGCGCAGGATAGAGAACCACCTCCGGCGCTCCACCGGCAGCCAACGACAGCGAACCGCCGGGCGGCGATTCGCATGTAAGAGCTCACCGACTCTCCGCATAACGCCCGGCAGGCTCACCCGCGCAAGTGATCGCCGCACATCGTGTCCGAGGGCGGTCGGGCACTGACGGTATCGTGGCCGCATGCCGGAACCGCGGACCTCGTTCGGACTGGACGATTTCGGGGTCGACGATCGCCTTCGGCTGTTCAGCTATGTCAATGCCGACAACCGGCTCGCGTACCTGTGGCTCCTCCGTGCCTTCGACGCCGCCCGTTCCAGTTACCACGTCGTCCTGCACACCTCGGACGTGCAGGCGGCCCTGGCCGGTCTCGCCGGGATCCACCCAGACTGCCCCGACCCTGCCGGGCTCGATCTGCCACGGCTGCTGGACGCCCTCGTCGACTGGGGTGTGCTGGACCGCGGCCAGGATGGCACCCGGGCCGCCACGCTCGCCGAATACCGCAACCGGCATTCGGTCTACCAGTTCACCGAGGCCGGTTACCGCGCCCACCGCGCGGTCGAGTCCGTCCTCGCGGCCGGCCTGGACGACAGCACACTGTCCCGACTGGTCTTCGCCGACCTGCTCGCCGACCTCAAGGCCCTCGCCACGGCGAACTCCGACGGTGACGCCGAGGAGGTCTACCGCAAGCTCAACCGCCTCGACCGGGCGCTGGCCGACGTCGCGGAACGCGCCGCCCGCTTCTATCACATGCTCGGCGATCTGAGCCGGACCCATGACGTACGCCCGGAGGTCTTCCTCACCCACAAGGATGCACTCCTCGCCCACCTACGCGACTTCCACGACGAGTTACAGCGGTACACGCCGCGCCTGCGGGAGGCCGTGCACGAGGTCGAGGCAACCGGTCTGGAGCGGATGCTCCAGGCCGCGGCCGAAGCTGACGAGCGGCTCTTCGCGACGCCGATCGAGCGGATCGAGGATTGGCGCCGCCGCTGGGGCGGGCTGCGTTCCTGGCTGGCGCCGGAGACCGTCCGGCCCAGTGAGGCCGACCGGCTCTCCGGTGCGACGATGGCAGCGATCGGGGACGTGCTCGCTCTGCTGCGCCGGGTCACCGAGGCCCGCCGGGGTGGGGTGAGCCGGGAGTCGCAGTTGCGGCATCTGGCGGCGTGGTTCACCGGAGCCGGCTCCGACGAGGCCGCGCATGCCGTCTTCGATGTGGTGTTCGGGTTGGGTGCGCCACGGCACGTCGGTGTGGGGTACCCCGATCCGGATGCGATCCCGGGACGACTGTCCTGGTGGGAGGCGCCGGCCGTGGAGCTGTCCCGGACGCTGGTACAGAGTGGCCGGATGCCGGGGCAGGGCAACGGCCGGATCGCCCGGATCGAACGGTCGGAGTCCTCCCGCCGCGCGTTGCGAGAGCGGCAGGTCGCCGAGGAGCGCCGCCAGGCGGAGGCGGCCACCAGCCTCATCGGTGCCGGGACACTCACCGACGCGCAGGCCGGTGCGCTGCGCCGGCTGCTCGACATCGCCTTGGCGACGCGGCAGGCAGGCCGGCGGGAAGCTCCTCTCGCGGCCGCCGCTTTCGGGGTACGCCTGACGCTCACCCCCTGCCCCGGACGGTTCACCACGGTGCCCACCGAGTCGGGCAGGTTGCACATCGACGGCTTCGAGCTGTCCGTGACGACGGCCGCGCACACCGCCGCGCGTCGGACCGACCCGGTGGCCGTGTGAGGTTCGCCGCTGAGGTCTCCGATCTGGAGCTCGCCGACTATCAGCGCGCGGTCCGGCTCGTGCTGCGGCATCCGCTGATCACCGCGACCTGGCCGGACGAGAAGGCACTGTCGCGGATCCGCCGGTTCGCCGCCGAACTGCGCGTTGACCTGTCAGAGGCGTTCGGGTACCGGCTGGAGTCGCACGGCACCACCGCGCGGCTGGTCCGCACCGCTGACCGGCTGGAGACGGACCGGCCGGCGGTCTCGCGGACCGGTCGCCCATTCGACCGGCAGCGTTACGCCTATCTGTCGTTGTGCCTGGCGACGCTGGGCCGGGCCGGTATTCAGATCACGCTGAGCGAGCTGGCCGAGGCGGCGGCCGCCGACGCCGGCCGGATCAGCGGGCTGGGGCTGGACCCGGACTCCGGCGCGGACCGGCGGGCGTTCGTCGACGCGGTCGCCTGGCTGGAAGAGCGGGGTGTGCTGCGGCTGGCCGACGGCTCCAGTTCGGCATGGGCGAGCGATCCCGGCGCGGGTGAGGCGCTGTACGACGTCGCGCGTGACGCCGTACTGGCACTGTTCCGGCCGCCCCGGGTGCTGCAACACATCGAATCGGTGACCGCCCTGCTGGACCGCTCGCTGAGTAGCAGCGGCAACGCCGAGCGCCGGGCCGCCGCGCAGGCCGCCCGGCGCGCGGTGCTGGAACGGCCGATCGTCTACTACGACGACGTCTCCGCCGAGGTCGGCAACCATCTACGGGGCCAGGCGCTGGCCGCCGACCTGTACCGGCTCACCGGGCTGCGCCTGGAGCGGCGGGCCGAGGGTGCGCTGCTGGTCGACACGGCCGGCTGGTCGGCGGAGCGGTTCCCGGGTACCGGCTCGGTGGCGCAGGCGGCAGTGCTGCTGGCGGTGACGATCGCCGAACGGGTGGCCGATCCGGACGGCCGCAGGACGCGTCGGATGCCGGTGCCTGATCCGGCGGAGGCACGGGAGAAGCTGATCGGCCAGATAGACGCCGGCTTGCCGACGAGCGTCCCACTGGGCCTCGACTCCGATGAGACGACGGTGCACGAGCCGGAGGAGGCGGAGAACCCGGAACGGCGGCTGCCACTGATCACCGACAGTTTCCTGCGGGAGGCGACAGCGGAAATTCTGCACCGGTACGGATCGGCTTTCGGCGCCGCGTGGCACGCCGATCCCGACCGGCTGCGTACCGAGGCGGTCGACCTGCTCTCCCGGTTCGGTGCGGTGCTCCCCGTGCCCGGTGGTGTGCTGGCCCGCCCCCTGATCGGCCGCTATCGCAGCACTGTGGCCCAGGTCAGACAACGTAGCCTCTTCTGAGATCGAGGATCTGTCTTGGCTCGTTTCGCTCCCACTCGCGCCGGCATCATCAACCTCTGGGACTACCGCGACGAGGAGTTCCTGTTCGTTGACGGATGGCTCGTGCTGCGCGGCCCGAACGGCTCCGGTAAGACGAAGGCCCTCGAAGTGTTGTTTCCGTTCGTGCTGGACGGGCGAATCGAGCCGCGCCGGCTGAATCCGTTCGCCGGCGAGGACCGGACGATGAAGTCGAACCTGCTCTACCGGGGGCAGGAAACGGCGTACGCGTACGTCTGGATGGAATTCTCCGACGGCGACCGGTTCGTGACGGCCGGGATCGGGTTGCGGGCCCACCGGCACAACGACCGAGTGACCCGCTGGCACTTCGTCGCCGACGGCCGGGTCGGGGTGGACCTGTCGCTGCTGGACGACGAGGACCGGCCGGTCTCCCGGCGGGATCTGATCGACCGGCTTGGCGCGGACGCGGTACGCGACTCGGCCGAGGAATACCGGCACCTGGTGGACGCGAAGCTGTTCGGGCTGGGTCCCGCCCGCTACGAGCAACTGCTCGATCTTGTGCTGACACTGCGCAAGCCACAGCTGGCGAAGGATCTGAACCCGGTGGAGCTGTCCCGCACTCTGCAACGCGGCCTGCGCCCGGTGGAGGACCACCTGCTGGTGGAGGCGGCACGCTCGTTCGACGACATGGAGGCGGTCGCCCGTACCCTCGAAGGTCTGGTCGCGGCCGATGCCGCGACCGGTTCATTCCTTGGTGTCTACGCCACCTACCTGCGGACCCACGCGCGAGCCGCGGCCGATGCGCTCGCCGCACGCCGGGACAACGCGGAGGTACGCCGGGAGGCGCTGGCCTCGGCACGTGACGAGGCCGAGGCGGCACGGGAGCAGGCGGCGGAGGCGGAGCGGCGGCTGCGCGCGGTCGAAGGTGAGCCCGGCAGGCTGCGCGCGCATCTGGACCGGCTGAAGAGCTCGGCCGCCTACCGCTCGCACGAACAACTTGCCGACCTGGAACGGCATGTGCACGACCTGGCGGACGCCGCCCGCCGCGCCGACCGGCAGGTGGAGGCGGAGCGTGACGTCGCCGTCAGACGGCGGGTGGAGTCCGAGCGAGCCGCCGTGGCGCTGCGCGACGCCCGAGCCAGGGTCGGCCGGGTGACGGCCGAGCTGGCGTCGGAGGCGGAAAGCGGCGGCCTCGAATGGCGGGCCGGGGACGCGGACGCCGACGGGCTTGCGACACGGCTGGCCTCCCGGTCGGCGGCACGCCGGGCGGACGTGCGAGCGATCCGGGAACTGGCGGACCGCCTGGCGGAGGCGGAACGCGAACATGTGCGGGCCGCGGAGGCCGACCGCGCGGCCCGCGCCGCGGCGGAGGACGCCACCGCGGCGGAGGAGCGGGCCGGCGATGCCCTTGAGGTGGCCCGGGAGCAGACCTCCCAGGCGGTGAGAGCATGGGGTTCCGAGCACGCCGGGCTGTTCACCGCTCTGGGCGTCGCCGATCTACCGGACAATCTGGCCGGGGCGGTGACCAGCCCGTCGTTGCGCAACCTCTATCACGACCAGGTGGCCGCCCCGACCGGTGCGATCCGGGACGAGGTGGCCGCGCTCGGCTCCCGATCCGACAGCCTGGACCTCGAACGCCGGAAGGTGGTGGAGGAGCGGGCGCTGATCGCGGCCGAGCACGACGACTCGCCGCCGCCGTCGCCGACCCGCCCGGCCTCCCGGGAGAACCGGGCCGGCGCGCCGTTGTGGCGTCTCGTGCGATTCGCCGACGGCACACCGGAGGCGGAGGCGGCCGGCATCGAAGCCGCCGTGCAAGCGGCCGGCCTGCTCGACGCCTGGGTGCACCCGACCTCCGACGACGACGAACAGGACGCCTACCTACGCTCCGGCGAGCAGACCGGCGGGACGCTGGCCGACGTGCTCGTGCCCGAGGATCAGGACTTCGTGCCGGCCGAACGGATCACATCCGTGCTCCGCGGCATCGCGCTCGGCGACATCACCGGCCCGTCCGGGGTGACCGGCGACGGCCGCTGGGCTCAGGGCTCCGGGGTCGGCCGATTCACCAAGGACCGGTGCGAATACATCGGGGCGACCGCCCGCGCGGCACGCCGCGCCGCGCGAATCGCCGACTGCAACCGCCAAATCGCCGCCCTCCACCGGGAGATCGACGAGGTCGAAGCCGACCGCGCGGCCCGGGGGGAGATTCTGAGCGCCGTGGACCGGGCGGGCACGGCGCTGCCGCCGCGTACCGCGATCACACAAGCCGAACGCGATCTGGACCGGGCCGCGACCCTTCTGCGGGTACGCCGCGAGGCTGCCCTGGACGCCGCGGGCCACCTCGACGCGGCCCTGGCCGGCCAGGCCGACGCCACCACCAAGCTGCGCCGGGCGGCCGCCGACCGGTCGCTGCCGGTGGAACGACTCGACTCGACTGCCGCGGCGCTGGACCGGTTCGACCGGCTCGGGGTGGAACTGCGGCACACCCAGGACAGCGCGGACGGCGCCGACGTGCTGGCCGGGGAGGCCGCCGAGCGCCATGCCGAGGCGGAGGAACGGTCCGAGGCGGCCGGTCAGGCGGCCCGGGCAGCGCACGCCCGGCACGCCGAGAAGGACGAGGAACTGCGCACCCTGTCGGCGGCCATCGGGGCCGAGACGACCCGGGTGCTGGCCGAGGTGGCCGAGACCGAGAACGCGGTCACCGCGGCGGAACAGGCTCTGGAGCAGGCCAGGGCAGTGCACAGTGCGGCGTTGCAGAGCCGGGCCGGCGCGGTCGCACGGGTCGAGATCGGCGAGCGGTCCGTGGCCGAGGCGATCGTCGAGGCGCGGCGCGAGGCGGTGCGGCTCCGCCCGTACGCCCAAAGTGATCTTCTGGGTTTGATCCGCTGCCCTTCGCACCTGCGGTGGCCGGCTGCCGACGCCACGGAGGACGATCTCGAACCGGCGATCGTGGCGCTGCACGAGGCGATCCTGACCGCCACCCGCGAGCTGAGCCCCACCGAGACCTCACTGAAGCAGAGCGCGACCCGGCTGACCAGCGCCCTCACCGACCTGCAGGCGCAGCTACCGGCCGCCGGGCTCGACCATCGGCCGGAATGGGACACCGACGAGGGTGTCATCGTCGTGCGGGTCGCCGACGAACAGGGTCTAACACCGGTGGCGCACTTCGCCGAAAGGATCGCCGGAGAACGACGCGACCAGGAACAACTGCTCACCGACGCCGAGCAGCGGGTCTTCGAGGACGCATTGCTGGGCCAGCTGGCCGGGCAGATCCATCGCCGTACGATCGAGGCCCGCGACCTGGTCGACGCGATGGACCGGCAGATGCGTGCCCGGCGGATGTCGTCCGGCCTGACCGTCGGCGTGGGCTGGCGGCTCTCCGACGACCTCGACCCGGAGCAGCGTGAGGTTTGCAAACTGCTGGAACGGGATCCGGCACGACTCGGGCCGGGACAGCTGACCACCCTGCGCCGCCACTTCGCGGCCCGGATCAAGTGGGCCCGGGCACAGGCCCCGGAGAAGCCCTACCGGGACCTGCTGGCCGAAGTGCTGGACTACCGGCAGTGGCGGGTCTTCGCATTCACCCTGCATCGGCCCGGCGGTATCAGGGAGCCGCTCACCCGGGCCCGGCACAGCCAGCTCTCCGGTGGTGAGCAGTCAGTGTCGCTGCACCTGCCGCTGTTCGCGGCCGCCAACGCGCTGTTCGGGTCGGCCCGCCCGGACGCGCCCCGGCTGCTCGGCCTCGACGAGGCGTTCGCCGGTGTCGACGACAACGGGCGTGGCGAGTTGATGTCCCTCGCCAAACAGTTCGACCTGGACCTGTTCATGACCGGGTACGACCTGTGGGCCACCCACCCGGCGGTGACCGGGTGCGCGCACTACGACCTGTCGCACTCCACGGTCGAACACGCCGTGTCGACGGTCCTGCTGGTGTGGGACGGCGCCGTGAATGTGGCCGATTTCGACGGGACGCTCGCTGCGGCGCTGGGCTCGCCGTCGACCCGTACCGTTGGCTCACATGCCTGACCTCACCATCGATCCGGGCTGGCGGCGGCTGCTGACCGCTGCCCGGCGCAGCCTGGAGCGCACCGGTGGAAGTCTCGCCGGGACGGTCTCCCTGACGGCGCCGGACGAGGCGGAACGGCATGTCGTCATCGGAGTGACGGGGGTACACAGGCCCGCCGGCGTCAAGCGGGTCGCCGTCCGCCTGTCCGAGATCGATGCCTTTCTGCGGAGCGCCCACGGCATCGATCTGCCGTCGGCGGTGGGCGCGTTCCGGGACCGCCCTGCCGAGCGCGCCATTCTCGCCGAGGCCCGGGAGGCGATGCTCGCGACGGCAGCCGGGAGCCGCCACGCCGGGCAGCCGTGGTTCGAGGAATGGCTCGACGGCCTGCGCCGTGACGGGACCCTCACCCGGATGGCCCGAAGCGGAATCCTGTTCGCTCGAGCGCTGGCGGCACTCGACGCGTTGCCGGTCAGCGCCGAGCCGATGCCGGTCTTCGCCGAACGGGTCCTCGGCGACACCAAGGCCCTTGCTGAGGGGCCGATGCGCGGACTCGTGCTCCGGGCGCTGGCCGCCTGGCACCAGGTCAAGTCCCCGACCGGAGCAGAACAGGAACGGGCGCTCTGGGAGATGGCCGGGTTGGTCCCCGACGACCTCGCCAGCCAGGCCCTGGTTCTCAACCTGCCCGCCACCGGCGGTCTTCTCGGCGACTGGCTGTCATCCGCCACGATGGCTCATGTGCCGTTCCGCGTCACCCTGCACCAGCTGCGCCTCGCCCGGCTGTCCCTCCCTGTGCCGGAGATCTATGTGTGCGAGAACCCGGCCGTGTTGCGGGCCGCGGCGGGACACTCTACGGCCCCGCTGATCTGTACCGAAGGAGTGCCGTCCGCAGCGGTCCATACGCTGCTGGCGAACTGTGCGGCGGGCACCGTGATCCGATGGCGCAACGACTTCGACTGGACCGGTATCCGGCTGACCGCAGCCGCTCTCGCCCGCTACCCGGATGCTGTGCCATGGCGCATGTCTGGTGCGGATTACCTCGCGGCCGACCCGATAGGTCTGCCGCTGACCGGCGCTCCGGCAGTTGGTCCCTGGGATCACTCCCTAACGGAGGCGATGACCAGTACCGGCCGATCGGTGATGGAGGAACGCCTCATCGGCACACTTGTGGACGACCTCCTGCGGGGCCTCGCGACACCGCCGGCGCCCGCTGGCGAGAGCGACCGTTGACCTGCGGTTTGCGCGATGCCAAATGCGGCCGCCACGAACACGCAGGCCAGGCTTGGAGTGGACCGGACGACGCACCATACGAACCGCTTCACTGCCGTGGCCGGCGACCCGTTGCCCAGTGGCATCGCACCGTCATGGCGCTGGCCGTGACACTCCGGTCGAGCGCGGCCGACATGAAGTCATATGTGGATGACCGTCTCCGCGCGGGACCCCGTCACTTGGAGCAAATGAAAACCGTTACCATTGTCGGGGCTGGGTCGGACGCCCGGTTCGGCGCGCAGCGTTGCTCATGAGGCGTGCCGGCCGCGGCGCTGCATCAGTCGCTGATCACTGCCGTACGTTGTTGGGAGTTCCGGAGATGTTCAGCCCGCGAAGCGTGAGCCAAGTCGACAGCCGGAAGGCAACCGTCGCCCTCGCCCGACCGGGGGATCTGGTCGAGGCACAGGCCATGATGCAGGAGGTGCTGCAGGCGGATCTGGGCGGCTATCGACCGCAGTGGCACCGCGATCTCGACGATCTCGAAGCCGCCTATCTGCGTCGTCCCGGCTGCGCACTGATCGTCGCCCGGGAGTCGTCCGGCATCGTGGGCACCGCCGCGGTCATACCGTGCGCGTTGGCCAGTCCGCCCAATCCGCAATGGCTGGCACGCCGCTACAACCAGCCCGACGTGTGTCAGCTCGTACGGGTCTGGGTGGCCGCCGGTGCGCGGCGGCGCGGCGTCGGTCACGCCCTCGCTGAGCGGGCCGTCGCCTGGAGCGTCGGACCGGGTGGATACAGCCGCGTGTACCTGCATACCGATGCCGGCGTTCCCGGCGCTGAGGCGTTCTGGCGCTCCCTGCCGACCCGGGAGGTCTGCGACACCCGGCCGGATCCGTTCAACACGGTGCACTTCGAGATCGACACCGAGGCGATGCTGCGGACGCACCAATGCTGAGCGCGTCGGCTGCCCCCGCCCGCGACGCCGACAACCAAGTGCTGGCCGGTCGCATTCTGCGCTTGTACGACGGGCTGCGCGCCCAGGACAGCCTGGCCCCGTCACCCGTGGTCAACTCCCTGTTCGCCGACCTGGTCGCCACCTGCGCCCACGCCGATCCGGTCGATGTCTCGTCGGTGCTGACCGACCCGCGGATCGCCGAGGCACGCGACAACCTCGTCCGGTTGTGTGCCGTAGGGGAATCCCAGCTGGAAGACTGGTGGGCTCGCCGTACGCTTGCCGCCCCCGACCCGCACGCCGAGTTGGCCGCCTTTCCCTACCTGCGCAACTACGAGCAACTGGCGCACCTCGAACGGCATGCGCTGGCGGGAACCGGTCACCGGCCCGGGGATTCTGGACGGCTGTGTTTCATCGGTGGCGGACCGCTACCGCTGAGCGCGATCATGCTGTCCCGCATGCTCAGGACCACGGTCACGGTGGTGGACCAGGACGCCGACGCGGTCGAGTTGTCGCGCCGCCTCATCGGTCGGCTCGGCCTGGCGGACCGGATCAGCGTGCTCCTGGCCGATGCCCGATCGGCATCCGACCTGGCGTGCGCGGCCGCCGGCTGCGACGTCGTGGTGGTCGCCGCGCTGGTCGGCACCACCCGGGTGCAGAAGCAGGCGGCGCTGCGTGCCGTCGGCACGTCGATCGAGGCGGGGACGCGCGTGGCCGTCCGCAGCGCGAACGGACTACGGTCGCTGCTCTACCCGGTGGTCAGCGTCCGGGACGTACGCGACGCCGGGCTGGTCCCTGAGGTTCTGCTGCACCCGTTCGGGGAGGTCATCAACTCGGTGTTGGTCGCCCGGCGTCACTGACGACGCACCGGCCACGCAGCACCACCTCGCGGACCCGGGTCAGGGCGAGAGCGTCGTGCTGCAGGTCGCCGTCAACGATCAGCAGGTCGGCCACCAGGCCTGGCCTCAGCCTTCCGACGGTACCGGCCAGGCCGCAGGCCGCCGCGGCGCCCGATGTCGCGGCCGCCGCCGCGGCGTGTATCGGCAGCCCGGACCGGACCAATTCCTGGACCGCGTAGGCCAACACCCCGTGCGGCTTGGCCGGATGGATCCCGGCATCAGAGCCGGCCACCAGCGGTACCCCGGCCGCATGGAGCCGGCCGACCTGCGCGAACCGGGCCTCCAACGTCATGCCGGTCCGACGCATGACCTCGATCGCCTGCGGCGACGGCGGCAGCCCCGGCATCCGGCCGAAAGTCGGGCACACCACGACCCGCCGTACGGCCAGCGCGTCGATCACCGCGTCCGGCGTGGCGATTCCTGTGTCGGTCAGGCAGGTGCAGTGCTCGATGGCGTCGACGCCTGCGGCCAGGCACACCTGCACAGCCGACACCGGGTGGGCATGGGCTGTCACCGGCAGCCCTCGACGATGCGCCTCATCCACCACGGCCCGCACATCGGCGACGTCGAACTGCAACCGCAGCAGGTCCGAGCCGGCGGTCATTGCACCACCACTGACGATCACCTTGACGATCCGGGCGCCCCGCTCGTACCGCTGCGCGACCGCGGCTCGCAGGCCGGCTCGGTCACGTACCGCGCCTCCGAAGGCGGCGCAATGACCACCGACCGAAGTGATCGGCGGCCCCGAGCCCAGGACCGACGGTTCGTCATCTCCGACCGCCCGGTCCACGACCGCGAATCGGTTGTCGCCGAGATCGCGCACCGTCGTCACACCCGCACGGACCTGCGCCAGCAGAGATTGGCGAACGACGTGCTCACGTTCGGCCGCGGAACGACCCGCATCCAAGGTCAAGGCGTCCGGTTCCCCGCCCCCGACCAGGTGCACATGAGTGTCGATCAGGCCGGGCAAAATCGTGCTGCCCGGACGGTCCACCGCCAGCTGACCGTCCGGCAACGGCGCGTCATAGGCGCGAACAGCGACGATCCGACCTGCGGCAACGTGAACCTGCAACCCCCCGGGGACGAAGCCATCCCCGTCGAAGGCATGAGCCGCCCGGAACACCACCGTCCGTGCCATCCGCGAAACGTACCGTCCGGACTCGATCGCGGACAATCCTCCGACTTCGTCCGGGAGACCGCATCGCCATCGTCGTATGCCTTTCCACAAGCATGCGCGGGCGATGGGCCGGCTGATCGTGCAACCTCAGAGACCGGCGGCGCCGTGCATGTCAAGAGTATGACATGACCTTGTGTCGTCACGAGAATGTGGCAGCACTCTGACACCAGCCTCTTCATGTTTTACGCCGTTTTCTCGGGTTTTCGCGCCTTGGCTGGCCACGCGGCTACAGGGTTGGAACATCCAAGAAATGTCAGAGTAATGACGCGGCGTCACTCTTCTCTCACCTGCAGCAGCCGACTGAACCTTGCCGGCGGCATGGGGCGCGAGCTCGGGACGCCGGCGGCTCGCCCAGGACATCTCCATCTGCACGATCCGCCGTGCCGCGATCCCGGCGTCACGCCCCTTCACCAGGAACGGAGTTCTCATATATGTCCACCACCAGCAAGCGGCTGCGCACGCTGACGGCGTTGGGCGCCCTCGGGACGACCGTGGCCCTCGTGCTCGCCGGCTGCGGCGCCCGCGCCGGCGACTCCGCTTCCGCCGGCGGGACGTCGGCGGCGCCCAGCTGCGTCGACACCTCCGGCGACAGCATCAAGCTCGGGTTCCTCAACTCCCTCACCGGCGGCATGGCGATCTCTGAGAAAACCGTCTCCAACGTGCTGCACATGGCCGCCGACGAGATCAACGCGGGCGGCGGCATCCTCGGCAAGAAGATCGCGTACATCCAGGAGGACGGCGCCACCGACTGGCCCACCTTCGCCGAGAAGACCGAGAAGCTGCTCACCCAGGACTGCGTCGCCGCGGTCTTCGGCGGCTGGACCTCGTCCTCCCGCAAGGCCGTCAAGCCGGTCGTCGAGAAGCACAACGGCCTCTTCTTCTACCCGGTGCAGTACGAGGGCCTCGAGTCGTCGCCGAACATCTACTACACCGGGGCGACCACCAACCAGCAGATCATCCCGGCGATGGACTTCCTCGCCACCAAGGGCGTGAAGCGGCTGTTCCTCGCCGGCAGCGACTACGTCTTCCCGCGCACCGCGAACGCGATCATCAAGCTGTACGCGGCCAAGCTCGGCATCCAGATCGTCGGCGAGGAGTACGTGCCCCTCGACAAGGACGACTGGACCAGCCAGGTGGCGAAGATCGTGGCGGCCAAGCCCGACTTCATCTTCAACACCATCAACGGCTCGTCGAACGTCGGCTTCATCAAGGCGTACTACGACGCCGGCCTCAACGCCCGGACGACGCCGATCATCTCGGTGTCGATCGCCGAGGAGGAGGCGCCGGCGATGGGCCACGAGGTCACCGGCCACTACGCGTCGTGGAACTACTTCCAGTCGCTCAAGACCCCGACCAACCCGAAGTTCATCGAAAGCTGGAAGAAGTACCCGAACAGCAGCGGTGTCACCTCCGACCCGATGGAGGCCGCCTACATCTCGCTGTACCTGTACAAGGCCCTCGTCGAGGCGGCCGGCTCGTTCGACGTCGACAAGGTGAACGCCGCGGCGAAGAGCAACGCCATCACGTTCGACGCGCCGGAGGGCAAGGTCACGCTCGACGGCGACAACCACCACATCTCCAAGCCGGGCCACATCGGACAGATCAACCCGAACAATCAGTTCGACATCGTCTGGGCCTCCGACAAGTTCATCGAGCCCGACCCGTACCTCGAAGGCTACGACTGGTTCCCGGCCGACATCCGCAAACAGCTCGTGGACGCGGCGGGCTGATCACCCGCGGGGTCGCGTGTCACGACGGCACGCGGCCCCTCCCCCTCCGTAAAGACGCTAGAGAGAGCGAGTGCACGTGGACGCATTGATCGCGCCGCTGCTGAACGGAAGCGCACAGGGTGCGCTGCTCCTGCTCGCCGCGCTGGGCCTCTCGCTCACGTTCGGCCAGATGGGCGTGATCAACATGGCCCACGGCGAGTTCCTCATGATCGGCGCCTTCGCCGCCTATCTCGTCCAGCAGGTCATCACCGCCAGCGACCTGTCGATCCCGGTCGCGCTGCCGGTCGCGTTCGTCGTCGCGGGCCTGTTCGGCCTCCTGCTGGAGGTCACCATCATCCAATGGATGTACCGCAGGCCCCTCGACACGCTGCTCGTCACGGTCGGGGTCGGCCTGATCCTGCAGCAGGCGGCACTGCACATCTTCCCGTCCCAGGGAGTACCGGTGGAGAAGCCCAGCTGGCTGGACGGGCAGCTGAGCATCCTCGGCTACCAATGGCCCTTTCGGCAGCTGTTCACCATCCTGCTCGCGTCCGTCTGCGTCGCCGCGCTGGCAGCCTGGCTCAAGTACACCTCGTTCGGCCGTCGGATCCGGGCGACCGTCCACAACCGGGACCTCGCCGAGACGTCGGGTATCTCCACACGTACGGTCGACCGCCTCACCTTCTTCACCGGGTCGGGTCTGGCCGGGGTCGCCGGCGTGGCCGCGTCGCTCATCGGCGGGACGAACTCGCAGATGGGCGCGCAGTACATCATCCCGGCCTTCCTCGTCGTCGCCGCCGGTGGCATCGGCCAGCTCAAGGGCACCATCGTCGCCGCGTGGGCGGTGGGCGTCGCGCTCGCGTACTTCGCCTACTGGACGACCGGCAGCCTGGCGCAGGTGCTCGCCTTCATCCTCGTGATCGTCTTCCTGCAGGTCCGCCCGCAGGGACTCTTCACGGTGCGAACCAGGAGTCTGGTATGACCAAGCTGAAGCCATGGATCTCCCTCGGCGGCATCGGGGTGTTCGCCTTTCTGCTCCTCGGGGTCGCTCCTCTCGTACTCACCGATCACTGGATCAACAACCTCGGCAAGTACTGCTGCTGGGCCATCGTCGCGGTCGGCATCGGCCTGGCGTGGGGCCGGGGCGGGATGCTCGTGATGGGGCAGGGGGTGTTCTTCGCCCTCGGCGCGTACGCGATGGCCATGCACCTCACGCTGGAGACCGCTGGGGACCGGATCCCGGGTTTCATGGTGCTCTACGACCCGCTAGCGCCGCTTCCGGCGTTCTGGGAGCCGTTCCGCAGCGCGGGATTCACCCTGCTGGCGATCGTGCTGCTCCCGGTGATCGTGTCCGGCATCCTCGGGTACGCGCTGTTCAAGCGCCGCGTGAAGGGGGCGTACTTCGCGATCCTGTCGCAGGCGCTCGCCGTCGCGCTGGCCACCCTGATCAGCTCCACGATCCGCCAGACGGGCGGCGACACCGGGCTCAGCGACTTCAAGTACTTCTTCGGCTTCGTGCTGAACGACCCGGCGAACAAGCTCCTGGTGTACCTCATCGCAGCCGGGCTGCTCGTCGTGTGCCTGCTCGCGGTGTGGCAGCTCTACCGCAGCCGCTTCGGTGAGCTTCTCGTCGCCACCCGGGACGCCGAGGAACGCGTGCGCTTCCTCGGCTACGACCCGGCCAACGTCAAGCTCGTCGCGTTCGTCGCCTCCGCACTGATGGCCAGCATCGGCGGAGCGATGTTCGTACCCATCGTCGGCATCATCACCCCGGCCGAGATCGGCGCCGCCGCCTCGATCCTCATGATCGCGGGCGTCGCCCTCGGCGGCCGCGCATCGCTGTTCGGCCCCGCGCTCGGCGCGATGGCGGTCGGATGGGGGCAGTCGAGCCTCGGTTCGACCTGGCCCGACGGCTGGACCTACATCCTTGGTCTGCTGTTCATCGTGGTGATCCTCTTCCTGCCGAACGGGCTGTCGTCGCTGCCGGCCCGGTTCGCCGCGGCGCGCCGGAGCCCGGCCCCACCACCGCCCACCCCGGCCGCCGCTGCCGCAGAGCTCGAAGGGGTCCGGTCGTGACCGCCTGCACCGAGCAGCATTTCCATGAGTTGCATGCGCACGCCGCAGGCGAGGGCCAGAAGGGCACGACAAAGGAGGCCCAGGCATGACCGACGCCTCACTGATCGTCACCGACCTGCACGTCGAGTTCTCCGGCTTCGTCGCGGTCGGCGGCGTCTCCTTCGACGCGCACCCGGGCGAGGTGCGGTTCCTCATCGGACCGAACGGCGCCGGCAAGACGACCTGCATCGACGCCATCACCGGGCTGTCCAGGGCCACCGGGTCGGCGAGACTCGGCGACAGAGAGCTGCTCGGCACGCCAGTGCACAAGATCGTACGCCTCGGGATCGGCCGCACGTTCCAGACCGCGAGCGTCTTCGACGAGCTGACCGTGCTCCAGAACCTCGACATCGCCGCCGGGCGCCACCGCCCCTGGACCTCGCTGCTGCGGACCCGGCGTGGCGTCGACCCGTCGATCGAACGGGCGCTGGAGGAGACCGGACTCACGGCCGAGCTCGCCACGCCGGCCGGAATCCTGTCGCACGGCCAGAAGCAGTGGCTGGAGATCGCGATGCTGCTCGTCCAGGACGCGAAGGTATTGCTGCTCGACGAGCCCGTCGCCGGCATGAGCCAGGACGAGCGCACCGCGACCGGCGAGCTTCTCCAACGCATCGCGGCCAAGCGGATCGTGCTCGTGGTCGAGCACGACATGGACTTCATGCGCCGCTTCGCCACCCGCGTGACCGTGCTGCACCAGGGCAAGGTGCTCTCGCAGGGCACGGTGGCCGAGGTCCAGGCCGATCCCAAGGTGCAGGAGGTCTACCTGGGCACCGCGGGCGCCGCCACCACGGCCGCCATGGCGGTCGTACCCGAGACGGTGGCCGCGATGCACCAGCCGGAGGAGAACTGACATGCTGGAGATCACTGACGTCGAGGCCGGCTACGGCCGCACGCGGGTGCTGCACGGCGTGACCGTGCCGTCCGGCAAGGTGGTGGCCGTGCTCGGCCACAACGGGGCCGGCAAGTCGACGCTGCTCCGTCTCGCGATCGGCCTCATCAAGCCGTCGGTGGGCCGCGTGCTGTTCGACGGCGAGGACGTCACGTCGCTCGCCCCCAACCAGCGCGTCGCTCGCGGCATGGCGTACGTGCCGCAGGGTCAGCAGTCGTTCGGCCAGCTCACGACGCTGGAGAATCTCCAGCTCGTCGCGGACGGGCGCCGGGGCGGCAAGGCGCTCGTCGACCGGCAGATGGCGCGTTTCCCCGCACTCAAACAGTTCGCCTCCCGGAAGGCCGGCCTGCTCTCCGGCGGGCAGCGCCAGCAGCTCGCAATCGCCCGCGCCCTCATCACCGAGCCGAAGCTGCTCATCCTGGACGAGCCGACCGAGGGCATCCAGCCCACGATCGTCGCCGAGATCGAGCAGACCATCATGCAGCTGGCCGAGGAAGGCATCGATGTGCTGCTCGTCGAGCAGCACATCGGCTTCGCCCTCGAGGCGGCCGAACGCTACGTCGTGCTCTCCTCGGGCCGCGTCACCCAGACCGGTACGGGTGGCAAGACAGCCACCTCCACCGTGCGAGCCGCCATGGCCATCTGAGCCGACATGACCCACGCCCGCAATGCCGTCGTAACACCGGACGGCGACGATGCCCCCACGCAAGGTGCTCTAGGGGATGTCACTGTGTCGACGGACAACGCGCGCGCGGCCGCAGAGGACAGCCTGGAGGACTACGCCTTCCGTTATGTGCCGCGCACGTTCCGGCGGTGGAGCGCGGCCTCCGTCGGTGCGACCGCCCTCGGGTCCATCGCGTTCCTCGCCGACTTCTCGATCGGCGCGACCATCGGCATCGATCACGGCACCACGAACGCCGTGCTCGGCATCATATTCGCCTCGGTCATCATCGTCATCGTGGGCGTGCCCGTCGCCTACTACGCGGCCCGCTACAACCTCGACCTCGACCTCATCGCCCGTGGCGCCGGGTTCGGCTACTACGGCTCCATCATCACGACCCTGGTCTTCGCGGGCTTCACCTGCATCTTCTTCGCTCTGGAGGGCGCCATCATGGCGCAAGGGCTGCAGGTGGCGACGGGGATGCCGCTGTGGCTCGGCTACCTCATCTCGACCGTCGTCGTGATCCCGATCGTCATCTACGGCATGCGTGCGCTGGAACGCCTGCAGTTCTGGACCACGCCCCTGTGGCTCGCCCTTGCCCTGCTGCCGCTGCTGTGGATCGTCGTCTCCGACCCCGAGGCGGTGCGCGCCTTCACGTCGTTCACCGGCAACTCCGACGGTTCGATCAGCCTCAGCGCCGTGGTCGCGAGCGCGGCCGTGTGCTTCGCCCTCACCCCTCAGCTGGCCGAGCAGATCGACTACATCCGCGCCATGCCGCCGCGTACGCCGTCGAACACCCGCTCGTGGTGGACGTCGTTCGCGTTCGCCGGCCCGGGCTGGGTCTTCTTCAGCGGCATCAAGCAGGTGATCGGGGTTTTTCTCGCGGTCTATCTCCTGGTCCGGGTGGAACCGACGCTCGGGCACCAGGCGACCGAACCGGTCAAGCAGTTCGTCGAGATGTACCAGATCCTCGTCCCCGACTGGCTCGCGATCGTTCTCGCCCTGGTGCTCATCGTGGTCGCGCAGGTGAAGATCAACGTAACGAACGCGTACTCTGGCTCGCTCGCGTGGTCGAACGTCTTCACCCGGGTGGCGAAACACTACCCGGGCCGTACCGTCTTCGTCCTGTTCAACCTCGTGATCGCGTATGCGCTCATGATGCTGGACGTCTTCACCCTCATCTCCTTCGTGCTGAGCCTCTACGCGAACGTCGTCATGGCCTGGCTCGTGACGATCGCCGCCGACATCGCGATCAACAAGTGGCTGCTGGGCCTCTCGCCGCGCTTCCCCGAGTTCCGCCGCGGCATGCTGCACGACTGGAACCCGGTCGGACTCGTGTCGGTAGGACTCGCCTCGGTGCTGTCCCTGCTCGCGTTCGCCGGGGCGTTCGGCGCCGCCGTCAAGCCGTTCTCGGTGCTCATCGCGATCGGCGTGGCGGTTGTCGCGACGCCGGCCACGGCCCTCGCCACGCGGGGCCGCTACTACCTGCGCCGCCGCTCCGACGGCATCGACTCCCCCCGCTTCGACGGGGACGGCAATCCCTCGGGCGAGCGGCTCCGCTGCCACGTCACCGGCTACACCTTCGAGCGGCCGGATATGCTGGCATCGGCCGAGAGAGGACCGAACGGCGAGGTCCAGTACGTCTCGTCGCTGGCGCTCACGCTCGACGACTCCGATCGCTACGTGCTCCCGCCCGACGTCACCGGGCGCCCGCACTGAGCCGCCGCCTCACAGAGCGGAGACATGATGGAGGAGCCGGTCGACACGGCGACCGCGATTCTGGCGAGCGCCGCGGTGCTGCTGCGCGAGCGTACGTTCGACGACGTCTCTTACCGCGCCCTCGCCGACGAGGTCGGCATCTCGGAGCGCACGATCTACCGCCAGTACCCCACGCGCGCGCACCTGCTCGCCGCACTCTCGAACTGGATCGAGCAGACCTGCCTCCCGCTGCCGCCGTTCGTGACCGTGTCCGATTTCCGCGCCGCCGTTCACGAGCGCTTCCGCGCCTTCGACGCGTCGCCGGCGTACGCGTACGTCGGCGCGCGGGCGTCCGCGATCTCGCCGACGATCGACACCGAGCCGGCCTTCATCACGCGTGCGATCGAGGCGATGCTCGACGTGGAGGCACCGATGCTCAACCGGCGGGACCGGCGGCGGGTCGCGGCATCCCTGCGCTACTTCTCCTCGGCGATGTTCTGGGCACGCCTGCGGACCAGCTTCGACCTGGATGCCGGCGAGATCTGCGACGCGTTCGACCACGCCGTGGACACCGTCCTCGCGAGACTGCCCGACGCGACGTGGGCGAAGCCGTGACCGCGCCGGCGCTGAGCGGCACGCAGGCGGCGATCCTCGCCGCCTACGCCGAACTGATCGAGGAACTCGGCAGCGACGACGTGTCGTACCGGGTCATCGCGCGCCGGGCCGGCATCGCCGAACGCACGGTGTTCCGCAACTATCCCACCCGGGTCGACCTCCTGCTGGCAACCGCGGCATGGATCGAGGCGACGCTGTTCGCCCGCGAGGAGTCCGCGTCGATCTTCGACATCCCTCTCGCGATCCGCGACGCGATGGAGCGCTACGACGCGCGGCCGGAGCTCGCACACGTCGTCGCCGAGACGGCGATGCGCGGCGTGAGCGGCGCGTCCCCGTCGCCCGGCCGAGAGCAGCTCGAGCGGCTGCTGAACGCCGAGGTGCCATCCCTCGACGCGGAGCAGCGCCGGGCGATCATCGCGGCGCTGTCGCACCTCGACTCCGTCGGGACGTGGGTGACGTTCCGCCGCGAGTTCGGCATGGACCGCCGAGACATCGCCGACGCCGCGGCGTGGGCGGCGGAGGCGGTGCTCGACGGCATCCGCGACCGCGTCGCCCCGCAGCGGGACGCATAGGCCGACGACAGGGAACCACCGGGCTGTGTCGCAAGCAGGATCAACGTGCGGCGGACGTTGCACCGTCCGAACCACTCGGCCACCGTGGCCGGCTACCGCTACCGGGGTGTTTGACCATTTCAAAGGGGCAAGCTCGCTTTCTCGACTCCGAGCTTCGCGAGTCGTGGCCGCCCGCCCCCGCCGCCCTCGTCGCCGGTCCGCGCGCTTGCGGCAAGACGACCACGACCCGGCGTCACACGAGCTCGGTCCTGCGCCTGGACGTGCTTTCGCACAGGTGCGACTTGCTCAACGCCTGGCCGGATGAGATCCCCGGCAGCGTTGTGCGACTGGCTGGCGAAAGTGTCACCCACCGATGACGCCCGGCGACCAATCGCGCTGTGGACCCGTTCTTCGCGCAAGTAGCGCCCGAACTGCTGCAGCCGCCGGTCAACCTGATCCGGTTGGGACTGGACCCGCGCGGCTTCGCTCGCATGGTTGTCAACCTGGCCGATGCGCGTCCCGGCGCGGCCATGGGCAGCCGTTGCTGGATCATCATCAGCATGGCTGTAATGGTGGAGATTCACGTTCCGATGACCGCTGACCACGAATGGATCGATGATGTCGGAGACTTCATGATCGATCTAGAGGAGGAACTCGGCATCGAAGAGCACGACGACGGTGAGGAGTTCGGCCGTGTCTACATCTTCTTCATCGCCGGCTCAAGCGAGCGGACGCTACTGGCGGCGGCCTCCAGGGTGGCGATCAGGGAGGGTGTGCCTGCGGGCGCCTTCGCGATGGTGACCGACACCGCCGCTCCGAGGTTCGGCATGGGCCGCCGGGTGGACCTCCCGGCGCGGTGATTGTCCCGGTCGTTAGCCAATTCGGCGTACGTCGAGGTACGGACGACGACGGCGTATGCACCGTCGTCGGCTGCGAGACGTCTTCCAGGCAGTCGGACAGATCGGACAGAATGGCAACATGACCATCGTCAAGATCAACGCAATCACGGTACCGGCAGAAAGCGGCGACGAGTTGGCGCACCGCTTCGCCGCGCGCGCCGGCGCCGTCGACGATCAGGACGGCTTCGAGGGCTTCGAGTTGCTGCGGCCGAACGACGAGCGGAACACGTGGCTCGTCATCACCCGCTGGCGCGACGAGGAGGCATTCCAGGCCTGGGTCAGCTCGCCCGCCTTTGCCCACGGCCACCGCTCGCCCGCCGAGCGCGCAGGTGAGCCGGGACCGCCACCGGTCGGGGTACACAGCGAGATCTGGTCGTACGCCCCGGCCGGCGGGTCCGACCCAGCACGATCCTGACCGGATCAGAGTCATGGCAGTGGCCCGCCGACCGCCCGTCGGTACACACCTACCGATGAGCGGCGGCCGGGTCGCCTGTCCTACTTGACGACTCGGCGGGAACCCCTGTGATGTGGGGACTCATAATCCCCCGGGTCACCGGGATCCCCGTCGCCGGCTGCCGTTCACGGTAACGCAACCGCACGGGGCGCCCACCGCAGCCATGGCGGATGCGGCCGTCAGGAGCCACTCGCGCCGGCACTCGAAGCCTTGGATGTAGAACATGGTGTTCTACCAATACCGCATGGAGCGCATCGGTGTCCGAGAGTTGAACCAGAACACCAGTCAAGTGCTGGCCCGAGTCAGCGGCGGTGAAACCGTCGAAATCACGGACCGAGGGCATCCAGTCGCCCGACTGGTGCCGGTGGGCGAGGACCGATCCGCCCTCGCAAAACTGGTAGCCGCAGGACGGGCGCTTCCCCCTGTCGGCAGCGGTCCAGTTCCTCTGCCACCGAAGTTCGGTGACGATGACATCGACGTCGCCGCGACACTCGCCGAGATGCGCGATGAGGAGCGCTGGTGATCTATCTCGACTCCGCCGCCGTCGTCAAACTCGTCCGCCAGGAGGCACACAGCGCCGAACTCGTCGCCTGGCTCAATACCCACAGCGATGCACCTCTCGTCTCATCGGCTCTCGTGGAGGTCGAAGTGCCCAGGGCGTTGCGCCGGTCAGCCCCACAGGCACTGGTCGGCGTGCCGGCCGCAGTCGGGCGGCTGTTCCGGCTGGAGATCGACAACACGATCCGCGCAACAGCGGCCGCCTTTGCGGAACCGACACTGCGCAGCCTCGGCGCCATCCACCTCGCCACCGCACAGGTCCTGACCAATGAGTCCGGGTCGGAGTTGCTGGCCTTCGTCACCTACGACCGGCGACTACTCGACAGCGCCAAGGCAGCGGGGCTACCCACGGCGAGTCCCGGCCAGGAGTGAACCCATCTCCCGGCGGCCGGCAGACGGTCTTCTCCCCTACTCCGCGGCCTCACACGCGAGGCGGCGGCCGGCCAGAACAGCCCTGCTCGACTTCGCGCCTCACCCCCCGCCGTACCGGCTCCAGTCGAGCCGTGGCCGCTCAGCAGCCGCCCGGCAGACGACGCTCGCCCGGCCCAAATCCCGGAGTGGTCGTGCCGATCGGTAGGCAAGCGGTCGCCTCCGACCCGACGGCGTGGCAGGCGCCGGCCAAGTCGACAAAGTCGACCGGACGCATGCCGGCCCAACAGAACGCCCTACCGGCGCCCATTGTGACGAACCGCCGTCCCGAACAGCTGGGACGGCGGTTCGCACGCAAGATCAAAGTGGGGCGGACGGTGCACCATGCGAGCCGCCCAGTCGCTGTCCCCGGCAGCCCACTGCCAGGACGTTTTACCAGTTCGCGGAATTCACTCACTCGCCGATGAGCGTGCGTCGACGTCGACCCCTGCTCGGGGGTGCTGCGGTTATCGCTCTGCCGGACGACGTCCGTGTGAGTCTCAGCCGTACCGGTCGACGAGCGCGTTGCCGATCGAGGCCAGGCGGTCGCGCACGCCCAGCGGGGCCGGTCACCTCGATCCATTCGACCAGCCCGGCAAGCTCGCCGGCGAGTATGCCTTCGTCGTTGCCGCGGATCACGACCTCGATCCGGCCGTCGGTCGTGGAGCCTCCCACCTCGAGCCGACCGCCGAACCCCATCCGGAGCACGCCTATCCCGTGGGGCGCGCACACCGCCCGCGCCTCGAGGGGCGTTCGCTTGCGGTCGACCTCGTCCGCGATCGCGCGCCAGCTCTCGGCAAGGTCGAAGTCATCGGGCCGGTGCATGGGATCGCCGGTCGGGGCGACGGACGACACGCGGTCGATCCGGAAGGCCCGCCGCCGGAGCCCCGCCAGGACGCCGAGCACGCCGGCAGACGCCGAGCAGCTCGCCGGTGCGGTGCGCGAGGGGCTCGCGATACTCCTCAGCGCCGGGATCGGTCAGCGTGCCGAAGTAGCCGAAGATCACCGCGCGCATGGCCCACACACGGACGCGCCGGAGACCCCCGTGGTGCGAGGGCCTCCGGCCAGGCGGTTCCGTGCGGTGGATCAGGATCCGCGAAGGATCAGGTTGCCGTTGTCCGCGGCGCCGCTCTGCGAGCCGCTTGCTTCGCTGGCGCGCGTTTGCGGCGCCGCATTCCCTTCGGCTTTATCCCGCTGGCGTTTCGTTCAAACCCAAACCACGCAGGACGTCATCGCGGTTCGCGTTTGCCCGCAGCGCGGTCAAGGAATTCAAGCGGCCCAGCAAAGTCGTGGACGATGCGGGGCACTTCAAGTCTTGAATCGCCGACAAGGTCTTTTCAAAACGTTGGATGCGGCTTTCAAGGTCCGTTCCACTCGGAAGGTTCGCATTCTTGAGCGCTACCCGCGCGTTCACTTGGGCTTGAGTGGGTGGGCAGCGACCGGGAACGTTTACCCCGGTGGGGCCCACGCGGTCGGCCGTCGCGTTCGGATCGCCCGGGCTGAAACCCAGCGCCGGCACCAAAGCGTCAACGTTACCGGAGCTGGCTCCGGCGTTCCCCGTCGCTTCGCTCGCGGCCGCGTCACCGGATCCTGTGGCGACGGCTTTATCCGCTGGCGTCTCGTTCAAACCCAAACCACGCAGGACGTCATCGCGGTTCACGTTTGCCCGCAGCGCGGTCAAGGAATTCAAGCGGCCCAGCAAAGTCGTGGACGATGCGGGGCACTTCAAGTCTTGAATCGCCGACAAGGTCTTTTCAAAACGTTGGATGCGGCTTTCAAGGTCCGTTCCACTCGGAAGGCTCGCATTCTTGAGCGCTACCTGCGCATTCACTTGGGCTTGAGTGGGTGGGCAGCGACCGGGAACATTTACCCCGGTGGGGCCCACGCGGTCGGCCGTCGCGTTCGGATCGCCCGGGCTGAAACCCAACGCCGGCACCAAAGCGTCAATGTTACCGGAGCTGACTCCGGCGTTGCCCTGTTCGGCGGCTTGGCTCATCCCCGTGCCGACCGCGAGAGCCGAGCCGAGCAGCGCTGCGGCGGCACCTCCAATCACCAGCTTGCGCGTCCGGCTGCTGACTCCGCGTCGATAGCTGCTGACTCCGCCTCGATACATGCACGGCTCCCTCTTCGCCCCGTATTGCTTGTGCCGAGATATACGAGCAACGATGTGCAGCAGTTCATGACGCTGAGCAAGCGTTCCTTAAAGTTTCTTTAACGCGGCTCCGGGGGGGGGCAGTCGCCAGCATTGTCACGCCCACGTCCGCGGGCACCCGGCCGGGGGTCAGCAGCGAGCCCGCCACCATCACCGTGAACGCGAGCGGCACCGTTCACACGGCGGCTGCGCGAGCAGCTCGATCTGCCAGCCAGACAGCGGCGGCCCGACCACCGTGACCAGCACTGCGGCCTGGCATGGTGGGCCGAACGTTGCACCATGCGAACCGCCCCGCCGTGGTTGCCGGCGATCCGATGCCGAGATGTCTAGCGACGTCGCGCGTCGTGACGACGCACGATCCTGCGCAGCGCGCTTGATGGGCCGCCGCCCTATGTCCTTCGTTGTACCGATGATTAGGTCGTCGCGGGCCCGGTCGTTCCTCGGATCACGAGTTGGGGTGGAACGACGATCGTTCGGTGGGCGACGTCGGCGCCTTCGATGCGCTCGATGGCTCTGGCCACGGCCAGCTTCGTCATGGTGTGGACGTCCTGGGCGACCGTGGTCAGGTTGATGTGGGCGAGGCGGGCCAGATGGCTGTCGTCGTAGCCGACGACGCTGACGTCTTCCGGCACGCGCTTCCCGCCACGGAGGAGCACGTCGAGGACGCCTGTCGCGCAACGGTCGTTGAAGACGGTGATTGCGGTTGGTGGGTGGCTCTGGTCGAGGAGCGCGCGGGCTGCGGTGGTGCCCGCCTGCTCGGTGAGGCCGCCCGCGACGATCTGCACGTGGCGGCTCAGGCCAGAGGCGTCCATCGCCTCGCGGTAGCCGCGCCGCCGGTCCGCGGCACCAGGTGCGCGCCCGCCGTCGATGTGCGCGATTCGCTGGTGGCCGAGCCGGCCTAGATGGTCGACGGCCAGATGCAGTCCGTCGGCGTCGGCGGTGCGGATCACATCAGCGCCGCGGACGCCCCGGGCAAGTACGACGACCGGTAGCCGGGTGGTGAGCCGGGCCAGAGCGTGGGCGGGTGTCTGCGGGCCAAGCATGATGAGGGCCTCGCACCGGTCCTGGAGGAGGCCGGTGGTGGCCTCGGTCTCGTCGCGGTCGGGCGTGACGGCGCTGAGAGCGAGTTCGTACCCGGAGTCGCGGGCCGCGGTGTAGAGGGCGGTGACCAGGTCGACGTGGAAGGCGTGCTGGATGCCGAACACGACGCCGAGCAGGCGGCTGCGGCCGCTGCGCAGCAAGCGCGCCCGGCTGTCCGGGTGATAGCCCAGCTCGTCGGCGGCCTTGAGGACCCGCCGGCGCGTCTCCGCGCCGGCGCCCGGCTCGTCGCGCATCACCAGCGACACCAGCGACTTCGACACTCCGGCGCGAGCGGCCACGTCAGCGAGCGTGGGCCGGGAATCCGCGTCCGCCATCTGCATATCGTAGATATGGAACGTTCCAGGGCCAACCCTTGACACCCCTCGTCGCCGTCTTCCACTCTCGACTTATGGAACGTTCCAGGAAAACGGGTGTCGCATTGATCGGAGCCGGCCGGATGGGCCTGTTCCACGGAGAGACCGTGAGCCGGCGCCTCCCCGGCACCCGGCTGGTCGCCGTGGCCGATCCGGTCGGCGGCGGCAAGGGCCTCGACGCCGACCGGTTCTACGCCGACGCCGCGCAGGTGTGGGACGACTCGGAGGTCGACGCGGTGGTGATCGCCGCTCCCGCGAGGTTGCACGCCGACCTGGTCGTCGCAGCCGCCGAGGCGGGCAAGAGCGTGTTCTGCGAGAAGCCGATGGCGCTGACCCTGGCTGACGCCGACCGCGTCATCGCCGCGGCGCGCGACGCCGGCGTGGTACTGCAAGTGGGGTTCCAGCGGCGGTTCGCTCCTGACTGGGCAGCCGCCCGCGCGCTGCTGGACGCGGAGCAGATCGGGACGCCGCGGCTGCTGCGATCGCTGACTCGCGACCCGGGCGGCTTCGATCCGGCGCGCGTGCCACCGAACACGATCTTCTTCGAGACATTGATCCACGACTTCGACGTGCTGCGGTTCCTCAACCCCGGTGCCACCGCCGTCGAGGTGTACGCGACCGCCGACGCCCTGGTCGAGCCGGACTGGCGCGACCGCGGCCTGCGCGACACGGCCGCGGCCGTGGTCCGCTTCGACAACGGCGCCACCGGGTTCGCCGAGGCGTGCTTCGCGACCACCTACGGGCACGACGTGCGCGCCGAGGTCTTCGGCTCGGCGGGCGCCGCCACTGTCGGCGACGCGCGCCGCACCGCGATGACCTTCTCGGGGCCGGCCGGCCGCACGACAACGACGATGCAGAGCGACCAGGAGTTGTTCGGCGGCGCCTACGTCGCCGAACTGGCCGCCTTCGCCAAGGCGGTCCGCACCGGCACACCCGCGCCGGTCACCGGCCAGGACGCGCGCGCCGCTCTCGCGATCGCGCTGGCCGCCGCGGAATCGGCGGAAAGCGGCAAGCCCGTGCGGGTGACCGCATGACCGGCTTCCGTCTGGCCGTGTGTGCCGAGATGGTGTTCCTCGACTTGCCGTTTCCCGAGCGTGTCGCACGCATCGCCGAGCTCGGCTTCGAGGCCGAGATGTGGAACTGGGCGGACAAGGACATCGACGCCCTCGTCAAGACCGGCGCCACCATCTCGTCCATGACCGGGTACCTCACCGGCACGCTCGCCGACCCGGACGGCGCCGAGCAACTCCTGCGGACCGCGCGGCTGTCCATCGAAGTCGCCGAACGCCTCGGCTGCCCACGGCTGAACATCCACGGCACTGGCCTGGACGACCGGGGACTCCCGGTGGTGGCCGCCGCCGTGGTGACGCCGCAGATGTGGCTCACCGCCGCGCGTACCCTGGGCCGCCTCGCAGAGCTTGGCGAACGCGCCGGCCGGACCTTCACGCTGGAAAACTTGAACACCTCGGTCGACCACCCGGGCACGCCGTTCGCGCGTGCCGCGGACACGCTGGCGCTGGTCGAGGCCGTCGACAGCCCGCATCTGCGGCTGAACCTGGACCTCTACCACGCGCAGATCGGCGAAGGTAACCTCGTTCAACTCGTCGAGCGCGCGCTGCCGTTCGTCGGCGAGATTCAGGTTGCGGACGTGCCCGGCCGGCAGGAACCCGGCACCGGCGAAATTCACTACCCGGCAGTCGCCGCCGCGCTTGACCGGCTCGGCTACCAGGGCGTGGTCGCACTCGAAGGCTGGGCCTCCGCCGAAACGGCGATCGCGCTCGAACGTTTCCGCCATGCCTTCACCATCAGCCGGTGATGCTTCGGGATCTCACGCAACGAGGACGGCGGGAACATGGAATGGCGCTCATGCCGTCGGGGACGGCGTTTGTGGTGATAACGGATAGCCCCCGCACGAGCCGGAAAGGAACCGGCCCCCCGGAGTCGGCACAGGTCAAACGAACGGGCGGCTCTTGAGTTGAGTCCGGCGAAGTCACCGGGAGTGGTGGTGTAGAGCGCAAGCCGGTCGAGGGGTCGAGTAGAGGGTCCACCACGGAGGTCAGGGGGATGAGGGGATCACTTGTCATTCGCTCTACACCGGTGTAGGAAATGTATCGACCGATGTAAATGTGGACTGTCGCGGCTGTCGGGAGGTCTCGGTGGCCGATCTCGATGGTGATGCGCAGGCCTTCGATGCGGGAGGCCTTGACGCTCTGAGAGGAGCAGCAACGCGATGTCACACAGCAGTGGCCTCCGAATGACCGGCCTGGCCGCAGCCGCGGCTCTGGTGGTGTCAGTCATCGCGGCCGCCCCGGCGGCTGCCGCGGCCGACACCTGGCATACCAACGACGACATCTATCACTACTTCAAGGTTCCGCAGTCGCAGGTCAGCAGCATCATCGGCGCAACGCCGACGACGCTCGAACTGGAGGCGAACATCGGCCCGAGCGGCACCTGGTCGGCGCTCGCGCTCGACCCGAGCGGCTCGGACTACGCCGGGAACGTCGGCCCGCTCGAGCCCGGGCTGTACCACTACCAGTACACCGCGACCATGGCGGACCGGTCGAAGGTCTCCTTCCGCCAGCCGGGCAGCCCGGTGGCGGTGACGTCGAAGCCGAACTGGAACACCTTCTTCGTGCCAGGTGAGTCGGTCGCGTGGATGGACGACGTCGCTGCGGGCGGAAAGGTGGAGGAGCTGTCCTACCTGAGCGCAGCGACGGGAGAGAGCCGCACCGCCTCGGTATGGACGCCGCCCGGCTACGACGCCGCCCGAGCCGAGGCGTACCCCGTCCTGTACCTGCTGAGCGGCGAGGGTCAGACCGCTCGTGAGTGGCTGGAACTGGGCCGGGCGAAGCAGATCCTCGACAACCTGGTCGCCGGCCGGGACGCCAAGCCGATGGTGGTCGTGATGGCCGACGCCAACACTGCCGACCCCCGCACCGAGCTACTCAAGGCCATTGTCCCGGCAGCACGGGCCGGCTTCAACATTTCGTCCCGGTCCCAGCGTCAGGCGTTGGCCGGTGTCGCCACCGGTGCCGAGCAGGCGATCAGCATCCTGCGCAGCGATCCGGGGACCTTCGCCTACGTCGGCTCCTTCTCCGGCTCCCTCGACGCTCCGATCAGCAGGGCGCAGGCCAAGGCGATCAACAACGGCACCACACTGCTCCGGACGTACGTCGGCAACACCCTCGACCCGTCCTACAACGACAACTACGACCTGCGGACGAACCTGAAGAACTCTGGGGTCAAGTTCGAGTTCGACGGCGTCAACCCCGACGACGCCTCCTGGGACGCGTGGCGGGAGAACCTGCGCGACTTCGCCGCCCGGCTCTTCGGGCAGAACGTCACCGGCCACGGTCCCAGCAAGGGACACCGCGCGCTGACCCAGCCGTACCAGCCCCCGGCGGCCGGTTCGATCACGACCCCGCACATCGACCCGTACGGCGTCGTCACGTTCGAGACCGGCACCCAGTGGGCCGACGCCAAGGACGTCACGGTCTGGGGCAACTGGGCCCCGAACGGCCAGTGGTTCCGGATCCCGATGGCCAAGCAGCCCGACGGCCGGTGGCGCATCGCTGTCGGACCGCTCGACGGCTACTACTACTACCGGTACGTGGTCGACGGCGTCGACAAGAAGGACCCCACCGACACCGTCAACAAACACGTGAACGAGACGCAGCTCTTCGTACCGGGCAAGACCGACGCGATGCTTGCCGACGTGCCCGAGGGCCTGGGCGGCACGGTCTCGCTGATGACCTACACCGGAGCCCAGGGCACCGAGCGCTACGCGTACGTCTGGACGCCGCCCGGCTACGATGCTGACCGCGAAGCCGCCTACCCGGTGCTGTACCTCTACCACGGCGGGGGCCAGAACTACGGCAGCTGGCTCGAGACCGGACGGGCCAAGCAGATCCTCGACAACCACTACCTCAACGGGACGTTGGAACCGATGGTCGTGGTCATGCCCGACCAGAACGGCGTCGACTTCTGGACCGACCTCAGCCAGCACGTGCGGACCACCGCGGCGGAGAAGTACAACGTCTCGACCGATCCGGACGAGCAGGCGCTCGCCGGTCTGTCGTGGGGAGCCATGAACACCCTCGGCTCCTGGCTCAACCATCCGGGCGAGTTCGCCTACATCGGTGCCTTCTCGGGGGGCCTGCTCGCCAACCCCGCCGTCGACGCCCAGGCGGTCAACGACAGCACGAAGCTGGTGCGGCTGTACTCCGGTGACGTCGACTTCACGTACAACTTCACCCAGAGCACGATGCAGTGGCTGACCTCCCAGGGCATCGACTACGAGTACGCCGGCACCTGGATCGGACCGCACGGCTTCGACATCTGGATGGCGAACCTGATCGACTTCGTGCCGCGGCTGTTCACGCCTGAGTACCGGTTCGGCGGGGTGCGGCCACCGCTGGCCGGCGACGGTTCCGACAACGTCAAGGCCGGAACCCAGGTAGCGGTCAGATTCACCCTGACCGACGCGGACGGCAAGGCGGTCACCGACGCGCAACCGCGTCTCTACCTCGTGAAGAAGACCGACGGCGTGGCCGGCATCCGCGTCCCGGCCACACCTCTCCAGGAGAGGGCGGACAACATCGCACGCTACAACGCCGCAAGAAACCAGTACGTCTTCGACTGGGACACTACCGGGCTCGCCCCGGGCACCTACGAGTTACAGATCGACCCGGTCCGCGGCGCCGTTCACACCATCGCCCTGACCATCGACTGACCTCTCTCACGCGGCCGGTCCGCCCCGCTGGGGGCGGGCCGGCCGCTGCGCGTCTTATAGGTTGGCTCACATGTCGGCCGGCGGTGGGAGGGGCTGTGGCGCGCAAGACCAACGGATCGGCGACGATGCGCGACGTCGCCCGTCTCGCCGGGGTGTCGATCAAAACAGTGTCCAACATCCTCAACGGCTATCAGTACGTACGCCCGGAGACCCGCGAGCGGGTGGACGACGCGATCCGTGAGCTGGGCTACCACGTGAATGTGTCGGCGCGGAACCTGAGCCGAGGCCGGACCGGGGCGATCGCTTTGGTGCTGCCGTCGCTGCGCGTTGTGTATTTCGCCGAACTTGCCGACGCTGTCATGCGAGAGGCATCCAGGCAAGGCCTGACCGTCTTCATCGAGCAGACCAACGCCGAGCGCGACCGCGAGTTGCGGGTACTGGACGGCAGCTACCGGTCACGCTTCGACGGCGTACTGTACTCCCCACTCGCGTTGGGCCAGAACGACCTCCCGCTGTTCGACGTCGACTTCCCCCTCGTGCTCCTGGGCGAGCGGGTGTTCGATGGCAATGTCGACCACGTCACGATGAGCAACGTCGAGGGAGCACGTGCGGCGACCGAGCACGTCCTGGGCCGGGGTGCGACCACGGTAGTTCCCCTGGGAGTCAAGGACGACCCGTCGCCGAGCAGCGGGACGCTGCGCTACCAGGGCTTCCGGGACGCCCTCCAGTCACGAGGATTCGACGTCGACCCACGCGCAATCGTCGGCGTACCCGACTACTTCCACTCCACCGGCGCCACGACGATCGCTCGCATCCTTGACAGCGGCGTCAAGCCCGACGCGGTTGTGGCATTCGCAGACACTCTCGCGCTGGGTGCGCTCGCCGCCTTTCAGGACCGCGGCCTCCGGGTTCCCGAGGACGTCCTGCTGATCGGCTTCGACAACATCGACGAAGTGAACTACTCCCGGCCTCCGCTGAGTACTATCGACCCCGGACGCGACGTGATCGCACACCAGGCAGTCGCCCTGTTGCAAGAGCGGATCCAGCTCCAGTTCGACAGCGTGCCGCGAGAGGAACAGCCGGCACCCCGCACGATAGTCATCGACTTCGAACTGATCCAGAGGCGGTCGACGCTGCGCTGAGGCCGTCCTGCCACACATCCATCGATGGATGTGGCCTCTCACGCCGTATGGACGTCGAACTGAGTGCCTATGCCTCGCGAGCGTCGGCGTCGCTCGCGAAAGTACGGTCCATCGCGGTGGCCCCGCTGAGGAGCACTGGACGGAGTTGCTGGCGGTAGACCGCCTCCGTGACCCGTGTGCCGGCGTGCCCGCAGAGGTCCGCGATGTCCTCCAGGCTGACACCGCTGTCAGACAGCAGCGACACGAGGTCGAGAGGCGCCTGTCCGCCCGATCGAACTTGAGGAGGGCCACACGTTCATCAAGCGCGCCCACTACGACGATGTGCACGGGCCCGCGAAGCTGCCTGCCGTAAGCGGTGGCGGTGGCGCCCAATTGCCAGTGGCAGCTACGCAGCCAAGGACGGCGAAGCCTGGGCGCCGCTGCCGGCGATGGGCGTACGCACCGTGGCCGAGACCCAGGGTGTGCCGCACCGGCTGGTGGTCGAGGGCGTCATGGATCACGCCGACCCGGCCGCGGACGACCGCTACAGAAGATTCGCGGCCCGCGCCTCGGCCGAGGTCCTCTGCGCCCTGCTGGACCGGGCGGGCCCGTCGATCACCGAACCTGGCCGCACGCGACCCGCGTGGCGCACCCCCGCATGAGGACCGACCCTCCCCCGTGAGGACGCCAGTAGCACCCCTTCTCCCGGAGAGTGCGGCGTTGTTTTGCCATCCCGGTAGCCCAGATTCCCGGATCTGGAGGGTATCGGACCGATTTGGGAGCGCCACGGCTCGTACGATGCTTCAACCGGTCGAACACGTAGGTCAACCGCTATGTGGGGCGAACGTTGCACCATGCGAACCGCTCAACCATCGCTACCGGCAACCCGCTCCCAGGCCGTTTTACCAGCTCACGGCGTAATCATGGTCCGGACGCGGCAGGCTGAAAGCTCATCATCGGACCACCGCACCGCCTGGCATCAGGCACAGAAGCCGGTCTGTCTCAAGCGATCTGCCGAAGGTCGTTGCCGTAGTCGAAGATGATCCGCATCCGAGCACCCAATGCCCGCGCGTATCGACTCAACGTCGCAACCTCGTTGACATCGAGATCACCGTTCTCGATCTGGCTCACCCGCCCGGGCGAGACGCCCATGAGCTCAGCCACCTGCCGTTGAGTCAGCCCCAGCCGCTTGCGCTCCTCCGCCAGGTGAAAGGCGCTGACCCAGGCCTCGGTCCGAGCACGCTCGGCGGCAAGAGCGTCATCGTCCCCGTCGTGCAGCTCTGCACGGAGGTCATCCCAGTCATGGAACTCGCTCATGAGTTCTCCCTCCGCTTTCTCTCCTCGGCAAGCCAGCCGTCGTACGCCGCTTCGGCGAGTGGAATCGCTGTCTTGTACCACCGCGTCCAGTCGCCGGCCTTGTTCCCGGCCACCAGCATGACCGCCTGCGACCATGGGTCGAACACGAACAAGACCCGGATGGCCACCTCTCGCCCTGACCGGGGCCTCAGTTCCTTGAGGTTGGCGATGCTCGAACCCTGCAACGTGTCGACCAGCGGACGCCCAAGGCCCGGCCCTGTCTCAGCAAGCATGTCGATGGCGACGTTCACCGACCGGTAGACGTCAGGGTCCGACTGGCGCAGCGCTCGCAGCCACACCCGTACGTCACCCGTGGTCTTGATCGACCAGCGACGCCACGGACCTTCAGGCATAACCCAACTATAGCCCGGACTAAACACTCAGTGGGCGGTTCGCGCAACGCCTCATCGCTTCGCGTGAACGCCCAGCTCAGGTGATGGGTGGGCCGAACGTTGCACCATACGAACCGGACTACGGTCGTTCCTGGCATCCCGATCTCAGGACGTTTGTCCAGGTCACAGACACGTCGCGGTGCGCGTTGAGTGCCGCCGCGTCGCCGCTATTGACAGTTCACCGCGCCTCAAGCGGCCTCGAACCCCACTCTGAGTCGTACGTCCAACGCCGTCGCCAGCCGTTCCAGCACCGACAAGGTAGGAACCGTCCCGCCGGCCTCGAATCGAGCGACCGCGGACTGCGTCATTCCCGATGCCTTCGCCAGCTGCGACTGGCTCCAACCTCGGCGCTCACGAAGCTCTCGAACAGAACGGCCGAGTTCAAAGGCCAAACGTGCTGCGTCGTACGCCTCCGCGGCACCTGGCTCAGCCATCCGCCGCTCTCGCATCGCGGCCCAACCGCCACTCTCGCTCATGGCCCAGCCTCCTCGTCGACCGCCTCATGCGCCTCGTCGATACACCGCGCCAACGCTCGGCGCGCCCGGTCGATCTCCCGCTCGTCCCGCATGCGCGTCTTGTGGAAGACCGTCAACAGGATGATCCTCTTGTGGGTCGCGATCCAGTAGGTGATTCGGACTGACCGCCGCTCCAGGTGAAACCGCAGCTCGCGCAGCTTCCGATCGAGCTGCTTGGTGTACGGCTCACCCAGCAGCGGTGCTAGCTCAGCGAGCAGATCGATGTAGAACGCCGCGTGGGCGAACTGAGCAGTCGGCAGACTCTCCAGCCACTTCTCCACCTCCGGCTCAAGCTCGACAGCACCCCAAGGCATAGCAGCGATGCTATATCACGGCTCGCCCCGCCACCGGTTCGCGCAATGCCAAAGGCGCGGTCGAGATGACCGCAGGTCAGAGCGCTGGTGGGCCGAACGTTGCACCGTGCGAACCACCCGGTCACCGTAGACGGCGAACCGTTGTCGGCACGTCTGACCAGCTCACGTCACGTCAACCGCGGAGCACCGCTTTGACGTCGCCCCTGGACGTGATATCTGATTTTCAGATATCGTGGCGGGTATGCGGACGATGACCGCCACCGAGGCATCCCGGAACTTCTCTGACCTGCTCGACGCCATCGAGCACGGCGAGACCGTGACCATCACCCGAGGCAACCACCCGGTGGCCGAGATCGGACCGGCCCGTCGGCGGACCGGTGCGGACCTCCGCGCAGCCTTGGCCGGCATCCCAGCCCCCGACGACCGATTCGCTGACGACATCGCAGCAGCGGTGGCCCTGCTGGAATCCGAGCGTGGTGACCCGTGGGCCGACGCCTGATTCTCGACACCAACGTCCTGATCGCCTACGAACGCGGCGCGATCGACCGCTCAGCCCTCGACAACGACGAGCTAGCCATCGCTGCGGTCAGCGTCGCGGAATACCGGGTCGGGATTGAACTGGCGGACACCGCCGAACGTGCCGCCTCGCGGGCCCGCGCCTTGGCCGCCATCCAAAGCGTGGTCGATGTACTGCCCTACACCGATGCCACAGCGGTCCAGCACGCCCGCCTTATTGCCCATGTGCGCAGAACCGGCACCCCGCGCGGCGCGCACGACCTCATCATCGCCGCCCACGCCGCCGAGACCGGTCGAACCGTCCTGACGCGCGACCTCAAGGCGGGCTTTGCCGGCCTCCCTGGTGTTCTTGCCATTGACGCCCCATAGGTAAGGCGTCTGACAGCCTGCGTTGAAGGGCGCGGTTCGCTCAACGCCTCAACCGGCGTTATGCATGTGCAGGTCAGCTGATGGGTGGACCGGACGATGCAGCATACGAACCGCTTCGCGGCCGTGGCCGGTGACCCGTTGCCCGGCAGAACCGCAAGATCACGGCGTGGGCCATGACTGCTCCGGCCGAACGCGGCCGGCACGAAGCCGATGCGATGGAAGCGAGGCTGTCCGCGCTTGCCTGAGGTCTCCAGGCGCACGTCTTGCGCAGAGCGGGATAGGCTGATGCGCTATCGGCGGCATGAGCAAGTGTCAACAACCTGTCATCTCGACGCTTAGGATTCATTGCGAATAATATAGAGGCTACAAATTGACTGTCGAGGATGGGCGTTCGTTGCTTCAACTGCAACGCAGCCAATGTTGCCACGCTTTGGCAAGATTGAACGCATGGGATCTCACCGGCGGATCAACTCCACTTTTCGGACTCGCGGGGACCGGAGGCCATCGAGACGTTGTGAAAACAATCGCGAGTTCAGTGCTTGGGTGCAAGCGATCGCTGCTGTTATCGCCGGAGTGTCGGCTACGTGGACCGCGACCGTGGCACACGACAGTTTACGGGAACAGCAGCGACTGAACCGGAGTCAGATCGAGCTAAATCGAGTCCAGATGAGCGCAAATCAGTTGACACGAGACCGTTTCGAAGCCCGATTTGCGGCGAATGTAACATGGTGGGCCGACTCTCAAGACGGTGGCCTCATCTTGATTCAGAATAGATCGCCAATACTTCTGAATAACGTCCAACTCATCGAACATGCCCACTATCCGGACGGCGCCACGCCCGGCAAGTATCTATTCGACATTCCTCCGTGCTCAACCGCTGCCGCCCGCCTAGGTGATTACTCGCCTGGTGAATTTCACTTATTGCTGACCCACTTCTATTCGTTGGCATTTTCTGATTCGGCTTCCCAGTGGGAACGTTCGAGTGACGGCTTACGACGGGTGGCATACGAACCCGCGCCAGCGACCTGGGGGCGACTACCCTTTGAGTCGGTTCAGCCAACCGGGAACTGCGACGCCACCTGACGGATACATTTGGGGCAGCTGGGCCCGCACATCGAAACGAGAATTCATCAATTTCGCACTTGGCAAGTGGGGGCACCGAATCCACCTCCCCGCAGCAGCCATCTCGACCACGTGCCGACCCGTACTCAGCCGCAACGTCGCCGCCCAGGGCGCCCACCGCACCGTGGGGTGTCCGGGGGTCGCCCCCGGAGCAGGCATGGTGGGGCGGACGTTGCACCATGCGAACCGCCCCGTCGTCGTTCCAGGCGACCCACTACTAGGACGTCTGACCAGCTCACGCAATGTACGGGCAAGCCATTGACCCCAAATAACGACGGTGCTGCGCCCGGTAGGCCCGCCGAACCAGTCCTTCAATTCGAGGAGTACCACTTGCCACAGATTCGGAACGGTCGCCTTGATGCCGGAGGTGAACCCGTGACCGATCGAGTCCCGGCGACGAGGCCGCCGAAGGTCCGAACCGCTGGTCAGCGGGGCATCGACGGCCAGGTCCGCAAGCACATGGGTTAGTTGCCTTTCTGTACTTCGGTGCTGTACGGCTCTTCGTGACGCATGGCCTGAGCCGGCGCCTGCTTTGCTCGGGCCGGCCGATCGCCGAGGTCGAGTACACCCCTCTCCAGAGCCGTCCTGATGAGGTTGGCCTGAGGGCTGATCACCCTGGCCGCGTTGAGTCCGACCGAATAGAGATTGAAGCGCGCCCAATCTTGTACGGATTGCGGCAACGTTGCCAACCACGCTCGTTTGTCGGCATCCACGTGGAAGATGTCGCCATATGCCACCGCTTGGAAGAAGTCGATGGCTTCGTATGACACCCCGTTGATATTGAATGCTTCATGCCCGCGCTTGACTCGATCCCAGTCCTTGCGGTTGTGCCGACAATCCGCAAGCAGAGCCTTATCAGTCAGCCGCTTGGCCAGTAGATTGTGCACGTACTCAAAGTGGATCGGATCTCCGACCAACAAGAATGGCCGCAGATCAAGCAGGAAGGATCGGTAATCCTCTTCGTCGGGCGCGGACAGCTCGAACCTGTAGTTGGACCCGCCTACGGTCTGCTTGTACGCGATCCTCGGTACCCCGTCGTCAAAGATGCGACGCCTTTTCATCTTTTCGGTCCGCTCAACGAAGAGGCGGAAGACCCGCTCTGGGCTCAGGGCATCATTGGATCTGGCCATGCTGTCATTCCACCACAGCATGCACAACCAGTCGTTCGCATTAATTCCTCCCGAGCCATCCCGTCCCAGAGATCGGAGACCCGCCGGAGGCGTCGAGACCTTGCCGCGGCCCCCTGTCGACTTCACACTCGCGCCGCCCTGCGGGGTGTAACCGCCGACGCTGTCGGGAGCTTGCGACCAGAAGCGCTCGGCGGCGGCCGGTAGGCCGGCCCTGGTCCGGCGGCGCGAGCGGCCCGTTCAGGGGCCGCTTTAAATCCGTAGAGAAAGTTCTCACCAAACAGGGTATGGTTTTCATAGCACTATGAAACACGAAATAGCGACTTTTTGAATTTCGCAGGCGAAAGATGTGCAATCCCACCGAGGAATGATCATGTCAAACCACACCCAGCCTGAGTCAACTGAAGCAGGCAAGTTTCTGGATCGACTCGAAGAGTTGGTACTTATCCTCGTAGATGAACGGTTCTCCAGCGCTGCTGACCTATGGAAGATCGAGCTTGACCTCTTGAAGGTCCAACGGGAGATTCAAGCCGCGATCACCACCGTAATCGCGACGGCTAAGCGCGAGCGCCATGCAAACTCTGCAACCAATGAGAATTTGAGCGACCTCCGCTGGGCGCGGCAACAGGCGCGCAGATTCGGCGATGCACTGGCTTGGTTCTATCTAGACCAAGACCGGAAGGTAATTTATCCCCTCGCCAGAAATGACAAAGTGTCACCGGAGTGCGGTACCGACGGGGAACGTGCAACGCTGGCGGCTTCGCAGCAGTTGGCAGCTGACGGATTCGGATTTCCCCTGCTTCACGACATCACAGATTGCCTTCGTATTGGCGACGTGACATTTATCCGTTCAGATGGCGTCCAGACTGTTGAACTTAAGACACAGGTCAAGAACCGCGTCGTGAACGATGACGGTTCATGGAAAGCTACCTACAAGATCAGTTTAATAACCGCTTCTCCGTTGCCGGATTCGTTCGACCCGCCGAGCACAGTTGACGATTCCGGTACGGACGAAATGCCCGGATACTTCACTAACCCTCCACCTCGGGTCGTTCGGCAGATCAAACGCATGGGTGAGGCGAGGGCTCACCAAGATGCTGAAGCTAATAAAATTGGAGAGCATGACGGGAATTCATTTATTACGGCAAGATCCGAGTCAAGCGCGCCTAGTAATCATGATGCACTGGCGGCAATAATTGAAAATGCTTACAGGTATGGTTACGCCTCCCAAGACGTGGAGGACACTTTCATCTATGTGGCGTTCTATGATCCGAACGGAATTGACTTAGAGACCGTAAAGGACGAAAGGCTGAGCCAGCACCTGCTGAACTCCAGCACGCTCAGAAGCAAATCGGGTCGAGATTCACTACTAATCAGAACCGTTCCAGCCGCCGAGCGCCGATCCGCTGAGCTATATTTGCCATATTTTCTTCTACCGCTTCCCTCTAAGGCCATAATAGACATGTTGAGGGGGAGGCTGCTCATCTTGGTCTTGGCCAACGGCGGTCGGCTGATCGATGCGCTTGAGGCGAAGGGCTTTACGATTGAAGACGCCTCAAGCACTCGTAAGGGCTTCGACCTAATCGTATCCTTCGACCTGGAGGACGGCGAGGTCCCCGAGAAACCGATCTCTGGACATATCAAGGATCTGCACCTACATGTCGAGGAAATGCTTCACGAGTTCCGCTCTGTCGAATATCTGAGCGACGCCGTGACGGGGATGCGCGGAGCGATGAAACTTCTGATGCCGGAGATGCGTAGACGTCAGACCTCACGGAGCAATGACGCAAGCGCTAAACCCGCTCTAGGCTCCCAAGCCTAAAGAGGCGTCCATAAAGCAACGGAAGCGTCATCATGAATTTTCGTTCGTGGGAAACGAGATCCATCTTCGGTTCACGACGCGGTTCGGAACGCCGATCGAGCCGCGCAACTTAACCGCTACTGGGACCGCCGGTGCGCCAAGGCCGGTTGTCCCCGCATCACGGTCCGGGACGCGCGACGGACCTGCGGAAGCCTCCTGGCCGACCTAGACGTGCACCCGAGGGTCGCGATGCAGGTCCTCCGGCACGCGCGCTTCTCGGTGACGATGGAGATCTACATGGCGCTCTCGTCGAAGAAGACCCGCGACGCGCTAAAGCGACTGGGTGAATCCCTCGGCTGAGAGGGTGCTGCTGTACTTTGCTGCTGTACAGGCCCCGGGCACAGGAGTTGGCCGCGACAATGTCGCTAGTCAGCGTGGGCCGAAGGTTGCGCCACGCGAACAGCCCCGCCGTGGTTGTCGGCGATCCGATGCGGGCCGTCTAATGACGTCGCGCGTCGTGAACACGCAGAATCCTGCGCGCCGCGCCTGATGGGCCGTCGCCCCATCATCTCGGGTGTCGACCCAGGGGCGACCTAGCGCCGACGGACCACTTGTGGCCGAAAGAATCGGTGAAGCCACCCAGACCGTTCACCCACCAGCTCTTTCACTCGTCGCTGGGCGGAAGCGTCGGTAGCCACTCCCCACGGCGTGCCGCCTCCAACTGGTCTCGGCGAAGCACCGTCCCCTGCGCGAATTTGAGCTGGGTGAGCCGCTCCAGACCCTCAGACGCTCCGGACACACCCTCCGGTCCATGGGCAGTAATGTCATCCAAGAGCTCATGGATCATGAGGGCAAGGCTGCCCGGGCCGCTTCCTGAATAACCCCACCGAATGCCGTAATAGGAACCCTGCGGCGCAGGAAACAGAACTCCGTCCGCAGTGCGGATCCAGATCGGATAATCCAGAATGAGCTCGGCGAACGGGCTTGTAGTAGGCAGGCGTTGCAGACTTGCAGTCTCGATGTAGTCCCCGTCTCGGTCTCGCTTCCGCACCGCCGGGGCGCCCGTTAGGGGATCTTCTAGTGTTTCCACGAACTCGCTCGGGTCGCCGAGCAATCGATGAGCTGCCGTTCGGCCAATCGGCTCCAGTCGCCGAGCCCACTCTGCGCCGTGCGGGCGATCTAGTCTGATTTGCTCGCTGTTACCGAAGGGAGAGTCCTCCCCGCCATCCCAGTTCATCATCTCGACAACGCACAAGTCGGCAAAGGCGTCTGTGCGTCTCAAGATGTCAATCCATCCCGCCCGTCGGACCGTTGAGTCCAGATCCTCTCGCTCGGCCTCCGGGACATCGACAGGATAGGCAGCCACGGTGACAGCATCTGGCGCCGCGCACCGACTTAGTATCTCCAGGAAGCGCTTGGCCGACTCCGTATTCCGATGCTGAGCGACGCGCACCAGATGCACCAGTGTTTGTGATGCCGCCTCGTCGGCCTCATACAATGCTGCCATCCGCAGCAGCACAGCGGCGTCGACGTCACTGAGAGCGAGGGTCGTTACGGGTTCTGTCCCGGGCTGCCACCTGGCCAGCAACGTACGATCCCGCAGCGTTAGGGGCCAGTACGGGATTGGTTGACCGAGAACACGCGCCAGATCCGAGCATCGCACGAAGGTGTCTACCTTTTCCGGATCAGCGAGCGGGTACGCGTCAATAGCAGGACCATCGTGTCCGAAGTCTGCGTTGACCTTCACCACCACATCGACGCCAGCCAGCTTCTCCTTGAGATCCCAGCGTTGTGGACCCGGGCGGTTCAGCAGCGGCCACAGCATGGCGACAGATCCTGCTCCGGTGGACCACACGAGAGCCACCGCCCCGTCGAGGTCAACGGCGCCTCTGTACTCAGCTGGCTCCTTCGCCGTCGGCCAGTGATCAAGCGTCGCCCTGCCGGCAAGACCATACGGGGCCACGGCCGCCCACCTAAGTACAGCAGCCCTGGTCCACCACGCACGCCCATTCGCATGTCCGGAGGGAACTGGAAAGTGGCCAGTCCGAACCCAAAGCCATACTCTCAACCACGGCACCCCGAGTAAATGTGCGCACTCTCGCTCGCCGAGCCGCTCCTCGTCCTCGCCCGGCGAGCTCTTACTCACCGTGCTTGCGTCGTCACCCATGGAGAGAACACTGCCAGAACCATCGAACTTCATCTACCTGCGCGGCAAAGTCAGCCGCCTTGCTTCGTGACTTGCTCGATGTGTGGCACCTCGTGGCTGGGGTCCTTCTGTTCAGACCTCTGTGGCCGGTTTGACGAGGATGGTTGTCGCCGGATCGGCATCCGGCGCATGTGCCAACATCGGCAACTCACTACCAGAGAGGCCGGCGAGCTCAAGTGCAGCCTGGGCGGACAGGTGGGCCGATTGGATCGACTGTCCGTTAGCGACCGCGGCGTAGAACTGAGCCGCATAGGTGATCGCGTCGCCGTCGTCGATCTCGTCGGCCATGCCGATCGCGAACGGAGCGACCCGCTCGACTAGCCCGCCGATTTGCCTGGCCGAGTTGCACGAGTTCAGCAGGACCAACAGTGGGGGACTGTCCGTGGCGGCGACGGCTCGGGCGAACGCGCGGGCCGTGACGACAACGCCTTCGTGTTGGTCATCCACGTCGTCCTCGAATTCGATCAGATCATCATCGGTGTGCCCCGAGAAGTGGACGACGTGGGGCCGGAACTTCGTGATCCCGTCCAGAAGGTCACCCGTGGTGGCAGCAGGCCGGACGTCAAGGACGATCAGCTCACGGTGGAGCGCGCTTTCTACCGCAGCTCGTATCCGCTTCTGCTCCCTGCCGATCCGCAGATCGCCGCTGGACGCTGCACCGAGAATCAGGACCCGCAGACGTTCCGCCTTCGGGGCCGGCATCCTTCTCAAGGCTCCGCTGATCAACGCCTCCGTTGCCTCCAGTCGTTGACGTGTAGCAGCCTTCTCGGCTGCGTCTCGACGTGCAGCCTGCTGAGCTTCCCGCGCCCTTCGACGCTCATCTGCGGCAGCTTCTGAGCGCTCGGCATTGGCGAGATTGATTTGCGCTTTGAGTTCATCCTTGGCGTACTGTGCGGCACGCTTCTGCCAGGTGTTGGCGTCCTTGCCCGCCGCAGCCGCTTCTCGCTCAAAGCGCTCGGCCTCGCGGAGCTTGCTCGCAACTGTTGTTGAGCTCTTCGATCTACCAGCGGCGGCTCTGGCGCTGGCCGCTGCCGTGCGCCTCTCGGTCTCCTTAATGCGAGCCTTTCCGGCCTTCTCCTCAGCTTCAACGCGTTGGCGGCGCTTCCGATCGAGCTCGCTGCGGTACTGGCTGGAACCCACTACCCAACTCCAAGGTCATTAGGGATTCACGAAGGTGCCTCTTTGCGGGACGGTGTAGACCAGTCCTCGTTCCCGCAGCAGGTTGACCGCGCGTCGTGCCGTTGTTCTGGCGACGCCCCACTCGGCGTGCATGTCGTTCTCGGTGGGGATGCGGTCGTGCGCCTGGAGCCGTCCGGTCCTGATGTCGTCCTCGATGTAGTCGGCGATCTGGACGTAGACCGGCACAGGTCCGTCGTTGCGTACCGGTCGTGGGCTCACGAGCGCCAACTTACGAAGGGTGCCACGTATGCCTATCGGCAGCTACGAGGCGATACGAAGGTAGACAAGAGAAGACAAGATGGGTAGCTTGGTGGTCGCGATACCTCGCTGGCGGTGACCGATGACCGCCAGCGAGATCCAGCGGTGACCTGCGGTTGCCATTGGCAGCGTGGCCCCGTGCCCGGCGGCTGGGCACGGGGCTCGTAGGTTTCGGACGAGGGTTACCGACTCTGACGCGCCGCAGCTCCAGTGGATCTTCCGAACACCCGTCCCTTGAAGTGTTCGTCATCTGCGAAAGCCCGACAACGCGGTTGATCGTTGGGGCCGGTTGGGCTTCTCCTGATGGTGTATCCCGTGTGGCCGGTTGCCCGTCCGCTGGGACCCGTGCCTATGCAGCCTTAAGTGAGCAAGCCGGTTCACGGGTCTGAGGACTGTGGGCAGCCGGTTGGCATCGGGCGGCTCCGGTGATCGGGCGGACCCCGAATCAGGTATCCACACCGGTGAGTTGAGCCCCGGTGTCCGGCACGCCGGATGCGTGCGCTGCGGCCCGGTAGAGCCCCGTGGTGGCGCGTGTCTGCGTGGCCGGCGCCTTGCTCCTCACGGCCAAATCGAACTGCTCTGGTCACGCCGGTTGCGGCGTGCTCCGGTGGCGTTGATGTCGGCCGTTGCCGTCCGTCGCTGCCGCTGGAGTAGTTGATGATCTCGGATCGTGTCTGTCACCGGCACCTTGCTGGTCACCGGAACTCGGTTGTTTCCGCCGTCCTGCTGGATATCCCGGCGGGAGTGCGGTTGGGTGTCCTGCTTGATCGGGACCCCCAAGAGGACGTGCTGTTGGGCCTGACAGCGCAGCACACGACCGCTGTCAGAACTTGCAGCGCCGCTACGACTGATCCCTTCCTGGGGATCCCCCGGTGGGGAAGACGCCGCAACGCCGATAGCCAGGGCGGCCCCCATGGGTGAGTCGATCATGAGGGTGCAGGCCGGGTTGACCCAGCGGGATCTGGTGCTGTTGGGCTGGCTGGCCGATCACGGCGTGCTGACGACCGAACAGATCGCCGCCGGGTTGTTTCCGTCGGTCAACTTCGCCCAGCGCCGTCTGCGGGAGTTGATGAGCAAGCAGCTGATTGACCGGTTCCGACCGCAGCGCCCGGACGGCGGCTCGTATCCGTATCACTGGGTGCTCGCTCAACTCGGCTCCGACGTGATGGCCAGTCAGCGCGGCGAACCGATGCCGCGTCGGGACCATGCCCGGTTGCGGCGGTGGCATCTGACCAGCCGGGCCAACCTGCCGCATCTGTTGGGTGTCAACGAATTCTTCACCCAACTGGCCGCCCACGCCCGAACCCACCCAGGCGCCGCATTGAGCCGGTGGTGGTCGGCTGCGCGCTGTCAGCAGGCCGGTGCCTTCACCGGCCACGTTCGCTCCGGCGGCCGGGTAGACGGGACTGCCCTGGCATACCGGCCGACAGTCCGCCCGGACGGGCACGGCATCTTCACCGACCAGGGCGCCTCGACGGCGTTCTTCCTGGAGTACGACACCGGCACCGAACCGCTGAGCCGCCTGGTGGGCAAGGTCGGCGGCTACCACGACCTCGCTCGGGTCACCGGTCGGCTGTGGCCGGTGCTGTTCTGGCTGCCCGGTCCGGCCCGTGAACGCCACCTGCACGACGCACTCAACAGCGCCCGGACCGGCTACCCCACCGCCACCGCGGTACACGGTCACAGCGGCCGCGCCCCGGCCACTGACCATCGGGTCGAAGAGCCCGGTCACCCTGCAGGGCCGGTGTGGTGGCTGCACCAGCACCGCGGTGGTGCCCTGACCTTGGCCGAACTCAGCACGGCCATCACCGACCTCGCGCGAGATGCCGCATGAACCCGTACCCGCACACACCGGAGCACGGATCGGCCCCAGGCTGCCGGTCGCCACCTCGGGCGTCCGGCAGCGCTGACCCGCACACACCCCACAACAACGCAACGAAAGGAGGGTGGGGCCAAATGTGCACCAGCTATTTGGCGGCGAAGAGAATACAGCTCCTTGTGGAGGCCCATGGGCAGCGACCCCCATAGCAACCCCGATTCCGGGTATCATGAAATCAGCAGTCACACCCGCCGAAAAACTACCAGGCGCGGCCAATCCGCTATCACCGACATCACCATCGGGCACATTGAAACGGTCACCATGACCGACACCGAGTACGCCGACGCCGTGGAAACACTCGCTGTGCTCATCGCCCGCTACGAACGGCACCATCATGAACAACCCGGCACCGCCGCATAACTCGACAGGACGATTCAGTGCCGGTGGCGGCCACCAATCCTGCGCCGCCACCGGCCACTCCCCGAAAGAAGGGAGCACACCACATGGCAGCGACCACGCCCCGGGCAAGACGTCGCCGGCCCCGAACCGGACTCGGTGACACACCGGCCGGTAACCGCCGCATCGCCGTCTACGTGCGGCGATCCACGGACGACGAACACCAGCCGTTCTCCATCGACGCCCAGATCACCGCCCTCACGTCCTACATCAACTCCCAGCCCGGCTAGGTAGCACTGCCCGAACCGTCCTCCGACGACGCGTCCGGAGCGACCACCGACCGGCCCGGCCTGCAACGTGCGTTACGCGCCGCGAAAGCGGGACGCTTCGACGTCCTGCTGGTCTACCGCGTCGACCGGTTCACCCGCCGACTCTCCGACCTACTCGGCCTGCTCACCGAACTCGACAACGCCGGAGTCGCGTTCGTATCCGCCACCGAACCCTTCGACACGTCGACCTCCATCGGCAGAATGCTTGTTCAACTGCTGGGAGTATTCGCCGAATTCGAGAGGGAAACTATTATCGACCGCGTCGTCAACGGAATGAACGCCAAAGCAGCGAAAGGTAAATGGCCCGGCGGTCACCGCCCCTACGGCTACCGAGTCGAACCGCAGGCACAAAAGCTCGTCCCCCATGAAACCGAAGCGCCGATCCTGCGCGAAATCGTCCACCTCTACGTCAACCAGCGACTCGGCACCCGCGCCATCGCCGACACACTCAACCGGCGCGAAATCGGAAACCGCCAAGGCAAGAAATGGTCCGGCATGACGATCGGCCGCATCCTCGACAACCCCGCCTACACCGGCGACATCGTCTACGGCGACGTGCACGTCACCAGCGCCCACGAAGCCCTCATCGACGCCGACACCTGGCGCCGCGTCCGCGACATCGCCGAAGCCCGTACCGACGCCCACCACCAGCGAACCATGAGCGACTCCGACTACCACCTCACCGGCCTGATCACCTGCCCCCACTGCGGGAACAAGTACATCGGCACCTCAGCCAAGGGCCGCAACCGGCTTTACCGGTACTACACCTGCTACTCCCGCGTCCGGTACGGCGCCCACGGATGCGACGCCCCACGCCTCGACGCGACCGCCATGGACGCCGCCACTCTGCAAGCGCTCTACGACTTCTACCGCAACGCCGACCGGCTCATCGCCGACGCCATCACCCGCGCCCAACACCACCACCGCACCGCCAACGCCGACCGGCGCGGCGAACTCGACGCCATCGAAACCACCATCACCGCCAAGACAGCAGCGAGGAACCGCTACCGGGCCGCGTTCGAGAACGGGACCATGGACGAAGCCGACGCCGGAACCCGGCTACGCGAACTGCGCACCGAAATCGACGCGCTCACCGTCCGGCGGGACGAGATCGCCGACGCCATCGAAGACGAACCGGTCGCGCCGTCGCCCGCCACGCTCGACCGCATCCGCGACCACCTGGCACACGTCATCACGGCCGGCAGCTCAGCCGAGCGGAAGGCCACCATCGAGCAACCGATCGCGGAAATCCGGATCACCGAGGACGACCAAGTCATCCCAGTGTTCAAGGTCCCCGGCCCCGACGACGCGGTTCGCGCAATGCCAAGGTTGGTGGGGCGGGCGGGACTCGAACCCGCGACCGAGGGATTATGAGTCCCCTGCTCTAACCCGCTGAGCTACCGCCCCCGTACCGGCGGCGATCCTATCCCGCGGGTTCAACCCCCAGCCACTGAACTTCCCACCTCAGCGCGTCGCGCCCCTCCACCACCCGGCTCCCAGGAGCGGGCGAACGGTTAGAACCGCCCGGTGGTGGGGATCAGCGTGCCATGACCGACCTCAGCGTACTGACTCCGGACCGGCTCGAACTGGGCGAAGGCTCCCGCTGGGTGGGTGACCGGGTGGTCCTGGTGGACATCCCGGCGGGGCGGCTGTTCAGCACGCCGGTGGAGGGGCCGGGAGCGCTGACCGAGGTGGCCCGGCTCTCCGAGCCGCTGGCGGCGGTCGCGCCGGTCGAGGACGGACGGTGGTTGGCCGCGGCGGGGACCGGCTTCGCCATGATCGCACCTGAGGGGGTACGCCGGGTTGCCGAGCCGGTGCCGGTGACCGGTAAGGCGTGGCGGATGAACGACGCGGTGGCGGATCCGGCGGGGCGGTTCTGGGCCGGCAGCATGGCCTGTGACCAGTCGCCGAAGGCGGGGGCGCTGTACCGCCTCGATCCGGACGGCCGGGTCCACACCGTTCTGCGCGATCTGACCATTGCGAACGGGCCGGCGTTCACCGCGGACGGGCGCACCATGTTCCTGTCCGACACACCTCTGGGGCATGTGGACCGCTTCGATGTGGAGCCGGCGTCCGGGGAGTTGAGCGGGCGGCGTCCGTTCCTGCGGTTCGATCCGGCGGAGGGTGCACCGGACGGGTTGACGATGGATGCGGACGGGTTTCTGTGGGTGGCGTTGTTCGGGGGCGGGGCGGTGCACCGGTACCGGCCGGACGGGGTGCTGGACCGGCGGGTGGCGGTGCCGGCGAAGCAGCCGACCAGTGTGTGCGTGGCCGGGTCGACGCTGGTGGTGACGAGCGGGCGCGGCGGTCTGGCGGACCCCGGGGCGGACGACGGCGCCGTCTTCGTCGGGCGGGCGGACGTCCAGGGCAGGCCGGCACTCCCGGTGCGGTGGACGGGGCCGGAGACCAGCTAGATCAGGGCGGGCGATCAGGGCAGGCCGGCACTCCCGGTGCGGTGGACGGAGCCGGAGACCAGCTAGATCAGGCTGGGCGCGCCCAGTGACGCCAGGACCGCCCCCGCGGTACGCCATCCGCCGGCCAGCGCGCCCTGGATCGACGGGCTGTCGCGGTGGTCGCCGGCGACGAACAGGCCGTTGCCGAGGTCCACCGCCTTGCGGAGCTGGCCCTGGGGTACCGGCGCGGCGGGCAGCGCCTGTGGGATGGCCACCACGCTGAGCAGGTCCCAGTCGTCGGTGGGTACGCCGTACATCCGGGCCAGTTCGACACGGACGACGGCCTCGGACGCGCCGGACGGGGCGGACACGCCGACGACGGACGCGGCGATCAGGCTCTTGCCGCCGGGGGCGTACTCGGGGGCGGCGTTGCTGAGCACGACGGTGTTCGCGACGATTTCCCGGCGGTCGCCGTCGAGCAGCAGCGTGGGCTCGTCGAGGGGCGCGTGGTCGGCGCCGAAGTAGAACGTGGTGAGGCCGTGCATGTCGGGGCGGGGCAGGCCGGGCAGCAGGTGCGCGCTGGTGGCCGGGTCGGTGGCGACGATCACGGCACGGCAGCGGATCTCGCCGCCCTCGGTGATCACCGTGCCGGGGGCCACGGACATGGTGCGGGCGCCGACCAGGAGCTGGGGGTACGGCAGGGGGCCGGCGACCGCGGCGGGCAGTGCGGCCATGCCGGCGGCGGGTACGCCGATGCGGCCCCGGGCGAACGAGCGCAGCACCATCGCCAGAACGTGGCTGGACGTGTCGAGTGAGCGGTCGGCGAACACCCCGGACAGGAAGGGCCGCAGCACCTCTTCGATGATCCGGTGCGACAGGCCGGCCTTGCGCAGCGCCTCCTGGGTGGTCATCTCGGGCGCGCCGAGCAGGCGGGCCGGCGGGTAGGTGGCGCAGCGGGTGGCGAGCGCCGCGAACTTGAGGCGGTCGGTGAACGTGCCGACGCCGGACGACAGGGTCTGCGGGGCGCCGAACGGGTCGCGCAGCGGGTTCTCCAGGCGGTGCAGTGCGCCGGCCCGGCGGACCAGGACACCGGACGTGAAGTACCGCATGTCGAGCGCGTCGACGTCGACCAGGGCGGGCACCCGGGGGTACGCGGTGTTGAGCACCTGGAAGCCGCGGTCCAGCCGCCAGCCGTCGACGACGTCGGTGGCGACCCGGCCACCGAGCCGGTCGGACGCCTCGACCAGCAGCCACTCCACTCCGGCCCGGTCGAGCCGCCGGGCAGCGGCCAGTCCGGCGAGTCCGCCGCCCACGATGACGACGTCCACCTCAACGGGCTGCGACACGGGCACCTCACCACGGGACGAACGACGCAGACCTCAGCCTAACGGCGCATCTGCGGAGAGGCGGCAGAAGAGGAAAGAAGAGTGTGACGGGACGGTCAGGCGGCGGGCCGCCACACCACGCTGACGTAGTGCCGGCGGGCGGCGGCGTAGAACGAGACGCTGCCGGTGCCGGCCGGATGCCGGAACAGGTGGCGGGTCATGCCGGTGGCCGCCAGGTAGGGGTGGGTGGCGTCGACCGCTTCCAGCTCGCAGCCGAACCGGTGCAGCACGGTCCGGTACTCGGCGAACGGCCGGGAGCGGCGCCAGGCCGCATGCTGCCAGGTGTCCTGAGTGGACTGCTGGGCGATGACGAGCGCCGCGCCGGCCGGCACCGGGAATCCCGGGGGGAACGCCGGTGGCAGGCCGCGCCCGTCCAGTTCGTCGAGGAAGTACGTCGGCTCGCCGAGGATGTGTGCCTCGGGGTCGTAGTCGAACGGTGGCTCGGGCGGGCGTACCGGGGTCAGCCGGCCGTCCGCCCCGGCCGCCTCCACGGCCCCGACGATCGCCGCGATCACCTGTGGGGCGTGGTCGGAGCGGTCCTGCAGGTCCAGATGCAGGGTGGGACCGTCGTCGCCGAGCAGGGCATCCACCCAGTTCGGCAGGGGTTCGCCGGGCTCGTCCGGATGCGGGATCGCGCGTACCGCGTCCGCCGCGTCGCGCAGCGCCGCCATCGCCGCCGCCTCGTCGCCGGAGCGCAGGGAGAAGACCCCCGCACCGGGCCGCTCCGCCAGATAGGCGATCAGGTCCGCGTCGTCTCGTTCCAGCACGGCGGGATTGTCACACGAACCGCACACGAACCGCCGTCCCGGAGTTCGACGGGAACGAGGTGATAGGTGAGGTCTGGTGTTATAACCATTAACGGACGCGCCCGATGTGCGCGTCTGACCTGCGGAAAAGCTCCCCCGATTGGACTCGAACCAATAACCTGCCGGTTAACAGCCGGCTGCTCTGCCAATTGAGCTACAGGGGATCACGGCGCCGGACCACCCGCGTCTGCGAGCCACCCGAGCGACCGGAACTACAGTACATGACCCGGCGCGCCGCGCGCACGGAGGGTGGACGACGCGCCGGAATGCGGCGACACCCGGACGAAACACGGGTGCGGGGAATGACGGAGCGGCAGTATGGGTATGCACTCCGACAGACGCACGCGCGTCACGAACGGAAGGAGCCGCCATGCGCGGAAAGCTCATGTTCATCAGTGGTCTCGCGGCGGGCTTCGTCCTGGGCAGCCGTGCCGGCCGGGAGAAGTACGAAGAGATCGCTGCCAACGCCCGCAAGGTGTGGGAGCACCCGACCGTGCAGGAAGCTGCCGGTGTCGCCCAGCAGCAGGCCAACAAGCTTTACTCCGAGGGCAAGGACAAGATCGGTTCGTCCAAGCTCGGCGAGAAGCTTTCCACGACGAGCAGCAGCAGCGACGACACGCTGACCGCGCCGACCGACTCGTTGGCCGGTTCGAACAGCAAGAGCAGCACCAGCACCACGTACTGATGCCGTCTCGCTGAAGGCCGCTCCGCATCCGTGGGGCGGCCTTCAGCGTGGGACGGGTCAGGAGGAGGACGAGAACGCGGCGTCGAACGCGGCGGACGGGGCGTCGAACGCCAGCCGGCGGACGAACTGCAACGCTTCCGGGGCGCCGACGAGGCGGTCCATGCCGGCGTCCTCCCACTCGATCGAGAGCGGTCCGGCGTACCCGATCGCATTGAGGGCCCGGAAGCAGTCCTCCCAGGGCACGTCGCCGTGGCCGGTGGACACGAAGTCCCAGCCGCGCCGCAGGTCGGCCCAGGGCAGGTGGGAGCTCATCCGGCCGCGGCGGCCGTCACCGGTGCGGACCTTCGCGTCCTTGCAGTCGACGTGGTAGATCCGGTCGGCGAACTCCAGGATGAAGTTGACCGGGTCCAGGTCCTGCCAGACGAAGTGCGACGGGTCCCAGTTCAGGCCGAACGCGGGCCGGTGCCCGATGGCGTCCAGGGTGCGGCGGGTGGTCCAGTAGTCGTACGCGATCTCGCTCGGATGCACCTCGTGCGCGAAGCGCACGCCCACCTCGTCGAACACGTCGAGGATCGGGTTCCACCGGTCGGCGAAGTCCTGGTAGCCGCGGTCGATCATGGCCGGGGGTACGGGCGGGAACATCGCGACCGTGTGCCAGATCGACGACCCGGTGAACCCGATGACCGTGTCGACGCCGAACTTGGCGGCGGCCCGGGCGGTGTCCTTCATGCGTTCGGCGGCGCGGGTGCGTACCCCCTCGGGGTCGCCGTCGCCCCAGACCGCGCCCGGCAGGATGTCCTTGTGCCGCTCGTCGATCGGATGGTCGCAGACCGCCTGGCCGGCCAGGTGGTTGGAGATCGCGAAGACCTGCAGGTTGTGCTTGGCCAGTTGGTCGCGCTTGCGCTGGACGTAGTCGTCCTCGGCGAGGGCCCGGTCCACCTCGAAGTGGTCGCCCCAGCAGGCGATCTCCAGCCCGTCGTAGCCCCACTCGGACGCCAGCCGGCAGACCTCGTCGAACGGCAGATCGGCCCACTGGCCGGTGAAGAGCGTAATGGGTCGCGCCATGTCATCTCCCTCGTCGTTCCCGGTGCATGCAGATGTGGCCGGTGAGGGAGGCCGGCCGGAGACGGCGCGGCGCGGCAGGCGGAGCGGCACGACCGGGTTTGCGCCTCCCGGGCGGGCCCACCCGTCGCGGCGGCACCTGCTCCGACTCTAGAGCCCGCCCCGCCACCACGAAACCCCGCAGCAGTCGCCGCCGGTGAGTTGTGGTGCGGTGCGGCGGCCGCGGGGTGTGCGGCCGGTGCAGCGTGCCGCAACTCAGCGGTTATCAGGCGACTGCCCGCGGAGCGAAGCGGAGCAGGTCAGCTCAGCCGCCGGTGAGTTGTGGTGCGGTGCGGCGGCCGCGGGGTGTGCGGCCGGTGCAGCGTGCCGCAACTCAGCGGTTATCAGGCGACTGCCCGCGGAGCGAAGCGGAGCAAGTCAGCTCAGGGGGCGACAGGCCGAGGTCGGCCAGCTCCCCCTTGGTGTACGCGAGCTCCGCCGCGATGCCGTCCGCGAGCGCCGCCGGGTCGGACGGCCGCCGGCCGGGCGCCCAGGCGTTGGCCTCCACGTCGAGGTACTCGGTGCCGGGCAGGTCACCGCCCATCAGGTGGCGCAGCGCGCCGCGCCACACCCCGGTGGTGGCGGTCGCCGGCGGGTCGGTCCGGCCGTGCAGGGGTACGTGGTACCGGATCCGCCACGGGCCGGGCGGCATGTCCTCGAGCGCCGCCGTGAGGTCGTCCACGTACGCGCCGGCCGGGTTGGTGACCTGGTGCTGGTGGCCGGGTTCGACGTACCCGCGCAGCTCCTCGGCGGCCCCGACCGGGTCGGCGACCTCGACCGCCGCGGCCAGCTGGACCCGGATCACCGAGATGCCGGCCGCGGTGAGCCGGTCCAGGGCGTCGGCCGGTTCCTCCCAGGTGCAGGCGAGGTTCGCCAGGTCGAGGCAGATCCCGACGCGGTCCTTGTCGACCCGTTGCAGCGCGTCGATGATCTCGTCGGTGGCGTCCAGCACGCAGCCGGGCTCGGGTTGCATGCCCACCCGGACCGCCCGGCCGGTCTGCCAGGCGACCTCGCCCAGCCCGGCGGAGAGCCGGCCCATCATCCGGGCGCAGGCCTTCTCCTTGGCGGTGTCCCAGCCGGCGCGCCGGCCCAGGCCCAGGGTGGTGACCGCGCCCCGGACGGCGTCCTCGGGCAGCAGGTCGACGAGGATGCGGGCGAGGTCCAGCGTGTACTCCAGCCGGGCCGGGTCGCTCCAGTCGGGTACGTGACGGTTGGTGTCGGAGGATTCCTCGCCGCCGCCCTCGGCGTACGGCACGCCGCTCAGCGTGACGACCTCGAGCCCGCGGGCGTCGAGTTCGGCACGCAGCCGGGTACGGGCGCGACCGTCCACAGCGAGGGCGGCGGCGAGGGTGGGCGGCAGCCAGAGGCTCACGCCGAGGGTGTCGACACCGAGCCGGGCGCGGATCGCGGTGGCGTAGGTGTCGAGTTGTTCGATCACGGCGGGCAGATTCCGCGCCGGATGGACGTTGATGCCATGGCTGAGGTGGACGATTCGGCCGGAATGGTGGCGCAGCCGCATCAGAACCCTCCCTGGACCGGTGCACTGGTGCAGGTGCACGTGCAGACGCCCGTGCTCGCGGTTCCAGTATGGACCAAGTGGACGTCGATCTTCGACGCACGCGTGGCGGAGCGATGCGTTGCCATGACGCCTCCATCCGTGGGGGTTATCTGCCCCCGGATACGAGACTCAACCGCACACCGGATCAGCGGCGTACCGGCCGTGCGACGCCGTGACCGGCGCGGACATGATCCGCTCCGGTTCAATCGATCTATGTTTACCGATGTCCGCGCCCCTGGTGAGCTGCTCCGGGAAGCCTCGCAAGGCCCGTCGACCGGCCACGTTGGACATCGTGATCATGCACTATGTGCATCTTCGGGCATGTACCAAACGATCACACGTACGCCTGCACGTGCCGATGATCCATGCACGGTGGGTGGTACTGCGGCTACCCGGTCCGCCCGGAACCCCGGAGCGGGCCGGGCAGCCGCTCCCGTCGTACGCCCGCCGGCGCGGGGCGCAACCGCGCCGTCCCTCCGGGCGTACGACGACATCTACGACACTGGTGTTCCACTGGAGCGCTCCACTGGAACACCAGCGCTCGAACTACACGGCCGCCAGAGTGGACTCCACGTCGGTCCAGTTGCCGGAGGCGGCGGAGCGTTCCACCGCGTCCAGGACGAGCTGCACCTGCAGCGCGTCGGTGAACGACGGCGTGGGGTTCTGCTCGGTGCCGATGGCCTCGATGAGGTCGCGCACCTCGTGCGTGAACGAGTGCTCGTAGCCGATCAGGTGACCCGGCGGCCACCACGCCGCCATGTACGGGTGGTCCGGCTCGGTCACCAGGATCCGGGTGAAGCCCTGCTCCGCGGTGGGCCGGGTGGCGTCGTAGAACTCCAGCTCGTTCATCCGCTCGAAGTCGAACGCCACCGAGCCGAGCGAGCCGTTCAGCTCCACCCGCAGGCCGTTCTTGCGCCCGGTGGCGAACCGGGTGGCCTCGTACGTGGCCACCGCCCCCGAGTCGAGCCGGGCCAGGAACAGCGCGGCGTCGTCCACGGTGACCTCGCCGACGCCGTGCCCGTTGCCGGTGGCGGCCAGCCCGGCCGACTCCGACGGCAGCGGCCGCTCCTTGATGAACGTCTCGGTCAGCGCGCTCACCGAGGTGATCGACGAACCGGTGACGAACTGGGTGAGGTCGACGATGTGCGCACCGATGTCGCCCAGCGCCCCGGACCCGGCCACGTCCTTGCGGAGCCGCCAGACCAGCGGGAACTCCGGATCGACGATCCAGTCCTGCAGGTACACCGCCCGTACGTGGCGGACGGTGCCGATCCGTCCGGACTCCACCATCTGCCGCATCAGCGCCACGGCGGGCACCCGGCGGTAGTTGAAGCCGCACATCGCGCGTACCCCCCGGCTTTCCGCCTGGGTCGCGGCCGCGGCCATCTCCCGCGCCTCGGCCACCGTGTTGGCCAGCGGCTTCTCGCAGAGCACGTGCTTGCCGGCGGCGAGCGCGGCCAGCGCGATCTCGGCGTGCGTGTCTCCCGGCGTACAGATGTCGATCAGGTCGATGTCGTCCCGGGCGACCACCGCCCGCCAGTCCGTGGCGTGCGCGTCCCAGCCGTGCTGGGCGGCCGCAGCGGCGACTCCCGCGTCGCTGCGGCCGCAGACCACCGACATCTGTGCCGACAGCGGCAGGTCGAAGGCGTGGTTGACGGTACGCCACGCCTGAGAGTGCGCGGCGCCCATGAACGCGTAGCCGACCATGCCGACCCGCAGCTGCCTCATGGTGATCTCCTGTTCTCGTAAACCCGCTGGTCAGAAACCGAGCTTGGCGTACTTGGCGGCGTTTTCCTTGGTGATCGTCTCGGAGGCGAGGGTGATCTCCTTGGGCACCTGCAGCTCGACGAGGTCGGACATGCCCTTGCCCTGGCCGATCAGCCGGGCCAGCGAGATCGCCGACGACGCCATCGACGGGCTGTACGTGACGGTCGCCTTCAGCACGCTGTTGTCCGCCGTGATCGCGTCGATGGCCGCCTTCGAGCCGGCGCCGCCGACCATGAAGAACTCCTTGCGGTTCGCCTGGTTGACCGCGGCCAGCACGCCGATGCCCTGGTCGTCGTCGTGGTTCCAGACCGCGTCCATCTTCGGCAGCGCCTGCAACAGGTCGCTGGCCGCCCGTTGGCCGCTGTCCGCGGTGAACTCGGCCGGACGCCGGTTCGCCACGGTGAAACCGAACGTCGCCAGTGCCTGCTTGAAGCCGGCCGAGCGTTCCTGGGTCAGCTCGAGGGAGTCGATGCCGGGGATCTCGCCGATGATCGGCTTGGCCACGCCCTTGGCCTTGAGCTGCTCGCCGATGTAGGTGCCGGCGGCCACGCCCATGCCGAAGTTGTCGCCCTTGATCTGCAGCCGGTACGCCTTCGGGTCCGGGAAGGCCCGGTCCAGGTTGACCACCGGGATGCCGGCCTGCATGGCCTGCAGCCCGGCCGCGTTGAGCTCCTTGCCGTCGTGCGGCAGCAGCACGATGACGTTCGGCTTCTGCGCGATCAGTGTGGACAGCGCGGCCCGCTGGGCGGCCGCGTCCGCGCCCGCCTCGACGGACCGGAACTCCACGTCGGAGTACGCCTGGGCCTGCGCCTTGGCGTTGTTGGTGATGGCGGCGATCCAGCCGTGGTCCGCCGCGGGCGCGGAGAACCCGATGATGACCTTCTGCCCGGGCGCCGCGTTCGGGTTGGCCTCGGTGTCCTGATTGGTGTTGACCTGGGTGTTCTCGGCGGGGGTGTTGCTGGTGCACGCGGAGAGCAGCGCGCCGGCGCCGACCGCGGCGCCACCGAAGAGGACGCGGCGGCGATTCAAGTTGGTCATGATTGCTCCAGGGGTGACCCGGCGGCCGTCACCGGTCGCCTGTGATTTGTGGGGGGTTTGGTCAGCTGGTCTTTCGACCCAGGAGATTGCTGAGCGATTTGTAGCGGAACTGCTGGACCAGAACGGCGGCCACGATGATTCCGCCCTTGACCATGTTCTGGACCTCGGTGGAGAGGTTGTTGATCGCAAACAGGTTGGTGATGGTGGAGAACACCAGCACGCCGAAGAGCGCGCCGATGATGGTGCCGCGACCGCCGCTGAGCAGCGTGCCGCCGATGATCGCCGCGGCGATCGCGTCGAGTTCGTACAGGTTCGCCATCGCCGCCTGGGCGCTGGTCGCTTGAGAGGTGAGCATCAGGGCGGCGATGCCGCAGCACAGCCCGGACAACGCGTACAGAAACACGGTGTGCAGCTTGACGTTGATGCCGGCCAGCCGGGCCGCCTCCGGGTTGCCGCCGATCGCGACGGTGCGCCGGCCGAACGTGGTGCGGTTCAGCAGCACCCAGCCGGCCGCGACCACCAGCCCCAGGATGATCACCAGCAGCGGGATGCCGAGAATCTTCGTGGTGGCGATGCCGTTGATGGTGGAGTTCGTGGACACCTGCGTCTGCTTGCCGGAGATCTGCGCGGCGAGACCCCGCGCGGCCACCATCATCGCCAAGGTGGCGATGAAGGGCACGAGCCGGCCGTACGAGATGAGCACGCCGTTGATCAGTCCCACCGCGACACCGACCACGATGGCCGTGAAGATCATGCCGCCGGCGCCGTAGCTCTGCGTGGCGAGCGTGGTGGACCACACGCCGGCCACCGCGATGATCGCGCCGACCGACAGGTCGATGCCGCCGCCGATGATCACGAACGTCATGCCGACCGTGACCACGCCGATCGCGGACGCCTGCTGCAGGATCGTGAAGATGTTGTTGCGGACCCAGGTGGCGTCCCCGTACAGCTCCGGCCGGGTCACGATGCCGATGATCACCAGGACCACCAGTACGCCGACCAGCCCCAGGTTGCGGCGTACCGGTTCCGCGCTGTCGCTCTTCCACCAGCTCTGCCGGCGCTCCGGCTTCGGAGCCTCCGGTGATGGCGTCTGCTGCGCCACGACGGTGTCGGTCATGCGGGCTCCCCTTCCATCAGAGACCCCGCCATCACGAGATCTAGAACCGTGGCTTCGTCGATGTCGCCGGCCGGCGACTCGTGAATCAGATGGCCCTCGCGCATCACCAGGACGCGGTCGGCCAGGCCGAGTACCTCCGGCACCTCGCTGGACACCAGCAGCACTCCGACGCCGTCCGCGGCCAGGTCGTGGATGACCTGGTACAGCTCGGCGCGGGCGCCGACGTCCACGCCGCGGGTGGGCTCGTCGAGCAGCAGCAGCCGGGTCCGGCCGTCGCCGACCAGCCAGCGGCCCACCACCACCTTCTGCTGGTTGCCGCCGGACAGCGTGCGGACCGGCCGGGTCACGTCCCGCGGGCGCAGTTCCAGCGAGGCGGCGATCTTCTCGGCGGCGGCGCGCTCGTCGCCGGCCGCGGTGAAGCCACCCTTCGCGAACCGGGCGAACGACGACAACGTCATGTTCTTGAAGATCGGCTCGTCCAGCAGCAGCGCCTGACTCTTGCGCTCCTCCGGGGCCATGCCGATGCCGGCCCGCACCGCCGCGCCGACGGACGTGATCCGCTTGCCGTTCATGCGTACCGTGCCGTGGTCCGCCCGGCGGGCGCCGAAGATCGTCTCCAGCAGCTCGGAGCGACCGGAACCGACCAGCCCCGCGATGCCGACGATCTCACCGGCCCGCACCGAGAGCGTGGCGTCGGCGAACTCGCCCTCCCGGGTGAGGTTCTCCACCTGCAGCAGTGTCTCGGTGTCCCGCGGCTCGACCCTCGGCGGGAACACGTACTCGATGCTGCGCCCGGTCATCCGGTTGACCAGTTCGCGCGTCGGCGTGGTCCGGGCCGGCAGGTTCGCGGCGGTGGTCCGGCCGTCCTTCAGCACGGTCACCCGGTCGCCGATCTCCCGGATCTCCTCGAGCCGGTGCGAGATGTAGATGACCGCGATGCCGTGCGACGTGAGGTCCCGGATGATCCGGAACAGGTTGCCGACCTCGTCGTGGGCGAGCACGGCACTGGGCTCGTCCATGACGATCAGCTTGGCGTCGTGCGACAACGCGCGGGCCATGCTGACGATCTGCTTGCCGGCCGCGGGCAGCGAGCGCACCATGCGACGCGGCGGGATGTGCTCGTGGCCGAGACGGGCCAGGATCTCCCGGGTACGGCGGGCCATCTGACCGCGGCGGACGAACCCGGCGCGCCGATCCTCGTGGCCGAGGAACGCGTTCTCCGCCACCGAGAGGTCGTCGACCAGGTCGAGCTCCTGGTAGATGGTGGCGATGCCGGCCTTCATGGCGGCCTGCGGGTTGGCCGGTGCGAACGGCTGTCCCTGCCACACGATGGTGCCCTCGTCGGCGTGGTGCACGCCGGCCAGCACCTTGATCAGAGTGGACTTGCCGGCGCCGTTCTGGCCGAGCAGGCAGTGCACCTCGCCGGCACGGACCTCGAGCTGCACGCCGTCCAGGGCGCGCACGCCGGGGAACGTCTTCACCACGTCGGTGAGCTGCAGCACGACCTCGCCGGGGGGCGGTGAGTCCGTGTCGCTACGCGGCTGGGGCACGGTGGTCGTCATGGCGCCCGACTCCCTTCGGTGTCCGCTCTACTGTCGTCATTGCCGGCCCTGCCGACCTTGCCGGGTGCCACGCGGCCGGCGCCACTGTCGGCCATGCCGCGTTCCGTGCAACCGGCGCCGCTGCCGGCCATGCCGCGTTCCGTGCAACCGGCGCCGCTGCCGGCCATGCCGCGTTCCGTGCAACCGGCGCCGCTGCCGGCCTCACTTCGTTTCGCACCGCCGACGCCGCTGCCGGCCCTGCTGCTTGTCGCCCTGCCGGACCGGCCGGGCACCGCACCGGGCTCGGCGGCTCGCCAAGGCGCGTCCTCGCCCCGCGTCCGGTCGCCGGGGCGGTCATGACGCCTGCTCGAACGCGGTGTCGCTGGCCAGCACGGCGGCGCCGGAGACGCCGGCGCGACCGCCCAACTCGGACAGCACGACGGGCAGATTGCCGGTGGCCAGGGGCAGCGACCGGCGGTACACGATGCTGCGGATCTCGGCCAGCAGCACGTGCCCGAGCTGCGCCAACCCACCCCCGATAACGATCATCGACGGATTGGCGAAGCTGACCAGCGTGGCGAGCACGCCGCCGATTCGGCGGCCGCCGTCGCGGATCAGGCGGATGCAGGTCACGTCGCCCTCGGCGGCCCCCTCGGCCACGTCGCGGGCGCCGATCCCACCGTTCGCGGCGAGCCGCTCGGCCAGGGCCGGTGACTCACCGTTGCGTGCGGCGGCGATCGCGTCGCGCGCCAGGGCGGCACCGCTGAACAGCGCCTCGAGGCACCCGGTGTTGCCGCAGGAACAGACCGGACCGTGCGCGTCGACCTGGATGTGCCCGATGTCGCCGGCGCACCCGTCCACCCCGCGGTACACGTCCCCGGCAAGGTGGATGCCGCAGCCGATACCGGTGCCGATCTTGATGAAGAGGAAGTCGTCCACCGAGTGCGCGACCCCGCCGTGCCGTTCCCCGATCGCCATGATGTTGACGTCGTTGTCCACCACGGCCGGACATCCGTGTTCCCGGGCGAGCAGTTCACGCACCGGATAGCGGTCCCAACCGGGCATGATCGGCGGCGATACGGGCACGCCGTCCCGGTAGCTCACCGGCCCCGGCACACCGATGCCCACCGCGTCGAGCCGCTCGAACGCGCCGTCGGTGCGCGCCTTGTCGAGCAGTTCGTTGACCCGGTGCAGTATCGCCTTCGGGCCGGACCGGATGTCGGCCGTCTCCCGGTACGCCGCCACGGGTTCGAGCCGGCCGTTGGTGACCTCGATGTCGATGGAGCTGGCGCCCAGATCGACCGCCGCGAAGCGGAGCCGGGGGTGCAACTCGACCAGTGTGGACCGACGCCCGCCGCGCGAAGCGGCCATGCCGGCCTCCGCGATCAGGCCCGCCGCGACTAGTCTTTCCACTTCGGCGAGCAGCCGCGGACGGGTCAGCTCCAGGCGGTCACCAAGCTCCGCGCGGGACACCGGGCCCTCATCGCGGAGCAGGCGGAGCACCCGTAAATGGGGCGCATCGACGTCGTGCACGGACACCTCCGGAGCCGTTCACACCGCGGAAACGGCGCGGTGTCACGCCGGTCACACTAGGCCCCTTCCGGTCGCGCCGTCCATACCTTCCACGAGATCTATACCAACTTTCGTCTCCCCCGCCAAAAGTGTCCGACCGACCGATCCCGCTCCACCTCCCGCACGACCGACCTCGCCCCACCTCGCGCCGTTGCGGGAAGTCTCGTCTGTCCGGTTTTGGGCCCTCCCGCCTCCCCCGAAAGGACCGGCAAGCGGCGCCCGGCGTGGCGGGGAACGGGCGGGAGGTACCCGCCGGCTCGCCAAGAACTCCGCGAGTGGAACACCAGGGTCGTTATGAGCGCCCGATTACCACCCTGGCGTTCCACTAAGGCCCGCGGGAAGGCCGAGGGCCGGAAGCTTTCGTGCGCTAGATCATTGGCGGTCGGCTCGCGTGCTGGTGACGAGCGCGAGCCGGGACGAAACGGCGCTGGTGTACCACTGGAGCGCTCCAGTGGTACACCAGCGCCGGGACGGGACTGGGCGGGACCGGGGCTAGGCGCCGCCGAGGCCCTGTTCGCTGCCCTTCTTGAGCTTGCGGTCGTCGCGCAGCTGCAGGAACGGCTCCTCGTCGGCCGGGTGGCCCGCGGCGATGGCCCGGCCGCGTTCGAGTTCCGCGTCCAGTTCGGCGCCGAGCATGATGGCGATGTTGGAGATCCAGAGCCACACCAGGAACGCGATGACGCCGCCCAGGGTGCCGTACGTCTTGTTGTAGTCGGCGAAGTTGGCCAGGTACAGCGCGAACGCGCCGGAGGCCAGCAGCCACAGCACGACCGCGAAGATGCCGCCGGGGCTGACCCAGCGGAAGCCGCCGGTCTTGGCGTTCGGCGACGCCCAGTACAGGATCGCGAACATCAGGCTGACCAGGATCACCAGCACCGGCCACTTGGCGATGTTCCACGCCGTGACGGCCGCCGAGCCGAGGCCGATCGCGTCGCCGACCACCTGGGCCAGGTCGCCGGTGAAGACCACGATGACGGCGGACAGGATCAGCATGACGCCGATGATCGCGGTGACGCCGAGCCGGATCGGCAGCGTCTTCCAGATCGGGCGGCCCTCGGGCACGTCGTAGATGGCGTTGGAGGCGCGCATGAACGCGGCGATGTAGCCGGAGGCGGACCAGAACGCGGCGACGATACCGATGATCGCCGCGAGGCCCGCGGCGCCGGTGTCCTTGACCTGGCTGAGGACGGTGTTGACGAGGCTCTGGATCTGCTCGTTGGGCGCTACCTCGTTGACCGTGCTCTGCACCGTCTGCTGACCGTCGTTGCTCAGCATGCCGAGGATCGACACCAGCACCAGCACACCGGGGAAGATGGACAGCACCCCGTAGTACGTCAGGGCGGCCGCCCAGTCCGAGACGTTGTCCTCGGAGAACTGCTTGAACGTCCGCTTCAGCGCGGCGAAGACCCCCTTGCCCTTGAGGGACGCGGGGCTGTCCGGGCCGGCGTCGGGGCTTGGCGCGTCGAGATTCTTCGACTGGTCCTCACCGGTCTTGGTGGTGGTGACGTCGCGCGCCTCGTCGACCTTGTCGTCGTGTGCCTTGCCAAGCTTCATCGCGGGAAATCCCTCCGGGTGGTGCACCTGGGTCAGGTCCCGTCCGCACGGGCGCCCACGGGGGCAGCGCATGCGAAGTGTGACCAGCAGTAGTGATGCCCCTCACCGAACCGGTCTAACCCGATGGCACAGCCTTCTTCCAGCCCAGACGCAGGAAACGGCACGCCGCGCTCACTTGCACAGCTGCCGCTCCATCCGGCGGCCCGCCACGGTCAGACCGACCGCGAACACCGCCAGCAGATAGAGCACGTCGAGCACCTGCACCCAGCCGGCGCCGCCCAGCGTGATGCTCCGGATCAGGTCCACCGAGCGGTACAGCGGGGTCACCTCGACCACCCAGCGCAGCACCGGCGGGTAGTCCTGCGCCGGCACGAACGTCCCGGAGAACAGAAACAGCGCGAACTGGGCCGACGACAACAGGTCGAAGTCCTGCCAGCTGCGCATGAACGTGCTCACCGCCATGCCGATCCCGCCGAACGCGAACCCGACCAGCGCGGCCGCGAAGAAGGCCAGCACCGCGGCGCCCGCCGTGGTCAGGTCCATCACGACCATCACCACGAGGAACGCCGCCGCGTAGAGGTTGCCCCGGATCATCGCCCAGGCCAGCTCGCCCAGCGCGATCTCGATCGGCCGCACCGGGGTCGCCAGGATCCCGTCGTACAGCCGCATGAACTTCATCTTCCCGAAGAAGTTGAACGTGGTCTCCGACAGCGCGCCGGACATGGCGGACGCGGCCAGCATGGCCGGCGCCACGAACGTGGCGTACTCCACCACCCGGCCGTCCGGCAGCGTCAGGTCGCCGACCAGCGCGCCCACCCCGATGCCGATGGAGAACAGGTAGAGCACCGGCTCGATGAACCCGGCCAGCATGACCAGCCAGTACGCCGAACGCAGCGTGGCGGCGTTGCGCTCCACCATCGCCCCCGAACGCCGGCCGGCGCCCTCGAACGACACCAGACGCGGCAGGACCAGAGTGATCACGACGCCCCCTCAGACCACGAGCCGACGGCGGAACTGCCGGTACGCCAGCCACCAGCCGGCCGCCGCCCACGCCGCCAGATAGAGCACGTGCCCGGTCACCGGCCAGGCCGGCGCAGTGCCCAGCGTGGCGGCCCGGCTGAGGTCCACGCCGTGCCACAGCGGCAGCGCGTAGGCCACCCAGCGCAGCACCCCGGGCAGCGCCTCCACCGGGAAGAACACCCCGGAGAACAGTGACATCGGCACCATCCCGAGCCGGAACAGGATGGCCAGGTAGCTGTCGCTGTGCACGCTCGCCGCGTAGCCGAACGTGGGCGTCGCCACGGCCAGCCCGAGCAGCGCCGCGATCCCCAGCGTGGTGACCGCCCACCCGGAGTGCAGCGTGCCGAACGCCGCCGCGACGCCCAGGAAGGCCCCGGTGCTGACCACCGTCCGGAAGACCACGAACGCCAGGTGGCCGTCGAGGATGTCGACCACCCGCAACGGCGCGGCCGCCTGCGCGAAATACACCTTCATCCACTCGAAGTTGCCGAACACCGGCCAGCTCGAGTCGCCGATCGCCACCTGCATGGCGGTGGAGGCGATCAGGCCCGGCACCATCCAGTCCAGGTAGGGCACGCCCTGGACGCCGCCGTCCACGTAGGCCCCGACGCCGAGGCCGAAGCCCAGCATGGTGAGCAGCGGCAGCACGAACGAGGACAGCGCGCTGGACCGCCACGTGCGGCGGTAACCGACCAGGTGGTATTCCAGGACCGAGCGCATCAGTCCACCAGCGTCCGGCCGGTGAGGTGCAGGAACACGTCTTCCAGGCTGCTGCGCCGGACCAGCACGCTGGCCGGTTCCAGCGAGCGCCGGTGCACCTCGGCCACCGCGGCGTCGCCGTCGGAGACATAGAGCAGGATGCGGTCCGGCAGCACCTCGACGCGCTCCCCCAGGCCGGCCAGCTTGTCCGCGAAGACGTCCTGCGACTCGCCGTGGAACCGCAGCTCCACCACCTCGCGGGTGGAATAGCGCTCGATCAGCGCCCGCGGCGACCCCTCGGCCACGATCCGGCCGCCGTCCATCACCACCAGGCGGTCGCACAACTGCTCCGCCTCGTCCATGTAGTGGGTGGTCAGCACGAGCGTGACGCCCTGCTGCTTGAGCCGGAACAGCCGTTCCCACACCAGGTGCCGGGCCTGCGGATCCAGGCCCGTGGTGGGCTCGTCCAGCAGCACGATGTCGGGCTCGTTGACCATCGCGCGGGCGATGGTGAGCCGCCGCTTCATGCCGCCGGACAGCGGCTCCACCTTGCTGTCGGCCCGCTCGGTCAGCTGCACGAACTCCAGCAGCTCGTCGGCCCGCGACCGGGCCACCCGGCGCGGGATGCCGAAGAAGCGCGCGTAGGTGGTGAGGTTTTCCCGGACGGTCAACTCGATGTCGAGGTTGTCCAGCTGCGGGCAGACGCCCAGCCGGGCCCGGATCCGCGGGCCGTCGGTGCGCGGGTCCAGGTCGAGGATGCGCAGCACGCCATCGGTCGGCGGGGACACGCACCCGATCATCCGCATGGTCGAACTCTTGCCGGCCCCGTTCGGGCCGAGGAAGCCGAACGCCTCGCCGCGCTCCACGTCGACGTCGATGCCGTCGACCGCGGTGAAGTCGCCGAACCGCTTGACCAGCCCCCGAGCGTGGATGAGAGTCACGCCACGACCCTAGAGCCGGGGTACGACAAGCTCAGTCCGGCGGCGCCGTCACGGTCCGGGCCGCGGCCACCAGCTCGTCGGTGACCTGCACGATCGGCGCCTCCTCGACCGGCGTACCGGCGTCGTAGCGGACCGCCCAGCTCAGGCCGTCCCGACCGCTGACCCGCCGCCCGACCACCCGCACCCCGCCGGCCGGCAGCGCGTGGTGGGCGGTGTACGCCACCGAGCGGGTCACCCGGGACCGCACCTGGTCCGGCAGCTCGCCCGGCTCCAGCAGCAGGTACGTCAGCACCGGCGCGTCCACCAGCACGGCGTACCCGTCGCGCTGGTTCGCCACCTCGGCCGGGGTGATCCGCAGCTCCCGCCCGGACCAGGCCGCCTTGTGGATCTCGTGCCAGCCGAGCCGGTCCCGCTCCGGCAGCCACAGCCCCCGGGTGGTCGCCACCACCACCCGGGTGTCGTCGACGGCCGCCCAGGCCACGACGCGCTCGTCCGCCTCCAGCGCCGGGCGCAGGGCCGCGGGCAGCTTCGGTCGCCGCCTGAAGATCTTCACAGTCCACCTGCCGCTTGATCCCGCAACGCTCGCGCGTGCTGTTCCAGGGAGAAGAGTTCGCCCGCCAGGGCCAGGTACTCGTCCTTGTGCGCCACCGGATTCACCCGCTGCACCTTCGACTTCAGGTCCCGGATCCGGGTGGTGACCGCGCCCACCTGCAGACGGGCCAGCGTCACCTGCACGTACCGCAGATCGGCCTCGCCGTCGACGTGCAGCGGGTCCACCGCCAGCTCCCCGACCAGCGCCTTCGCGCCCAGGTCGGTGCACGCGTCGCGGACCGCCTCGATCCACACCGCCCCGCCGGTGGCCGCGGTGGTGCCTCCGGCCGCGGCGATCGCCGCCCGGACCTCCTGGAAGACCGGATGACCGTACGTCTCCGGGCCGAGCGCGTCGAACATCGGCCCGGCCAGCACCGGCAGCTGCAGCGCCAGCTTCAGCGCCTCCCGCTCGACCAGGCGCTGCGGGCTGTCCGCGGGCTGCGCCGGCACCCGCTGCGCCGGCCGGGAGTCGGTGCCGCCGCCGGCCGCGGCCACCGCCCGCTGCACCGGCTCGATGTCCATGCCGAGGTCGCCGGCGAGCTTGCGGGCGTACTCCGGACGCTTCTCCCGGTCTTTGATCTTGGCCACCAGCGGCGCCGCGCGGCGCATCGCCTCCACCCGCCCCTCGACCGTGTCCAGGTCGAAGCGGGACAGCACCTGGCGCAGCGCGAAGTCCACCAGCGGCTCCCGGCGCGCCACCAGGTCACGCACGGCCAGGTCGCCCTTGGCCAGGCGCAGCTCGCACGGGTCCATGTTGTCCGGGCTGACCGCGATGAAGGTACGCCCGACGAAGCGCTGATCCTCCTCGAACGCCCGCAGCGCCGCCTTCTGCCCGGCCGCGTCCCCGTCGAACGTGAAAATGATCTCCCCGGCGAAGCTGTCCGAGTCCATCAGCAGCCGCCGCAGCACCCCGATGTGGTCCGCGCCGAACGCGGTGCCGCACGTGGCCACCGCGGTCGGCACGCCCGCCTCGTGACAGGCCATCACGTCGGTGTACCCCTCGACGATCACCGCCTGCCCCTGCTTGGCGATCTCCCGCTTGGCGTGGTCGATGCCGTACAGCACGTGGGACTTCTTGTAGAGCGGCGACTCCGGCGTGTTGAGGTACTTCGGCCCGTCGTCGTCCTCGAACAGCTTCCGCGCGCCGAACCCGATCACGTCGCCGCCCAGGTCCCGGATCGGCCACACCAGGCGGCGCCGGAACCGGTCGATCAGCGAACCCGACCGGGCCGGCTTGGCCAGCCCCGCCGAGGTCAGCTCGTCCGCGGTGAACCCCTTCTGCCGCAGGTGCTTGGTGAGCAGGTCCCAGCCGTCCGGGGCGAAGCCGCAGCCGTACCGTTCGGCGGAGTCCCGGCCGAAGCCGCGCTGGGCCAGGAACTCCCGGGCCTTGCGGGCGCCCGACGTGGTCAGCTGGTCGCGGTAGAACTCGGTGGCGGCGGCGTGCGCGGCGATCAGGCGCTGCTTCTGGCCGACCGGCTGGCGCGGCGCGGGGGTGCCACCGGTCTCCTCGTAGCGCAGTTGGAGGCCGGCCCGTCCGGCGAGCCGTTCCACCGACTCGATGAACGTCAGGTGCTCCGCGTCCATCAAAAACTTGATCGCGTCGCCGCCCGCGCCACAGCCATGGCAAAAGTAGACATTTCGGGCAGGCGACACCGTGAAGGACGGGGTCTTCTCGTCGTGGAACGGGCACAGGCCCTTCAGGTTGCCGCCGCCCGCGGAGCGGAGCGTGACGGTCTCGCTGATCACGTCGGCGATGGAGGTGCGGTCGCGGACCAGCGCGATGTCCTCGTCCTTGACCCTGGCCACCGGTACATCCTGCCTTGGCCTAGGACCGACCTGCCACCAGGGTCCGGTGCCACGCCACGGCGGCCGGGTCGGTCAGCGAGGCCACCTGGTCGACCACCACGCGGAGCCGGGCGGTGTCGTCGCCGGCCGCCTTCCACAGCGGCGCGAAGAGCGGATCGAGGTGCTCCGGCGCGCGCCGGCACAGCACCTCCACCAGCTCGGCCAGCAGCGTGCGCTGGCGTTCGTACCGTTCCTCGGCGGCCTCGGCGCGCATCACGTAGCGCAACGCCATGCCCTTGAGCAGCGCGCATTGATTACGCACGGTACGCGGAACGATGAGGTCGGCGGCGTACCGGCGCATCGGCCCGGTGCCGTGCCGGCTGGTCGTGGCGCCCACCGCGGAGGCCACGAAGCGGCCGGTGAGCACGCTGGTCAGCCGCTTGAGGGCGATCTGCGCCGGGTAGCTGCCGTCGTAGTCGGCGACCGCGACCACCGCGGGGTCGGTGAGCAGTTCGGCGAGTGAGTCGGCCAGGGCGGCCGGGGTCTCGTCCGAGTAGGCGGCGGCCACGTCGGCGCAGAGGGCGGCCTGTTCGGCGGCGTCGTCGAGCAGCGGGCGCAACGAGAGGTAGCCGCCGTGGATGCCGTCCTCCACGTCGTGCACCGAGTACGCCACGTCGTCGGCCCAGTCCATCACCTGGGCCTCCAGGCAGCGGCGGTCGCCGTCCGGGGCGCCCCGGCGCAGCCACTCGAAGATCGGCAGGTCGTCCGCGTACACCCCGAATTTGCGTTGTCCCTGGCGGCGCCGCCACGGGTATTTGCAGGTGGCGTCGAGCGAGGCGCGGGTGAGGTTGAGCCCGGCGCCGGGGACCTTGGCCTCCAGCCGGGTGAGCACCCGCAGGGTCTGTGCGTTGCCCTCGAAGCCGCCGCAGGGCTGGGCGACGGCGTCCAGGGCGGCTTCGCCGTTGTGGCCGAACGGCGGGTGGCCGAGGTCGTGCGCCAGGCCGGCCACGTCGACCACGTCCGGATCGCAGCCGAGGCGGGCGCCCATCTCGCGGGAGATCTGGGCGACCTCCAGCGAGTGGGTCAGCCGGGTACGCAGAAAGTCGTCGGAGCCGGCCGTGTGCACCTGGGTCTTGGTGGCGAGGCGCCGGAAGCCGGCGGAGTGCAGCACCCGGGCCCGGTCCCGCTGGAACGGGGTGCGCCCGTACCCGGTGTCCTTGGCGGGTTCGGGCACCCGCCGCTCGGCGTCCGCGATCACCTGTCCGAGACTAGGTCTTCGGCGAGCTCAGCACGCAGAACTCGTTGCCTTCGGGGTCGGCGAGCACCACCCAGCCGACGTTCTGCTGGCCGATGTCGACCGGCCGGGCGCCCATGTCGACGAGGCGTTCCACCTCGGACTCCTGGTCGTCCGGGCGCAGATCGATGTGCAGCCGGTTCTTCACCGTCTTGGCGTCCGGGACCGGGGTGAACAGCAGGCCGGGCAGTTCGTCGGGGTGGCGGCGGATCTCCACCTCCTCGGGCGCCTCGTGGACGATCTCGTACCCGAGTGCCTCGGCCCACCAGCGGGCCAGCCGGGCGGGGTCCTCCGCGTCGACGACGATCTGCTCCCAGCGGCTGGGCATGCGGCGCCTCCCGTGACGGTGATCGAAAGTGACGATCATGTTACGCGCCGCGGATCGATGCGGCAGCGATCACGAGAGGCCCGCCGGCAACGTGAAACAGAACGCACACCGGGTGCGACCCGCCGCGGAACGTCACCCGCAGGATGACCACGGTGACGGCAGGGAACCGCCGCCACCCGCGGAACCGAAGCGCTGAGGGAGTGTCGTGCCCGGCGTCGACAACTGTCTACAGGAGGCCATGGCGATTCCCGGCGCGATCGGCGCCAGCATCGTCGACTACACCACCGGTTTCCCGGTCGCCACGACGGGAGCCGCACCGAACGCGGATCACGAGGCGGCTGCGGCCGGTACCGCGGACGTGGTCCAGGCGGCGACCAGCCGCTCGCTGTTCGTCTCCGCCGTACCGCACGACCTGCTCGAAGACCTGATCATCACCACCGCGGGGGGCTACCACCTGCTGCGCCTGGTCCAGACCGACTTCGACAGTCGGCTCGTGCTCTACCTGTGGCTCGACCGGGTGCACGGCAACCTCGCCGTGGCCCGCCGCCGCATGCAGAAGCTCGCCGACGAACTCGTCGCCGCTTGAGGAAGGAAACCCGGTGAGTCCCTCGAAGACCGCTGCGCCCGTGCGCCTGCTGACGCAGGCGGCCGGCGAGCGGCAGACCGGCGCGCTGGTGGTGCAGGGTCACCCCGGCGGCACCGTCTATCTCCTCGAAGGGCTGATCATGTACGCCGAGTCGGTGGCCGCGCCGGGGGTCGGTGAGCTGCTCACCGCGTCCGGGCGGCTGGCCGGGCGCACCTGGCAGGCGGCGCTGGACGCGGGCACGTCCCTGGCACAGGTCGGTCACCTGCTGTTGGAGCAGGGCCACCTGACCCGCGGCGAACTGGAGTTGTGCGTCCTGGGGGCGATCTACGACGCGGCGTACTTCGCGCTCGCCGCCCCGGGCGGGCCGGTCGAGTTCCTGCCCGGCGCCACGCACTGGCTGGGACCGGTGATCCGGGTGGAGCCGGCGGCGGTGACCCGCGAGGCGCGCCGCCGGGCCCGGCTGCTGGACGAGATCTTTCCGCACCCGGAGGTGGACGTGGCGCCGGTGACGCCGGTGCCCCGGCCGCCGGTGGAACGGGTCACGGTGACCGCGCTGCAGTGGGAGCTGCTGGTGCACGCGGACGGCCAGCGCACCCCCGCCGACCTTGCGCTGCTGCTGGGCCGGGCCGGATACGCGACGATCCAGGAGCTGCGCCGGCTGGCCGCCGCGGGCCTGATCGAGCGCCCGGCGCCACCGGCGGCGGACCAACCGGACTTCGTCCGGCTGCCCGGGGTGCACCCGACCGCGGTGGACGCGCGCCGCCCGGCCGCGCCGGCCGACACGCCACCGGTGGCCCGGCCGGCGCCCGATCCGCCCCGGCACGCGCTGGAACCGGAGTCGTCCGGGAGCACCGGGACGGTGTACCGGCCGCCCAAGCTGACCCGCCGCAAACCCGGCGCCAAGCTGCCCAAGGACGTCGGGCCGAACGCGCCGCCGCTGCACACCGGCACGGACGAGGTCCTGCTCAAACGCATCCGGACCGCACTACGGGCGTTGCGGTGACGCGCGCACCCCCACCAAGCACGAAGGAGACCGAGGATGGTGGACCCGGCGGTACTGGCCGAACTCGGCAACCTGCGGACCAGGATGCCGGAACTTCTGGGCAGCGTGATCGCCACGATCGACGGCATGGTGGTCGCGCACGACGCCCACGGCATCGAGCCGGACAGCCTCGCCGCCCTGGCCGCCGCGCATCTGGCGCTGGCCCGCCGGTTCGCGCACGCGGTCGACCATGGCGAGCTGCGGGAGTCCGTGGTGCAGTGCGACGGCGGCTACATCACCTCGTACACCGCGGGCCCGGACGCGGTCCTCACCCTGGTCACCACGGGCAGCGCCAACCTGGGCATGGTCCACCTGGAGGCACGCCGCTCGGTGCGGCGGCTGGTGCCGATGCTCATCCTCGAGCGCCCGGCGTACCCCGACATCCCGGTCCAGTCCGGGTTGTCCGTTCCGCTGGCCCGGCGCACCCCGATGGCCACGCTGCCCAGCAGCATGCGCGGCCGGCAGACCGCCGGCTGACCCAACGTTGTCGGACCGGCACCCGCCGTGTTCCGAACCCCGGCCCGGCCGCTCCGGCGGGCAACCATCCCACCCTGCGTACGACGGAGGACCTGCGATGACTGACATGGACACCGCACTGAAAGAGATCATGGACATCGACGGCGCCATCGGCGTCGCGCTCGTGGACCACACCAGCGGCATGGCGCTCGGCATGGCCGGCGGCGGCAAGGAGATCGACCTGACGGTCGCCGCCGCGGGCAACACCGACGTGGTCCGCGCGAAGCTGCGCGCGATGGAGATGCTCAACCTGTCCGAGAAGATCGAGGACATCCTGATCACGCTGGACACGCAGTACCACCTGATCCGGCCGCTGACCAGCCGGGCGGGCAAGGGCCTGTTCCTGTACGTGGCCCTGCGCCGGGACCGGTCGAACCTGGCCATGGCCCGGCACCACCTCAAGCGCATCGAGGCGGATCTCGACGTCTGAGTGTCCCGTTCCCCGTCGGCGGGGAGGCCGACCGCACCGGCCTCCCCGCCTGCGGGCAAGCTGGGCCCCGTGACATCGGTGCGGGAGACACTCGGCGGCATCCTCGGCGGAGCCGTCGACTACGAGGCCGGGCTGGACACGCTGACCGTGGCGCCGCCCGGCGACGTCGACCCGGAACTGACCGCAGTCGTCCACCAGGCGTGCGGCACGCTGCTGCGGTCCGGGTGGCAGCCGGTCGAACTGCACCGGGTGGTGGCCCGCCGGGGCGACCCGGTGCAGGGCCGGCTGGTCACCGACGCGGTGGCCGCCCACCTGCACGGCTTCGCCCGCGACACGGTCGACCGGCGCTGGCTCGCCCAGGCCGACGAACTCGGCGCCCGGATCTGGTGGAGTGCCGGCGACGCCTACCTGCGCGAGGCGTCCGCCCGGTGGCGGGTCGACCGGGTGACGCTGCTCGACGCGGTGCTGCGGCTGATGGCCACGCTGCGGGAGTTGCCCGCCATCGAAACCCTGGTGCCGCCGCCCGGCACCGTCGCGGCCCCGGCCGGCACGTCGCCGGCCGACCCGGCGCTGCTGCACCGGGTGCGGTCGCTGCTGGCCAAGGCCGAGGCCACGGACTATCCGGCGGAGGCGGAGGCGTACAGCGCCAAGGCGCAGGAGCTGATCGCCCGGCACAGCATCGCGGACGCGGTGGCCGCGCGGAGCGACGAGCTGGTGCCGTACGCGCGGCGGATCGGCGTGGACCACCCGTACGAGAGTGAGAAGGCGGCCCTGCTGGACGCGGTGGCGCGGGCCAACCGCTGCCACACCGTGTGGTCGCCGGAGCTGGGTTTCAGCACCGTGTTCGGCTTCGACGCCGACCTCGACGCGGTCGAGCTGCTGTACACGTCGCTGCTGGTGCAGGGCGACCGGGCGATGGTGCGGGCCGAGCCGCGATCCGGCAAGGCGCGGCTGAAGGCGTTCCGGCGATCGTTCCTGGTGGCGTACGCGGTCGGGGTCGGCGAACGGCTGGCGGCGGCCACCGCCGCGGCCGTGGACGGGACCGCGGATCTGCTGCCGGTGCTGGCGTCCCGGGACACCGAGGTGCGGGAGACGATGCAGCGGGTGTTTCCAGCCACGGTCCGCTCCCGGGGCCGCCGGGTGGACAGCCTCGAGGGCTGGGACTCGGGCCGGGACGCCGCCGACGGGGCGTTGTTCGACGTCTAGCCGCCGGAGTTCTCCATCTCGGCGCCCTCCGGGACGGTGTCGTCGTCGCGGCTGTCCAGCCAGCCGTACGGCAGCGACACCTTGCCGGGCGCGTTGATCCGGCCGCGGGGCTGGCCCAGCGACTCGGCCGGGAACGGCACGTCCGGGTCCAGCCGGCCGAGCAGGTCGTCCAGTTCCGCGAGCGACGACACCATGGCCAGGCTGCGGCGCAGATCGCCGCCGACCGGGAAACCCTTGAGGTACCACGCGACGTGCTTCCGGAAGTCCGCGCAGCCGTGCTTCTCGTCCTCCAGCGCCTCGACCAGCAGATGCGCGTGCCGGGACATGATCGCGGCGACCTCGCCGAGCGACGGCAGCTGCTGGGTGGGCCGGCCGGCGAACGCGGCCTCCAGGTCGGCGAACAACCACGGCCGGCCCAGGCAGCCACGGCCCACCACCACGCCGTCGACACCGGTGTGCGCCACCATCCGCATGGCGTCGGCGGCCTCCCAGATGTCGCCGTTGCCCAGCACCGGGACGTCGAGCACCTGCTTGAGCGTGGCGATGGCGTCCCAGTCGGCGGTGCCCGAGTACCGCTGCTCGGCGGTGCGGGCGTGCAGGGCGACCGCGGCGACACCGGCCTCCTGGGCGATCAGGCCCGCTTCGACGTACGTCAGATGGTCGTCGTCGATGCCCTTGCGCATCTTCACCGTGACCGGGATGCCGGCCGGTTCCGCCGCCTCCACCGCCTGCCGCACGATGCGGCCGAACAGCTTGCGCCGCCACGGCAACGCGGAACCGCCACCGCGGCGGGTGACCTTGGGCACCGGGCAGCCGAAGTTGAGGTCGATGTGGTCGGCCAGCCCGTCCTCGGCCACCATCCGCACCGCGGCGGCCGTGACGTCCGGGTCCACGCCGTACAGCTGCAGGCTCCGGAAGTCCTCGTCCTCGGCGAAGGTGATCATCTTGAGCGTCTTGGGGATCCGCTCGACCAGCGCCCGGGTGGTGATCATCTCGCACACGTAGACGCCGCCGCCCTGCTCGCGGCAGAGCCGGCGGAACGCGACGTTGGTGATGCCGGCCATCGGGGCGAGCACCACCGGAGGCGAGACGTCGTACGTGCCGAGCTGGAAAGTCACGCCTTCGAGAATGGCACGCCGTCTGGCACAGTCGTCGAGGTGGGTGACGAGCTGAGTCCGAGGAAACTGGTGGCGGTCTTCGAGACGCCGCTCGCCGAGCTGCTGCTGCGACTCGGCGTGGAGCTGGGTTTCCGCAGCGTGCTGGTCGAGCCGGACCCGACCCGGCTGCTCGGCCCGCCGAAACCGCACGGCGACCAGTTCGTGGCCGACCTGGCCGCGGCCGGGCTGGACGACCACACCGACGTGGTCCTCACCGACCACCACCGGCCGGAGATCGGCGACGTGCTCCGGGCGGCGCTGGCGGCCGACACCCGGTGGATCGGCATCGTGGGCAACCCGAAGCACGAGGGGCCACACGTGGCGGCGTTGCGGAATCTCGGGGTACCGGATCGGGAGATCGCCCGGGTGCACCGGCCGATCGGCCTCAACATCGGCAGTCGCACGCCGGCCGAGATCGCGTTGGCGACGCTGGCCGGGCTGATCGCGGACCGAAACGGCCGCCCGGGCGGCTTCACCTTCTAGCCGGCCGCGCGGCGCCCGGCAGTCCAGGCGCCGCGCTCGAACCGGCAAGCCGCCCGGCGCGCGGCCGGCGAGCGGTGGTCAGCAGCCGGGCAGCCGCTTGATCAGGTAGTCCTCGATCTGGTCGAGCGACACCCGCTCCTGCTTCATCGTGTCCCGGTCCCGCACCGTCACCGCGTTGTCCTGCAGCGTGTCGAAGTCGACCGTCACGCAGAACGGCGTGCCGATCTCGTCCTGGCGGCGGTACCGGCGGCCGATCGCCTGCGAGTCGTCGAACTCGACGATCCAGCGCTTGCGCAGCGTGGCGGACAGTTCCCGGGCCTTGGGCGACAGTTCCGGGTTGCGGGACAACGGCAGTACCGCCACCTTGATCGGCGCCAGCCGCGGGTCGAAGCGCATCACCGTGCGCTTGTCCACGCCGCCCTTGGTGTTCGGGGCCTCGTCCTCGTCGTACGCCTCGAGCAGGAACGCCAGCACGGCGCGGGTGAGGCCGGCCGCGGGCTCGATCACGTACGGCACCCAGCGCTCGCCCTTCTCCTGGTCGAAGTAGGAGAGGTCGACGCCGGAGTGCTTCGAGTGGGTGGACAGGTCGAAGTCGGTGCGGTTCGCGATGCCCTCCAGCTCGGAGAACTCGGTGCCGCCGAACTGGAAGCGGTACTCGATGTCGACGGTCCGCTTCGAATAGTGCGAGAGCTTCTCCCTGGGGTGCTCGAAGAAGCGCAGGTTGCTCTCGGCCAGACCCAGCTCGGTGTACCAGTTCCAGCGTTCCTGCAGCCAGTACTCGTGCCACTTCTCGTCGGAGCCGGGCTCGACGAAGAACTCCATCTCCATCTGCTCGAACTCGCGGGTCCGGAAGATGAAGTTGCCGGGGGTGATCTCGTTGCGGAAGCTCTTGCCGACCTGGGCGATGCCGAACGGCGGCTTCTTGCGGGCGGCGGTGGCCACGTTGTTGTAGTTCACGAAGATGCCCTGTGCCGTCTCCGGGCGCAGGTAATGCATGCCTTCCGCGCTCTCGGTGGGGCCGAGGTACGTCTTCATCAGGCCGTTGAACATCTTCGGCTCGGTGAAGGTGCCCTTGTTGCCGCAGTTCGGGCAGTTCAGCTCGGATAGCGCGGCGGGCGGGTTGCCGTGCTTGGCCTCGTACGCCTCTTCCAGGTGGTCGGCCCGGAAGCGCTTGTGGCAGGACTGGCATTCGGTGAGCGGGTCGACGAACGCGTCCAGGTGGCCGGAGGCGGCCCACACGTCGCGGGCGAGGATGACGGCGGAGTCCAGGCCGACGATGTCGTCGCGCTGCTGGACCATCGTCTTCCACCACTGCCGGCGGACGTTCTCCTTCAGCTCCACGCCGAGCGGACCGTAGTCCCACGCCGAGCGGGTGCCTCCGTAGATCTCACTGGAGGGGAAGACGAAGCCGCGGCGCTTGGCCAGGCTGACGACGGCATCGATACGGTCGGCGGGCATGTTCCTCCTACGCCGGCTGGTTGTCGGCGGGGACGCGAGTCGGAATGGGACAGGTCCGGAGGTTACTCCTCGAGACTGCAGACCTGGAACTGACCCGTCTGGCGGTTCTGCCCGAGGTACGCCTGCAGCCGCGCGGTGTCGCCGTCGCGGTAGGTGACGTCGACCGGGACGGCCAGGTCGACCGAGGTCAGGTCCAGCGTGCCGACGCGGTGCGACGCGATCGGCTCGGCGGCCGCCGCCTCGCTGATGAACGTGGCCCGGCTGGTCTGCTGCTTGGTCTCGGCGCACAGCGAGTCGTATGCCTCGGCGTACCGCCGGGCCTCGAGGTCTTCGAGGTAGTCGCCGATCACCACCTGGGCCTGCTCGTTGAGCGCCCGGGTCATCACCACGCTGAGGCCGATCACCGCGGTCAGGCCGCCGCCGCAGACCAGGACCAGCACCAGCGCGCCCAGGCCGAGGCCGAGGCCGAGCCGCTGACCGCGGCCCTCGGTGGGCGGCGCGGGGAACGGCGGGACCACGCCGGGGCCCTGCGGCGGGCCCGGCACACCGGGGGGAGCGGCCGGCAGCGCCGGCACCTCGGGCGCCTGAGTCATGGAGCAAGCGTACGGCTCAGCGCCACGGTTCGGCCGCCCGGTCGCTGGCGGTGACCACCACGGCCGCCCCGGGCTCCGCGCTGGCCAGGGTCTCGAACGCGGACGGCTCGTCCAGCGACTCGGACAGCAGCGGGGTGGCGTGCACCTTCACGTCGAAGCCGCCGAGGGCGCGCCGGTAAGCTCCGACGGACTCCCACTCGGTGACCAGCGTCCAGTAGGACGGGTCGTCCAGCGCCCGGGTGAGCCGACCGGACCGGTAGCCGGGTCGCTCCGCCAGCGCGGCGAGCGCGGCGTGCGCGCGCTCGGCGAATCCGTCCTGGGCGTCGGGTGGGACGACGAAGCGATTGAGCACCAGCATGACCAGCAGCCTACGCAGAGCGGGAGCCGACCTCGTGACACCGTCCGACAACCTGTTGCGCCGGCTGGCCCGGGTGAGCCCGACGACCGCGTTCGTGGTGGCCCTGGTGGTCCTGCTGGCGGGGTTCTTCCTGCCCGGCATCATCGGCGCGGCGCTGTTGTTCGCGCTGGGGGTGGCGCTCGCCGCGCTGACGTTCACCACCTGGCCGGTGCAGACCGCGTCGACCCGGGTCATCCGGGTGGTCCTGCTCGTTCTGTTGCTGGCGGTGGTGGTGACCAAGGCACTGTGAGGCCACTCATGCGTTTTTGACAATCATTGTCATTGTCGGTCAGAGTGGGTGGTATGAAGCTCCGCCTCCTCGCCGCCCTGCTCGCCGTCGGTGTCACCGCGGGCTGCGGCTCCGGGGCGGACGCCCGCGCCACCGGCGAGCCGGACGTGGTCACCGCGTTCTACCCGCTGCAGTTCCTGACCAGCCGGATCGGCGGCGACGCGGTCTCGGTCACCGACCTGACCAAGCCGGGCGTGGAGCCGCACGACCTCGAGCTGACCCCGCGCCAGGTCGGGCAGATCAGTGACGCCGACCTGGTGGTCTACCTGAAGGGCTTCCAGCCGGCCGTGGACTCCGCGGTCGAGCAGGAGGCCAAGGACCGGGCGTTCGACGCGGGCTCGGCGGTGGACCTGCTGGCCGCGGCCACCGGCGAGCACGCGCACGCCGACGAGCCGGCCGGCGAGCACGAGGAGACCGCCGGGGGTACGGACCCGCACGTGTGGCTCGACCCGGTGCGCTTCGGCACGGTCGCGGAGAAGCTCGGCGCCCGCCTCGCCGAGGCGGACCCGGCCCACGCCGCGGACTACACGTCCCGCGCCGCCGCGGTCCGGGCCGACCTGGGCAAGCTCGACGCCGAGTACGCCGCCGGCCTGAAGACCTGCGCCCGCCGCGAGATCGTCACCAGCCACACGTCGTTCCAGTACCTGGCCGCGCGGTACCGCCTGGAGCAGATCGGCATCTCCGGCATCTCCCCGGAGGCCGAGCCGGCACCGCAGCGGCTCGCCGAGGTGGCGTCCGAGGCGCGCGAGCACGGCACCACCACGATCTTCTTCGAAACCCTGGTCAGCCCCAAGGTGGCGGAGACCATCGCCCGGGAGGTCGGGGCCCGTACCGCGGTCCTCGATCCGCTGGAAGGTTTGACCGAGCCCGGCGCGGACTATTACTCGGTGATGCGCAGCAACCTGTCCGCCCTCCGCCAGGCCCTGGGATGCACGTCGTGACCGTGGTGCGGGCAAGTGCGGTCGCGGTCGCCTACGGCGGCCGGGACGTGCTGTCCGACGTGTCCCTGGAGGTGGCCGCGGGCGAGGTGGTGGCGATCCTGGGCGCGAACGGCTCCGGCAAGTCCACCCTGATCCGGGCCGTGCTCGGCCTGGTGCCGCTGACCCGCGGCGAGATCGAGCTGTTCGGGGTGCCCCGACGGCGGTTCCGGCACTGGGAGCGCGTCGGGTACGTACCGCAGCGACTCGGCGCCGGCAGCGGCGTGCCGGCCACCGTCGGCGAGGTGGTGGCGTCCGGCCGGCTGGCCCGGCGCGGCCTGTTCCGGCCGCCGCGCGCCGCGGACCGGGCGGCGGTGCGGGCCGCGCTGCAGGACGTCGGTCTCGCCGACCGGATCGGTGACCCGGTCGCCACGCTCTCCGGCGGTCAGCAGCAGCGCACGCTGATCGCCCGGGCGCTGACCGGCGAACCCGACCTGCTGATCCTGGACGAGCCGACGGCCGGCGTGGACGCGGACAGCCAGGAGGCGTTCGCCGCCACGCTGGACCGGTTCCGGCAGCGCGGCGGCACGGTGCTGCTGGTCGCGCACGAACTGGGCCCGCTGCACCCGCTGATCGACCGGGCCGTGGTGGTCCACTCCGGAGGCATCGCGCACGCCGGTGCGGTGCCCGAACCGGCCGGCCACCACGCCGAGCCCGGCCACGACCACGTCCACCCGCACGCGGCGGAGGAACGCGCCGGCTTCTGCGTGGCGCCCACCGACCGGTTGCGGGCCGGCTGATGGACCTCTTCGCGTACGACTTCATGCAGCGGGCGCTGCTCGGTGCGCTGGTCATCGGCGTCACCGCCCCGGCGCTGGGCATCTACCTGGTGCAGCGGCGGCTGTCGCTGATCGGCGACGGCATCGGCCACGTGGCGCTGACCGGGGTGGGGGTGGGCCTGCTGCTGGACCGCTCCCCCGTGCTGGCCGCGGTGATCGTGGCCGCGCTCGGGGCGATCGGGGTGGAACTGGTCCGGGAACGCGGCCGCACCTCCGGCGACCTGGCCCTGGCGCTGCTGTTCTACGGCGGCATCGCGGGCGGCGTGGTCCTGGTCGGCCTCTCCGGCGACAGCAACAGCGCGAACCTGGTGCAGTACCTGTTCGGGTCGCTGACCACCACGTCGCCGGCGGACCTGGCGGTGATCGTGGCGCTGGGCCTGACCGTGCTGGTCGCCATGCTGCTGCTGCGGCCGGCGCTGTTCGCGGTGTCGCACGACGAGGAGTACGCCCGGGTCTCCGGCCTGCCGGTCCGCGCGCTGAACCTGCTGGTCGCGGTGACCACCGCGGTGACCGTGACGATCGCCATGCGCACCGTGGGCCTGCTGCTGGTCAGCGCGCTCATGGTGGTGCCGGTCGCGGCGGCGCAGCAGGTGACCCGCGGGTTCCGCAGCACGATGACGCTGGCCATGCTGATCGGCCTGGTCGCGGCCGCCGGCGGCGTGGTGACCTCGGCCGAACTGGACACCGCACCGGGCGCCACCATCGTGATCGTGGCGCTGGCCGGGTTCCTCGCGCTGACCGTCGGCGGAGCCCTGTGGCAGCGGATGCGCGGCGGGACCCGCAAACCCGTCGCGGCCGAGCCACCGGACGTGGTGTTACATGGCTGACGTGACGTCGACGGGGTACGAGGCCTACGAGGCCGCCGGTGACCTGTTGCGGGCGCTGTCCGCACCGATCCGGGTGGCCATCGTCGCGGAACTGGGCGAAGGCGAACGCTGCGTCCACGAACTGGTCGAGAAGCTGGGCGCGCCGCAACCACTGGTGTCCCAGCACCTGCGGGTGCTGCGCGGTGCCGGGGTGGTACGCGGGGCGCGGCGCGGACGGGAGATCGCGTACTCGCTGGTGGACGAGCACGTCGCCCACATCGTCGCGGACGCGGTCAGCCACGCTAGAGAGGGGGGCGCCTCATGACGGACGAAGCGGGCGTCGTCGTACGCAACACCAAGCAGCGCAGCGCGGTCAGCGCCGTGCTGGCCGAGGCCGAGGGCTTCCACAGCGCCCAGGACCTGCACGCGCTCCTGCGCGAACGCGGCGAACGGGTGGGCCTTACCACGGTCTACCGCACCCTGCAGGGCCTGGCCGACGCCGGTGAGGTCGACGTCATGCGGCCGCCCGGCGGCGAGCACCTGTACCGCCGGTGCAGCCAGGGCCACCACCACCATCTGGTGTGCCGGTCCTGCGGCCGGACGGTCGAGGTGGAGGGCCCGGCCGTCGAGGCGTGGGCCGACCGGGTCGCGGCCAAACACGGGTACGTCGATGTCTCGCACACCATGGAGATCTTCGGGACCTGCCCGGACTGCGCCGGGCACGACGGCTGACGAGGTGGCAGTCTGTCGCGCGTGAAGATGTACGCCGACCGGCTGCCCACCGTCATCCGTCAGATACTCACCGACCTGTTCGTGGTCGCCTGGTGCTACGCCTGGGTCCGGGTCGGCCAGTGGGTGCACGACACCGTGCTGAAACTGGGGGTGCCCGGCCGGAAACTGGAGGGCGCCGGCGCCGGCATCGCGGACAATCTGGCCGACGCCGGCGGCAAGGTGGGCCGGGTCCCGCTGGTCGGCGAGGAACTGACCACGCCGTTCGCCAAGGCCGCCGACGCCGCCCGCGTCATCGCCGACGCCGGTCGCCAGCAGCAGGAGATCGTCGGTGACCTGGCGCTGGTGCTGGGCATCGGGATGGCCGCCGTACCCCTGATCCTGGTCCTGCTGATCTGGCTGCCGAAGCGGCTGCGCTGGATGCGGCGCGCCGGAGTGGCCGCCGCGGTGCGCGACGAGCCGGCCGGGCGCGACCTGCTGGCGCTGCGCGCGCTGGCCAGCCGGCCGCTGTCCGAGCTCACCCGCCTCGGCCCGGACATCGCCCAGTCGTGGCGCAACGGCGACGCGGCCGCGGTGGACGCGCTCGCCGCGCTGGAACTCAAACGGCTCGGTCTGCGGCCCGCTCGTCGCTGACCCGCTGGGTCGGCGTCTCGCCGGAGGCCCGGCCGTACGCGTCGTTGTCCTGCTCGTCGTCGTCGTCCTCGGCCCAGTTACGGCGGGCGAACGGCAGCGCCGCCCAGAACGTCAGGAACCAGAGGCCGGTGATCGTGGTCAGCACGATCGACACCCACGTCGGCAGCAGGAAGTCGGTGATCAGCAGGACGCTGCTGACCATCGAGATCAGCATGAACGCCAGGCCGCCGGTGGCCATCCGGTGCGCGTACCGGACCAGTTCCGGCTTGCGCCCCTGCCGGAACAACGCCCGGTGGAACGCGACCGGCGAAATGATCATCGCGGTGGCCGCGGCGGCGGCGATCAGCGCCACCACGTAGGTGTCCTTCTGGAACGCGCTCACCTGCGGGAAGCCGCTGCTGAACGGCAACGTCAGCAGGAACGCGAAGAGGATCTGCACGCCGGTCTGGGCCACCCGCAGTTCCTGGAGCAGATCCGCGAAGTTGCGGTCCCACCGCTGCTTCTCGGTCTCATGGTGGTCCCGCTTCTCGGACGTCATGTGGTCCTCTCTCTCTGCAGTTCAGCTGGCGCCCAGGTTTCCCGCAGACGAACGGCGTCAAACGCCGATCCGGGCCAGCACCGCGTCGGCCAGCGCGCCCGGCGCCTCCTCCGGCACCCAGTGGCCGATCCCCTTCAGCGCCACCAGCTGATAGTCCGCCTCGACCCAGTCGGCGGTGCGCAGCGCGGCGGTCAGACCGACCACCGGATCCTTGTCGCTCCACACGTACGTGGTCGGCACGGTGATCACCCCGGTGCCGGCGAGCTGGTGCCGGGACAGCGCGCGGTACCAGTTGAGCGCGCCGGTCAGCCGGCCCGGTTCGCGCATCGCGTCGGCGTACATCCCGGCCCGGTCGCCGATCGCCTTCATCATCGTGCGCAGTGCGGCGCCGTTGCCGGCGAGCAGCAGCCGCTCCGCGACCGGGGACCGGAACACGCCCATGTAGGCGAACCGGGCCCGCTGCGACGGGCGGCTGCGCAGGGCCAGGCCGAGCGCCCGGGGATGCGGCACCGAGACCGCGGTGAACGTGCGTACCCGGTCGGCGTGGTTCGCGGCCAGCAACCAGCCCACCTGCGCGCCCCAGTCGTGCCCGATCACGTGCGCGGTCCCCACCCCGAGCGCGTCCAGCACCGCGACCGCGTCCGCGGTGGCCTCGCTCAACCGGTACGCCGGCACCCCGGCCGGCCGCGCGCCCGGCGAGTAGCCGCGCTGGTCCACCGCGTACGTCCGGAGCCCGGCCGCGTGCAGCTTCGGCGACACCAGGTCGAACTCGCGCCGGTCCTGCGGAAACCCGTGCAGCAGCAGCACCGGCGCCCCGTCGGCCGGACCCCCCTCGGTCACGTCGAAGGTGAGCCCTCGCGCCTCGACCTGCATGTGATGCCTCCCTCGCTTCTCAGTACGGCCGTACGGTGTTAGCGTCATCGAAACACAGAAACTCATCCGACAGGGGAGCGCACAGCGCTGAGAGTGCGGTTCACGCCGCAGACCCTCGAACCTGATCTGGGTAATGCCAGCGCAGGGAGCTCGGTCACGTCTCGCCGTTGAGACACACCAGGCGCGCGTCTCCTCCCGGTACCGCTGGGAGGCATCCATGAACTACCGCTGGCGCACGATCGACATCGTGATCGCGTCCGTCATCGCCGTCACGTTCGGCGTCATCTTCTGGGCCTGGAACATCGTCTGGGGCGCCACCGAGGGCGCGTTCGCGTTCTTCCCGCCCGCCCAGACGCTGCTCTACGGCGTCTGGCTGATCCCGGCCGTGCTGGCCGGACTGATCATCCGCAAGCCCGGCGCGGCGCTGTACACCGAGACCGTCGCCGCGGTCATCTCGGCGCTGCTCGGCGCCAGCTGGGGTGCCACCGTCATCCCCCAGGGCCTGGTGCAGGGCCTCGGCGCCGAACTCGCGTTCGCCCTGCTGGCCTACCGCTCGTGGCGGCTGCCCGCCGCCCTGCTGGCCGGCGCGCTGACCGGCCTGAGCGCCGCGGTGTTCGACTTCTTCGTCTGGAACGCCGCCTACGACCTGTGGGACTACCGCATCCCGTACGCGCTGCTCACCATCGTCAGCAGCACGGTCATCGCGGGCCTCGGCAGCTGGGCGCTGGTGCGCGCGCTGGCACCCACCGGCGTGCTGGACCGGTTCGCCGCCGGCCGCGAACGCACGCTGGTCTAGTCGATGGCCGACGTCGTCCTGCGCGGGTTCGGGTGGCGGCACGCCGGGCGCCGCGCCTGGGCCGTGCGCGGCGTCGACCTGCACGTCCGGCACGGCGAACGGGTCCTGCTGCTCGGTGCGTCCGGCGCCGGCAAGAGCACGCTGCTCGCCGCGCTGGCCGGCCTGCTGCCCGACGACTCCGGCGAGTCCGAGGGCGCGGTGGAGATCGACGGCCTCGACCCCAGGAAGCTTCGTCTCGCGAGTTCTCCGCGCCGGCCGGAGGCCCAGGCGTCGGAAGCAGCACAGCAGAGGGTCGGCATCCTGTTTCAGGACCCGCAGACCCAGCTGGTGATGGCGCGCAGCGGGGACGACGTCGCGTTCGGTCCGGAGAATCGGGGCGTGCCGGCCGGGGACATCTGGCCGCTGGTCACCGAAGCCCTGGACCGGGTCGGTTTCCCGTACCCCCGGAACCGCCCCACCGCCGCCCTCTCCGGCGGCGAGGCGCAACGCCTGGCCCTGGCCGGCGTGCTCGCGCTGCGGCCCGGCCTGCTGCTGCTGGACGAGCCCACCGCCAACCTGGACCCGGCCGGCGCCGACCTGATCCGCACCGCGATCCTCCGTTCGCACCGCCCCGGCACCACGCTGATCCTGGTCGAACACCGCATCGCCGAGGCACTGCCGCTGGTCGACCGGGTGGTCGTGCTGGAGCCCGGCGGCGGGGTCCGCGCGGACGGCCCACCCGCCGCGGTCTTCGCCGCGCACGGCGACGCGCTGGCCGCGCAGGGGGTGTGGGTGCCGGGCCGGCCGGTCGCCCCGCACCGGGCCGTCTCCGCGCCGGCAGATCTGCTGGTACGAGCAACCGAGGTCACCGCCCGGCACCGGCTCCCCGCCACCAGCATCGACGTCCGGGCCGGCGAGGTCGTCGCGGTCACCGGACCGAACGGCGCCGGCAAGTCCACCCTGGCCCTGATGCTCGGCGGTCTGCTGGCACCCACCACCGGCCGGGTGCACACCCCGGGTCTCGGCGACCCCCGTCCGCCACACCGCTGGCGGGCGGCCGAGCTGGTCCGGCGGATCGGGTCGGTGTTCCAGGACCCGGAACACCAGTTCGTCACGTCCCGCGTGGTCGACGAACTGCGGCTGGCCGGCCCCGCCCCGGCCCGCGTGGACGAACTGCTCGACCGGCTCCGGTTGACCCGGCTGGCGCAGGCGAACCCGTACACCCTCTCCGGCGGCGAGGCCCGCCGGCTGAGCGTGGCGACCGCGCTGGCCGGCGCGCCGCGGATGCTGGTGCTGGACGAGCCGACGTTCGGGCAGGACCGGCGCACCTGGGTGGAGATGGTGCAGCTGCTGGCCGGGCTGCGCGACTCCGGGCACGGGGTGGTCGCGGTGACCCACGACAGCGACTTCGTGGCCGCGGTCGCGGACCGGACGGTCACCCTCACCGCGGCGAGTTCCAGCTCGACCAGGCCCGGTAGCCCGAAGCCGGCGGCGCCGTGACGACGCTGACCGAACCGGTGATCACCGGCGACGCTCCCCTGGCCCGGCGCAACCCGGTCGCCAAGCTCGGCGCCGCCCTGCTGTTCTCGCTGCCGCTGGTGGCCACACTCGACCCGCTCACCCCCGCCCTGGGGCTGGCGGTCGAGCTGGCACTGCTCCCCCTGTTCGGCGTCCGCTACCGCACCCTGGCCCGCCGCGCCTGGCCCCTGGCCCTCGCCGCGGCCGGCATCGGCGTGACCATGGTGCTGTTCGCCGCGGACCGCACCGGCGCACTGCTGCTCGACCTGGGCCCGTTCGACATCACCACCGGCGTCGTGGTCACCGCGCTGGGCCTGATCCTGCGCGTCTTCGCGGTGGCGCTGCCCGGCATCATCGTGTTCGCCACCACCGACCCCACCGACCTGGCCGACGCCCTGGTGCAGAACGCGAAGGCGCCGGCCCGGTTCGCGATCGGCGCACTGGCCGCGTTCCGGCTGGTCCCGCTGCTCGGCCAGGAATGGCAGATGCTCACCCTGGCCCGGCGGGCACGCGGCATCGACGCCGGCCGCAACCCGGTCGCCCGGCTGCGGCTGTTCGGGTCGACCGCGTTCGCGCTGCTGGTCGGCGCGCTGCGGCGGGGCGGGCGGCTGGCGGTGGCGATGGACGCGCGCGGCTTCGACTCGGGGGCGCCTCGCACCTATGCGAGGACGCAGATTTTCGGCGGCGCGGACTGGGCGTTGCTGGTGGGCGCGGGGGTGCTGTCCGCGGCGGCGCTGACGACGAGCGTGTTGGCCGGGCTGTTCCGCCCCATCATCGGCTGACACCCACCCACCGGCCGGCTGGCTGGCCGGCCTCGGCTGACCCCCGGCCCACGCGGTGCGCGGTGCAGTGGCACGGCACAACGCGGCGCGGTGACGCGGTGCGGTGACGCGGTGCGGTGACGCGGTGCGGTGACGCGGCGCGGTGGCGCGGCGCGGTGGCGCGGCGCGGTGACGGGGTGCGGCGGGGCGCGGTGGCGCGGTGCGGCGGGGCGCGGTGCGGTGCAGCGGCGCGGGCGCGGCGGCGCGGTGCGGCGGGGCGCGGTG
>NZ_JAIWNC010000026.1 GCF_020216025.1 Jidongwangia harbinensis | reverse complement strand
CGGCGATGCCGTAACCAGGACGCCCAGTCCGCCGCCGACGGCAGGTACTGCTGGCCGTACCTCTCGAACCGGCCAACCTCCCGCGACACCGTCGACGGCGCCCGCCCTAAACACCGCGCGATCTGCCCGACCGACTCACCCGCCGCCCGCCCTAACCCGATCCGTTCCCGCTCCAACGCCGACAATCTCCCTGCCACAACCCACTCCTACCTGCAGAAACGTGGGTGTTGCATCCAAACCTTGAAATCGCCTAGGCGACCACGGGTCCACAACTTCGACAAACCGCCCGCCCGACGCGCACCTCCAGCGGGCAGCAATTCCACGCCACGAACCGACACGCCCTGCACCCGGTGCAGAATCCGGCGCGCCACGTGACCACCCGCGCCTGCCGTGGGGAGCTGGGGTGCTGTGCGCGCCGGGAATCGACACGCGCCCGTGGCCCGTGCGTGGTGTGGGGAGCTGGGGTGCTGTGCGTGCCGGGATTCGACACGCGCCCGTGGCCCGCGCCTGCCGTGGGGAGGTGGGGTGCGGTGCGTGCCGGGATTCGACACGCGCCCGTGGCCCGCGCCTGCCGTGGGGAGGTGGGGTGCGGTGCGTGCCGGGAATCGACACGCGCCCGTGGCCCGCGCCTGCCGTGGGGAGGTGGGGTGCGGTGCGTGCCGGGAATCGACACGCGCCCGTGGCCCGTGCGTGGTGTGGGGAGCTGGGGTGCTCTGCGTGTCGCGAATCGACACGGTCTCAGCGCCCCACGTGTGGGGAGGTGCGGCGCACGTCGCACCCCAGAGCCACACGCGCCACGGGCCGGCAACCCCCGGAGAGCGGACACCCGGACGATCGGAGCAACCAGGTTCTCCCGGACACCGAATGTCGCAGAGCGCGGCGGCCCGAGGTGGCAGGTGACACACCCCGGACCCCTGCCCCGAAGCTCCGAACCACTCCAGAAACACGCCCGAAATGAGGCGGTTGCCCGCGCGACCGAACCGGACATGGCCACCGTTGAGCGCCGGTCCGGCCACAGAACAGCGAAGGTTCGCCGGCCCCGCCGAACGGACGGGCGACCGCCGACTGTGCGTACGGATGATCCAAGATCTCGTCGGACCATCCGTAGGGGGCCTTGCGGGCCAACGGACCCCCCGCACGGATGATGACTCTCGGTGACGGCTGACCGACGATCGACATGGGCAGTCATCTCCCGGCCTGCCTTGTCCCGCGGACCACACACCTGGGGTGCATGGCATGTCATCGGATCAGCCGAACTCGTCGCCCGTCGCCGTCGGAATCCTCGGCACCGGGTCGTACCTTCCGGCCCGTGAAGTCACGAATGCCGAGCTTGCGACGCTGGTAAAGGACGCCGACCCGGAGTGGATCACGCGCAAGACGATGATCGAGGCGCGTCGTTTCGCGGCGCCGGAGGAAGCTGCTTCGGACCTCGCGGCGAAGGCCGCGGCGGGTGCCCTGGAGCGGGCCGGCATCACCGCCGCGGACCTGGACTACCTGATCGTCTCCACCTCGACCGGTGACGCTCCGCAACCGCCGACCTCGAGCATCGTGCAGGATCTGATCGGCGCCGAGCGGGCCGCGTGCTTCGACATCAACGTCGTCTGTGCCGGGTTCGTCTTTGGTCTGGCGCTGGCCCGCAGCCTGGTGACGGTGCAGCCGGGAGCCAAGGTCCTGGTGATCGCGTCCGATGTGTACTCCCGGATCCTCGACTTCGACGACCGCCGCACCGCCGTGCTGTTCGGTGACGGCGCGGGTGCCGCGGTGGTCGGCGCGGTGCCGGAGGGCTACGGCATCGTGGCGACCGAGCTGGTCAGCCGCGGCGCCGCGCACCGGCTCATCCGGGTCGACGCCGGCGGCAGCCGGTTGCCGGCGTCCGCGGAGACGGTCGCCAACGGCGACCACTTCTTCAAGATGGATGGGCGCGGGGTACGCAGCTTCGTCGCCGAACACGTGCCGCCGGTACTCGCCGGCATGCTGGAGCGCGCCGGGCTGCACGCCAAGGACATCGACCACTTCGTCCCGCACCAGGCCAACGGCGTGATGCTGCAGGAACTGGTGGACTCGACCCAGCTGGACGGCGCCACCACACACCTGACACTGGACCGCTTCGGCAACGTGGGCAGCGCCTCGGTGCCGGTGACCCTGGACGCCGCGGCCCGTTCCGGCGCCCTCGCCGACGGCGACCTGGTGCTGCTGGCCGGCTTCGGCGGCGGCATGGCGGTCGGCGCGTCCGTGCTGCGCTGGCACGGCTAGTCGACGCCGGCGCGGCCGGTCGATCCACACGACGCGCGCCTCGGTGGTACACCAGCGTGGTTATCAGGTGCTCGTAGCAACGCTGGTGTACCACTGGAGCGCTCCACTGGAACACCAGCGTCGAACACCAGCGTCGAAACACCAGCGCCGGTCACGCCGCGAAGCGGAACGCCCGGCGTTCACTTCGGCTGGATCAGCCACTCCCACGCCCGGCGCAGGCCGCCGCCGGTCTTGTCGTCGTCCGCCGCCCGGGCCGCCGCGTCCTCGCTCGGCTCGGGCAGCTGGTCGGCCGGCTGGGACACGATGACGCCGTGCGCGTAGATGCCGTCGACCTGGTCGCCGGTGGCGAACCGGTGGCCCTGGCCGGTCTTGATGATCAGCCCGTGGAAGACGTCCTGCGCGTCGTCGGCGAGCACGTGTGCCACGGTGCCGACGGTGCTGCCGGAGCGGTCGTAGACCGGGGTGCCGTCTTCGAGTACGAGGAACGACTGCGGTTCTCCGAGATCCGTCATGGGATGGGGTTTACCCCGGGCCGCGCGGCCGTACACGAGGTGTCAGTCGCCCGGGGGCAGGACCGCCACTTCGCGGTAGAAGCGGTCGATCTGCCGTACCGTCGCTTCGAAGTCGTCGAGGTTGAACGGCTTCGTCACGTACGCGTTGGCCCGGTGCTGGTAGCTGGAGGTGATGTCCGGTTCGGCGCCCGACGTGGTGAGGATGACCACCGGGATGGCCTTGAGCCGTTCGTCGCTCTTGATCGCGGCCAGCGTTTCGCGCCCGTCCATCCGCGGCATGTTGAGATCCAGCAGGATGAGGTCCGGCCGGTGCGCCGCCTCGTACGGGGCGGCGCGGGTCAGGTAGTCGAGCGCCTCGCGGCCGTCGGCGACCCGGCTCACCACGGTGGTGGTCTCCGAGTTCTCCAGCGCCTCCTCGATCATCAGTGCGTCGGCGTCGTCGTCATCGACGATCAGGATCTGGAGACTGCGCACCACGGGGCTCCCTCTATTTGCAGTGGAGCAAGCATAGGCCCGTGGCCCGGGTCAGGGCAGCAGGGGCAGCCGGTGGACCAGCTTGTCGATCCGGTTGCGCGGCCCGACCAGGCTCACCGCGTGGTACGCGAGGTCCGCACCGCCGGTCTCCTCGACCCGTTGCCGGTAGTCGTCGTACACCCGGGTGGCCTGCGCGGCGACCGGCATGTCGGCGACGTACACGCCCAGCGAGCCGGCGGCCCGCTCCCGTAGTGCGGCCAGGCGCTCGGCGGGTGCGCTCAGCACGGCGCAGCCGGCCCACGGCAGTCCGGGGTGGACGGCGCCGTCGGCGTCCTTGGCGTCCGGGCCGAGCAGGCCGCCGACCGACACGGACGTGGCCGCGGCGACGCAGACCGCGGCGTTGACCGCGCGGCCGGGCGGCAGTGCCTCGTCCACCACGATCACCCACTTGAGCCGCGCGGACCGGGTCGGTTCATCGGTGCGGATCTCGTCGGGCTCGAAACGTACCTGATGTGATGCGCTCATGAGCAGAAACGCTAGGCACTTCGGCGGATGCAGAGCAAGCAATCCGTATTTAATCCGGCTAGGGTGCGGTCATGGCGCATCTCGACGAACTTGATACGGCGCTCCTGCGGGAACTGCAGCAGGATGCACGGCGCACCAACCGGGACATCGCCGCCGCGGTGGGCGTCTCGCCGACCACCGCGCTGGACCGCACCCGGGCGCTGCGTGAGCGGGGCGTGATCCGGGGCGCGAGCCTCAACGTCGATCTGGCCGCGATCGGCCGTCCGGTCCAGGCGCTCATCGCGGTGCGGATCCGGCCGCCGTCGCGGCGCAACATCGAGGCGTTCCGCAACTGGGCCGCGGCGCTGCCGGACACGCTCGGGGTCTTCGTCACCACCGGGACCGAGGACTTCCTCATCCACGTCGCGGTGCCGGACAACGAGAGCCTGTACGCGTTCGTCATCGACCGGCTCACCGAGCACGCCCACGTGGCCGACGTGCGCACGTCGGTGGTGTACGAGCACCTGCGCAACGACCGGATCCGCCCGGTGACCGGGTGAGTGGCGCCACATCGGTGGGGCCGAAAGTGCCGGATCGCTGCACGTTGGCGCCGGATGCCGGCCGGGACCGGGTCCGGGCGGGACAACGCGGCTCCGACCTTCTACGACTGAGGCATGGACCGGTCCGCGGACGGCAAGCGGTGGTGGGTCCGGCTCGGTACCGGCCGGCTCGCCACTCCGGCGTTCGTGGCGGTCGCCGTGGCGGCGGTGTACCTGTGGCCGTTGGGCAGCGACGACCTGCGGACGGCCACCCCGCGGAGCCTCGACTACGCGGCCGCGATGGCCGAGGCCGGGCGGGCGGCGGACGCGGACCGCGGCAACGCCGCGGTGCTGCCGGCCTGCCGCAGCCAGGTGTTCAGCCACGGTACGCGCACCGCGAAGGCCGTCCTCCTGCTGCACGGCTACACCGGGTGCCCGAGGCAGATGTCCGGTCTGGCCCGGCGGTTCTTCGAGCGCGGCTACAACGTGTACGTCCCGCGGGCACCCCGGCACGGCGAGTCCGATCCGGGCGCGCACCGGGCGAACGACGCCGGTGAGTTGGTCGCCCATGCCAGCGCCGGCCTCGACGTGGCGGCCGGACTCGGCGCCGAGGTCGGGGTGGCCGGCCATTCCGGCGGCGGGGTCCTGGCCACCTGGCTCGCCCAGTACCGCACGGACGCGGTACGGCACGCCCTGGTCATGGCCCCGTTCTTCGCGCCGCACCCGGACCGGGCGGCGGCGTACCAGATCCGGCCGGTGACCGTCCTGTACGGGCTGCGCTGGCTGCCGGACCGGCGGGTGGCCGGCTCCGACGTCACGTACGCGGGCCTCGGGCAGTATCTGCGGATCACCGCGAACCTGCGGGACGAGCCGCGCAACGCACACCTGGCGAGCGTCGCGGTGGTCACCGCCGACGGTGACGAGGTGGTGGACCCGGCCCGGGCGGTGGCGGTCACCCAGCGCCTGAGCCGGGCGAACGACCTGAGCCTGCGGCGGCTCACGCTGCCCGGCGGGATCGGCACGGGGCACGACTTCGTGGACGGGTCCGCCCTCGGCGCCGCCGAGCTGCTGCCGCTCTTCGTCGACCTGTACGAGGGACGCCCGGCCACCCTGGGTTGACTAGGGTCGGCGGGGTGGAGATCAGGGAAGCGACCGCCGCGGACTGGCCGAGGATCTATCCGTTCTGGCGGCGCATCGTCGAGGCGGGGGAGACGTACGCCTTCCCGGAGGGACTCGGGCCGGACGAGGCGGAGCCGTGGTGGATGGAGCAGCCGCCCGGCCGCACCGTGGTGGCGGTGGACGACGGCGAGGTGCTCGGCTCGGCGAAGATGGGACCGAACCGGCCCGGCCGTGGCGCGCACATCGCCACCGCCAGTTTCATGGTGGACCGGCCCGGGCGCGGCGTGGGACGCGCCCTCGGGACGTACGTCATCGGGTGGGCGCGGGCCGGTGGGTACCACGGGATCCAGTTCAACGCCGTGGTGGAGACGAACGCGGTGGCCGTACACCTGTGGCGGTCTCTGGGTTTTCAGATCCTGGCCACGGTGCCGGAGGCGTTCCGGCACCCGGTGCACGGCCTGGTCGGGCTGCACGTGATGTATCAGAAGCTGTGACGGACAGCGCGCGGCCGGCGGGGGCGGCCGGCCGCGCGCTCTCCGAGAACTACCGGGCCGCCGCCATGATCAGGGCGGCCGGGTCGGTGCAGACCAGCTCCAGGGCGCGGGCCACCATCTGCGGGTCGTACGTGGTCGCGTGGAATGTGGCCTCCAGGTGGAGCACCCCGCCCATCTCCGACGTGGTCAGCGTGATGCCCTCCGGACCGTTCAGCGTCGGCACGCTCAGGTTGACCCGGCCCGCGGAGTCGATCGCCCACGGCAGGTCGGCGAGCGTGTCGTGGCGGCCCTGGTTGCTGAACGTCAGCCGGGGCCGCGGCTCGGCCGGTGCCTCGGTCGGGTACGGGTCCGGCATGCCGGGCGCGCCGGTCACCGACAGCTTCAGCTCGCGCAGCAGCATCATGGTGAGCATGCCGCCGGTGGCCAGTTCCGCCTTGAGCGTGGTGTGGATCGCCGCCGGGTCGGTCAGGTTGCCCGGGGCGAGCCACGGCCCGAAGCAGAAGTTGCTGCCCACGGTGACGTCCTTGCCGAGGTAGCGGCGGGCGTCGGCGAGGAACGTGGCGCCCGATTCGTCGGGCCGGAAACCCAGCTCGCGGAGCGCGGCGGTGAACGCGGCGAAGGTGATCGCCGAGGTGGTCACGCCGGGCGCGTTGCCGTCCCGCCAGACCCGCATCTTGCCCAGTACGTCGGCCGAGCGGGCGCTCACCACGGTCAGCCCGGCCGTCCACGGCCGCAGCTCACCGGTCTCGACGTGCGGGGTACGGGCCATCTTCAGCGCGTCCCGCCACCGGCCCGGCGACCGGCCGAACTGGTTCCACCACGCCTTCGGCAGCGCGAACACCCGGGGCATCGCCTCGATCCGGGCGGCCCGTTCGTCGGCGGCCGCGCGGACGAGTTCGCGCAGCAGCGTGTTGACCGGACCGGCGTCGCCGTACGCGTGCGCCACCTTCATCGCCACGTACCCGCCGCCGACCAGGATCCGCACCGGGTGGTGCGCCCGCGGCTCGGCCTGCAACTGCCGGGTCATCGCGTCGACGTCCACCGGGCCGTCGCCCAGGTCGGTGACCGCGTCCTGGACGTACGCGCCGAACGTCGGCCGGTCCATGTGCAGCCAGCGGCCGCCGGAGCGGTCCAGCCGGGACACCGCGCGGTGCGTCGGGTCGGCCTCGTGCAGGCCGATCAGCGCGTTGCGCAGGCGCTGGGCGGTGACGCCGGTCAGCGGGCCGACGGTACGGATGTACTCCAGCGGCAGCCAGGCGCGTTCGTGCAGGGTCAGCTTGGTGGCGGACATGGTTCCCTTCGGGGTCTCGGCGGACTGACGGGACGGCAGTACCACCCGCAGCACGGTCGGCGCGACCAGCACCATCTCCAGGGCCATCACCGCGACCACCCAGCCGACCAGGTCGGTGAGGTCGCCGTGGGTGCCGCCGTACCAGGCGGCGACGAGCTCGGCGATCCCGGCGAACACCGAGAAGATGCCGGCGCCGCGGACCGTGCCCTGCACCCGGGAGATGGCCAGGAAGAAGTGGTGGAAGACGAACGGGAGGTAGCTGAGCGACAGGATCGCCAGCGCGGTCGAGGCCGTGTCGGCGTACGCCTCGCCGAAGATCGACATGATCGGCCGGGCGAAGACGCCGGTGAACACGGCCACCGGCAGGCCCACCACCAGGCAGATCAGCAGGCCCATCCGGACCTTGGAGCGCAGCGCCGCCCGGTCGCCGCTGGCCACCGCGAACAGCGTGAGCGCCACGTTGCCCGGCACCATGGCGAGGAACGAGGTGACCATGAACGCGGTGTAGAACGCCGCGTTCGCCTCGGCCGACAGCACCGCGGTCACGACCAGCGGGAGCGCCGCCCGGGGCAGGTAGGTGGCCAGGTTGAGCAGGTTGTGGTCGAACGTGGCCTGGCCCCGGCCGCGCAGCAGGGACAGCCGTGGGCGGACCGAGTCGATCATGCCGCGGCGGCGCAGCGCCCGGCCGAGGATGGCCACCGACAGCACCATCCCGGCGATCCAGGTGAGCAGCAGGTGGCCGCCGGTCAGCGTGAACGGCAGCAGCGCCAGGCCGCCCAGCAGCGCCAGCTTGATGACCGAGAACCAGGCGTTGCGCATCAGCTGCATCGGCCCGGCGAGCAGGCCCACCAGCGCCTCGTCGAGCACCAGCGTCATGGCGTTCAGCGCGATGCCGAAGACCAGCAGCACGGTGGCCGCGGTGCTGCCCAGCGCGTTCTGCAGTCCCGGTATGGCCAGGTGGGCCAGCGCCACGTACACCAGGCCGCCCACCGTGGCCGCGCTGCCGGCCACCAGCAGGCAGGTGGAGATGAGTTCCCATTTCCGGCCGACCAGCCGGGGCAGGTCGGCGATCAGCATGGTGCCCATGCCGAACATGCCGATCGTGCCGATCAGCGTCATCGCCGACACCGCGGCGGATGCCTGGCCCACGGCCTCGGTGGGTGCGGTACGCGCGGCGAGCCACCAGTACGCGAAGCCGAACAGCGACGTGATGGCCGTGGTGGCCATCAGTGAGCCGGCGTTCAGGAACAGGTCCACGTGACCCTTGAGCTTCGCCAGGATTCCGGTACGGGCGGGCGCCGGTCCTCGCTCGCCGCTCTGTGGCATCGCCTCGGTCGCGGTCACACGTACCCCCCATTGATCGGACCATCAAAAGGTAGTAACGCGCCGTATTCGGGCGGTAGGGCGGAGGGTCCGAGATGCGCTCACCTTCCGGGGTGCCGGGACCGCGTCCGGACGGGCCGGGGCACCCGTTCGGCCTATCCCTGATGCGCCTGAGGTCCCGGCCGTTTTGCCTGGTCACACCGGCAACGACCGTTTCGCCCGGACACCCCGGGTGAGCTTGGTCTCAGCGCTGACGCAGTGTCACAGCCAGCCCGCACGCTTGAGGCGGCGGTGCAGGAGCACCGCGGCGACGGCCATCAGCGCGAGCACGCCGGGGTAACCGTACGTCCAGGTCAGCTCCGGCATGTGCTCGAAGTTCATGCCGTACACCCCGGCGATCGCGGTCTGCACCGCGGCGATCGCGGCCCACGAGGCGATCTTGCGCATGTCGTTGTTCTGGTCGATGGCCACCTGCGCCAGCCGCGCCTGCAGGATCGAGTTCAGCAGATCGTCGAATCCGGCCACCCGGTCCACCGCCCGGGCCAGCCGGCCGCGCACGTCGACGAAGTACGGCCGCAGCACCACCGGCAGGTCGGCCTGGTCGAGCATCCGGTGCAGCGGTTCCTGCAACGGCAGCACCGCCCGCTTGAACTCCACCATCTCGCGCTTGAGCTGGTACATCTGCGCGATGCCGGGGGAGCGGTCGGGCACGAACGCGGCCTCCTCCAGCCGTTCCAGGTCGCGTTCCACATGCCCGGCCACGTCCAGGTACCCCTCGACCATGGCGCTGCACACCGCGTACGCCACCGACCACGGCCCGGCGTCCAGCAGCGTCTTCCGCTGCTCCAGCCCCTGGCGCACGTGCCACAGCGCGCCGGGGGCACCGTGCCGCACGGTGATCACGAAGCGGTCGCCGATCAGGACCGTCACGTCACCGGTGTCCACCACCTCGGACGTCTCGGTCAGCGTCTCGTGCTCGATGTACCGCGCGGTCCGCAGCACCAGCCGGGTCACGTCGCCGATGCTCTCCGCCACCGGCCGGTGTCCGCCGACCGCGGACTGTTCCGCGGTCAGCTCGTGCAGCCGGAACTCGCGGGCCACGGCACGCATGGTGGCGGCGTCCGGCTCGTGCAGGCCGAGCCAGACGAACGCGTCGCGGTGCCGCCGCACGTGCCGGGCCGCCTCGGCGTAGTGCAGCGCGCCGGGGCGGCGCACCCCGTCGGCGTAGACCGCGCAGTCCACCACCGCGTCCGTGGCACCGCGCCGCGGCGACGGTTCCGGCCGGCCGCCGGTGCCGGTGAGGCTGTCGATGAGCCGGCCCAGGGGCCGGGTCACCAGGTCCGTCAGCGCCGGCGGGGCGCTCTGCGCCCGCCGGCGCGGTAACCATCGAAACATTCGCCCGACCTCCGGTTCCGCTCGTCCGCGGAGAAAGGTATCGGTGCCGGGCATCCGCCGCCGCCAGGCGCGCAGCGCGGTCTCAGTCCGAGCGTTGCATGGCCCGGACGCCCACCCACAGGCCGAGCGCGCCGACCCCGGCCGCCGCCAGCGCCCCGGTGAGCGTGGTCGACGCCCAGATGTCGCCGTTGAACAGCGCGCGCTGGGCGTCCACCACGTAGGTGAGCGGGTTGAACGCCGACATGGTCCGCAGCCACCCCGGCCCGCCGTCGATCGGCAGCAGCATGCCGGCCAGCAGCAACAGCGGGAACAGCAGGGTCTGCTGCACGGTCCAGAACAGCCACTCCTGGTTCTTCGCGGCCAGTGCCAGGGTGTACGACAGTGCGCCGAGGCCCAGGCAGAACACGGCCAGGATGACCATGCCGAGCACCGCGCCGGCCAGGTTGAGCCGGAACCCGAACGGCAGGCAGACCACCACGATCAGCGCGGCCTGCGCGACCATCGGCACGATCTCCTTCAGCGCCCGGCCGAGCAGCAGCGCCGGGCGCCGCAGCGGGGTGACCAGCATCCGTTCGTGCGAGCCGGTCTGGATCTCGAAGAGCAGGTTGGACCCGGTCATGGACGTCGCGAACAGGCAGGACATCACGATGATGCCGGGTACGAACCACTGCAGTGCCGAGCCGCCCGCGACGTCCGGCAGCAGCGGTGCGAACAGCCCCAGGAACACCAGCGGCTGCACCATGCTGAACACGACGGTGAACGGGTTGCGCAGCACCGGGCGCAGCTCGCGGCTGAACACGGTGTGGGTGTCGGTGACGAGCGATGTCATGACTCAGGCCTCCACGAGTTCGTCGGTGCGGGTGGACCCGGTCTCGGATCCCGGTGCGGCGCCGCCCTCGCGCAGGCTGCGGCCGGTCAGGTTGAGGAAGACGTCGTCGAGCGTGGGCCGGGTGACCTCCACCTCGGTCACCCCGACGCCGGCCGACCGGAGATCGTCGAGGATGCCCGGGACCAGCCGGGGCGCGCCCGGAACCGCGATCTCCAGCCGGGGTCCGTACCGGTGGACCCGTCCCACGGTGAGCACCGACGCCGCCCGCGCCGCGTCCGTCTCGTGGTCGAAGCCCAGCGTGATCCGGTCACCGGCGTGTTCCGCCTTCAGCCGTTCCGGGGTGTCGTCGGCGATGACCCGGCCGTGGTCCACCACGATCACCCGCTCCGCCATCGAGTCGGCCTCGTCCAGGTAGTGCGTGGTCAGCACGATCGTCGTCTCCTGCCGGGCCCGCAGCGCCAAAATGTGTTCCTGCAGGTTGGCGCGGTTCTGCGGGTCGAGGCCGGTGGACGGCTCGTCCAGGAAGAGCAGCTCCGGCGCGTGGATCAGGCCCATGGCGATGTCCAGCCGGCGGCGCTGGCCGCCGGAGAGCGTCGAGACGGTACGGTCCGCGACCTCGCCGAGCCCGAGGGAGTCGACCAGTTCGGCGGCCCGCCGGCGCGCCGCCGGAGCCCGTAGCCCGTACGCCCGCCCCTGGCTGATCAGCTCGTCCCGTCCGCGCTGGCTGTGCGCGGCACCGTTGCCCTGACCGATGTAGCCGATCCGCTGCCGGACCTGGCGCTGCTGTCGCACCACGTCGAATCCGGCCACCCGGGCGGAGCCGGCGGTGGGCGGGATCAGCGTGGTCAGCATGCGCAGCGTGGTGGACTTGCCGGCGCCGTTCGGGCCGAGCAGCGCGACCAGCTCACCGGGCGCCACGGTGAGGCTGATGCCGTCCACCGCCCGCACGTCCTTGAAGTGCTTCGTCAGCTCCTGCGTCTCAATCATGAGATTGACGGTAGAAACCGTTGCGGCCACATTCTGACCTTAATGCGGGAGAATCTGGAGTCATGGCGAACACGAGTGCCCGGATGCTGCGGTTGCTGTCCCTGCTGCAGACGCACCGCTACTGGCCCGGTGGCGAACTCGCGGACCGGCTCGAGGTCAGCCCGCGCACGCTGCGCCGCGACGTCGACCGGCTGCGCGAACTCGGCTATCCGGTCGACGCCAACCGCGGGGTGGCGGGCGGCTATCAGCTGCAGGCGGGCGCCGCGGTGCCGCCGCTGCTGCTCGACGACGAGGAGGCGGTCGCCATCGCGGTCGGACTGCGGACCGCCGCCGCCGGTGCGGTTGCCGGCTTCGAGGAGACGTCGGTGCGCGCGCTCGCCAAGGTGATCCAGCTGCTGCCCCCGCGGCTGCGCCGCCGCATCGACGCGCTGCAGGCGATGACCAGCCCCGGCGTCTTCGGCGGTGGGCCCACGCTGGACGCCGGCGTGCTCACCACCATCGCGATGGCCTGCCGCGGGGAGGAACGGCTGCGCTTCGGCTACGCACCCCGCGACGGCGCTTCCGCCGCGCGACATGTCGAGCCGCACCGGCTGGTCTCGCTCGGCCGCCGCTGGTACCTCATTGCCTGGGACCTGGACCGCGGCGACTGGCGCAGTTTCCGGGTGGACCGCCTGAGCGAGCCCGCGCTGACCGGCGCGCGTTTCCGCCCCCGCGACATCCCCGGCGGCGACCCGGTGGCCTGGATGCGGTCGCGGCTGGCCACCATCCCGAACCGGCACGACGTCGCGGTGCTGATCGAGGCCCCGGCCGCCACCGTGCAGGCGCACGTCGGGCAGTGGGGCACCGTGGAGCCCGTCGAGGGGACCGGATGCCGGCTGCGGATGAGTGTCGACGACCTGAGCTGGCCGGTGATGGTGCTGGGCGCGCTCGGCGCCGGTTTCACCGTCGAGTCACCGCCGGAACTGCGCACCGCGGCCCGGCGGGCGGGCGAGACACTGCTGGACGGCGCGACCCGGCCGGCCTGACCCCGCGCGGTTCCGCGGGAGCGCGGATCGGCGCCCCCGTGGCGCCGATCCGCACCCGTGACGCTATCGGCCGCCTACGACATTTTTCGGCGCTCCACATCGGACCCGGTCACCGGTTTCCGCCGGTCCCGGGAAAATGTCGTAGCCGGACGGCAGGATGCAGGTCATGACCACGCTCGGCGCCATCGCCCTTCCGCAGAACCCGCCGGAGACCCTGCCCGCGCTCGCCCGCGCCGCGGACGAGGCCGGCCTCGAGGAGTTCTGGATCTGGGAGGACTGCTTTCTGCACAGCGGCGTGGCCGCGGCCGCGGCGGCCCTGGCCGGCACCGGCCGGGTCCGGGTCGGCATCGGCATCCTGCCGGTCCCGTTCCGCAACGTCGCGCTCACCGCGATGGAGATCGCCACGCTCCGCCGGCTGTTCGGCGACCGGGCCATGGTCGGCGTCGGGCACGGCGTGCAGGACTGGATGGCCCAGGTGGGTGCCCGGCCGGCGTCCCCGATGACCCTCCTGCGGGAATACGTGACCGCCCTGCGCGCCCTGTTGCGCGGCGAGACGGTCACGGTCACCGGGAGGTATGTCAACCTCGACGGGGTCCGCCTGGACTGGCCGCCCGACCCGCCGCCGGAGCTGCTGATCGGCGCCACCGGGCCCAAGACGCTGCGGCTCTCCGGCGAGCTGGCCGACGGCACCATCCTCACCGCCGGCACGCCGCCCGACGGGGTGCGCGCCGCCCGCGGTCACATCGCCGCCGACGACCACCGGGTGGTGGTGTTCCTGCAGACGGCGACCGGCCCCGGCGCGGCGGCCCGGCTCACCGACGAGGTCGGGCTGGCCGGGGACGCGGCCACCATCGCGGCCGGGGTGCGGCGCTGGGCCGAGGCCGGGGCCGACGCGGTGATCCTGCAGCCGACCGAGGACGAGCCGGATCCGGCGGGTTTCCTGCGGTTCGTCGCCCAGGAGGTGCGGCCGCTGGTCGACCAGGGCGTGTCATGACGTGCGGGCCGCGGCGACTCGGACGCGGTGTCCCGGCTGCCGGGTGGGTTCGCCGCTAGGTTGTCCGGCATGCCGATTTCGCCGTACATCGCAGCATTGCGCCGGGACGTGGGCCACGGCCTGCTCCTGCTGCCCGGCGTGACCGCCGTCGTCTTCGACGACGCCGGCCGCCTGCTGCTGGGGCAGCGCGCGGACAACCGGGAATGGTCGCTGATCGCCGGCGTGATGGACCCGGGGGAGCAACCCGCCGAGACCGTGGTGCGCGAGGTGTACGAGGAGACCGCCGTGCACGTGGTCCCGGAGCGGGTCACCAGCGTGTTCACCCAGCCGCCGAGCACGTACCCCAACGGCGACCGGTGCGAGTACGTCGACATCTCCTTCCGCTGCCGCGCGACCGGCGGCGAGGCCCGGGTCAACGACGACGAGTCCCTGGCCGTGGGGTGGTTCACGCTGGACGACCTGCCGCCGATCGGCCCGCTCACCCGGCAGCGCATCGAGTGGGCGTCGGCGCCGGCCACCTGGTTCCAGCTTCCGGACGACGGTCACCGGCCCGGCCCCGGCCGGCCGTGAGCGGACCGCGCCGCGGCATCACGGCAGCGCGCGTACCCGGATGTGGTCGTCGTGCCAGTCGTTGCCGACCAGGAACCGCTTCGTGCCGGCCAGCGCGAACCCGTGCTTCTGGTAGAACCGCGCCGCCCGCCCGTTCTGCTGGTTGACCCCCAGCCAGCACCACTTCGCCCCGCCGGTCACGGCCTCCGCCAGCGTCGCCGCCATCAGGGCGCCCGCCGCCCCCGACCCGTGGCTGTCCGCGAGCAGATAGAACTTGCTCAGCTCGACGCTCGCCGTCTCGTCCACCACGGCCCGCACGTCCGGGTCCGCGATCGGCCCGGCGACGAGCATCGAGTAGCCGACCGGCACGCCGTCCGCCTCCGCGATCAGGACCGTGCGGGCCGGGTCCGCCAGGTACTCATGGAAGCGCTCCCGTGACAAATTAGCGACGATGAATTCGTCGATGTCGGCCTGCGCGGTGCTGGACGGACAGGCCAGAGCGAACGTACGAGAGGCCAGCTCATGAAGGGTTTCCGCGTCTTCCGGCTGGGCCCGGCGGGTGCTCATCGGCATGCCCGAGACGATAGCCGGGAGCCGGTTCGGGCGACCGTGTGCACCCGCAAATCGGAAACAGGCCTTAGAGTCGCTCCGTGCGAGAACTAGGCGACGTCATTCCCGTCCCGGCCGAGGTGCGGCCGGATCCGGCCGCGACCTTCACGATCCACTCCGGTACGGCGATCTGCACGCCCACCGAGTCGGTGGGGCTGCTGCTCGCCGAGGTGCTGCGCTCCGCGACCGGGCATCCGGTGCCGGTGAGCCCGACCGCCGGCGCCATCGTGCTCCAGCTCGAGGACGTGGACGGCGGTCCCGAGGCGTACGTCGTGGACGTCGCCCGGGATCTGCTCACCGTGCGGGCGAACACCGAGGCGGGCCTGTTCTCCGCGGTGCAGACGCTGCGCCAGCTCGTGCCGGTCAGCGGGACGGGCGACGTGACCGTGCCGGGCGGGCGGATCGCGGACCGGCCGCGGTTCGCGTACCGGGGCGTGATGCTCGACGTGGCCCGGCACTTCTTCACCGTCGACGAGGTGAAGTCCTACCTCGACGTGATCACCCAGTTCAAGATCAATCACCTGCACCTGCACCTCACCGACGACCAGGGGTGGCGGCTGGAGATCGCCGGCTGGCCGCGCCTCACCGAGGTGGGCGGCGGCCCCGGCACCGGCGTCGACGGCGCCGGCCCCGGCTTCTACACCCGGGAGGAGTACGCCGACCTGGTCGCGTACGCCGCCCAGCGGTACGTCACGATCGTCCCGGAGATCGACATGCCCGGGCACACCAACGCGGCGCAGGTGGCCTACCCGGAGCTGACCTGCGACGGCGTTCCGGTGGCGCCGCGCACCGACACCGAGGTCGGGTACAGCTCGCTCTGCGTCGGGCTGGACCGCACGTACGAATTCCTCGAGGACGTCATCCGCGAGGTGGCCGCGCTGACCCCGGGGCCGTTCCTGCACATCGGCGGCGACGAGGCGCAGGCCACCAGCGCGGAGGACTACCGCACCTTCATGGACCGCGTGCTGCCGCTGGTCACCAAGTACGGCAAGCGCGCGGTGGGCTGGCACGAGATGGCCTCGGTCGAGCTGCCCGGCGACGCGGTGCCGCAGTTCTGGCGCGTCGAGACGGCCGACGAGGGCACCGCCCGCGCGGTGACCCGTGGCAACCAGGTGATCATGTCGCCGGCCGACCGGGTGTACCTGGACATGAAGTACGCCGAGGACAGCCGGCTCGGCCTCGACTGGGCCGGCCGCATCGACGTGGAACGCTCCTACCGGTGGGATCCGGCGGCGCGCCTGCCCGGCGTCGGCGAGGAGGCGCTGCTCGGCGTCGAGGCGCCGCTGTGGTCTGAGACGCTGCGCAGCATGGCCGACGTGCAGACGATGACCTTCCCGCGGCTGCCCGCGATCGCCGAGATCGGCTGGTCGCCGCGCGGGGCGCGGGACTGGGAGTCGTTCCGCCACCGGCTGGCCGCCTTCGGGCCGCGCTGGACCGCGCAGGGGATCGCGTTCCATCCGTCGCCCGAGATCGACTGGCTCTAGAACTCGAAATCTTCCTTAATTCTTGTCCCGTCGGCACCGTGTCGTCGCAGCTCACCGGCCCTTTCTCGGCCTGGGCGGCGGAACCCGGCGGGTGCCCTGCCGTGGCGAGAGCCACGCCGCCACCTACGCTTTCCCCAGCTCGGGTACCGCGTGGTCGAGGTGAGGAGCGCAGCGTGGGCGGTGGTGTCAGGCCGTGGCTCTCGGCCGCGATGCTGGCCGGATTCCTGCTCGTCGCCGGACTGCAACTGGCGCTGGTCGTGGTGCCCGTCCTGCTGGTCCTCGCTCTGCTGCCGGGCACGGTCGCGTTGCGCCTCGGGCTGCCGCTGTGCATCGCGACGGTCGGCGTGATGGCGTACGCCACCTGGCGTGCCCTGCGCACCCGCCGCGCCGAGCCGGCCGGCGTGCCGGTGCCGCGCGCCGACGCCCCGCACCTCTGGTCGCTGGTGGACGCGGCGGCGGCCGCAGCCGGGGTACCCGCCCCGGACACCGTTGTCGTGGTGGTCGAGGCCACCGCCGCGCTCGCCGAACGGACCCGCCTGCTCGGCCTGGTCGGCGGGCGCCGCGATCTGTACGTCGGCCTGCCCCTGCTGCAGGCCTGGGACGACGGGCGGCTGCGCGCGGTGGTGGCGCACGAGCTGGCGCACGGTTCGCCGATGCTGGGCCGGTGGGCGCCGCTGGCGTACCGCGGGCGGGTGGCGGTGGGCCGGACCGTGCCACGGATCTCCAGGCGTAACCCGGCGGCGCCGCTGCTGCGGGCGTACGCGAACTGGTACCGCCGGGTCGACGCGCCGGTGAGCCGGGCGCAGGAGCTGGCCGCGGACCGGATCGCCGCGGACTTCGCCGGCGCCGCGTCCGCGTCCGCGGTGCTGCGCGACGGCCCGGCGCTGGAGGGGGTGCAGCGCCTGTTCTACGCGGAGTACCTGGGTCCGGGCTGGCGGGCCGGGCACGCGCCGGACGACATCTTCGGCGGCTTCCTGCGGGTGCTGGCCGCCCGGGTGGACGACCTGGCGGCGCTGCGCGCGCGGGAACCGGCCGCGCCGGCGCCGTGGGACACCCACCCGCCGGTGCCCGAGCGCCTGGCCGCCCTGGCCGCCGCCACACGGCCCGGCCCGCCGGCAACGTCCGCCGTCAGCGGCCCGGGAGCGCCGGCAACGTCCGCCGTCAGCGGCCCGGGAGCGCCGGCAACGTCCGCCGTCAGCGGCCCGGGAGCGCCGGCAACGTCCGCCGTCAGCGGCCCGGGAGCGCCGGCAACGTCCGCGGCCGGTGGGTCGGGCCCGCCGGGTGCGGCCGCAGGAGCGGGGACGGACGGGCCGCCGGACGGTTCGCGGACGGAACTCGTACCTGATCTGCCTGGTCTGGGCCGGGCGCTGCAGGCGGTCGCGTTCCCGCCGCGGGGACGGGCCGTGGTCGGCTGGGACGAGTTCTTCGGCGCCGCCCGCACCGCCGAGATGGAACGCGAGGCCGACGCGGCGCTGGGCACCCTCACCAGGGCGGCCGGCACGCCCATCGCCAACGCGGGGGACGTGCTGGTCCTGGCGGCCGACGGGCGGCTGGGCAAGGTCGCCGAGACGATCTTTCCGGGCCTGCCGCCGGACGAGACGGTGGCCCGCATCGCCGAGCTGATCACGCTGCTGCTCGCCCTGGCGGCGCTGCGCAGCGGCGCGGCCCGGTGGCGGCACAGCTGGACCGGCGCCGCGGAACTGGTGTCGCCGGACGGCGGTCACCTCGACCTCGGTGGCCCGGCGGCCCTGGCCACCGACCCGGCGACCGTCGACCAGGCGTACGCCCGGCTGACCGCGCTGGGCATCGACCCGGCCGCGGACGGCGGGGCCACCCGGACCGGGGTACGTGCCGAGGTGGTCAGCGGCGTGGTCAACCTGGTGGTTGACGGCAGCCGTACCGACCTGTTGATCTCGGACACCGGGCTGTTCCTGGTGCCGGGGCTGCCGCGGTCGCAGAACGGGTCGGCGAAGCGGCGGCTGGCCCGGTTCGCGGCGGCGGACCTGCGTCGCAACGATCCGGAGCTGGGTGGGCGGTTCGTCCCGTACGCCGAGGTGGCCGCCGCGGCGCAGACCCGGCGTACCCCGAAGTCCTGGGATCTGAGCCTGCGCGACGGCCGCACCCTGACCCTGCGCACCGCGCTGGACTCCGACGAACTGCCGGGCGGCTGGGCCGCCCTGGACAACGCGGTGGCGTTTCTCGCCCGCGGCAGATGATGCGGCGTGAGTCACCCGTTCGGACACTGAGATCACTGAACCAATCGGGCGTCTCGTCCGTGCTGGTAAAGAGACGGTCACATCTCGGACGATCGAGTCACCGGGCAGTGACTTCAGGTCACACTGGGATCAGATGTTGTTCGCTTTATCTCTGCGCTAATTGGGTAGAAGAAGCCCCAGCGAGACAGCGATCATCGTCATGACAGGGGGGAGGGGCGTCCGATGGAACGGGGACCTTTGGCGCTCTTCGGAGCCATCGTGGCGGTCGGGCTGGGCCCGGCGCTGTGGCTGGGCGCGCAGTTCGGCAACGTGACCGTGTCGCCCGGCAAGGCACCGACAGTGATCAGTGAGCAGCAGCCGGATGTCGGTGGCCGGGCCGGTGCCGCCCCCGACGAATCGGCGACCAAGCTGGAGACCAAGCCGCGGGCGGAGATCAAGCCGCTGTCCGACCGGCCGTCGCCGCGTCCGTCCCGGAGCGCCACCAGCACGGCGCCGGAGCCGGAGCCGGACCCGACGACCGAGCCGCCGGCGACGACCACGGAACCGACTCCGACCGACGAGCCGACCACGCCGCCGACCGAGAACACCACGGAGCCGGCCGACCCGACGCCCAGCGACGACGAGAGTGACCCGGTCACGGAGCAGGAACCGCCGCCGCCGGATCCCGGCACCAACGCGGCCGGGACCGGTCCGGTGCTGGCCGGCACCTGAGCGCCGGGTCAGTCCACCAGGTAACGGGCGGCCAGGCCGGACGCCGTGGCGGCGAACTGGTCGCGCAGCTCCGGCGGCCCGAGCACCTCGGCGTCGGCGCCCAGCTTCAGCAGTTCGACGTGGCCGTGCCGGATCGACTCGATCGGCACGGTGGTCTCCAGCCAGCCGTCGGCGTCCGGTTCCCCGGCGCAGGCAACGGCCACCCGGGACATCTCCGGCGGGAACAGGAACGCCATCCGGCGCAGCGCGTCCGCGGTCATCCGTACCGTGGCGGAGCCGGTGTAGACGCTGCGCTCGAACCGTTCCGTCCACTCGGCCCAGAACGTGGTGAGGTCGAAGTCCGCCGGACGCCGCACCGGCTCGTCCAGCACCACCGCCTCCAGGATGTTCGCCACCCGGTACGCGGTCACCCGGTCGTCCGTGGCGGCCACCAGATACCACCGGCCGGCTTTGAGGACCACACCCAGCGGTACGAGGGAACGACTCACCTCGCGCGGCGCCTTCCACCGGCGGTACCGCACCGACAGCCGCCGGTCGCTCCACACCGCGTCGGCGACCGTGGCGAGGTGCGGGGTGGGTTCGTCGCCGCGGAACCAGCCGGGCGCGTCGAGGTGGAACCGTTCGCGGAGCCGCCCGGCCCGGCCGGCCAGTTCGTCCGGCAGCGCGGCACGCAGTTTCAGCTCGGCCGCGGCCAGCACGGATCCGAGTCCGAGTTCGGCGGCCGGACCCGGCATCCCGGCCAGGAACAGCGAGCCGGCCTCGTCGCCGGTGAGGCCGGTCAGCCGGGTGCGGTAGCCGTCGAGCAACTGATATCCGCCGGTGGGACCACGGTCGGCGTAGATCGGCACGCCGGCCGCGCCCAGCGCCTCCACGTCGCGGTACACCGTGCGGACCGAGACCTCCAGTTCGGCGGCCAGCTGGTCCGCGGTCATCCGCCCCCTGGTCTGCAGGAGCAGGAGAAGGGAGACCAGCCGGCCGGCGCGCACACCGGAACGGTAGCGCCTGATCCTGACGGGTGAGGTCAGGAACAGGCGCCGCGTCGCGCGGTCCTTACAGGTCGAGAATGCGGTTCAGCATCTCGCGGTAGCCGCGCAGTTCCACCCGCAGCTTCTCGGTGTCGTCGTGGTCCCCGGCGAGCTTCGCCTTCTGCTCCTTGAGCGCCGCGGCCAGCCGGTCGGCCGCCTCGTCGACCAGCCCGGCCGCCTCCGCGGTGGCCTCCTTCGGGCTGTCCACGAAGCGCAACTGGACATCGCGCCAGCGGTCCCGGAACGACTGGGCGTCCGGGCCCGCGAACAACGCCGCCACGGCCGGCTCGGCCACCGAGCCGGGCTTGCCGGCCACCTCCGCCTCGGCCGCCGTGTCCGTGTCCGTGCCGGTGTCCTTGTCCGCGTCGAGCGTCTGACCGGTGGCCGGGTCGACCACCGTCGGGTCCGCGAACCCGCCCTCGTCCTTGATCGCCTCGTCGGCGGCCCGGTCCCCCGTGCCGGTCCGGTCGGCCGCGTCGGTCCGGTGGCTGTCGTCGGTCCGGTCGGCCTGGTCGGTCGCGTCGGCCTGGTCGGTCGCGGCAGCCCGGTCGGTCACGGCGGCCTGGTCGGCCGCGTCGGTCCGGTCGGCGTCGGCGTCGGTGTCCGCGTCGGTGGCGGTGGCGGTGGCGGTGTTGGCGGGGTCGGTGTCGGCGGTCCGGTCGCCCTCCGGTGCCAGCGTCCGGCCGGTGACCGGGTCGACGACCTTGGGGTCGTCGAAGTCGCCCTCGTCGCGCAGCGGGGCCGCGGACGCCGTGCCGGTGGCGCCGGTCAGCGACGTGTCCGGCGGCGTGGTGTCCTCCACGGTGTGCGCCTCGCCGCCGTCCGTGCGCGCCTCGCCCTTCACCTTCGGGTCCTCGAACGAGCCCCGGTCGTCCAGGGCGACATCGACCACGTCGTCGGGGCCGCCCCGGTGCGAACCGGCCGTGGGCAGCTTCTCGGTGTCGTCGTTCACCGCACCGTCGCCGGGCGCGACGCCGCGGTCGTCGCCGACCCCGTCGTTCGCCGCGGACTCGCGGTCGGTCGCCTGCCAGGTGTCGTTGGCCGGGTTGGCGACCGCGGAGGCGGCCACGGCGCCGCCGACGGTCGACGCGCCGAACGCGGTCGGCTGGGGACCGGGCTCGTGGAACGGCGGGGCGTCCTCGTCGGCCGGGGCGGACGACCACGGCGAGCCGGCCCGCTGCTGCGGTACCGCCACCGGCTCCGACTGCACCCGGTCCGGGTGGTCGTCGTGCGCCTGGGCCGGGTTCTCCTGTTCGGCCCTGGCCGGCACGTCGACGTCCTGGTCGTTGCTGGATTCCTTGCTCTCGTTGGAGAAGAAGCGCATGGTCAGGTCTCCTCAGCGGCTGGCGGCGTCCGGGCGGCTGCCCGGGGCGTCGGTGTCATGGTCGGTGGCGGTCGGAACCGGGTTCTCGCCGAGCAGGTCGGCGAAGAGCGCGCGGTAGTGCACCAGGGCCTGCCGGAGATCCTCGGTGCTCGCCTCGCCGCGCTCACTGCGCCGGCTGATCTCGTGAGCGTCACGGTAGTGCCCGAGCGTGCGGGCGTGCTCCACGGAGAGGTTGGCGAGTTGCTCGTCGTAGTCCCCGGTGGGGTAGCCGCGTTCGGCGATCAGGCGGGTGGTCAGTTCGTCCGCGGTGCCCACGGCCTGCTCGGGGCTGTCGACGAACTGGATCTGCACCTCTTCCCAGGCCGCCGAGTACTGCGCGCGGGACTCCGGCGACAACTCCTTGAGGGACAGCTCCGCGTGCCGCTTCTCCCGCTCGCGCAGTTCCTTCTCGGCGTCGGTGCGGTTGCCGCTGTCGGCCACCACTCGGTCGTACTCGGGTCCGAAGGTCTTCTGCAGTTTGCGGCGCCGGGAGGCGCGCACCGCGAGCAGGGCGACGGCGATGATCACCAGCAGGACGACGATGAGGACGATGACTTGCCCTGTGGACATGGGTTCCTCCTTCTTCACCGGCAGGTATGCCCACGAAGAGGTGTCCGTCAATCACGCACCGCGGCACCAGCGTAAACTGGAGTCATTCCAGAAAAGCTGCCCAAGGAGCGTCGATGACGAACTCGGAACCGAGGTCCGTGCTGACCACCCGGCAGGGCCACCCCGTGCACAACAATCAGCAGCAGCGGACCGTGGGCCCACGTGGTCCGGCGACGCTGGAGAATTACCACTTCCTGGAGAAGATCAGCCACTTCGACCGCGAGCGCATCCCGGAGCGGGTCGTGCACGCCCGCGGCTTCGTGGCACACGGTGAGTTCGAGGCGTACGGCACCATCGGCGACGAGCCGGCCAGCACGTACACCCGCGCCAAGCTGTTCCAGGAGAAGGGCCGCAAGACCCCGCTCACCGTCCGGTTCTCGACCGTCATCGGCGGCCGGGACTCCTCCGAGGCGGCGCGTGACCCGCGCGGCTTCGCGGTGAAGTTCCGCACCGAGGACGGCAACTGGGACATGGTGGGCAACAACCTGCAGGTCTTCTTCATCCGGGACGCGATCAAGTTCCCGGATGTGATCCACTCCCTCAAGCCGGACCCGGTCACGTTCCGGCAGGAGCCGAACCGGATCTTCGACTTCATGTCCAACACGCCGGAGAGCATGCACATGCTCACCTGGCTGTTCTCGCCGTACGGCATCCCGGCCAACTACCGCACCATGCGCGGCTCGGGGGTGAACACGTACCGCCTGGTGAACGCGCGGGGCGAGGGTGTGCTGGTCAAGTTCCACTGGCTCACCCAGCAGGGCGAGCACAACCTGACCGAGGCGCAGGCCGCCGAGATCCAGGGCCGGGACCTGGGTCACGCGTCCGCCGACATCTACCAGGCGATCGAGCGCGGCGACTTCCCGCGGTGGGAGCTCAACGTGCAGATCATGAGCGACGACGAGCACCCCGAACTCGACTTCGACCCGCTCGACGACACCAAGATCTGGCCGCGGGAGGACTTCCCGTACCTGCCGGTGGGCATGATGACGCTGAACCGCAACATCACCGACCACCACAACGAGAACGAGCAGATCGCGTTCGGCACCGGCGTGCTGGTCGACGGCATCGACTTCTCGGACGACAAGATGCTGGTCGGGCGCACCTTCTCGTACTCCGACACGCAGCGCTACCGGGTCGGCCCGAACTACCTGCAGCTGCCGGTCAACCGGCCCCGCGAGGACGTCGTGGTCAGCACCAACCAGGGTGGCGGCCAGATGTCGTACGGCGTGGACAACCGCGGCGCCAACCCGCACATCAACTTCGAGCCGTCCTCGGTCGCCGGCCTGCAGGAGGCCGACGAGAGCTACCGGGAGTACCGCCCGTTCGTCTCCGGCCACGTCGTGAAGGCCCCGATCGAGCGGCAGAACAACTACGCGCAGGCCGGTCGCCGGTTCCGGGAGATGGACGACTGGGAGCGCGACGACCTGATCCTCAACCTCACCACCCTGCTGGCCCAGTGTGACAAGCACATCCAGGAGAAGATGGTCTGGCACTTCTCGCAGTGTGACGAGGACTACGGCCGGCGCGTCGCCGAGGGCCTCGGGATCAGCGTCATCTGAGCATCTTGGCTGCACCCGCCCGGACCGGCCACGACCGGTGCCGGGCGGGTGCGGGCGTGCCAATCCGGGCGTCAATCAGGACAAACGATCACCATCTCGGACGGCCTCGAACTGGCTGGATGAGCTTCCGTTACGTATTCTGCCGAAGGCGCTCGCAGCCCGAACGGCCCTCCATCCCCGTGTCGGCGACCGGACGGGGTGACGGAGCGCCGGTCCCTGCCGAACCCCTCGGGCGGAGCCTGATGAGAACCCGCAACTGGTCGATCCGTTCGAAGATCGTGGCGTTGGTGGCGGTCCCGCTGACCGCGCTGCTGGCGTTGTGGGTGTTCGCCACCACGCTGACCGTCGGGCCGGCGTTCAACCTGCTGTCCGCGAACACGCTGCTCGACACGGTCGGCACTCCGGGTGAGGTGCTCGTCGCGGAGTTGCAGCGGGAACGCCGGCTGTCCGTGCAGTTCCTGTCCACCGTGAGCGCCCCGGACGCCGCCACCGGCGCCCCGCCCGCGCTGGCCACCCAGCGGACCGTCACGGACCGGGCGATCGGCGACTTCCGCCGCAGCGCCGGCGGCGGCGACGCGCAGGACGCGGCGAGCGAGACGCTCCGGGCCCGGGTCCAGCAGATCATGGCGGACCTGGACGCGCTGCCCGCGAACCGGACGTACATCGACGGGCGCCAGGTCGACCCGATCGGCACCCACGGCCTCTACAGCAACATCATCGACACCGCGTTCCAGATGTTCTCCGCCATCTCGACGTTCCGGGACGACCGGGTGGACCGGGAGGCCCGGGCGCTCAACTCGGTCGGCCGCGGCCGGGAGTACCTGGCCCGCACGGACGCCATGCTGGCCGGCGCGAACACCGCGGGACGGTTCAGCGCCGAGGTGCGTGACGAGCTGATGCAGTCGGTGGCCACGTCCCGGTTCCTGCTCAGCGAGGGCGTCGACGACCTGCCGGCCGCCGACCGGAGCGCGTACCAGCAGCTCAGCAACGGTGAGGCGTTCGACCGGCTGGGCACCCTGCAGAACACGCTGATCCGGGAGAGCCGGCCGGGCGAGCCGTCACCGGTGTCGGCCGAGGCCTGGCAGCCCGCGTACGACCGGACCGTGCAGCAGCTGCGCGCGTTCGAGCTGAACGCCGCGGACGCACTCGCCGACCGGACCGTACCGGTGGCGGTGAACATCCTGGTCCGCCTCGCCATCGCCGGCCTGCTCGGCCTGACCGCGCTGATCATCTCGGTTTTCGTGTCGGTGCGGGTCGGCCGGTCCATCGTCGGCCGGCTGCGCCGGCTGCGCGGCGAGGCGCTGGAGATGGCCGACGAACGGCTACCCACCGTGGTACGCCGGCTGCAGCGCGGCGAGCAGGTCGATGTGGACGTGGAGACCCCGCCGCTGGAGTACGGCAAGGACGAGATCGGCCAGGTCGGACACGCGTTCAACGAGGTCCAGCGCACCGCGGTGCAGTCCGCGGTCGAGGAGGCCGGGGTCCGTCGCGGCATGAACGAGGTCTTTCTGAACATCGCCCGGCGCAGTCAGACCCTGCTGCACCGCCAGCTCGCGCTGCTCGACAAGATGGAGCGCCGGGAGACCGGCCCGGACGAGCTGGAGGATCTGTACCGGGTCGACCACCTGGCCACCCGCATGCGCCGGCACGCCGAGGACCTGGTGATCCTGGCCGGCGCCGCGCCCGGGCGCGGCTGGCGCAACCCGGTACCGGTGATCGACGTGGTGCGCGGCTCGATCAGCGAGGTGGAGGACTACAAGCGGGTCGACATCCTCTCCGTCGAGGGCACGGCGGTGCTCGGCCGGGCCGTCGGTGACGTCATCCACCTGCTCGCCGAGCTGCTGGAGAACGCCGCCTCGTTCTCGCCCCCGCACACCCGGGTGCAGGTCACCGGCCAGGTGCTGCCGACCGGGTACGCGATCGAGATCGAGGACCGCGGGCTGGGCATGTCCGCCGAGGCGGTCGACGAGGCCAACCGCAAGCTGCTGGAGCCGCCCGACTTCGATCCGTCGGACAGCGCCCGGCTCGGCCTGTTCGTGGTGGCTCAGCTGGCCAACCGGCACGGCATCCGGGTCTCGCTGCGGCCGTCGGCGTACGGCGGGATCACCGCGGTCGTGCTGATCCCGGGCGAGCTGATCACCGCGGCGCCCGGCCCGGCCCCGGCCGACCAGGCGTGGGACCGGCCGACGGCGCGCGGCGGCGCGGCCGCGCTCCGCCCGGCGCCGGGCGGCGTGGAGTGGCAGGGCGGCCGGTCGCTGGGCGAGGCCCTGAGCGCGGTGACCATGGCGCTCAACGGCACCGCACCGGCATCCGGCCCGCCGGCCGACGGACCGGCCGGCGCAGCGGGCTCCGGGCGGCCCACCGCGGGCGGCGCCTTCGACCTCCCCGTAGCCGGGCCGCGGACACCGGTCGGTGGTCCGTCGCCCAGCACCGTCGCCGAGGGCCTGACCCCGGACGGCCTGGTGCAGCGCCGCCGCACCGTGCCCCGGGGCCCCGCACCGACCGGCCCCGCATCGACCGGCCCCGCATCGACCGGTCCGGCGCCGACCGGTCCGGCGCCGATTGGCCCGGCATCGACCGGCCCGGTGCCGACCGGCCCCGCTCCGGCTGGCCCGGCGCGGATTGGCCCGGCACCGACCGGCCCGGCATCGACCGCCCCGGCCATGCCGGCGCAGCGCGCCGGGGGACCGGCGGCGGCGCCGCCCGTCCCGGCGGGAGGATCGTCCGCGGAGGAGCAGCCGACCACGGCGGAGGGTCTGCCGCGCCGGGTCCGGCAGGCCAGCCTGGCGCCGCAACTCCGCGGCGGCCCGGCCGAGGACCAGCGCGAGACCCAGCCCACGCGCTCGCCGGAACAGGTGCGCAGCCTGATGAGCGCACTGCAACGCGGCACCACCCGCGGCCGGCTGGCGGCCGCGGGACTGGATCCCGACAGCAATGCGGCCGACGCGGCCTTTGCGGAGGCGGCTACCGTCAGCATTCCGGTCGTACGGGATCGAACGGACTCGACGGGCAACGACGCCCGGGACCGGCACGGCACGAGTGGTTCCGGCACCGCCGGGACCGGCGACCGCGGTGCGCAGTTCCCTGACAACGATGTGACCAGGCCCGAGAAGGACGCATAGTGGCACAGACGAACCAGACCGCGAACCTCACCTGGCTGCTCGACGACCTCGTCGAGCGGGTCCCGACGGCACGGCAGGCGGTGGTGCTGTCCGCCGACGGCCTGATGATGGGCGCCTCGCGCGGGCTGGGCCGCGACGACGCCGAGCATCTGTCCGCCATGGCCGCCGGGTTCCAGAGCCTGGCCAAGGGCGCGAGCCGGCACTTCCAGGCCGGGCCGGTGCGCCAGACCGTGGTCGAGATGGAGTCGGCGTTCTTCCTGGTCACCGCGGCCGGCCAGGGGACCTGTCTGGCGGTGCTCGCGGACAGCGACGCGGACCTCGGGGTGATCGCGTACGAGATGGCCATGCTGGTCACCCGGGTCGGCGAGTTCATGGCCGCGCCGGAACGGTCCTCGGTGTTCGGGTCCGATGCCGGCTGACCGGTTCGGGGGGCCGGACACTCCGGGCCGTCCGGAGGACCAGGCGGCGGTCACCGCCCGGGCCACGCACGACTGGCTGGACCACGACGCCGGGCCGGTGGTGCGCCCGTATGCGATGACCCAGGGCCGGGTCGCCCCGAACGGCGGCGAGTTCGACCTCGTCGCGTTCGTGGTGGCCACCATGCCGGACGCCCTGCCGTCGCCGCACCTGCTGCCGGAGCACCACGCTATCGTCGCTGCGTCGTGGGAACCGATCTCGGTGGTCGAGCTGGCGTCCAAGCTGGACCTGGCCATCGGGGTCGTCCGGGTTTTGCTCGGTGATCTACGCTCGGCAGGGCTCATTTCGTTGTACGAACCACCAGCGGCCTCGCAGCCGCACGACGTCGACGTACTCAAGGCGGTTGTCAATGGTCTCCGTGCGCTCTGACCGTGACAGTGCGGACTCGCGCATCCCGGTCGCGCTGAAGATCCTTATCGCCGGCGGCTTCGGCGCGGGCAAGACCACCATGGTCAGTTCGGTCAGTGAGATCCGGCCACTGCAGACCGAGGAGGTCCTCACCGGCGGCGAGGGCGCGGACGACACCTCCGGCGTGGAGAGCAAACGCACCACCACCGTGACCATGGACTTCGGCCGCATCACCATCACCGAGGACCTGCAGCTGTACCTGTTCGGCACGCCCGGGCAGGACCGGTTCTGGTTCCTCTGGGACGAGTTGTCGCAGGGCGCTCTCGGCGCCGTGGTGCTCGCCGACACCCGCCGGCTGGCCGACTGCTTCCCATCCATCGACTACTTCGAGCAGCGCGGTACGCCGTTCGTGGTCGCGGTGAACACGTTCGACCCGGAGCACCGGTTCGGCGCCGACGCGGTAGGCCGGGCGCTGGATCTGGATCCGGACGTGCCGGTGGTGGTTTTCGACGCCCGGCAGCCGGCCGCCGCGCGTAACGTGCTGATCGAACTGGTCGAGTACGTGGCTCGCCGGCAGCTCGCCGGGGCCGGCCGGCGATAGCACGCCGCTCCGGGGTCCCGCCGGGCCGGTGGCCTGCTTCTGGTTGGATCAGCATGTGACCGTGCAAGGGGAATACGTCTTCGTCGGGTGCTACACGGGCGAGACCGGGGGTGAGGGCGACGGCATCGCGTTGCTGCGCCGGGACCCGGCCACCGGTGCCCTGACCCGACTGGGTGTCGCGGCCCGGACGCCGTCGCCCTCGTTCCTGACCCAGCATCCGGCATTGCCCGTGCTGTACGCGGTGAACGAGCTGGACCACGGCACGGTCACCGCGTTCGCGGTCGGCGTGGACGGCTCGCTGACGCTCCTGGCGGTACGGAGCACCGGCGGTCAGCACCCGTGTCACCTGGCGGTCACCCCGGACGGCCGGCACCTGCTCGCCGCGAACTACTCCAGCGGCAGCGTGTCCGTACACCCCTTGGATCCGGACGGCGCCCCGGCCGAGCGGTCCGACCTGCTCCAGCTGGCCGGTTCCGGCCCGGACCCGGACCGGCAGCAGGGCCCGCACGCGCACATGGTGTCGCCGGACCCGAACGGGTCCGGCGTGCTGATCGTCGATCTCGGGTCGGACCGGGTGTGGCGGTGCCGGCTGGACCCGGTCTCCGGCCGCCTCACCGAGCTGGCGCCCGCGGTGGAGGCCGCGCCCGGCACCGGTCCGCGGCACCTGCTCCGGTCGGCGGGCGGCGCGCTGTTTTTGGTCGGCGAGCTGGCGGCGGACCTGACCTGGTACCGCCCGGGCCCGGACGGCTGCCTGGCCCGCGCGGGCGGTGTTCCGGTGAGCACGATCGACGGCCTGGACTGCCCGTCGGAGCTGACCACCGGCCGGGACGGGCGCTTCGTGTACGTCGCCAACCGGGGCCCGAACACGGTCTCCACGTTCGCCTGGAGCGATGACCGGGCCACGCTGATCGCCGAGGTGCCGACCGGCGGGGACTGGCCCCGGCACATGGCGCTGCTGGGAGATCACCTGTACGTAGCCAATGAACGTTCACACACCGTGACGATCTTCCGGATCGACCCCGAAACGGGCATCCCGCATCCGCAGGGCGACCCGATCGCCGAGCCGAGCCCGACCTGCGTTCTGCGCTGGCATCCGGTTGTTATGGTGAAATGACGCCGAGATCAACACTGGCCGCAGGCGAACGGTCACGTTATGTGTGCGCGATGAACAGAAATTACCAATCCGAGTAATTTTCGTCCGAACGTATATGGCATTCAGGTCTGTCGGTGCGCAGTATGGAGCGCGTGTCAGGCCGCCATCGCAGAAACTTCAACTTCAGAGGCGCAGGTGTCGTCGGAGCCGCGATGGCAATCGTCGTCGTTCTCGCCGGCACGTGGCTCGGGTATCAGCGCCTCGCCGACTCCGGTTGCACCGGCTCGGTCCGGCTGACCGTCGCCGCGGCACCCGAGGTCGCGCCCGCCGTCGAGCAGGCCGCCCAGCGCTGGATCACCGATGGTGCCAACGTCAACGGCACCTGCGTCGCGGTCAACGTCAGCGGGGTCAATCCGGCGACCATGGCCGCGGCGGTGGCCCGGGAGCACAAGGTCGGCCTCACCGGCGTCGGTTCCGCGCCGCAGTCGGTGACCGTGCCCGACGTCTGGATCGCCGACTCGTCCACCTGGCTGCTGCGGCTGCGGTCGGAGGCGTCCGGATTCGTGCCCACCGACGGCAAGTCGATCGCGCGCAGCCCGGTCGTGGTGGCCATGCCCGAGCCGGTGGCGCAGAACTTCGGCTGGCCGGACAAGAAGCTGGGCTGGAAGGACCTGCTCGCCACGATGACCAAGAGCAGCACGGTCCGGACCGGCATCGTCGACCCGACCCGGGACGCCGCCGGACTGTCCGGCCTGCTCGCCCTGGCCAGCTCGGCCGGTGCCGACGCCACCGGGCAGAAGGCCCGGGTGAGTGCGCTGCGCGCGCTGGCCACCGGCTCGTCCGCGCTGCGCGACGACCTGCTGCAGAAATTCCCGCGGTCGCTGGACGCCGCGGACATCGCGCAGAGCCTCAGTGCCGCGCCGCTGTCCGAGGAGGACGTCATCGCGTTCAACGCGGAGCGTCCCCCGATCAAGCTGGCCGCGCTCTACCTGGAGCCGCAGCCGGCGGCGCTGGACTACCCGTTCGCGGTGATGCCGGAGGTCGACCTGCAGAAGTCGGCCGCCGCCACCGGCCTGCGCCAGGCGCTGCAGCAGAGCGCGTTCAAGAGCGCGCTGGCCACGGCCGGTCTGCGGGCCGCCGACGGCACCGCCGGGAACGGCTTCAGTGCCCCGGTGGGTGCGCCGGCCGCCACCCCGGCGACCGCCGCGCCGGCCGCCTCGGAAGGCTCGCAGGGCGGCACCGCCGCGGCCGGGCTGGACGCCGGCGCGATCACCCAGGCGCTGGGCGGCTGGGCCGCGGTCACCCTGCCCGGCCGGGCGCTCGCGGTGTTCGACATCTCCGGCTCGATGAAGACCCCGGTGCCGTCCGCGGGCGGCCGGACCCGGGCACAGGTCACCCAGATCGCCGCGGCCCAGGGGCTGGCGCTGTTCGACGACAAGTGGGCGGTCGGCGTCTGGTTGTTCTCCACCGAGCTGGTCGGCAAGCGACCGTGGCGGGAGATCGTCCCGATCAGCCCGCTGACCTCGGCGCGGGCGCAGCTGCAGGCCTCCATCGGGCAGATCCGGCCCAAGGACAACGGCGACACCGGCCTGTACGACACCGCGCTGGCCGCGTACCGGAACGTGCAGGACAGCTGGGAGGGCGGCCGGGTCAACTCGGTGCTGCTCTTCACGGACGGCAAGAACGAGAACAAGGACGGCATCAACCGGACTCAGCTGGTCAACGAGCTCAAGCGGCTCAGCGACCCGAAGCGGCCGGTGCGCCTGGTGATCATCGGTATCGGTAACGAGGTCGATCGCCGGGAACTCGAGGCGATCACCGCCGCGACCAAGGACGGCGACGTGTTCATCGCCGAGGACCCCGCCCGGATCAGCGAGATCTTCCTGGAGGCGATCTCGTCCCGGTCCGGCGTGGCCCGCTGACCCCGCGAACGGTCTGACGGCCGCCGTACCCGTCCGGGTGCGGCGGCCGGTCAGCCGGGGCCGGTCCAGTCCAGGCAGACCGCCACCGCGTCGTCCTCCAGGTCCGCGTCGCCGAGGAACGTGCGCAGGTCGCCGAGCAGCGAGCGCACCGCCTGCAGCGGCGCGAGCGAACCGGAACGACGGACGAAACGGTGCAGCGCGGTGTCGCCGTACCGGCCCGGGCGGCCGGCCGCGTCGACGATGCCGTCGCTGACCACCACCATCCGGTCGCCGGCCGCCAGCCGGAACCGCTGCGGGGTGTACTCCGAGGACTCGAACATGCCGAGCGGGAACTGCGCCTCCAGCGTCTGGTCCAGCACCTCGCCCTCGTGCAGCACCATGAGCTGCGGTGAACCCGCGTCCACCGCCTGGACCGCACCGGTCGACAGGTCCAGCTCCAGCATCAGCGCCGCCACGTGCGCCTCCCCGCGGTGCTGCGCGAACACCGCCTGGTCCGCCAGCGCGGCCTGGTCGGCCAGGTCCAGCCCGGCGCGGCGGGCGTTGCGCAGGGCGTACGTGGTCAGCGAGGTGAGCAGCGCCGCGGACATGCCCTCGCCCATCCCGCCCAGCACGGTGAGGTACAGCCGCCCGTCGTGCTCGGCCCAGTCGAAGCTGTCCCCGCGCACCGCGTACGACGGTTCGAGCTGACCGGCCAGCTGGAACGCGGTGCCGATCCGGCTGCGCCCCGGGAGCAGTTCCCACTGCAGTTCGGCGGCCAGGGTGAGCCGCCGGGTACGGGCCGCGGTCATGTACCGGTCGGTGCCGGAGGCCGCCGACTGGAGTTCGTGGGCCAGCAGCGTCGCGCACTCGGCCAGCTCGGCGCGCAGGTCGGCGTCCCCGGTCACGCCGGAGCAGCGGAGCACGCCGATCCGTTCGCCGCGGGCGGTGACCGGCAGGTAGGTCACGTGTCCGGCGCGTACCTCGGCCTGATGGTCGAAGCAGCGCCACGCCGGATCGCCGGGGCGGGTCGCCGGCGAGCCGCTGAGCAGCGGCAACAGTGCCGCCAGGCGGTAGTCCACCAGCAGCAGGTCGGTTTCCGGAACGCCGTACTCCTTGTCGAGGGCCACGCCGAAGCACTCCACCACGGAGTCCGCCGGGGCACTCGTCAATGCACGACGGACCGCGATCACACGATCCGACACGTTTTCTCCCTCTTCGGCATGCTCAGCCGTACGGGTAGTCTCTGCTGCACCATGGGCGAACACCATGGGCCGGATGGGCCGGACCCAATGCGTAGCGCGGCCGTCGACGACGCCGCGCAAGCGCTGCTGGCCGCCTGGGACGCGGCCCGGGAGCAGGCCACGCCGCGTCTCTCCTCGCCGCAGCTCAACGCGCTGCTGGTGGTGGAGCGCGCGGAGGGCATCAACCTGCGCGGGCTGGCCGGGCAGCTGGGCATGATTCTGTCATCGGCCAGCCGCCTCTGTGACCGGTTGGTGGCCTCCGGGATGATCGAGCGGGTCCCCGGGCGGGCCGACCGCCGGGAGATCGCGCTGTTCCTCACCCCGTCCTCCCGGCATCTCCTCGACGACCTGCGCCGGACCCGGCGCCGGATGATCGGCGAGGTGCTGGAGCGGATGTCGCCGGCCGGGCGGGCGGCGCTGGTGCGCGGGCTGGGCGAGTTCGCCGCCGCGGCCCAGCCGCCGGACGAGGCCGAGGCGGCCCGGACCGCCTAGACCCCGTCAGGTACGCCCGGCGCCGCTGAGCCAGGTGGCGGGGTCCTCGAGGACACTCCGGATGACCGCGTCCGCCGCGCCCCGCATCGCCGCGTCCGCACCCAGCGCCGCGGCCCGCAGCGTGATCGGTGCCAGTTCCGCGGTGAGCACGTGCCGGCGCAGCTCCGCCGCGATTCCGTCGCGCAGCCACGGCACCAGCGGCGCGTAGCTGCCGCCCAGCACCAGCGTGTCGACGTCGAGCAGGTTCACCACCCCGGCCAGCGCGAGGCCGAGCGCGGACGCCGCCTCGCCCAGGGCCGGGGCGGCGGTGGCGTCGATGTCGGTGAGTTCGGTGACGCCGGCGGCGCGCAGGATCGCCTCCTGTCCGGCGTACCGCTCCAGGCAGCCGCGGGCGCCGCAGCGGCACTCCGGGCCGTCCGGGTGCACCGAGAGGTGCCCGATCTCGCCGCTCCAGCCGCGCATGCCGCGGTACAGCACGCCGTCCAGCACGATCCCGGCGCCGATCCCGATCTCACCGGAGATGTAGACGAAGCTCGGCCCGCCGGTGGTCCGCAGTTCGCTGAGCGCGGCCAGGTTCGCCTCGTTGTCCACGGTGACCGGCACGCCGAGCTGCTCGCGCAGCAGTGCCGCGGCGTCCACGTCCTGCCAGCCCAGGTTGGGCGCCACCCGGACCACGCCGTCCGGCGAGACCAGCCCGGGTACGGCCAGCGCGGCACCGGCCAGGCGCAGGTCGCCGGCGAGCGTCCGGGCGCGCCGGGCCAGGCGGGCGAGGTGGCCGAGCGCGGTCGGCGGGTCGCTGAGCCGCTGGTCGGCGTGCTCCACCAGCCGGTGCCGGACAGTGCCGCCGAGGTCCACCACGCACGCCGCCAGGTAGTCGACGTTGATTTCCATGCCCAGCCCGGCCGGTCCCTCCGAGGCCAGCGCGAGGCCGGCCGCGGGACGGCCGGCGCCGGTGCGCGGCGGCGGGTCCAGCTCGGTCAGCAGCCCGCCCGCGATGAGGTCGTCGACGAGCGCCGAGACGGTCGCCCGGGTGAGGCCGGTGGCCGCCGAGATGGACGCCCGAGACAACGGATTTGCGCTGTTCGCGACGGTTTGCAGCGCCAGCGCGAGATTATGGGCTCGCACGCTCGACTGACGCACCGGCGCAGCGGAGGAGGCCAGGATGCGTGCGGTCACGGTCTTGACAATGCCACACCGCCACCAAATAATTCAACCAATAAACAAATCGCAACTGTTACGTGGAGGTAACCGTGTCGGTACAGCCCACGCGCGAGGACAAGTTCTCCTTCGGCCTCTGGACCGTCGGTTGGGTCGGGCGCGACCCGTTCGGTGAAGCGACCCGCGCCCCGCTGGACCCGATCGAGGCCGTGCACAAGCTTTCCGAGTTCGGCGCCTATGGCATCACGTTCCACGACGACGACCTCGTCCCCTTCGGTTCGGACAACTCGACCCGCGACGGGATCATCGCCTCGTTCAAGAAGGCCCTCGAGGAGACCGGCCTGGTGGTGCCGATGGTGACCACCAACCTGTTCACCCACCCAGTGTTCAAGGACGGCGGCTTCACCAGCAACGACCGCGGTGTCCGGCGCTACGCGATGCGCAAGGTGATGCGCCAGATGGACCTGGCCGCCGACCTGGGCGCCCAGACGCTGGTGCTGTGGGGTGGCCGCGAGGGCGCCGAGTACGACGTCGCCAAGGACGTCTACAACGCGCTGGAGCGGTACCGCGAGTCGCTGAACCTGCTCGCGCAGTACTCCGAGGAGCAGGGCTACGGCCTGCGCTTCGCCATCGAGCCCAAGCCCAACGAGCCCCGCGGCGACATCCTGCTGCCCACCGCCGGCCACGCCATCGCGTTCGTGCAGGAGCTGGAGCGGCCCGAACTCTTCGGCATCAACCCCGAGGTCGGGCACGAGCAGATGTCGAACCTGAACTTCTACCAGGGCATCGCGCAGGCGCTGTGGCACAAGAAGCTGTTCCACATCGACCTGAACGGCCAGCACGGACCCAAGTTCGATCAGGACCTGGTCTTCGGCCACGGCGACCTGCTCAACGCGTTCGCGCTGGTCGACCTGCTGGAGAACGGGCCGATCGGCGGCGGACCGCTGTACGAGGGCCCGCGGCACTTCGACTACAAGCCGTCCCGCACCGAGGACTACGACGGCGTGTGGGAGTCGGCCAAGGCGAACATGCGGATGTACCTGCTGCTCAAGGAGCGCGCCCAGGCGTTCCGGGCGGACCCCGAGGTGCAGGAGGCGCTGCGCGCCAGCAAGGTGCTCGACCTGGAGACGCCCACGCTGAACCCGGGCGAGACGTACCAGGACCTGCTGGGCGACCGCAGCGCGTTCGAGGACTTCAACGCGGACGCCGCCGGCGAGCAGGGTTACCACTTCGTACGCCTGCACCAGCTCGCCATCGACCACGTCCTGCGGGCGCGGTGACCGCATGCCCCTCGTAGCCGGTATCGACTCGTCCACCCAGTCCTGCAAGGTGGTCATCCGGGACGCCGAGACCGGGAAACTGGTCCGGCAGGGACGGGCGAGTCACCCGGACGGCACCGAGGTGCATCCGGACGCCTGGTGGACCGCGCTGCAGCAGGCCATCGAGGAGGCCGGCGGCCTGGACGACGTCGCCGCCGCCTCGGTGGCCGGGCAGCAGCACGGCATGGTGGTGCTGGACGAGACCGGTGCGGTGGTACGCCCGGCGCTGTTGTGGAACGACACCCGCAGCGCCGGCGCCGCCGCCGACCTGATCGACGACCTGGGCGGCGGCGACGTGGGCCGGCAGGCCTGGGTGGACGCGGTCGGGATCGTGCCGGTGGCCAGCTTCACGTTGACCAAGCTGCGCTGGCTGGCCCGGACCGAACCGGAGAACGCCGCCCGGGTGGCCGCGGTGTGCCTGCCGCACGACTGGCTCACCTGGAAGCTCAGCGGCGCCCGCGGCCTGGACGCGCTGCGCACCGACCGCAGCGACGCCAGCGGCACGCTGTACTGGTCGGCGGCCACCGATCAGTACCGTCCCGACCTGCTGGAACTCGGCTTCGGCCGGCGGATCGTCACCCCGGAGGTGCTCGGTCCGACCGGCATCGCCGGACACCTGCCCAACGGCGCCCCGCTCGGGCCGGGGGCCGGCGACAACGCCGCGGCCGGTCTCGGTGCCGGCGCGGCCACCGGCGACGTGGTGGTCTCCATCGGTACGTCCGGCACGGTCTTCGTCGCCAGCGACGTCGCGCCGAACGACCCGACCGGGACGGTGGCCGGATTCGCGGACACCACCGGCCGGTTCCTGCCGATCGTGGTCACGCTCAACGCCGCCCGGGTCCTGGACGCCGCCAGCAAGCTGCTCGGCGTCGACCACGACGAGCTGTCCCGGCTGGCCCTGTCCGCTCCGGCGGGCGCGGACGGGCTGGTGCTGATCCCGTACCTGGAGGGCGAGCGCACGCCGAACCGGCCGAACGCCACCGGCGCCGTGCACGGCCTCACGTTGCGGACGTCGGACCCGGCGCACCTGGCCCGGGCCGCCGTCGAGGGCATGCTGTGCGCCCTCGCCGACGGCCTGGACGCCCTGGTGCAGAACGGCGCGGCGGCCAACCGGATCGTCCTGGTCGGCGGCGGCGCACGCAGCGAGGCGGTCCGCCGCATCGCTCCGGCGCTGTTCGGCCTGCCGGTCCTGGTGCCACCGCCGGGGGAGTACGTCGCGGACGGCGCCGCACGTCAGGCCGCGTGGGTGGCCATCGGCGGGGACGCGCCGCCGGCCTGGTCGGCCGAACCCCCCGAGGTGTACGAGGACACCAGCGTCCCGTTGATCCGGGGGCAGTACGCCGCGGCCCGGGACGCCGTGATCGACCGCACCGACCGCTAACCTCGACCCCGTGGCAGCCCGGGGTGGTACGGCGCATCGCGTCTACAGCGTGATCGTGTTCGTTGTCCTGGCCTCGCTGGACAACGTCGCGATCGGCCTCGTACCACCCCTGTACGGCAGCATCGGTGCCGACTTCGGCGTCGGCGAGGGCCACATCGCGCTGGCCACCACGGTGATGTTCCTGCTCAGCGCGGTCGCCGCGGTCGGCTGGGCGTACGCCGGGGACCGCACCAACCGCAAGCCGGTGCTGATCGCCGGCACGCTGCTCTGGGTGGCCGGCACCGCCTGGTCCGGCCTGGCCGGTGACTACCCGAGCTTCCTGCTGTCCCAGGTGCTCGCCGCGGTCGGGCTGGGCGGCGTCGCCTCGGTGAGCTTCGCGGTGGTCAGCGACCTGGTGTCGCCGCGCCGCCGTGGACTGGTGATGAGCTTCTGGGGACTGTCCCAGGGGGTCGGCACGATCGCCGGCACCCTGGTCGGCGGGCTGCTCGGCCACGACGACTGGCGTCGGCCGTTCCTGGTGACCGCGCTGGCCGGCCTGGTCGCCACGGCGGCCTACCTGCTGACCTACGACGTGCCGCGCGGCCACAGCCAGCCCGAGCTGGCCGGCGTCACGTACGACGAGCGGATCCACCGCGACGACCTGCCGGTGATCCTGCGCCGGCGTACCAACGTGTGGTTGATTTTGCAGGGCCTGTCCGCCCAGGTGGCGTTCGGGTCCCTGGTGTGGCTGCCGGTGCTGTTCCGGTCGCGGGCCGAGGACCAGGGCTATTCCGCGGGTACGGCGGTGCTGGTGGGCAGCGTGTTCGCCACCCTGTTCCAGCTCGGCGGCGCGCTGTCGATCCTCGGTGGACTGGTCGGCGACCGGCTGCAACGGCGTACCCCGCGGGGCCGGGCCCTGGTCTCGGCGGTCGGCGTGCTGGCCGCCGTGCCGTTCTACGTGGTGCTGTTCTTCGTGCCGATGCGGATCGACGTGCCGGACGGCGCCGGCTCGGCAGCGGTGATCCGGGCCGTGCTGACCGACGTCTTCACCGAGCCCACGGTCGGCGCCTGCCTGGCCATCGCGGTGTTCGCGCTGGCGCTGACGTCGGCGAACTCGCCGAACTGGTTCGCCATGATCGCCGACGTGAACCCGCCCGAGCACCGCGGCACCGTCTACAGCCTGGGCAATCTAGTCAACGGCGTCGGCCGGGCCGGCGGCAACGCGCTGGTCGGTGTCGTGTTCCGGGGCCTGGCGTCGGCGTTCCCGCCGCCGCTGAACTACGCCGTCGGCCTGGCCGCCTTCCAGTTCTTCTTCATCCCGACCGGCGTGATGTTCTGGCTGGCCGGGCGCACCGTGGCCGCGGACATGGCGGACACCCACGCCGCCCTGCTGGCGGCCCGCCGGTCAGCCGACCCAGACCGTGACGTCGGTGGGGACCCGGCCGTCGGCGTCCAGCGGCTCGCTGGACACCAGGACCTCGCCCCCGACCGGTAGCTCCACCGCCGCGTCGGAGAAGTTGGTCAGCACGGTGACCTCGCCGATCCGGAACGCCAGCACGTCGGCCGGCGCGTCCATCCAGCTGAGCGCGGCGCTGCCGAGTCCGCGCTCGCGGCGCAGGCGCAACGCCGTGCGGTACAGCTCGTAGGTGGAACCGGCCACCCCGCGCTGCCGGTCGAGGGCGTACTCGGCCCAGCTCGCCGGCTGCGGCAACCAGCTGGCGTCGGACGGCCCGAAGCCGTACGAGGGGGAGTCCGCCTCCCACGGGATCGGCACCCGGCAGCCGTCCCGCCCCCGCTCGGTGTGCCCGGACCGGAACCAGGCCGGGTCCTGCCGGTACTCGTCCGGCATCGTGGTGTGCTCCGGCAGCCCCAGTTCCTCGCCCTGGTAGAGGTACGCCGACCCGGGCAACGCCAGCATCTGCAGGGTGGCCGCGCGGGCCCGGCGCAGCCCCAGCGCGGTGTCCGGCTGCGGGTCGTCGACGCCGATGCCGTGCCTCCGCGCCTCGCCCACCGGATAACCCAGGCGGGTGGCGTGCCGGACCACGTCGTGGTTGGAGAGCACCCAGGTCGTGGTGGCGCCGACCGCGTCGTTGGCGGCCAGCGACTGCTCGATGACCTTGCGGAGCGGCTCGGCGGACCACGGCGTGTCCAGGTACTCGAAGTTGAACGCCTGGTGCATCTCATCCGGCCGCACATAGCGGGCCAGCCGCTCGGCCGGCTTCACCCAGGCCTCGGCGACCAGAATCCGACCACCGGGGTACGTGTCCAGCACCGACCGCCACTGCTGGTAGATCTCGTGCACCTCCTCCTGGTCCCACATCGGCGGCGGCGGTCCCTCCTGACCCAGGCCACCCAGGATGGCGCTCGGATAGTGCCAGTCGACGAGGTCCCGGTCCTTGATCAGGCCGTGCGCGACGTCCACCCGGAAGCCGTCCACGCCCCGGTCCAGCCAGAACCGCAGCACCGACTCGAACTCCGCGCGTACCTCCGGGTCGGCCCAGTTGAGGTCGGGCTGGGTCACGTCGAACAGGTGCAGGTACCACTGGCCGTCCGGCACCCGTTCCCAGGCCGGGCCGCCGAAGACACTGCGCCACGAGTTGGGCGGCTCGTCGCCACCCGGTCCGCGGCCGTCGCGGAAGATGTACCGGTCCCGTTCCCGGCTGCCCGGTGCGGCGGCCAGCGCGGCGGCGAACCAGGCGTGCGCGCTGGACGTGTGGTTGGGCACCAGGTCGACCAGCACCTTGAGGTCGAGGGCGTGTGCCTCGGCGATCATCGCGTCGGCGTCGGCCAGCGTGCCGAACCGGGGATCGACCGAGCGGTAGTCGGCGACGTCGTACCCGGCGTCGTGCTGCGGGGACGGGTAGAACGGCGACAACCAGACCGCGTCCACGCCGAGGTCGCGCAGCGCGCTCAGGCGGCCGGTGATGCCGGGCAGATCGCCCATGCCGTCGCCGTCACGGTCCGCGAAGGACCGGGGATACACCTGGTAGATGACCGCGTCGCGCCACCACTGCGAACTCTGCTCCATGCGTTTCAGGCTATCCGTCCAGGATCGCGGCAAACCTCTCCTCGGCGAGGTCCAGTTGATCCAGGATGTGCTCCCGGGCCGGCGTCGACAGCGGCGTGTCCGGACGTCCGACCAGCTCACGCAGCGCCGGCACCAGCGGGCGGTACTTGGTCGCGGACCGGAACGCCTTCTCATACGTGGTGTGGATGACACCGACCCCGTTGTCGGTGAAGTCGGACACCTTGATGACCCGGGCCCACGGATCGCGGTCCAGGCTCTCCGTGACGTGCATCCGGTACTGCTCGTCCCGGTCGCGGTCCGGGTCGTACTCCGGATTGGTCACCGACCGGACCAGTTCCGCCACCCGCGGGTTGAAGCGCCGGGCCAGCTCCGCGATCGCCCCCTCGGTCAACTCGGTGTGCGTGCCCGAGTCCCGCCCGGCCAGCTCGGCCGGGTGGTCCTCCACCGCATCGTGCAACAGCGCCGCGATCAGCACGTCCACGTCCCGCACGGCGTAGTACCGCATGATCCGGATGGCGACCCGGAGGCAGTGGTTGAGGTACGGCTCGCGCACCCGCCGGTCGTCCGCGTGCAGTGTGGCGGCCAGCTGCAGCGCCTCCTCCAGCCGCGCCCGGTCGGCCGGCGGGAAGTCCGCCAGCTCCAGCAGGAAGCGCTCGCGGAGGCCGGGCTCGCCGTACACCTCGGTGATCGCGTGCAGCGGCATCGACAACAGCATCCTGGGCGCCATGCCGATCAGGTATACCGGACCGGAGGGCGGCGTGGGTCTCGGGTCAGGAACCGGTCGCCGGCTGCAGGTCCTCCTCGACCCGGGGCCGGACCGGAATCGGGCGCGGCGACGGCCGGGTACCCGGCGCCCGGCGCATCGCCATCAGCGACGCCTGCTTGAGCGACCACGGGTGCTCGGCGTGCACCCCACGACGCGGTACGCCCGCACCGTCGGTGAACTCCTCCTCGGTCATCGCCTGCAGCGCGCTCATCGCCACCCCGATGATGGTGGCCGCGGTGATCAGCGTGATCGGCACGATCATCAGCAGCGGCCGCATCCCGTCCACGTTCCCGGGACCGAGGCCGGCCTCCACCTGCATCGCCGCCATACCGGTGTAGTGCATGCCGCACACCGCCACCGCCATCAGCACCGCCGCGCCGGTGACCGGGACCCAGCCCTCCACGGACACGGCGAACCACAGGGCCGCGGTGGCCGCCCCGATCGCGATCACCGCGGACGCGGCGACCAGCGCCGGACGGTAATGCGTGGCACCGGACACGTGCATGGCCTGCATGCCGGTGTAATGCATGGCGAGCACGCCGCTGCCGGTGAGGACGCCGGCCACCAGGGTCTTCGGCAGGCTGCGCCGCCCGTGACCGACGACCATCAGGCCCAGGCCGACGGTGACGATGGAGAGGCCGAGGCTGATCACGGTGAGCTTGATGTCGTACCGGACCGGGCTGGCCGGCACGTCGAAGCCGAGCATCGCGGTGAAATGCATGAGCCAGACGGCGCCGCCGCCGATGGCGAAGGCCGCGATGATCAGCCAGCGGTTACGCCGGCCGCGGGTCCGTGCGGACCGCGCCCGGACCGTGCAGAGCAGCCCCAGGAACGAGCCCAGGAAGGCCAACAGGAAGGCGGCCGTGGGATTGAACGGTCCATAGGTGAAGTGATGCACTTCCGCCACTGCTGGCGCACCTCGCGAACATCGTGGGACCCGCGGATGCGGATCGTTCGCAAGCATTGAGCCAGAAAACCGACGAAAGCTATCGCACCCGGTGTGCGGTCCGTGACCGTTCGTTGCCGCCGAGCGACTGTTGCCGCATGCAAAGAACCGGGGCCACCGTACCGTCACCTGCCGGGCAGATGGCGATACGGCAACCCCGGTTCGTCTCGACGGGACCGGCCGGGGGACTGGCCGGAGTGGACGATGCCGGTGGGTGCCAGCGGAGGGATCAGGTGAAGATGCTGACGCCGCCCGGGCCGACGAGCAGGCCCACGATGATCAGCACGACCCCCCAGAGGATCTGCCGCCGGAACAGCGCGAGAATGCCGGCGACCACGAGGATGACTGCGAGAATCCAGAGCACTAGGTCCATGCGAGTCAGATACCCGGAGCCGCAAAATCGGAAACACAGGTTCGCTTCGATCTTCCTGACCAGGTCGTATGTGGACCGGGCACCGCCGCACCCGCCCCGGGCGGAACACCGCGGTAGTCAACGGGCGCAGCGTGGGTGTACCAGGTGATCTCAGTAGGGCTGGCAGCCACGACCCCGCCTCGGTGGTACACCAGCGTGGTTATCGGGTGCCCATGACGACGTCGGTGTACCACTGGAGCGCTCCACTGGTACACCAACGTGGTTATCAGGTCAGCGTGACGACACTGGTGTGCCACTGAGATGTGTGCGGCACCGGTGCGTTCGGGCGGTACGGGCAACGCCGAGACGAAGGTCGCCACACAAGGAGACCGGCCCCGCTCCGTGAGCGGGGCCGGTGCCGAGTGGCTCAGGGTGTCAGGCGTTGACCAGGTTCTGGTCGGACAGCAGCTGGTACACGTTGTAGGCCTGCTTGATCACCGGGTGGGCCACGTTGCGGACCGGCACGCCGCCGGGGGTGCGTCCGCGTTCCGACCCGGCGTGGGCGTGGCCGTGCAGCGCCAGGGTGGTCGGTGCCGCGTCGATCGCCCGGCCCAGCTGGTAGCAGCCCAGGAAGGGGTAGATCTCCAGCGGCTCGCCGACCAGAGTGTCCGGCACCGGGGAGTAGTGGGTGAGCGCCACCAGGGCGTCGCAGTCGGCCACGTCCAGCAGCGCCGCCTCCAGGGTGGCCGCGATCTCTTCGGTGTGGCCGACGTACGCCTTCATCTCGCGCTCGCCGAAGTTGCTGGCGCACGCACCGGCGAAGCCGCCGCCGAAGCCTTTCACCCCGGCCACGCCGATCCGGTGGCCGTGCAGGTGCAGGACCGTCGAGTTGCCCTCGAGCACGGTGAGGCCGGCGTCGGTGAGCACCTGCGCCACGTCGTCCTGCTGGTCGCTCTGGTGATCGTGGTTGCCCAGCACCAGCACGACCGGCACGCCCAGCCCGCCGAACTCGGTGGCGAAGCACTTGGCCTCCTCGACGGTGCCGTGCCGGGTCAGGTCGCCGGCGATCAGCAGCGCGTCGGCCACGTCGGGCAGCTGGTCCAGGGCCGGCCGGTACCGGCCGACCACGTCCTTGTCGACGTGGACGTCGCCCACGGCGGCGATCCGGATCATGAAATCTCCTCCACCTCGTTGGGCGCCTGGGTCCGGGTGATGCCGATGTCGCAGGCGATCTCGACGTCCGGGAAGTGCGTGGTGATCTGCCGGCAGATCTCGTCGCGTCGCTGCGGGCTCTCCACGTCGCCGCCGAGGATCAGGATGTTGTCCCGGCGCTGCACGGTGATGCCCTGTTCGGCGATGCGGCCGTGTTCGGTCAGCAGGCGCTGGATCTCGGCTTCCAGGTCGACCTGGTTCGTCATCTCATCCCCCCACGGTCATGGTGGTTTCTCCCGCCAGCGGCACGACGTCGAGGCGGTCCAGCAGCACCAGGAACACTTCCGCGTACGGTGATTTCGTGGTCTCCCGGCGGACCCGGTCCCAGTCGATCTGTTCGCGCAGCGAGCGGGCCAGCGGCAGGCCGGTGGCGAAGTCGCAGTAGTGCTGGGTGTAGCTGAGCAGCTTGTGGATCATCAGCTGGGTCGCCGACAGCACCGGCATGTTGATCGCCTCGACCGGGCGCATGACGACGTCCTTCAGCGTGTCGTCGGTGACCGGCGACTCCACCGGGCGGTAGATGAGGTCCACCATCCGGCCCTCGTCGAACACCTTGACCAGCCAGTCCTCCGGCGGCTGTTCGACCGTGAAGCCGACCGCGGCCAGTTCCTCCAGGGCCCGTTCCTTGTCCTGCTCCCGGAGCAGGAAGTCGACGTCGTGGTCGCTGGAGTAGCCGCCGTGTGCGTACGCCGCGAAACTGCCGCCCAGAGCGAACGGGATCTCGGCCTGTTTCAACACGGAGGCGACCCGCTTCAGCGTGGTTGCCAGGCCCTCGTCCACCCGGTGCGGCATGGCTGATCTCCCTGGGTCGGTCGGCGACGGTGCGATGTGACGACTACCCTTGCGCCCGCACCTTCACACCCGCGACACCCGCTCAGGCGGGAGGATTCGCCCGCCTTACCCCTATTCTGGTACGCGGCATCGTCCGATCGCCGGAGAACCCTACGTGACGATCGGCGGTACCGTTGGTGGGTATGGTTCCCCCGTCGCAGGTCCGCCCCGCCGCCCCCGGCATGCCGCCCCGTGCGCCTCGCCGCCCGGTGCGCACCATGGCGCTGGTCGGCATCGACGGCTCCGGCAAGACGACCCAGGCACACCTGTTGGCGGACGCGCTGGTGGCCCGCGGGCTGCCGGCCGCCTACCGGCGTAACGCGGGTGGCCGGCGCTGGTTCGGCCGCCTGGCCACCGCCGTCGGCCGGCGTGACGCCGAAGATCTGCTGGGCCGCCGGCTCATGCTGTTCGTCGAGTCGGTGCTGCGCTGGCTGGCGATTCTCCGCACGCTGCTGCGCCGCGCCGTCACCCGGGAACTCACCGTCATGGACCGGTACGCGGTCTGCCAGTACGCGAGCCTGCGGGCCCGTGGCGCCGGCCCGGCCGCCGAGCGCCGCGCCCGCCTGGCCTACCGCTGGTTTCCCCGGCCGGACGTGACGGTCCTGCTGGCGGTGGACCCGGCGGTGGCCTACGACCGGATCGAGGCCCGGGGGTACGACCACGAGGACATGACCTACCTGGAGGCGGCCTCGGCGGCCTACCGCTCGCTGCCCGAGTACGCCGACTTCGTGGTGGTCGACGCCAACGGCACGCTGGCCGAGGTCGCGGTCCGCCTGCGGAACGCGGTGGAGCCGTATCTGCCGGTGGGGCCCGCGCCGCGCCGGCTGCCGGCCGCGCTCGCCCGCACCCGGGCGCTGGTGGTGGCGTTCGGCGCGCTGCTGGCCGGCATGGCCGCACTCGGCTACCAGCTGATCGAGGTGTTCTAGGCCCGCGTCGCGGGGGGTGCGGGCCGGGTGCCGGATCGGCGCGGTCAGGCCCGGCCGTAGACCGGGACGGTGGCGCCGCTGGTCGGCGCGGACGCGTCGCCGGCCAGGAACCGGATCACCCGGGCGATCTCGTCCGGCGACACCCAGCGGGACGGGTCCGCGGACGGCTGCGCGGCCCGGTTCGCCGGTGTGTCGATGATGCTCGGCAGGACCGTGTTGCAGCGCACTCCGTGCGGCCGGTACTCGGCCGCGACCGCGTTGGCGAACGCCAGCACCGCCGCCTTCGCGGTGATGTATCCGGCGGCGCCCGGGAACGGCGCCACGGCCGCCCGGGACGACACGCAGACCACCGAGCCGCCGCCGTCCATCAGGTGCGGCAGGGCCGCCGCGGTCACCAGGTAGGTGGGCCGCAGGTTCACCCGCAGCATCGCCTCGAAGTCGTCCACGCCGGTGGTGTGCACCGGTCCGCTCGCCGCGTACCCGCCGACCAGGTTGATCACCGCGCGCAGGGGCGCTCCGGGCGTACCCGCCGCGGCCGCCACCGCGGTGCGCACGTCCTCCGGGGAGGTGAGGTCCGCCTCCACGGCGACGGCTCCGGCGGGCAGCCGGTCCGCACTGCCGGGACGGATCGGGGCCACCACCCGCCACCCGTCGGTAACGAAAGTGCGAACGACGGCGGCGCCGAGGCCGCCGGTTCCTCCGGTGATGACTACGCTGCGTTCCGCCATGGATGCACCGTAGCGCCCGACGGTGGCTGTGCTTTTCGTCACGTCGGGAGATCGATGCCGGCGGTGTCCGGCACGCGGGCGTCACCCGTCCGTGGGTCCCCCGGATGGGCGAGTGAACTGCGCCGCAGCGTGCCGCATTGTGTCTGTGATCGGAGTTCCGCGGCCGTGACTTGCGCAATCCGCGTGGCAATCGGGTCAGGACGGGCGGCAACCGGTCGATCCTGCACGTGAACCCAAACGGCTACCGGGCCGTACTGGGTGGTGACGGACGTCGCAGCCCCAGTCGTGATGCCCGTCGCTGTGAGGGATGGGAACCGATGGTGTTATGAGAGTCGGGCGAAGGGTATGCGTCTCTGTATGCATCCAGCGCCGGGTGCGGCTCCGAATGCTTCAGTGAGGGCCTCTTCAGTAAGTATGCACGCGGCTCTCAGCTAGCGCTCAGGCATTCGTGACACTTTCGACTCACCAACCGGAATCAGTGCAGGGCGCGATCTGTTGTTTACAGGTGTCAGCAACCGCAACGCACGATCTGCTGACGTTACGGGAGGGCTGATGGACACAGGTATTGCCCGTAACAGGGTTAGTGAAGGCAATGAGGGGACCGTGGGCAACGTGGAGAAGAACACCGTGATGCGGACCGATGAGGTCGCCGAGGAGCGCGACCTCGTCGGAGTCTACCTGCACGAGATCTCCCGGACGCCGCTGTTGGACGCCGCCCGAGAGGTTGATCTCTCCAAGGCAATCGAGGCCGGTCTCTATGCCGAGCACCTCCTCGAGGAGGGAACCGTCCGCCGCGGCATCAGCCGGGAGGAACTGGAGCGCCTGGTCGTCGAGGGTCAGCGGGCGAAGGACCTGTTCATCCGGGCGAACCTGCGACTCGTCGTGTCGATCGCCCGCCGGTACGTGCGCTCGGGCATGCCGATGCTGGACCTGATCCAGGAGGGCAACACGGGCCTGGTCCGCGCCGTGGAGAAGTTCGACTACGAGCGCGGCTACAAGTTCAGCACCTACGCCACCTGGTGGATCCGCCAGGCGATCAGCCGGGCGATCGCGCAGCAGGAGCGCACCGTGCGCCTGCCCGTGCACCTCGTCGAGGACGTCAACCGGATGCGCAACGTCACCCGCCAGCTGGTGCGTGAACTCGGCGCCGACCCGGAACCGGAGCAGATCGCGAAGGCGCTCGGCGTGACCGTGGAGCGCGTCAACGAGCTCACCCGCTGGGCCCAGGACACCGTGTCGCTGGACACGCCGGTCGGCGACGACGGCGACACCAACCTGGGCGACCTGGTTGCCGACAGCGACGCGCCGTCGCCCGAGGAGATCGTGCTGACCGCCCTGGAGCGGCAGCGCATCGAGGGCCTGCTCAACCACCTCGACGACCGGTCGGCGGGCATCATGCGCGCCCGCTACGGGCTCGAGGACGGGCGGGAGCACTCGCTGACCGAGGTGGCGTCGCGGTTCTCGCTGTCCCGCGAGCGCATCCGCCAGCTGGAGATCCAGGCGCTGGGCCGGCTGCGTGAGCTGGCCCGGGCCGAGGGCCTGCAGGCGGCCTGATCCACCGTACGCAAAAGGGCCGGTTCCCCACCGAGGGAACCGGCCCTTGACGCTGCCCGGCTATCTCACCCGGCCGTAGCTGTGCGGCGTCATGATGTCCATGTCCCGCTTCTTCACCGGCTGACCGGCGCGCGAGGCATCGATGATCTGGCCGCCACCGACGTACAGGCCGACGTGTTTGAGACTGCGGTAGAACACCAGATCGCCCGGTTGGAGATCGGAGCGGCTGATCCGGATGGTGGCGCTGTACTGCGCGGAGGCTTGGTGGGGCAACGACTTGCCACCCTTGTTCCACGCCGCCATCGTCAGACCGGAGCAGTCGTACGTGTTGGGTCCGGCGTCGCCGAATCCGTACATCTTGCCGATCTGGTTGTAGGCGAAGCTCACCGCCTTGCCGGCCGAGCCGGGGATGGACGGGATGTCGCCGGTGTACCGGCTGCCCTTTTCGGTGGGCGAGCCGTACGCGGCGGTGCGCATCTTGTACAGCTTCTTGAGGTCCGCCTGGATCTTCTTCTTGCGCTTGTCCAGCTCTTTGGCCTCGGCGTTCTGCTTCGCCCTGGTGGCCTCGAGGGCGGTCTGCCGCTCCCGATAGGTCTTCGTGGTCTCCAGGTACGCGTTGATCTCGCGCTGCCGGGTGCGCGACATCTGCTCGACGACGCTCATCCGTTCGAGCAGGCTCCCGGGACCCTCCAGGATGACGTTCACGGTGCCTACCTGGCCGCCCTTGTAGGCGGAGGCGGCGATGACGCCGAGCTGGGCGGCGGCCGCGTCGTGTGCCTTCTTGGCCGGCGCGATCGAGGCGGCGAGTTTCTTCTCGTCCGAGGCCGTCTTCTTCAGGCTGATGCGCAGCTTGTTGTACGCCTCGGTGACGTCCTCGAGGTCGTCGGACGCCTTGTCGATCTTCTTGTTGATCTCATCCTTGGACGGGGCCGCGTGGGCCGCCGTCATGGTGCCTCCGGAGATCGCGACCGCCAGGACGGCGACCACCAGGGCCCGGAGCCTCGTGCGGGCGTGTGACAACGGTATGTGGCCTTTCTTCCGCTATGGCCGCCTACCGGGTTAGCTGACAGATTCGGGCGGGAAGAAGGCCCTACCGCGCGAGCGCGGATTCACCTCAGTAACTCGGTGGGTCCCCGGTTCGCCGGGCGTCGCGGGCGTCGGCCCGGGGGGTGGGCCCACGTCGCGCCGCCTCGGTGATTCGGCAGCATCGACCCGGCGCCACGTCAGTGCGATGGCTGCGGACCGGATCAACCGCATCAACTTATCGATGTTCGGAATTAGCGCAAGAGGCGGGGTAGTGACTTGCACCAATAGCGTGAGTCATCCGAATGATCCCGATAACGCGGAGCTATTGCGAGGTTTCGTAGCGTCACATAAACGCGACAAAAAGAGTTGACCGGACTATTCGACTAGGGCCGGCTCCCGGTTGCCCACCCAGGTCCGGGTGACCTTGCGTTCCGCCCAGAACGACAGGAACGGAACCGTGCCGGCCAGCATCACCAGCGCCATCCGCCCCAGCGACCAGCCCGCCCGGCGGCCCAGGTCGAACGTCAGGACCAGGTAGACCATGAACAGGAAGCCGTGGAACGGGCCCACCGCCGCGACCACGGTGTCGTTGTCGCCTAGGTACTTGAGCGGCATGCCGACCACGACCAGCGCAATCAGGACCACGCCGACGATCCAGGCGATGATCCGGTATCGGGTGAGGGCTCCCTGCACGATCCACGTCCTTCTGGTCTGTTCGTCGCTGCGGCGTTACCGGGCGGGGCCCGGATAGTCGGCCGGTCCGGCGCCGGGGTGGGCGGCCAGCCAGGCAAGATAATCGTTGTACGCGTCCAGTTCCGGGTCGGTGCCGGTCGCCGGGGCCGCTCGGCTCGCCACCCGGATCGGGCGGCCGATGCCCACCGGAGCGTCCGGGTCCGGTGCGGCCGGCGGCGGCGCGACCGGCTGCCCGGCCCGGTGCTCGTGCTGCACCTCGCGGATCCAGAGGAACACCACGAACCCCGCGAAGACCGGCCACTGGAACGCGTAACCCCAGCTCAGCGAGTTGCCGTCGGCGGCGCGGGTGTACTGCCACCAGCCCAGTCCCAGAAAGCCGCCGGTGAGCACGAGCGCGACCGCGTGACGTGCGATCCACGCCGGGGTCAACAGCCCTTTCATGCCCCGAGCGTACCGGCGCGGGTTTGGCATCGGCCCGCCCGGGCAACCGTGCTGGCACAGGGTTATCGCGCTTGAGAGGTGCGGGAGGTACGACATGGCCGAGGACGGCGACGACGTGATGGTCTCCGAGACGGGCATCGACCCGGCCGGGCTCGCCGACGACGATCTGTTCCGCGAACTGGGCAGCCTGCACCGGACCCGGCTGCACACGCTGCGGCACGGTCCGGACGCGGCGCTGGAGAACCACTTCCGGCGGACGGCCGAGCTGGAGGCCGAGTATCTGACCCGGTTCCCCGGCCGGGAGGTCGACCCGAGCCGTCTGACCCAGGACTTCTGAGGAGAACTCCGATGCTGCGATCCGTCCGGGCCGGGCTCACCGGTCTGCGCAAGGCGTACGCGCCGCACGAGCACCGACCGCTGGACGGCTACGTGGTGGCGATGGGCGGATTCGGCGTCCTGGCCGCCAGCCTGGCCGCCGCGGCGAAGGTCACCGGCAAGCCGGTGCCGGACCGCCCGTCGGCCCAGGACGTGGTGCTGATCTCCCTGGCCACGCACAAGGTGAGCCGGTTGATCGCCAAGGACGCGGTGACCAGCCCGCTGCGCGCGCCGTTCACCCGGTACGCCGAGCCGAGCGGCGCGGCCGAACTCAACGAGGAGGTACGCGATCAGGGCAGCTCGATCCGCCACTCGATCGGCGAACTGATCACCTGCCCGTTCTGCATGGCCGTGTGGGTGGCCACCGGCTTCACCGGCGGGCTGGTGCTGGCGCCCCGGCTCACCCGGCTGGCCGCGACCGCGATGACCGCGGTGGCGGTGTCCGACTTCCTCCAGATGGCGTACAGCATCGCCAAGGAGGCGGCCGAGGGCGACGGCCCCGAGCCGGAGGAGTCCGAGCCGGAGGAGTCCGGATCCGCGCCGGCGCTGAACGGGCGGAGCCCGGCCCAGGCCTGAGCCGACGAGAACGGCCCCGGCGCGGACGCCGGGGCCGTTCTCGTACGTATGGGGTGGACTTACGGCGGGCCGTCGGAGTCCATGCCGCTCCATCCCTTCGGGCTCTCCGACTCGGCGTCGTCCCGTTCGCCGGGGATGGTCTTGTCCACCACCGTGTCGGCGTGCTCGGACGCGAAGTCGCTGTCGCCGTCCGTGACGTCCTCGTCGCCGAACGCCTCGAGGTGCTCGTGCTGGGTCATGGTGTGGCCTCCGGTCGTCAGGGAAGTGTGCGCAGTGCCTCGGCCGCCTCGTCCTGGGCGTACTCGCCCTCGGGCAGGGCGTCGATCCGGGTCAGCGCGGTCGCCGGCAGGTCCGCGGCCAGGGCGCCGCGCTGCAGGTCGGCACTGGTCAGGCGCTCCTGGCCGACGTAGGCGTCGTCGAGGAACTCGTCCAGTACGCGGAAATCGTCACTCACGGCAGGTCGTCTACCCGCAGTCCGGCTGGGCAAACGATCGGTGTGGCCTGGGTCACATCGGCTGATGGAATCGCGGCGGGGCGCCGACAGTTGTGACGGGTGTCGGTGTGTCCAGTGTCCCCGGGCCTCACCCATTGCCTTCACGGAATACCGTTCGGCTGGAGCCGTGTTGAGCCACTCGCCGCGAGGCGACATGCACACCGACACCCTGCGCCGCCTCCGATCCCGGGGGCGGCGCACTTGTTGGCCCGCACCGGTTACCTCGCACCCGTTCGGGTATGCCGATCACCATGACCGAAGAGAACGACGACCGGGTCGGGCAGCGCGCGGCCGACCTGTTGCCCGAAGAGCGTGTCACCGGCAGCGAAGACCCGAAAGCGCAGGCGGAGGCCATTCTGGCCGACTCCGACGCCCGGGAGGCGGACCTGGAGGCCGCGCCGGACTCGTTCCTGGAACACCGCACGTCGGCCCAGACGGTCATACCGGGAGAAGGCGCCCGGTAGTGCACATGGCTTCCATGCCGGCCGCCGACCATGGCAGTATCCGTCGGGTGTCTGCCCCGCAACGGCGCTCCGGGCGACTGGTCACGCGCCGCGTCCCGCCGGTGACCGAGCAACCGGCATTCCCGTTGACGCAGTTCGTGGTGCGGCCGCCCGGCGGCGGACTGCACGCGGTCGAACTGGCCGCGCAGCTGCATGAACTCTCCGTCCAGCTGCTCACCGCCGACGGCGTCGGCCAGGCGCTGGACCGGCTGGTCACCTTTGCCGCCGTCGCGGTGCCCGGGGCGCTGCGCTGCTCCGTCGTGCTGATCGGCGACGGCGAACCGCTGACCCGGGCCGCGGCCGGTGCCGGTGCCGGTGCCGAGAAGCTCGACGACCTGCAGTACACGCTGGGCCACGGTCCCGGTCTGGAGTCGGCCCGGACCCGGTCCCTGGTCACCGTGCCCGACCTGGCCGCCGACACCCGGTGGCCGGACCTCGCCGCATGCGCCCGCGCCGACGGGGTGGGTGCGGTGGCGGCCGTTCCGCTGGACGTGCCGCGCTCGTCCGTCGGCTCGCTCAGCGTGTACCTGGCCGAGCCGGGCGGCGCCGACCCGGAACTGCTGATCACCATCATGGCGCTCAGTAATCAGGCCGAGGTGCTGCTCGGCGAGTTGCGCCGGCGCGAGGCGCACAGCGAGGGTGCGATCGTCGACCGGGCGGTCGGCGTGATCATCGCGCAGCGCGGGTGCGGCGTGCACGAGGCGTACGACGTACTCCAGGAGACCTCGCAGCGGCTCGGCCTGGACCGGCGCGCGGTGGCCGAGCGGCTGATCGCCGCCGCGGCCCGCCGCGGCGACTCCGCAACCGGTTAACCGGTTGACGGTGCCGGGCCGGCGGTGGCACCGTCGGCGCATGGCCGATGCCACCCGACACCCCGTTTGACCTGGTCGGCGCGATGCCGCCGCCGCCCGTGTCGCCCGCCGTCTGTACGCGGTCCGGGCCTGCGAGGACGGTGTGCTCCTCTACCCGGTGTACGTGCTGCTGTTCGCGGACGCCGGACTCTCCACCGGCCAGATCTCGTCACTGTTCGTGCTCTGGTCCGCGGTGTCGTTCACCTTCGAGGTGCCCTCCGGCGCCTGGGCGGACACCTGGTCCCGCCGCCGCCTGTACACCCTCGGCGCGCTGCTCACCGCTGCCGGGTACGCCACCTGGACGCTGTGGGCCACGTACCCCGGCTTTGCGCTGGGTTTCGTGCTCTGGGGTCTGGGCGGGGCGCTCGCCTCGGGCACGCTGGAAGCCCTGGTCTATGACGAGCTGGCCGCGGCCGGGGCCACCGACCGGTATCCCCGCATCGCCGGTCGCGGCGGCACGGTCGCGATCCTGGCCATGCTGGTGGCCACGACGGCCGCCGCGCCGGCCTACGCCTGGGGCGGCTATCCGCTGGTCGGCGCGCTGAGCGTGGCCGTCACCGCGGCGGGCGGACTGCTCGCGCTGGGGTTCCCGGAGACGCCACGTCAGCAGGACGCGGACGAGTACGGCGGCGTGCGGGGTTACGCCGACACGTTGCGGGCCGGTCTGCGCGAGGTGCGGGGGAGCCGCCGGGTGGCGTGGGCGGTGGCGATCGGCGCTCTGGTGCCGGGCTTCACCGCGCTGGACGAGTACCTGCCGCTGCTGTCCCGGGCCGCGGGTGCGCCGACCACCCTGGTGCCGCTGCTGTTCGCCCTGCCGGCCCTGGCCATGGCGGTCGGCAGCGCGCTCGCCGGGCGCTGGGCCGCGATCTCCCCGGCCGGGCTGTCCGGGCTGCTGGCCGCCGCGGCCGTGCTGCTCGCGACCGGAGCGCTGAGCCGGCACCTGGCCGGGATGCTGCCGATCGCGGTGGCGTTCGGCCTGCTGCAGTTCGCCATCATCGTGACCGAGACCCGCCTGCAGGACGCGATCGGCAGTGCCACCCGGGCCACCGTGCTGTCGGTGAGCGGGTTCGCATCGGAGGTGGTCGCGGTCGGGCTGTACGGGTTCGTCGGGGCCGGCGCGGCGGTGGCGCCGGTGGCGGTGCTGTTCGCCCTGCTGGCGGTGCCGTTGCTGGGCACGGCGGCGGCGGTGCGGTGCCGCCTTCCGCGCACCGACCCGGCGCACCGGACGTGACGCGGCCGGCTCAGTCGCCGGTCCGCTGGACCACCTCGAACTCCAGCAGGCCGGCGCCGGACGCCACCGGGCGGCTGCGTTCGCCCGCGTGGGCCTGCCGGCCGGAGCCCGCCGACCAGGCCTGGTAGGCGTCCTCGGACTCCCACCGGGTGTACACGAAGTACCGGGTCTCGCCGGCCACCGGGCGCAGCAGCTCGAACGCGAGGAAGCCGGGGGCGCTCTCCACCGCGCCCTGGCGGGCGGCGAAACGGCGTTCCAGCTCGGGTCCGCCGCCCTCGGGCACATCGATCGCGTTGATCTTCACAACAGCCATGCCGCCACGCTACTGCGCGGCGGCATGGCTGCGGTGCGGGCGGGGCCGGTGGTCAGCCGCGCCCGGGACGGTCCGCGGCCGCGGGCAGGGCGTCCGCCGGGCCGCCCGTGGTCTCCACCGGCAGCGCGTTCGCGGCGGCGCCGGCCGCGGCGTCCTCCAGGCGCTGCTGCTGCGCGGAACGCATGGACAGCGGGATCTCCGGCAGGAAGAAGACCACCACGAGGCCGACCACCATGACCGCGAGCGCCAGCAGGTACACGACCTGGATGCCGTCGGAGAAGCCGACCTTGAACGGGTGCGCGATTGCGTCCGGCAGGCCGCTCAGGAACGAGGTGTCGTTCAGGTCACCGCCCCCGGCGAGGCCGGACGGTGGCTGCACCCCGGCCGTCCGGTACGCGTCCCCGATCTTGTCGGGCAGCACGTTGAACAGCACGGACAGGAAGATCGCGGTGCCCAGCGTGCCGCCCATGCTGCGGAAGAACGTCACCGAGCTGGTGGCCACGCCGATCTCCCGCGGAGAGACCGCGTTCTGCACCGCGGTGATCATCGGCTGCATGTTGCCGCCCAGGCCGAGACCCATCAGCAGCATGATCAGCATGGTCCGCCAGAGCGGGGTGTCGGCGCCGATGGTGGCGAACAGGCCCAGCGCCGCGGCCATCAGGACGCTGCCCACGATCGGGAAGATGCGGTACCGGCCGGTGCGGGCGATGAGCTGACCCGCCACGATCGAGCCGGCCATGATGCCCAGCACGAACGGGATCATCTGCAGCCCGGCGACGGTCGGCGAGGCACCCTTCACGATCTGCAGGTACAGCGGGACGGTCATCAGGCCACCGAACATGGCCATGCCGAGGATGGTGCTGGAGGCGGACCCGACCGCGACCGTGCGGTTGCGGAACAGCCGCAGCGGCAGCAGCGCCTCGTCCTTGTACGCCCGCTCGGCCAGCAGGAACGCCACCAGGCCGACCGCGCCGATGACGTAGCAGAGCAGCGCCCGGCCGGAGCCCCAGCCCCAGTCGCGGCCCTGCTCGGCCACGGTGAGCAGCGGCACCAGGCCGACCACCAGCGCGATCGCGCCGGGCCAGTCGATGCGGTGGTTGGTGCGGGTGTGCGGCAGGTGCAGCACCCGGGCCACCACGATCATGGCGGCGATCCCGATCGGGACGTTCAGGTAGAAGACCCAGCGCCAGCCGTCCACCCAGAGGATGGTGTCCGCACCGGCGAAGAAGCCGCCCAGGATCGGGCCGATCACGCTGGCGGTGCCGAAGACGGCCAGGAAGTAGCCCTGGTACTTGGCGCGTTCCCGGGGCGGGACGATGTCGCCGATGATGGCCAGGGCCAGGGACATCAGGCCGCCGGCGCCGATGCCCTGGATGGCCCGGAACGCGGCCAGTTCGTACATGCTCTGGGACAGGCCGCAGAGGATCGAGCCGACGATGAACACGGCGATCGCGAACAGGAAGAACGGCCGCCGCCCGTAGATGTCGGAGAGCTTGCCGTACAGCGGTGTGGAGATCGTCGAGGTGATCAGGAACGCCGTGGTGGCCCACGCCTGGATGTTGAAGCCCTGCAGGTCGTCGGCGATGGTGCGGGTCGCGGTGGCCATGATGGTCTGGTCCAGCGCGGCCAGGAACATGCCCATCATCAGGCCGATCAGCACCGTGATGACCTGGCGGTGGGTGAACTCCCCGGTGGCCCGGGCGGCCGGCGAACCGGCTGCCGGAGCGGTGGTGGAATTGCTCATGAGGTCTCCCGTGATGCGGTCGAGGGGCTGCGCAGGAGTTCCTCGACGGAGCTGTTGAACAGGGCGAACAGGTCGACGAACGCGTCGACGCGGTCCTCCGGCCAGTCGCTGAGTACGCGGCTGAGCAGCGCGTGGCGTGCCTCGTGCAGGTGGCGGCAGGCGTCGTCGCCGCGGTCGGTGACGGCCAGCCGGGAGGCTCGGCCGTCGGCCGGATCTGCCTCCCGTCGCGCCAGGCCCGCCTTGACCAGTTGCGCCGCCTGCCGGCTGACCGTCGACGGGTCGGCACCCTTGATCTCGGCGAGGTCGGTGATCCGCATCGGCCCGTGGCTGCTCAGCGGGAACAACAGCATCAGCGCCGAGAACTCGGCGCCGAAGTCGCCGGTGCTCATCATCGCCTTGGCACGACCGCCGAGTCGGGCGAATCGCGTCAGCTCACTGGCGAGGCGGGTGGTGCTGTCCGGTTCCACGTTCGTTCCGTCCGTTGCCTGGGGTCGACGACTAGATGCGTGCAGCCTACAACTAGTTGGTTGATGAACGTAGTGTGTTCCGCATCTCCCACACGCCGGTGACCAGCGTCTCCGCGTCCTCCAGGGCGGCCGGCACCGGTACCGGATACTCCGCCAACCGGTCGAACAACCGAGACGGGAAGTACCCACGGCCGGGGTCGCCAACCAGCACGCGGGCGTCCCGGTCCCGGGCCGCGCGCAACAACCCGGTCATCTCGCCGGCCACCCGGGGGCTGTAGAACACGTCCCCGGCCAGCACCACGTCCGGCTCCGGCACGGCTGCGGCGAGCGTGACGCCGTTGGCCGTGGCGTTCCGCCGCGCGGCGGCCACCGCGGCCGGATCCACGTCCTCCGCGCCGACCTCGGCGGCACCCGCCCGGGCCGCGGCGATCGCCGCCACCCCGGAGCCGGTCGCCAGGTCCAGGACGCGCCTGCCGCGGACCGCCTCGGGGTGGTCGAGGAGGAACCGGGCCAGCGCCTGCCCGCCGGCCCAGACGAACGCCCAGAACGGCGGCGGCTGCTCGCTGCGGAACTCGCCGCCGGTCAGATCGAACAGCCCCACCGACCGGTCGGCCAGGTGCAGGGAGATCTCCGGAGCCAGGGGTACGGGTACCAGTGCGGTCGCGATCACGGCGCGATTGTCGTCCCTCCCGGGACCGGTCGCGTCCGATATGAGTCGTGTCACGTTGTGCTTGGTGGGTGGAATGTCCGCGGGCCGCCGGGGCCAGGTGAGACGCGCCGCAAAAGGGGCAGATAACCCTCCACGGTGGTCGGAGGTCCGCCCCGGCGCGCACCGGTGCATCTCGCCATGGAGCGCCAGCAATGCAAGGATGTCCCGCGCCGCCCCGGTCGGCGGTGAGGGGGTCACTCCGCCGAAAGACCTGTTACCCCAACCGGTCGGCCTCATCCGCCCGGCGGGCGTACCGGCCGATCGGTGCCGCCTCGCGGACGGGATTCGACTGTTAATACGGCGGGAAAACGCAGTGCGCAACCATAGACTTCGGCGACTGTTCTAGGGAGGTGGCGAATGGGTGACACGGCGATCACCGTGCTCGTCGTAGACGGCCACCAGACCTTCGTGGATGTTCTGGGCGAGGCGCTGCGGGGCCAGCCCGACCTGAGCTACGTGGGGCACGCCCGGACCGGGCAGGAGGCTTTGCACCTGGTCGCCGAGCTGCGACCGGACGTGGTCCTGCTCGACCCGGAGCTGTCCGACACCGACGGCATCGCCATCGCGGAACTGATGCGCCACCGCTGGCCGGACACCCGGGTGGTGGTGCTGACCGCCAGCAACGAGGCCGCCCTGGTGGGGCGCGCCACCGCGGCCGGTGCGGCCGGCTTCCTGACCAAGAACGGCCCGCTCGGCGACGTGCTGAACGCGGTGCACACGGCGCACGGCGGCGGCATGACGGTCTCCACCGACATCCTGGCCCGGCTGCTGCGCAGCACCGCGCCGGTGGTCGGCCCGCGTCCCGGCGGCCTGACCGCGCGTGAACACGAGGTGCTGGAGCTGATGGCCGCCGGGCTGGACCCGCGCGCCATCGCCCGGCGGCTGGGGATCAGCGTGCACACCTGCCGCGGGCACGTGAAGGCGCTGCTCGCGAAGCTGGGCGTGCACAGCCAGCTGGAGGCCGTCGCGGCGGCGCGCCAGCGGGGCCTCATCCAGTAGCGGTAACGCAGAGTAATTCACGTCCTCACTCATCCGTTAGCGGCCGCGGTACGTACCACATCGCGGAGTGCCGGGAGCAGAACGCCGGCGCCGGCGCGATTTGGAGGACATCGCGTGGAACCTGCACCTGCCGATGACGCCGCGAACGTCCGCGGACCGTCCGATGTGGCCCTGGCCGACCTGCCGTCCACCTCCGGAGCCCATTGGGCGCACCGGGACGAGATCCAGCACCGTCCGGCGGGTGCGCCGTTCCGGCGGCCACCCGCGGTCAACTCCTTCCCGGACGAGGGCCGGAGCGCGTCCCAGCAACCGGACGGTTGGGACGCCTTCGCACCTTCCGACAATTCCGGGGGAAACGAAGCGGTCTGGGAAACATTCGGCGAACTGCCCAAAGTGGACGACTCCGACCGTCCGGCCGCAGGCCCGCAGGAGCTTCTCGTGCCGGCCTCCACGACCGCACCGAGCCGGATCTCGTTCGGCGTGACCGACGAGCCCATCGGCGGGCCACGCAACGCGCCCACGTCGCCGGCCGGCCCCTACGGCGGGCCGCGCAGCACCTCCACCGCACCGGCCGGAGCGTTCGGTGGGCCGCGCAGCACCTCCACCTCCCCGGCGGGAGCGTTCGACGGGCCGGGCAACGCCTCAGCGCCGGCCGGAGCGTTCGGCGCGGCGGCGGAACCGGGCGGGGAACCGTGGGACGCCAATGCCCCGTCCCCGGTCCGGTGGCTGGGGGCCGCGCACACGCCGCCGTCCGGCGTACCCGGCGTCGGCGATGTCCTGGGCGGCGAAGGCCGCGAGATCCGGCCGCACCGGGCCGGCCGCGGCGACCACGCCCCGTCCGCCGGCCCGCAGGAGGCGCCGTCCGGCGCCGTCCCGCACCGCTCCCGCGCGGTCACCATCGCCACCGTCGCGCTCAGCACCGTGGTGCTGCTCGCCGGCGGACTCGCCGGCGTGGTGTTCTTCGCCGGCCCGGACAGCGACCTGACCTCCGTGCTCCGGCTCGGTGCCGGCACCGCCCGCCAGGACAACGTCGCCACCGCGCCGCTGGCCGGCCGGACCGCCGCCAGCTTCGAGATGGCCGCGGCCACCACCAAGGTCACGGTGCGCACCCAGGACCTCGGGGACGACCTGTACCGGATCACCGCCGCCGACGAGGCTGGCACCGTGCCGCAGCCGGTGGTCAGCGACGACCGGGTGCAGCTACAGCTCTCCTCGGACGGCGAGCGCACCAGCGGCGCCGTCGAGGTGCTGCTCAGCACGAAGATCACCTGGAGCCTGCGGTTCGTCGGGGCGGCCGACGAGCAGATCCTCGACCTCACCGGCGGCCGGGTCAGCTCCGTGGACCTGGCCGGCGGCACCCGCCGCGTGGACCTGACGCTCGCCCAGCCGACCGGCACGGTGCCGGTCCGGGTCACCGGCGCCATCGACGACCTGTCCGTCACCTCGCCGTCCGGCAACCCGGTCCGGGTGCAGGTCGGAGGCGGCGCCAAGACCGTCACCGCCGGCGAGCGGACGCTGCGCGACGTGCCCGCCGGCTCCACGCTGACGCCCAAGGACTGGGCGGCGCCGAACCGGTACGACGTCGACGCAGCCGCCCGCCTCACCCTGCTGGCGGTGCGCACGTCCTAAGCCTGTTTCGGAACCCGGCCAGGGCTACGGCGTGGCCGGGTTCCGAAACAGGCCTTAGTTCAGCAGCACGCCCGGATTCAACGTGCCGGCCGGGTCCAGGGCGCCCTTGATCCGGCGCATCGCGGCGATCTCGGCGTCCGAGCGGGACAGCGACAGCCACCGGGTCTTCGCCCGGCCCACGCCGTGCTCCGAGCTGATGCTGCCGCGCCGCTGGGCGACCAGGCGCAGCACCGCGTCGCTGACCTGTTCCGCGTCGGCGCCCGCGTCCAGCACGTTGACGTGCAGGTTGCCCTCGCCGAGGTGCCCGAAGATGATCACGCGGGCGCCGGGCGCGGCCGCCGACACGGTGCCCGGAAGGTCGTCGACCAGGCCGGACAGTTCGCGCAGCGGCACGCTGACGTCCAGCTTCACCGGCAGCCCGGCGGCGCTGATCGCCTCGGTGTGCGTCTCGCGGTACGCCCACAGCTTCGCCACGCCGGTCGCGTCCGACGCCACCGTGGCATCCTCGACCGCCGGGCACTCGCCGAGCACCTCGAGCAACTCGTCGGTGGGGTCGGTCCGGGCCGAGCACTCCAGCACCACGAACGCCGGGTACGACTCGGCGAACGGTGCCGCCAGCTTGCCGTGTGCGCGTACCAGATCGAGGCCCTCGGCCAGGAACAGCTCGGCCGCGGACAGCGACGGCAGCCCGGCCCGCGCGGCGGCCAGCAACTGCAGCGCGGCCGGTACCCCGGCGACCGCCACCAGCGCCACGGCCCGGGCCGGCAGCAGCGGCACCAGGCGCAGCCGCACCTTGGTGATCACCGCGAGCGTGCCCTCGCTGCCGGCCAGCAGCTGGGTCAGGTCGTACCCCGTGTTGTCCTTGGCCAGACCGCCCAGCCGGCTCACCACCGTGCCGTCCGCGAGGACGGCCTCGATCCCGGTGAGCTGCTCGCGCATGCTGCCGTAACGGACCACCCGCAGCCCGCCGGCGTTCGTCGCCACCAGGCCGCCGACCGTGGCGGCCGACCGGGCCGCCAGGTCCACGCCCACGTCCAGGCCGTGCGGACGGGCGTGCTGCTGCAGCTTCTCCAGCGTCACGCCGGCACCCGCGGTGACCTGACCCTCCAGCACGTCCACGTCGTCCAGGGCAGTGAGCCGCCCCAGGTTCAGCAGCACCTCGCCGCCGGCCGGCACGGCGCCGCCGACCAGACCGGTGTTGCCGCCCTGCACGGTGATCGGCACGCCCGCGTCCGCGCAGGTACGCACCACCGCGGCGACCTCCGCGGTGCTCGCCGGGCGCACCACGCAGCGGGCCTCGCCGGTGAAGCGCCGGGTCCAGTCCGTCTCGTACTGCGACTTCAGGTCCTCATCGACCGCGACGTGCGGCGCGCCGACGATCTCCCGCAGCCGGTCCTCCAGGTCGCTCACCGCTCGCCTCCGCCGCGCCGTCCGGTCGGCCGCCTCGCCGCGCTCATGACAGCACCCGCAGGCGGACCGTCTGGTCCATGCCGCGCAGCCGGTCGAGCACCGCGTCGCTGTAGTCGCCGCTGATGTCGGTGATCAGGTAGCCGTACTCGCCGCGGGTGCTCAGCAGCTGGCCCTCGACGTTCACCTGGTGCTCGGCCAGGATGCTGTTCACCTGGGCGAGCACGCCGGGCATGTTGATGTGCACGTGCACGACGCGGCTCATGGCGGGCTGCTGCGGCAGGGCGACGCTGGGCAGGTTGACGCTCAGCGTGGTGTTGCCCTCTTGCACGAAGTGCACCAGCTTGTTGGCCACGAAGTCGCCGATGTCGGACTGCGCCTCCTCGGTGGAGCCGCCGATGTGCGGGGTGAGGATGACGTTCGGCAGCCCGCGCAGCTCGGACACGAACTCGTCGCCGCGGCCCTTCGGCTCGGTCGGGAACACGTCCACCGCCGCGCCGGACAGGTGGCCGCCGACCAGCGACTCGCGCAGCGCCACGTGGTCCACCACGATGCCGCGGGAGAGGTTGAGGAAGATGCTGCCCGGGCGCATCTTGGCGAACTGCTCGGCGCCGAAGAAGCCGGCGTTGCCGGGCCGGCCGTCCACGTGCAGCGTCACCACGTCGGAGACCTCGAGCAACTCGTCCAGGCTGGCGCAGCGCTGGGCGTTGCCGAGGGCCAGCTTGTCCGCGGTGTCGTAGAAGGACACGTGCATGCCCAGGTTCTCCGCGAGCACCGAGAGCTGGGTGCCGATGTTGCCGTACCCGACGATGCCGAGCCGCCGGCCGCGGATCTCGTGGCTGCCGTCGGCGGCCTTGTCCCAGACGCCGTTGTGCATCCCGGCGTTCTTCTCGGTCAGCCGGCGGGTCAGCGCGATGATCTCGGAGACCGCCAGCTCGACCACCGAGCGGGTGTTGGAGAACGGCGCGTTGAACACGGCGATGCCGTGCGAGGCGGCCGCGGTCAGGTCGATCTGGTCGGTACCGATGCAGAACGCGCCGATCGCCACCAGGCTGTCCGCGGCCTCCAGAACCTTCGCGGTGACCTTGGTCTTGGAGCGGATGCCGAGCAGCTGCACCCCGTCCAGGCGCTCGATCAGCTCGGCCTCGTCCAGCGCGTTGCGTACGGACTCGACCTGGTAACCCTCCGCCTCGAACCGCGCGACCGCGTCGGCATGGATGCTCTCCAGCAGCAGGACTCGTACCTTGGCTTGGTCGATCATCACTTTCCGTTTCCGAATGAGGTGTCCGAAGTCGTCCGGGCCGCCGCGCCGAAGCCCAGTTCACAGGGTCCCCAGCCTAATGCGCCGGATTGCCCGACCCGCTCGGGTGTGCCGCAGGTCCCAGCCGCTGCCGGAGCCACGGCAGCAGCGCGTCAGCCTGCAGGCGCTGGAACGCCCGGAGCGTGGGCAGGCCCGGCGGCGGCGGCAACCGGCCGGCGTTGGTGAAGGCCCCGGCGAATCCGGCGATCACGTCCACCGCGTGGCCCGGGTCGACGCCGGCCAGCACGGGGTCGGCGTCGCCGCCGTACACGATCACGTTGAGCGCCAGCAGCACGGTGTCCAGCCAGTCCGGCCCGATGCAGCCCCACGGCCAGTCCACCACCACGATGCCGCCGTCCGGGCGGATGAGGATGTTGTCGGCCCGGATGTCCAGGTGGGTGAGCGTCTCACCGGTGCCGATCGCGGCCAGGCCGCGCGCCGCTGCGGCCCGCAGGTCGTCGGAGTGCGCGGCGGCCCACGGGTCCAGGTCCGCGGGCGGGTCGGCCGCGACGGCCGCCCATCCGTGGAAGCCCGAGGCCGCGTGGTCGGTGGCGCGCGGCGCGTCGGGCAGCGGCGCCGGGGTGAGCATCCGGGCCAGCCGGCGCAGCGCGCCGGTCACCGCCTCCAGTTCGTCCGGCACCCAGGGGGTACGCGGATGCCGGCCCTCGACGTCCTCCAGGACCAGCGCCACCCACTCGCCGTCGTCGAAGCTGCCCAGCATGCGGGGCGTCGGCGCGTCGGCCGGCAGCGCGGCGGTGACCCGCGCCTCGTCCCGGGCCATCTCCGTCGCCCGGGTGTTCTGTGCCGTGCTGACCGCCTTGACGAAGGCACGTTCACCCGAAGCGGTGACCACCCGGTCGGCGGTGCCCGGGGAGAAGCCGCCGGACTGCGACCGGGCCGCGACCACCGGCGAGCCGAGCAGGTCCTCGACCGCCGCCCGCACGTGTCCGGGCAGATCCAGCCAGCCGATGCGGGAGCCGATCGCGGGAATCATCCGTCGATGGTGGCAATGCCGGCGAGATGTGGCACCGGATTTTCCGGCGCCGCAAAATTGTCACACCCGTACGGCACGATGCGAACCATGCCCAACGGAGGGTTCCACTCATGAGCGCACCGGCCATTGAGACGTCCGGTCTCGTCAAGGTTTTCGGAGACAACCGCGCGGTCGACGGTGTCGACCTGACCGTGCCCGCCGGCACGGTCTACGGCCTGCTGGGCCCCAACGGCGCAGGCAAGACCACGGTGGTACGCATGCTCGCCACCCTCCTGCGCCCCGACGGCGGCACCGCCACGGTGTTCGGCCACGACGTGGTGCGGCAGGCCGACGCGGTGCGCGGCCGGGTCAGCCTCACCGGGCAGTACGCCTCGGTCGACGAGGACCTGACCGGCACGGAGAATCTGGTCCTGCTGGCCCGCCTGCTCGGCTACTCCAAGGCGCAGGCGCGCGAGCGGGCGGCGCAGCTGCTGGCGGCGTTCGGCCTGACCGAGGCGGCCGACCGCCAGGTGAAGAAATACTCGGGCGGCATGCGCCGCCGGATCGACATCGGCGCCAGCATCCTCAACACCCCCGACCTGCTCTTCCTCGACGAGCCCACCACCGGGCTCGATCCGCGCAGTCGCAACCAGGTGTGGGACATCGTGCGCATGGTGGTCGCCAACGGCACCACGGTGCTGCTCACCACGCAGTATCTGGACGAGGCCGACCAGCTGGCCGGGCGGATCGCGGTGATCGACCGGGGCAAGGTGATCGCCGAGGGCACCCCGGGCCAGCTGAAGGCGTCGGTCGGCGCCGGCACCGTGCACGTCCGGCTGCGCGACGCCGAGCAACGGCCGGCCGCCGAGCGGGTGCTCGCCGAGGCCCTGGGCACGACGGTCCAGCAGGAGCCCGACCCGCTGGCACTGACCGCGCGGGCGGACGCCGGCGGCTCCGACCGGGGCGCCGCCGAGCACGCCGCCCGGGCCCTGGCCGCGCTCGCCGAGGCCGGCATCGTGGTGGACGACTTCTCCCTCGGCCAGCCCAGCCTGGACGAGGTCTTCCTGGCCCTGACCGATCGCCCGGCCACCGATCCGGCGGCCGGTCCGGACACCGACTCCACCGCCGAGAAGGAGGCCGTGGCATGAGCACCGCGACGCAGACCCCCGAAGCCTCCGCCTACACGCCGTCCGCTGAGACGATCGGCGCCGTGCTGGCCCGCGGCGACCGGCCGAAACGCCCGAGCGCCTGGGCGGCGTCGCTGACCTTCGGCTGGCGCGCCCTGCTGAAGATCAAGCACGTGCCCGAGCAGCTGTTCGACGTCACCGCGTTCCCGATCATCATGACGCTGATGTTCACGTACCTGTTCGGCGGCGCCCTGGCCGGCTCCACCCGGGACTACCTGCAGTTCTTCCTGCCCGGCATCATGGTCACCAGCGTCGTCATGATCACCATGTACACCGGCATCGGCCTCAACACCGACATCGAGAAGGGCGTCTTCGACCGCTTCCGCACCCTGCCGGTGTGGCGCCCCGCCGCCCTGGTCGGCATGATCTTCGGCGACGTGCTCCGCTACATCCTCGCCGCCACCACGATCGTGCTGGTCGGCCTGATCCTCGGCTTCCGGCCCCAGGGCGGCGTGACCGGCGTCCTCGGCGGCATCGCCCTGCTCGTGGTCTTCTCGTTCGCCTTCTCCTGGGTGTGGACGATGTTCGGCCTGTTCCTGCGCTCCGAGAAGTCCGTGATGGGAGTGAGCATGCTGGTGCTCTTCCCGCTCACCTTCCTCAGCAACGTCTTCGTCGACCCGCGCACCATGCCCGGCTGGCTCCAGGCGTTCGTCGACATCAACCCGATCAGCCACCTGGTGACCGCGATCCGCTCCATCATGGACGGCGACTGGAACATGGGCGAGATCACCTGGACCCTGGTGGCGAGCGGGGTGCTGGTTGCGGTCTTCGGCACCCTGACCATGCGCCTCTACAACCGCAAATGACGGATCCCGGGCGGAGGCCGGCGCGAGCTTCCGCGTATTCCGCACCGGCTTCGAGTGCTTCTCGACCGGCGGCCGCCAGTGCCGGAACGGACGTCGATTCCTGGCCGGAGCGGCTGCGGGTGGCGGCGGAGGAGTCCTTGCGGCGTCGTCACCGGCGGTCGGCGGAGCGCCGGGAGCGGGCGGCGCGGCGCGCCCGGGGGATGAGCGAACGGCACGGCTGGCGGATGGCTCGGCTGGACGCCCGCGCGGCGTCCGCTGGGGTGGCGCGCGGTCGGGGGTCGGCGATGCGGCGGGAGCGTTCTGGTGATCGGGGCGCTTCCGGATCGGCCGGTTGATCCTTCGCCTGGGTGGACTTGTTCAGGAACTTGGCGGACGTTGCGGCCGGTGGTGATGGAGCATCTGGAGGCCGGCCGCTGGGGCCGAGCCATCACTTTGTGCGTTGCGTGGCGTCGCGGTGGTGGCAGGGTCGCATCACCCGGGATTTTCGGGCGCATAGCTCCCGGATCACCGCAGTTCGGCGAGGGCGGAGTGGTGCACTCAGCAGGTCGCCAGGTCGCCAGGTCGCCAGGTCGCCAGGTCGCCAGGTCGCCAGGTCGCCAGGTCGCCAGGTCGCCAGGTCGCCAGGTCGCCAGGTCGCCAGGTCGCCAGGTCGCCAGGTCGCCAGGTCTCCGGGTGCGGAGGTCGGCGTTTCTACTGCACGTGGCGCCAGGGGTGGCGGCGTGTGTGGTTTGCGGGTGCGGAGCGTGCCGCATCTCTGCACGCGGTGTTCGGGGTGGCGGCGTGTGTGGTTTGCGGGTGCGGAGCGCGCCGGTCCTCCACACGTCTTGGCAGGGGAACGCGCTGTCGCGGGGGCAAATCGGGCGCATGGCCGCTTGCGTGCCGGCGTGGGGCCGAAGTCGTGCGGCTGTGGGCGATATACGAATAGGCGATACACGACCCCTAGTCCACAAGATCGCGGCCGGCAAAGCGCAGGCGTCGGTTGGTACATGAACGGGCGATGGGGCTCGCCGGAAGCGCGGCCACGACACTGCGGGTTCCCCAGCCGCCTGCCGTCCGGCTCCGCTGCTTCCGCGAGCCGGCGCTGCACCCGACACCGGCAACCACCTCACCCGCCGAGGGGTCGCGCGTGGTTCCACCGGCGTGGCCTTTCCTAAGTGCGGAGGGCGCCGTAGCGATGCACGCCGGGTTTGGGCGATGTCGTGTGTGGGGTCTCCGGGTGCACAGGGCGCCGCAGTTCTGCACGCCGGACCGGGGTGATGGCGGCGGCGTCGAGTTGCGGCACGCAGCGCGCCCCTGCGCCACACGCCCCAGCCGCTAAAGGGGACGGCATCGGGCGTCTGGCGGTCCGCAGCCAGCGGAAAGGGAAGTCGTGCCGTGTGGTCGAGATACGAATATCGAGGCGGAATGCGACCTCAGTTGCACAAGATCTATCGGCCACATGCCGCGGTTGGCTGCGTACGGGCGACGGGGCCGACTGCGGTGAGAGCGGACCCGATGGCGCGCAACTCACGCAGCCGCCACTACTCGGCGGCGCGGGGAGCGGGCCGCCTCGCCGCGCTGACGGGTGAGGGAACGCCCGGCGGTGCTGCCGTCGTCGCGCGCCGGACCCCATCGCCCCGGGCCCCATCGCCCCGGACCTGGCCGGACCGGTCCGGGTTCGTGCGGGTGGACCTGACGAACGGCACCGCCGCGGCGATCGTGATCGCCAGCACCAGGCGGGCGTTGGTCCAGAGCGGGGTGCCGAGCGCGGTCACCGGCAGCACCATGACGGCCACCACCGTCGCCGTCCACATCCGGGCGACCCAGGCGGGGCCGCGCACCGGAAGCAGCGCGGCGAGCACCAGCCAGATCTGGTGATGGGTCCAGGAGACCGGGGACAGCACCACGCTCGCGGCGCCCGCCACGACCGTTGCGGAGAGCCAGTCGCCGCTTCTCGCCAGTCGTGCCCCGCGGCGCAGCGCCACCGCGGCAACCGTGCCGCCGATGAGCAGCACCAGCGCTGAGCGCAGGGAGACCGGCAGCTCGAAACGCATCAGGGCGCCGTTCAGCGACTGGTTGCCGGCCGAGGTGATGTAGCCGAGCCGGCTCACCTGGAACATCTCGGTGGTCCAGAACCGCCACGAGTCGCCCGGCAGCGCGAGCGCGGCGACCGCGGCGCAACCGGCGAAGGTGGCGGTTGCGGTGAGAGCCGCCGTGCGCCGGCCCGCGTACCAGAGCAGCGGGATGAAGATCAGGGGAGTCAGTTTGACGGCGGCGGTGAAGCCGATCAGGGCGCCGTGCCAGGGGGTGCGGCGCAGCGCCAGGAGATCGAGCGTGATGAGGCCGGCCAGGAAGAGGCTGACCTGGCCGTACTTCAGGTCGGAGGACACCGGCGCGGACAGCATGAGCATCAGCGCGAGCGCCGCGGCGACGGTGGGGCGGCGGTCGCCGGCTTCGGCGAGGGTGCGGGGTTCGTGGGCCCGTGCCACCAGCCGGGCCAGGCCGAGGACGGTGGCGACGGTGGCGAGGGACCAGGCGAGTTGCAACGGGAGCGTGGGCAGCCAGGTCAGCGGGGTGAACAGCAGCGCGGCGAACGGCGGGTAGGTGAAGGGTGCGTTGCCGCGGATGAAGTCGTACAGGCTGGCGCCGTCGGTCAGGCCGGCGACCGCGCCCAGGTACACCGACAGGTCGGAGAGTCGCACGTCGGCGGGGCGGCGCAGGGCCGCGTACGCGGTGAGGGCCGCGACCACGGCGGCGCCCAGCCAGAGGACGGTCGGAGCGGCTCGTCTACCCATACTCGAAACTCTACATAGGGTGGGGCGCCGGGTCGAGATCTCGTGGCGGGACCGTTATTCGGGGCGAGGGGTCGCGGCGGCGACGGCGCGCATCACCAGGACGGCCGCCAGCAGCGCGACGGCACCGCGGCCGGCCGGGTGTGCCGCGAAACCGAAACCGAACACGGTCGAGTTGTCCAGCATCCGGTGGAGCGTCACCTCGGCCGTGGCGCCGGACCACAGCAGGAGATGGCAGACGGCCAGACCGGCGAGGGCGGCCACCGTGCCGGCCATCACGCGCACTGCGGCCTGCGGCACTGCGGCCTGCGGCACTGCGGCCTGCGGTGCTGCGGTCTGCGGTGCTGCGGTCTGCGGTGCTGCGGTCTGCGGTGCTGCGGTCTGCGGTGCTGCGGTCTGCGGTGCTGCGGCCTGCGGCTCCGTGGCTCGCGGTGCTGCTGCCTGCGGCTCCGTGGCTTGCGGCTCCGTGGCTTGCGGCTCCGTGGCTTGCGGCTCCGTGGCTTGCGGCTCCGTGGCTTGCGGCTCCGTGGCGCGCGGCTCCACGGCGCCGACGGCCTCGGTGGCTTCGGCGGGGTGGGGGCGGAGGGCGGACGCCAGGACTGCAGTGGTGCAGAGGAGCAGCGGCCCGGCCATCACGGCGGCGTTCGCGAGCAGGATGTCGGAGGCGTGGAACGCCGGGCCGACCGCCTGCAGGCTGCCGAATGCCGCGGTGCCGTCGGCGAAGTACCGGCCGAAGTCCGTGATGCCGCCCGGCAGCAACGCCAGCGGGAACCAGGTGGGCGCCGAGGTCGCGGCCACGCCCAGCGCGTCCGCGGCGTGCAGCGAGCCGGCAATCGTGGCGAGGTCCGGCACGGCCAGGCCCCCGCCGGCCGCGAGCACGGCAGCCCGGCGTCGCCGGCCCGTCGCGGTCAGGTGCGCGATGTACCGGGCCAGGACGGCCGTGAGCGCGGTCCAGGTGACGACGGCCGGCCCGATGTCGAGGACGCCCATGAACGGCATCACCGGGATGCGGTTGCCGGCCAGCAGGAAGGCGAACGCGGCGGCGCCCACCAGGACGGCGGAGACGCGTACCCGGGCACCGATCGCGGCGCACGCCACCGCGGCGCCGGTCAGCAGCAGCGGCGCGAGGGAGTCGGTGGCGCGGGCCGCGTTGACCAGGGCGGCGGCCAGCAGGGTGAGGCCCGCGGCGACCGATGCGGTCCGGCCGAGGCCGGCCGCCCGGCCCCGCCAGGAGGGTTCGTCGACCGCGGGGGAGAGCACCAGGCTGCCGGCGAAGACCAGTTTCCGGTACGCCGGTGCGGCCGTCCCGGGCGTGTCCAGCGCGGCCAACTCGGCGTGCCACTCGTCCCGCATCGTCGCGGAGAGGTCGGCGGGCCACCGGCGTGCGGCCACGGCCACGCCCACCCGCGCCAGCCGGTCAACGACCCCGCCGCGAGCCCGGCGCCGGGCCGGCCCCTGCGGTCCGCCTGGGGAGTCCGCGGCGCCCCGGTGGTGCGAGGACCTTGGCGGTTCGCCCGTGGAGTCGGCGGTGTCCTGGTGTCGTAGGGGCCTCGGGGGTTTGCCCGTGGAGTCGGCGGTGTCCTGGTGTCGCGGGGGCCTCGGGGGTTTGCCCGTGGAGTCGGCGGTGTCCTGGTGTCGCGGGGGCCTCGGGGGTTTGCCCGTGGAGTCGGCGGTGTCCTGGTGTCGCGGGGGCCTCGGGGGTTCGCCCGTGGAGTCGGCGGTGTTCCGGTGTCGCGGGGGCCTCGGGGGTTCGCCCGTGGAGTCGGCGGTGTCCCGGTGTCGCGGGGACATCGGGGGGTTGCCCGCGGAGTCCGTGGTGCTCCGGGGTGGGGCCGACCGCGGGGACGGCGTCATCACGCCTCCCGGGCGTGGCCGACCGGGCCGGTGACGCGGGACATCTGCTGCTGCATGAGCGCCACCTCGCGCCGCGCCTCGATGGCGCCGTCCGCGGTCAGCCGGTAGTAGCGGCGGCTCGGCCGGCCCTCGGCTGCCGGGTCGATGTCCTCCCAGCGGGACTCCACCCAACCGGCCCGTTCCAGCCGGACCAGGATGGGATAGAGCGTGCCGCTGGGCAGGCCGGTGTCCTGCATGAGCTGCAGGCCGTAGCGGTCGGCGGTGGGGTCGGCGAGCAGGGCCGCGACGACCTTGAGTACCGACATCGTCATCCGTGGCCCAGCCATGTCCGGCATCCTACATAGGGTCCGCCCCCTGGCACCAGGCGAACGGCCACCGGACCGTGTCTAGTCGTCCGCGAACGCCTGCCGCTTGCACTCGTTGATCTTCGGCGAATCGAAGTCCCCGTTCGGCCCGATCTCGGTGAGGCCGAACTCGGCGGTGTCCGGGTCGGGCACGGTGAGGCGGTACCCCTGCTTCTTCGCGCACTGGTACCACTCGCGGTTGTTGTCGCGGTAGGCCGAGGGATTCGTGCGGGCCTGTCGCGCGTCGAAGTCCTCGGGTTCCTTGGCGGCGCAGGCCGCCAGCGCCGGCTTCGACCCGCTGTCCAGCAGGGCCTTCTTGAACTCGCCGGTGCCCGGATCGCGGAAGGCCGGTCCGCCCTTCTCGACGAGGCACCTGGCCCACTCGTCGACCAGCCGGTCCCTATCCTCGTCGGTGGCGTCCAGCGGGACCAGGGGCCGCTGATCGTTGACGTCGCCCGCGGGCGACGACGGTGCGGCGGGTGCGCCGGCGCTGCGCAGGGAGGCCACCGGCGCCTCGTCGCCGCCGGGGTCGTCGGAACAGCCGGCGAGCAGGCACAGCGAGGCCGCCGCGAGAGCGAGCCACCGGCGGCCGGAGTGCTTGGTCGAGATGATGATCATGGCCGGATGGTGCTCGACGGATGTGAGGATCCTGTCAGCGGATGAGGCGGTAGTGCGCCACACCCTCGGATGCCACGAACTCGGCCACCCGGTAGGTGCTGACCAGGTCGTCGTCGAGCAGCCGCTCGCCGCCGCCGAGCAGGATCGGCACCACCGCGATGTGCAGCTCGTCGACCAGGCCGGCGCGCAGGTACTCCCGGATGGTGGCGGCCCCGCCACCCAGGCGGACGTCGCGCCCGCCGGCCGCCTCGACGGCCCGGTCCAGCGCCGCCCGGATGCCGTCCGTGACGAAGTGGAACGTGGTGCCGCCGGACATGCTCACCGACGGCCGTGGGTGATGGGTCAGGACGAAGACATCGTGACGGTACGGCGGTTCGTCCCCCCACCAGCCGGTCCACGACTCGTCCGGCCACTCGCCGCGGATCGGCCCGAACATGTTGCGGCCCATGATGGTCGCGCCGATGTTCTCGTTGCCGGCCCGCAGGAAACGGTCGTCGATACCCTCGTCGCCGCCGTCCTGGCCCATCGAGGCCCGCCCGGTACGGGTCTGCCACATCCACGAGTGCAGGTCCTCGCCGCCCCGGCCGAGCGGGTCGGTCCGGGTCTGCTTGGGACCGGCGGCGTACCCGTCCAGCGACGTGGCGATGTTGTGCGCCCGCAGCTTCGGCACCGGCGTGCTCCCTTCGTACCCCCGGGTCTGGACTCTAGGCCCCGGGCAGGGTGACCGTCACCACCAACCCGCCGTCCTCGCGGGGTTCGGCCTGCACGTCGCCGCCGTGGGCGCGGGCCACCGCGCGCACGATCGACAGCCCCAGCCCGGCACCGCCCGGCGTGGCGAGCCGGTCTGCCCCGAGCCGGCGGAACGGCTCGAACAGGCCGGGCACCTCGTATCGGGGCACCACCGGTCCGGTGTTGCTGACCTGGAGGAACACGGTCCGGTCGGGCCGGCTGCCGGTCTCCACCCGGACCCAGCCGCCGTCCGGCAGGTTGTGCCGCTGCCCGTTCTCCACCAGGTTCTGGACGAGCCGTTCCAGCAGCACCGGGTTGCCCAACACCGGTGCCTCGGCGGCCTTGACGATGACCGACGGCGACGCCACGTGGTCGACGATGTCGGCGATGTCCACGTAGGACTGTTCGGTCACCGTACGTTCAGACTGGGCCAGGACCAGCAGCCCCTCGATGAGGCGGCCGTGGCGTTCGTTGATCGCCAGCAGCGTGGCGCCCAGTTGGCGTACCTCCGGCGACACGGCCGGCGGCGACATGGCCACCTCGATCAGGGTGCGGTTCAGGGTGAGCGGCGTCCGCAGCTCGTGCGAGGCGTTCGCGATGAACCGCCGCTGGCCGTCGAACGACTCGTCCAGCCGGGCCAGCATCAGGTCGAACGTGTCGGCCAGCTGTTTGACCTCGTCGTCCGGCCCGTCCATGGCGATGCGTTCGTGCAGCGACTCGCCGCCGGCCGGGGCGAACGCGATCCGGCGGGCGGTGTCGGTGATCCGGTGCAGCGGCTGCAGCAGGCGCCCGGCCACCAGCCAGCCCAGCGCGATCGCCGCGGCGCTGACCACGATCAGGGCGATCCCGCCCTGGGTGAGCACGGTGTTCAGGGCGCTGTCCCGGGTGTCGGTGGCGAACCGGTGGATCAAGGTGGGGCCGGCCGGGACGGGCCCGTCGGTGCGGGGCGGCAGCGTGGTGCGGATGAGCGCGTCGCCGGTCGGCAGCCGCTGGGACACCAGCGCATACGTCACGCCGAGCAGCACCAGGCCGGCCAGCACGAACAGCCCGCCGTACACCAGCGTCAGGCGTCCCCGCACGGTGAGTCTCATGAGATCCGGTACCCCACTCCCGGCTCGGTCAGCACCACCGGCGGATCGCCCAGTTTGCGGCGCAACTTCAGGATCGTCATGCGTACCGCGTGGGTGAACGGATCCGCGTTCTCGTCCCACGCCTTCTCCAGCAGATGTTCCGCGGAGACCGCCGTGCCGTCCGCGCGCAGCAGTTCCGCCAGCACCGCGAACTCCTTGCGGGACAGCGGCACGTACCGGCCGTCCCGGTACACCTCGCGGCGGTACTGGTCCAGGCTGATCCCGGCGCGCCGCAGCACCGGCGGGGCGGCCGGCCGGGCACGCCGGCCCAGCGCCGCCACCCGCGCGGTCAGCTCGCGCAGCGCGAACGGCTTGGGCAGGTAGTCGTCCGCGCCCAGGGCCAGGCCGCTGACCCGGTCGTCGACCGCGGCCGCGGCGGTCAGCATCAGCACCCGCAGCGCGGTGTCCCGGGCGACCAGCGTCCGGCACACGTCGTCGCCGTGCACCACCGGCAGGTCCCGGTCCAGCACCACCACGTCGTAGTCGTGCACGTCGAGGCGTTCCAGCGCCGCGCCGCCGTCGTTCACCACGTCGACCGCGTGCGCCTCGCGCCGCAGCCCCTCGGCCACCGCGTCGGCGAGCAGCGGCTCGTCCTCGACCACCAGGATGCGCATCCCCCCATGGTGACCCACGGTGATGTCACTTCACCGTCACTGTTTTCGCTGACGGCCGGGAAACCCGCCGCCGCGTTCACTTCGTCGCAGGACGAGAGGGGAACGAGATGCGACGGATGATGGCGGTTCTGGTGCTGGTGGCGGTGGGCATCGCCGGCTGCGCGGAACCCGACGACCCGGGCGGCGGCGTGGCCAGCATCGGCAGCGCGACCCCGTCCGCTCCGGCCCCGACCGACGGGGGCGCGGCCGGGGAGGACGGCGGGCTGAAGCACGCGCAGTGCATGCGCGAGCAGGGCATGAGCTGGTTCAAGGACCCGGAACCAGGGCAGCGTGGGCTGCGGATCGTCGTGCCGCAGGGGCAGGACCCGGCGAAGGTGGACGCCGCGATGGAGGCGTGCAAGAAGTTTCTGCCGAACGGCGGCCAGCCCCGCAAACTGGACCCGGCCGACGTCGAACGGGCGCGGCAGATGGCGAAGTGCATGCGGGAGAACGGCGTACCGAACTTCCCCGACCCCGGCCCCAACGGCGAGGGCCGGATCAACAAGGGCATGCTCGGCGTGGGCCCGGAGGATCCGGCGTTCCAGGCGGCGGAGAAGGCGTGCGCCCGGTTCCGGCCCAGCAACGCACCCCGGCGGTCGGGGAGTGGCTCGTGAGCCGGCGGGGAAAGGCGGTGGCCGCGATCGGCACGGTCGGCGTCGCGGCCGCGGCCGCCGTCGCGGTGGTCAACCTGCCGGACGCCGAGGGCGGCGGCGCTCCGCGCAACGCGATGCCGCCGGCCACGGCCGAGGTGACGCGCCAGACCCTGGTGGACACGGCGACCCGAAACGGCGAGCTGGGGTACGGCGAGGCGACCGCGCAGCACAGCCGGTCGGCCGGCACCGTGACCGGGCTGCCCGGCACCGGCGCCACGGTGACCCGGGGGAAGGCGCTGTACCGCATCGACGACGACCCGGTGGTGCTGCTGTACGGCAAGCTGCCGGCGTACCGCACGCTGGTGCCGGGGACCGAGGGCCGGGACGTCGCGCAGTTCGAGAAGAACCTGTGGGCGTTGGGGTACCGCGGTTTCACGGTGGACGACACGTACACCGAGGCCACCGCCGACGCGGTCCGTGACTGGCAGGACGACCTCGGGGTGCCGGAGACCGGCACGCTCGACCCGGCCCGCGTGGTGCACGCACCGCACGCGGTACGGGTGGACAGCCGCCGCGTCGCGGTCGGCGACGTGGCGCGGCCGGGCACCGAACTGCTCACCACCACCGGCACGTCCCGGGTCGCCACGGTCGGCCTGGACGTGGCCGACCAGCGCCTCGCCAAGGTCGGCGCCAAGGTGACGGTGACCCTGCCGGACGGCAGCACCGCCCCCGGGACGATCGCGGACGCCGAGACCGTGGTGGAGGCGGCCACCGAGCCGGGCGGCGAGGACACCACCACGGTCCAGGTGACCGTGACGTTCACCGGCGGCCGGAAGCCGTCCGGGCTGGACGCGGCGTCGGTGGACGTGGCGTTCACCGCGGCGGAACGCCGCAACGTGCTGACCGTCCCGGTGGCGGCGCTGCTCGCGCTGGCCGAGGGCGGGTACGGCGTCCAAGTCGTCGACGGCGGCACCACCCGCCTGGTGGCCGTGGAGACCGGGCTGTTCGCGGACGGCCGGGTCGAGGTGTCCGGCGGTGGGCTGGCCGCCGGCATGCGGGTCGGGGTGCCGTCGTGACCGCGGTGGTGGAACTGGACCGGGTGACCAAGTCGTACCCGGGCGGCGTCACCGCGCTGCACGACGTCACCCTGCGGGTGGACCGCGGCGAGTTCGTCGCCATCGTGGGGCCGTCCGGCTCCGGCAAGTCCACGATGCTGCACCTGATCGGGACGCTGGACCGGCCGTCCGCCGGCGACGTGCGGATCGACGGGTACGACGTCGCGCTGCTCTCCGACCGGGAACTGTCCGCGCTGCGGGCACGCCGGATCGGGTTCGTGTTCCAGCACTTCCACCTGGCGCCGGGGCGGGACGCGCTGCACAACGTGGCGGACGGGCTGCTCTACTCCGGCGTACCGGAGAAGGAGCGGTTGCGGCGCGCCGAGGCCGCACTGGCCCGGGTCGGCCTGGCCGACCGGATGCGGCACCGGCCGCACCAGCTCTCCGGCGGCGAACGGCAGCGCGTCGCGGTGGCCCGGGCGGTGGTGGGCGAGCCGACGCTGCTGCTCGCCGACGAACCCACCGGCAACCTGGACTCGGTGTCCGGCGCCGAGGTGGTCGACCTGCTCCGGGACCTGCACGCCGCCGGGACCACGGTGCTGGTCATCACGCACGACCGGGAGGTGGCCGGGAGCCTGCCGCGGCAGGTGCCCATGCGCGACGGGCGGGTGATCTGATGGCGACGCTGTCACCGGCCCGGCTGCGCCTCGCCGACGTGCTCCGGGTGGGCGGGAGCGGCCTGCGTACCCGTCCGCTGCGGGCGTTCCTGTCCGCGCTGGGCATCGCCATCGGCATCGCGGCGATGACCGCGGTGGTGGGCATCTCCGCCTCCAGCCGCGCCGACCTGGACCGCGCCCTGGCCGCGCTCGGCACCAACCTGCTCACCGTCGGGCCGGGCAACACGATGTTCGGCGACGCGGCCAAGCTGCCCGCCGAGTCGGTGGCGATGATCTCCCGGATCGGACCGGTCCGGGAGGTCGCCGCCACCGGCACGGTCGCCGGCGCCCAGGTCTACCGCAGCGACCGGATCCCGGCCGCGGAGACCGGCGGCATCTCGGTGCAGGCCGCGCACCTGGACCTGCCGGGTACGGTCGGCGCCGCACTGGCGGACGGCATCTGGCTGAACGCGGCGACCGCCCGGTATCCGGCCGTGGTGCTGGGTGCCACCGCGGCCCGCCGGCTCGGCATCGGCGGCGCGGGCCCCCAGGTGCTGCTGGGCAGCCGGTGGTTCACGGTCGTCGGGGTGCTCGAACCGGTGCCGCTGGCGTCCGAGCTGGACTCGGCGGCGCTGGTCGGCTGGCCGGCCGCGGAGACGTACCTGAACTTCGACGGATACCCGACCACCGTCTACACCCGGTCGGTGGACGCCCACGTGCCGGCGGTCCGCGGGGTGCTGGCGGCCACCGCGAACCCGGAGAACCCGAACGAGGTCGAGGTGTCCCGGCCGTCCGACGCGCTGGCCGCGCAGAAGGCCACCGACCGGACGTTCACCGCGCTGCTGCTCGGTCTGGGCGCGGTGGCGTTGCTGGTCGGCGGCATCGGGGTGGCCAACACCATGGTCATCTCGGTGCTGGAACGGCGGGCCGAGATCGGGCTGCGCCGCTCCCTGGGCGCCACCCGGGGCCAGATCCGCGGCCAGTTCGTCGCCGAGTCGCTGCTGCTGTCGCTGCTCGGCGGCGCGGCCGGGGTGCTGCTCGGTGCGGCGGTCACGGCCGGGTACGCGCTGGTGCAGACGTGGCCGACGGTGGTACCGGTGTGGGTGCTCGGCGGCGGCGTGGCGGCGACCGTACTGATCGGGGCGCTGGCCGGGCTGTATCCGGCGATCCGGGCCGCCCGCCTGCCACCCACCGAGGCGCTGTCGGCGCCGTGAGCCGGGCGATCGTTCGCTAAGATCCACGCCGTTACGTCATCTGGGGGGTCACATGGCATCGATCGAGGAGATCGTCTCCGCGCTGCAGTCGACGAAGGACAAGATCGAGGAGTCCGTGAGCGAGGCCAGCGCCGCCGAATCGATCACCGACGAGCTGATCGGTGTCATGGCCGGAGCCGGCATGACGGACAAAGTGGCGGAGCTGAGCGCCGTCAAGGAGGCCATCGGCGCGCTGCGCACCCATTTGCAGGGCGGGGTCGGCATGGCGGAAGGGGTCGTCAACCAGGCGCAGACCGCCGGCGGTTGAAGGGCTGACGGTCGCTCCGGCACGTCGCCACCCACGGCATCCGCGCCGGACGGCGAATCGGCTCCGGTCGCGGGCGGCCCGACAAGAAGCAGCGTCGGGCGGTCCACCACGGCGGAGGCTCCGCGGTGGCATCGGCCGGCCCACGAGATCATGGCCTACAGCCCGAAAGTCACCGCCATGGCGATCGGCCTGGCCGGGGTGCTCGTCAGCCCGAACAAGTGGGTCGGTGGGTTGTTCGTCGTCGGCGGCGGATTGGTGGACACGGTTTCCACGTTCTGGAGCCGGCGTATTGAAGACCGGAGGCGCCGCGATGGAGATTGATCCGCGCATCGAAGAACACGTCCGGGAGGCGTACCGGGGGATCATCGGCCGGGACGGCGACCGGATGGTGGCGGCCTTTCACGGGCTGGGAGCCGACGACGCCGCCAAGGCCGTCGCCTACGGCGTCTTCGTGCTCGGCTATATCGTCAATGACGTGTTCCGCAACGGCGCGACCGACGCGGACCTTCGGCAGCTCGCCGGGAAGATCATCGAGAGCGAGTCGGACTGGATCAACCTGCGCGGTGCCGACGACGTCGCCGGAGTCCTGCGGTCCGCCGCGACCGGGGAGGTGACCTTCCCCGGTGTGCCCCCCGCCGACGTGATCGGTCACGTGTTCGTGGCCGGCGGTTACCTGCTCGGCGTGTATCGCCGCGCCGATCAGGAGTGGTGGGACTACCTGGACGAGATCTGGGCGGTCCTGCTCACCCTGCCCCCACAGCAGTGAGCCCGGCACGGCTCGCCGAGAAAGGAACGGCGCGCCCGGCAGGATTCGAACCTGCGACCGGTGGATTAGAAGTCCACTGCTCTATCCGCTGAGCTACGAGCGCACTGGCCAGCACATACTAGGCGGTCGCCCCGGTCTTGTCGTCCGCGAAGTCTTCCGGCGCGGGCGGCACCTCGATCTCCGGCGTGTCGGCGCCCGGCAGGTACGCGTCCGTCCACCGCCCCAGCTCGCGGAACACCTCGGTGCGTACCTCCTTGCCGGAGAGTGTGAGGTCGTGCATGCCGCCGTCGAACCGCGCGATCGTGACGTGCGGGCCGAGTCGGGGCGCCCACCGGACGATGTGCTCGACGTCCAGGACCGCGTCGGCCAGGTGGACGTCGTCGTGCCAGCTTCGGCCGCGGAAGGTGCGGGAGGAACAGGCCACCAGCACCGGTACGTCGATGGACAGGCCGGACCGCAACCGGTTCTGACCACGGCGGATCGCGGCCAGCCAGCCGGCCCGCACCGGGAAACCGAGGATCGGCTTCCAGGCCAGATCGTACGTCCATTCACCACGGTGCTCGGTGTGCAGACTCTGGCCGTACAGCCCGAGGGCCTTGAGCGGCACGATCCGGTACGGCGCCCGCTTGCTGCTGCGGCACACCGCCGTCGCCACCGGCCGCCGTAGCAGCCACGGCGCGTTGAAGTCGAAGAACGGGCTGTTCAGGAACAGGCCGTCGACCATACCCTGGCCCTGCCGCGAGTGCGACCACAGCGACATGATCAGACCACCGGTGGAGTGCCCGCCGACCAGGAGTTGATCGTGGCCGTCGACCTCGCGGATGATCCGGGCCGCCTCGTCCAGTTCCGGGTAGTAGTCGGTGAGGCTGCGGCAGAAGTTCGGGGTCTGGTGCGGGAGCAGGCTGCGGCCGTACTTGCGCAGGTCGAGGGCGTAGAAGTCCCAGCCCCGTTCGACGAAGAAGTCGGCCAGGTGGGTCTGGAAGAAATAGTCGACGAATCCGTGTACGTAGAGCACGGCCCGCCGCGTCGGCGTCTCGCTGCGCCGCCGCACCAGGGTGGCGATGACCGGCCCCTCGTCGTCGGTGCCCAGATCGATGGTGTGCCGCTCGTACGGCGAGCCCAGGACGTCCGGTTCCACGACGTCAGGTTACCCGCCGGTACCCGCATCCGCGCCATACCAGATCAACCGTGAACCTTCGGCCCATCCACAGCGCGCGGCCGTCCACAGGCCCCGGAGTACCGCCCGCCGCGCCCGGCCCGATCCCGGCAGGCTGCTGAAGCACATCGAGCCGTGAGGAGACGCACATGTTCGACACGCACATCGTCCTGGTGGGCAACGTGCTCACCGCCCCCGAGTGGCGCCGCACCACCAAGACGCAGACGCTGGTGGTCAACTTCCGGGTGGCGTCCACGTCGCGCCGCTTCGACCGGGAGAACGGCCGCTGGGTCGACGGCGACAGCCTGCGCGTCCGGGTCAACTGCTGGCGCAGGCTGGCCGAGGGCGTGGCCGCCTCGATCACGGTGGGGGACCCGGTGGTCGTGGTGGGCCGGCTCTACACCCGCGACTGGACGGACGCCGAGAACCAACCGCGCACCAGCTACGAGATGGAGGCGGTCGCGGTCGGGCCCGACCTGGCCCGCGGCAAGGCCCGTTTCTTCCGCTCCAAGCCGGCGCCGGCGACCAGCGCGGCCGACGGGCCCGAGGCGGAGGGCATGGTGCGCGGCGAGACGGCCGAGCCGGTCGCGGACGCGCCGATCGGTTACGGCGAGGGCGTACCGGAGGGAGACGAGCCGGTCTTCGCCGAGTTCCCCGACGGCGTCGACCCGGTGGTGGCGGTGGCCGGTGCGGAACTGGGCGAACCTGCGCTCGCCGGCGGCCCGCCCCCGGACGACTCGGAGCCGGCCGGGATGGAGCCGGCCGAGATGGAGATCGCGGTGGAGTCGCTCGGGGCCGACACCGCGGAGAGCCCGCGCCGCGGTCGGCGTGGCGGTCGGCGCCAGCCGGTACCGGCCTGATGCCCGTACCGCACTTGCCCGCACCGCACTGAAGACCCCGCCGTCCCGGGGCCGGCATTCCCCCGTGGGTCCCGGGACGGCGGCACCAGGCAGACTGGGCTGGAGCACGTTCAACGGGGAGGTGACCGGGTGCCGCGCACATCCGGCGACGCGGCCGGGCTGGTGGCGGGTTATCTGCTCGACGCCGTCCTGGGCGATCCGCGACGGTTCCATCCGGTGGCCGGTTTCGGCCGGGCGGCCGGGGCGCTGGAACGCCGGCTGTATCCCTCAACCGGCCCTTCCCAGACGTCGACGTCCGCGTCGGCGTCGACCTCGGTCGCTGCTCAGGCGTTGGCGGCTGGTGCGGCGTACACCGCGGTTGCGGTCGGCGTGCCGGTTGCTGTCGGTGCGGTCGCGGCGGTGGCGACCCGGCGACGGCCGGTGGCCCGCGCCGTCCTCGTCGCGGCCGCGACCTGGACCGTGCTCGGCGGGCGCACCCTGCGGCGGGAGGCCACGTTCATGGCCGGGCACCTGGACCGCGGCGACCTGCCCGCGGCCCGGGACCGCCTCGGCCACCTCTGCGGCCGCGACCCGACCAAGCTGGACCAGCCGGAACTCGCCCGTGCCACCGTCGAGTCCGTCGCCGAGAACACGTCCGACGCCGTGGTGGCACCGCTGTTCTGGGGCGGCGTGGCCGGACTGCCGGGCCTCCTCGGCTACCGCGCGGCGAACACGCTGGACGCCATGGTCGGGCACCGCTCGCCGCGGTACGCCCGCTTCGGCACCCCCTCGGCCCGGCTCGACGACCTGCTGAACCTGCTCCCGTCCCGGCTGACCGGCCTGCTCACGGTGGCGGTGGCGCCGGTGGCGGGCGGGACACCGGCGGAGACGCTGCGGGTGTGGCGGCGGGACCGCAACGATCACCCGTCACCCAACGCCGGCCAGTGCGAGTCGGCGATGGCGGGGGCGCTCGGGGTCCGGCTGGGCGGGCGGAACGTGTACTTCGGGCGTACCGAGACCCGGCCCTTCCTGGGCGACGGCCCGCGCCCGTCGGCGCGACACCTGCGCCGGGCGGCCCGGCTGTCCGGCGCGGTCGGCGCGACCGCCCTCACGATCGCGGCCGGCCTGGCGGCGGCCCGCCCCTCGAGCCGAGCGGCCGTCCTGCCGGCGGCGCGCTCCTTGAGCCGAGCGGGCGTCCTGCCGGCGGCGCGCTCCTTGAGCCGAGCGGGCGTCCTGCCGGCGGCGCGCTCCTTGAGCCGAGCGGGCGTCCTGCCGGCGGCGCGCTCCTTGAGCCGAGCGGGCGTCCTGCCGGCGGCGCGCTCCTTGAGCCGAGCGGGCGTCCTGCCGGCGGCGCGCTCCTTGAGCCGAGCGGGCGTCCTGCCGGCGGCGCGCTCCTTGAGCCGAGCGGCCGTCCTGCCGGCGGCGCGCTCCTTGAGCCGAGCGGGCGGACTTCTGGCGCGTGTCCGTGGGCGGGGGAGGGTGGGATGAGCGGCGGGTTGCTGGTCGCCGGGACGACGTCGGACGCCGGCAAGAGCGTGCTCACCGCGGGCATCTGCCGCTGGCTGCACCGGCGCGGGGTCAAGGTGGCCCCGTTCAAGGCGCAGAACATGTCCAACAACTCGGTGGTGGTGGTCGGGCCGGACGGCCGCGGCGGCGAGATCGGCCGGGCCCAGGCCATGCAGGCGGCGGCGTGCGGGGTGGCGCCGGACATCCGCTTCAACCCGGTGCTGCTCAAGCCGGGCAGTGACCGGTCCAGCCAGGTGGTGCTGCTCGGCGAGGCGGTCGACACGGTGACCGCGGCGAACTACCGCTCGCTGCGGCCCCGGCTCGCCGAGACGGCGTACGCGGCGCTGGCCGAACTCCGCACCGAGTACGACGCGGTGATCTGCGAGGGTGCGGGCAGCCCGGCCGAGATCAACCTGCGGTCCGGGGACTTCGTCAACATGGGCCTGGCCCGGCACGCGGGACTGCCGGCGATCGTGGTCGGCGACATCGACCGGGGTGGAGTGTTCGCCGCGCTGTTCGGCACGGTCGCCCTGCTCAGCCCGGAGGATCAGGCGCTGGTCAACGGCTTCGTGATCAACAAGTTCCGCGGCGATCCGGGTCTGCTGCGCCCCGGGCTCGACATGATCACCGCGGTCACCGGGCGGCCGGTGCACGGCGTCCTGCCGTTCCACCTCGACGTGTGGCTGGACGCGGAGGACTCGCTGGCGTACGGACGTACCCTCGGCCGGCCCGGACCGCCGCACGGAACCGCCTGGCTGCGGGTCGCGGTGATCCGGCTGCCGCGCATCTCGAACGCCACCGACGCCGAGGCCCTGGCCGCCGAACCCGGGGTGCAGGTGCGGCTCACCATCGAACCGGCCGACATCGCCGACGCCGACCTGGTGGTCATCCCCGGTTCCAAGGCCACCGTGCACGACCTGGACTGGCTGCGCGAGACCGGCCTGGCCGACGCGATCCGGGTGCACGCCGCCGCCGGAAAGCCGCTGCTCGGCCTCTGCGGCGGCTTCCAGATGCTGGCCCGGACCATCACCGACGAGGTGGAGAGCGGGCGCGGCACGGTGCCCGGCCTCGGCATGTTGCCGGTCGACATCGCCTTCGGCGCCCGTAAGACGCTGGCCCGCTCGACCGGGTCCGGCTGCGGCGCGCCGGTGCGCGGCTACGAGATCCACCACGGGTACGTGTCGAGCGGCGCCCCCGAACCGCTCCTCCGCTACGACGACGGGCGACCCGAGGGCGCCGTGCGGGGCGCGGTGAGCGGCACCCATTGGCACGGGGCGTTCGAGTCCGACGAGTTCCGCCGCCGGTACCTCACCGAGGCGGCGCGGTTGGCCGGCCGGCACGGCTTCGCGGTGGCACCGGACACCCGGTTCGCCGAGGTACGGGAACGAGCCCTGGACGTACTCGGTGATCTGGTCGAGGAGCACCTCGACACGGACGCGCTGTGGCGGCTCGTCGAGCACGGCCCGGCGCCGGGTCTCCCGTTCGTCCCGCCGGGCGCTCCACTCACTCCACCCATTCCGCCCGACGGCGGTCCGTCCGGCGGCCCGTCGCGACGATGACCGCCGGGACCTACGCCGACCTCGCCGTGCTGGTCCGCGGCCGCCCGCCGCGGCTCGGCGACGTGCGCCTCGTCGCCGTCGACGGACCGAGCGGCGCCGGCAAGACCGTGTTCGCCGGGCGGCTCGCGGCGGCCCTGGCGGCCCCGGTCGTGCACACCGACGACCTGCTCGACGGCTGGGCCGGCCAGTTCACCTTCTGGGACCGGCTCGAGGAACAGGTGTTGCGTCCGCTGCGGCACGGCCGGCCCGCCCGGTACCAGCGGTACTCCTGGTACCGGCGGCAGTTCTCCGGACCTCCGGTGGTGGTGCCGCCGGCTCCGGTCGTCGTCCTCGAGGGGGTCAGCGCCGCCCGTCACGCACTCCGGCCCGAACTGACCCTGGCCGTCTTCGTGCAGGCGCCGTCGGAACTGCGGCTGTCCCGGGCCCTGGCACGCGACCATGGTGACGACGTTGCGTTCCAGGCGTACCTTGAGCGCTGGCGCGCCGCCGAGGACCGGCATTTCGCCGAGGACCGGACTGCCGCCCACGCCGACCTGGTGGTCGACGGAGCGGCGGAAGGACCGGCCGACCGGTTCGAGGTGCTCCGGCGCGGCCACGCGACTGGGCCACGAACGCTTGCGTGAGCAGCGGGAACGGGGACGGGACGATGACGACCGAGGAGAACCGCCCGACGCGCCGGCGCGTGGCGCTGACCGGAATCAGCTCCCGCGCCTGGGAACACCCGGCCGACCGGGGTGCCCTCACCGCCCTGCGTGAACTGCGCGGTTTCGACGACGTGGTGAAGACGTTCTTCGGCATGTGGAACGAGCGCGGCTTCCGCCTGTCGTTCCTGGCCGGCTCCATCCGGGTCGACCACCGGCAGTACCCGCGGGTCTACCAGCGCTTCACCGAGGCCGCCAGCACGCTGGACGTGGCCGAACTCCCCGAGCTGTACGTGAGCCAGTCGCCGATGATCGGCGGCCAGGCGATCGGCATGGACAAGCCGTTCATCGTGGTCACCACGGCCGCCGTGGAGAAGCTGGACGACGACGAGTTGCGGGCGCTGCTCGGACACGAGATCGGCCACGTGCGCAGCGGCCACGCCGTCTACAAGACGATCATGATGATCCTGACCAAGTGGGCGGCGAGCCTGAGCTGGCTGCCGGTCGGCGCACTGGCGCTGCGGGCGATCATCGTGGCGATGTTCGAATGGTGGCGCAAGGCGGAACTGTCCGCGGACCGGGCCGGACTGCTCGCCGGCCAGGACCCGGCGGCGTCCCTGCGGCTGCTGATGAAGCTCGCCGGCGGCGGGGACCTGTCCCAGATCGACACGGCGGCGTTCCTGGAACAGGCCGCCGAGTACGAGAGCGGCGGCGACCTCCGGGACAGCATCCACAAGCTGGGCATGACCGCGTGGAGCAGCCACCCGGTGCCGGTGGCCCGCGCGTCCGAGCTGCGGAAATGGATCGACTCCGGCGAGTACGCGCGCATCCTCGGCGGTGACTACCCGCGCCGCGACGGCGACGACAACGCCTCGGTGAGCGAGGACGTCAAAGCAGCGGCGGAGTCGTACCGGCAGAGCTTCACCACGTCCCAGGACCCGCTGGTGGGTCTGCTGCGCAAGCTCGGAGACGGCGCCGCTGATCTCGCCGGGACGGCGGCTCGTGGGGCGCGTTCCTGGGCGAGCAACGCGGGTCGCACCCGGCGTCCCGAGGACGACGATCCCACGACGCCCACCGCCTGACCGGGACTCGATCCGGCGGCCGGTTGCCGGGCGGCTGGCGCGTGCGCCGAGCAGCACGCCCCCACCGGCGGGCAGCGACGACCGGGTGGGCTCGGTGGCCGGGACCGGGTGGGGCGTGACGGTCGGGGGAAACGGCCTAGGATCGGCGGATGAGCCTCTCTGACGACGACCTGCGCGCCGCCGTGGCGCGGGAACTGCCTGGGGTCCGTGCCGACCTGGAACGCCTCGTCCGGATCCCGGGGGTCGCGTTCGACGGCTTCGATCATGCCCAGGTGGAACGCTCCGCCGAGGCCGTCGCGGACCTGCTGCGGGGCTGCGGCCTGGACACCCAGATCGTCCGCCGGGGCGGGCAGCCGGCCGTCATCGGCCGCAAGGCGGCCCCGGCGGGTGCGCCGACCGTCCTGCTGTACGCGCACCACGACGTGCAGCCGGCCGGCGACCCGGCGCTCTGGACCAGCCGGCCGTTCGAGCCGGAGGAGCGGGACGGCCGGCTCTACGGTCGCGGTGCGGCCGACGACAAGGCCGGGGTGATGGCGCACGTGGCGGCGCTGCGGGCGTTCGGTGAGCAACTGCCGGTGGGCGTGGTGGTGTTCGTGGAGGGCGAGGAGGAGTACGGTTCCGTCTCCCTCGACGCCATTCTGGCCGAGTTCCGCGAGGAGTTGCGCTCCGACGTCATCGTGATCGCCGACTCCGGCAACTGGGACGTCGGCGTACCGGCGCTCACCACCTCGCTGCGCGGCCTGGTCAACTGCTTCGTCGAGGTACGGACGCTGCGGAACGCCGTGCACAGCGGCATGTTCGGCGGCCCGGTGCCGGATGCGCTCACCGTGCTGGCCCGGCTCATCACGACGCTGCACGACGAGGACGGCGAGCCGGCCGTGGACGGGCTGGTGGGTCGCGAGGGTGCGTCCGTCGACTACCCGCAGGACCGGTTCCGGCACGAGGCCGGCGTGCTGGACGGCGTCAAGCTGATCGGCAACGGCACCATCACCGACCGGATCTGGACCAAGCCGGCCATCACCGTGCTGGGCATCGACGCGCCGGCCACCCGGGAGGCCGCCAACGCCCTCCAGCCGGTCGCGAAGGCGAAGCTCAGCATCCGGCTGGCGCCGGGCGACGACGCCAAGAGTGCGTACGCCGCGGTCCGCTCGCACCTGGAGAAGTACGTGCCGTGGGGCGCGCACGTCGAGGTCAGCCTGGAGAGCGACGGCGCACCGTGCGTCATCGACGCGACCGGCCCGGCGTACGACGCGGCCCGCTCCGCCTTCCGCACCGCGTGGGACGGCGTCGACCCGGTCGACATGGGCGTCGGCGGCTCCATCCCGTTCATCGCCACGTTCCAGGACCTGTTCCCGGACGCGGCCATCCTGGTCACCGGCGTCGAGGACCCGTACGCCGGCGCGCACGCACCCAACGAAAGTCTGCACCTCGGCGAGTTCGCCCGGGTCTGCCTCGCCGAGGCGTTGCTGCTGCGGAACGTGGCGGCCCTGGACAGATAGCGAGGTCACGATGGCCGAGGTGAACTGCGACGTCCTGGTGGTCGGCGCCGGTCCGACCGGGTTGATGCTGGCCAACTGGCTGACCACGCTCGGCGTCGACGTGGTCGTGGTGGACGGCAAGTCCGGACCCACCCGGGAGTCGCGTGCGCTGGTGCTGCAGGCGCGCAGCATCGAGATCTACGACCAGCTCGGCCTCTCCGACGTGGTTCTGGACCCGGCGCAGCGGGCCGCCGCGGTGGCTCCCGGCTTCGGTGACCGGGTGTTCGGCAAGGTGCCGCTGGGCGCGTTCGGGGACGGGCTCACGCCGTACCCCTGGATCCAGGTTCTCGAACAGAGCCGCAACGAGCAGATTTTGTACGCCAACCTGCAGAAACTCGGCACCGAGGTGCGCTGGGGCGCGGCCGTGGCGGAGCTGCGGCAGACCACGGACGGGGTGGCGGCCACGGTCGGTGGCGACGTGGTGCGGGCGCGGTTCTGCGTGGGTGCGGACGGGGCGAACTCGATCGTCCGGCGTACCCGGCAGATCGATTTCGCGGGTGTCACCAACCCGCACCTCTTCTATGTGATCGACGCGGCCGCGGTCGGCGGCCTGGTCGAGGGCGCGATCAACGTGCGGCCCGGCACCGAGGACTTCCTGCTGGCGTTCCCGATGACCGGCCGGGGCAACTGGCGCCTGATCGGTCTGGCCCGGGACTCCGACGGCGACGGTGAGATCAGCGAGTCGGACGCCCGGAGCCGGATCCGCAGCGGCTTCGCGGTCACCTACGAGCAGGCGCGCTGGTTCGCCACCTACCGGGTGCACCATCGGGTCGCTGCCACCTTCCGCGACGGACCGTTCTTCCTGGTCGGGGACGCCGCGCACGTGCACTCGCCGGTCGGCGGCCAGGGCATGAACACCGGCCTGCAGGACGCGCACAATCTGGCGTTCAAGCTCGCCGACGTGCTGCAGGGCCGGGCCGGCGACGGCTGGCTGGACCGCTACCAGGCGGAACGTCGTCCGGTCGCGCAGACGCTGGTCGCCACCACGGACCGGCTGTTCGGCTTCGTCACGTCGCAGCGCCTGGGCCTGCGGGCGGTACGCCGGCTGGCGGTGCCGCTGTTCGCGCCGGTCGGCGTGCGCGCGCTGCCCCGGTCCGGGGTCGGTCCGCGGCTGTTCCAGTACATCTCCCAGCTGCGCATCCACTACCGGATGGGCCCCGGCAACGGACGGGACCCGGTGGTCGGCCGCCGGCTGCCGTGGACCGGCGGCAACTTCGCGGTGCTGCGGTCGCTGCGCTGGCAGATCCACGGGTACGGCGGGATCGACGCCGCTCAGGTGCCGGATCTCGGTCTTCCGGTCCACCTGTTCGACGAGGCGCCGGGGACGGAACTGCGTCCGGGCCGGCTGTACCTGGTCCGTCCGGACGGTTTCGTCGCGGCCGAGGCGGTGCCCGCCGACGCGGCCGAGGCGTTCCGGTCCGCCCTGCCCGGGTAGCGGTTTCTTCCCACCGGATCGGGTGATCGGCTGCAGGGCGGAGATCATTCCTGATAGGATTCGAACATGAGTTCGAACGATGCGATCACCCGGCTGCGTGCCGCGGTCAGCGCTCTGGGGGACGTCGACGTCTCCGGGTGGGACGACACCGCCCTCAATGAACACCTTGCCGAGCTTTCCACCGCCCTGTGCGAGGTGGACGCCGAGCTGAGTCGCGTGTCCGACGCGATCCGGGCCCGCGGCTTCCGGGTGGTCGAACCCGTCGCCGCCTGACCGGACGAGAGCCATCCGGCCGGCTCTCCCCAGTCGGCCGGCACCCCGGCGTGGCCCGCCGCCCGACCGTTTCGACGGGGGAGCGTGTCGGACGGCGGGCCGCCAAATGTCGTACCCAACTGCCAGGATGACCTGGTGCTCTTCCTCGACGTGGCCGCCACCTCGGCGGCCGTGACCGCCACCTCGGGTCGCAAAGCCAAGATCGAGCTGCTCGCCGACGCGCTCCGGCGGCTCGATCCGGACGAGTTGGCGGCCGGGTCCGCCTATCTGGCCGGCGAGCTGCGCCAGCGGCAGACCGGCGTCGGCTATGCGAGCCTGCGTGACCTGCCCGCACCCGCCGCCGACGCCACGCTCACCGTGGGCGCGGTCGACGCCGCCATCGCCGAGATCGCGGTGGTCGCGGGCACCGGATCGCAGGCTCGGCGGCGTCAGTTGCTCGGCGCGCTCTTCGGTGCGGCCACCGCCGACGAGCAGCGGCTCCTGGTCGCGCTGTTCGGTGGTGAACTGCGCCAGGGCGCGCAGGCGGGGTTGCTCGCCGACGCGATCGCCCGGGCCGCCGAGGTGCCGGTCACCGCGGTGCGCCGCGCGCTGCTGCTCTCCGGCGACCTCAAGCACGTCGCGGTGACCGCGCTGACCCGGGGCGCGGCGGCGCTCGCCGAGATCAGCCTGCGCGTCGGCACACCGCTCACGCCGATGCTGGCGCAGAGCGCCACCGACGTCTCCGCGGCGTTGCTGGCCACCGGCACCCCCGCCACCGTCGACGTGAAACTGGACGGCATCCGCATCCAGGTGCACCGCTCCGACGACGACGTCGCCGTGTTCACCCGCAGCCTGGACGACATCACCACCCGGGTGCCGGAGGTCGTCGCCGCGGTCCGCGCGCTGCCGGTGCGCGACATCGTGCTCGACGGCGAGGCGATGGCGCTCGACGACCGGGGGCGGCCGCGACCGTTCCAGGAGACGTCGAGCCGCGCGATGACCCGCGGCGGCGGCACCGCACCGAGTGCCGGGCCGGCGCTCACGCCGTACTTCTTCGATCTGCTCCACCTCGACGGCACCGACCTGCTGGACGAGCCGGGCCGGGTGCGCTGGGCCGCGCTGGCCGACGCGTTGCCCGCCGCGTTGCTGGTGGGGCGGCGCACCGTCACGTCCGAGGAGGAGGGTGCGGCAGCGTTCGCCGAGGCGCTCGCCGCCGGTCAGGAAGGCGTGATGATCAAGGCGCCCGAGGCGCCGTACGACGTGGGCCGCCGCGGTTCGGCCTGGGTGAAGGTCAAGCCCCGGCACACGCTCGACCTCGTGGTGCTGGCCGTCGAATGGGGGCACGGCCGCCGCCGGGGGTGGCTGTCCAATCTGCACCTGGGCGCCCGCGACCCGCGGACCGGCGGGTTCGTGATGTTGGGCAAGACGTTCAAGGGGCTCACCGACGAGCTGCTGCGATGGCAGACCGAGCGGTTCAAGGAGCTGGCCGTCGACGACAACGGCTGGGTCGTCACGGTGCGCCCGGAGCAGGTGGTGGAGATCGCGTTCGACGGCGTGCAGACCTCGCCGCGCTACCCGGGCGGTGTGGCGCTGCGGTTCGCCCGGGTGCTGCGCTATCGCGACGACAAACCCGCCGCGGAGGCGGACACCATCGACATGGTCAAGGCGATCGGGATGCCGGCGGGCTGACCCGGTCCTACAGGGCGGCCAGCGAGCGTACGTAGTTGACCTGCTGGTGGACGTAGGTGACCTGGCTCTGGTCGGTCACCGCGATGCGGGCTACGTACTGCCGCGTGCCGTTGGTCACCACCACCTGCACCGTGCCGCGCTGGATCGTCTCCTTGGCCAGCAGGAACAACAGGCTGAACACGGTCAGCACGCAGAACCCGACGATGGCCGCGACGATCGCCCAGCGCGGAATCCGCTGCTCACCGTGCCAGTAGTCACTGACCTGCCAGGTCGAGCCGGCGAGCGGGATCTCCCCGGCCGGCGTGTGCACCACCGTGGACGTCACCGCGATCTCGCCGATCTGCACGATCACCGGGCCCGGTGCGGCCGGGGCGAACGGTTCCGACGCCGGCGGCTGCGGCACGCTCCACGGATCGCTCGGGGTCGACATCACGCTGGCACCTTAACCCGGGCCGCCGGCACCCGCCGTGGGCGCGGCGGCCCGGTCCGCCTCGGCGACCCGGTCGACGGCGGCCGGCTTCGGCCCGTCGCCGAGCGCCTCCCGGCGGGCCTGCCAGCCGAACGTCACCAGCGCCATCACCGCGAACAGCCACCACTGCACGGCGTAACCGCCGTTCTGCCACGCATCCTCGTGTTCGACCGGGATCGCCACGAACGTCGGGTCGGCCGGCGGGGTCTGCGAGTCGAGCAGCACGTACCCGCCGTACACCGGGTAGGGCATCTCCTTCGCCAGGTGCGGCACGGAGATCCGCCGGGTGTCGATCCGGCCGTCGCGGCGTTCCAGCGGCGCGGGCCGGCTCTCCGACAGGTGGATCCGGCCCACCACCGTGACCGTCCCGGCCGGCGCCGGCGGCACCGTCGGCGCGGCCACCGCGCCGCCCGGGGCCGGCGGCACCCACCCGCGGTCGACCAGGACCGCGGTGCCGTCGGCCAGCACCAGCGGGGTGACGATCTCGAAGCCGACGGCCCGGTCCACGGTGCGTCCCCGGGCCTGGATCTCGTGCGCCGGGTCGTAGCGGCCGGTGACGGTGACCTTGGTCCATGCCAGGTCCTTGCCGGGGCCGGGCCCGGCGGTGCCCGCACCCGCCGGCCGGGCCAGCACCGTAGTCAGCGGCACGGAGGAACCCGCCTCGGCGGCGTCGATGCGGTCGTTGATCGCGCTGCGTTCCCGGTAGCGGTCCAACTGCCAGTTGCCCAGAAACACCATGACCACCGCGGCGGCCACGGCCAGCGCCGCGGCGGCCAGCCAGCGCGGCGTCAGCAGGAACCGGTACACACCACGAGGCTACCGGGCGCCCGCGACGCGCCCGCGCCGACCGGTGTCGCCGGTACACCAGCGTCGCGCCCGGGCCGGCCCCGGCCGGCGGGACCAGCTCGGGCTCGGTGCCTGGCGTGACGGCCGGGTGCCCTCGGTCGCCGGTCGGCGCGCGGGTACGACCGTCCGCTGGGACGACGGACTCTGTGGGCGGGTCGGCCGGAGCACCGCCGGGTAGGGTGCGACATCCGGCCGTCACCATCAGCGGTGCGCCGGAAGGGGGATTGCATCGATGACCGCCCAACCACGCCTGGTGGTGAGCGCGCCCTCGTCGGGGCACGGCAAGACCGCGATCGCGGTCGGACTGCTCGCGGCGTACGCGGCCCGTGGCGTCCCGGCCGCCGGATTCAAGGTAGGCCCGGACCACACCGACGCCGCGTACCTCGGCCTGGCGGCGGGCCGGCCCGGCCGCAACCTGGACCCGCGCCTGGTCGGCGCGCAGCGCATCGCGCCGCTGTTCGCGCACGGCGCCTCCGGATCGCAGATCGCGGTCATCGAGGGCGCGATGGGCCTGTTCGACAGCCTGACCGGACAACCCGAGATCGACGGTACGGCGGCGGTCGCCGCGGCCCTGCACGCGCCGGTCGCCCTGGTGGTGGACGTGGCCGCGATGGGGCATTCGGTGGCCGCGCTGGTGCACGGGTTCCGGATGTTCGACGAGATGGTGCACCTCGGCGGCGTGATCCTGAACCGGGTGGCGTCGCCCCGGCACGAGCATCTGCTGCGCAGCGCGCTGGACGACATCGGCATGCCGGTGCTGGGTGCCCTGCGCCGCGGTGACCTGCCGAGCGTGTTGCCGCCCCGGGGGCACGGCCCGGTGCCGGTGGCGCACCTGGCCGTGGACGCCAACCGCGCGGTACGCCGCCTCGGCGAGGCGGTCGCGGACGCGATCGACCTGGACCGGATGCTGGCGCTGGCGAAGGCGGCACCGGCGCTGCCCGGCCCGGTGTGGTCGCCGGGCGAGGCGGTCGGCGCGCCGGCCGAGGGAGAGCGGCCGGTGATCGCGATCGCCGGCGGGCCGGGTGCCACCTACACGTACGTGGAGGTGGCCGAGTTGCTGACCGCCGCCGGTGCGGACGTGACGGTCTTCGATCCGCTGCGGGACGAGACGCTGCCGCCGGGGGTACGCGGTCTGATGATCGGTGCCGGCCTGCCGGAGGGGTACGCCGAGGAGCTGTCCGCGAACCGCCGGCTCTGCAACGCGGTGGCCCGGCTGGCGCACGACGGCCGGCCGGTGATCGCGGAGGGTGTGGGCCTGCCGTGGCTGGCCCGGGACTTCGACGGCCGCCCGATGTGCGCGGTGCTGGACGCGTCCGCGGTGACGGGTGATCAGACCGTGGCCGGGTACCGCGAGGCGACCGCGCCGGTGACCTCGCCGCTGGCTCCGGCCGGGGCCCGGATCACCGGGTACAAGCAGCACCGGGCCGTGGTGTCGCCGCGCGCCGGGCAGGTGCCGGCGTGGACGTGGGCGGGTGGCAACCCGGAGGGGTTCGTGCAGAACCAGGTGCACGCGTCGCAGCTGGGCCTGCACTGGGCCGGTGCGCCGGAGATCGCCCGCCGGCTGGTCGCCGCCGCGTCGGCCGGGCCGCACCGCCCGGACGGGCCGCATCGCTCCGACGGGCCGCATCGTCCGGACGGTCCGCATCGTCCGGACGGTCCGCATCGTCCGGACGGTCCGCATCGTCCGGACGGGCCGCATCGCTCGGACGGGCCGGGCGGTCACCCGGTGACCGGGTTCGCCGGTGTGCCGCTTCCCGGCGGGCCGCTGGCGGCCGTCGGCGCGGGTCCGGGTCCGGGACCGGCCCGGGAGGGTGACGGCGACGGCGATACGGCGGATGTCGTATCCCACCCGTAACGTTGGGGTAACGACGCTGACCGAAGGAGGCTCGCCGTGGCCGACCGTGTGCCGCTGGACTTCGACCCGCCGGTTCGTCAGCTGAGAGCGCTGCTCCTGGGCGTCTCCGCCGAGGATCTGTCCGCGGCCACGCCCTGCCCGGACTGGACCGTCGGCGCGCTCCTCGATCACATCATCGGGTTGTCCTGGGCGTTCGCGCAGGCCGCCCGGAAGGGCACCGACGCGCCGGGCGGCTCCACCCCGCCGCCGGAGCCGTCCGCGGCCAACCTGCCGCCGCACTGGCGCAGCCGCCTGCCGGCGATGCTGGAGGACCTGGTCACGGCGTGGAAGGACCCGGTGTCCTGGACCGGCACGGCGCGGGCCGGTGGGGTGACGATGCCGGCGGCCGAGATGGGCATGGTGGCGGTCAACGAGATCGTCATGCACGGCTGGGATCTGGCGCAGGCCACCGGTCAGGAGTTCGCGGTGGATCCGCGCATCCTGGAGACCCTGATCGAGTTCCTGTCCCGGGGCCCGGCGGAGGGCACGCCCGGGATGTTCGGGCCGGTGGTGCCGTTGACCGGCGAGGCCGCGCTGCTGGATCAGGCGCTGGCGCTGGCCGGACGGGACCCGTCCTGGCGGCGCAGCCGCCGCCAGGCCGTGCCGCGCCCACGGACGAGCACCGACCGCACCCGCCCGGCCCGCACGTAACGGCGCGCCGACCGCAACCCGCCTGGCCCAGGCTTGACGGCGCGCCCGACCGCAACCGCCCGGCCCTCGCCTGACGGCGCGCCGACCGCAACCGCCCGGCCGGCACCTAACGGCGCGCCGACCGCAACCGCCCGGCCGGCACCTAACGGCGGTTCGAGCGGCGCCGGTCGTCCGAGCGGGACTGGTCGTCGTCCGAGCGGGACCGGTCGTCGTCCGAGCGGGACCGGTCGTCGTCCGAGCGGGATCGGCCGCCGTCCGAGCCGGACCGGTCGTCCGAGCGGGACGAGCTGCCCACCAGGTATGCGGGCGGGCGGGTGAACTTCATCTTCTTCTTGCCCTTGAGCGCGTCCTTCAGCGTCTCCGCGACCGTGAACTTGGAGATGGTGCCGCGGCCGGGCCCGGCGACATTGTCCGGGTTGTCCGGGTCGGCGACGAAGGCGGCCGCCGCGAGCTGCGGGGTGTAGCCGATGAACCAGGCGGTCTTGCTGGCGTCGGTGGTGCCGCTCTTGCCGGCCACCGGGCGCTTCATCGTGGCGTACACCATCGGCGAGGTTCCCGAGCCGCCGCAGCCGCCCTCGGCGGCGCCGTAACCGGTGACGCAGCGCGCCGCGTCGGTCGCGGCCCGCGCCACGTGCGGCGACACCGCCTGGTGGCAGCGCGGCGCGGCGACGTTGACGCCCTTGTGCGTGGCCGGGGTGCCGTCCGACCTGACCACGGCGCGGACCGGCAGGGGCTGGCAGTACTTGCCCTCGGCGGCCAGGGTGGCGGCCACGTTCGCCATTTCGACCGGCGTGGCGTCGCTGACTCCGAGCGTGAACGAGCCCCATTTGCGGGCCTGGTCCGGTGCGGCCATCGTCCGGTCGATCTCGGTACGCCACCGCAGGCCGAGCCGTTCCGCCATGCGCACCGCCTTCTCCGCGCCGATCTTCTGCTCCAGCCACACGAAGTACGTGTTCACCGACTTGCCGAACCCGGTCCACATGGTGTGCCGGCCGGTCATCGACTTGCTGGAGTTCTTGGGGCACCAGTTGTCGCCGCACGCGGACGGGCCGGGCGAGGTGATGTACTTGGTGCGCAGCCGTGCCGGGGCGTTGAACGAGGTGGACAGCGTCCGGCCCTCCTCGAGCGCGGCCAGCAGGGTGAAGGTCTTGAACGTGGAGCCGGCCTGGTAGCCCGCCATGTCGCCGCCGCCGAGCAGCGGGTTCACGGTGTTCGGGTAGTTGCCCTTCAGCCCGTCCTTCCGCTTGGCCCGGTCGGTGTGCTTGCCGTTGTTGTCCTGGTTGAGCGAGTAGCGCCGGTTCACCGCCATGGCCTTGATCCGGCCGGTGCCCGGCTCGATCACCACCTCGCCGTGGGCGAACTTGCTGCGCCTGCGCTCCTTCTCCAGCACGTGCTTCAGGGCCGACGCCTGGATCTTGGGGTCGATGGTGGTGATGATCCGGTATCCGCCGCGGCGCAGGTTCGTCTCCCGCTCCTGTGCGGTGGCGCCGAACGCGGGCTGCTCCAGCCACCAGTTCCGGAAGTAGCCGCAGAAGAAGCCCCAGTCGTTGTGCGCGGAGGGCATCGAGACGCAGTCGTTGGCCGGCGTGGTCAGGCGCAGCCTGATCTTCGACTGGCGCGCCGCGGTGGCCTCGGCGGCGGTGATGGCCCCGATCTTGCGCATCTGGTCGATGACGTAGTTGCGCCGGGCGGTGGCGGCGGACCGGTTGCCCTCCGCCGGGTCGAACGCGGTGGGCGCCTTGACCAGGCCGGCCAACAGCGCCGCCTCGGTCAGGTCGAGCTTGGCCGGCGACTTGGAGAAGAAGACCTGGGAGGCGGCGAAGATGCCGTACGCGCGGTGGCCGAAGTACGCCGAGTTCAGGTAGCGCTCCAGGATCTCCTGCTTGGAGATGCGCTTCTCCAGTTCGATGGCGAGGCGCATCTCGCGCATCTTGCGCGCCGGGGTCTGCTTGGTGGCGTCGATGGCCTCCTGCGGGGTCTGCGCGCCGTCCCGCAGCGCCATCCGCACGTACTGCATGGTCAGCGTGGAGGCGCCCTGGGACACCGCGCCGGCCTGCTGGTTGGCCACGAACGCCCGGGCCACGCCCTTGGCGTCGACGCCGTTGTGCTCGAAGAACCGCTGGTCCTCGGACGCCACGATGGCCTTGAGCAGGTACGGCGACATGGCGGCGAGCGGGGTCGGCTTGCGATGTTCCTCGTAGAACATGGTGAGCAGGGTGCGGCCGTCGTTGGCGTACACGTAGCTGGTCTGCGCGGACGGGGCCACGGTCAGCTCGACGGGCATGTTCTGCAACGCGTCCGAGCCCGCCTTGATCCCGAAACCGGCCACGGCGGCGAGCGGGTACGCCAGACCGGCGACCACGACCCCGGCGATCAGTCCGGCGCGAAGGAGGGGGGCGATCCGGGCCAGGGCGGCAAAGGGGAGGCTCTTCACCCTTCGAAGGTATGACAAAACCCCTCATGTTCGGACGGAACAGCCGAAGTAAGGCCAGCAAATCGGTCCGGCATGCTGAGTGGATGACGATCGACCACGACCTCGGACACCACGGCGACGCCGAGGTCGGGCCCGGTCTGATCGACCTGGCGGTCAACGTGCGGTCGGCACCGCTCCCGGACTGGCTGGCCGGGCCGGTGGCGGCGTCCCTCGGGCACCTCGCCGCGTACCCGGACGCCCGGCAGGCGACCGCGGCGGTCGCCGCCCGGCACCGGCGCGACCCGGCCGACGTGCTGCTCACCGCGGGCGCCGCACAGGCGTTCGTGCTGCTCGCCCAGGCGCTGCGCGGCGCGCGCCGGCCGGTCGTGCTGCATCCGCAGTTCACCGAGCCGGAGGCCGCGCTGCGCCACGCCGGCCACCGGGTGGAGCGCGTGCTGCTGCCGGCCGCCGACGGATTCCGGCTGGACCGGTCGCTGGTGCCCGACGACGCCGATCTGGTGTTCGTGGGCAACCCGACCAACCCCACGTCGGTCCTGCACCCGGCCGCGGACCTGGCCGCGCTCACCCGGCCCGGGCGGATCCTGGTGGTGGACGAGGCGTTCGCGGACACCACCTACCGGCCGGGGGTGGCGGGCGAGCCCGAGTCGCTGGCCGCCCGCGCCGACCTGCCCGGGCTGGTGGTGCTGCGCAGCCTCACCAAGACCTGGGGACTGGCCGGTCTGCGGATCGGCTACCTGCTCGCCCCGGCCGACCTGGTCGCCCGGCTGGCCACCGCGCAGCCGCTGTGGGCGGTCTCCACGCCGGCGCTCGCCGCGGCCACGGCCTGCGCGTCGCCGACCGCGGTCGCGGCGGAACGCGAGATCGCCGCCCGGCTCGCGGCCGACCGCCGCCACCTGGTCGACGGCCTGGCCGGCGTGCCGGGCGTCACTGTCGCCGGGGAGCCGGCCAGCGCGTTCGTCGCCGTCCACCTGGCCGGCGCCGACCGCATCCGGGTTGACCTGCGCCGACGCGGCTGGGCGGTGCGGCGCGGGGACACCTTTCCGGGGCTGGGCCCCGACTGGCTGCGGATCGCGGTACGCGACACTGCCACTACGGAGAAGTTCCTGACCGTCCTGACCCACGTGATCAAGGAGCACCAGTGAGCCTGGAGACCACGCTCGCGGCCATCCGGCCGGCGGACCCGGCGGCCATGGCGGCAGCCCGCGACCTGCAGGCCCGGCTGACCAAGCCGGCGGGATCGCTGGGCGCGCTCGAAGAGTTGTCGGTACGCCTGGCCGGCCTCGCCGGCACCTGTCCTCCGCCGCTGCCCGAACCGGCCACGGTCGCCGTGTTCGCCGGTGACCACGGCGTGCACGCGCAGGGCGTCTCGCCGTGGCCGCAGGAGGTCACCGCGCAGATGGTGGCGAACTTCGTGGCCGGGGGAGCGGTGGTCAACGCGTTCGCCCGGCAGGCCGGCGCGTCCGTGATGGTGATCGACGTCGGGGTGGCGATCCCGCTGCACGGCGGTGACAACCTGCTGGACGCGAACGTCCGCCGCGGCACCCGCGACTTCACCGAGGCGCCGGCGATGACACCGGAGGAGGCGCGGACCGCGCTCGAGACCGGCATCTCGGTGGCCGGCGCTCTGGTCGACGGCGGCGCCGCCTGCCTGCTCACCGGCGACATGGGCATCGCCAACACGACGCCGGCGGCCGCGCTGATCGCGGCGTTCACCGGCGCCGACCCGGCCGAGGTGACCGGCCGCGGCACCGGGATCGACGACCCGACGTACGCCCGCAAGATCGAAGTGGTGACCCGCGCCCTGGCCCGGCACCGGCCCGACCCGGCCGAGCCGCTCGCCGCGCTGGCCGCGGTCGGCGGCCTGGAGCACGCGGCGCTGGCAGGTTTCATGCTGGGGGCCGCCGCGCGCCGGGTGCCGGTCGTCCTGGACGGGGTGATCGCCGCCTCCGCGGCCCTGGTGGCGGCCGCGTTCGCGCCGGACTCGGTGGACGCGATGGTGGCCGGGCACCGCTCGGTCGAGCCCGGTGCCGGCGTCGCGCTGGCCCGGCTCGGGCTGACCCCGATGCTCGACCTCGGCATGCGGCTCGGCGAGGGGAGCGGCGCGGTGCTGGCACTGCCGGTGGTCGCCGGCGCGGTCCGGGTGCTGCACGAGGTGGCCACGTTCGATGCGGCGGGGGTCTCGGAGAAGTGAACCTCTATCCGCTCGCGTTGCGTCTCGAGGGCCGGCGGGTGCTGATGGTCGGCGGCGGGGCGGTGGCCACCCGGCGGGTGCCCGCGCTGCTGGCCGCCGGTGCGGTGGTCGACGTGGTGTCGCCGGAACTGACGCCGGCGCTGCGGGCGCACGCCGACGCCGGCCGGGTCACCTGGATCGCGCGCCGGTTCCAGCCGTCCGACGTCGACGGTGCCTGGGTGGTCCAGGTCGCGGTGGACGATCCGGCGGCCGCGGCGGAGGTCAGTACGGCGGCGGAGGAGCGGCGGGTGTTCTGCGTACGCGCGGACGACCGGGACGCCGCCACCGCCTGGACCCCGGCCGTCACCCGGCACGGCCCGGTCACCGTGGCGGTCACCGACGACGGCGACCGGCGCCGGGCCCTGGCGGTCCGTGACCTGGTCGCCAACGCGCTGGAGTCGGCGCCGCCGGACCGGGCCGCGCACACCGGGGTGGCGCTGGTCGGCGCCGGGCCGGGCGACCCGGAACTCATCACCGTGAAGGGCCGCCGCCTGCTCGCCGCCGCCGACGTGGTGGTGGCCGACCGGCTGGTGCCCGGCCTGCTGCTCGGCGAACTCCGGCCGGACGTGGAGTTCGTGGACGCGGCGAAGATCCCGTACGGCCCGTCCGCGGCGCAGGAGGAGATCAACCGGATTCTGGTGGACCGGGCCCGGGCCGGGAAGTTCGTGGTCCGGCTCAAGGGCGGCGATCCGTACGTGTTCGGCCGCGGCGGCGAGGAGGCGATCGCCTGTGCCGAGGCCGGCGTGCCGGTGCTCGTCGTACCCGGCGTGACCAGCTCGATCGCGGCGCCCGCGCTGGCCGGCATCCCGGTCACCCATCGCGGCGTGGCGCACGAGTTCACCGTGGTCTCCGGTCACGTGTCCCCGGACCACCCGGCCTCGCTGGTGGAGTGGGGCGCGCTGGCCCGGATGCGCGGCACGCTGGTGGTGCTGATGGGCCTGAAGAACCTGCCGGAGATCGCCAAGCGGCTGATCGCCGAGGGCAAGGACCCGCGGACCCCGGCCGCGCTGGTGCAGGAGGGTTCCACCACCGCGCAGCGCCTGTTGCGCAGCACGCTCGGCGACGCGGCCACGGACGCCGCGGCGGCCGGCATCCGGCCGCCCGCGGTCGTGGTGATCGGCGATGTGGTGACCACACTGGAGTGAGACTGTGACGGTTGGGTAACTGACAGATATGTACGGGCGACCTCAGATGATGCTGGCGGGCGTCGTTCTCGACTCCCCGGACGCCAAAGAGCTGGCGGCCTTCTACCACCGCCTGCTGGGCTGGACCGTGGTCCAGGACCAGCCGGACTGGGTCAAACTGGGTGCACCGGACGGCGGGCCGGCCCTGTCGTTCCAGACCGAGTCCCGGTACGTCCGGCCGGTGTGGCCGGCCGGTCCCGGCGATCCCCAGATGAGCGTCCACCTCGACATCCAGGTGGACGACCTGGAGGCGGCGGGCCGGCACGCCGAGAAGGCCGGCGCCGTGCTGGCCGAGTACCAGCCGCAGGACGACGTCCGCGTCTACCTCGACCCGGCCGGCCACCCGTTCTGCCTGTTCGTCTGACGGCCGGTGCGCCCGTCGGCGTCCGGACGCCGGGTGAGCACGATCCGCCGGCTGCTGTCGGCCGGACGCGACCACGCGCGTTCGACGTCGGGCAGGGCGACGGGGTCGGGCTCCACGGCGAACGTGCCGCGGGCTATCTCGGCGGCCACGGCGGGAATCTCGGCGGCCATCTCGGCGCCGGTCAGCGATCCCTGGCCACTGCCGACGAGCTGCAGTCTGGACGATCGCAGCGCGCCGGCCGGGAGTGCCGCCCGCGCACCGGCCATCTCGCCGAGGTTCACCCAGGTCAGCGGCCGGAGCGGAGCGGTGCGCCCGGCGACCAGGGCGGCCATCGCCGTGGTGGCCGGTTCACCCCACAGGAAGTCGAGCACCACGTCCACCTCGGGGCCGAGCCGGCCGATGGTCTCGGGTGCGCCGATCACGGCGGTCGCGGTGGCGCCGGGGACCGCGGCGAGGCGCTCGGGGTCGCGTCCGGCGGCGATCACCTGGCCGGCCCCGAGCAGCCGGCACACCTGCACGGCCATCCGCCCGGTGCCGCCGGTGGCGCCGAGGACCAGGACGTTCTGTCCCGGGGAGAAGGTGATCCGCCGCTTGAGCGCCAGCCAGGAGGCGATCACACAGTTCAGCGTCGCGGCCACCGACACCGGATCCGAGCCCTCGGGCAGGACGAAGCTGCGCCGGGTGTCGATCACCGCGCGTTCGGCCATCGAGCCGTACCGGCCGGCGAGCGACAGGAAGTACCAGAGCCGGCCGTCGCTGCCGCGTCCCACGCCGTCGATGCCGGGCACCAGCGGCAGCGTCTCGGGTGAGCTGGTGTAGTGCGACCCGTCGGCCTGCATCCGGACCCGGGGGTGCAGGCCGGCGGCGAGCACCTCGACCAGGATCTCGTCGGAGTTCGCCGGCCGCGGCTCGGCGAACTCCCGGTACTGCGGTGCGGTGCCGTACGCGGTGACCACGGCTGCTTTCATCGTCACGCCACCTGGTCCAGAAGCGCGGCGAGGCGGGCGGCGGTGACCGGGCGGCCGGGGGCGGCGAACAGGCCGTCCGGGTCCAGGTGGGCGAGCTGCGCGGGAGTGCCCGGCGCGAACCGGCGGCTCTCCGCGAGAGGGCCCACGTCGTACGCGTCGTAGCCGAGCGAGGCGATCAGCTCGGCGACCACCTTCTTGGCTGCGGCGTCGTCGCCGGCGATGGGTACGGCGCTGCGGTCGGGTGCTCCGGCCGGGCGTACGAGATCCGCCAGGTGCCGGAAGAACACGGTGCTGAACGCCTTGACCACCGACGAGTCCCGCAGGTGGGCCTGAAGCAGCAGGTGGGGCGGGGTGTCCCCGGCGTCGATCTCGGGGACGCGACCCTGACGGGCCGGGTCGTAGTTGAGCGTGTCGATGACCACCTTGCCGCGCAGTGGCCCGGCCGGCACCTGCCGGTAGGCCCGGATCGGGACGGTGACCACCACGATGTCGCCCGCGGCCGCCGCCTCCGCCGGGGTCGCCGCGCGAGCCCGGGAGCCCAGCCGTGCGACAACCTCCCGCAGGGTCTCCGGCCCGCGGCTGTTGCTCAGCACGACGTCGTGTCCGGCACCGACCGCCAGGTGCGCGAACGCGCTGCCGATCCTTCCGCTGCCGATGAAGCCGATCGTTGTCATGATCCGAATCTAGGCGGACGATGGCGTACGTCCTATGCGCGAGAGACCGAGTTTTGTTCGTGATCGTCCGGAGGGATGATGGATCCGCTGAGCGAAGTGCTCGCCCTGCTGAAGCCGCGCAGCTACCTGACGGCCGGGTTCGACGCGGGGAGCCCGTGGGCGCTCGAGCTGGACGACCTGGCCGGCCGGATCAAGTGCTACGCGGTGGTCAGCGGCTCCTGCTGGCTCACCCTCGACGGCGGCACGCCGGTCCTGGTCCGCGAGGGCGCCTGCTTCGTGCTGCCCACCGGCCGCACCGCGGTCATCGGCAGCGACCCGGGCCGGGAACCGGCGCGGGCGTCCGACGTGCTCGACCCCGACCGCAGCGGGCAGGTGGTCACCTACCACGGCGGCGGCGACGTCTATCTGGTCGGCAGCCGCTTCGAGGTCAACAGCCCGCACGCCGAGGTGCTCCTGCGGACCCTGCCGCCGCTCATGCTGGTCGAGACGTCCGGCGACCGGGCCAGGCTGCGCTGGTCCATCGAACTCATGATGGAGGAGTTCCGGGCGGCGCGGCCCGGGTCGGCCCTGATGGCCCAGCACCTGGCCCACATGATGCTGGTCCAGGCCCTGCGCCTGTACCTGTCGGCACGCTCGCACGACGACGTCGGCTGGTTCGCCGCCCTGGCGGATCCGCAGCTCAGCGTGGCCCTCGCCGCGGTGCACGCCGATCCGGCCCGGTCGTGGACGGTGCAGGACCTCGCCGCGCTCGCCGGGATGTCCCGCACCACCTTCGCCGAACGCTTCCGGGCCCGCGCCGGCGAGACGCCGATCGCCTATCTCACCCGCTGGCGGATGATGCTCGCCGGCGAGAGGCTCCGTTCCGGCGACGACACCATCGCCCGGATCGCGACCTCGCTGGGCTACGCGTCCGAGCCCGCCTTCAACACCGCCTTCAAGCGCGTCGTGGGCGTGCCGCCCCGGCGCTACGCGCGCTCCGCGGCGCCCTAGGCGGTGAGCCGGGTCAGGTTGCGGCGGGCGCGTTCCTGCTCGTACGGGTCCTCGACGGCGACCGCGATCTCCAGGGCGGTACGCGCGTGCCGCCGGGCGGTCTCGAGGTCCGAGGTGTGCGACAGCAGCTCGCCCAGCCGGTTGTGGGCGATCATCTGGCACCGGCGGTGGCCCGCGTCGGTGGAGATGGTCACCGCGTCCCGGGCGTCGCGTAACCCCTCGGCGATCCGGCCCTGCGCCAGCCGCAGCAGACCCCGTTCGGCCAGCGCCGGGGTGATGAGTTCCGGGTCGCCCATGCTGCGGGCCAGCACCAGCGCCTCGCTCAGGTGGGCGTCCGCCTCCGGGTAGGCACCGGCCGCCCGCCGCGCCTCGCCGAGCAGGCGCAGCGTTTCGGTCCGCTGCTTCTCGCCGTGGGTACCCGGCCGGGCCACGTCCAGCGCCTGCCGGAGGTGCCGCTCGGCCTGCTCCGACAGTCCGAGCCGCAGCTGCACGGCGGCCAGGGCGTTCAGCGCCTCGGCCCGTTCCCAGACCAGATCCGGCCACGAGTTGTACTTGGCCAGCGCCTCGGCCGCGTGCAGCAGCGACTCCTCGACCAGCCCCAGGTTGAGGCAGAGCCACGCCTGCAGCCGCAGCGCGTCACCGAGCACGGTGGGCGAACTCTGCTGCCGGCGGATGGCCAGGGACTCGTCCCCGCACCGTTTCGCGTCCCGGCTGCGGCCCACCGCGGTGTAGACCTCGGCCAGGTTGCTGTACATCCGGGCCACCGACAGCTCCTTCCCGAGGTCCTGGAAGAGTTGCAGTGCCCGTTCCCCGTACTCGATCGTCTCGTCGTACCGGCCCAGCGACATCAGCGCGCCGGCCGCGTGGTTCAGCGCCGAGGCCTCGGCCTCCACGTCACCCTCGGCCCGGGCGGCGTGCAGCGCGGCGTCCGAGATGGCCAGGCAGTCGTTGCTGTAACCGCCGTTGTAGAACGGCGTCCAGAGCCCGTACGTCATCCGGTCGGTGTATTCCGGGTAACCCAGGCGGGCGGCCTGCACGACGCTGGCGACCAGATTGGCCCGCTCGGACTCCGCCCAGCTCTCCCGTTCCATCGCGCTGGCGAACACCATCGGCGTCTGCGGTGCCGGCGCCGGTCCCGCCAGGCCGCGCGGGAACAGCAGGTCGCGCAGCTCGTACAGGGTGTGCCGGTAGAACGCCTGCAGCCGTTCCAGCGCCGCCCGCCGTTCCGCCTCGGACAGCTCGTGCCGGGCCACCTCGGCCGCGTACGCCCGGAGCAGGTCGTGCATGCCGTACCGCTGGGCCGGGCGGGGAACGACCAGGTTGAGCCGGACCAGTTCGGTGAGCGCCGTGGCCGCGTCGTCCAGCGGCAGGCCGGCCAGGTTCGCCGCGGCGTACCGGTCGAGGTCCGGGCCGGGCAGCAGCCCGAGCACCCGGAACAGCCCCCGGGTCCGCTCCGGCAACGCCTGGTACGACCAGGAGAACACCGCGCGTACGTCGGTGGTGTCGTCGCCGATGCTCAGCGCGTCCAGCACCCCGGCGGGCCGGCGCAGCCGGTCGGCGAGCGTGGCCAGGGACGTCTCCGGCTCCACCGCGCACCGAGCCGCGACCACCGCGAGCGCCAGCGGGAGCCGGTCGCACCGGGCGGTGATCTCCGCGACCGCGGCCGGCTCCAGGTTCACCCGGTCCGCCCCCAACCGGCGGGTCAGCAGGGTCTGCGCCTCGCGGTCGCTGAGCACCTCCAGCGGGCAGGGCACCGCACCGTCCGCCGCGATCAGCGCGGTCAGCCGGTCCCGGCTGGTCAGCACCGCGTACGACGGACCGGCACCGGGCAGCAGGTCGCGGACCTGGGCGGCGTCGCGGGCGTTGTCGAGCACGATCAGGACCCGCCGCCGGGCGAGCGTGCTGCGATACAGCGTGGCGCGGGCGGCCGTGGTGGCCGGGATCTGCGAACGCGGCACCCCGAGCGCGGCGAGGAAGTCGGCGAGCACGTCGTCCGGCCGGGACATGGCGCCACCCGGCCCGAAGCCGCGCAGGTTGACGTAGAGCTGGCCGTCCGGGAAGCGGTCCGCGGCCTGGTGCGCCCAGTGCACGGCGAGCGTGGTCTTGCCCACGCCGCCGGCGCCGCTGATCACCGGCACCGCGCCCGGGTTCGTCTCGAGCAGCGTCCACAGCCGCCGCAGAGCGCTGTCCCGGCCGACGAAGCCGGCCGTGTCCCGGGGCAGCTGGGCCGGAACCGGGGCCGGCTCGGTCGGCTCGGGCTCGGCGGCGTCGGGCCCGGGCGCGGCGGGCTCGGCGGACTCGGGTTCGGTGGGGTGCAGGGCCAGCGCGGTGAACTCCTCCCGCGCCGTCCCGGTCAGCCGGAACGCGTCCGCCAGCAGCCGCACCGTGCTGGGGCGGGGCCGGGCGACCCGCCCCGCCTCCAGGTTACGGATGCTGCGTGGTGCGATGCCGGTCGCCGAGGCCAGATCCTCCTGGCTGAGGCCGCACCGCAGACGGTGTGCGCGGACGGCTTCGGCGAACGGCATCGGTCACTCGCTCTCGTGCACGCCGAGTTCCTTCAGGAACGTGCGGGCCCACTCGGCGACGTCGTGCGTGCGCAGGTGCCGCTGCATCACCCGCATCCGGCGTTTCAGCTCGGTCGGTTCCGCGGCCACGGCCCGCAGCAGCGCCTCCTTGACGCCGTCCGGGTCGTGCGGATTGCAGAGGAACGCCTGCCGGAGCTCGGTGGCGGCCCCGGCGAACTCGCTGAGCACCAGCGCGCCGCCCCGGTCGGCCCGGCACGCGACGTACTCCTTGGCGACCAGGTTCATGCCGTCGCGCAACGGGGTGACCATCATGACGTCGGCCGCGCTGTAGAGCGCCGCGAGTTCCGCCTTCGGCATCGACTGGTGCAGGTAGTGCACCGCCGGCACGCCGACCCGGCCGAACTCACCGTTGATCCGGCCGACCTCGCGCTCCACCCGTACCCGCAGGGTCTGATAATGCTCGACCCGCTCCCGGCTGGGCGTGGCCACCTGCACCATGACCGCGTCGCCGACCTTCAGCTTGCCGTCCGCGAGCAGCTCGCGGAACGCCTTGAGGCGCAGCTCGATGCCCTTGGTGTAGTCCAGCCGGTCGACGCCCAGGATGACCGTCTCCGGGTCGCCCAGCTCGGCCCGGATCTCCTTGGCCCGGGCCTGCACCTTCGGGTCGGCGGCCATCCGTTCCATGTCCCGGGTGTCGATGCTGATCGGGAACGCGCCGGCCTTGACCTTGCGGCCGTCGACCTGGATCGACTGGCCCTCGTACCGCAGCCCGAGCAGGTGGCGGGCCAGCCGGACGAAGTTCTGCGCGGCCAGCCGCTGCTGGAAGCCGACCAGGTCGGCGCCGAGCAGCCCGCGCAGGATCTCGGCGCGGAACGGCATCTGCATGAACAGCTCGATCGGCGGGAACGGGATGTGCAGGAAGAACCCGATCCGCAGGTCGGGCCGCAGTTCCCGGAGCATCGACGGGACCAGCTGGAGCTGGTAGTCCTGGACCCAGACGGTGGCGCCCTGGTCGGCCACCTCCGCGGCGGCCTGCGCGAAACGCTGGTTCACCAACCGGTACGCCTCGCGCCAGCGCCGCTTGTACACCGGCGTCTCGACCGCATCGTGGTACAGCGGCCAGATCGTGGCGTTCGACTGGCCCTCGTAGTACCGCTCCAGCTCCTCGGCGCTGAGCGGGACCGGATGGATCCGGATGCCCTCCAGCTCGAACGGGTCCGGTGCCTCACCGGTGCCACCGGACCAGCCGATCCACGTGCCCTGATGTTCGACCAGCACCGGATGCAGCGCGGTCACCAGACCGCCGGGGCTGGGGCGCCACTGTTTGTCGCCGTCGGGCGTGACGTACTCATCGACGGGCAGACGGTTGGCGACAACGACGAAGGAACTTCGTTCGGCCACGCTGAGTACTCCTCCGGGTCGTTTCTGTTCCCAACGCCGAGCCTACTGTGCGTAGCCAGGCAAGGCTTGCCGAGGCTGGACGATCGGGTGACATCCTGGGCCTGTGGACCTGTCCGACGATCTTCCCCCGGTGCGCCGCCCCCTGTTCTTCCCTGTGGTCATCGCCACCGTCTTCCTGAGCGTCATCGGCATGTCCGCCGGCCTGGTCCTCGGCGCCCGCGACAAGCGCGCCGCCCGCGAGGCGCAGCAGCAGCAGCAGCAACAGCAGCAGCAGCAACCGGAGGGGCCGGTGGCGCAGCCGACCGAGGGCTACGACGCGCGGCCGGAGTGCCGCGAGGAGACCCAGCGGATGGGTGCCGACGCCGGTGCCACCGGGACCCTGCGGATCGCGTTGCTGCTGCGTACCGCGTCGACCGCGGTATGGATCTGCGAGGATGCGAGCGGGCGGCTCTACTATCACGCGAACCGCGGCGGCGAGCAGGCCCCGTGGCTGGAGCGGGAGACCGCCCTGTTCCTGCCCGACGTGCAGCGCGACGGCGACGACGCGTACGAGGTCCGGGCGGCCGACGGGACCAGATTCTCGATCACCCCGAAACGGCTGTTCATCGTTCATTCCGACGGCCGCCAGGAGGTCCAGTCCGCGATCGGATAGGGAATCCGCCCGGGGTGGCCGGGGTTGACCCAAGTGCGCCTGGGAGTATTGGCGTATTCGCACCGCAGTCCACGAGCACGGAGGTAGGGCACACCGTGGCCCAGTTCATCTACACGCTGGAAAAGGCGCGCAAGGCGCACGGCGACAAGGTCGTGCTCGACAACGTGACGCTGAACTTCCTGCCCGGCGTCAAGATCGGCGTGGTGGGCCCGAACGGCGCCGGTAAGTCGAGCCTGCTGCGGATCATGGCCGGACAGGACCAGGTCAGCAACGGCGAGGCCCGCCTCATGCCCGGCTTCACCGTCGGCATGCTGGCCCAGGAGCCCCCGCTGAACGACGCGAAGACCGTCCTCGGCAACATCGAGGAGGCGGTCGCCGAGACCAAGGCGAAGCTGGAGCGGTTCAACAAGATCGCCGAGCAGATGGCGACCGACTACACCGACGAGCTGATGGAGGAGATGGGCAAGCTCCAGGAGGAGCTGGACCACTCCAACGCCTGGGACGTCGACTCGCAGCTCGAGCTGGCCATGGACGCGCTGCGCTGCCCGCCGCCGGACGCCGAGGTCACCCAGCTCTCCGGTGGTGAGCGCCGCCGGGTGGCGCTGTGCAAGCTGCTGCTCGAGGCGCCCGACCTGCTGCTGCTGGACGAGCCGACCAACCACCTGGACGCGGAGAGCGTGTCCTGGCTGGAGCAGCACCTCGCCAAGTACGCCGGCACGGTCATCGCGATCACCCACGACCGGTACTTCCTGGACAACGTGGCCACCTGGATCCTCGAGCTGGACCGCGGCCGGGCGTACCCGTACGAGGGCAACTACTCGACGTACCTGGACAAGAAGGCCGCCCGCCTGCAGATGCAGGGCCGTAAGGACCAGAAGCTGCAGAAGCGCCTCACCGAGGAACTGGAGTGGGTCCGGTCCAACGCGAAGGCGCGGCAGACCAAGTCCAAGGCCCGCCTGGACCGCTACGAGGAGATGGCCACCGAGGCGGAGAAGACCCGCAAGCTGGACTTCGAGGAGATCCAGATTCCGCCGGGCCCGCGCCTGGGCAACACCGTGATCGAGGCCAAGGACCTGGTCAAGGGCTTCGACGACCGGGTGCTCATCGACCACCTGTCGTTCTCGCTGCCGCGCAACGGCATCGTCGGCATCATCGGCCCGAACGGCGTCGGCAAGACCACGCTGTTCAAGACCATCGTCGGGCTGGAGCAGCCGGACGCCGGCCAGGTGCGGATCGGCGAGACCGTCAAGCTGTCGTACGTCGACCAGAACCGGTCCGGCCTGGACGGCTCGAAGACGGTGTGGGAGGTCGTCTCCGACGGGCTCGACCACCTCATGGTCGGCAAGGTCGAGATGCCGTCCCGGGCGTACGTCGCGGCATTCGGCTTCAAGGGCCCGGACCAGCAGAAGCCGGTCAAGGTGCTGTCCGGTGGCGAGCGCAACCGGCTCAACCTCGCGATGACGCTGAAGATCGGCGGCAACGTGATCCTGCTCGACGAGCCGACCAACGACCTTGACGTGGAGACGCTCTCCAGCCTGGAGAACGCGCTGCTCGAGTTCCCCGGGTGCGCCGTGGTCATCTCCCACGACCGGATGTTCCTGGACCGGGTGGCCACCCACATGCTGGCCTGGGAGGGCACCGAGGAGGACCCGGACAAGTGGTTCTGGTTCGAGGGCAACTTCGACGCGTACGAGAAGAACAAGATCGACCGCCTCGGCGCCGAGGCGGCCCGCCCGCACCGGGTCACGTACCGCAAGCTCACCCGCGACTGAGCCACATTGCCGACCTTCACCTATGACGCGGTCGTGCGCTGGTCCGACATGGACGCGTACGGCCACCTCAACAACGCGCGCTTCCTCACGCTGTACGAGGAGGCGCGCGTTGCGCTGTTCTTCATCGGCGCCCGGGACCACGGTCTGGAGGGGTCGTTCGAGGAGGGCATCATCATCTCCCGGCACGAGATCGACTATCTGCGGCCGGTCGATTACGGGGACCCGGTCCGCATCGAGATGTGGATCGAGGAGATGAAGGCCGCCAGCTTCACCGTCGCATACCAGATGTTCGACGAGGGCGTGCTGGCCAGCCGGGCCCGCTCGGTCTGCGTCCCGTTCAATCTCGAGGCCGGGTTCCCGCGCCGGCTGAGTCAGGCGGAACGCGACTTCCTCGAGCCGTACCTGCGGACCGGCTGATGGCCGCGCACGGCCTGGTCGGGGTCGCGGACGCCGGTGCGTTCCTGGTCCGCCTGGCCCGGCTGGACCGGTCCGCGCCGGTGCGGCTCCGCTCGACCGAGGCGGCGCACCGCCCGGACGCCGGGCCGCGGACGGCGCTGTGGGCACGGCTGCCCTGGGGCGTCCTGGTCACCCGCGAGGTGGCCGGGCCGGGCCCGGGCGACGCCACCGTGTCGGCGGGCGAGCTGCTGAGCGTGTTGTCCCAGGCGGGCGAGGCGCTGCCGGCCCGCCGGGACGCGGAGTGGCGCTGGCCGCTGCCGCCGGCGGGCGGGACGGTCGTGGAGACCGTGACGGCGGCCGAGCTGACCCGGCTCGCGGACGCCGCCGCCGGCACCCTGCGGGAGGTGTCCGCGGGCGGGCTGAGCGGCCGGGCGGTCGGCCAGCGGGTGGTCCGGGACGCGCTGCTGGACCATGTCGCCCTGGTCGTCACGCCCGGCTCGGGCCGGCCGGTCGAGGTGTCGCAGCGGCTGGTGCAGGCGGTCCTCCGGATGGGCTTCCTCGGTCCGGCCGGTGTGGACGGTCCGGATCCCCGAGTGTGCATATCGGGACACTGGGTGGGAATTTCCGCACCATTTGGAGTCGCGTGGCTACAGCGCGTCCAGGAATTGACCGTTATGCCTATAGTCAATCACCCGAAAGGCTGATGCCACATCGGCCGAGCGGTCGCGCCCTCCAGTTGGGGGGATGACCTCCGCGACCGGTACGGGTACCGTCGGCTCCCGGGTCCACCGCTACGTCCGGCGGAGGGCCTGCTGGGGAGTGAGGTGCACAACGATGCCGTGGTGGTCATGGCGTCCCGGATCTACCCGAGGCGACCAGCCGGAGGCCGGAGGCGAAGTGGCGTTGCAGAGCAGCGTCCGCATCGGAGTTCCGGCACAGCGGGAACCGGTCCATTCCGGCGTATCGGCCGTATCGGCCGAAGTGTCCACGATCGACGAGCCCGATCACGTCTTACCGGTCACGCTCGACCGCATAGGTAAGGCCCTCGACCTGCTCGACATCCGGTTCCTCGCCGACGGCGGAGGCAGCCTGCTGGCGATGTGGGAACGGCACGCGGTGCTGTTCACCCTCGAGGGACCGGACGACGAGATTCTCGTGATGCGCGCCCGGCCGCACTCCACCGTGCCGCCGGACTGGGCAGACCGGGCATACCGCGTGGTCAACGAGTGGAACCACACGCGCCGCTTCTGCAAGGCGTACGTGGGCGATCCCACCGAGCGGGGACAGTTGCCGATCTACGCCGAGCTGCAGGTGCCGCTGAACTCCGGAGCGCACGACGCGCTCCTGGTGGAGATGCTGGACTGCGGTGCCGCGGTGGCCACGTCGTTCGTGGACTGGTTGCACGACGAGGGTGCTCTGCTCTGACGGGTTCCGGCGACCGGTGACCTGCGCGCCCCGGGCGCACAGGTCACCGGCGCGTCCGGATCAGACCAGGGGGAACATGCCGAGGCGGGCGTGGTATTCGCCGCCCAGCCGCACCGTGTCGTAACCGGCCAGCAGGCCGCGCGGCGTGGCCACGAAGACCCGGATGCCCACGCCCCGCTGCGGGAGGCCCGGGTTCCAGGCCAGCGCCTTGCCGGTCAGCGGGTTCAGGGCGCCGATACCGACCCGGGACACCGCACCCGCCCCGGCGCCCCGCGTGTCGCTACCCAGCGGGTTGTCCAGGTACCGCTGGTGGCCGCCGACGTACACGGCGGCGCCGGTCACGGCCACCGCGTAGAGCGAGTCACCGCCGGTGCGCTGCACCCAGCGGGGATGGTGCAGGCCGAGGCCGCCGGTGTCGAACCGGGCCGCCGAGTCGCACAGCAGGGTCGGCGAGGACGCCTGACCGGTGCTCACCACCACGAAGTACTGGCCGTCCGGCGAGAACTTCACCTGCCGCAGGTACGTGTCGAACCCCGCCTTGCATCGCGGCTGGTAGGCGTTGGTGTACCAGTTCGCCACCAGCGCGGTCGGGCCGGCCACGTCGAGCATGACGATCTGGGTGCGGGCGAACGACCCGGCCCGGAGCAGCGCGCCCACCGCGATCAGCTTGCGGCCGTCGGGGGAGACGTCGAAATGCTCCACCCGGGTACGGGCCAGCCCGGGCGCGGACAACCGGGCGTCGAAGCGGGTGTCCAACGCTCCCGTCGACGCGTGGATCCGGGCCAGCGCCACCCGGTTCACGCCGTTGATCGAGGGGAACGTGCCGCCCGCGTACAGCCGGCTGCCCCGGACCGCGAGCGCCCGCACGTCGCCCCAGCCGATCCGGGCGCCGAAGCTGGTCACCCGCTGCCCGGTGAGCGTGAGGCGGGCCAGGCCACGTTGCGCGGCGCCGTTCACCGTCTTGAACGAGCCGCCCAGGTACACGGTGCCGTTCACGCCGGGCGCCAGCGCGTAGACCGCGCCGTCTACGGCCGGCGCGAACGGCCGGATGACGCCGTCGTTCAGGCCGTACGCGAAGATGTTCCGCCGGGCGTACGTCTGCGTGCGCCGGCTGTTCGCCACCTGCTTGAAGCTGCCTCCGACGACCACGGTGTCGCCCACCACGGCGATCGACCACACCATCCCGTCCAGGACGTGCGGGGTGAAGTCCACCGGATTGGCCGACACCACCCGCGGGTGGGCCTGATCGGCGACCGCAGGTGTGGCGCCGAGTAACACGGCGGGTATCAGCAGGGCAGCGGCGAACAGACGGCGACGCATCAGACAACTCCTGAATCGGGGTCCACGATGCCCGGATAGAGGCATTCGTGAGGATCACCCCGATAAACGAGCGGACCGGCGCGAAGGATGCGCCGCGCGCCGCCGGTCAGTCGGTGTTGACCATGAAGTACGCGGCGCGTTCCAGGTACTCCCAGAGCGCCGAACGGTGCGGCTCGGGCAGCCCCAGCGAATCCACCGCGTTGCGCATGTGCAGCAGCCAGGCGTCCCGCTCCGCCGCACCGACCCGGTACGGCGCGTGCCGCATCCGCAGGCGCGGGTGACCCCGGGACGCCGAGTACGTGTTGGGGCCGCCCCAGTACTGCATCAGGAACAGCGTGAGCCGGTCGGCGGCCGGACCGAGATCCTCCTCCGGATACATCGGGCGCAGGATCGGGTCCGCCGCGACGCCCGCATAGAACGCGTCCACCAGCCGGCGGAACGTCGGCTCCCCGCCGACCGCCACGAAGAAGCTCGCCTCCTCGGGCACGGGGTCCTTACGGGCCGGCGTCACCGGCAGCTCACCCGAAACCGTCACGCATCCATCCTGCCAGCCGCTCCGCTCACGTGCTGCGGGGTGTGACGCGCGTTGCGCCGGCCACGCGCCGCCGGGATGGCCGGAACGCCGTGCTCGGCGCGCTCGATCTCCCGGTCCATCAGCCGGGCGCTGGGCCAGCGGATGGCCAGCACCACCATCAGCACCACGCCGCCGACGCTCCACAGACCGACCACCGGCGGCACCTTGGAGTGCTCCGCGAGGACGCCGGTGAGCAGCACCGCCCCGCCCTGGCTGAGCTGGATGCCCTGCTGCATGACGCCGAACGCGCGGGCCCGGAACCCGTGCGGCAGAGCCAGCACGAAGTGGGTGTTCAGCGTGGGCATGAGCCCGCCCTGGGCGACGCCGGAGATCAGCGTCAGCAGCGCGACCACCTCTGCCTTGGGTGCCGCCAGCGCGGGCACCAGGGCGAGCGGTGCCAGGATCGCGAACGGCCGGATCAGCCGCTGGCGGGCGTCGGCCGCCACCAGCCGGCCCACCACGAGTCCACCGATGACGAAACCGATCGGACCGGCCGCCATGATCATGCCCTGGTCGATGCCCCGGCTGACCGAGTCCGAGCTGCCCTCCGCGGCCCACGCCGCGGCCAGGCCCTCCGGCACGATGGCGAACGCGCCCAGGGCGAACACCAGCAGGGCGATCGATCGCAGCACCCGGTTGCCGAACACCAGCCGGAAACCCGCGCCGGTCTCCTTCAGCAGGTGGCTGCGCTGCGACTCGTTGACCGCGGGCGGCCGGTTGCGAACCCCCGTGGTGATCAGCGCCGCGGACGCCGCGAAGGTCAGGGCGTCGATCGAGATGGCCAGCTGCGGGTGCACCGCGGCGGCCAGCGTCGCGCCGGCCACGTACCCGATGACCTGCGCCGCCTGGACCGTGGTGGCGTTGGTGGCCATCGCCACCGCCAGTTGCCGGCGGTCGAGCAGCACCGGCAGCAGGGCCGAGCGGGCCGCCTGCGCCGGGGCGTTGGCCAGCGTGATGACGAACATCACGACCAGGATCGCGGGCACCGGCATGCCGGGGATGACCAGCAGCAGGACCAGGGCCATCCGGAAGAGATCGCAAGCGATCATGACGCGGCGGTACGGGTACCGCTCGGCCAGCGCGGACAGCAGCGGACCGCCCACCACCCAGGGCAGGTAACTCACCGCGAACGCCGCCGCGGACAGCAGGACCGAGTCGGTGCGCTGGTAGACCAGCACGGTGATCGCGGCCCGGGCCAGGTAGTCGCCCACCCAGCTCACCATCATGGCCAGGTACACCGCGCGGTATTCCGAGACGGCGAAGACGTCCCGGAACGACGCCGGGCGCTCCGGCGGCGTCACGTCATCGGCTCTGTCCGTCGGACGTGACCGATGTCGGTCGTCGGACACACCAGGCCCTCCATCGCTCACGGCGGCCGCCGGGTGCGGCGGCGCCGGACACGTCCGCGGGCGAGCCGACGCGAACGTGACGCTGCAAGTGCAGATGCTCTGTGCGCGATTCTGCCCGATCGTCTGACCGGTGGCTAGAGCGTACGGATCGATTATCGGCCATTCGGATGAAGAGCGCCATCCCCCGAACCGGCGTCGGGCCAGGTCAGGTGGCCCCGCCCGGCTCGCCGCCACGCTCTCCCGCGGCGGACGAATACGGCGATGCGGGACGCGGCAGCATCCGCGAAGCGGCGATCTTCTGGGACAGCCCCGACGTCTCCAGCGCCTCGGTCAACGCCCGGCGCAGATCCCGTTGCACGCCCACCTGACCGTCCGCAGTGGTCTTGGCGATCGTCCGGATGGTGGCACCGTCCACGGTGAGCGTCTCGACGCCGATCACATCCGGAGCCTCGAGGAACTCGGTGGCGTGCTCCGGCTGCTCCGCGACCGACTGGGCGGCGGTACGCAGCACCGCGACGGCCTGCTCCGAGTTCACGAAACCGATCGGGATGTCGATCACCACCATGGCCCAGCCCTGGCTCTTGTTGCCGACCCGGAGAATCTCGCCGTTGCGCACGTACCAGAGCACCCCCCGGGCGTCGCGCACCGTGGTGATCCGCAGGCCGACCGACTCCACCACGCCGACGGCGTCGCCGAGGTCCACCGTGTCGCCGACGCCGTACTGGTCCTCCAGCAGCATGAACAGGCCCGCGATCAGGTCCTTCACCAGGCTCTGCGCGCCGAAGCCCAGCGCCACACCGACGATCCCCGCGCTGGCCAGCAGCGGCGCCAGATTGAAGCCCAGTTCGCCCATGACCAGCAGAATCGCCATGGTGAACACCACCGCCGTGACGAAACTGCGCAGCACCGAGCCGATCGCCTCGGCCCGCTGCCGGCGGCGTTCCGGGATGAACTGCCCCTCCTCGGCCGCCGGGGTGGTGCGTTCCTTCAACGGCTTCAGCAGCGCCGGCATGGCGGCCCGGGAGGTGCTGGTGGCGAGCCGGCTGATCGCCCGGTGCAACAGCCAGCGCAGCAGCATCGCGGCCAGGATGATGCCGATGATGCGCAGCGGCTTCACGATGACGACGTAGCTGCTGTTCGCCAGCCACTGATTGTCGGTCAGCTCGAACACGCGGCTGCACAGGGCGTCGGTCTTGCAGCTCTGCGTGACGTCCGGCGTGGTGATCACGATGCCGGGGCCGGACGGAGCGGGAGTCGGAGCGAGAAGTAACACGGGAAGCCACCGTACCGGGCCGGTCCCGATCGCCGCGGCGGCCCGGTCTCCGGGAAACCGGACATCTTCGCATAAGACCTCAGACGTTTACCGGGCGGCTGCAGATTGTGCTCGCAATTCCGTCATCCATCAGGGACTATTGGCGCACGGCCAGCCGAGATCCCGGCTGGCCGGTACCAGACCTCAAGCACTCAGGAGTCGGTTAAGTACCACACCGAAGGGTGACCGCGATGCCTGACATACGACCCACAGTGGGCTCTTCCGCGTTGGTGTTGAACGCTACCTACGAGCCGCTGTGCGTCGTATCGGTGCGTCGAGCGACCATTCTCGTACTGACCGCCAAGGCAGAGTGCGTCTGCGACGGCGACGGACTGCTGCACAGCGCACGCCACACGCTGCCGATCCCGTCCGTGGTCCGGCTGACCCGGTACGTGAAGGTGCCGTACCGGACCCACGTCGGACTGTCCCGCCGGGCGATCTTCGCCCGCGACGGCGGCCGGTGCGCCTACTGTCGCGGTTCCGCCGAGACCATCGACCACGTGTTCCCGCGCAGCCGCGGTGGTCTGCACTCGTGGGACAACGTGGTGGCGGCCTGTGCCAAGTGCAACCACAGCAAGGGCGACAAGACCCCGGCCGAACTGGGGTGGCGCCTGCACGCGCCACCGGCCGCGCCGCGCGGGGTGGCCTGGCGGGTGCTGGGGCACCGGACGCCGGATCCGCGCTGGGCGGACTGGCTCGACCTGCCCAAGCCGGTCGAGGCCGAAGCCGCCTGACGCCCCCGCGCCGAGTGGAACACCAGCGTCGTTATCCACCGCTCATAACGACGCTGGTGTGCCAGTGGAGCGCTCCACTGGCACACCAGCGCTAGCGGTCCTTGGTGCCGATCAGGGACGCGAACACCACGATGTTGTCGGAGTAGCCGCGGTCGCCGCCCAGCCACGTCCCGCCACACGTCACCAGCCGGAGGGACGGGCGGGTGTAGTCGCCGTACACGCGCTGGATCGGCAGTTTGGTCTTGCCGAAGTCCTCCACCGAGTTCACCTCGAACAGCGCCACCTCCCCGTCGCGGCGCAGGATCTCGATGCGCTGGCCGGGCTTCATCCGGTGCAGGTTGTGGAAGACCGACGGGCCGGTCCGGGTGTCGGCGTGCCCGACGATCAGGGCGGGACCGAACTGGCCGGGGGAGGGGCCGTCGGCGAACCAGCCGGCCTCCCGGTGCCGCTCGACCGGCGGCACGTCGACCGAGCCGTCCTTGGCCAGGCCGACGTGCAGGATCGGCGCCTCGATCTTCAGCGAGGGGATGGTGACCCGGCGCGGTGGACTCGGCTCCAGCACCGGGAACGCCCGGGGCGGCGGCTTGTCCGGGCCGCGGAACAGGTCACCCAGGTCGAAGCCGGTGGCGTTGCCGAGGCCCATGCCGACGCTGAACAGGCCGAGGAAGACGAGCGCGGCGGCGATCAGGCCGACGGGTACCGGACGCCGCCCGCGTACCGGTCGCGGTGGCCGGCCCGGAGGTCGGCCCGGTGGCCGGCCCAATGCACGGCCCGGTGGTTGTTGCGGTGGTCGATGCGGCGGGGCGGCCGCCACGGCCGGGCGCCCGCGGGTGTCCGGCCGGGCGACGACCACCTCGGCCGGGCGCCGGCGCAGCACGGAGTCCGGCATGCGCGGGCCGGGAACCTCCGGGCCGGACGGCGCGGGGCGGCGCACGGGCGGCCTCAGCCCAGACGGCGGCGCCGCAGCGACACCACCGCGAGCGCCAGGCCGGCGGCGATCGCGAGGAGGCCGCCGCCGACCATCAGCGGTGCCGAGCGGCCGTCGGCGGTGCCGCCCCCGCCGGTGGCCGGCCCGCGGGCCGGTTCCACCCGGGCCACCACGTTCAGCGTGGTGGTGGCGCTGGAGCCGTCGGGACAGGTGAGCGTCAGGCGGTACGTGCCGGGCTCGGTGCCGGCCGGGACCCGGGTGGTGGCGGTCAGGAAGGCCACGTTGGGGCGGACCGTGACCCGGCCCAGCGGGTCGCCGGCCACCGCCGCGTTCTTCAGGTTGTCGGTGCAGCTGGCGCGCAGGCCCACCTGGTCGCCGGCGCGTACCGTGTCGGGGTTGGCCTCGAGGAACACGGCGGCGGCGTGTGCGGGGGCGGCACCGAGGACGGCGGTCGAGATTCCGACAACGAGCGCTGCCAGAGCGGCCGGGACGGTTGTGCGCATGAGCTCCCCCTCCTGCCGTACCGGGCAGGAACCAGCCGGTACCGCGCGTCAGGGTGATTTTTGCACCTCGGAGCCCATTCCGCGTAGAGCCCGACGGCGTGAGAAGTGGGGTTGAGACCCGACGCAGTGGCACGACCTGCTCTCCGCTACCGTGATTGACGTTCGGATCATTGGGAAATCAGGCGCCTGGGGGCGTTGAGGTTGTCGATTCTTAACACCGTACTGATCTTCGTGATCATCCCGGTTGCGGTCGCGGCGGTGATCGCGGCGCTGTCCTTCGCGGGCAGCGACTCCCGTCGTCGCACCCGGCGGTACCGGCCGGGCCGACCGTACGACTTCCAGCCGGTCTGGTTCCTGGCGTCGCCGGAGCAGGTCAGTTCCGCCGCGGGTGCCCTGACGGCCGGTGGGCGCGCGCAGCCGCCGGCGATCGAGTCGGGCATCATCGAGGACGCGTCCGGCCGGCCGGTGCGTCCCGGGTCCACAGGAGGCGCAAGTGACCGCTGGTAACGTTCAGGATCACCCGACCCGGAACCAGGGCCACACCGCGCTGGACGAGCCCGGCGGCGAGACCATCTCGTCCGAGCCGGAGCAGACCACCTCGCCGGACGGCCAGGCGGCGCTCGACGGCCCGTTCACCACGCGGCAGTTGCTCCGCCTCGACGAGGCGCTCCGGGTGGCCGACCAGCTGACCGGCCTCACCTTCAGCGTCTACATCGGCGATCTCGACGAGCCGGTCCGTGAGCACGCGGAGCGGCTGCACAAGCAGATCGAGGGCGCCAACCGGGCGGTCCTGGTGGCGGTGTCGCCGAACCAGCGGGCGCTGGAGATCGTCACCGGCAACGAGGCCCGGAAGCGTATCTCCGACCGCGACGCCAAGCTGGCCGCGCTGAGCATGTCCGCGGCGTTCGCCGGTGGCGACCTGGCCGGGGGTGTGCTGGCCGGCCTGGACCAGCTCGCCACCCACGCCGGACGGAACTGAGTCAGACCCAGGTCGACGGGGCCACCCGCACCGGGTACGGGGCGTCGAGCTGCACCAGCTCGGCGCCCTGCACTGTGCGTTCCGGGCGGTAACCGCCGTCCTCCAGCCGGTACACGTGCAGCGCCGGGCCCGGCTCCACCCGCCAGAACGACGGGATGCCGGCCTCGGCGTACAGCGTCGGCTTGAGCAGCCGGTCGTAGCGCCGGCTCTCCGTGGACTCCACCTCGATCACCAGCGCCACGTCGGCCGGGTCGGTCCAGATCGCGCCGGACGACTCCGGCCGCAGCACGATCACGTCCGGGATGAGGTTGCTGGCGCCGATCTCCACGCCCAGCCGGGCGCACACCCACCAGCCCGCCGGCGCGGCGCCGCGCAACGTCGTGACCAGTGCGCGGGCCACCGACTCGTGGTCACGGTCGAGCGGCGGCGTGACGTGCAGCGCGCCGTCGACGATCTCGTACCGGTGCCCGTCCTGCGGGAACAGGTGCAGGTCCGGCTCGGTCCACGGGCCGTCGGGTGCGGCCCAGCGCACCAATGATCCGTGCCCCGTCTCCACCGACCACCTCCATCACCACGGAGTGTCAGCGTACTCACGCAGAGTGGGTGATGGGGCGGATCTCAGCCCGCGGCCACGTCCCGGGCCCGGGCCTTGAGCGCGCGCACCACGCCGTCGCGGCCCTCGGCCACCAGCCGGCGCAGCGACGAGTTGTGCCCGTCCGCGGCCAGCCAGGCGTCGGTCAGCGCCACGGTGTCCGCGCTGACCTGGTACGCCGGGTACGCCATCATCACGAACTCCTGCGCCGGTTCGCTGTCCGACCGGGCCCAGAGCGCGTCCACCACCTCGAAGAACTTCGGCGCGTACGGCGCGGTCAACGCGACCTGGGTGGACGTCTGGAAGCCCTGCAGCAGCGAGCGGTGCAGCCAGTTCGGCAGCTCCTCGTCGCCGGTCAGCCGCTCCCACACCTGCGCCTTGTTCTCCGGCGTCGGCAGCAGCGCCCGGGCGTACGCGGCCTCCCGCTCGCCGCTGGCGGTGCGGTCGCCGTCCAGCTCGTACCCGATCTCGTCGTCCGTCGCGACGCCGTGCGCGGCCAGCGTCTGCAGCAGCGACCAGCGCAGCTCGGTGTCGACGGTGAGTCCCGGCGGCACGCCCTCGCCGTCCAGCCAGCCACGCAGCACGGCCAGGTCCGCGGTGCTGCGCGACGCGCTGAGGTAGGCCCGCGCCCAGGCCAGCTGGAACCCGCTGCCCGGCTCGGCCGCCTCCAGGGCGGTACGCGCGGTGGCGGCCAGCTGGGCCCAGCCGGTCGGCGCCCAGTCCGGGTCGGCGTACATGACCAGGGCGGTCTGCGTCTGCCGCAGCGTGGCCGTGGTCAGGTTGATGTCCTTCTCCGCGGGGAGGCCGCTGCACGCCAGCGCCACGTAGTCGCGGGTGGCCAGCTCGGCGTCGCGGACCATGTCCCAGGCGGCGGCCCAGCACAGCGCCCGGGCCAGCGACGACTCGAATCCGGCGATGTGCGGCACCACGGTGGCCATCGACCGCTCGTCCAGGCGCATCTTCGCGTACGTCAGGTCGTCGTCGTTGAGCAGCAGCACGTCCGCGGCCGGCACCCCGGTCAGCGCGGGGATCGCGGTGCGCTCGCCGGTGACGTCCAACTCGAGCAGCTCCCGGCGGACCAGCCGGCCGTCGGTCAGGTCGTACAGGCCGACGCCGATCCGGTGGGTGCGCAGCGTCGGGTACGCGGCCGGCGCCTCCTGCTCGACCACGACATCGGTGTAGGTGCCGTCCGCCCCGATCGACACGACCGGGCGCAGCGTGTTGACCTGTGCCGTCTCCAGCCACTGCGCGGCGAACTTGCGCAGCTCCCGGCCGGACGCCGCCTCCAGCTCGCTGAGCAGGTCGTCGAACGTGGCGTTGCCCCACGCGTGCTTGCCGAAGTAGGCCCGCAGCCCGGCCAGGAACGCGTCGATCCCGACGTACGCGACCAGCTGCTTGATCACGCTGGCGCCCTTGGCGTACGTGATGCCGTCGAAGTTGACCTCGACCGCTTCCAGGTCGGGCATCTCGCAGTACACCGGGTGGGTGGACGACAGCTGGTCCTGCCGGTAGCCCCAGTTCTTCCGGATGGACAGGAACGTGGTCCAGGCGTCGGCGAACCGGGTGGCGTGGGTGTTGCACCAGTGGCTGGCCCACTCCGCGAACGACTCGTTCAGCCACAGGTCGTTCCACCAGCGCATGGTGACCAGGTCGCCGAACCACATGTGCGCCATCTCGTGCAGGATCGTGTTGGCGCGCTGCTCGTACTCGTAGTCGGTGACCTGCGAGCGGAAGATGTAGTGCGCCTCGGCGTGCGTGACGCAGCCGAAGTTCTCCATCGCGCCGGCGTTGAAGTCGGGCACCCACAGCTGGTCGTACTTCGGCAGCGGGTACCGCACGCCGAACTTGTCGTGGAAGAAGTCGAAGCCCTGCTTGGTGATCAGGAACAGGTCGTCGGCGTCCAGGTGCTGCGCCATCGAGGCCCGGCAGAACACGCCCAGGTCGATGCCGTCGTGCGAGTCGCGCACCTCGTGGTACGGGCCCGCGCACAGCGCCGTGATGTACGTGCTCATCCGCGCCGACTCGGTGAAGTGCACGGTCTTGGCCCCCGGGCCGGCCTTCTCCTGCCGGTCCACCGGCATGTTCGAGATGACCTTCCAGTGCGCGGGCACCGTGGCGTGCCAGGTGAACACGCTCTTCAGGTCGGGCTGGTCGAACGCGGCGTAGACCCGCTGCGCGTCCGCGGTCTCGAACTGGCTGTAGAGGTAGATCTCCTTGTCCACCGGGTCCAGGCTGCGCTGCAGGCCCTGCCCGCTCGCCGAGTACGCGAAGTCGGCCTCGACGGTCAGCGTGTTCTCCGCGGCCAGGCCGGTCAGCGTGAGGCCCCGCTCGGCGGACCAGCCGGAGAGATCCACCTCCGCCCCGTTCAGCCGGGCGGACCGGATCGCGGTCGCGGCGACCTCGATGAACGTCTGCGCGCCGGGCTCCGTGCAGCGAAAGGTGACCTGGGTGACGGACCGGAACGTACCCTCGCCGGGATTGCCCGCGCCGTCGGTCAGATCCAGGGCGATGTCGTACCCGGTCACATCGAGCAGGCGGGCCCGCTCGGCGGCCTCGACCTGGGTCAGATTCCGAACTCCGGCCACGATGACTCCTCCAAGCTGGCACTTCAGGCCCCGCGGCCCCCGTCCCGAGTTTTCCTCCACGCCAGCCTATGCGCACCGGGCGTGCCACACGTCACCCGGAGCCGCCCGACTTCGAGGGTGCAGTATCGAAGGCATGACACAACGTGACTCCGTCGACATGTGGTTCGACCCGGCCTGCCCGTGGGCCTGGATGACGTCCCGCTGGCTGCTCGAGGTCGAGAAGGTCCGCCCGCTGGACATCCGGTTCAACGTGATGAGCCTGTCCGTGCTCAACCAGGGGCGGGACGGGCTGACCGACAGCTACCGCCGGCTGATGGACCGCACCTGGGGCCCGGTGCGGGTCTGCATCGCCGCCGCCGAGGCGGCCGGCCCGCAGGTGCTGCGGGACCTCTACACCGCGCTGGGCACCCGCATCCACCTGCGGAAGTATGAGTACGACGCGCGGTTGTACACCGAAGCGCTCACCGAGGTCGGGCTCGACCCCGCGCTCGCCGACGCGGCCGGCAGCGACGCCTGGGACGCCGCGCTGCGGGCCAGCCACGACGCCGGCATGAAGCCGGTCGGCAACGACGTCGGCACGCCGGTGATCCACGCGCCCGGCCCGGTCGACGGCGAGACCGTCGCGTTCTTCGGGCCGGTGGTCACGCCGGCGCCCAAGGGGGAGGCGGCCGGCCGGCTCTGGGACGGGGTGCTGCTGGTCGCCGGCACGCCGGGGTTCTACGAGCTGAAGCGCAGCCGGGAATTGGGTCCGATCTTCGACTGAGCCCACCCGCGGCGGAAAACCCATTCAAGTTCGTTACCTGAGCGCCACCTTCGCGCCTCCGGGGTCGTTGCTCCGGGTGAGAAACCCATCACATCCGAGAGGCGCGAGATGGCCGACACCGATGTCGTGGCCACGTCGACGATCACCGTGCACCGTGGCGCCTGGGCGGACCCGGTCCTGGCCGCGATGGTGGCGCCACCGGTGACGGTGTCCAGCACGCCGCTGGAGCGCCCGATGGACCTGTGGCGGCGCGGACAGTTGGCCCGGTCACGGGCGAACATGCCGGTGGGCCGGCACCGGCGCCGTACCCGGTAGGTTCGCCACCATGACGGTCGTGCACCCGATCACCCGGGCCTGGATCACCACGGGCGGCACCGGCGCCCAGAACTACGACGAGTTCGCCGACGACGCGGAGATCACCGCGATCATCGCGGCCAATCCGCACAGCGCGCTCGCGGTCGAGATGCCGCACCGCGCGCCCGAGTCGCTCGGCAAGACGTTCGCCGAGGCGCTGCCGGACGCCGTGGCCCGGCTCGCCGACGAACGGGCGGACGGCAGCTACACGCCGGCCGAGCGGGTGGTGGTGCTGTACCGCATCACCGCACCGGGCGAGCCGGCCGCGTACGGGCTCTGGTGCATGGTCGACACCGACCAGATCTCCACCAGTGCCGACGAGCCCGGCCTGGTGATCCGCAACGAGGACGTGTTCATCGCCAAGGTGCGGGAGCGGGTGGCGCTGGCCGAGGCGCTCGGCACGCTGCTGTCGCCGGTGCTGCTGCTGCAGACCGGCCGCGGCGACGAGCTGCACGCCGCGCTCGCCGCCGCCACCGAGAACGCCGGGACGCCGGCCGCCACGGACGTCGACCAGACCGGCCGTACCCACGCCATCTGGACCCTGCCGGCCGGTCCGCAGCAGGACGAACTGGTCGCGCTGGCGGGCGGCGGCGAACTGGTCGTGGCCGACGGCAACCACCGCAGCCTGGCCGCGCAGACCGGCGGCCTGCCGCGCTTCCTGGCCGTGGTCACCACGCCCGCGTCGGTGGCCATCCAGCCGTACAACCGGCTGGTCAGCGAGCTGCCGGTGCACGATCTGCGGGCCCAGCTGGTCGCGGCCGGCGCGCAGATCGAGGAGCTGACGCGGCCCGCGGCCATCCCGGCCAAGGGGACCATCGAGCTGTACGCCGAGGGCCGTGCGTACGCGGTGGTGCTCCCGCCCCGGCCCGGCGGCGGCGACGTCGACAACCTGGACCACGCACTGGTCGAGCGGGTCCTGCTGGGTGACGCCCTGGGCCTGGACCCGGGCGACAAGCGGATCTCGTACGTCGGCGGCGACTATCCGGCCGAGTGGCTGCGCGGTGAGGTCGACGCCGGGCGTGCCGAGCTGGCCGTGCTGATCGCACCGGTGACCGTCGAGGACTTCGTGGCGGTCAACCTGGCCCGCCAGAAGCTGCCGCGCAAGAGCACCTGGTTCACCCCCAAGGCCCGCGGCGGCCTCGTCCTCGCCCAACTTTGATGCTGCACCCTCAGGTCACGGCCGCCGCGGCACTGCGGCGGCGGCCGACCGCGGCGGAACTCGCCGCGGACCCGCACACCCAGCTGCGGTTCGCCCGGGACGCGATGGAGCAGGCCAACGAGGTGGAGAGCGGCCCCGCGCTGCCGCTGCCGGTGGTGGTGGACGTCGACGCCGACGGCGTGCCCTGCCGGCTGTACGCCACCCGGGTGAACACGCCGGTCCTCGTGTACGCGCACGGCGGCGGCTGGTGCTACGGCAGCATCGAGACGGTGGACCGGTTCTGCCGCCGGGTGGCCGACCGCTCCGGCTGCGCGGTGCTGTCGGTGGGCTACCGGCTGGCCCCGGAGCACGTCTTCCCGGCCGCGCTGGACGACGTCGAGACGGTCCTCGCCTACCTCCGCAAGGAGGGCGCCGGCCTGGGCGTCGACCCGTCCCGGCTGGCCGTCGGCGGTGACAGCGCGGGCGGCCAGCTGGCCACCGTGGCGGCCCGCCGGCAGCGGGACGCGGCCACCCCGGTCGACTACCAGGTGCTGATCTACCCGGTGATCGACCCGATGCTGTCCGCCGAGTCGTACGACGAGCTGGGCTCCTACGGGCTGGACCGGGCCGCGATGAAGCTGGCCTGGGAGACGTACGTGCCGGACCCGGCGCAACGGTTCACCCCGGACGCGGCGCCGCTCGCCGCCGACCTGGCCGGAATGCCGCCCACCCTGATGATCACCGCCGAGTACGACGTGCTGCGCGACGAGGGCGCCGACTACGCCGACGCGCTGACCGCCGCGGGCGTGCCGGTGGTGCACGTCCGGTACGCCGGCATGAACCACGGCTTCGCCCGCAAACTCGCGGTCATCGACGCGGCCCGGGCCGCCGCCGACCAGGTGGCGTCCTCGCTGCGGGCCGCGCTGACCTTCTGAGAGACTTCGGGGCATGCGCGTCTACCTTGGTTCCGATCACGCCGGCTACGAGCTGAAGATGCACCTCGTCAACCACCTGACCAAGCAGGGGTACGACGTGGTCGACGTGGGTCCGCACGGTTACGACCCGGAGGACGACTACCCGCCGTTCTGCCTGCACACCGGCGCGAAGGTGGTGGCCGACGAGGGCAGCCTGGGCATCGTCATCGGCGGCTCCGGCAACGGTGAGCAGATCGCCGCGAACAAGGTCGACGGGGTCCGCTCGGCGCTCGCCTGGAAGGTCGAGATCGCGCAGCTGGCCCGCCAGCACAACGACGCGAACGTGCTGGCCATCGGCGCCCGTCAGCACACCCTGGACGAGGCCACCTCGTTCGTGGAGGCGTTCCTCAACACGGCGTTCTCCGGCGATCCCCGGCACGCCCGCCGGATCGGGCAGCTCGCCGCGTACGAGTCGGCCCGCGAGCTGCCGCCGCTTCCGTCGCTGCCGCAGGGCTGAGCCGCTCAGCGGTTGCGCGGCAGGTCCTCCCGGGGCAGCCAGTTCCGCCGCACGATGGACAGGGTCGCCTCGGCGTCCGCCAGGTGCTCCTCGCCGGGCCGGGCGGCGTCCCGGGCGCGCATCGCCGCACTCAGGCTGACCTGCGACGAGCCCGATCCGACCAGTCCGCGCAGCCCACGCTCGGACTCCCGGTCGGCACCACCGGCGCCGGCACCGGACGTCGGCCGCGACCCGGGCGCCGGACGGCCGTTGCCGCCGGAGACGGGCCGGGCGGGGCGCGGGTCGGCCTGCGCGACCGGCCGGGCGGCGGGCCGTCCGGGCACCCCGCTCATCCCGCCGGGTGTCGGGCGGACCGGCGGTTCCACCGGGTCGTCCACGGCGGAGGTCACCGCACCCGCCTTGGTGCGCGTGGCCGGCTCGACCGCACCGGCCGGCTCGACCGGCTCGACCGCACCGGCCGGCTCGACCGGCGCGCCCGGCTCGCCCGCACCGGCCTGCTCGACCGGCCCGGTTCCGGCGGGCGGACGTAACCGGCGGCGTCGGCGTTCGGTCTCACCCATACCGCCGAACCTACCGCCTAGAACACCTCCAGCGGGTTCGGCATCCGGAGTCCGCCGAACGCCGTCGACGCCCGGGCCAGCGCTCCCGGGGTCAGTTCGTGCACCCGCCCGGCGCCCGCCAGACTCGCCAGCGTCGGGCCGCCCAGGTAGACGGTGCCCAGCTCCAGCGTGGTGCAGGCCAGGTCGGCCGGCGCGTCGGTGCGGGCACAGGCGGCGCCGTCCGGTCCGCCGGTGAGCCGCCACCGGCCGGTGTTCCGCGGCAGATCCGGGTCGGTCACGTCCAGGACCACGTCGACCTCGGTGGGGTACCGCCGGGCGGCCAGCGCCGCCGGCAGGTCCACGATCCGGATCCACAGCCCGTCCTGCATCCGGATGCCCAGCCGGCGCGGCTCGTCCACCAGGTGTGGCAACGGCTCGTCCAGGGCCAGGTACTCGGCGACGGCGGTGCGGGTCAGGTCGATGGTGAGCAGGAAGCGCCACAGGGCCGCGTACGCCACCGGGTCGGCCGCCACCACCTCGCGGATGTGCACCGTCGCGTCCGGTCCGTGCGCGTCCCAGCGCGACTCGGTGCGCCACAGGGCGTACCCGGTGGGTCCGTCCGGGGTGTGGTGGACGACGCCGTGCAGCCGGGTGCCGCCACCGCGCTGCGAGGGCAGGTCGGACAGCACGAACCGCCACCACCGGTCGTCCCGGCTGGACCAGCCGGGACGGTGCGGGCGCAACGACTCGTACACCGTGCGGAGGTCCGCCACCGCGGCGGCCGGGTCGACCATCCGCAGCCGGCCGTCGCTCGCGGGCACGGCGGGCGGGGTGATCTCCCGGTTCATGATGTGCATGGTCAGGCGCTGGGCGGCCGGCCCGAACCCGTACCTCGGATAGATCCTGGTCTCGCTCGCCCAGAGCACCGCGACCGGTTCCCGGCCGGCGGCCGCGAATTCGTCCAGCTGCCGGCGCATCATCCGGTTCAGCAGGCCTCGCCGGCGGTGCGTCGGCGCGACGCCGACCTGCGTGACGTGCGCGGCGGGCAGGACGGCGCCGGGCACGGTCAGATCCCGGGTGTACGCCGCCGCGTGCCCCACCACCAGGTCGCCGTCCGTGGCGACCAGCGCCCGGTCCGGTTCATAGACCGAACCCTCGACGTCCCGCATCTCGTCGGCCGTGTGGTGGAACACCACTGAGAGCAGATCGGACACCGCGGGCCAGTCGTCCGCGGTGCCGACCCGGATCGCAAGCTCTGCCGAAGTCATGGCCCCCTGTGTAGTGGATCAGGCACGCCGCAGCGACCGAGTTTGCCGGCTCGTTACTCTCGATATGACGGCGCCGGAGGTGTGGCGCCGGATCTGTCGTCGCGTACAGGGGGTGGGCACGATGCCTGAGCAGCCGCCGCAGTGGTCGGAGCGGACGCTCGACATGCCGCCGCAGGATCCCTGGGCCGAGCCGCCCACGGCGCCGGTGCCGGGTCGGCCCGGGGAGCCCGCGGCGCCGCCGCCTCCGTCGCCGTTCTCCCGGGGCCGGGCCCAGGTCAACCCCCACCCCCGGACCCAGCAGTACGCCGCCGAGCACGAACCCACCGGCACCGGCTGGCCGGGTTCCGGGGCGCCGCGGCAGAACCGTTCGGGCTCCTGGCACCTGAACGAGCTGCGCCGCGGCGGCGAGTGGACCAGCGCCGCGTTGCTGTTCGCGTTCGTCTGCTGGGGCATCTGGGCCATCTCCACCGACGGCGACCTGACCACCCCGATCGTGGTGTTCGTGTGCAGCCTGTTCGTGGCGCTCGGCCTGTTCGTGCTGGCCCGGGTCCTCGGTGGAGCGATCCTGGAGAAGCAGCTGGGCCGGGTGCGCCGGTCCGCCCGCGGCGCCCACCTGGTCGCGGCGGTGTTCCTGGTCGGCGTGGGACTGGCGCACCTGCAGCAGACCGAATGGGTGATGGACGCGTACCACTGGGTAGTGGGTCTTTTCTGACCCCCGTTCCTGGTCTGGATCCTCCCTTCCTGGGTACCCCCGCGGTCGGCCTGGGGAGGCAAGATGATCGATGCGCGGGTAGGCGTCGTGGTGATCACGCACCAACGGCGCGACGAGGCGGTGGCCGCGGTGGCCCGGCTGCGGGCGCTGCCGGAACGGCCACCGGTGGTGCTGGTGGACAACGGCTCGACCGACGGCACGGCCGCCGCCGTCCGGGACCGCTTCCCGGACGTCGACGTGGTCGCGCTGGGCGAGAACCTCGGCGCCGTCGGGCGCAATGTGGGCGTGGACCGACTGGGTACGCCGTACGTCGCGTTCTGTGACGACGACACCTGGTGGGAGCCCGGTTCGCTGCGCCGCGCCGCCGACCTCCTCGACGGCTGCCCGAGGATCGCCGTGCTGAACGCCCGGATCGTGGTGGAACCGTCCGGTGCCGACGACCCGATCGTGGCGGAGCTGCGAGACTCCCCGGTGTCCGCGCCCGGGTGGCTCCCCGGTCCCGCGCTGGGCAGCTTCCTGGCGGGCGCCGCGGTGGTGCGCCGGGACGCGTTCCGGCGGGCCGGCGGCTTCAGCCCGTGGCTGTGGCTGGGTGGCGAGGAGGAGCTGCTGGCCACCGACCTGATCAGCGCCGGCTGGGAGCTGTGCTACCGCGACGACCTGGTCGTGCACCACCGGGCGTCGGTGCTGCGTGACCCGGATCTGCGCCGCCGGGTGGGGCTGCGCAACACGCTCTGGTTCACCTGGCTGCGCCGGCCGCTGAGGCAGGCGCTGCGGCGGACCGCGTTCCTGGCCCGCACGGTCCCGCACGACCGGACCTCGGCGCTCGGCTCCCTGGACGCGCTGCGCGGCCTGCCCTGGCTGCTGGCGAACCGGCGGCCCCGGCCGTGGACGGTGGAGTCCCGGTTGTCCGCGCTGGACGCGGCGCAGCGCGCCTCCCGGGCCCGCCGCTACGTCAGCTGAGCCGCGGGCTCGCCCACCGCGCGGGCGGGTTCGGAGCGGGCGGGTTCGGAGCGGGCGGGTTCAGAGCGGGCGGGTTCAGAGCGGGCGGGCGAAGTCCTGGGTCCAGAACAGCGTGCCGTCCGCGTCGGCCGCCACGCCCACGCCGAGGTTCGTGAAGTCGCAGTTGAGGATGTTCGCCTTGTGGCCGGAGCTGTTCATCCAGCTGGCCATCACCGCGGCCGGCGTGCGCTGCGCCTGGGCGATGTTCTCGCCGGCACCGGACCACCGGTATCCCGCCCGGGTGATCCGGGTGGCGAACGGGACGCCGTCCGGTGTGGTGTGACTGAAGTAGTTCCGGGTGGCCATGTCCGCCGAGTGCGCCCGGGCCGCCGCGACGAGCCGGTCGTCCGAGGTCACCGCCGGGCAGCCGGCCGAGGTACGTTCCCGGTTGACGAGGCTCAGCACCTCCGCCTCGAACGCCGGGTTCCCGGGCGGCGGTCCGCTGCCGGGCGGCGGTGGCGGCGTGGCGGTGCTACCCGGCCCGTTCGGCACGGAAGCGGTCGGTGCCACCGTCGGCGGAGTCCCGTCCGTCGTGACGACCAGCTTGTCGACATCCGGAGCGACGCCGTCCGGGTTGCCGAAACTGATCGTGTTGTCACCGGCCGCGAGCGTGGCGGTGATCCGTACCGTGGCGGGCCGATTCGCCCCCCGGGACGCCGGAAACCGGATCGCGGCGGCGACCGCACCGTTCACGCTGACCCGGGCGGTCCGGGTCTCCGCCCCGGTGTACGTCACCGCCAACCGGGTCGGCCCCGCCCGCTCGGTCACCACCCCGGCGAACGTCAGCGAACCGAGCAGTCCGATCCCGGTGACCCGCCGCCCGCCCGAGCACCGCCCGCACTCCACGGCGTGGGCACCGCCGCGCATCGAGTTGCCGGCGGCCTCCGCCTCGTACGTCATGGTGCCGGCACTGGCACTGGCCGCAACGACGATCCCCGCCGCGGCGGTGACGAGGGCGACGCCGCCGACGAGGAGAACGCGTCTACGCATGGTGGTCCGAATCGTTGAGGAAGGATTGTCCGGCGAAGACGGTATCGTCGTAATTCGATGCCGGTCTATTAGCCCGGCCTTAAATCTGGCGCCAGGGTTAGTCACTCACCGTCCGGGGCACATCACACCTATGACGTACGCCTCGGACGACCGCCCCACCGCCTCGGGAACCCCGGTGCCCGCCCCGGAGTCGACTGCCCCGGAGCCGACCGGCGTGGCTGCCGACCGGGGCCCGTCCGGGGTGCCGCTCTCCCGCGAGTCGTCCGGCATGGGTTTCGATCGCGAGTCGTCCGGCGTGACGACCGGCCGGGAGCCCGCCGGTGTGGCGCCGGCCGGCGACCGCGCGCCCGGACCGCGGGTCACGCATACCCGCACCAGCGCGGTGTGGGCGGGCGTCTGGGCCGGCGTCGTGGCGTTGATCGTCCTCATTGTCTTCATCGCGCAGAACACCGCGAAGGTGGAGATCTCGTTCTTCGCTCTCGAGGGACGGATTCCGCTCGCACTCGCGCTGCTGATCGCCGGCGTGGCCGGCGCCATCGTCGCGATGGCCGTGGCCGCCGCCCGCATCATCCAGCTGCGCCGCCTGGTCCGCCGCAACCACTGACACCCCGCCCCCGCCCATCCCGCCCGCTCCGGCCGGACGTGCCCGATCTTGGACTCGTGGTGCCCGATTCGTCGGTGCGATGCGGCTTTCGTCCCCACCGCAACTCCAAGATCGAGGCTCGGTAGAGGCGGCACCCGTCGATTGCGGGGGCTCGCCCGCGTCGGGGAGCGGGGGGAGTGGCCCGCTGGCCTGATCGCGATGGGCGGGGCGGCTGTGTGACTGTGTGGTGCGCTGCCTGCCGGAATTCCGCACGTGGCGTCTGCGGGGCGCTGTGTGTGACGGCGTGGTGCGTTGCGCGCCGGAGTTCTGCACGCGGCGTCCCGGGGGTCGCTGTGTGTGACGGCGTGGTGCGTTGCGCGCCGGTGTTCCGCACGCGGCGTCCCGAGTGCCGCTGTGTGTGACGGCGTGGTGCGTTGCGCGCCGGAGTTCTGCACGCGGCGTCCCGGGGGCCGCTGTGTGTGTGGCGCTCTGGTGTGCTCCGCACCGAAGCTCCGCACGCGAGGTCTGCACCTGATTGGCGCGTCGACCCGCGCCGTCCGAGTCTCTGTCCAGCGTGCTGAGCCGCGAGGCCACCCGCTCCGCAGGCCCTGCGGCCTTGACATGTGACCCGATGGTCACATAACTTGGAGTCATGACCGACGACGACCGGGTGTTCAAGGCGCTTGCCGACCCGACCCGTCGTTTCCTGCTCGACCTGCTCTTTCGGCGTGACGGCCGCACGCTCACGGAGCTGGAACGGGAACTCGAAATGACCCGATTCGGGGTCGCCAAGCACCTCAAGGTGCTCGAGGAGGCCGATCTCGTCGTGGTCCGCCGGCAGGGCCGGGAGAAGCTGCACTTCCTCAATCCCGTGCCGATCCGGCTGATCCACGACCGGTGGATCGACAAATACACCGAACGCCACGTGACGGCGCTCGTCGACCTGAAGAACGCGCTGGAGGAGCCGGAATGACCACGCAGACGGAGACCGGGACCACGCAGGTGTACCGCGTCTGGATCAAGGCCGCCCCGGAGAAGATCTGGGCCGCCATCACCGACCCGGAGTGGAACGCGCGCTACGGGTACGCGGCGCCGGGCTTCTACGAACTCAGGCCGGGCGGGTCGTACCGGTCGACGCCGAACCAGGGCATGATCCAGTACGCCGAGCAGAACGGCTTCCCGATGCCGGACACCATCGTCGACGGCGAGGTCCTGGAGGTGGATCCGCCGCGCCGGCTGGTGCAGACGTGGCGCATGCTGATGGATCCGACCACGGCCACGGAGCCGTTCACCCGGGTGACCTACCTCGTCGAGGAGTCGCAGACGCAACCCGGCGTGTGCAAGCTGACCGTGATCCACGAGCTGGCCGGGGCGCCCGCCACGGCGGCGCTGGTCAGCGGCTCGGACGAGGCCGGTGCGGGCGGTGGCTGGGCCTGGATTCTGAGCGACCTCAAGTCGCTGGTCGAGACCGGCGAGACCTTCAACGACTGATTCGGGTACGCGGGACGTCCGGCGTGGCCCCGTCGGCGGGGCGGCGCCGGACGTACTGGCACACTCTTCAGGGTGAGGGACGGGGAGCTGGAGACCTACAGCCTCGTCGACCTTGCCGTGGAACGGCTGAGTCGCGAGATTCTCAGCGGGCGCACCGATCCGGGTGCACGCCTCGTCGAGGAGCAGCTGACGCGGCAGCTCGGCATCAGCCGGGCGCCGTTGCGGGAGGCGCTGCGCCTGCTCGCCCAGCAGGGTCTCGTCGAGCACATCCCGCGCCGCGGCGTGCGCGTGGCGACGTTGTCCGACGTCGACGTCCGCGAGCTGTACGAGGTGCGCGACGTCCTGGAACGGCATGCGGTCGCCACCATCCCGCGGACCGCCGACCGCTCCGCCCTGCGGGGTGCGCTCGAGGTGATGCGGACGGCGACGGCGACCGGCGACCGGCTGGCCGTCGCGGACGCGCACCGGCGGTTCCATGTCGAGTTGGTGGCGCTGGCCGGCAACCGGCAGCTGTCCGCGGTGTACGAGTCGGTGCTGGTCCGGCTCCAGCTGTACATGGCGGTGAACCTGCGCCGGGAGGCCGAGGTGTCCCGGCCGGCGGACGGCGTGCACCGGCACGAGCGGCTGATGGCGGCGGTCGAGGGCGGCGACACCGATGCCATCCTGGCCGAGCTGAACGCGCACGGCGCGCGTACCTATCTGGGGTGAACCGCGCCGCACGGCCGGGCCCGCGTCTGCGCCGCCCGGCCGTGCGAACGGTCTACGGCTCGATCAGCACCTCGGTCTCGTGCAGCACCCTGGTGCCGTCGGAGAACTGCACGTACCCGGTGTAGGTGCGGCCCGGGGTGAGGCCGGTCCAGCGCAGGACCGGTTCCACGGTCTGGCCGTTGCGCACCTCGAACGACGCGGGGGACAGTTCGGCCCGCTCGTCGTTCGGCGTGTTCGGTCCCATGGTGCGGAACCGGAGGGTGCCGTCGACCCGGGCGTTCTCGCGGCCAGGTGCGGCCGCCGACCGGACCGCCAGGACGGTGTACTCGCCGGGTTCGGAGAGGGACATGCCGTTCCGTCCCCAGGTGCGCGCGTGGACCCGGCCCTCGGCGTCGTACCCGATGAGGTCGATCTGTTCACCCGCCGGCAGGCCGGCGTAGTCCACGCGTACCTCGGCGTCCCGGTTTCCCTCCGGAACGGTCACCGTGGTGCGGGCGGAGGCCGGCACGTCCGGGACTCCCGGCGTCCCGGCGGCGTCCGGGTCGAAGTCGGGGTTGACGCCCTCGACCGTGAACGCCCGGTCGGTCCCGCCGGAGAACCCGACCAGTTTCGCCGTCAGCGTGCCGGCGAAACCGGAGGTGACCGGCAGTGCCTGGGTGCCGGTGGCGGCCGTGGAGTGCACGTTGGCCGGGCCCTTCAGGTTCTGCCCGCGCAGCACGATCGGGCTTCGTACCGTGTGGCCGGCGTTGTCGCTCCAGGTCAGGTCGCCGAAGCTGTACGCGCCGAACGGTCCGTCGGTGCGCGCCAGTTCCACGGTGAACGACGCGCGTTCGCCCGGGGCGAGGGTGAGCGTGGCCGGCTGCACGGTTCCGCGCCAGCCGGCCGGCGGGTTGACCTTCGCGGTGTAGGTGGAGGTGGTCGCCGCCACGTTGGTGACGGTCCGGGTGACCGTGCGGGTGCCGTAGACGTCGCCCAGCGAGATGGACGGGTAGTTCAGTTGTGCGGCCTCGATCGATCCGGTCCGCCCGCACGCCTCCCGGTCGGCCTGGAGCGTGAAGCCGAGCCCGCAGGTGAACTTGACCCAGTCGGCGGGCTCGGTCTCGTACACCAGGCCGGGGTCGAACGTGCGCCGCGGCTGGACCTCACCGGCGCCGAGGTGGAACGGCGTGGCCGGGCCCTTGACCATCGAGTAGAAGCCGCCCGGCACCGGTTCGCCGCGCACGGTCGCCTGCATCGGTTTGCCCTCGTTGTCGGTGCCACCGGCGGTGGTCATCAGTGCCGACTTGACGGCGGACGGCGACCATCCGGGGTGTTGCGCGCGGACCAGGGCGGCCAGGCCGGCGATGTGCGGGGTGGCCATCGACGTGCCGGACAGGTGCGCGTAGTCGACGTTGCCGTGCGGCTGCGCGACCGGTGACACGGCGGCCAGGATGTTCTGTCCGGGCGCCGTGATGTCCGGCTTGAGCAGGCCGCCGCCGCCCCGGTTCCACGGGCCGGCGCCGGAGAACCAGCTGACCTCCGGTGCCCGCTGCGACCGTTCCGCGCCGGCCGCGATGGTCGCGGTGGCGTCCGGCGTCGCGGTCAGGTACTCGTTGACCTTGTTCCACGAGGCGCGGTCCAGGTGTACCGACGGGATCGGCGTCCGCACGGCGTCGGTGAGCGCCACCTGCGGGATGTTGTACAGCAGGATTCCGGCGCCGCCCGCCTCCTGCACGGCGCGACCGGCCAGGACGGCGGTGCGTTTGTCGTCGAACCGGCAGGCCAGGACGGCGCCGCTGACCCGTTCGCGGTCCAGCGTGCCCGGCGCGCACGCGGTCGCGTCGGTGTCCGGGAGGCCGGCCGCCTCGCCGGTGACCAGGCGGGTGCCGGCCACCGCGGCGGTTCCGGTGCCGCCGCCGCTGACCTGCACCCCGTTGCCGAGCCGGACCACCCGGGCGGCCTCGGTGTCGAGGCTGGAGGCGGCCACCGTGGTCATCCACGGCCAGGCGTTCTCCACGGTGTTCTCCAGCGGGCCGTCGTTGCCGGCGGCCGCGGCGACGAACACGCCGGCGGTGGAGGCGTGGTAGAGCGCGGTGTCGGTGGCGCCGAGCCCGGCGTACCCGAAGCCGATGGACATGCTGATCACGTCCACGCCGTCCCGGACGGCGTCCTCGATGGCGTGCACGGTGTCGATCGTGTCGCCGGTGCTGCCGCCGCCCGCGGTCCGCCACAGCGACTTGTAGATGGCCAGCCGGGCGCCGGGCGCGATCCCGGGCACGGTGCCGAAGTTCTGCCCGTCCACGGTGACCGGTACGCCGGGCAGGCCGGCCGCGGTGCTGGCGGTGTGCGTGCCGTGCCCACCGGCGTCCCGTGGCGAGGCGTACTCACCGGCGACGGCACTGCGCCGGCCGGTGTCGTACCAGCGGGCGCCGATGACCTTGTTGTTGCAGGTGACCGGCCCGGTGGTGCCGGTGTCGCAGGTGCCCTTCCACTTGGCGTCGACGGCGGCCTGGTCCGGCCGCGGCTCCGGCATCGCGCCGAACGACGCGCTCTCCGGCCAGAACCCGGTGTCGATCACGCCGATGACGGTGCCGGCGCCGGCGTCGCGCGCACCGCCGAAGCGCTGCTGCCACACCCCGTCCGGCCCGGCCAGCCCGAGCATGCGCGGCGAGTGGTTGGTGCGGGCCTGCACGGTGGCGTTCTCGTGCACCCGGGCCACGCCCGGGGTGCCCTTCAGCCGGCGTACCTCGGCGGGGGTGAGGGTGGCGGCGAACCCGTTGAACACGGTGTCGAACGTGACCGTCGCCCGTTTGCGCGGGATGCCGGCGGCGGCCAGCACGTCGGTGCGCCGCTCGCTGAGGTGCCGCCGGTACGGCTGCACGCCCGCGGCGGTGCGGGCCAGCCGGGTACCGGCCTTCGGCCGGGTCGCCGCGATGCCGGCCACGCCGCCGGTGTACGAGGCGACCGGGTTCTCGGCCAGCTGCACGAGGTAGGGGCGCCGCTGGCCGGTGTCCGCCGCGGTGGCCGGTGCCGCGGGCGCCAGCAGCAGCGCGGCGGCCAGCGCGGCAGCGACCGTACCGGCCAGCCGGGCCCGCGCTCGGCGCGGATGTCGAGCGGAATTCAAAGGGTTCACATTTCCTCTTTCCGGCGAACCGACGAATGGTCCCGGCCAGAGCGGAAACGCCGGTCCGGGACCGCGCCGAATATATGCATCCGGATTGCGGAGAAGCCCTTCAATGTGTCTCTGAGCTGCAGTTATACCTTTCTCCGTGATGCTCCTAACAATGGTCGTGGGGCAGTCGGGAAATGTCCGGGCGATCGAACGGGAAGGCTGTTTGCACGACTCTCAAAATTGCCCCAGGAGCATTCATTGCGGGCTTGTAAACGGCATGGTGCCACGTGATGAATTCGGGGCGGCCGGGTGCCGGGCGCCGCCGGGGAGCTGGACATCAGTCCGTTACATGACGTGATGCTCGTCGAAACAGAACGGTCGACAATCGACAATATGAGCGTTGACCGGTACCTCCAGCGGCGGCAGGAGCGTGGTGACGACGGCGTCTGGATCAGCACGGTCCCCCCGGACGAACTCCGGGACTCCGCCGCCGCCGCACCCGCCGGCCGGCCGCTGTCCGGCCTCACGTTCGCGGTCAAGGACAACATCGACGTCGCCGGGCTGCCCACGACCGCGGCCTGCCCCGACTACGAGTACCGGCCGGAGCGCACCGCGCCGGTGGTGCAGCGGCTGCTGGACGCCGGGGCGGTCCTGGTCGGCAAGACCAACCTGGACCAGTTCGCCACCGGCCTCACCGGTGCCCGGTCGCCGTACGGCACCCCGGAGAGCGTCTTCGGCGGCGGCCTGATCGCCGGCGGCTCCAGCTCCGGGTCGGCGGTCGCGGTCGCCGCCGGACTGGTCGACTTCGCGCTCGGCACGGACACCGCCGGCTCCGGCCGGGTACCCGCCGCGTTCAACGGCATCGTCGGCGTCAAACCCACCCGCGGGCTGCTCAGCACGCTCGGCGTGGTGCCGGCCTGCCGCTCGCTGGACTGCGTCTCGATCTTCGCGCCGGACGTGACCGCGGCCTCGGCGGTGCTGCGGGTGGCGCGCGGTCCCGAGGACGACGACCCGTGGAGCCGGGTCGGGCCGGACACCGTGCGGGACCCGGCGACGTTGCGTCTCGGCGTACCCGCGGATCTGGATTTCTTCGGCGACGCCGGGCAGGAGAAGGCGTTCGCGGACGGCGCCGGCCGGCTCGGCGCGTCGACGACCGTGGACGTTGGGCCGCTGCTGGAGGCCGGTGACCTGCTGTACCGCGGGCCGTGGGTGGCCGAGCGCCTGGCCGGCCTGGACGACTTCCTGCGGGCCCGGCCGGAGTCGGTGCTGCCGGTGACCCGGGCGGTGCTGGAGACCGGGCGGGCCTTCTCCGCGGCCGACGCGTTCCGGGCCCGGCACCGGCTGCAGGAACTGCGCGCCTGGACCGCGCGGCTGTGGCGGCGGATCGACGCGCTGGTGCTGCCGACCGTCGGCACCACGTACACGCACGCCGAGATCGCCGCCGACCCGATCGGCCGCAACCTCGACCTGGGCCGGTACACCCAGTTCGCGAACCTGCTGGACCTGGCCGCGGTCACCGTGCCGAACGGGTTCACCGCGGACGGACGGCCGGCCAGCCTGACCGTGTTCGGGCCGGCCTTCAGCGACGGCACGCTGGCGCTGCTGGCCGCGGCGCTGCCCCCGCCGGAGATGATCACGATCGCCGTGGTCGGCCTGCACCTGAGCGGCGAACCGCGCAACGGCGAACTGCTCGACCGCGGCGCGACGCTGGTCGGCGCCGCCCGCACCGCACCCTGCTACCGCCTCTACCGGCTGCCGTCCGGGGTGCCCGGGCTGGTCCGCGCCCCCGACGGGCAGCCGATCGAGGTCGAACTGTGGCAACTGCCCGCCGCCACCGTCGGCGGGTTGCTCGCCGGGGTGGCCGCCCCGCTGTCGCTCGGGCGGGTGCAACTGGCCGACGGCACCGACGTCACCGGCTTCCTTTGCGAGACGTACGCCGCGGCCGGCGCCGAGGACATCACCGCCAGCGGCGGCTGGCGGAACCACCGCCTGGGAGGACAGCACACATGACCGCAACGATCGGGCCGGTCAAGGCCGCCCCGTACCTCTGGCCGTACGACGGCTCGGTGCCGGTGGACCGGGTCGCCCTGCTCTGCATCGACTGGCAGACCGACTTCTGTGGACCCGGCGGCTACGTCGAGACCATGGGCTACGACATCGCGCTCACCCGGGCCGGGTTGCCGGCCACCGCCCGCCTGCTGGCGCACGCCCGCGCGCTCGGCGTACTGGTGATCCACACCCGGGAGGGCCACGACCCGGACCTGTCCGACCTGCCGGCCAACAAGCGGTGGCGGTCGGCCCAGATCGGTGCCGAGATCGGCGGGCCCGGACCCTGCGGCCGGATCCTGATCAAGGGCGAGCCCGGCTGGGAGATCGTGCCCGAGGTCGCGCCGGTCGCCGGCGAGGTGGTGGTGGACAAGCCGGGCAAGGGCGCCTTCTACGCCACCAACCTCGACCTGGTGCTGCGTACCCGCGGCATCACCCACCTGATCCTGACCGGAATCACCACCGACGTCTGCGTCCACACCACCATGCGGGAGGCCAACGACCGGGGTTACGAGTGCCTGATCCTGTCCGACTGCACGGGGGCCACCGATCCTGCCAACCACACCGCCGCCCTGCACATGGTCACCATGCAGGGCGGCGTCTTCGGCTGCGTCGCCACGTCGGACGACGTGATCGCGGCCACGGAGGTCTGAGCCATGCCCACTGTCGACGCCCGGCCCGGCCCCTACTCCTTCGACCCGTCGAGCACCGCGCTGCTGGTGATCGACATGCAACGGGACTTCCTGCTTCCCGGCGGATTCGGCGAGAGCCTCGGCAACGACGTCTCGCAGCTGCGCCGCGCCGTCGAGCCGCTGGCCGCGCTCCTCGCCGTCTGGCGCGCGGCCGGCCTGCCGGTCATCCACACCCGGGAGGGCCACGAGCCCGACCTGTCCGACTGCCCGCCGGCCAAACTCGCGCGCGGAGCGATCGGCCAGGACGGGCCGTACGGCCGCATCCTGATCCGCGGCGAGTACGGCCACGACATCATCGACGAGCTCGCCCCGGCCGACGGGGAACCGGTCGTCGACAAGCCGGGCAAGGGCGCGTTCTACGCGACCGACCTCGACGACCTGCTGAAGGGCATCCGGTCGCTGATCGTCACCGGCGTGACCACCGAGGTGTGCGTGCACACCACGGTCCGCGAGGCCAACGACCGCGGCTACGAGTGTCTCGTGCTGGCCGACTGCGTCGGCTCCTACTTCCCCGAGTTCCAGCGCGTCGGCCTGGAGATGATCGCCGCCCAGGGCGGCATCTTCGGCTGGGTCGCGGACTCCGCCGACCTGATCAAGGAGATCCAGCGATGAAACTGGCCTACTGGGTACGCGGCGACACCAACGCGTTCTTCGGCTTCGGCGTCAACGTCCTGGTCAACGTGCTGACCCTGACCGGACTCTGCATCGGCGTCGTCGGCATGCCGGCCGGCGACGTGTTCGGCGTGATCCTGCCGGCGCTCGGCATCGCGCTGGTGCTCGGCAACGTCTACTACACCTACCTGGCCCGGCGGCTGGCCCGCCGGGAGAACCGCACCGACGTCACCGCGCTGCCGTACGGGCCCAGCGTGCCGCACATGTTCATCGTCATCTTCGTCATCATGCTGCCGATCTACCTGCGCACGAACGACCCGCTGCAGGCGTGGACGGCGGGCATCGCGTGGGCGTTCATCATCGGCGTGATCGTGCTGATCGGCGCGTTCATCGGCCCGTACATCCGCCGGTACGCACCCCGCGCCGCGCTGCTCGGCACGCTCGCCGGCATCTCCATCACGTTCATCTCGATGAACCCGGCCGGCACCATGTGGACCGCCGCGTGGATCGCGCTGCCGGTCTTCGGGCTGCTGCTGGTCGGCCTGCTCACCGACGTCAAACTGCCCGGCAACATCCCGATCGGCCTGGCCGCGCTGCTGGTCGGCACCGCGATCGGCTGGATCGGCGGCGCGATGAGCGTGCCGGACGTGACCTCGGCGGCCCGCGACATCGCGTTCGCGTTCCCGCACCTCAAGGTGGACCTGCTGATCGACGGACTGCGGGACATGGCGCCGCTGCTGGCCACCGCGATCCCGCTGGGCGTCTACAACTTCACCGAGGCGATGACCAACGTGGAGAGCGCGGCCACCGCCGGCGACAAGTACAACCTGCGCAGCGTCCTGCTCGCCGACGGCGGCGGCGCGGTCGTCGGGTCGATGCTCGGCTCGCCGTTCCCGCCCGCGGTCTACGTCGGCCACCCCGGCTGGAAGGCCGCCGGCGGACGTACCGGTTACTCCATGGCCACCGGCGTGGTCATCGCGCTGCTCTGCTTCTTCGGGTTGTTCGGCCTGCTCGGCGCGATCTTCCCGACCGCCGCCATCGTGCCCATCCTGCTCTACATCGGCCTGCTCATCGGCGCACAGGCGTTCCAGGCGACACCCCGGGCCCACGCGGCCGCGGTGGTGGCCGCGCTCATCCCGAACATCGCGTCCTGGGCCACCGGCCAGATGGACAACGTGCTGGCCGCGGCCGGCACCACCGCCGCGGACGTGGGCATCGACACGCTGGCCGGGGCCGGCGTGGTCTACGACGGGCTCAAGACGCTCGGGTCCGGAGCCATCCTGGCCGGTCTGGTGCTGGGCGCGATCGTCGCGTTCATCATCGACAAGCGGTTCGTCCACGCCGCGGTCTTCTCGTTCACCGGCGCCGTCCTGACCTTCGTCGGGCTGATCCACGCGGAGAAGGTGCAGTGGAGCGCCGACGGCCCGGTCACGCTCGGATACGTGTTCCTGACCGTGGTCTGCGTGCTGTTCGCGCTGGGCCGGCCGGAACCGCGCGTCCCGGAGCCGGGCGAGCCGCCCGCGTTCGAGGGCGCCGAGCCGGCCCCGGACCCGACGCCGGTGCCGGCGGACGACGTGCCGGCCACGACGGCGGTCCGGTGACGATGGACCGCGACGATCCGCGGGTGATCGCGGAGGTCGGTGCGGCGTTCGACGCCTACGAGACCGCGCTGGTGGCGAACGACGTCGACGGCATCCTCGGGTTCTTCGCCGGGGACGCGGTCCGCTTCGGCATCGCCGACCAGCAGGCCGGCCTGACCGAGCAGCGGCGGTGGCGGCAGGCCCAGCCGCCGCTGCCGCCGGGCCGGACCCTCAAGGACACCACCATCCAGACGTACGGCCGGGACGTCGCGGTGGTCACCACGCTGTTCGGCTATCCGGACAGCGCGGTGACCGGCCGGCAGTCCCAGACCTGGGTACGGCTGCCCGCCGGCTGGCGCATCGTCACCGCCCACGTCTCCGAACCCCGCCCCTGACCCGGCGGCCCGGCCCGGCGGCGCTCAGTCCGCTGCGCGCCGCCGGGCCACCATCTCCTGGTCCAGCCGCCAGGTCGCGCCGCCGTCGTCGGAGACGTGGCCCAGCCAGCGGAAGCGGGTGTCGGTCACCTCGGTGAACGACCAGCGGATCGGCCGTCCGTCCGGCCGCGTCCCCTCCTGCACGATGTCGCCGTCGGTACCCGGCCGCCCGGTCAACATCGGCGTCTTGCCGCCCGGCCCGAACCACACCACGTGCCACACGTCGTCCGCCGGATCGTAGAGCCGCACCGTGCTGCCGGTGGACCGGCTGCCGTCGTCCTCGGTGAACCACATGACGTCCTGCACCGCCCGCCCGGCCAGCACCCACCCGAACGTCCACACCGCGGTGCCGGTCCGCCAGGCGCCGGTCGTGTCGTCGACGTACCGGTTGCCCACGTCCCACGTGCCGACCAGCCGTCCGTACAGGTCCGGCGCGTCCCCGGAACGGGCGTGCAGGGCGGAAATCATCGCTTCGCTCATGCCCCGATCCTGCGCCGCGGCCGGCCGCGGCTCTTGCACGTTCTTGTCGTACCCGGGGCCTAGGTTCGCGGGTGTGCTGGAGCGTCAGGGACTCCTCGAGATACCCGGCCTGCGAGCGGCGGCGGTGCGCTGCCGCGGCGGCCCGGGGTGGAGCGCCGAGGAACGGGTGGAGACGGCGGCCGTCGTGCTGGTCCGGCGCGGCATCTTCCTGCGCCGGGTCGGCGGCGCGGTCTCCGCCGCGGACCCCACCATCGGGTACGTGCAACGCCCCGGCGACTGGCAGCAGGTGACCCATCCGGCCGGCGGCGACGTGTGCACCACGCTGACCGTGCCGCCCGAGGTGGCCGACCGGGTCGCGCACGCCGGCCCGGTGCTGGTGACCCCGGCGGCCGACCTGGCCCACCGGCGCCTGCTCGCCGCCGCCCGCCCGGACCGCCCGCCACCGGGTTCTCGCCGGCATGGCCTGGTCGATGTGCTCGACCTCGCCGCGGAGGTGCTCGCCGGGCTGCTGCCGGCGCCACGGCCGGTGCCGCGCCTCGCCGACGAGGTCCGTGCCGCCCTGCACACCGACCCGGACCTCGGTCTCGACGACCTGGCCCGGCTGGTGCACCGCTCACCGTGGCACGTCTCGCGCGTCTTTCACCGGGCCACCGGGACCACGCTCAGCACCTACCGGCGGCGGCTCCGGGTGCGTGCCGTGCTGGACGCGCTCGCCGACCCCGGCCGGCCCGACCTGGCGACCCTGGCCGCGCAGCACGGATTCGCCGACCAGGCCCACCTGACCCGGGCACTGCGCCGGGAGATCCAGATGCCGCCGGGCGCCGCCCGCCGCCTGCTCGACCGGCACTGAGCAACTCGACCGGCACTGAGCAACTCGACCGGCACTGACCAACCGGTCCGCGGCGCCGGCTCCGACATCGGGCCGGGGGCGCGTCAGTCCGGGTTTCCGCCGGGCCGGCCGCGCATCATTCCGGGGTTTCCACCGGGCCGGCCGTGGGCCATTCCGGGGCTTCCGCCGGCCGGCCGCGTCATTCCGGGCTATGCGCCGGGCCGCCGGCGGTCAGCCGCACCTCGCCGAGTTCCGGGCAGGGCTCGCCGGGCGGGGCGAACCACGGCGGGGCGTCCTCGTCCAGCGCGACCCGGATGCGCAGCCGGGCGAACGGGCTCAGTTCCGGCAGCGCCTCCGGGGCGAACCAGCCCACCGCGATCGACTCCTCGTCGTTGACCCGGGCCTCGCCGCCCACCGCCCGGCAGCGGAACCAGGTGTTCACCATGTGGCACTGGTCGCCGTTGGGATAGACGGTCTCGTGCAGCGCGATCCCGGCCAGTCGCTCGATCGTGGCGCGTACCCCGGTCTCTTCGTGGATCTCCCGCAGCATCGCCTCGGCGGGCTGCTCGCCGGGGTCCATCATGCCGGCGATGAGTGCCCACCGGTGGTTGTCGCTGCGCTGGCCGAGCAGGATCTCCCCGGCGTCGTTGAGCACGACCGCGCTGACGGTCGGGAAGAGGATGAGGTCGTGGCCGACCCGGGCGCGGAGATTGGTGACGTACGGCGAAGCAGGCACCCCGCGACGGTAGCCGGTCGTCGCCTACCGTCGTCGGGGTACACGAGGACCCGAGCGGAGGCCGGAATGTCGTACCTGTTCCTGGTGGGGGCGATCGCCGCCGAGGTGTTCAGCACCAGCCTGCTGAAGTCGACCGAGGGCTTCTCCCGGCTCTGGCCGAGCGTGGCGGTCGGGCTGGGCTACCTCCTGTCGTTCGTGCTGCTCGCCCAGGCGGTGAAGAACATCCCGGTGAGCGTGGCGTACGCGGTCTGGTCCGGGCTGGGCACCGCGACGATCGCGGCGATCGGCGCGGCGTTCCTCGGTGAGCCACTCGGCTGGGTGAAGGTCACCGGTATCGGCCTGATCATCGGCGGTGTGGTGATCCTGAACCTGGGTGGCGGCCACTGACGCCGCGGGCCGGGAGAACCCCGGCCGAAGAATAAGGACCGGCGTCCACGGGGGAAGACGCCGGTCTCGTCCAGGAAATTACACCATTCCATCGATATTGTCAGTAGTGGATCTGAAATGCGCATCGCCCGGCGTGGATGCGCTAGTCCGGTGCGCGGTAGGTTGGCCAGGTCCGTGGGCCCGGCAGCGTGGCCGGGGAGCGCACGGCGATGATCTTTCTGCGGGAGGCCGCGCCCGAGCGGGTGCTCGGCGCGGTGGGGAGGCCCGGTGTTCGGCGACGTCGTGCGCGCCCATCGCAGGCGCGCGGGCTTGACCCAGGAGGAGCTGGCCGAGGCCACCGGCCTGAGTGTGCGGAGCATCGGCAAGCTCGAGTCCGGCCGGATCGCGGCGCCCCGCCCGCCCACCGTGCGCCTGCTCGCCGACGCCTTCGGCCTGGCCGGCGTGGAGCGCGAGCGGTTCTTCCAGGAGTCCTCCGGCGAGTCCGGGGCCCGGCGCGGACGGCTCGCGCAGCTGCCCGCCGACCTGTTCAGCTTCGCCGGCCGGCACGCCGAACTGGCCAGCCTCGACCGCCTGCTGGAGCCGGCCGGGCGACCCGGCGCCGTGGTGATCACCGCGGTCTCCGGTACGGCCGGCGTCGGCAAGACCACCCTCGCGGTGCACTGGGGCCACCGCGTCCGGGACCGCTTCCCGGACGGCCAGCTGTACGTGAACCTGCGCGGCTTCGACCCCACCGGCGCCGTCCTCGAGCCGACCGCCGCGGTGCACGGTTTCCTCGAGGCGCTCGACGTGGCGCCCCGCCGGATTCCCGCCGACCTGGACGGCCAGACCGCGCTGTACCGCAGCATGCTGGCCGACAGGCGGATGCTGATCCTGCTCGACAACGCCCGGGACGCCGCCCAGGTCCGGCCGTTGCTGCCGGGCGCGCCGGGCTGCCTGGTGCTGGTCACCAGCCGCAACCAGCTCACCGCGCTGATCTCCGGCGGTGGCGCCCACCCGCTGCGGCTGGAGTTGCTGTCCGTGGCCGAGGCCCGTGACCTGCTCAGCCGCCGGCTCGGTGCGGACCGGGTGGCCGCCGAGCCGCAGGCCGTGGCGGACATCATCGCCGGGTGCGCGCGGCTGCCACTCGCCCTGTCGATCGCCGCGTCCCGCGCCGCGACCAACCCGCACCTGTCCCTGACCATGCTCGCCGCCGAGCTGGACGACGCCCGGACCCGGCTCGACGTCCTCACCGACGACGACCCGGCGACCGACGTACGCGCCGTGTTCTCCTGGTCGTACCAGGCCCTGAGCCCGGCCGCGGCCCGGCTGTTCCGGCACCTCGGGCTGCATCCGGCGCACGACATCTCGGCCGCCGCCGCGGCCAGCCTCGCCGGTCTGCCGCCGGCCGAGGTGCTCCCGCTGCTGGCCGAGCTGTGCGCCGCGCATCTGGTCCAGGAGCGGCAGCCCGGCCGGTACACGTTCCACGACCTGCTCCGCGCGTACGCCACCGAGCAGGCGCACGCCACCGAGCGCGAGCCGGACCGGCGGGCCGCCGTGCACCGGCTGCTCGACCACTACCTGCACACCGCGGACGGCGCCACCCGCCTGCTGTACGCCACCCGCGATCCCATCGTGCTGGAGGCGCCCCAGCCGGGCACCGTCCCGGAACGGTTCACCGACGCGGCCGGGGCGCTGGCCTGGTTCACCGCCGAGCACCGGGTCATGCTGGCGGTGCTGGACCACGCCGTCGAGGCCGGCTTCGACGACTACCCCGGGAACCTCGCCTGGACCCTGGCCGACTTCCTCGACCGACGGGGACAGTGGCACGACCTGGCCGCGGCCCAGCGGGCGGGCCTGGTCGCCGCCACCAAGCTCGGCGATGTGTTCGGGCAGGCCCGCGCGCACCGCAATCTGGCGCGGGCGCAGCAGTGGCTACGCCGCTACGACGAGTCCGAGGAGCACCTGCGGACCGCGCACGACCTGGCCGAACAGGTCGGTGACAAGATCGGGCAGGCACACGCCAACGTCGAGCTGGCGGTGGTGGCGGAGCGGCGCGGCAGCCACGTCGACGGGCTGCGCCACACGCAACGGGCGTACGAGCTGTACGTCCGTGCGGGCTATACCCGCGGCCAGGCCAACGCGCTGAACGCGACCGGCTGGCATCAGGCCCACCTCGGCCTGCGCCGGGAGGCGCTGGTCTCCTGCCGGCAGGCCCTCGCCCTGTACCAGGAGCGCGGCGACCTGCGGGGACAGGCGCACACCTGGGACAGCCTCGGCTTCGTGCACCACGGCCTGGGTGAGTACCGGCAGGCCGTGGAGTGCTACCAGGAGGCGCTCGCCGGATTCCGTGAGACCCGCGACCGCTACCAGGAGGCCTCCACCCTGACCCGGCTCGGCGACACCCACCAGGCGACCGGACGGTCCACCGAGGCCCGGTTCGCCTGGCGGCAGGCCGAAACGATCTTCGCCGATCTGGATCGGCCGGAGGCGGAGGAGGTACGCGCCAAGCTGCGCGAGGTCGCCGAGGCGGGCGGCTAGCTGCCGAACCGGCCAAAGTGCCGATGAAGTTCCTGTCCTGCGACGCCGCGATACGCCACCGTAGATCACGTGCTGGAGCGCTGCCAGCCAACGGGGGTCGTGCCTGCGCGGAGTTGCCGCGTAGGTCGGATCGGCCGGCATCCCACCGGATCGACGGTGAACGCGGCCGAGGCAGCGCTTCGGCCACAGTTCCCGGGACCGCGCGACGTCGCCCCGCTCAGCTGATCCGGCCGCCGGGCCGGTCCCGGTGGCCGCGCTGAACGCACGCCTCAGGCGCCGGTCCCGGTGAGGGCGGCGGTCGCCCGCCAGAGTCGCCCGGCCACCACCGGATTCCGCCCGGCCCGGCCGGGCCTGCGGATCAGCGGGTGGCCGGTGAAGCTGAACAGACCGTCCGGACCGACGTACGCGTTGCCGGGTACGTCCTGCGTGGCCGCGTACAGCAGCGGCAACGCCCCGTGCTCGACGTCCTGGACCAGGAACGGGAGCCGGTTGACGACGTCCAGTTTCGAGTGCTTGACCAGCCCGGTCCGGGCGACACCAGGGTGCGCTACGACGGAGCGGACCCGGCTGCCCGCGGCGGTCAGCCGGCGCTGCAGTTCCAGCGAGAACAGCACGACCGCGAGCTTGGACGACTCGTAGACGGCCAGCCCGCGATACCGGCGGGCGCGCCAGTCGAGATCGTCGAGATCCAGCCGGCCGAATCGGTGCAGCTGGCTGGAGACCGTCACCACCCGGTCGGTCAGCCGGGGAAGCAGCAGGTTGGTGAGCACGAACGGCCCGAAGTAGTTCGTCGCGGTCTGCAGGTCGAGACCCTGGGGGGTACGCGCCGCCGGGATGTCCATCACCCCGGCGTTGTTGATCAGAATGTCGATGTCGCCGGGGTACGACCGCGCGAACGCGCGCACCGAATCCAGATCGGCGACGTCGAGGTGCCGGAGATCGAAATCGCCGCGCATCCCGGCCGTCGCCCGGCGCGCCTTGTCGAGGTCGCGGGCGGCCAGCACCACGTGCGCGCCCACCCGGGCGAGTTCCCGGGCGGTGACCAGACCGATCCCACCACCGGCGCCGGTGATCAGTACCGTCCGGCCGGTCATGACCGGCAGCTGGTCCGCGGTCCACTTGGCCATGGAGATCCTCCTGATGTGCGCCTCTACTCGGACGCCGTCCAGTACAGGCGCCCCGCCACCGCCGGATGAAGGACCCGCTCAGCCACTGAACGGCAGGGCGTGGCTAACCACCGCTCACCTGCCGGACGATGAGGTCGGGGCAGACGACGATCAAGCTGGGAGCCCGATGGTGGGAACGACACTGGACCGCGACGGCCTGGCCGCGTTCCTGCGCGGTCGCCGGCAGGCGCTGCAGCCCGAGGACGTCGGGTTGCGCCGCGGCCCCCGCCGGCGGACCAGCGGGCTGCGCCGGGAGGAGGTCGCCGAGCTGTGCGACATGTCGGCCGACTACCTGGCCCGGCTGGAACGCGGCAGCGGCTCCCAGCCGTCGCAGCAGATGGCCGCGGCCATCGCCCGGGGACTGCGCCTGACCCCGAGCGAACGCGACCACCTGTTCCTGCTGTGCGGTCACCGTCTGCAACCACGGCATCTGCGTGACGCGCACCTCAGTCCCGGTCTGCAGCGCGTCATGGACCGCCTCCAGGACACCCCGGCCCAGATCGTCGGCGCGATCGGCGAGACCCTGCAGCAGACGCCGCCCGCCGTGGCCCTGCTCGGCGACGAGACGCACCACACCGGCCCGGCCCGCAGCGCCTTCTACCGGTGGTTCACCGATCCCACCGCCCGCGACCGCTACCTGAGCGACGACCACCACCTGCACGGCCGCGTCTACGTCTCGTTCCTGCGCGCCAACGCCACCGCCCAGGGACCCGGGTCGCCGGCCGCCGCGCTGGTGGCGGTACTGCACCGGGACAGCGCGGAATTCACCGAACTGTGGAACCGCCAGGAGGTGGGACTGCGGTGGAGCGGCGCCAAGCGGTACGTGCACCCCGAGGTCGGACGGATCGACCTGTACTGCCAGATCCTGCTCGACCCCGACCAGGGGCAGTCACTGCTCATCTTCACGGCGACCCCGGGCACGGAAAGCCACGAGAAGCTCGCCCTGCTCACGGTGCTCGGCACCGACCGGTTCATCGGCTCCTGACCTGGAGAAAACGCTGGAGCGGGCGACGAGAATCGAACTCGCGTAATCAGTTTGGAAGACTGAGGCTCTACCATTGAGCTACGCCCGCGTGCCGCCCGATGACCCGGGCCGCGGGCACTAGAGTACTGAACGCTGGCCGTCCGCGCTAACCGGATCGCCGGTCGGTGAGTCGGTCGATGAGCCGCGTGGGTGACTCCGGAGCGCACGCGCCGCCGCGGACCGCATACACTTGCCGTCGCCACGGGGTGTGGCGCAGCTTGGTAGCGCACTCGCTTTGGGAGCGAGGGGCCGTGGGTTCAAATCCCGCCACCCCGACTGCCACCAACTTACGGAAGCAACAAGGAGTACGCCTGTGAAGAGCACCGTCGAGACCCTGAGCCCGACCCGGGTGCGGCTCGCCATCGAGGTGCCGTTCGACGAGCTCAAGCCGAGTCTGCAGAAGGCGTACCGGGAGATCGGCTCGCAGGTGCAGATTCCCGGCTTCCGTCGGGGCAAGATCCCGGCCGCCGTCATCGACCAGCGGGTCGGCCGTGGCACGGTCCTCAACGAGGCCGTGCAGGAGGCGATCCCGCAGCAGATCCTGGCGGCCGTGCGGGAGCACGAGGTCAAGACGCTGGGCCGTCCCGAGGTGGAGATCACCGAGTTCACCGACGGCAACCCGCTGATCTTCACCGCGGAGGTCGACGTCCGGCCCGAGATCACCATCCCGGACCTGTCCGGCGTCACCGTCACGGTGCCGGCGGTGGAGATCGGTGACGCCGAGATCGACGAGCAGATCAACGGCCTGCGGGAGCGGTTCTCCACGCTCAAGACGGTGGAGCGGCCGGCCGCCGAGGGCGACTATGTCCAGCTCGACCTGCGCGCCACGGTCGACGGCGAGGAGGTGCCGGGCGGCTCGGCCACCAACATCTCCCACGAGGTCGGCAGCAAGCAGCTCCTGCCCGGCCTGGACGAGGTGCTGGTGGGACTGTCCGCGGGCGCGGACACCACGTTCACCACGCAGCTGGTCGGCGGCGACTTCGCCGGCCGGGACGCGGACGTGGCGATCACCGTGCGCACCGTCAAGGACAAGCAGCTGCCCGAGGTGAACGACGAGTTCGCGCAGATGGCGAGCGAGTTCGACACGCTCGAGGAGCTGCGCAACGACCTGCGTGAGCGGCTGGCCAAGGTGAAGAAGGTCGAGCAGATCTACGCCGCCCGGGACGAGGCGCTCAAGGAGCTGGTCGAGGCCGCCGACATCCCGGCGCCGGAGGGCATCGTCAAGGACGAGGTCGAGGGCCGCAAGCAGGCCATGACCGACCAGCTCGAGCGGATCGGCGCCTCCCTGGAGGACTACCTGACCTCCGAGGAGAAGACCGAGGAGCAGATCGACGCGGAGCTGACCGAGGCCGCCACCGAGGGTGTCCGGATCCAGCTGCTGCTCGACACCATCGCCGACCAGCAGGACGTGCAGGTCTCCGACGACGAGTTCGGGCACGAGATCGTGCACCGCGCGCAGCGTGCCCAGATGCAGCCCCAGCAGTACTACGACCAGCTCGTGCAGTCGGGCGCGGCGGCCGCCGTCTTCGGCGACGTGCGGCGCGGCAAGGCGCTGGCGTACGTGATGGAGCAGGTCACGATGAAGGACTCCGAGGGCACCACGCTGACCCTGGACGACCTGCGCGAGGCCGGCGAGGACGAGCACGCCGGCCACAACCACTGAGCTGAATGGCGCCGCTTCGCCCCGCCCTGTGATCGTGGGGCGGGGCGGGTGCGCTGACAGCGAACACCTGCCCGAGCGGGAAGCTGATGCGCATCTGACCGGTTAGGTTGGGCGTACACGGACAACCTGCCGGCCGGATCGCTCGGCCGACACAGTCAGCTGTGAAGGGCTGCCATGACCGACCTGCACATTCCTGCGAGTCCCGTCCTCCGGGGCGGGGACGCCATCAGTGGCAACCTCGACGACTCGGTCTACAACCGTCTCCTGCGCGAGCGGATCATCTTCCTCGGCAGCGAGGTGACCGACCAGGTAGCCAACCGCATCTGCGCGCAGCTGCTGCTGCTCTCCGCCGAGGACCCGGAGCGGGACATCAACCTGTGGATCAACTCCCCGGGTGGCTCGGTCTACTCCGGCATGGCGATCTACGACACCATGCAGTTCATCGACAACGACGTCGCCACCGTGGCCATGGGCATGGCCGCGTCGATGGGACAGTTGCTGCTCTGCGCCGGTGCCCAGGGCAAGCGGTACGCCCTGCCGCACGCGCGGATCATGATGCACCAGCCGTCCGGCGGGATGGGTGGCACGGCCGCCGACATCGCCATCCAGGCGGAGCAGATGCTCTACACCAAGCGCATGTTCCAGGAGCGGGTGGCGCACCACACCGGCCAGACTCAGGAGCAGATCGAGGCCGATTCCGACCGGGACCGCTGGTTCACGGCCGCGGAGGCCAAGGATTACGGCTTCATCGACAAGGTGATCACCGGGGCCACGCAGGTTCCCGAGGGCGCCGGCACGCTGAACTGAGGAGCTGAACCATGACCGACCTTTCCATGCCTCCCGGGTTCGCTCCGGTGCACAACCGCTACGTGCTGCCCTCGTTCGTCGAGCGCACGTCGTACGGCGTCAAGGAATCGAACCCGTACAACAAGATGTTCGAGGACCGGATCATCTTCCTCGGCGTGCAGGTGGACGACGCGTCGGCGAACGACGTGATGGCCCAGCTGCTGACGCTGGAGAGCACCGACCCGGACCGCGACATCACGATGTACATCAACTCGCCCGGTGGCTCGTTCACCGCGATGACCGCGATCTACGACACCATGCAGTACGTCCGCCCGGACATCATCACGGTGTGCCTGGGCCAGGCGGCCAGCGCGGCGGCGGTGCTGCTCGCGGCCGGCACCCCGGGCAAGCGGATGGCGCTCCCGCACTCGCGGATCATCATTCACCAGCCGGCCACCGAGGGCGGCTACGGGCAGGGCTCGGACATCGAGATCCAGGCCCGCGAGATCATGCGCATGCGCACCCAGCTCGAAGAGATGCTCTCCCGGCACTCGGGGCAGCCGATCGACAAGGTCCGCAAGGACATCGACCGCGACAAGATCATGACCGCGGACGAGACCAAGGAGTACGGCCTCGTCGACACGGTGCTGGTCAGCCGCAAGAAGAGCCTGCAGACCGCCGGCGTCGGCAGCTGATCTTTCCCGCGGTGGCAGATCCGGGGCCGGAAATTCCCGGGTACCGCCGCGGTGTCGGGGGTCGGTCGGCTACCGCTAGACTGACTGACCCCTGACACGCCCGTTTTGGGGGGTCGGAGAAGTGCCCATCAACGGGTAACGTCGAGCGTGCAACTCAGTTACGCGCATCCGCAGACGATGAGCTGTGTGCAACACCAGGTATGCGGCGACGAGGCAGGTCGTCCTCAAGCCAGGGCCGGTGAGAGTCGGCCGATGAGCGCAGGGAGATACGTAGGTGGCACGGATCGGCGACGGTGGCGACCTACTGAAGTGCTCCTTCTGTGGGAAGTCACAGAAGCAGGTCAAAAAGCTCATCGCGGGCCCTGGGGTCTACATCTGCGACGAGTGCATCGACCTCTGCAACGAGATCATCGAGGAAGAGCTGGCCGAAACCGGCGAGGTGAAGTGGGAAGAGCTTCCCAAGCCGATGGAGATCTGCCAGTTCCTCGACAACTACGTGGTGGGGCAGGAACAGGCCAAGAAGGCCCTGTCCGTGGCCGTCTACAACCACTACAAGCGGATCCAGGCCGAATCGAGCGGCGCGCCCGGTGGGGGCAGCGACGTCGAGGTGGCCAAGAGCAACATCATGCTCATCGGCCCCACCGGGTGCGGTAAGACGCACCTGGCGCAGACCCTGGCCCGGATGCTCAACGTGCCGTTCGCCATCGCGGACGCCACGGCGCTCACCGAGGCCGGCTATGTCGGCGAGGACGTCGAGAACATCCTGCTCAAGCTGATCCAGGCCGCCGACTACGACGTCAAGCGCGCCGAGCAGGGCATCATCTACATCGACGAGGTCGACAAGATCGCTCGAAAGAGCGAAAACCCGTCGATCACCCGGGACGTCTCCGGCGAGGGTGTCCAGCAGGCCCTGCTGAAGATTCTCGAGGGTACGGTCGCGAACGTGCCGCCGCAGGGTGGCCGCAAGCACCCGCACCAGGAGTTCATCCAGATCGACACCACCAACGTGCTGTTCATCGTGGGTGGCGCGTTCGCCGGCCTGGACCGGATCATCGAGTCCCGGGTCGGCCAGAGCGGCGTCGGCTTCGGTGCCCACCTGCGGTCCGTCTCGGAGCGCAACACCGACGACATCTTCAGCCGGGTGATGCCGGAGGACATGCTGAAGTTCGGCCTGATCCCCGAGTTCATCGGCCGGCTGCCGGTCATCACCACGGTGCGCAACCTCGACCGTGAGGCGCTCATCAAGATCCTCACCGAGCCGCGCAACGCGTACGTCAAGCAGTACCAGCGCCTCTTCGAGCTGGACGGCGTCGAGCTGGAGTTCGACACCGGCGCGCTCGAGGCCATCGCCGACCAGGCCATGCTCCGGGGCACCGGCGCCCGCGGCCTCCGCGCGATCATGGAGGAGGTCCTGCTCTCGGTGATGTACGAGGTGCCCAGCAACCCGGACGCCGCCCGTGTGCTCATCACCCGCGAGGTCGTCGTGGAGAACGTCATCCCCACGATCGTCCCGCGCGAGTTCGGCCGGCGTGCCCGCCGTGACCGCGAGGAGAAGTCCGCCTGACGGGTCCGTACTCCCTGGAGGAGATCGTCGCCCGCGTCGAGCGGCACGAACGCCTCACGGCGGACCCCTGGTTACAGCTGTTGCCACCACCGTCGCCCCACCGGGCGGCGGTGGTGTCGTTTCCGGGCTTCGTGGTGGTCTCGGCAGCCGTCGACCACTCCTGGCTCGACTCGTGGAGCGGCGACGGCGACTTTGGCTTTCCCGCCGGACCGCCATTCCTGGGCGCCCTGGAAAATCGCCTGGGCCTGCACGCCGGCAACCTCGACGCGCTGCTCCTGGCCGGCCCGCTGCCCGGGCCCGCACCCCTACCGCTCCGGCCGGCCGTCGACAGCCGCCACCCACGGGTGAACCGGGCCCGCCGCTACCGCCGGGACGTGCGCGCCTGGACCAGCACCCACGGCATCCTGGTACTCGGCCGGGGACTCGGCGGCCGCTGGGAAGCCGCGTTCGAGGTCGACGAGCAGGCCCGCGGCCACGGTCGCGGCCGGGCGCTCGCCACCGCCGCGCGTCACCTGGTGCCCGACGGCCGACCGGTGTGGGCGCAGTGCGCACCCGGAAACGCGACGAGCATGCGCGCCCTGCTCGCCGCCGGCTACCTGCCGGTCGGCTCCGAGGTCCTGCTCATGCCACCCCGCTAGACGGCCTCAGCACCCCGGTCGGCGCGGTGCGAGCGAGAGCGGTCCCCGGGTGGCGCAGAGGGGTTGGCGCGGCGTCAGAGGCACGCGTGCCCGTTGCCGGCGAACAGACCGATATGGCCGGTGGGTGGGGTTGGCGGGCGAGGGCCGGGTCGCCGTCCGTCCCTGCCACGGCGCCGGGCGCTGGCACGGTTGGCCGGGCCGGCCTGGCGGACTGGGGACACGTCCTCTTGCCGCGTTGGGGGAGGTGGCACGGGCGGGCGGTGGTGCGGCCTGGGCGACTGGGAGGCGGCTGTTGCTGAGGTGGCGGGAGGTGGCACGGGCGGGCGGTGGCGCGGCCTGGACGACCGGGGAGGTGGCACGTTGCTGAGGCGGTGGTGCGGTCGGGTGGCCGGGTTACGGCGGCCCGGGCGGTTGCGGGCACGGCCTTCTTGTCGGGGTGGTGGGCGGTGGCACGGTTGGCCGGGGGGCCGGGTGACGGCTTCGCCCGGCTGCGGGGTACGGCAGTGACCCGGCAGGACCCGGCTGTGGAGGCGGGACCGTGTCGGGTCGCCGTACCCTCTGATGATGCGTGTCTCCGTCTGCCAGCTGAACGCCCGCGACGACCGCTCCCAGAATCTTGCCGTGGCGCGCGGTCTTCTGGACCGCGCCGCGGCGGCCGGCGCGGACCTCGCGATTCTGCCCGAGTACGTGGATTATCTCGGCCGTGCCGAGGGCGCGCCGAAGCCGGAGCCGATCGACGGTGAGTTCGCCGCATTCTTCGCCGGAGCCGCTCGTGAGCTGGGGATCTGGGTGCATGCCGGGTCGTTCCACGAGACCGGCCCGGACGGTGACCGCACCTACAACACATCGCTGATCTTCAATCCGACAGGGGAGCGGGTCGCGCTCTACCGCAAGATCCATCTGTACGACGTGGAGATTGCCGGCCGGGTCTCCTACCAGGAATCGCGCACCGTGGCGCCGGGCGGCGAGATCGTGGTGGCGGACGTCGCCGGGGTGCCGACCGGGCTGTCGATTTGTTATGACCTGCGGTTCCCGGAGCTGTACCGGCAACTGGCGATTGCCGGTGCCAAGGTCATCGTGGTGCCGGCCGCGTTCATGATGCACACCGGACGGGACCACTGGGAGATCCTGCTGCGGGCGCGGGCGATCGAGAACCAGTGCTACGTGGTGGCGGCCGGGCAGATCGGCGATCACGAGCCGAACCGGACCTGCTTCGGGCGCAGCATGGTCATCGATCCGTGGGGGACCGTGATCGCTCAGGCACCGGATGCGGTGGGGGTCGTCACCGCCGACCTCGACCTGGACCGCCTCGAGACGATCCGGCGGGAACTGCCGAGCTTGGCGAATCGACGCCTGTGAGTCTGCCGCGTTGTCGTCGTGGTGTGTCGGCCGGCGACCACCGGGCGCACTCGACGATCGGCCGCCGAGCTGTCGAGTCGGCTGTCCAACCCTGCACGCCCCGGTCAGACGCGCTGCCGGGCCGCTTCGGTGTGCTGCGAGGGTCTTGCCGCCGGGTCACGCTCCGTCCGCGTCCGGGCGGGGTGCGCCCCGGTCCACCGTCAGATCTGTTCGACCAGATAACTCACCACGGCGATGCACACCACAGCAGCGCCGGCCAGGAGCATGGCGCCACTCATCCGGGAGGGTCCGCGCTTGGCGAGCCGGTGTACGGAGACCGCTACGGCGACCAGCACCAGCAGGCCGATGACCAGTTGCCACAGAGGCAGGACCAGGCCAAGGAGCGCGTCCGTCGCGAGTGCCGGGGGAGGGGCCATGCCGCAACTCTGACACGTCCTGACGTGAGGGCGGCAACAACCGCGACCGCCGATTTGCGCTCCGGGGCAGCGGTCGCGTAGCTTTCTCTCTGCCCGAGGGAAACCGGACGGAGCCGCTTCAAAACGGCTTTTCGGACGGTCACCCGGAGGTTGCTGGCGGCGGGCGCTAAGCTTGACGACAGTACGGGTGGTGCCGGCCCCGGGAAACCGGATTTGCGCCAGCGAAACCGACCGAGTAGAGTACAACAGCCGGCAGGAGCCGGGCGGATGGATCGCTTAGCCGATCATCGGCCGGTCTGCTGGGCCCCTCGACGACACACTCACCTAGCGGTGGGCGTCAGCGCGAGGAAAACACTTGGGCGATGTCGAGAAGATCCGTCAAGGATCTCCGCAGACTTAGGTCTTGCGGCGGCGAAGTCGACCAGGTAAGTTGGAGAGGTTGCCCCGAAGGCGGGTCCCCGGTTGGGGGTTCGGATTCGGTGTGTGGTTGTTCTTTGAGAACTCAACAGGGTGCTTGATAAGCCAGTGCCAATTGGTATGGCTCGTGCCTTTTTTGGTGCGGGTTGTCTTTGGCAACAGATTGTTTGTTGCTGGGATGATTTTCT
>NZ_JAIWNC010000025.1 GCF_020216025.1 Jidongwangia harbinensis | reverse complement strand
TGCCGCCGACCCAGTTGTTGGTGCTCCTGCTCCACTGGCTGGTGTAGCGGCCGTTCTCGCGCAGCGTCATGCTGGCGTCGCCGCTGTCCTTCCAGAACGAGAAGTAGAACCCGTTGTGGGTACCGGTCGTGTTCGAGGAGAGCTGGCGGTCGGCCTCGGCGTGGGCGTTGCCGGCCAGCGTCACGCCGGAGACGGCGACCGCTGCGGCGCAGGCGGCGCCGATGAGCATGCGGATGCCTCTGCGGCGGCGGCCCCTCGGCGGGGCGAGGTCTTCGGTCATGTGGTGCTCCTCCTGGGGATCAGCCCCACGGGTACGACAACCCGGCCAAGTGGGGATGCCGTTGGTTGCCGTACCCGTGACGGGGTTTGGGCCATCGAGGCCGGTCGTTGCAGAGCCTGGCTCGGCGGCTGTCCTGTTGTCAACAACTTCCGGAAATGTTTCGGAAATATCGAGAGCGCACGGGGGTCGGCTTGGAGGCCATAACCGCTGCTCAGGCGCGATGTATGCATCCCGGGTGCAAACTACAGTTTTCGAAGACTCGATGGCGCCCGCAGCGGCATTGGCAGAATGTTTGCCGAAACTTACGGAGCGTCGTGCTGTCGCCGCACCATCTCGTTGATCCAGATCGGTGCGAACGGCGACGTGCAGTTCGGCGGAGTGGGGTAGTCCTTGAGCACTTCCAGGCGCTCGCCGATGTCGAGCGCGCGGGCGCGGAGCCCGGCGTGCTCGATCCCGATCTGCGCCAGGCAGTGGTTCATCGCCCACTGCAGGCGGTCCGGGGCGTCCCGCATCTCGGCCTCGATGACGTCGAGCAGGCCCGCCAGGTCGAGGCCCTCGGGCTTCTTCGCCACCCGTTCGGTGGTCAGCGCCCAGCCGGCGCTCGCCACCACCGGGTCCGGATCGGCGAACCACGCCACCCGCAGTTCCTCGGCGTGCGAGCTCTTCTTGACCACGTAGTTGACCAGCCAGTCGTGCACCTTCGGAGTGCGCGCCCCGCGCAGCATGGCGTCCAGTTCGTCCCGGGTGAACGCCTTCGGGCGGCAGATCAGCAGCGCCAACAGCTTCGCCGCGGTGTCGTCCGTCGCCCAGAGCCGGCGCGCGAGCTCCGGCTGCGTCTTCAGTCGCTTGGCGAGCGCGCGCAGACTGCCCAGGTTCACGCCGTGGTCGTCGCCGTGCCGGGCGTTCACCTCGCGCGCCTTCGGGTCCTCGAGCGCGGCCAGCTCGGCCATCACCTCGGCCACCGTCGGGTCGGTCACGGTCGTCTCCGGCACCTCGGCCTCCAGCTCCACCGGCTCGCCGTCGACCACCACGGCCCGGCGGACGTCGCGGATGCCGCCAGCCTACGAGGAAGACGAGAAAACCGCGTCGCCGACCGGCACCACCGCTGGGGGAGGAGGTGCCGGCCGACGGCGCGGCCGGGGGGACTCAGGCTTGGTTGGTCAGCTCGGCAGGCTGACCTGGGCCGGCGTGGAACGGTCGGTGGTGGTGCCGTCGCCCAGCTGTCCGGACAGGTTGTTGCCCCAGCACCACAGGTTGCCACCGCTCTGGGCACCGCAGGTGTGGTACGTGACGACGAAGCTGCCGGTCCAGCTGGTGGCCTGGCCGACCCGGACGGGAGCGGACCGGTGGGTGGTGGTGCCGTCGCCCAGCTGCCCGGCCATGTTGTTGCCCCAGCACCAGAGGCTGCCGTCGGTACGGGTCGCGCACGTCGTGCTGAAGCTCGCGTTCACCCGGGTCCAGGTGGCGACGCTGCCGGCCTGGACCGGCGTGGGCTGGAACGTGGTGTTGCCGGTACCCAGCTGCCCGTAGCCGTTGGCGCCCCAGCACCAGAGCGTGCGGTCGGTGCGCACGGCGCAGGTGTACGTGGATCCGGCGGTCACGTCGGACCACGAGGTGGCGGTCCCGACCTGCCCCGGCGTGGCGCGGTAGCTCAGGGAGCCGCCGCCGAGCTGGCCGTTGCCGTTGTTGCCCCAGCACCAGAGCGTGCCGTCGGTGCGGACGGCGCAGGTGTGCGCGTTGCCGGTGGTGACGCCCGACCAGGTGGTCGCGGTGCCGACCCGGGTCGGTGTGGTCGTGTAGTACACGCTGCCGCCGATGCCGAGCTGTCCGTGCCGGTTGAAGCCCCAGCACCACAGGCTGCCGTCGGTGCGGACCGCGCAGGTGTGACTGTCGCCGGCGCTGACGTTGGCCCAGTTGGTGGCGTCGCCGACGCGGACCGGTGCGTTGCGGTTGTCGGTGGTGCCGTCCGCGAGCTGGCCGTTGCCGTTGCTGCCCCAGCACCACAGGCTGCCGTCGGTCCGGATCGCGCAGCTGTAGCTCGTGCCGGCGTCGATGCTGGCCCAGGTGGTGGCGTCGCCGACCTGGACCGGGGTGGTGGAGGCGGTGTTGGTGCCGTTGCCGAGCTGGCCGACGCCGTTGCTGCCCCAGCACCAGAGCGTTCCGCCGGTGCGGACCGCGCAGGTGTGCGAGTAGCCGGCGGCGACGCTCGAGGGTGTCGGGGCGGCCGCTGCCGGGCCGGCGGTGAGGCCCAGGGCGGTCATCGCGATTGCGCTGCCGGCCGCCACGACGACCATGATCGCTCGCGCGGCACGCCTCCCTCGAGCGAGCAGCCGACCTTTATGAAATCTACTCATGTGTTGTCCCCAAGCGCGATCGATGCCGGACGGTGGGTGGCGTCGTTGCCCCGGGTCGCGAACGACCTACCATTTCATAGCAGCGTCTTTAGAGATTGACTAGTGGCAATGCTGAACCGGTTCAGGGTTTGACCGCTAACGACCAGGGAAAGGACCCGTTACTGCCGTAAGTATGGGTCTTTGGGAGTTGACCCAGGTCAATGCGTTACCCGTTGGGAAGGCGGAAGCGTGCGAAGAAGTCCCAGAGGGTTCGCGAGGCGTCGAGCTCGGTGCCCGGTTCGCTCGCTCCGGGCCATACGTGCCCTCCGTTGCTGATCCGGTAAAGCACCACCTCGGCCCCGCGCCGGCAGTCGGTGTACGCCAGCCGGGTCACCTGCGCGGTGACGATCGTGGCCTGCGGGCCGGACCGGCACCCGTTCAGTCGCGCCCAGGTCTGTGCGGCCACCGGTACGGAGTAGCCCCACCGGAGGTCGCCGCTGCCCGGGTAGGGGTTGACCGAGTCCTGCTGCCCGTGCCAGGTCAGCACCGGCACCGGACGCCCGGGACGGCAGTCCTCCACCTCGGGCACGCTCACGTCGTCCGGGTCGGGCCGGCCGGCCCGCAGCCCGGCGCCCGCGGCGATGGCCGCGATCCGTCCGGAGAGGTGGCAGGCCAGCGCGGACGACATCCGCCCACCGCCGGAGTGCCCGGTGGAATAGGTACGCCGCAGATCCGTGCAGAACCGCGCGGACACCACGTCGATCACCCGGCCGAGATACCGCACGTCGTCCCGGGCGTCCGGGGGCGGCAACTGACCGGCGGTGGTGGGCACGCCCGGCACGTTCCACGCCCAGCTGCCGCCGGCCGGCATCGGGTTCTGCGGCAGCGGGATCGCGCCGTCCGGCGCCGCCACGACGAAGCCGTTCTCGCCGGCCACCGCGCGCAACCCGGTGTAGTCCATCTGGCCCGCCCCGTTGCCGCTGCTGCCGTGCAGGTTGAGCACCAGCGGGACCCGGGCGGTGCCGGAGAGGGCCGCGGGTACGTGGACGAGGACCGGATAGCTCCGGCCGTCGAAGTCCACGTCGACGGTGGTGTCCCCGGCGGCCGGCGGACGGGAACAGTCGTCCGGCGCGGCACCGCGGCCGGTCGCGGACGCCGGTGCGACGAGGGCGGGGGCGATCGCCACGGCGGCGGCGACGGTCAGGGCGGCTCGGCGGAACGGGCGGTCAGGCATCATCGGCTCCCGGGGTGCTCGCGGCGCTGATCCGATTCGGCCACGGATCGGCGTAACTCTATGTCCTGATGCCCGCTCGTCGATTCCCGAGCGTGCGCGGCATCCGCCGACCTAGGCTGAGTCCCGAGCCGTTCGATGGGATGTGTGCCGTATCAATGACTGGTCTCCTGCGTGCCACCCGCCTGCGCGTACGCCTGTTCGGAGCCTTCGGACTGGTCTGTGGGCTGCTCGTGGTGGTGACGGCGTTCGGGGTGGCCGGACAGCGCCAGCAGCAACGCGCGGCGGGCAAGGCGGCGGCCGTCCAGGTCCTGAGCCGGCAGACGATGGAACTCAAGTTCCTGAACGCCGACATGAACAGCTGGGTCATCGCGTACTTCTCCAACCTGCAGGCCGGAGCCGGTACGCCGGCCCAGGTGGTGGGGCCGGGCAGCAACCGCGACGACGCGGTGAAGGCGAAGAAGGCCGCCGTGGCGGTGCTCGCCGACATGGACCTGAGTCACCTGAGCAGGACCGACCGGGAGACGTTCGACCAGCTCAAGCAGCAGTTCACCGCGGTGGACGCGGCCGAGGAGGAGATGGCCGGGTTCCTGCGCGAGGACACCAAGGCGGGCGCGGACAAGGCCATCGGCATCCTGAACAAGACCTACATCGACGGCGTACAGCAGATCAGTGCGCTGACCACCAAGCTCGCGGACTCGACCACCAGCGGCAGCGACGACGCGGTGGCCCAGGCGGACCGGTCCGCGACCCGGGGCCAGATCCTGATGGCGGCCGGTTGCGGGCTGGCCCTGCTGCTCGCGATCGTGCTGGCGTTGTTGCTGACCCGGAGCGTGACGGTGCCCGCCCGGCAGGTGGTGCACGCGCTGCGACGGCTGGCCGACCGGGACCTGACGGCGATGCTGGAGGTCCGCGGCCGGGACGAACTCGCCGAGATGTCCGAGGCGTTCAACGCCGCGGTGCGCGAGGTGCGGGGTGCACTGGGTCTGGTGTCGGCCCGCACCGAGGGGCTCACCGGGGCGTCCCGGGAACTGTCCGCGTTGTCGTTGCGGATGGGCGGCACCGCCGACGGCACCAGTTCGCAGGCGCTGCTGGTCTCGTCCGCGGCGGAGCAGGTGTCGGCCAACGTGGCCGGCATCGCGACCGCCGCCGAGCAGATGGACGCCTCGATCGGCGAGATCGCCCGGAACGCCGGAACCGCCGCCATCATCGCGGACAAGGGGGTGACCACGGCGAGCAGCACCTCGGACGCGGTCAGCAGACTCGCCCAGGCCAGCGAGGAGATCGGGGCGATCGTCAAGACGATCACCTCGATCGCCGAGCAGACCAATCTGCTCGCGCTCAACGCGACCATCGAGGCCGCCCGGGCCGGCGACGCCGGCAAGGGGTTCGCCGTGGTGGCCGGCGAGGTCAAGGATCTCGCCCTGGAGACCGCTCAGGCCACCGAGGACATCACCACCAAGATCAAGGCGATCCAGCTGACCACCGGCAACGCCACCGGGGCGATCGGTGAGATCTCCGAGGTGGTGGGCCAGATCTCGGAGATCCAGTCCACGATCGCCACGGCGGTGGAGGAACAGGCGGCGACCACCGCGGAGATCGGCCGCAGCGTCGCCGAGGTGGCCGGCGGGACGCGCCAGATCGCCGAGAACATCTCCGGCGTGGCGTCGGACGCGAGTTCCACGAGCGCCGGCGCGAACGACACCCAGCAGGCCGCCCGCGATCTCGCCGGGATGGCCGACGAACTCACCGAACTCGTCGCCACGTTCCGGGTCTGAGCAACCGCCGGGTGGGCGGCCTCGACGGACCTGCGATACCCTCCGTCGCCGGCTCACGGGGGACGCGGAGGATCTGATGAGGACCAGGACGAACAGGGTTGCCACGGTCGCGCTCGCGGCGGCGGCCGCGGTGCTGCTGACCGGCTGCCAGAACAGCGCCGACGCCGACGGGGACCCAGCCGTCCCGGCCGCGGCGTCCGCGACACCCTCGGCGGCCGACAACGGCGTCGCGGCCCTGACCGCCGACCAGATCCTGGCGCGCGCCAGGACCGCCCTGGGCGGCGCGCCGTCCTACCGGATCAACGGCACCATGAACAACGACGGTCAGCGGGCCACGCTCGACGTCACGGCCAGGGGCAGGGACCTCAGCGGTGCGATGGCGATGGGCCCGGCGAAGGTGCAGCTGCTGGCCGTCGGCGGGCAGCAGTACATGAAGCCGAACGAGCAGTTCTGGGCCCTGATGGGCGACCCGAAGAAGGCGAAGGACATCGCCAAGCTGGTGGGGGACCGGTGGGTCAAGGTCCCCGCCGACGACAAGAACCTCGCCGGACTGTTCAGCGTCGCCAGCGTCGGGGAGGTCCTGGACAACTCGGGCACGGTCACCAAGGGCCCGACGAAGAAGATCGACGGTGTCCCCGCGGTCGGCCTGGTCGACGACGGGACGGACGGCGGCACGCTGTACATCGCGACGGTCGGCGAACCGTACCCGCTGCGGATCGAGGCGCCGACGGCCGGCGACGGCCGGGTCGACTTCTCCGATTTCGGTGCGGCCATCCCGGAACTCACCGCCCCCGCGGAGGCCGACGTGATCGATTTCGTGGAACTGGCCAGGTAGTCGTGTACTCCACCCGGGCCTCGCGGACCATCCCCGCCGCACGCAGCGCGATCTACCGGGCGCTGCTCGATCCAGACGCGATCGCGAAGTGGCGCGTGCCCACCGGCATGACCAGCCGGGTGCACGAGTTCGAGGCGCGCGAGGGGGGTTCGTTCCGGGTCTCGCTCATCTATACCGCGCCGGACGGTGTCGGCAAGTCGGCGGAGTCCACCGACACCTACCACGGCCGTTTCCTCCGGCTCGTCCCGGACGAGCGGGTGGTCGAGGAGATGGAGTTCGAGACCGCGGACCCGGCGCTGCGCGGCACGATGACGGTGACCACCACGCTCGCCGACACGGCCGGCGGCACCGTCGTCACCATCCTGCACGAGGGCGTGCCGGACGCCATTGCGGCGGCGGACAACGAGGCCGGCACCGCCGAGGCACTGGCCAACCTCGCCCGGCTGGTCACCCCGTAGACCCGGCCGGTCACGCTGGAGAACGGGCCGGTCACGCCGTGGGCGAGGGACCGTCCAGGCGCAGGATCGTCTCCACGATCTCGGCGTCCCGGGCGTTCGCATACGAGAGCTCGGTGCCGACGACCACGAACCCAGCCCTCGTCAGCACCCTGATCGATCCCACGTTGTCACTGGCCGCCCGCGCGAGCAGGGGCCGGGTGCGCACCGTGCCGAGCAGCAGGGCGAGCGCCCGGCCGGCGATGCCCTGTCCCCAGCAGGCCCGGTCGATCCAGTAGGTGACCTCGGTGTCCCCGCCGACGCGGAAGCTCGCGATGCTGCCGACGAGGCGCCCACCGGCGGTTATCGCGCGCATGGTGACGTCCGGCCGGGCCCGGACCCTCGCCATGTGGGCGTCGAAGGCGGCCCGGTCGTCCGGGTCGGCGGCGGTGAAGGCGGCCATCCGGACCGACTCGGGCTCGCGCATCTGGTCGAACAGGACGTCGAGGTCTGCGTCCAGGATCGGCCGCAGCGCCACATCGTTTCCGCGTGCTGGTGGCATACGACGAGCCTGCCACCCGGGTACGACAGAAACCGGGCCGCCCCGACCGGTCCGCAGGCGCCGCCTAACCGGAGAGATCCCAGATCTGGAGCCGTTCCGGGCCGGCGCAGGCCAACCGGCCGGCGGTGTAGGCGCACTGCCAGGTCGGCTCCGCGAAGCCGCGCACCCGTACCGATCCGTCCGCCGCCGCGAGGGTGGCCACGTTCGGCGGGATCTGCCGCTGGTCCATGTGCCCCTGCAGCCCGGGCAGGTAGATCAGCGTGTCCGCGCCGGCCCAGAACAGCAGCGCGTGCCGGTCGGCCGGGCGGAGCAACTGCCGGCCAGCCGGGTCGTAGAGCGCGGAGTGGTCACCCGCGCTGCCGTCGCCGTCGCCGGTCACCAGGAGCCGGTCGTTCCGGAAGTCCATCGAGGACGATCCGGGCGGTGCGGCGGTGCGCCACACCTCCAGCCCGGTCCGGGTGTCGATCGCGGCGATCTCGGAGAAGCGGAAGGATCCCCGGGCGTTGTCGATGACGCAGATCCGGTCCGGACCGCAGGCGGCGAGCGAGGTGAAGGACCGGCCGGACGGGCCGCGGTAGACCATGCCGGCGCCGCCGTCCAGGCCGGTCACCCGGACCCGGTACGGTTCGCCCACCGCGTCGGTGCGGTCCGCGTGGAAGAGCCGGTTCTGGTACGCCAGCAGGGTGTCCTCCGGCGTGACCCCGCCGCCCACCACGGTCCGTACCCGCAGCCCGGTCCGGACGTCGCGGGCCAGCACCTTGCCGCCCGCCGTCACCTGCACCAGCCGGTCGCCGGTGTACTCGTCGGCGGACGGGCCGCCGGACCGCACCGGAACGCCGGCCACGGCCTCGCCGAGCACCAGGGTCACCGCCTCGCCGGCGCCCGGTGCGTCCCACAGGGCCCGGCCGGTGACCCAGTCCCGGGCCCGGGTGGCGCCGGTCCGGCGCGAGGTGATCACCAGCCGGTCGGCGTACCGGGTCAGCTCCTGCTCGGCGGTGTCCAGCGACAGCTGCCACCGGGTGGTGCCGGTCTCCGGGTCCAGGACGTGGATCCGTTGCCGCTGCGCGGCGTTCCGGTCCGGTGTGACGGTGACCAGGACCCCGGCCCGGTGCGCGTCGACGCCCTCGAAGTCGTCGAACGTGCCGAGCGTGCGGGCCGGCCAGGCGGGGCGTCCGGTGGTCAGGTCGATGCCCCGCACCCGGACCGTGCCGTCGGCCGTCCGCCATCCGGTGAACGCGCGGTCCGGCGTCACGCTGACCTCGGACCGGTCCGGTGTGCCGCCGAACCCGACCGGCTCGCCGACCGCGGCCAGCGGCGCCGCGGGGGCGGTAGCCACCGGCGCCCGCCGGGTGTCCGGCTGCTCGTGCCGGGTCGTCACGCCCACCCCGGCGCCGATCAGGAGGACGGTGGCCGCGGCGGCGGTGGCCGCACGGGTCCCGGTCCGGCGGTCGCCCCGCCGGCGCGCGTCCGCGGCCGTGCCGAGCGGCACCGCGTCCGCCGTGCGGCGCAGCGTCCCGAACAACTCGTCGAGGTCAGTGGGCATGCGGGGCACCTTCCGCGAGCGGGGCGGGGGAGACGGGGTCACCGAGCGATTCGGCCAGCGCGGCGCGGCCGCGGGACAGCCACGACTTGACCGTCCCGCTGCTGACGCCGGTCTCCGCGGCGATCTCCGCGACCGACCGGTCCAGCAGGTAATGCAGGGCCAGCGCCCGGCGTTGGGTGACCGGCAACGCGCGCATCGCGGACACCAGCAGCACGGTGTTCTCGGACGGTTCCGCCGACGGCTCGGCCGGGCGGTCCGCGGCGGTCCGGTGGCGCTGCACCCTGAGGCGGCGCCAGCGGTCGGTGGCCAGCCGGTTCACCACGAGCCGCAGCCACGCCTCCGGGTCCTGGTATCCGGCCAGCCGCCGCCAGCGCTGCCAGGCCCGGGCGTACGCCTCCTGCACCAGATCCGGTGCCTCGGACGCATCGCCGGTCAGGCCGTACGCGTAGCGGAGCAGGCGCCGGGACGTGTCCCGGTAGAACGCGTCGAACTGCCCGGCTCGTGTCTCGGTCATACCGGTAGACACGGGGAGCCGGCCCGCCCGGTTGCAGGTGACTCCGGGTCACCCGGTACCGGGCTCGGGCACCGGCCGGTCACCGGCCGGGATCCCGGCCGTCATGCAGATACGCGGTGGCACCGGTGCGCAGTGCGGCGCCGGCCGCGTGCAGCCGGCGGACCAGGCGCGCGATGAGCAGACGGTCCCATTCGCCGGGACCGGCCAGGCGCCACTCGCGCAGCTCGCCGGTCTGCAAGCGGACGTGCCGCTCGGCGTGCCCCGCGGTGATGCGGCCGCCGTCGAAGAGGTAGTTCGCCAGCGCGGGGCGGCCGTCGGCTTGCGGCGGGACCCAGTCCACGACCAGCAGGCGGCCGGGCCGGACGTCCAGGCCGAGTTCCTCGCCGGCCTCGCGGCGCGCGGCGTGCCAGGGGAACTCGCCCTCCGCCAGCCCGCCGCCCGGGATCTCCCAGGTGTCGTCGCGGTAGGCGGGCCGCACGAGCAGGAACCGGCCGGTGTCGTCGTGCAGGATCACGCCCGCGCCGGTGATGCTCCTCGGCAGGCCGGCGTAGTACTGCGCGGGGGGTACGTGGGCCGCGCTCATGACGCACGACGCTAACCGGTCACGTACCGGTGCGGTCCGGACGCGATCCGGTCCGGCGCCCGCGGCGTGGGCGCCGGACCGGGTTCCGCGAGGGTTCAGCCCTTGATCTGGCGGCGGCCGCCGTCGCCCGAGGCGATGCTGATCTTGCGGGGCCGGGCCCGTTCGGACACCGGGATGCGCAGCGACAGCACGCCGTCGGCGTAGGTGGCCTCGAGGTGGTCGGTGTCCAGCGTGTCGCCGAGGAACAGCTGCCGGCTGAACACGCCCATCGGACGTTCGGAGATCACGGTTTCCACGTCGTCCTTGAGCTGGCGCCGGCGCTCCGCCCGCACCGAGAGGACGTTGCGCTCCACGGTCAGGTCGATCGAGTCGGGGTCGACGCCCGGCAGGTCGAAGTAGACGTTGATCCAGTCGCCGTCGCGCTCCGCGTCGACGTGCATCACCGCGGGGCGGCTGGAGGAGCCGGCGAGTTGTTCGAACACGCGGTCGATGTCGCGGAAGGGGTCGGTACGCATCAGCATGGTCATCCTCCTTGGTGCTCCCTCACCAAAGCCTCGCCGGTAGGCCCGGCGTTGAGTCTCCTTGACTCAACTTTCTTCCATAGATAGGACGGGCGCGCGCCGATGTCAAGTGCTCTTGTTTAGAGGACACTGTTCCGTTAACCTCGCGGTGATCATCATCCATGGCAATCCGGAGGTTCCGCTCGATGACATCGCCGCAACTCGGCCTGGCCACCGTGGTCGACGACTTCGTCGCCGCCTTCAACGACAACGACCTGGACCGGGTCATGTCGTTCTTCGCGGACGACGCCGAGTACCGCCCCGGCGACGGCGCCGTGCACCGCGGCCGCGCGGCCATCCGGGCGGAGCTGGCGCCGCAGTTCGCCGGCCGGTACGGGGTGATGCGCTTCGACGTCTACGACCAGCTGGTCGACGAGCCCCGGCGGCGGGTGGCGATCCGCTGGGCCTGCCGGATCGACATCACCGGCGCGCGGGGCCGATCCGTGCCCGCCGGGCTGCGGCTGCTCGGCCGGCTGCGCTACGGCACACGGATGCGCTGGCACGGCATGGACGTGTTCCACTTCGACGCCGCCGGGGCGATGGTCGGCAAGTACTCGTACGCGAACTTCCGCATCCCGCCGATGGAGCGCGACCCGGAACCGGCGTGGTGACCGCCGGTCAGGTGTGACCCAGGTCACTTCTGGGGAGCCAACCTTCCGCCGCGCCGCGCGTCTACTCCAGCGACAACCGTCCCCGATCGCAGGAGTTCCGTGATGCGCTTGACCGCCCGTACCGCCGCATTCGCCGCCGCCGCGGCCACCGTCGCCTTGATCGGTGGGGTGTCCGCCTCGCGGGCGTTCGCGGACGAGTCGGCGGCGCCCGCCAAGCCGCCGGCAGCACCCGCCGAACGGCCGGCCGCGACGCCGGAGCCCGCCGACCCCGCAGCACCGGCGCCCGCACCGGCCACCTCCCCGGCCGCCAAGCCGGCGGCGACCGTGTCGCTCCGCCCCGGCCAGACGGCCGCGCCCCGGCCGAGGACGACGACGGCACCCCGGCCGAAGGCGACGACGGCACCCCGGCCGAAGAAGGCCGGTCCCAGGGAGACCGCGGTCCCCCGCCCCGACGCGACGGTGGACGCGCCCGCTCCGGCGCCGACCGCCACCACGGTTCGGCCGCGCCTGCTAGAGTCCCCGGCCCCGGCCCGCCGCTGACCAGACCAGGAGCGGTATGACTCTCGTCCTTCCGTTGCCCGCGCCGTTGCGGCGCTGGTGGCGGTCGGTCACGTCCGGTGGTTCCCCGGCGGTGCGCCGCACCGCCGGGGACGGGCCGCCGGCCATCAACGAGCTTTACCAGACCCGCCGGCTGAGCCTGGTCCGGCTGGCCGTGCTGATGGTCGACGACCTGCCCACCGCCGAGGACATCGTGCAGGACGTGTTCGCCGCGCTGTACCGGCGGCACGGTGCCGATCTGCGTACCGTCGACGATCCGCACGCGTACCTGACCACCGGGGTGATGAACGCGGCGCGGTCGGCGTTGCGCCGCCGGCGGAGTGCCCGGGCCTACGTGCCACCGCGCCCGGGCCGGGCACCGGCCGCGGAGGACGAGGCGCTGCTCTCCGAGGGCGACCGGGAGGTGCTCGACGCGCTCGCCACCCTGACCGCGAGGCAGCGTCAGGTGGTGGTGCTGCGGTACTGGTCGGAGTTGTCCGAGCAGGAGATCGCCGACGTGCTGCGGGTGTCCCGCGGCACCGTCAAGTCGACCGCGAGCCGGGCCCTGACCATTCTGCGCGGACTGCTGGGGGAGAGACGATGAGCACGGACGTGGAAGACCGGCTACGCCGGGCACTGCGCGCCCGGGCGGGTCAGATCACCGCGGACCGGCTGCAGCCGGCCGTGCCGCCGACGGCGACGGCCGTGCCCCGGTCCTGGCGCCGCTGGTGGGTGCCGCTGGTGGTGGCGGCCGCGCTGGCCGCGGTGTTCTTCGCGGTACGGCCGGACGGCACGCTGCCCCGCCCGGTCCCGAACCCGCCCGCGGTCCCGGTCCCGTCGGAGCCACCGGCGCCCGTGGAGCCCAGCCCCGCGCCCCCGAAGATCACCGCGACCATGCCCAGGGCCACCACGGCGTCGTCGGCACCCACCCCGTCGCAGACGACCCTGCGGCCCCGCCGGCCCCCCGCCACGGTCGACGGGGGACCGGAACCCGCGCCCGGCACCACGAGCACCGGCCGGCCCGACGGCGCGGCGCCCGCGCCCACCCCGGGCCGCTGAGGCCGTACCCCGCCGCTATCCGGCGACGAAGTCGGCGACGACGCAGGCGATGTTGTCCGGGGCGCCCGCGGCGTACGCGAGATCGATCAGCCGTTGCGCCGTCGCCTCGGGTGCGCCGCCCTCGGCGAGGGCGGTGTGCAGGTCCGGCCGGCTCACCACGGCGGACAGCCCGTCGGAACACAGCAGGTAGCGGTCGCCGGCCAGGGCGGTGCGCAGCGCCAGGTCGGCCTCGACGGGCTGGCCGCCGGCGCCGAGCGCCCGGCTGAGCAGGGCGCGCTGCGGATGGGCGGCGGCCTGATCGGGGCTGAGCTTGCCGTGGTCGACCTGGCTCTGCACCCAGGTGTGGTCCTGGGTGAGCTGCGCGAGGTCACCACCGCGCAGCAGATAGACCCGGGTGTCGCCGATGTGGACCAGGGCCAGTTGCGAGCCGCGGCGCACCACCGCGGTCAGGGTGGTGGCCGCCTGGTCGTCGTCCGGGCCGGCGGCGCGCACCGTGCGGTCGACGTCGTCGATGGTCGCGGCCAGCATGGCGAGCAGGTCGACGGCCGGCTTGTCGGCCAGTTCGAGCGCCTTGAGGGCGTTCACCGCGGCGGTGCTGGCGGCGGCGCCGGCACCGCGGGTGCCGTCGGCGACGGCCAGCAGCCGGTCGCCGGCGTAGGCGACGTCCTCGTTGCTGTCGCGCCCGAGGCCGGGGTCGCAGCGCACGGCGTACCGGACGGTCAGGGTCGGGTGGGTGTCGGACATGGTGGCGCCCTTCCTGGAGAGGTGCTCGACGAGTCGGGCGACGTGGTGCGCGCGGGTCGCCGTGTCGGCGGCGACCCGCTGCCAGTACGCGTTCACCGCGGCGGCGGCCGCATCCGGTGCCAGGCCGCACACCGTGTGGATGTCGGCCAGCGGCATGCCGATGTGGCGCAGCCGGGCGATCAGCCGGGCGTGCGCCAGCTGGTCCGGGTGGTAGAACCGGTATCCGGACTCGGCATCGACCGCGGCGGGGGTCAACAGACCCACCTCGTCGTACAGGCGCAGTGCCTTGGCCGTCAGCCGCGCCGCCCGGGCGAACGCGCCGATCGTCAGCAGCTCCACGGTGTGATCCTCCTCGTGCCGGCCGGGTGGCCGGCACGAACCACGGTGAGGCTTACCCGAGGGTGAAGGTCAAGCGCGGGATCACCGGGCCGGCGCGGGCGGGTCGCCGGTCGGGGCGCCGGGCCGGCGGACGAGCGGCAGGCCGGCGGCGGTGGCGGCCAGCATGTGGCGCAGCGTCGCCGGGAACGGCGGGAAGGCGGCGGCGATCTCGGGGTTCTCCGCGTACAGCTGGGTCAGCGCCGGCGTCGGCCGGGTGAGCGGGTAGAGCCGGGCGACGTACGCGGCCGCGGCCATCACCAGGGCGCTGCCCTCCCGCGGGGCGAGTTCCGGCCAGGCGGTGGCCAGCTGCCCGCCGATCCGGGCGTGCATGGCGAGGTTCCATTGCTTGAAGGTGCGCAGCGCCGGCACCGACGCGTTCACTTCCAGGCTGGTCATCATGTGGGTGGTGAGGTCGCAGTAGAGCGGTTCGGCGGCGAGCGTCTCGGCCAGCGCGTCGACCGCCTCGTGCATCCCGCGGGCCCGCTGCAGTCGCTCGCCCAGTGCGGCCGCCCACCGGTCTCCCTCGGTCATGGTGAGCTGAAGGTAGATCTCCTCGCGGGTGGCGAAATAACGCAACACGTTGGACTTGGCCAGACCCACGGCGGTGGCCACGTTGCCGAGGCTGACCTGCGAGACCCCGGACCGCACGGCCAGCTGGCGGGCCGCGGCGAGAATGCTCTCGCGCCGCTGGCTCTTCTGATCGGGTCGCCGGGCCCGGAGGAATCCTGGTTGCATCCCGTCCGGATAGTAACAGCACGGCGTCTGTCAACCGCCGTGCGCGGCGCCGGCGCCGGCCGGGAAGAAGTCCGGCAGGGTGATGTTGTCGGCGGGCGGGGCGGCGAGTCTGTCGGCCAGCGCGAGCCGCTGTGCCAGCGGGTTGCCGGCCAGCTTCGCCAGCGAGCGCAGGGTGCGGATGCCGGCGCGGGAGCTGGGGTACGCGATGCCCGGCGTGCCCGGCGGAAGCTTCTGCGCCCCGGCGACGTAGGGGCGCATGGTGGCCTCGAACCCGTCGAAGGCGCGGGTGTGGTCGGTCGCCGTGGCCAGCTCGGCGGCCAGCACGTACGCGCCGACCAGGGCGAGGCTGGTGCCCATGCCGCTCAGCGGCGCGGCGCAGTAGGCGGCGTCACCGACCAGGCCGATGCGCCCCTTGCTCCAGCGGGGGATCCGGACCTGTCCGACGGCGTCGAAGTAGTAGGGCGCGTCGTCCAGCCCGTCGAGGACGCGCGGGGTGACCCAGCCGGCACCGGCGAACGTCCGGCGCAGGATGCTGGTCTGGTCCCGCTGGTCGAGGTCCTCGAGGCCGCGCACGTTGGACATGAAGGCGAGCGTGGCCCGGATCGTGCCGACGTTGTCCGGCCGCAGGGTCACCTGACGCCGGCCGGTCGCGTGGAACCACCGCCAGCAGTCGTTGTCCTCGCCGGTGCGGGGGATGGTCAGGTATGCCAGGTACAGGTCGAGGTTCCTGATCCGGGCGTCCGGCAGGACCATCGACCGGGTACGGGACGTCAGGCCCTCGGCGACGACGACGATGTCGAAGGACCGCGGCGGTGCGTGCCGGAAGGTCACGTCGACGCGGTCGCCCCGGTCGTCGAGGCCGGTGATCTGGTCGCCGAACAGGTACTCGGTGCCGGGCAGCGTGCTCTGGTAGATGATCCGGGACAGTTCGCCGCGCAGGATCTCGAGTTCGGCGGTGGCGCCGTCCACCCCGCCGGCGCTCTTCGGGAAGGACGCGACGACCCGGCCCCGTTCGTCGACGACCTCGGTGCCCTGCTCGCCGGTGGCGTTCGCGAACAGCTCCTCCTCGATGCCCATCCGGCGGACGATCTCGCGGGACGCGCCCCGCACGTCGATGTTCTGACCGGCCTCGCGCAGGCCGTCGAAACGCTCGACCACGGTGGTGCGCCAGCCCGCGGCGTGCAGCCAGTAGGCCAGGGCGGGTCCGGCGATGCTGGCTCCGGAGATGAGGATGCTGGGTGCGGACATCGTGCGGACACGTCCTTTGGTAGAAGATCGGGCGACGGCCCGCATAATCTATCGCTTTATCTAGTAACTAGGCAATGGAGTGACCGAGCTCATGAGCGACCAGGTACCGGACCTGCCCGAACTGGCCGAGGCCACCATCGCGATGCAGCACCTGATCGGCGCGTCGCGGGAACTCGCCGCCCGCGCCTCGCGCGAACTGGGCATCAACGCCACCGACATGGGCGCCCTGTCCCTGCTGGAGCAGCACGGGCCGATGGGTCCCGCCGAACTGGCCACCCGCCTGGGGATCCGGACCGCATCGGTCACCGTGCTGATCGACCGCCTGGAACGCGCCGGTCACGTGGAACGCTCGGCGCATCCCCGCGACCGCCGCCGCGTCACCGTGGCGGCCACCCCGTCGGCGCACCGGGCCACCCTGGAGTTCCTCCGCCCGTCCATCCTCGCCGTCGACGAGCTCAGCCGGGCGCTCGACCCCGAGGCCCACCGCATCGTCACCGAGTTCCTCCAGCGGTCCACCCGGGCGATGCAGCGGTAGGCGTCAGCCTGCGGATGCCGCCCGGCGGCGGCTGAGGATCTGCTCCCGCAGAATGTCGGCGTGCCCGCAGTGCTGCGCCAGCTCGCTGAGCATCTGCAGATAGATGGCCCAGACCGAGCGCACCTTGCGGCCGGTGACCACCGCGTCCAGCCCGAGCGCCGCGACGTTGCGGCGCGACTCCACGCAGGCGGCCCGGTGCGCCGCCCGTACCGACTCGATCGTGTCCTGCCTGGTCAGCACGAACGAACGGGTCGGGGTGGAGGCGACGCCGAGTTCCTTGAGCGTCCGGCCGGTGATCGCGTGGTCGAAGTAGAACCGCTCCACGTAGGTGGCGTGCTTCACCAGGCCCAGCAGCGTGGTGCGGGACGGGACCAGCGACGCCCGAGCCTCGTCCTCGGTGAGCCGGTTCAGGCAGTCGTGCAGGGCCCAGCGGTGCTGGTCGAGCAGCGCGTCGAGGCGGGCCCGCAGGTCCGGGGTCCACGGCGGCTGTCTCATCGGCCCGCCAGGAACGCCAGCAGTTCCGCGGTGACGAACCCCGGGTTCTCCTCGGGCAGCCAGTGGCCGGCCTTCGGCACCTCGACCGTACGCACGATCGCGGACATCCGGGGCGCCAGCGTGGTGCGGACGAACGCACCCTGGCCCTCGGCGGTCATCAGCAGGGTCGGCACGGCGACCGGCGCGGCCGCGATGGTGTCCCGCTCGTCGGCGTCCAGCGTCCGGTACAGATTGAATCCGCCGGTGAGCACCTGCGGACGGCGGTACGTGCGGGCGTACTCGTCGATCTCCCGGCGGTCGAACGGCGACTCCGCGCCCGGTCCGCCGAAACTCGTGCCGCCGTAGGCCACCTGCGGGTAGAACAGGGCCAGGTACTCGCGAACGTCGTCGTCCACCACGGCCTCCGGGATCCGCTCCTGGGTGTGGAACGCCATGTGCCAGCTGAACGTCCGGTACTGGGCGGCGCTCAACGCCGGCCCGGGCAGCGGATAATCCAGATGCGCGTACGCGACCACGTCGTCCGGATACTGCGCGGCGTACTGGAATCCCACCCCGGCGCCCAGATCGTGGCCCACCAGCCGGATGTCGTCGAGGCCGAGCCGGTCGGCGAGCAGGCCGTGGACGTACCGTGCGAGGGTCTTCTTGTCGTATCCGCTCGGAGTGCCTTGGCTGTCACCGAGCCCCGGCAGGTCGAGCGCGTACACGGTGTACCGCTTCGCCAGCTCGGGCATGATGCCGCGCCACTCGTACCAGGACTGCGGCCAGCCGTGCAGCAGCACCAGGGGAGCCCCGGTGCCGCCGGTCACGTAGTGCATCCGGACGCCCTGCACGTCCGCGAACCGGTGCGTGAACCGGCGGTTGAACTCCGTGTCGTGCCGCGTGGCGGCGTCGAATCCGGACGCCTGGGCGGCGGCGGGCCGCACCCCGGCGGTGCCCGGGGTGCCACCGCCCGCCAGGACCACCGTCGCCGTGCCGGCCGCCAGTACCCGTCGCCATCTGCTTGTCACCATCATCGGGTGTCACCTCCGCGCCCAGCATCACGGGCGCCGCGACGGATGGGCAAAGATCTTTGCCAGATGGCAAAATGGGGCCGTGGACGACGACGAGCAGGACGTGCTGGCCGGCGTCGGGCCCCGGCTGCGGTCGCTGCGCCGGGCCCGCGGGGCCAGCCTCACCGACCTGGCCGCGGAGACCGGCCTGACCCCCAGCACGCTGTCCCGCCTGGAGAACGGCAAACGGCGCCCCACCCTGGAACAACTGCTGCCGCTGGCCCGCGCCTACCGGGTACCCCTGGACGACCTGGTCGGCGCGCGGCACACCGGGGACCCCCGGATCCACCTGCGCCCGGTCACCCACCGCGGCATGACGTTCGTGCCGCTGACCCGGCACGCGGGCGGCATCCAGGCGTACAAGGTGATCTACCCGCCGGCCTCGCAGTGGGGCCGGCCGACCCCGCGCACCCACGAGGGTTACGAGTGGTTCTACGTGATGCGCGGCGAGGTCGACTTCCGGCTCGGCGACCGCCGGTTACGGATGGGGCCGGGCGAGGCGGCCGAGTTCGACACCCGCGTCCCACACTGGATCGGCAGCGCCGTCGAGCAACCCGCCGAACTGCTCACCCTGATCGGCGTCCAGGGCGAACGGGTGCACCTCGCGCTGTCCGACGACTGACCGGCACCGGCCGGGAGCCGGCGGCGGCGCACGGTGCTGACCCGCGGGGGTCAGCCGGGGCGGACGTTCCCGGGCACCGGCGCACCCACGACGAGCCCCGCCGCCGCGGCGGCCGCCGCCGCGGCCGCGAGTACCTGCCGCTCGGACCGGCCGAGCCGGCGGGCGAGCGCGGCCACGTCGCCGAACTCCGGCATCACCTGCACGATGACGCCGTCGCGGTGGCCCAGCTTGACGGCCACCGTGCCGTCGGCCACGCCGATGTCGGCGAACGCCCGCGGCAGCACGTGCTTGCGCACCCCGGACTCGCGGACGCCGAGCGTGCTGGTGTCGCGGAAGATGCGGTCCCGCAGCGCCGCGGTCCGGTCCGGGCGGCACAGCACGCTCAGGGTGTGCGCCGGCCGGCCCTTCTTCATCACGATCGGCACCAGCCAGGCGTCCGCCGCGCCGTCCCGCAGCAGCCCGGCGAGGACCTCCGGCCACAGCCGCGGGTCGAGGTCGTCGACATTCGCCTCCAGCAGGACGGCGGACTCGGCGCGCACCGGGTCGGCCGGCGCCGGCGGCGGGACGGCGCCGACGAGGACGCGCACCACGTTGGCCCGCCCGGGGGTGTCGCGGCCACCGGCACCGACGCCGACCGTGTCGACCCGCATCGGCGGCAGGTCCTCGCAGTGCGTGGCCAGTGCCCGGATCACCGCCAGGCCCGTCGGGGTGGCCAGTTCGCCGGTACCGCCCGCGCGCACCCGCCAGCCGCGGGCCAGCTGCGCCACCGCGGGCACCGGGACCGGAAGTTCGCCGTGCGCGGTGCGGATCCGGCCGGAGCCGACCGCCACCTCGCCGGCGCTGAGGGTCGCGACGCCCAGGTCCTCCAGGGCGGCGCAGACCCCCACGATGTCGGCGAGCGAGTCCAGCGCGCCCACCTCGTGGAAGTGCACGTCGGCGGCGGCGATGCCGTGCACGTGCGCCTCGGCGTCGGCGAGCCGGGCGAAGACGGCGGTGGCCCGGTCCCGGACGCGCTCCGCGAGCCCGGCGCCGGCCAGCAGGTCCCGGATGGTCGCCCAGGTGCGCCGGGGCGCGTCGGCGATCAGCGGCTCGACGTCCACGTGGACCGCGTGCAGACCGGCCCGGGTGACCGTGGCCGGGGTGATCCGGACGGCGCCGGGCACGACCGCGTCCACGGCCCGCCGGACCGGGTCCGGGCCGGCGCCCGCGTCGAGCAGGGCGCCGAGGAGCATGTCGCCGGCCACCCCGGCGGACGCGTCGATCCACGCGTGCCGGTCACCGGTCATGCGCCGGCCGCCGGTGTGCGCGGCGATCCCTCGCACCGTTCGCCCTTCACGCGTCGGCCGCCGGTGCCGGGGCGGCGATCTGGGCGGCGAGGTGGCCGGCGCCGTACCCGTTGTCGATGTTGACCACGGCGACCCCGGGGGCGCAGGAGTTGACCATGGCGAGCAGCGCGGCCAGGCCGCCGAAGGCGGCACCGTATCCGACCGACGTGGGCAGCGCGACCACCGGCACCGCGACCAGGCCGGCGACGACGCTGGGCAGGGCGCCGTCCATGCCGGCGGCGACCACCACGACGCGGGCGCGGCGCAGGACGTCGAGCCGGGCCAGCACCCGGTGCAGGCCGGCCACGCCGACGTCGACGATCAGTTCGGTACGGCGGCCCAGGTACCGCGCCGTCTGCAGGGCTTCCCTGGCGACCGGCAGGTCGGAGGTACCGGCCGCCACCACGACCACCAGCCCGCCGGCCGGTTCCGGCGGCTCCGGGGGCCAGGCCAGCAGCGCCGCGGCGGTGTCGTGGCGGGCGTCGGGCAGCTCGCGCAGCACCGCCGCGGCGTGGTCCGGGCCGGCCCGGGTGAACAGCGTGACGACGTCCGGCCGGTCGCGGACCGCGGCGGCGATCGCGGCGACCTGCTCGGGTGTCTTGCCCGCGCAGTAGACCGCCTCGGGGTAGCCGCGCCGCGCGGTCCGGTCCAGGTCGAGGTCGGCGAAGGCGGACAGGTCGTCAGGCATGCGCGGACCGGACCAGCGGCAGGGTGAACGCGCCCGACTGCACGCCGGCCAGGTCGACGGCGGCGAAGCGGAAACCGGCCGCCACCACGGCGTCGCGGATGGCGCCGCGGACCGGGTCGGTGACGGCGCGGGGCAGGTCCGCGGCCGGTAGCTCGATGCGGGCGATCTCGCCGTGGTGGCGTACCCGTAATTCGGTGAAGCCCAGCCGGTGCAGGGCCGCCTCGGCCCGCTCGATCTGTCGCAGTTTCTCCGGGGTGACGTCGGCGAAGTGCGGGATCCGCGACGCCAGACACGGCGCGGCCGGCTTGTCGGCGCACGGCAGTCCGAGGTCGTGCGCGACGGCGCGTACCGCCGCCTTGTCGAGCCCGGCGTCGGCGAGCGGGCGCAGCACCCGGTGGGAGACGGCGGCGCGGGCGCCGGGCCGGTCCGGCCGGCGGGCGTCGTCGGCGTTCTCGCCGTACGCGACCGCGTCCAGCCGGTGCGCGGCGACCACCTCGTCGGTGATCCGGGTGAACAGTTCGTCCTTGCAGTGGAAGCACCGGTCCGGCCCGTTCGCCCGGTACGCGGCCCGGTCACCCTCGTGCGTGGTCACCTCCACCACCGGTACGCCGATGTGCCCGGCGACCCGGTGCGCGGCGGCCCGCTCGTCGGCGGCCAGGCTGGGGGAGACGCCCAGGATGGCGACGACCCGGTCGGCGCCCAGCGCCCGGGTGGCCAGCGCCAGCAGCACCGAGGAGTCGACCCCGCCGGAGAAGGCGACGCCGAGCCGGCCGATGCCGTCGAGCCGGTTCGTCACGCCTGCCGTGTCAATCATCGAAGTCCCTTCGGGGCGAGCGGTTGCCGGACGTGGTGCCGATCACTAGCGTCGGTGTGGACCGCCTCGGCTCTGGAGGTGCGGTGTGGACGATGCCGGGCCGGGCCGCGCGCCCCGGTCACCCACGATCGACGATGTCGCGAGGGCGGCGGGGGTCGCACCGTCGACCGTATCCCGTGCCTTCTCCCGGCCGGGACGGGTGAGCTTCGAGACCAGCGAGCGCATCCGCCGGGTGGCCGCCGAACTCGGATACCGCACCACCTCGCTGGCGCGGGCGTTGCCGACCGGGCCCACCTCGATGATCGCGCTGGCCATCTCGGACATCACCAACCCGTTCTACAACGAAATCATCCGGGGCGCCCAGGTGGCCGCGTCCGAGGCCGGGTACACCATTCTGCTGGCCGACACCCAGGAGTCGGGTACCCGGGAGCGCACGGCCCTGGACCGGGCGGCGGCCACCGTCGAGGGCATCGTGCTGGCCACCACCCGGATGTCCGACTCGGCGATCCGGATGACCGCGAAGCGGCGACCGGTGATCGTGCTGAACCGGGCGGTCCGCGACGTGCCGTGTGTGGTCACCGACAACCCCCGCGCCGTGCGCCGCGCGGTGGAGCACCTGGTCGAGCTGGGACACCGGCGGATCACCTACCTGGCCGGGCCGGAGGCGTCCTGGGCGGACGGCATGCGGTGGCGTTCCCTGCGCGAGTCGGCGCTGGAGCTGGAGCTGCAGGTACGCCGGATCGGACCGTTCCCGCCGACCGTGCCGGGCGGTGCCCGGGCGGCGGCGGAGTTCGCCACCCACCCGACGTCGGCCGTGATCGCGTACAACGACCTGGTCGCCATCGGGGCGATCCGGGCCCTGACGTCGATGGGCGCGGCCATCCCGCGGGACGTCAGCGTCATCGGCTTCGACAACATCTTCGCCGCGGAACTCGTCACCCCGCCGCTGACCACGGTGGCCGCGCCGCTGGGCGCGATGGGCCGCACCGCGGTGGGCAACCTGCTCGCCATCGTGCGGGGTGCCCGGCCCCGGGCCGAGGCGCCGGTGAGCCTGCCGTGCCGGCTCGTGGTGCGGGAGTCGACCGCTCAGCGCAGGCGGTACAGGACCTCGCCGGCCTGGGCCACCACCAGCGTGTCCGGGTCGGCGGCCAGCACCGCCGGATCGACCGACGCCGGATCCAGGTAGTCCAGGTTCGCCGCCCGCACCACGTCCTCGGCGATACCGGTCGCCAGGGTGACCGTGACCCGCCCGTGCTCGCCGCGCACCGGGTCGTACGTGCCGGCGCCGCGCAGGTGGGTGGAGTGCGCGAGCACGCCCCAGTGGTGGTGCGCGAACCGGTCCCACTGCTTCAGGAAGTAGTCGCGGCAGTGGTAGCCGATCTGCTCGATCTCCGGGTGCATCGCCGAGATCCGGGTGATGTGCGGGGCGTACACGATGACCTGACCGCCGTCCGCGACCACCGGCTCGACCTTGTAGAAGCCCTTGGCGCCGGTCCACATGTCGTCGTACTTGGTGGGCACCACCGAGACCACCCGGCGGACCGGGGCGTCGAGGTAGCGCACATGGGTCCGTGCGGACACGTCGGCGCACGCGGCCCAGGCGGCCTCCGGCGGTCCGAACGACGCGGCGTGCAGCTCGCCGGTGCCGGACCGGACCACCAGGCACAGTGCGAGGCGGCGGCTCGGGATCATCGACGCGGCCTGGTCGATGAGCGCCCGGACCGGGGTGATGCCGCGGGTCCCGATGATGTCGGCGCTGGTGATCAGCGCGCCCAGCCAGTGCGAGAAGTCGATGATCTCCTGGCCGGCGACGCCCGGGAAGAAGTACTTGTTGCCGCCGGAGAAGCCGACCACCTCGTGCGGGAACACCGGGCCGACCACCAGGCAGACGTCGTGGTCGACCACGGCCCGGTTGAGTGCCACCCGCACCGGCTGCTTCAGCCGGCCCTCGGACAGCTCGGCGACCCGGTCCGCGTCGATGTCGCCCAGGCCGACGAACGTCTCGGGTTTCCACCACTCGTGGTTGAGCACCGTGAAGCCGGGGTACGGGCCGCCGAGGTGGCGGGCGATCTGCGCGTCGGTCATCGCGGCGTGGGTGCCGAGCGCGAGCAGTACGGTGACCCGGGTGGCCCGGCCGTGCAGGGCCTCGTGCACCGCGGCGAGCAGCAGCGGCAACGGGCAGCTGCGGGTGGCGTCCGGCACGATCAGGCACACGCTGCGGCCGTCCAGGTCCGCGCCGGCCAGCGACCGGGCCACGAACGCGCGGACCCGCGCCTCGTCGAGAATCTCGTCCGGACCGCCGATGCGGTCCGCGTCCCGCGGCGTGTCGCTCATACCTGCACCCTGCGCCGGGACGCCCGCGGACGCAAGGCGACCGGCTCAGCGCGCCGCACGGCGGGCCTGGGTCTCGGCGACCATGGTGGCGAACGTCTGCTCGGTCAGCGGGTACCGGAAGAAGATCAGCATGCCCAGCGCGATGAACGCGACCGGGATGAAGCCGGAGGCGTACCGGATGGCGTCCAGGGCGTTCTGGTCCTGGATCGCGGCGCCGCCGACGTAGCCGCCCAGCGCGATCGCGTACGCGGCCACCGCACCGCCGACCGCCTGGCCGAGCTTGCGGGTGAAGGAGAACAGCGCGTACGTGATGCCCTCGGTGCGGACGCCGGTCTTCCATTCGCCGTACTCGACGGTGTCCGCCTCCAGCGCCCACATCAGGATGTTCACGCCGGCCGTGGAGATGCCCATGATGCCGAAGAAGGTCATCGACACCCAGGGGGTCGAAGGCGGTGACAGCGAGATGCCCACGCCGGCCAGCAGCCCGATCCCGCCGAACGACAGGAACGCCCGCTTCTTGCCGATCGCCCGGACCAGCCGGGGCATCAGCGGCGCGATGACCAGGATCGACCCGACGCTCAGCACGGTCAGCGCGGTCAGCAGGTTGGCGTTGCCGAGCACGTCGCGTGCGTAGTACACCTGCACGGTCTGCAGGGAGAACATCGCGGTGAGGAATGCCAGCGAGGCCAGGCAGAGCATGATCAGGGGTTTGTTGCCCTTGAGCGTGGTGAAGCTCTGCCGGGCGCTGACGCTGGGTACGTCGCGCTGGACTGTCTCCCGGGCGGTGGCGAACAGGAACAGGTACAGGGCGAACCCGACGACCGCGAAGACGACGGTGGTGATCAGCAGGGAGCGCTGGAAGCCGTCCGGGTCGCCCCGGTACTGCTGGATCTGCGGCGACACCACGAAGGCCAGCATGATGGTGGTGACCGCGGTGCCGATCATCCGGAAGCTGGCCAGCTTGGCGCGTTCGCCGGAGTTCTGCGTCATCGCCGCGGCCAGCGAGCCGTACGGGATGTTGACCAGGCTGTACGCCAGCCCCAGCAGGCCGTAGGTGAGGTACGCGAGCAGCAGTTTGGTGCCGTTGCCGTCGGCCAGCCCCGGCACGGTGAACGTGGCGACGCTGAGCAGCAGCACCGGCAGGCCGGCGAAGAGGAAGAACGGCCGGAACTTGCCCCACCGGGTCATCGTCTTGTCGACGACCCGGCCGGCGAAGATGTCCGCGAACCCGTCCCAGATCCGGATCACCAGGAACAGCGTGCCGGCCGCGGCGGCGCTGATTCCGACCACGTCGGTGTAGTAGATCAGCAGGAAGAACGACGTCATGGAGAACGCCAGGTTGTTCGCCGCGTCGCCCGCGGCGTACCCGAGGAACTGCAGGGCGCCCAGCTTGCGGGTGGCGGTGGCCGGCGCGGCGGTGGTGGCGGTCATGGCGCTCAGACGTCCTTGCGCCAGCGGCGGCGCAGGGCGTGCGCGGCGGCCTTGGGGTGCCGGTCGCGGGTGAAGACGCCCTTCCGGTTGCCGCCGACGCGCATGATCCCGGAGGTGGTGGCGAAGTCGGCGAAGTTCCAGACCTGCTCACCGACGACCGCGTCGATCCGGTCGAAGACCCGGTGGTTCATGTCGAGGTACGCGACCTGGTACTCCTCGCTCCACGGCTCGGCGCCCACCGAGTGCAGACCGGGGTAGGTGTCGGCGCCGTACTCGGTGATGATGATCGGTTTGTGCTCGCTCGCCCAGCCCCGCAACTCCTGCTCCCAGGCCAGCTCGGCGGCGGGCAGGTCGCCGGTGTTGACGTACCAGCCGTAGTAGCGGTTGAGCATCAGCACGTCGGCGAACTGCGACACCCGGCATTTGCCGTACGGCGCGAGCATCACGTTGACGAAGCCGACCGGCCGGCTCGGGTCCAGCTCGCGGGTCAGCTCGAACAGCGGCCGGAAGTAGTTCTCCGCGCCCTCGGTGTCGCTCTCCGGCTCGTTGGCGATCGACCACAGCACCACGCTGGGGTGGTTCTTGTCCCGGGCCACGAGTTCCCGGATGGCCTGCGCGTGCACCTCGCGGGACGCGTCGTTGACCGTGTCCGGGCTGAACGTGGTGTACCCCTGAGATCCGAAGATGCCGCCGCCCAGGCCCATGTTGAGGCCGACGGCCGCGGTCTCGTCGATGAGCACGATGCCGTGCCGGTCCGCGTAGTCGAGGACGTCCTCCGAGTACGGGTAGTGCGAGGTGCGGAACGAGTTCGCGCCGATCCACTCGAGCAACTCGAAGTCGTGCACCAGGAACGCGTCGTTGTGCCCCTTGCCGATCACCGCGAGGTCCTCGTGCTTGCCGAAACCGGTGAAGTAGAACGGTTCGCCGTTGATCAGGAACCGGTTGCCGCTGACCTTGACGGTGCGCACGCCGACGCTCTGGTGGTAGCTGTCCCGCACGGCCCCGCCGTCGCCGGTGAGCTGTACTTCGAGGTCGTAGAGGTAGCCGTCGCCGGGCGCCCACCGGTGCACGTTCGGCACGGTCAGGGTGCCGTTCGCCCCGCTGCCCTCGGCGACCTGCCGCCCGTCCGCGTCCCGCAGCACCACTCGGGTCCCGGCCGCGCCGTGCGACTCGGTGGTGTATCCGACGGTGCCGTTGGCGCCGTCCAGACCGGTCACCACGGTGACGTCGGTGAGGTGCACCGGGTCGGTCTGGTAGAGCCAGACCGACCGGTGGATGCCGGCGTAGTTGAAGAAGTCGTGCCAGTAGCGCTGCCGCTTGCCGGCCGGCGTGTCCTCGACGATGCCGGGCGGTATCGACTGGAAGCTCAGCGTGTTGTTCACCACGGCGGTGACCCGGACCGGCTCGCCGGCACGCACGTGGGCGGTGACGTCGGCCTCGAACGGCGTGTAGCCGCCCTCGTGCGAGACCACCTCGACGTCGCCGACCCAGACCGTGGCCCGGTGGGTGGCCGACTCGAAGTGCAGCACGATCCGCCGGCCGTCCCAGCCGCGCGGCACCCGCACCACGGTCTGGTACCAGACGTCGCCGAAGTATTCGCGGACCGCGGGATCGGCCACGATGTCGTTGAAGCTGGCCGGCACCGCCATCTCCCGGGCGTCCGCCAGCGGGCCGGCGAACCAGCGTGCGCCGCGGCCCGCACCGGCCGGGTCGAGGGCGAAGCTCCAGAGGCCGTCGAGGCGCTTGCGCTCACGGGTGGCGGTGTCCTGGGGTCGAAGCACGGCGGGCCTCCAAGGTCGGTGTTCGCGGGTGTTCCTCCATTGGGCGCGCCCGGATCCATCGAGGTCAACGGATTGCCATCTCTTGCCTACGCCTTGTACTGCGACCCGGCGCGGCGCACGATGGGGACGGCCGCAATGCCCCGCCGGTAGGAGGTCGCGTGTCACCGTCGACGCCTCAACCCGACCGCGCGACCCGGCCGGTCGTGACGATCTTCGAGTCCTACGGCTCCGGCGCGGACGAGGTCGGCCCGCGGGTGGCCGAGGCGCTCGGGGTGGCCTTCCACGCCCAGGCGTTCTCGTCGGAGCAGCTGGAGGAGCCCGCCGAGCGGGCCGACGAGGGCCTGCTGTCCCGGGTCCTGACCGCGATGGGCGGGTCGTACGCCGCACTGGACGGGCCGGCCGTGGCGATGGCCCAGCGGGACGACCACGAGCTGGTCCTGCGCAACACCCGCTGGGTCACCGACGCGGCCCGCGCGGGGGCGGTGATCGTCGGCCGCAACGGGGCGATGATCCTGGCCGGGTGGCCGGAGGCGCTGCACGTGCGGCTGGACGCGGCGGTGCCGTGGCGGGTCGGGCGGGCGGCGCGGGCCGCCGGGATCACCCCGGACCGGGCCGCCCGGCGGCAGCGCCGCGAGGACGAGCTGCGGGCGGACATGTCGATCCGGCTGTACGGCTGGGATCCGCGCGTGCCGACCGGGTACGACCTGGTGCTGAACACCGGCACGCTGGGCGTGGACGCCTGTGCCGACGTCATCGTGCAGGCCGGCCGGGTGAAGGCGCGCGCCGCCTGACCGCGCCTCCCGCAGCCGCGTTCGCCGGGCCGGTAGGCTGCAAGGGTTCGGCCGCCGGGATGAGGGGGACGGGTGAAGGAAGGCGCTCAGGCCCGTCCGGGAGGGCGTACCGCCCGGACCCGGGACGCGGTGCTGGCCGCGACGCTGGCGGAGATGTCCGAGCACGGGTACGGCGGGCTCAGCGTCGAGGCGGTGGCGGAGCGGGCCGGAGTGCACAAGACCACGGTGTACCGGCGCTGGGCCACCAAGGCGAGTCTTGTCGTCGACGCCGTGTCGGTGTTCGCGCAGTCGTCGGTCGGGGTCCCGGACACGGGCGATTTTGCCGAGGATCTCCGTCTGCTGGCCCAGGCGATCCGCTTGGCCCTGTCCGGCCGCGACGGTGGCGGGGTGGTCCGGGCGCTGTTCAGCGGCGCGAGCGAGGCGCCCGAGGTGCGGGCGCTGCTGCACCGCTTCTGGGCCGTCCGCCTGTCCCAGGTGCGGCCGATCGTCGAGCGCGCCCTCGCGCGGGGCGAGCTGCCGGCCGGCACCGACCCGGACGAGGTGTTCAAGCATCTCTGCGCCCCGCTGTACTCGCGGCTGCTGGTGACCGCCGAGCCGATCACGCCCGACGCCGCCGACCGTGCCGCGGCCGCGGCTTACCTCGTGGCCCGCGCGGGCATCCTCGTCCTGCCGCCGGTGGCGCCCTGAGCCGCCCGCGCGCTTCATGCAACTGCTAGTTGCGTTAGGGATCCACCTCGCCTAGTCTTGCGGGGCGGGTGGCGCGGTGCGTCCGTCCGATCCGGACGGTTTGCGTGCGCATTATGGGAATCGGAAGAAATGGTGGGTCGTCGACGCCATTAATTCGGGGGTCGATTGCCATTTCCGGTCGGTGTGACCGGCCGATTCTGCACCATTAGACCGCGAATTCTCACCCGGACCATACCGTCCGACAATGGAGGTACGCATGCCCATGAATTCTGTCCTGGATCTGTCCGGCCTGGACCTGGACGACGTCGAGATCGTCGACGACAACGAGAACCAGGATCTCGGCACGGTCGGCGCGCCGAACTCGGTGTCCTACGTGAACTCCGGCGCCAACGGCCGCAACTGCGCCGGTGGCGGCGGGTGCGGGCTGGGCCGCCCGGCCGGCGGCGGAATGTGCGTGTGCCACTGACCGTGGCAGGCGCTTGACCGGCCAACCAGACCGGTCACGGGTCCGGCATCGCATGCCGCGGTGCCGGACCCGTGCCGGGCGACAGCACAGGGAGACATAGATGACGGCGACGCACACGGGCACGGACGCTCCGCCGCCGGCGCTCAGCGTGGTCATTCCGACGTTCGAGGACGCGCAGAGCCTGGAACTGACGCTGCGGTCCCTCGGACGGCAGACTCTGCCCGCCGACCGGTTCGAAGTCATCGTGGCTCGCGACGGTGGATCCGGCGACGACTACAGCGCCGTGAGCGACTTCGCGGCGGGACTGAATGTGCAATTCGTCGAATTGCCGGAGCAGGGCGGGCGGTCGGCCGCTCGCAATGCCGGCATCCGGCGGGCGCAGGCGGCGACGGTCCTGTTCCTGGACAGCGATTCGTACGCCTCCCCGAGTCTGCTGGAACGACATTTGGCGTTCCACGAGGCGGCCACGGCGCCGGGCGTCCTGATCGGCCGGCGCAACGAGCTCGGCCTGGCGCACCTGCCCGCGGTGCTGACCGGCCGGCGGATCAGCGAGAGCGCCCACTGGCGTGCGCACGACGGTGGCGACCTACGGTTCCCGGCCGGAGAGCCGTTCGGCACGCACTGGCTCGGCGCGGCCTGGCTGTTCGCCTTCGGGCACAACGTGTCCGCGCCGCGCGCGGTGGTGACCGCGATCGGCGGGTTCGACGAGACCTTCGGGCTCCGCTGGGGCTGGGAGGACATCGAGATGTTCTACCGGGTCGACCGGTATCTCGGGCCGGAGAAGCGGGCCTTCCGGTACGACGCCGAGGCGCTCTGCTACCACCTGCCGCACTACCGGGACATCTACCAGATGTGGCAAGACTACGCGGGCAACGACGACGTGATCCGGGCCAAGTACCCGACTGTCGACTGGGAGTTCGTCGGCATGTCCGATCCGTTCGAGTCCGCCGAGCGGATCGCGCACTACCGGGCCGCCATCGCGGACTGCGTGTCCCGCGAGGCGTGCCGGATCGGCCCCGCCTGGCAGTGGTTGCACCCGCAGCTCGGCGGTGACCGAGCGCTGTGGATCGGCACCGGCAGCGCCGACGCGCCACTCGGCGACAAGTCGGTGACGTTCGACTACGCCGCCCCCGCCGGGGAGACCAACCACCACCTGATCGGGATGAAGCCGCCGATCCCGCCGGACAGCCTGGACGCCGTGGTCAGCGTCGACTTCTGGCGGTACCTGCACTGGCAGGACCTGTGCCTGTTCCTGTCCAGCGCCGCCCGCCTGAGCCCGGAGATCTTCCTGGTCAGCACGGACACCACGCTGTCCGCCGGTGCGCCGCAGACCGCCGCGGAACTGCGTTACCTGGCGCGGACCCTGCGCCGCAGCTTCGACGTGACCGTGCTCGGCGGCGAGGAGCCGGCGGCGCCCCGCGCACTGCGGTTGCGTCCCCGGCCGCGCCCGGGCACCCCCGGCGACGGGGCCGAGTAGGTGACGGTGATCGAGGCCCGGGGCCTGACGAAGGTGTTCCGGCGCGCCGACAAGCCGCCCGGCCTGGCCGCCTCCGTGCGGCACCTGGTCCGGCCCCGGTACGCCGAGCACACCGCGGTCGCCGGCATCGACCTGAGCATCGGGGCCGGTGAGGCGGTGGCGTACGTCGGCCCGAACGGAGCCGGCAAGTCCACCACGGTCAAGATGCTCACCGGCATCGTGCACCCGACGGCCGGCGAAATCCGGGTCTGCGGCCTGGACCCGCACCGCAACCGGCACGCCAACGCCCGCAACATCGGCGTGCTCTTCGGTCAGCGCACGCAGCTGTGGTGGGACCTGCCGGTACGCGACTCGCTCGCCCTGCTGCGCGACATCTACCGCATCCCGGAGCGGCGGTACCGCGCCCGGCTGGACGAACTCGAACCGGTGCTGGGACTGGCCGGCCTGCTGCCGGTGCTGGCCCGCAAGCTGTCGCTGGGCCAGCGCATGCGCGCCGACCTGGCCGCCGCCCTGCTGCACGATCCGCGGGTCGTCTACCTCGACGAACCGACGATCGGCCTGGATGTCACGGCCCGCGACGCGATGCGCGGTTTCCTGCGGGACCTGCGCCGCACCGGCACCACCTTGATGATCACCACGCACGACCTCGGCGACATCGAGGAGGTCTGCGACCGCATCGTCATCCTGGACGCCGGGCGCATCATCTACGACGGTCCGGTCACCGCCATCAAGGACCGGCTGGCCCGCGACCGCGCCGTGCACTTCACGCTGGCCGACGCCTGCCCCGGCGTGGACCTGTCCACCGACCTGCCCGGCTCCCGGACCGTCGCCGGGGAGGACGAACGGCGGGTGTCGGTGGTGTTCGACCGGTTCGTGCACGGCGCCGGGGACGTGCTGGCGGCGATGGCACGGCACGCGCGGGTGGTGGACCTCAGCATCGACGAGCCGTCGATCGACGACGTGGTCCGCCGGGTCTACGCCGGGGCGATCGGCGACGCCCTGCCGGACCGCGTCCGATGAGGGCACACCACCGTACGCTGACCCGCCTGGCCTGGGGCACCGTGCTCGCCTACCGCGCGGATTTCGTCCTGCAACTGCTGGGCGTGGCGGTGCAGACCGTCGCGGTGATCGCGGTGTGGCGGGTGGTGACGGCCGGCGGCACCGGCTCGGCGGCCGGGCTGACCTGGGACCAGCTCAAGGCGTACCTGCTGATCGCGTTCGCCACCGGCACGTTGATGTCCGGGTTCACCGACTGGCAGCTGGCGGAACGGGTGCTCAGCGGCAACGTCGCGCTCGAGCTGGTGAAACCGGTGGACTATCAGCTGGCCCGGTTCGCCGAGGCCCTCGGGTACGTGGCCGGGGAGGTCGTGGTCGTGCTCGCCATGGGCACGGTCCTGCTGGTCGCGTTCGGCGGGGTGCCGGTGCCCGGGGGAGCGCAGGCGGTGCTGTTCCTGATCAGCCTCCTGGCGGTGATCCCGCTCAAGTTCGGGCTGATCTACCTGAGCGGGATGGCCTGCTTCTGGACCGAGAGCTACTACGGCGTGGGCGTGGCGCGGGTCGCCGTCACCAACATCCTGAGCGGGGCCCTGGTGCCGATCGCGCTGTACCCGGACTGGTTGCAGGCGCTGTGCCGGCTGTCGCCCTTCCCCGGCATCGTGTCCACGCCGGCGCTGGTGTTCCTCGGCGAGGTGGGCGTGGCCGAGGCGGTACGCCTGATCGCCTGGCAGTTCGTCTGGATCGCGGTGCTGTGGCTGGGCGCCCGCACGGTGTGGCGGCTCGCCGTCACCCGCTTCTCGGCGCACGGCGGCTGAGATGCGTGAAGCCGCCGCCCTCGCGCGGATCTACCTGCGGATGCTGCTCGGCTACGTGCGCGCGGTGCTGGAGTACCGCACCGACGCGCTGATCCTGGTGCTCGCCTCGGTGCTCACCCAGCTCGCCGGGATCGTCTTCCTGACCACCGTCTTCGCGCAGGTGCCCGCGCTCGGCGACTGGCAGCGCTGGGAGGTGATCTGGATCTTCGCGATGGTGGTGCTCGCCGAGGGCATCGGCTCGCTGTGCTTCGAGGGCACCTGGCATCTCGCGTTATACATCAACCTGGGTGGACTCGACTACCTGATGGTGCGCCCGTACCCGGTGGCGTTGCAGGTGATGGGATCGACGCTGGGACCGAACGGGTTCAGCAACGCGGTGCTCGGCCTCGCCCTGCTCGGGGTGGCGGCCACCCGGGTCGACGTGGACTGGGGACCGGTGACCGTCGGGTGGGCGGTGCTGCTGATGCTCAGCGGGGTCCTGGTCAAGCTGGCGATCAGCCTGGCCAGCAACACGACGGCGTTCTGGCTGCGGAGTCCGTCCAGCTCACCGGCCGGCACCGTGCACACGCTCGGCGACCTGGCGCGGTATCCGATCACGGTGTATAGCACCGGGGTCCGGGCCGTGCTCGTGGTGATCCCGTTGGCGTTCGTCGGCTACTTCCCGGCGGCGAGCCTGTTCGGCAAGGGCACCGCGGGCACGATCGGCGCGTTCACCCCGCTGGTGGCCGCCGCCTGCATCGCCGGCGCCTGGGCCTACTTCCGCGCCGGCATGCGCCGCTACGACAGCGTGGGGAACTGACGTGGCGGCCGGCGGACCCGCAGCCGTCCGACGGTACGAGGCGGCCGTGGCCGCTCACCCGCCGGTGCGCGTGCCGGGCAACCCGGCGCCGGCGAAGCGTTATCCGGGCAGCCGCAGGGTGCCGCTGGAGTGGCCCGGCCCGGGCCGGCCGCCGCTCGCCGGGAACGAACTCGGACGGTTGAGCGCCATGCTGCTGGGCTTCGGGCCGACCCGGGTGGAGGAGGTGACCGAGGCCGCCGTCGCGGTCATCACCGGCCGCCCGGTGTCCGGCCCCGACGCCTACCGCCCGATCGGCAACCCGCTGCGCCGGGGCGTGCCCTCCGGTGGCGCCTTCCACCCGGGTGAGGTCTATCTGGCCTGGCAGGGCAGCCCGGCCCTGGCCGCCGGACTCTACCACTACGACCCGGTCCACCACGGTCTCGAGCTGCTGCGGGCGGGTGCTCCCGGGCCGCGTCTGGCCGCCGCGCTGGGCCGGCGGCGGGACTGCCACCACGTGCTGCTCGCCTGCCGGCCGTGGAAGAACGGCGACAAGTATCCCTTCGGCTACCGGCTGTCCGCGATGGACGTCGGCGCACTGGTCGCACAGGCCGAGGCCGGCGGAGCGGCCGGCGCGGTGCACGTCGCGTTCGACAGCGCCGCGGTGGACGCCCTGCTCGGGCTCGACCGCGCGGTGGAGAGCGTCTACGCCGTGGTGGAGCTGTCCGCGACCGGGCCGCCGGCGGCCACCCCCCTGGACACCACGGCACCGGTGCCGCCGGCGTGGGGGCTGGACCACGACCGGCGTACGGCCGGGACGGTGCACCCCGACGCGGTCGCCCTGCACCGGGCCGCCCTGCACCGGGCCGCCCTCGCCGGCCGCCCTCCGGTCCGTCCGGAGCCCGCACCGGACGACGGCACCGTGACGCCGGTCGTGCTGCCGCTTCCCGTACCGGCGGCGGCGGACCCGGACGAGGCCGTGACGGCGCGCCGGTCGGCCGGGGCGATGCGGCCCGGACTGCGGCCGGACCAACTCGCCGGCGTGCTCGCCCGGATCGCCCGGTCCGGCTCGCTGGAACGGGCGGCACCCGAGCACCTGCGACTCGCGCTGTGGTGCGCCGTGAGCCGGGTGGACGGTCTGCCGGCGGGCGCGTACCGGTACGAACCCGGGTCGCACACCCTGCGGGCGGCCGGCCCGGGACGCCCGGTCGCGCGGGAACTGGCGGACGCCACCACCGGCATCGCCACCCGGCTGCTGACCGCGGGCGCCACGATCTACGCGGTCGCCGGGCCGGGCGCCGACCCGTCCGCCCAGGACCCGTGGAGCTACCGGTTGCTGCATCTGCTGTGCGGCGCGTTCGTACAGCGGGCCGGCCTGGCCGCGGCGGGTGTCGGTGCCGCCGCCCGCCCGGTGCTCAGCTTCGTACCGTCCGCGGTGCACGCCCTGCTCGGGCTGGACGCCGGGCACACCGTGGTGATGCAGGTGCACCTCGGCGTACCCGGCCGGTGTCCCGGGATGTTGTCAGCCAGGCTCGTCGGACCGGACCGGGCCGGTCCGGCGTGCGGAGAGGAGAGCGACATGGACACTAGTCCGATTCCGGTCCTCGTCGACCACTCACCCCGGGCGGTCCTCGACGGGGTGGCCGCGCACGGCGCCGTGCTGGTGCGCGGCGGGCCCGCTCCCCGGGAGAGCTTCCACGCCATCGGCGACGCCCTGATGGACCCGTTGCGGTACGAGAACCCGTTCCGGGCCGAACGCGAGGTGGTCGACGGCGACACCACCACGACCACGGTGACGTCGGGCACCCGGGCGATCGCGCTGCACCGGGAGTCGTCGTATCTGCCCGGCGCGCCGGACCTGCTCACCTTCCACTGTGTACGACCGGCGGCGGCCGGCGGGGAGACCACCCTGTGCGACGGCGTCGCCCTGCTGGCCGCGCTGGAACCGGGCCTGCGCGACGACGCGCGGAACCTGCGCCTGGTGTGGGAGACGCGGATCGACACCGAGCAGTGGCAGGCGATGACCGCCGGCACCGACCCGGCGGAGGCGGTCCGGCAGGTCCGGCAGTGGCGCGACCACCTGCCGCCGTGGCAGACGATCGACGCCGACGTCACGGACGGCGTCATGACCATCGCCTTCGGCACGGCGTGCACTCCGCCGACGATGTTCGGCGGCGTGCCGTCGTTCTGCAACTCGCTCCTGATCACCGATCCGCGCGACGGCGAGTACGCCGAAGGGCGGCTGCGGGTCGGATCGGCCGACGGCGGCCCGGTGCCCGCCCGCCTGCTGACCGAGGTCCGGCGGGTGGCGGAGTCGCTGACCCGGGCCGTGCCGTGGCGCGCAGGCGACACCGTGGTGGTGGACAACACCCGGTACCTGCACGGCCGGCGGTCCTTCGACGACCCCGGCCGGTCGGTGCTCGTCCGGATGGGATACCTGCGGCCGGAATGGCTGCCGGCGCCGGCCGGGCCGGTGGCCGGATGAGACCGAAGCTGCGCGACGACTGCACCTACCTGGCCGTCGAGGACGGCGTGTACCTGGAGGCGGCGACCGGGTCGGCACGCCTCACCGGCCGTGCCGCGTTCGGGCTGGTGGACCGGTTGGCGCCGCACCTGACCGGTGAGCGCACCCTGGACGCGCTGACCGCCGGACTGCCCGGCCCGCACCGGCGTGCGGTCACCGACCTGGTCGCCGAACTGCTGCGCCGCGGGCTCGCCCGCGACGTCGACACCGACCCACCGCACGGGCTCACGACCGCCGAGCTGGACCGGTACGCCGACGAGATCGCCTTCGCCGAGCACGTCGGGAACGCACCGGTCAGCCGGTTCGAGGCGTTTCGCACCAGCCGGGTGCTGCTGGTCGGGGCCGGGCACGCCATGGCGGCGCTGGTGCAGTCGCTGCTGTCGCTCGGACTGCGGGCACCCACCGTCGCGGTGACCGGTGAACCGGCCGGCGACCCGGACGATCTCCGGCGAGTCCTGCACCGGTGCCGGGACCGAGATCCCGGCCTGGAGCTGAATCACCTGACGGAACCGGACCGGCTCTGGCACGGCGCGCCGGCCGGGCGGATGCTCGCCGGGTACGACGCGGTGCTGCACTGCACGGACCGGCCGATGCACGTCCGGGCGCGGGCGCTGACCCGGGCCGGCCGGGCCGCCGGGGTGCCGGTCCTGCACGCGCTGCCGCTGGCCGGAGACGGCTGGATCGGCCCGGTGGGCGCCGGAGCCTGCTGGGAATGCGCGTGGTGGAACCTGCGCGGTGCGATGATCCCGGGCGACCCGGCGTGGCGCGAGTCAGCGGCCGACGACCCGGACCGCCCGGTGCCGGACCTGTCCGGGCCGCTCGCCGCGGTGCTCGGCACCAAGCTGGGCTTCGCCTACTTCCGCCGCGCCATCGGCGTACCCGAGCCGGCGGCCCGCATCACCCGGCTGGACCTGCGGTCCGCGATGACCACCGAGCACACCGTCGTCGCCCACCACCGGTGCCCGGACTGCGGCGGCGGTGACGACGCGGATGCTCCGCCGTCCGGTCCGGAGGAGTTCTCCCGGGCGGCGGCGGCGCTGGTGGACGACCGGCTGGGACCGTTGCTGCGGCTCGGCACCGGGAACCACGCCCAGCTGCCGCTGAACGTCGTCGATGCCGTCCTGCCCGACGTCACCGGGACCGGCCGGGGGACCCGGGTGGTCACGGCGGTGGGCGCTAGCCGGGCCGAGGCGTTGCGCCGGGCCGCGGTGGTGGCGCTGGAGTCGATCGCCGTCGCGGTCGATGCGGAGCCCGGCCTGCGGCCGGCGGCGGTGGCCGGCGGCTTCAGCTGGGCCGAGGCGCAGGGCCGTGCGCTGCTCCGGCTGCGGTCCGGCCGGGCCCGGCCACCGCGCGGCGGGCCGGGCGACGCCGGGTGGCCTACCGGCACCTGGCCGGAACCGGCCCGCCGGCTGGCCGACCGGGCGGCCGTCCTCGGCACCGAGCTGTACGCGTGGAGCGACCGCTCCAGCATCCCGACCGTCTTCGTCGGCGGCGCCGGCACCTGGCTCGCCCACTGCTGCTCGGTGGACACCGACAGCGCCCTGACGGCCGCGACCCAGGCGGCGCTGGCCGCCCTGACCGGCCGGACCGCCCCGGGTTGCGACGTAGGCGTCGAACCCGGCGTGGTGTCCGGATGGCCGGACCTGCTTCCGCAGCTGCTGGCCGGGCCGGGCGAGCCGGTGCTGCTGCGGCGGTGCGACGGCGGGCCGGCGCTCCGGTCCGTCCTGCCGTACGTCGCCGCGGTCGTGCCGGGAGGCCCGGCATGACCGCGCTGCGGGTGCGGGGTGACGGACCGCTCGCCGGCGTGTTGCGTGCCGCCCTGGCCGACATGGTCGCCGCCGGGGACGGCCCGGCCCTGGACGTGGTGGTGCGGCACGATGACGATCCGTCCACGCCGGACAGCAGCGGCCGGCGCCTGGTGGTGTCGATCGCACCGGACCGGGTCCGGGTGGGTCCCCTCGTCGCCGGCGGACCGGGTTGCGACCGGTGCGTGCAGACCCGGGAACGGCAGAACCGTGCGGTGCGTGAGCCGCACGAGCGGGAGCCGGGCCGGCCGGTGCGCGCCGGGCACCGCACGCCGATCGGCGGCCCGGTGCGCGAGGTCGTCGCGGCACTGGTGCGCGACGAGGTCCGGGCGGTCCGGGACGGCGACCCGCCCCGGACGGCGGGCGCGGTGCTGGACGTCACCGTTGCGACGGTGCGGATCAGCCGGCACACCTTCCTGCCCGACCCGTGCTGCCCGGTGTGCGGCACGCTGCCGGACGACACCGCCGAGGCCGGCCGGATGGTCCTGAATGGACGGCCCAGGCCGGAACCGGGCGGCTACCGGGCCCGCGACCTGGCGGCGGAGACTCCGGAACTGCTGCGCACCCTGGTGGACGCGAAGACCGGGGCGATCGCCTCGGTGTACGTGCGCCACCACGATCCGATGGTGGTGGCCGAGGCGCTGTGCGGACCGGTGTGCTGCACCGAGTTCTCCGGCTTCGCCCGTACCTTCGGGTACCCGCAGAGCGTCGCGGTCGCGGTCGCCGAGGCACTGGAGCGGCTCGGCGGCATGCGGACCCGGGCGCGGCGGACCACCGTCCGGTCCTCGTTCCACGACCTGGGCTCAGACCGGGCGATCGACCCGTCGACCCTGGGCCTGCCTGCCGCCCCGCCGGACAAGCATGCCGTCCGGTACCACCCCGACCTGCCGCTGGAGTGGGTCCACGCCTATTCGTTCCGGCGCGACGGCCCGGTGCTGGTGCCGGAGTCGCTGGCCTACTTCGGCTCCCACGCGACCGGATTCGGCGGTGAATGCTCGAACGGCTGTGCCATCGGCGGCTCCCTGGAGGAGGCGATCCTGCACGGCATCTTCGAGGTGGCCGAGCGGGACGCCTTCCTGTCGGCCTGGCTGACCCGGCGCCCGGCGCGCCGGGTGGATCCGCGCACCAGTTCCCGCACCGACACCCGAATGCTGGTCTCCTGGCTGGAAGACAGCACCGGCGGGCGACTGCGGGTGTTCGACATCACCATGCCGGAGCGGCTGCCGGTGCTGTGGCTCATGCTGGTCGACCCCGACGACCGCGCCGGTGAGCCGAAGGTGCTGTGCGGTGCGGGCGCCCACCTGGACCCCGAGCGGGCGCTGTACTCCGGGCTGGTGGAACTGGCGGCCGGCGCGGACACCTTCCGGGCCGGATTCGATCCGCGCCGTGCCGACGAACTGTTCGACCACCCGGAGCTCGTGCACAAGATGGACGATCACGCGGTGCTCGCCGCCGCCCGGCGGAGCTGGCCGCGCTTCGGCTTCCTCGACCACGACGGCGACCCGGCCGCCATGGCGGAGGCGTTCCCGCCGGCCGAGCGGCACCGGCCCGCGGCGACCCTGCGCGACGATCTGCTCGACGTGGCGGGACGCTACCCGGACGTCGTGGTGGTCGACCAGACCGCGCTGGAGCACACCGCGGTGGGGCTGCACAGCGTGAAGGTGCTCGTGCCGGGAACCGTGCCGATGGCGTTCGGCCATGGCAACCGCCGGGTGGGCGATCTCGACCGGTTGCTGCACCTGCCGGTGCGGCTCGGGTACCGCCGGGACCCGCTGCGCTCGGACGACCTCAACCCCTTCCCGCACCCCTTTCCGTAGACCGGGTCGATTCGGGACCTTCGGCCCAGGCGCCGGGGCCAGTTTCGTAGTGGAGTGGGGACACCTGCTTGTTTCGGTTGCGTGAACGCGCGCCCGGCGGCAAGGTGGCGATAACGGTCATTAACCATGAAACGAGGTCAGATGGCGAGCGCGACCGAGAGCGCGGGACGGGCCCTACTGGCGGTCGGCGGGCTGGTGCGCCGGGCGGAGGTGTCCGGCGACGGCCGCACCCTGCACCAGATCGGCGGGCGGGAGGCGGACAGCTTCTACCGCGACCGGTGGTCGTACGACAAGGTGGTGCGGTCGACCCACGGGGTGAACTGCACCGGGTCGTGCTCGTGGAAGGTGTACGTCAAGGACGGCATCATCACCTGGGAACAGCAGCAGACCGACTACCCGTCGGTCGGCGCGGACCGCCCGGAGTACGAGCCCCGCGGCTGTCCCCGGGGCGCCGCGTTCTCCTGGTACACCTACTCGCCGACCCGGGTGCGGTACCCGTACGCCCGGGGCGTGCTGGTGGAGATGTACCGGGAGGCCAAGGCGCGCCTGGGCGGTGACCCGGTCGCCGCGTGGGCCGACATCCAGGCCGACCCGGTGCGCCGGCGCCGCTACCAGCAGGCCCGGGGCAAGGGCGGGCTGGTGCGGGTCACCTGGGACGAGGCACAGGAGATCGTCGCCGCCGCGCACGTGCACACGATCGGCACGCACGGCCCGGACCGGGTCGCCGGTTTCTCGCCGATCCCGGCGATGTCGATGGTCTCGCACGCCACCGGCGCCCGGTTCCTGTCGCTGATCGGCGCGTCGATGCTGTCGTTCTACGACTGGTACGCCGACCTGCCGGTCGCCTCGCCACAGATGTTCGGCGACCAGACCGACGTGCCCGAGTCGGGCGACTGGTGGGACGCCTCCTACCTGGTGATGTGGGGCTCCAACGTCCCGGTCACCCGGACCCCGGACGCGCACTGGATGGCCGAGGCCCGGTACCGCGGCCAGAAGGTCGTGGTGGTGTCGCCGGACTACGCCGACAACGTCAAGTTCGCCGACGAGTGGCTGCCCGCGCAGCCGGGCACCGACGGCGCCCTGGCGATGGCGATGGGCCACGTGATTCTCAAGGAGTTCTTCGTCGACCGGACGACGCCCCGGTTCGCCGACTACGTGTCGCGCTACACGGATCTGCCGTACCTGGTGGCGCTGGAGCCGGTCGAGGGCGGCGGATACCGGCCGGGCAAGTTCGTCACCTCCGCCGACCTGGGTGCCACGGACGCCGAGGCCGCCTTCCGGCCGGTGCTGTGGGACAGCGCCACCGACGCGCCGGCGGTGCCCAACGGCTCGCTCGGCGACCGGTTCGGCCCGGCCGGCGTCGGCAGGTGGAACCTCGACCTCGGCGACATCGTGCCCCGGCTCAGCTGCGCCGGCGGCGACGGGGTCCCGATCTCGCTGCCCCGCTTCGACAACGACAATCCCGAGCTGATGCTTCGCGGGGTGCCCACCGCACGGGTCGGCACCACGCTGGTCACCACGGTCCTCGACCTGATGCTCGCCCAGTACGGCGTCGCCCGGCCGGGGCTGCCCGGCACCTGGCCGACCGGCTACGACGACGCCGCGGTGCCGTACACGCCGGCCTGGCAGGAGCCGATCACCGGCGTACCCGCGGCGGCGGTGGCGCGGATCGGCCGGGAGTTCGCCGACAACGCCGACCGGTCCGGCGGCCGGTCGATGATCCTGATGGGGGCCGGTACGAACCACTGGTTCCACTCCGACACCACCTACCGGGCCATGCTCACGCTCACCACGCTGACCGGCTGCCAGGGTGTGAACGGCGGCGGCTGGGCGCACTACGTCGGGCAGGAGAAGTGCCGCCCGGTGACCGGCTGGGCGCACCTGGCGTTCGGGCTGGACTGGTCCCGGCCGCCGCGGCAGATGATCGGCACCGCCTTCTGGTACACCCACACCGACCAGTGGCGCTACGACCAGTACGGCGCGGACGTGCTGGCCTCGCCGCTGGCCAAGGGCGAGTTCACCGGCCGGCACACCGCCGACCTGCTGGCCAAGTCCGCCCGGCTGGGGTGGATGCCGTCGATGCCGACGTTCGACCGCAACCCGCTGGACGTGGCCGACGAGGCGCTCGCCGCCGCCCCGGACGATCCGGCCGGGCACGTGGCGCGGGAACTGGCCGACGGGCGGCTCGGGTTCGCCTGCACCGACCCGGACGCGGAGCAGAACTGGCCCCGGGTGCTCACGGTGTGGCGGGCGAACCTGCTCGGCTCCTCGGCGAAGGGCAACGAGTACTTCCTGCGGCACCTGCTCGGCACCGACGCGTCGCTGCGCGCGGCCGAGGCGCCGCCGGAGAAACGCCCGCGGGACGTGGTGTGGCACGACGAGGCACCCGAGGGCAAGCTGGACCTGCTGCTGTCGCTGGACTTCCGGATGACCTCCACCACGCTGTTCTCCGACGTGGTCCTGCCCGCCGCGACCTGGTACGAGAAGCACGACCTGAACACCACGGACATGCATCCGTTCATCCACGCGTTCACCCCGGCGATCAGCCCGCCGTGGCAGACCCGCACCGACTTCGACGCGTTCCACGGCATCGCGAAGGTCTTCTCCGAGCTGGCCGGCCCGCGCCTCGGCGTCCGCCGGGATCTGGTCGCGGCGCCGCTGCTGCACGACACCCCGGACGCGATGGCGACCCCCGGCGGGGTGGTCCGCGACTGGCGGACCGGCGAGGTCCCGGCGGTGCCGGGCCGGACCATGCCGAAGTTCGTCGTGGTCGAACGCGACTACGGCGCCGTCGCCGCGAAGCTGGCGTCGCTGGGACCACTGCTCGACCGGCTCGGCACCACCACCAAGGCGGTCACCGTCGACGTCAACCCGGAGGTCGAGTTCCTCAAGAAGATCAACGGCACGGTACGTGGCGGCGTCGCCGACGGCCGGCCCCGACTGGACACCGACATCCGGGCCTGCGAGGCGATCCTGGCGCTCTCCGGCACCACCAACGGCCGGGTCGCCACCGCGGGCTTCGAGTTCCTGGAGCGGCGCACCGGGCAACGGCTCGCCGACCTGTCCGCCGAGCACGAGGGCAAGCAGATCCGGTTCGCCGACTGTCAGGCGCGCCCGGTGCCGGTGATCACCAGCCCGGAGTGGTCCGGCAGCGAGCACGGCGGCCGGCGGTACTCGCCGTTCACCATCAACACCGAACGGCTCAAGCCCTGGCACACCCTGACCGGGCGGCAGCACTTCTATCTCGACCACGACTGGATCCAGGAACTGGGCGAAGAACTGCCGGTGTTCCGGCCACCGCTGGACATGCACAAGCTGTTCGGCGAGCCGCGGCTCGGCGCCAAGGGCGAGCTGGAACTGACGGTGCGCTATTTGACCCCGCACTCGAAGTGGTCCATCCACTCCGAGTACCAGGACAACCTGATCATGCTGACGCTGTCCCGCGGCGGACCGACGATGTGGATGAGCGAGAAGGACGCCGCCACGATCGGGGTGACCGACAACGAATGGATCGAGGCGGTCAACCGCAACGGCGTGGTGGTGTGCCGGGCCGTCGTGACGCACAAGATGCCCGCGGGCACGGTCTACCTGTACCACGCCCAGGAACGGGTGATCGACGTGCCGAAGTCGGAGACCAACGGCCGGCGCGGCGGCATCCACAACTCGCTGACCCGGCTGCTCCTCAAGCCCAGCCACCTGATCGGCGGGTACGCCCAGCTGTCGTTCGCGTTCAACTACCTCGGCCCGACCGGTAACCAGCGCGACGAGGTCACCGTGATCCGCCGCCGATCGCAGGAGGTCGAGTACTGATGCGCGTGATGGCCCAGATGTCGATGGTGATGAACCTCGACAAGTGCATCGGCTGCCACACCTGCTCGGTGACGTGCAAGCAGGCGTGGACCAACCGCTCCGGCGTGGAGTACGTGTGGTTCAACAACGTCGAGTCGCGCCCCGGGCAGGGTTATCCGCGGACGTACCAGGATCAGGAGAAGTGGCAGGGCGGGTGGACCCGGACCCGGACCGGACGGCTGAAGCCGAAGGCCGGCGGCCGGCTGAAGAAGCTCCTCAGCATCTTCGCCAACCCGAAGCTGCCGGCCATGCAGGACTACTACGAGCCCTGGACGTACGACTACGAGCACCTGCTCACCGCGCCGGCCGGCGACGACACCCCGGTGGCCCGGCCCAAGTCCCTGCTGACTGGCGAGGACACGAAGGTGACCTGGTCGGCGAACTGGGACGACTCACTGGCCGGGGGCAACGAGATCGCGGCCGGCGACCCGGTGCTGCGGCAACTGTCCGAACAGGTGCGCCAGGAGTACGAGAAGGCGTTCCTGTTCTTCCTGCCACGCATCTGCGAGCACTGCCTCAACCCGTCCTGCGCCGCGTCCTGCCCGTCCGGAGCCATCTACAAGCGGGCCGAGGACGGCATCGTGCTGGTCGACCAGGACCGCTGTCGTGGCTGGCGGATGTGCGTGACCGGCTGCCCGTACAAGAAGGTGTACTTCAACCACCGCACCGGCAAGGCCGAGAAGTGCACGTTCTGCTTCCCGCGCATCGAGATCGGGCAGCCCACCATCTGCTCGGAGACCTGCGTGGGTCGGCTGCGCTACCTCGGGCTGGTGCTCTACGACGCCGATGCCGTCGGCCGGGCCGCGGCGGTCAAGGACGAACACGCCCTGTTCGAGGCGCAGAAGTCGGTCTTCCTCGACCCGCACGACCCGGCGGTGATCGCCGCCGCCCGGGCCGCGGACATCCCGGAGGACTGGATCGCCGCGGCGCAGCGGTCGCCGATCTGGGACCTGATCATGAAGTACGAGGTGGCGCTCCCGCTGCACCCGGAGTACCGCACCATGCCGATGGTCTGGTACATCCCGCCGCTGTCACCGGTGGTCGACATCCTGCGCGACACCGGCCATGACGGCGAGGACGTGGGCAACCTGTTCGGTGCGGTGGAGGCTCTGCGGATCCCGGTCGACTACCTGGCCGGGCTGTTCACCGCCGGCGACCCCGCACCGGTGACCGCGGTGCTGCGACGGCTCGCCGCGATGCGCGCGTACCAGCGCCGGATCAACCTCGGCGAGGACCGCGACGAGTCGATCGCCGCCGCGGTCGGCATGACCGGCGAGCAGATGGACGACATGTTCCGGTTGCTGGCCATCGCCAAGTACGAGGAGCGCTACGTGATCCCGGCCGCCCACGCCGAGGACGCCCATCACCTCGAACAACTCGCCACCGATTGCAGCCTGGAAGGCGGCCCGTTCGGGGAGTCCTCGGGCGCGCCCACCCCGATCTCGATCGAGAACCTGCACATGCTGCGCGACCGGCAGACCGCGGACTCGGTCGCCGCACCCGACGACAAAGAGGCCCGGGTCAATCTCCTCAACTGGGACGGCAAGGGCCGCCCCGAGGGACTGTTCCCGCCCAAGAAGGACGGAGCGAACTCGTGAGCACGCCGACCTGGCGGCCGGTCGCGGCCCGCGCGGCCTCGCTGCTGCTGCGTTATCCGGACGCGGCGGCGCTCTCCGTGCTGCCGACCCTGACCGCGGCGCTCGGCGAGTTGCCGGCACCGGTGGCCGAGCCGCTGCGGGAAGTGGCCGGGTACCGGGCGAAGCACGACCCGACCTCGCTGGCCGCGAGCTACGTCGAGCTGTTCGACTTCCGCCGCCGCTGCTGCCTGCACCTGACCTACTACACCGCCGGCGACACCCGGCGGCGCGGGGAGGCGCTGGTGCTGTTCGCCGGGGCGTACCGGGACGCCGGGGTGCGGGTGGTCGACGGCGAACTGCCGGACTACCTGCCGGCGGTGCTGGACCTGGCCGCGCTCGACGACGGCGGCTGGCGGCTGCTGCGGGAGAACCGGGTCGGGCTGGAGCTGCTCTCCCGGGCGCTGGAGGCGCAGAGCTCGGTGTACCGCAACGTGCTGGACGCGGTGACCGCGATGCTGCCACCCGCCGAGCCCGGCGACATCGCGGCCGCCCTGCGGCTGGCCCGGACCGGTCCACCGGTCGAGCAGGTCGGCCTGGAACCGTTCGGGCTGGTCGACACCACCGGAGGCCGGCGATGAACGTCCTGCTCTGGGTCGTCTTCCCCTACCTGTGCATCGCCATCCTGGTCGGCGGGCTGATCTGGCGGTACCGCTACGACAAGTTCGGCTGGACCACGCGCTCGTCGCAGCTGTACGAGAGCGCCGTGCTGCGCTGGGGCAGCCCGATGTTCCACTTCGGCGTCCTGATGGTCCTGATCGGACACATCGGCGGGCTGATCGTCCCGAAGGCGTGGACCGAGGCGGTCGGGATCACCGAGCACGCCTATCACCTGACGGCCGTGTTCGTCGGCACCGTCGCCGGGTTCTGCACGCTGATCGGCATGGCCATCCTGATCGCCCGCCGCCGCCTGACCGGACCGGTGTTCGCGGCCACCACCAAGAACGACAAGGCCATGTACCTGGTCCTCGCCTCGGTGATCGTCCTGGGTCTGTGGTCCACCCTGCGGGCCAACGTCTCCGGCGACGGCTACGACTACCGGGAGACCATCTCGCCCTGGTTCCGGTCGCTGTTCTACCTCAGCCCGGACCCCGAGATCATGGCCGGCGTCCCGCTCGGCTTTCAGATCCACATCATCGCCGCCTTCGCGCTCTTCGCGTTCTGGCCCTTCACCCGCCTGGTGCACGCCTTCAGCGCGCCGGTGGGCTACCTGACCCGGCCGTACGTGCCCTACCGCAGCCGGGACCCGCGACCGGGGCTGCGCAGGTCCCGGCCCGGCTGGGAGGGACCACCGAGGCTGCCCACCCGTTCCGGCCGCGACCGTGGCTGACCGGACCGAACCCCGAGGAACCGCGATGACCACACCTGCAGACGCGCCCGCCGGCGCGGCGGTGCGACCGGGCGCCACCCGCAACCTGATCCTGGCGACCGTCGGGTTCACCGTGAACTTCTGGGCCTGGGCGCTGCTCGGCCCGCTGGGACCGGGCGTGAAGGAACGCCTGGGCCTCAGCTTCGCCGCCCAGTCGTTGCTGGTGGCGGTGCCGGTGCTGGTCGGCTCGCTGGGCCGGATCCCGGTCGGCGCGCTCACCGACCGGTACGGCGCCCGGGTCATGTTCCCGATCGTCAGCCTCGCCACCATCGTCCCGGTGCTCACGCTGACCGTGGTGTCGTCGTACCCGGCGCTGATCGTCACCGGCTTCTTCCTCGGCCTCGGCGGCACCACGTTCGCGGTCGGGGTGCCGCTCGTGTCCGGGTGGTTTCCGCCGGCCCGCAAGGGCTTCGCCATCGGCGTCTTCGGTGTCGGCATGGGCGGGACCGCGATCGCCAACTTCACCACCGTGAAACTGGCCGACACGTTCGGCGAGAACACCCCGTTCCTGCTCGTGGCAGCGTTGCTTGCCGGGTACGCGGTGGTCGCCTTCCTGCTGATTCGGGACGCACCGGGCCGCCAGCGTCCGGCCGGGTCGGCGTGGGCCCGGCTCGCCGAGGTCGGCCGGCTCGCCGTGACCTGGCAGATGTGCTTCCTGTACGCGGTCGGCTTCGGTGGTTTCGTCGCGTTCAGCGTCTACCTGCCGGCGTACCTGCGGGAGGCGTACGGCCTGACCGCGAACGACGCCGCCCTGCGGACCGCCGGTTTCGTCGTCCTCGCGGTCATCGCCCGGCCGGTCGGCGGATGGCTGTCCGACCGGCTGCACCCGGTGCCGGTGCTGGTCTGGTGCTTCGCCGGGACCGCGTTCTTCGCCGTGGTGCAGGCGTTCCGGCCGCCCCTGGTGCCGGTCGCCACGATCGCCTTCCTGGCCATGGCCGGGCTGCTGGGAGCGGCCAGCGGCGCCGTGTTCGCACTGGTCGGCAAGGTCGCGCCGGCTGGTCAGGTGGGCAGCGTCACCGGCGTGGTCGGTGCCGCCGGTGGACTCGGCGGGTTCGTCCCGCCGCTGATCATGGGCTGGGTGTACGGCGTGGAGAACTCGTACGCGATCGGTCTCATGCTGCTGTCCGACGTCGCGCTCGCGGCCGCCGTGTACACCGCGGTCAAGATGAGCGGCCTCCGCCGTCCCGCCCCCGCCTGACGGGGCGCCTGCTCGTCGTGCCGGACGCCCGGCACAGCCGGACCGCGATCGAGGACGCCGGGGTCCGGCTCGCCGTCGCCGTACCCGGATGATTCCGCGCGGCCGGGGCCGACCGCCGAGACGTCCCGGCCGCGCGGAGACTCAGCGCTGCACGACCAGCCGCCGCGCCCGCAGCAGCCGCGCCCACCACGGGCGGGGCGTGCCGTCGCGCAGCGGTGGCGCGCCGGTGCGCTTCAGGCTGACCCAGCCGCCCGGCCCCATGCTGACCGAGCCGATCGCCGGCGGGCGCCGCAGCGCCACCGCGGCCGACGCCGCGACGGCGGACACCGCCACCGTGGCCAGCGCGGCCAACCCCAGCCGGGTCAGGTCCACCGCCGGCCGGCACCCGGTCTCCTCGACCGCGTGGCCGCCCGGCCGCACCGCCAGTCCGGTCGTCATCACGTACCCCCTGTCCGCCGTTTCCGGCTGCCGGGTCGTCCCCTTCCGTGGTACCGCCGTGCCGGTCCCGGCCGGTAGGGCCGTCCGGCCCGGCACCCGGGCGGGGGCCGAAGGTCCCGCCGGAACGGGCCGGGCAGCCCGGCATCGACGTCATTGGCCCCCTGTCACCGGTGATCGGCCCGGCATAGCCTGAACTGGCCAGGCAAGCAGTCGCCACACGGAAGGAACGACCGTGACCGCAGTATCGGAAAGCCAGGCCGGCGCCCACGACGACGAACGGGTGCGGGCACTCGCCACTCCGGACGACACGGAGATCGGGCAGCTGGACGCGTGGTGGCGGGCGAACAACTACCTCACCATCGGCCAGATCTACCTCGGTGGAAATCCGCTGTTGCGCGAGCCGCTGACGCCGGAACACATCAAGCCGCGGCTGCTCGGCCACTGGGGCACCAGCCCGGGCCTGTCGTTCGTCTACGCCCACGTGTCCCGGCTGATCCGGCACACCGGGCAGCAGGCCATCTACCTGGCCGGTCCCGGGCACGGCGGCCCGGCGCTGGTGGCCGCGGGCTACCTGGAGGGTACCTACAGCGAGGTCTATCCGGCGGTGTCCCAGGACGAGGCCGGGATGCTGCGGCTGTTCCGGCAGTTCTCCAGCCCCGGCGGCATCCCCAGCCACGTGTCGGTGACCACGCCCGGCTCCATCCACGAGGGTGGAGAGCTGGGCTACGTGCTGGTACACGCGTTCGGGGCGGTGATGGACAACCCCGACCTGCTGTCGATCGCGGTGGTCGGTGACGGCGAGGCGGAGACCGGCCCGCTGGAGGGTTCCTGGAAGGGCGTCTCGTTCCTCAACCCGGCCCGCGACGGTGCGGTGCTGCCGATCCTGCACCTGAACGGTGCGAAGATCGCCGGTCCCACCGTGCTGGCGCGCAAGGACCGGGCCGAGGTGCGGTCCCTGCTGGAAGGCCACGGGTACGACATCATCGAGGTCGAGGGCGACGACCTGCCCGGCATGCACCACCGGTTCGCCGCGGCGCTGGCCCAGGCGTGGGGCCGGATCCGGGACATCCAGCGCTCTGCCCGGGGCGGGGACTGGGACGGCACCCGGCCGCGCTGGCCGCTGATCATCCTGCGTACCCCGAAGGGCTGGACCGGCCCGGCCGAGGTGGACGGTGTGGTGGTCACCGGCACATGGCGGTCGCACCAGGTCCCGCTGTCCGGCGTGCGTGACAACCCGGAGCACCTGGCCCTGCTGGAACAGTGGCTGCGGTCGTACCGTCCGGAGGAGCTGTTCGACGCCGACGGCGCACCGACCGAGCTGGTGCGTGCGCTGGCGCCCGAGGGTGATCTGCGGATGAGCGCCAGCCCGCACGCCAACGGCGGCGTGCTGACCCGTGACCTGGACCTGCCGGACTTCCGCGACTACGCGCTGGACGTGCCGAAGCCGGCCGAGGTGCGCGCCGAGTCGACCCGCAGGCTGGGTGACCTGATGCGCGACATCTACGCCCGCAACCCGGACCGGTTCCGGTTGTTCAGTCCGGACGAGACGAACAGCAACCGGCTCGGCTCGGTGTTCGAGGTGTCCGACCGGGCCTTCATGGAACAGGTACGGCCCGGCGACGTGGCGATCGGCCGGGACGGCCGGGTGATGGAGGTGCTCTCCGAGCACAACTGCCACGGCTGGCTGGAGGGTTACACGCTGACCGGGCGGCACGGCATGTTCGCCACGTACGAGGCGTTCGCCATGGTGAGCGCGTCGCAGACGGTGCAGCACGGCAAGTGGCTGCAGGAGGCCGGGCATCTGCCGTGGCGGGCGCCGGTGCCCAGCCTGAACGTGCTGCTCACCTCGACCGCGTGGCGCAACGACCACAACGGCTTCTCGCACCAGGGACCCGGCCTGATCCAGGTGGTGCTGACCCAGCGCGGCGACGTCGCCCGGGTCTATCTGCCGCCGGACGCCAACACGCTGCTGTCGGTGGCCGACCACTGCTTCCGGTCCCGGTCGTACATCAATCTGATCGTGATCGACAAGCAGCCGCAGCTGCAGTGGCTGACCATGGACGAGGCGGTCGAGCACTGCGCCAAGGGCGCGGGGGTGTGGGAGTGGGCCGGCACCGACGACGGCACCGCCGACCCGGACATCGTGCTGGCCTGTGCCGGTGACGTGGTGACCATGGAGACCGTGGCGGCCGCGCAGATCCTCAAGGAGAAGCTGCCCGGGCTGAAGGTGCGGGTGGTCAACGTGGTCGACCTGATGACGCTGGTCCGGCCCAAGGACCACCCACACGGGATGAGCTCGACGTACTTCACCGAGCTGTTCACCGACACCGTGGACGTGGTGTTCTCGTTCCACGGCTACCCGGGCGCGATCCATCAGCTGGTGCACGGGCGGCCGGACGCGGACCGGTTCCGGGTGCGCGGCTTCATCGAGCAGGGCACCACCACGACGCCGTTCGACATGACGGTGCGGAACAAGGCGTCCCGCTACCACCTGGTGCTGGACGCGATCAACAACGCCAAGCGGCTGCCCCGTGGCGCCGCCGAGCTGAAGCAGTGGTGTGAGCGGCAGCTGGCCGGCCACGAGGAGTACATCGTCGAACACCTCGAGGACATGCCGGAGGTGCGGGACTGGTCGCTCGGCGACTGGGCGGCCCGCGGCTGATCCGGCGCGGCGGCGAGTCGCGGATGCGACAGGTCACCGGCCGAACCGATGCGGTGCGGCCGGTGACCAACCGGGTGACAGCTCAGCTATCCGGAGGGTACGAGATGCGCATCCACAGGCTCGGAGTCATCCTGACCGCCGCCACCCTGGCGCTCGCCACCGCCGTTCCCGCAGCGGCGGTGGCGCCACCGGTCGACACCGGGCAGCTGGTCCGGTTGGACTCGCTGGGCGGGGTCGGATCGTTCGGCACCGCCATGAACCAGCGCGGCGACATCATCGGCGAGAGCGTCGACGCCGCGGACAACTACCGGGTCGTGGTGTGGTGGCACGGCCGGCGTACCCCCACGGCTCTCGACGTCGAGGGCGTGCGGGCCGGCGCGATCAACGAGAAGGGCCACGTCGTCGGGTACGTCGAGGGCGGCCTGTTCCTCTGGCGCGCCGGCGCGGTCACCTATCTGCGCCGCGCCGCCGTGGCCTCGTTCGAGGGCGTCGTCATCAACGACCGGGATCAGGTCGCCGGTACCGCGAACGACCGGAACGACGCCTTCCGCGCCTTCCGGTGGGATCGCGACCGCCTGACGATGCTGCCGACCCCCGCGGGGATGAACAGCCGAGTCGTGGACATCAACAACCGCGGCCAGGTCGTCGGCACGATCACCCGGCCCGGCACCTCCACCGAGCGGGCGGTGCTGTGGGAGCGCGGCCGGATGACCGAGCTGGGCACCCTGGGCGGCGACGGCAGCGTTCCCACGGCGATCAACGATCGCGGCCAGGTGAGCGGCTTCAGCACCGTCGCCGGATCGTCCGACGACCGTCCGTTCCTCTGGCAGCACGGTCGGATGACCGACCTGCTGGTGGGCACGGAGGCCACCGCCGGCCGGGTGTGGGGCCTCAACCGGGCCGGGACGATGACCGGGTACGCCCGTTTCGGCGACGACTCGCGGCCGGTGCTCTGGCGGGACGGCCGCATGGTCGTCATCGGCCTGCCCGGTCACGTGGGCAGCGGCTCGTTCCTCAACGACCGTGGTGACGTGGCCGGGCACACCTGGGCGGATCCGCAGAGCACCGCCGTGCCGTTCCGCTGGCGTGACGGGCACACCACGTTGTTCCCCGAGCCGGTCAGCGACATCGCGATCCGGGTCGTCGGGCTGGACCGGCACGGCCGCATCGGGGTGGACCAGGAGACGTCGCAGTTCGGCAACCTCGTGCTGCGCTCGGTCGCTTGACCTCAACCGCGATCGAGGTTCTACCGTCGCTGCCATGACGATGCAGGAGCTGTCCGACGCCGAGCTCGCCGCGCAGCCGGCCGCGTACTGGACCGGCGTGGCCTACCAGGCGCTGATCGCGTTCACCCGCGCCGAGCAGGCCAGGGCGGGCTTCAGCCAGCCGCAGTTCTGGCTGCTGCGCAACCTGTCCGCGAACGACATCTCGGCCGACGGCCGCGGCATGACCGTCGGCGAGCTCGAACAGGCGATGAGCACGTACCTCCGCGCCGAGGACGACCTCGGCGCCGAGGCGGAGGTGTTGCGGGAGCGCGGCCTGCTCCGCCGCGACGACGCGGGCCGGTGGTGGATCACCGGAGCGGGGGAGGAGGCGCGGACCGAGTGGAAGAAGTACGGCCCGGCGATCCGCGACCGGATCCATCGGGGCATCGACGACGCCGACTACGTCACGGCGCTGAAGGTGCTCCGGCGGATGATCGAGAACACCACCCCCTGACGGGCTAACCGTCGATCAGGCGGAGCAGGACGGCACCGTGGTCGGCGCCGTACTTGGCGGTGTAGAAGGCCATCACCCGGTCCCGCTTGTCCGGGGTGGCGTCGGCCAGGACGTACCTCTTGTGGCCGTTTCCCTCCATCGACACCTCGTGGTCGGGGTGGAAGGCGTGCGACAGGGCGGCGGGATGGACGTTGACCCAGTGTTCGCCGTCGTGCACCACGTAGCGCAGATCGTGCTCCGCGGCCTCGTCGCGCACCGTGAACCGCAGGCGCATCCGGTAGTGGTCGGCAATCCGCATCAGGCCGGTGCCGTTCCACCGGTTCTCGAACGATTCGAGTGCCAGTTCGCCGAGGTCGCCCTGCACCCGGACCTCGCGCTGGGAACTGTCGCTCACCCGCCGGTCGCGGAACAGGCCGTAGGTCAGCCAGTCGTCGATCCGGTAGAAGGCGTGCGCCGGGCCGACCGAGCTGACCCGGACCTGGAGGAGTTCGCGGTGCAGTGCCGGGAGGTCGTTGAGGACGGCGTCGAGTCGTTCGATGTTCTGGCGCATCAGCACGATGGCGTCGGTGGGCGCCACCTGGCGGGCGCGCTCGGCGGCGTCCGGGGAGGACGGGTCGGTCAGCATGATCCGGAAGCGCACACCCCGGTCGAGGGCGTCGCGGACGGCGGCCACGAAGGCGGTCTCGTACTGGCTCTCCAGCAGGCCGGTCCAGTGCTTCCAGATGTCGACGCGGTCCTCGGCCTTCTCGACCCGCCTGATCACCTCCCAGTAGTCCAGGCGGTTCCGCCGGCGCACCGCGTTGCGGCTGAGGATGAGGATCAGCGGTTGCAGCACCAGCGCGGCGAGGACCAGATCCAGCAGGTTCGCGCCCATGTTGATCCGCAGGTCCGTGCTGAAACCGTCGACCTGGCGCACCGGGTACAGCAGCAGAAACGCGGCGACGAGCAACATCGCTCCGATGCCCGCGTACAGATAGGAGAGCCAGTATCTGCTGCGTGCCCGCCTCCGTCGTGCCATGGCGTTCATGGTTGCAGCAGTCGATCGATCGACCAAGACGAAAGTGTGCGGGGCCGGAGGCCGTAAAGTGGTTAAGCGGAACACTCTTTCAGAAAAGCGGTGGGAGCCTCGTGACCGAAGACCCGATCGAAGCGGCGGCCGGGCGTACCCCCGCACGTGGTGACCGGCGGGTGCGCGTCGACGCGCAGCGCAACATCGACGCGCTGCTCGAAGCGGCCAAGGCGGTCTTCGGCACCTCGGGGGTGGACGCGCCGGTCCGCGAGATCGCGGCCCGGGCCGGGGTCGGCGTGGGTACCTTCTACCGGCACTTCCCGCTGCGCTCCGACCTCGTCACGGCGGTGTTCCGGCGCGAGGTGGACGCGACCGCCGACGCCGCCCCCGCGTTGGCCGCGGAGTACGAACCGGGCGAGGCGTTGAGCCGGTGGATCTACCGGTTCACCGATTTCATCGCGACCAAGCGTGGCCTGGCCGCCGCTCTGCACTCGGGCGATCCGGCGTTCAACGTTCTGCCGGACTACTTCATGCAGCGGCTCGGCCCGGCTCTGGGCGGGCTGCTCGACGCCGCCGTGGAGGCGGGTGCGGTGCGGCCGGGGGTGAGCCCGAAGGACCTGCTGTACGCCGTCAGCAACCTGTGCGCCTCCGGCGACGAGGGCGGCGACCACGGTCGGCGCATGGTCGCGCTGCTGATCGACGGCCTGAAGTACGGCGCCGGGAAGCCGGCTCCCTGACCGGCCGGGGCTGTTGCCTCCGCCACACGCCTTGCTAAGCGGAACGTCTTTCCATATCTTTGTGGAACAACGTTCCGCTTGAGGTGTCCACCGTCAGGAGCAATCGCCATGCCCACTCCCGTGATCTCCCTGCGCCCGGTGCTGCTGCCCGCCCCCGGCCGTGGCGCGGACCTGCACGTCCGGGTGTCCGCCCCGGCGACCGGCGGCGAGCTGCCGATCATCGTCTTCGCGCACGGCTTCGGCGCGTCGATGGACGAGTACGACCCGCTGGTCGGCTACTGGGCCGCGCACGGCTTCGTGGTGATCCAGCCGACCCACCTCGACTCCCGCACCCTGGGCCTCGCGCCCGACGACCCACGCCAACCGGAGATCTGGCGCATCCGGATCGACGACCTGAAGCGCGTCCTCGACCAGCTGGACCTGATCGAGGAGTCCGTTCCCGGCCTGGCCGGACGGCTCGACCGGAGCCGGATCGCCGCGGCCGGCCACTCCTGGGGCGGGCAGACCGCGAGCACGCTGCTGGGCGCCCGGGTCCTCGGCGCCGACGGCGTGCCGGGGGAGGACCTGAGTGACCCGCGGATCTCCGCGGGCGTGCTGCTCGCCACGGCCGGTACCGGCGGCGCCGACCTCACCCCGTTCGCCGCCGAGCACTTCCCGTTCATGAGTCCGAGCTTCGCCGGCATGACCACGCCGGCCCTGGTGGTCGCCGGGGACAAGGATCAGTCCGCGCTCTCGGTTCGCGGGCCGGACTGGTTCACCGACCCGTACCACCTGAGCCCGGGCCCGAAGAGCCTGCTCACCCTCTCCGGTGCGGAGCATTCGCTGGGCGGGATCAACGGGTACGCCGTCACGTCGACGACCGACGAGAGCCCCGAACGGGTCGACCTGATCCGGCGGCTCGCCACGGCGTACCTGCGCAGCGTCTGGTATTCCACGGACCGTGGCTGGGCCGCGGCGAGCGCCGAACTGGTGGACGGCCCCGATTCGCAGGCCCGGATCGAATCCAAGTGAGCACCGGTACGGCGCGGCATCGGGGTGGCTCCCGGACGGACTACCGGTCTCCTACGACCGGCCGGGACGGCACCCCGGCCACGTGGGCAGCCGCGGGCGCGGAAATCCGGGAGCGGCTGTCGCCACCCGATGCGGCGGGCAGCCGCTCCCGGGGTACCGAGGTTCAGCGCAGGTAGATGTTCGGTTGCGGCGGTGTGGTCATGCCGTCGCCGAGGAAGAAGCTCGGGTGCGGCGGCTGGTTGTAGGCGGTGTTCTGCCAGGCGACGGCCACCCGGTACTGGGCGTCGTGCAGCAGGGTGTGGATCCGCCGGGTGGTCGGGGTGGGAGTGGCGTAGATGCGCAGCGCGGCGTTGTCGTCGCGGGGCAGGATGATTTCTTCGCGCCAGTCCCCGAAGAGATCACCGGACAGCGACGGAGTGGCCTTCGTGCCGTTGACGGAGTGGGCGCCGGAGCCGGTGAGTAGGCGGGTGTTCCCGCCGGTGCCGTACTTGTCGACGTGGTTGCCGTCCAACAGTTCCCGTACCGGGTCGGCGTCCCACCAGGCCAGGAAGTTGGCGGTGCCGGGACTGCGCCCGGCGTTGCCGCCGGAGCCGTTGAACAGGCTGGTCAAGCCGGTTCCGACACCCCAGAACTCGCCGCCGGGGCTGCCCGCGTGAATGTCACCGGCGGCCCCGCGGGCGGGACCCTCGCAGCCACAGGTGTTGGCCCGCTGGAAGATGGTCGCGCCGTTGTTGGCGTCGCGGAGGGTGGCCGCGGTGCCGCCGCTCTCGTGGATCTGCCAGATCTCCTGGCCCGGACGGCTCGGTACGAAGTCGCTGACGTGCAGGGCATCGCCGTGCGGATGAGTCGCGTACCGGCCGGTGCCGTTGGCGTTGACGGTCATGCCGCCGTAGATGATCTCGTCGGTGCCGTTGCGGTCGACGTCGGCGATGGACAATGAGTGGGTGCCGCGGCCGGTCCACTGGCTGCCGGCGGTGCGGGAGTCGAATTTCCAGCGCAGCCGCAGGGCGCCGTCCCGGAAGTCCCACGCCGCGATCGCGCTCCGGGCGTAGTAGCCGCGACCCATGACGACGGTCGGACGCCGGCCGTCCAGGTAGGCCGTACCGGACAGGAACCGGTCGCCGCGGTTGCCGTAGTTGTCCCCCCAGTCGCTGATGTTGCCCCGGGCCGGCTCGAACGCCACCGTCGACATGGCGGCGCCGGTGAGCCCGTTGAACATGGTCAGGTACTCCGGCCCGGTGATGATGTAGCCGGACGAGTTGCGGTGGTCGGCGTTGCGGTCACCGATCACCTGTCCGGTGCCGGAGACGGTACCGTCACCGGTCTTGACCGCCATCTCGGCCCGGCCGTCGCCGTCATAGTCGTACACCTGGAACTGGGTGTAGTGGGCGCCGGCCCGGATGTTGCGGCCCAGGTCGACGCGCCACAGGCGGGTGCCGTCGAGACGGTACGCATCGAGGTAGACGTTGCTGGTGGTACCCGACTGCGAGTTGTCCTTCTGGTCGGCCGGATCCCACTTCAAGAAGAGCTCGTACTGGCCGTCGCCGTCGACGTCGCCCACGCTGGCGTCGCCGGCCGTGTAACTGCCGCCCGGCCGCGAGATCGGCACGTCGAGGTAGGTGCCCCCGGCGAAGCGCAGCGACGGTTCGGAGGGGACCTGCTCCACACCGTCGACGACGGCACGCACGGTGTACGACGCGTCGGCGGGTGCGCCATCGTCCAGGAGGTTCGTGGAGTTCGTGATCGGCGCGGAGTTCACCCGGGTGGCGCCCCGGTACACGTTGAAGCCGATGGTGGCGGGTTCGGTGCCGAGCAGCCGCCAGGAGAGCAGATTCCCGGCTCCGGAGCGGACGCTGACCAGCCCGCGGTTGAGGTCCTCCAGCTGCCGTCCGGATCCCGATGGCGGCGTCGGCGGTTCGGACGGGGGCGGGCCGGAGGGCGGCGGATCCGACGGCGAGGGCTCGCCGGTGGGCGGCGCCGCCTGCCCGGTGCAGGCCGTACCGTTCAGGGCGAAGCCGTTCGGCGCCGGGTTGCTGCCGGCCCAGGAGCCGTTGAAACCGAATGCCACCCGGGCATTCGTCGCGAGGCCGGCGTTGTGGCCGACATTCCGCGCCGTGACCTGGCTTCCGCTCTGCGTGACACTTGCCTCCCACGCCTGCGTGACGGTCTGGCCGGCGTCGTACGCCCAGGTGACCGACCAGCCGTCGACCGGATCGCCGAGGTTCGTGAGCGTGACGCCGGCGCCGAAGCCGCCCGGCCACTGATTCGTGACCGTGTAGTCGACTCGGCACCCGGCGGCAGCCGCGCCGGCGGCCACCGCGGTGAGGACGCCGGCGCCGGCGACTCCGGCGGCAAGGGTGGTGGACAGCAGCGCAACGCGCCACCTCGATCGAGGGAACATTCCTACTCCAATGCATGGCGGAGCTGCCTCCGTCACGGAGGCATGCGGTGTGGATCGGTCGATCACGCCCTCGGCTCGAAAGGGGGATCGCTGCGCCGCGAAGCTCGCGTGGCTGAAAGCTTTCAATGCCGCGGCGCCAAGAACCCCCGCTGTTGCTCGAACAGCGGAGACGGAACGCCCATGCCGCCGACCCAGAGGTCGGTGCCCATGGCTGGCGCGTTCCCCACCGTACTGAAGTCCATCGATGGATTCAAGTCTTCCGCACCGGGCTATAGTGACCATCGATGCCAGCACCGGTACGCCGTCGAAACGGCATTCGCGAGGTCGCCGCGGCGGCCGGTGTCGCGGTCGGCACGGTTTCCAACGTGCTCAACAGCCCGGGCCTGGTGGCCGACGAGACCCGTGAACGCGTCGAGCGGGTCATGCAGGAACTCGGCTTCGTCCGTAACGGGCTGGCCCGCCAATTGCGGGAAGGACGTGCCAGCACGGTCGGCGCCGTGATCCTGGACATCGCCAACCCGTTCTTCACCGAGGCCGCCCGCGGGATCGAGGACCGCCTCGCCGAGGCGGAGTGCATGCTCATTCTGTGCAGCTCCGACCAGCGCCCGGAGCGCGAGACCCGCTACCTGCAGATGCTCGAGGAGCACGGCGTACGCGGCATGCTGGTGACCCCGGTCCAGGTGGACGTCGAGCCGCTGCTCGCCATCCAGCGCCGCGGCGTACCCGTGGTCCTGATGGACTGCCCGAGCCCGGCCGAGGAAATCTGCTCGGTCTCGATCGATGACGAGCTAGGCGGCGAACTGGCCGCCTCGCACCTGGTCGGCCGGGGACATCGACGGATCCTCTTCCTGAACGGGCCGCTGCGCACCCCGCAGTGCGCGGCCCGCAGTCGCGGGGCGCAACGGGCGCTGCGCCGGGCCGGACTGGAGCCGTCGCAGCACCTGTTCGAGGTGGTGCTGCCGCGGGCCGGTACCGACCAGGCCGAGTCGACGCTGGATCAGGTGCTCACCCTGCCGGCGCCACCGACCGCCATCATGTGCGTCAGTGACCTGGTGGCCCTGGGTGTGATGCGGCTTCTCCGCAGGCGCGGCATCAGGGTGCCGGACGACATCGCCGTGGTCGGGTACGACGACGTGCCGTTCGCCGCCGAGCTCGCCACGTCGCTGACCACGGTCCGGCAGCCGATGTACGACCTCGGGCGGGCCGCCGCCGGTTTGTTGCTGGCCGAGTCGGACCATCGCACACCGCCGGGCGGCCGCCGGCAGGTGTACCGGCCCGAGCTGATCGTCCGCGAGTCCGCCTGACCGGGCGGCCGGCCACCGTGTCCACTGTGTGCGCGCTGCGCGTTCGGCCGCGATCGGCGACTTCTCAGGCAGCTGCCAGCCGAATCGACTTTCCCACCGGAGCGACATGTGGCAGATTCGGGGCAGCGCGGAGCGGCATTCGGGGAGATCGATCACATGGCACCAAGGGATGCGTCGTGAGACGCACCGTTCTGACGACCGTGACGTTCGTTGCCGGCTCCCTTCTCCTCGCCGTTCCGGCGCAGGCCGGCGTTCCCGTGGACGCGGTGCGGACCAGGGTGGCCGCGTCGGCGATCCGGACCGTGCCGTGCCAGCCCGGTGGCGTCTCGGCGGCCGACAAGTCGATCGCGACGGCGCTGCGGCCGGTGATGAACGGCCGGCGGCTCGGTTCCGCCGTGACCGGTTACAACATCTCGTGCGCGCGGGCGATCGTGGACGCCGTGCGGGCCCGCGGGCTGGACCAGCGGGCGGCCATGATCGCGGTGACCACGGCGATCGCCGAGAGCACCCTGCACAACTACGTCGTCGCCGTCGACCACGACAGCCTCGGCCTCTTCCAGCAGCGCCCGTCGATGGGCTGGGGCCGGCCCGAGCAGGTCGTCGATCCCGGCTACGCGACCGGCAAGTTCCTGGACGCGATGATCCGCAAGTTCCCGGGCGACGGCTGGCGGACCGCCGAGGTGGGACCGGTCTGCCAGCGGGTCCAGGGTTCGGCCTTCCCGGCGGCGTACCAGCCGGAGGCACACGACGCCCAACTCGTCGTGAACCGGCTGTGGGCGCAGGAGGCCAACCCCGTCGCCACCCCGTCGGTGCCGAACGCGGCGCCGACGACACCGGCGAAGGCGACCGGGCCGTTCCAGCGCTCGCTGCTGGTGACCGGGACCGGGCAGGGCCCGGCCGACGCCCGGCACGACGTGTCGACGGCCGACTGGAACGGCGACCGCCGCCCCGACCTGGTGGTGGTGCAACGTTCCGGCACCCGCAGCGGCCGCACCGAGCTCTACATCCTGGACGGGATGACGAACTTCAAGCGCCTGCTGCTGCACACCGGCACCGCGCTGGCGCCGACCGACGACCGGCACGCGTTCGCGCTGGCCGACTGGAACGGCGACAGCCGGCTGGACCTGGTGGTGACGCAGCGGTCCGGCACCGCCAGCGGCCGGACCGAACTGCGGGTGGTGGACGGCGCGTCCGGCTTCCAGCGCTACCTGCTGGAGACCCACACCGTGCTCGGCCTGACCGACCACCGCTACGCATTCTCGGTGGCGGACTGGAACGCGGACGGCCGGCTGGACCTGGTGGCGGTGCAGAAGTCCGGCACCCAGAGCCGGCGCACCGAGGTGCGGGTGGTGGACGGCGCGTCCGGCTTCCAGCGGTACCTGGTGGAGACCGGCACCAAGCTCGGGCCGACGGACCACCGCTTCGCGTACTCGGTGGCGGACTGGAACGCGGACGGCCGGCTGGACCTGGTGGCGGTGCAGAAGTCCGGCACGGCGAGCCGGCAGACCGAGGTGCGGGTCCTGGACGGCGCGTCGAAGTTCCGGCGCTACCTGCTGCAGGCCCGTACGGCGCTGGGGCCCACCGACGACCGGTACGACGTGTCCACCGCGAACTGGAACGGCGACCAGCGGCCGGATCTCGTGGTGGTGCAGAAGTCGGGCACCGCCAGCGGTCAGGCCGAGGCGCGCATCCTGGCCGGTTAGCGGCCCGTTCTCACCGCTCGGTCAGGCTCTGCATGGCCTCGTTGTAGCGGGCACCGGCCACGCCCAGCCGCGTCGCCGCCTCGTCGAGTTCGGCGAGGTCGGCGGCGGGCAGCCGGAGCCGGGCGGCGCCGATGTTCTCGGCGAGGCGTTCCCGCCGCCGGGTGCCGGGGATCGGCACGATCGACGGCCGGCGGGCCAGCAGCCAGGCGAGGGCGACCTGCGCCGGGGTGGCGTCGTGCGCCCCGGCCACCCGCGCCACCAGGTCGATGAGCGCCTGGTTGGCCGCCCGGTTCTCCGCGGTGAAGCGCGGAATCGTGGCGCGGATGTCGTCGGCGCCGAACTCGGTGGCGGTGTCCACGGTGCCGGTGAGAAAGCCCTTGCCCAGCGGGCTGAACGGCACCAGCCCGATGCCGAGTTCGTCGAGCGCCGGCAGGATCTCGGCCTCGATGTCGCGGGTCCACAGCGAGTACTCGCTCTGCAGCGCGGTGACCGGATGGACGGCGTGCGCGCGGCGGATCGTCCCGGCGCCCGCCTCGGACAGGCCGAAGTGGGCGACCTTGCCGGCCCGGACCAGTTCGGCGACGGTCCCGGCGACGTCCTCGATCGGCACGGCGGGATCGACCCGGTGCTGGTAGAACAGGTCGATCCGGTCGACCCGCAGGCGCCGCAGCGAAGCGTCCGCCACCCGCCGGATCTGCTCCGGCCGGCTGTCCAGGCCGACGGACCGGCCGTCCCGGACGTCCCAGCCGAACTTGGTGGCGATGACCACCCGGTCGCGCAGCGGCTCCAGGGCCTCGCCGACGAGTTCCTCGTTGACGTACGGACCGTAGACCTCGGCGGTGTCGAAGAACGTGACACCCTGCTCCACCGCGCCGCGCAGGACACCGATCATCGCGTCCCGGTCGCCCGGGTTGGGCCCGTAGCTCTGGCTCATCCCCATGCAGCCCAGACCGAGCGCCGACACCCGCAGTCCCTGTCCCAGCGTGCGGATCTCCATGCTGTTGACCTCCGTCGGCCGGCCGAGTGGCCGTCCCATCCTCGCACCCGCCGCCGCCGATCGCCGGGAGCTGCCTCGGCCGGCGCGGTGTTAGCCTCGGACGATGGGGCGGGGCCGGGCGAAGGCACAGCAGACCCGGACGGCACGGTTGGACACCGTGGTCGTTCCGGACCTGCTGGGGCTGACCGCGCCCGAGGCGGCCGGGCTGGGTGAGCGGGCCGGCCTGCGGGTGCTGGGTCCCGACGGCGACGCCGCATCGCCGGCCGAACTGCAGGGTCCGGTCGTCCGCCAGCGGCCGGAGCCCGGAGTGGTGACCCGGCGGGGCTCGGTGGTCGTGGTGCGGACCGCCGGCCCGGGCGGCGACGGCGGCGTGCGCGAGCCGCGCCGGCCGGTCCCGCCGACCCGGGAGGACCGCGCCGCCGCCGACCCGGCCTGACCGTCCTTACCGGACCTCCCGCCGGATCCGCCGGCCGGCCGCGTACGCGACCGCCGCCAGCGCCAGGAACACCAGCAGGGCCACCCCGGCCATCACCGGCACCCGCGGCCAGCCCGGAAAGGGCAGCGGCGGCGGGTCCAGGCCGGCGAGGGGCAGCGTCCACCCGGTGATCCACCACAGCAGCGCCGTGATCGGCAGCCCGGCGAGCACGGCCGCGGCCGCCAGCACCGGGTACGTCCACAGCGTCGCCCGCGCCACCGCGCGCCGGCTCAGGCCCTGCACCCGCAACGCGGTCAGGTCGGTGACCCGGCGACCGCGGTCGACCGCGGCGACCATGATCAGTGCGCCCGCGGCCAGGGCCGCCGCCAGCGCGCCGGCCAGCACGAAGAAGCCGAGGGCGAGCGCCGGGCCCTGCTGGTCGAGCTGGCGGCGCACCTGATCGGCGCGCACGTCGCGGGCCACCACCAGGCCCCGGGCGGCCAGCCGGTCCCGGATGTCCGCGGGGGCGTCCGCGGACAGCCACACCTGCGGCTCCGCGGTCTGCCCGAGCTTGACCGCGAGCCGGTCCGCGTACTCCAGATCCACCAGTACCGCGTCGGTGCCGGCCCGGGGCACCGCGGGCAACCCGGCCACCCTGGTCACCGGCACCGGGCCGCCGTCGAATCCGGTGACGGTCGCGCCGGCGAACCCGCCCGCCGCGACCAGCGGCAGCGGGACCGGCGCGTCCGTCGGCCGGACCCATCCGCCGTCGGGCAGCCCGCCCGGCGCGTCGACGTCGACGCGCAGGCCGCGCGGGTCGGCGGCCAGCCGGAGGCCGTCGGGGACCCGCCAGCGGGCCGGGTCGCGCAACGCCTCGGCCGGCAGCGCCGCGGCGACCGGGTTGATCGTCCCGATCCCGGTGATGGTGAGCCGGCCGGTCAGCCCGGTCGTGCCGTCCACCGCGCTCAGCCTGATGCCCTTGAGGCGGCAACCGTCCCGGCAGGCCGGCACGCGTTGCCGGTACTGCTTGGTGCCGTTGTCCAGCGTGCCGAGCTCTACCGTGGCGTCGCCCTGGCCGGTGACCGACGACAGCGCGGCGGAGATCCAGAGCTGCTTGTTCTCGGGGATCCCGCTGCTGGTCACGTCCAGACTGAGGTCGCGGCCGGGCAGAATCACCGACGGTGGCACCGATCCGCGCAGGGCCTGTGCGGTGGTCCGAGCCGCGGGTGCGCCGGCCGGCCAGTTCGCCACCCGGGCCAACCGGACGCTGTCCACCGCCAGGCCGGGCGGCTCGCCGGGCCCGCCCGGCAGCGAGACCACGGCCATCGCGTACGTGCCCTCGGGATCGGCCGCGCGCACCGCGGTCAGCAACTCGGCCCGCCCGACCGGTTCCACCGACAGCACCCGGTCGGCGCCGGTGCCGACCGTGGCCTGCACGGCCCGGCCCTGGGCCGCCACGTCCACCGCGCAGGCGGCGTAGCCGATCACCGCGACCGCGCCGACGAGCAGCGCGAACAGGCGGCCGGCTCCGGCTCGGCGGGCGACCGGGAACGCCGCCAGTGCCACGTCCGGCCGGCCGCGGCGCAGGGCCCGGGCGGCGTACCGGGTCACCAGCGGCAGCAGGGCCCGGGCGGCCAGCGCCGCCAGCGCGAGCGCGATCAGCGCCGGAGCGAACCGGCCGAGACCGGTCAGGTCCCCGCCGGAGAGCAGCAGTTGCGCACCGGCGACCACCGCGAGCAGTACGACGACCCCCTCGGCGGCCAGTTCCCGCGCCGCGCCGCCCAGCACGGACGATCGGCGTAACAGGTCCGCCACCGGGGTGAACATCTGGCGGCGCTGGGCCAGCAGCGCGGCGAGCACGGCGGCACCGGCGGCGATCGGGGCGTACCGCAGGGAATCCAGGCCGGCGGCCCGGTCGCCGCCGGGGAACCACCAGGCCGTCATCGCGTTCACCAGGAGCTGACCGACCAGGCAACCGGCGACGGCGCCGACCGTGATGGCGACCAGGCTCTCGCCGGTGGCCAGCCACCACCGGGTCCATCGGTGCGTCCCCCGCAACGCCACCACGGCCAGTTCCGGCCGGCGGCCCTCGGTGCCGTAGCCGACCGTCAGGAAAATGGTCAGGCAGGCGAGCAACACCAGCGGTACGGCGACGACGGGCACGATCTCGCGGGTCGCCGCCCGCCCGGACTGGATGCGGTCGAGCAGGGCCGGGATGCCGCTCTCCACCCCGATGCCCTGACCGAGAATGCCGGCGTCGTCGCGCAGCCGGGTCAGGCCCGCCCGGAGGTTCTCCAGGTTGTCCACCCGCAGGGCGGCCCGGCCGGCCACCCCGTCGACCGACACCACCGTGCGGCCGTGGTCCATCGCCGCCAGCGTGGCCGCGGTGGCGAACACCGGCTCGCCCGGCCGGTCACCGGGGTCACCGGCGAAGTAGCCGTGCGCGCCCCAGTACGCCGCCTGCGGGTCCGGCACCCGGTAGACACCCGCGACGGTGAGCGGCTTCGGCACGCCTTCCGGCCGGTACACCGCGTTGCCCGGGTCCGTGCTCAACTGGGCGAACGTCAGGGTGATGCGCTGCCCGGCGACCAGCCGTAACCGCCGCGCGGTCTGCGTACCGACGACGACCTCGCCCGCGCCGATCAGGCACCGGCCGCTGACCATCTCCAGGTGCGCGCACACGTCCTGGCGGTAGGTGAACCGGGACCGGAAACGCGGGTCCGGCTCGATGCCCAGGGTCGGGTACTCGGCGGCGTACACGTAGGCGAATCCGGGTAGGTCGATCAGCGCCCCGGCGATGTCGGCGAAGCTGGCAGTGGTGCCGTCGGACGGCCCGGAGCGGCCGTCCTCGATGCCGCGCACGAGGAACGCCCGTTCCTCCGGCCCGGCGGTGGCGAGCTGACCGGCGGACACGGCCTCGTCCGCGGCCGACAGGTACGCCGGCGCGGAGACCGCGGCCGCCACCGCGAACATGGCCAGCAGTCCCAGCGTGACGGCCTGCCCGCGGCGGGTCCGCACCATGGCGAGCACCAGAGCGATCATGAACGGCCTCCCCGGAGCCGGCGGACCAGCGGCAGCACGGACAACGCCCAGGTGGCGGCCAGCAGCACCAGCGCGACCAGGCCGGCTCCGGCGAGCGCGGCAGCGGTGAGCGCCCCGGCCGGCTCGATCACCCGCCAGCCGTCGGTGAACACCGGCGGTGCCACGCCGAGGTCCCGCGCGACGAACGCGGCGAGCAGCCCGCCGGCCAGCCCGGCGGCGAGCAGCCCGCCGAGGCCGGCGAAGGCGGCGGTGACCGCGACGCGCCCGGGCAGGCCCTGCAGCCGCAGGACGCGGAACTGCTCGACCTGGCCGCCCCGGTCCACGGCCGCCGCGACCGCGACCACCGCGGCCGCCAGCAGCAGCGCGACGCCGCCGCTGAGCAGCGCGAACCACGCCGACACCGCCGGTCCCTGCTCGGCCAGGCGGTCGGTCCGGGTGCCCACGGACTCGTCGGTCACCACGGCCAGCCCGGCGGCGGTCAGCGCCTTCACCACGGCCCGTGGGGCGTCGGCGGAGAGCCACACCTGGTCCGTGCCGCCCAGCGTGGCGTCGCCGCCTACCCGGCGAACCGCGTCCAGGTCCACCAGGACGCCCTGCTCGCCGAGCACCGGCAGCACCCGCGGAGTGCCGATCACCCGCGCCGGCGCGGTGGCCAGCGCGGGCAGGGACGCGTCGCCGAACCGCCAGTCGTCCGGCGGCGGCCCGGCCAGGACGAGCGGCAGCGGCAGCACCGCGTCCACCGTGTGCACCCGGTAACCGGGCGTCCCGGACTGGTTGGTGGTGGGCGCCACGGCCATGGTCAGCGTGCCGTTGCGGGTCACCACGTTCGCCGCCGTCCCGATCGAGTCGGCGCGCCAGCGGCCGATGTCGCCGAGCCCGGCGGCGTCCACCACGGTGCCCGCAGGGTCCTGCTGGGTCAGGCCCCGCAGCACGACCCGGGCCCCCGCCCGCGGTGGGCCGGTCCGGCCGTCGGCACCGGGTGGGCGGACCAGTTCCCAGCGCACCAGCCGGCACCCGGGCGCCTGCGTGCATCCGCGCACCGGCGCCGAGACGGTGTGCCGGCCGGGCCGGATCGGGCCGAGGGTCACCGGCACCACCGCCCCGCTGGTCTCGTGCTGCAGCACCACGGTGACGGCCACCGGTTGCCGGCCCCGGTTGTCGGCGGTCATCTCCAGGCCGGCGCCGGTGATCAGCGGCAGGGCCGCGGACGGGGGGACGGCCGTGGCGGCGGCGAGCGCGCCGACCGGTCCGTACTCCGGGCGCCAGCCGGCCACCGCGGCCAGCCGGGCGCTGTCCACCGCCAGCACCGGCGGCGTCACGGCCGTGTCGACCACGGCCGCCATCGCGTACCGGCCGCCGGGGTCGGCCCGGCGCACCGCGGACAGCAGCGCGGTGCGGTTGTCGGCGTCGACGGTGAGTACCCGCGCGGCGCCCAGCTCCACGACGCCGCGGTCGTGGGCCGAGGTCCGGGTCGCGGACCAGCCCCCGGCCGCGGTGGCGAACACCGCCACGGCCACCACGACCAGCGCCAGCACCCGGTCGGTGCCGGGCTGCCGGGACACCTGCACCGCGGCGAAGCCGGACCGCAGCCGGCCGGTACGCAGCGCGACGCTGCCCATCCGGTCCGCGAGCCGGCCCAGCAGCCGGGCCAGCAGCAGCGCGACGGCGAGGGCCACCAGCGCCGGCGCGACGAGCGCCAGACCGCTGTCCGGCCCGCCCGAGCGGGCCTGGTACACGGCGGCCACCGCGACCGCGAGCAACGCCAGATCCACCACGTCGGCCCGCCAGTCCCGCCGCCGTGGTGGCACCCGGCGCAGCAGCGTGGCGACCGGCTGCCGCAACACCACGGCCTCCACCGCGGTCAGCACCACCAGCGCGCCGGCCAGCACCGCCAGCGCGGCGGCGGCGGACAGGGCGAACGCCAGCCGGCGGTCCTCCGGCACCGCCACCGGGCCGGCCGCCGCCCGGGCGGCCAGCCATCCGGCCGGCGCCCCCAGCAGCACGCCGGCGGCCAGCGGGACCAGGTGCTGGCCCACGGTCAGCGCCAGCACCCCGCCGCGGGAGCTGCCCCGCAGCTTCAGCAGCGCGGCGTCCCCGCGCCGGTCCCGGACGGTGTACCGGCCGGCCAGCCCGATCGCGAACCAGGCCAGCAGCAGCACCTGGACGAGCGCGACGAGCACGCCGAGCCGGATCGTGGCACGGTCGCCGCGGATCGTCTCGAGCAGCGGACCCGTCGGGTTCACCAGATTCATCTGCCGGGCACCCAGCCGGGCGGCTGCCGTCCGCAGCTGCGGCATCAGCTGCTCGCCGCGGGCGCCGCGCAGCAGCGCCTCCGGCACGTCGGCGTCGTACGTCACCGTCGGTCCCCACAGCTGGCGATCCGTGAAGGTCTCGATCGGGGTGAACAACGGGTCCAGGTCGTCGCCGGTCCGGAACAACGGGTTGCTCCAGTAGGCGCCACCCGGGTCGGCGAGCTGGTAGCGGGCGACGATGCGGAGCGGCAACGGCGGCCCGGCCGGCCCGGCCCGCAGCACGATCCGGTCGCCGACGTCCAGGCCGAGCTGCTGCGCGGCGTTCTGGCTCATCGCCACCTCGCCGTCGGCGGCCGGACAGGTACCGGTCAGCCGCACGTGCGCACAGAAATCGGCCCGGAAGCCGAGCGCCAGGTCCGGGTCGTCGCCGGTGCCGAGGGCCGCGGTCATGGTCTCCGTCATGCCGAGGACCGGCGTGGCGTCGGGGACCGGCAGCAGGCCGCGTACCTCGTCGGCGAACGTGTCGAGGGAGGCCTGCGGACTACCGTCGGTGTTCACGATCTGCCGCACCGACACCAGGCGCTGGGCGGCGGGCGCGGCGGCGGCGACCGCCGCGGCGGCCCGCTCCGGCGCCGCGGTGGCGTACCACGGGCCGGCCGCCGCCACGGCGGCGGCCAGCGCGGCCAGGACCATGACGGTCAACACCTGCGCGGTACGGGTGCGGACAGCGCGGAGGATCAGCGACAGCATCTGCCCACTCCGATCGAGATCATGAGGGGACGGTAGCGCTCCCACGGCCGCCGGACCGCCCCGGCGCGGCGGGACGGCCCGATGTGCTCCCGAGCCGGAACATTCCTGCCTTCTCCCGCATCGAACCCGTGCGCGGGCGCACCCGGCCCGGCTGGAGGAGGCAACGACCGTGACCGACGACAACCCGACCGGCCCGGACCGGGCGGCGGCGCCCCGGCTCGACGCCCGGCAGGCGCAGGCGGTCTTCGGGGCCGTGCGGCTGCTCACCGCGCACGACGCCCGTCCGGCGGCCGACCTGGTGCTGGCCCGGCTCCGATCGCCCGGACGCCGGCGCCCGGCCGTGGTGGTCGTCGGCGAGGTGAAGCGGGGCAAGAGCTCGCTGGTCAATGCGCTCGCCGGGGAACCGGGGCGGTCGCCGGTCGGCGTGGACGTCACCACCGCGGCGTTCATCCGCATCGTCCCGGCGTCCGCCCGCCGGCCGGCCGGCTCGGCCCGGGTGTTCGCCGCCGACGGCACCCCGATGGCGGTGGCCGCGGGTGACGTGGCCGGCTGGGTGACGGTGGGCGGGGCGAGCCGGGCGGACCCGGACGCGCCGATCGTCGTCGGCGCGGAGGTGGCGGTCGCCGCGTCACTGCTGCCCGAGTTGTCGCTCATCGACACCCCGGGGGTCGGCGGGCTCGACGGCGGCCACGCCACCCTGGCCGCCGGGGTCGCCGCCAAGGCGAGCGTGCTGCTGTTCGTCAGCGACGCCGGGCAGCCGCTCACCGCGCCGGAACTCGCCTTCCTGGCCCGGGCCGCGGCCACCACGGAAACCGTGGTGTTCGCCATGACGAAGATCGACATGTACCCGGCCGGCTGGCGCGAGGTGCTGGCCGAGAACCGGGAACTGCTGCGGCGGCACGCTCCCCGGTTCGCCGGTGCCGAGGTCGTGCCGGTGTCCAGCACCCTCGCGGCGGAGGCGGCCCGGTTGCCGGACGGCGAGCTGCGCCGGGCGATGACCACCGCGAGCGGGGTGCACCGGCTCGCGGACGTGCTCAACGCCCACGCCGCCGACCGCGACCGGCTGGTCGTCGCCAACGCGGCCCGCATCGCCCGCACCGGACTCGACCAGGTGGCGGTGCAGCTGCGGGTGCGGCGGTCGGCGGCCGCCGGGGACGCCGCGGACCGGGCCGAGCTGGCCGCCGAACGCGAGCGGCTCGCCGAGCTGCGGGACCGGCAGCAGCGCTGGACCCTCGACCTGGAACGCGACCTCGGCGGCCTGCGCCGGGGCGTGGTCGACGACGTGACCGGCCGGCTGACCGACCTGCGTCACCGCTGGGAGCGGCGCTTCGACTCGGAGCGGCGGCTGCTGGTGCCGGCCGTCGCCAAGGAGACGATGGCGCAGATCTGCAGCGAGCTGCAGGCCGTCGTGGCGGAGGTGGCGGGCGGCTTCGACCGGCGCCTGCGCACGCTGGTCGCCGACTCGTACGGGCTGACCGCCGAGGCCGTCCCGGCCGACGTGGGCCGCGAGCTGGTCGACACCAGGCCACGCCCGCGCGAGCACACCCGTACGCTCACCGGCCTGCTCGATCCCTCGCTCGCGGCCACCGCCTTCTTCGGTGCCGGCATGGCCGCCCAACTGCCCATCGCGGCGGTGGCCGGGCTGGCGCTGCTCAACCCGGTCGTGGTCGGCGGCGCCTGGCTCGCCGTCAACGTCGCGTACCGGGCCGTGCGGGCCGGGCGTACCCAGATGCGCACCTGGCTGGCCGAGACGGTGAACGCCATGCAGGCCGACCTGGTCGCCGCGGCCGACACCGCGCTGCGCGAGGCCAAGCCGGACCTCGTCCTCGGCATCCGGCGGTTCCTGGCGGACGCGATCGCCGGGGTGGACGCGGCCCTGCGCGAGGCGGACCGGGCCGCCGTGGCCGACGACAGCGAGCGCCGCCGGCGGATCGAGGCCCTGGACCGGCACCTCGCCGCGGTCGCCGCCGCACAGGAGGCGCTGGACGGAATTCTGCGGGTCCCGGGAACATCCGATCTCGCCGCCGCCTCCAAGCCCGCGACACCCTGACCGCGGGACGCGAGGAGAGCGGCATGAGCGACATCGACCCCACCGACAGCACCGCGGGCGGCCCGGCGGTGGCCGCCGACCTCGACCACGACGGCGTGGACGACGTCCAGGTCGAGCTGCTGCCCGACGACACGTACCACGTGCAGCTCGACGTCGACGGCGACCAGCTGGCCGACCAGGAGGCGGTGCTGGACCGGGCCCGGCTCGACGAACTGCTGCCCGGTGCGTCCGACGCGCTGGACGAGCTCGGCGCGGCGGAACCGACCGCGGAGACCCCGGCTCCCGGCGGCGGCCTCGTCGGTGACCCGGTCGGCGACGCCGAGCACTGGTTCCAGCAGGCGCTCAACGGCTTCTGCGCGCCGGCCAGCGTGGCCCAGATCGTCAGTGAGTACAGCGGCGTGCACTTCCCGGACGAGTCGGCGTTCGTCCGGCTCGCCAGCGAGCAGGGACTGTTCAGCGTCGGCATGGACGGGGTGCCGGGGATGACGCCGGAGAACACGCTGGCCCTGCTGGAGTCGGCCGGCGTACCGGCGAGCGTGCAGGTGGGCACGCCCGCCGACCTGGTGCAGTACCTCGACGAGGGCCGGGGCATCCTGCTCTTCATCGACAGCGGCGAGGTCTGGACCGGCGAGGCCGTCGAGGACGACAGGTACGACCACGCGGTCGTCCTCACCGGCATCGACACCGAGCGCGGCGTGGCCATCCTGTCCGACCCGGGCAGCCCCGACGGCAACCTCGAGGAGGTGCCGCTGGACGTGTTCGCGGACGCCTGGGCCGACTCCCAGTACACCATGATCGTCTGCGACGAGCCGCCCGCGGGCGACCCGGGCGCGGAGGTCGTCGCCGCCGCGGGCGAGCGCCCGGCCGGCCAGATCGAGCGGGCCACCACCGCGGTGCTGCGCGGTCCGTGGGCGCTGCTGCCCGTGACGCTGCCGGCCGCACGGTGAGGAACGTCGGCGCGGCGCTCGCCGCGTGGCCGTGGGTGGCGGCGTCGGTCGCGGTGGTGCTCGCGGCGGCCGCCGCCGGGTACGTCGCGGGCCGCCGCACCGCCGCGCCGAACGGGTCGGCCGCCCCGTCCGCGCCCGGCGCCGCGCCCGCCCTGGTCCGGGGCGTCATCGCGGCGCACGACCTGGCGGCCGGTGCCGACGCCGTGCAGGCGCAGCTCGAACGGGTGCTGAGCTCGGCCGGGGTGCACCGCATCCCGGTCGCCGGCGGGGCGGCGTTCGACGCGCCCCGGCACCACGCGGTCGGCACCGAGCCGGCGACGGGGGAGCGCATCGACCGGTGCGTGGCCCGGGAGATCAGAGCGGGCTGGCAGACGGGTGCGCAGGTGGTGCGCCCGGCGGAGGTGATCGTGTGGAAGCGGTGAACGGCTGGCGGCTCGCCGTCGACATCGGAACGTCGAACACGGCGGCCGCGGTGCAGCTCGGCACCGGCCCGCCGCGCCCGGTGCGGCTCTCCGAACAGGCCGACCAGATGCCCTCCGGCGTGCTGGCCGGTCCGACCGGATTCGTGGTCGGCGTGGAGGCGCAACGGGCGGCCCGGATCGATCCGGCGGCGTTCGAGCCCAACCCGAAGCGCCGGGTCGGCGAGGGCGAGATCCTGCTGGACGGCCGGGAGGTCGCCGTCGCGGAGGCGCTCGCCGCCGTGCTGCGCCATGTCGCGGGGCGCGCGGGCCGCATCGCGGGCGGTACCCGGCCGGCGGAGGTGCTGCTGACGTACCCGGAGCAGTGGCAGGAGCCGCGCCGCCGGGTACTGCTGGCCGCGGCCCGCGCGGCGGGCCTCGCCGCGGAACCGCGACTGGTCTCCGAGCCGGTCGCGGCGGCCAGCCACTACGCGACGCAGACGGCGGTGCCGCCGGGCGCGGTGGTGGCGGTGTTCGACTTCGGCGGCGGCACCTGCGACGTCGCGGTGCTGCGCGCGGGCGCCGTGCCGGGGGCGCCGTTCACCGTGCTCGCCACCGACGGCATCGATCCGCTCGGCGGCGAGGACATCGACGACCTGCTCGCGGCGTGGACCCGCGGGCAACTGCGCGAGGCCGGGCACGGCGAGGTCGTGGACGCGCTCGACGACCCGGCCGCGCTCGCCGACCGGCTGACGTTCCGGGACCAGGTGCGCGCCGCGAAACAGGCGCTCACCGACTACGAGCAGACCAGGATTCCGGTCGCCGCGGGGGACCGGCAGGCGGTCGTCACGATCACGGCGGAGGAGTTCGACCGGCTGATCGCCCCGAAGATCGACGCGGCGGTCGAACTGACCCGCCGCACGCTGGACCGGGCCGGCGTCACCGGCCCCGCCCTGCACGCCCTCTATCTGACCGGCGGGTCCTCGCACCTGCGGCTGGTGCAACGCCGCCTGCTCGACCTGATCGGACGGCCCCCGGCGACCCTGGAGGACCCGAAGCTGGTGGTCGCGCTCGGCGCCCTCGCCACCCCGGCGATGGCCGCCGCGCAGCCGCCACCGCAGCAGCCACCGCCACCGCCACCGCAGCCGCCACAGCAGCCGCCGCCACCGCAGCCGCCGCAGCCGGTGCCGCATCCGCAGCCCCAGCCGGTGCCGCATCCGCAGCCCCAGCCGGTGCCGCATCCGCAGCCCCAACCGGTGCCGCCGCAACCGATCCCGGTGCCGCAGCCGCCCTTCCCGGTCCCGTCGCCGGACGGCCAACCGGCCGGCGGAACCGCCCGGACGGCCCGGTGGCCCGTCGCGATCGGCATCGGCGTGCTCTGCTTCCTGGTGCTCTGCGGGGGGATCGGCGCGGTGCTCCTGCGCAACGCCGGCGACGACGGCACCGGCGCGTCGGGCGGATCCGGCCCGAAGAGCCCGGGCACCTCGACCGCCCCGGCGCCCGGCAGCACCCCGCCGGCCGGGGGCGGCACCACCCCACCGGCCGGCGGTGGCACCTCCGTACCGACCGGCGGCGGCACGTCGGGACCGGCGCAGTCCGCCGACTGCGCCGCCGGCCTGCCGGCCGCGGAGTGCCGGCTGGCGCGGCGCCTGCCACCGGACTTCGCCAAGATCGACACCTGTGTGCGGGACGGCGTCAAGGATCCGGGCGAGGTGGCGATCGTCCGCTGCGCCACGCCGGCCGCGGCGCAGGTCGGCACCAACCCGGCGTTCGAGGTCTGGGCGACGCAGTTCACCACGGCGCAGGCGATGACGGCCACGCTGAACGTGACGATCGGCGAGCACGGCCTGACGAACGTGACCGCCGGATGCGACGCCGGCAACTCCTACGGACGCGGCCCGTGGGTCCTCACCGCGGACCAGAGCCGGACCATGGGCCAGCTGCTCTGCTATCCCAGCGAGGGCTACGGAAAGCTGATCTGGACCTACGACAGCGAGGCGATCCTCATCGTCGCCAGCGCGCACCGCGAGGACATCCCAGGACTGGTCGCCTGGTGGAGCAGTGCGGACCGGTCGGCGGCACTGAAATGAACCGCCGGACCGGGAACATCCCGTCGTACCGGCGCATCGAAGACCTGAAACAGCGGCGAGGCAAGGGGCACAGGCGATGAGCGAGATGTACTTCACCGACACCAACGGCGACGGCGTGGGCGACGTGGGCCAGGCGGACACCAACGGCAACGGCGTGGCGGACAGCTTTCAGGTCGACGCCAACTTCGACGGCTACGCGGAGATCCTGTCGCAGGACGTCGACGAGAACGGGCTGATCGACAACATCCAGATCGACACCAATCTGGACGGCGTCGTGGACACCGCGGGCGTGGACGTCAACGGCGACACGGTGCTGGACCTGGTGGCGAACCCGGCGACCGGCGGGCAGTTCGTGACGCCGACCGCGCCCGCCCCCGGCCCCAACCCCGGGCTCGGTGACCCGTCGATCATCGGTGGCGGCGGGCACGACCCGCTGATCGACCTCATCCCGTTCGCCACCCCGGGACAGGTGGACCAGATCAACGACATCTTCGACAGCCGCAACGACGCGATCGAGAACATCCTCGACTCGGACGATGACGACGACTGACCGTGACACCGCTGGGACATGACCCGCAGGCCCGTTCGGCGCTGATCCGGCGTACCGAACGGGCCTGCGACGACGTGTGCGCACTGGTCGGCGAGCGGGACGCGGACACCGTCGCCGCGGTCCGCCGGGCGCTCGCCGAGCCGTTGCGGGTGGCGGTGGTGGGCCGGGTCAAGGCCGGCAAGTCGACGCTGGTGAACGCTCTGGTCGGGCGGCGCATCGCACCGACCGCGGCGGGGGAGTGCACCCGGGTCGTGACCTGGTACCGCTACGGCGCACCGGACCGGGCCGAGCTGGTCCTGACCGACGGCCGGCGGCGTACCCTGCGGATCGACGGCGGGCTGCCCGAGGACCTCGGCGTGCCGGCGGAGGACGTGGACCACCTGGAGGTGCACCTGCAGGCGGGCGCGCTGCGCGAGATGACCGTGATCGACACCCCGGGCCTGGCCACCGCGACCACGGAGAACGAGACCGCCACCCGGCGGGCGATCGTCGGCGCGGACGCACTCACCGCCAACAGCCGGTCCGCGGCGACCCAGGCGGACGCGGTGCTGTTCCTGGTCCGCGACGCCGAGCGCGCCGACGAGGTGGCGTTCCTGCGTGACTTCCTGGCCGCCTCCGGCGAGTTGGGCGCGTCCGCGGTGAACGCGGTCGGCGTGCTGTCCCACGCGGACGTCTTCGGGTCCGGCCCGTGGGACGGCGCCGATCCGGTCGACCTCGCCGCCGACCGGGCGCGGCGCCTCGCCGTCGACCGGGCCGCCGAGGTGAGCGACGTACGCCCGGTGGCCGCGCTGCTCGCCGAGACCGCTCGCACCGGGCGGCTGCGCGAGGCCGACGCCCGCACGCTCGCCGGGCTGGCCGGGGTGGAGGCGGCAAGGCTGCGGCTGTGGGAACAGCTGGGCCCGCCGGACGGCGTGCCGCCCGCGACGATGACCCGCCTGTTCGAGCTGCTCGGCCCGTACGGCATGGCCACCGGGCGGAGCGTCGGCGGTGGCGCGGAACCGTTGCTGCGCTGGCTCGAGGACCGTTCCGGGCTGGCCGAGCTGGAGGCGCTGATCCGCCGCCGGTTCCTGCTGCGCGCGGACGTGCTGAAGGCGGACCACGCGCTGGAGGTCCTCGACCGGCTCGCCGCGGGACTGCCCGTACCGCAGGACGCGGCGGTCCGGGCGGCGGTCGAGGAGGCCCGGCTGGCGCCGGAGCTGCACCCGCTGCGGGAGGTGCGGGCGCTGAGCCTGCTGACCCGGACCGCACCGGACAGCCCGCTGGTGGCGACGCTGACCGCGCTGACCGAGGGCACCGACGACGCCGCCCGGCTGGGCCCGCACCCGGGCGGAGATCCGGCGGCGTACGCGAGGAGGCTGGCCGCGCAGGCGCAGGCCCGGATCACCGCCGCGGGCGGCCCGGCCGAGGCAGAGGCGGCGCGTACGGCGGCCCGGTCGTACCTGTTGCTGGCCCGGCGGCTCGCGTCGTGAGGTCAGCCGTCGGTACCGAGCGCGTCCGCCATCGCGGTGCGGGCGCGGTTCAGCCGGCTCTTCACGGTCTGCACACCGATCTGCTGATGGGTGGCGATCTCCTGGTACGACAGGCCGCCGAACTCGCGCAGCACCAGCGCCACCCGGAAGTCCTCGGGCAGGGTGCGCAGTGCGGCCTCGATCCGGTCGGACTCGGCGAACCGGTCGTACAGGTCCGCCGGCGCGGCCTCGGGGCGCCCGGCCGGCAACTCGTCCATCACCACGTCCCGGCGGCGGCGGACCACGGCCAGCGAGGCGTTGGCGGCGATCCGGTGCAGCCAGGTGCCGAAGCGGGACTCGCCCCGGAACCGGCCGAGGTTCTGCCAGGCGGCGACGAGCGCGTCCTGCAGCGCGTCCTCGGCGTCGTGGCTGTTGCCGGTGATCCGGTAGCACACCGCCCAGGTGCGCTGGGCGTGGTCGTTGACGAGCCGTTCGAAGGCGGCGGCCTCGCCTCGCCGGGCGCGGTCCAGGAGCCGGGACTCCACGCCATCGGGCTCCGCGGCGGCGTCCGGAAACGCGATGACGGCGACTCCCTCCGGGACGGAACAGTTCTGGCTATATCACCGTAAAAGATGTCATTCGGGTGCCGGGCTGGTTCGGCGAACGTCACCCACGCAGCCCGCCGGACGAGGAGGATGAGTAGATGACGCTGTCGATGGACGACGTGCCGGCGCTGCCGGCCGACGTTCGCCTGCGCGTGCTCGCGACGGCACTCGACCCGCACGCCCCGCCTGTGCCGGACACGCTCGTGCCGGCCGACACCGTGGACCTGGAGGCGGTGCCGGAGGCGGTGCCGGTCCTCGACGAGCCCTGGCCGGATCAACCGGGTGAACTCCCGCTCGACACACCGGAGCTGTACCCGCTCGATCACGACGACCCGGTGGACGATCCCTGGTCGGGCGACCCGGCGCTCTAGCCCGGCCCGGCCCGGCGCGGCCCGTCCGGCCGGCGTCGCGGGGGCGCGAGCCGGGATGACGAACCGGTGCCGGATCGATGAACGTCGTTGCGATGCTGGGCGGGTCGTGGCCGCCCACCGGAGTGGCGGTCGCCGTCAGAGGGGACCAGCATCCATGTCAGAGCCCAGTGCCGCACCCGCCGCCACGCCGTCGCACCGCCCGTCCCGGCGGCGGGCACCGGTCATCTCCGCCCTGGCGATCGCGGCCGCGGCGGCGCTCGCCTTCGCCGCTCCCGCACAGGCCGGCTCCGGCCCGGCCGACGCGGCGCCGCACTGCACCGTCACCGGCACGGCGGGCGACGACACCCTGACCGGCACCGACGGTGACGACATCATCTGTGGCCTCGGCGGCGCCGACGTCGTCCTCGGCCGGGGCGGCGACGACACCGTCCACGGCGGCGACGGTGACGACATCATCGTCGCCGGCGACGGTGACGACACGGTCCGCGGCGGCGCCGGTGACGACACCCTGGACGGTGGCTACGGCAACGACACCCTCAGCGGCGGCGACGGCGACGACGCCATCGCCGACATCGCCGGCAACGACAAGCTCAGCGGCGGGGACGGCGACGACATCCTGGTCGCGGGCGACGGCGACGACCTCGTGGACGGCGGCGACGGCACCGACATCGCGAACGGCGGCGAGGGCACCGACACCTGTGTCGACAGCGAGAACACCGCCCGCTGCGACCCGTAGCCGGGGCGGCGTGGACGTTACGCCGGCTGAGCCGCGTGGTCGTTGCGGACCGCCAGCAGGATCGCCAGGCCGACCAGGCAGAGCGCCGCGCTCGTCCCGTACGCGAGCCGGATGTCGAACCGCTGCGCCATCCCGAACAGTGGTCCGGCGAGCATCGCCCCGATCGGGAAGGTGTTGGTGAACAGAGTGGTGGCCCGGCCCGGGAACTGCGGCAGCATGTCCTGCACGTAGGAGATGCCGAGGCCGGACACCGCCGCGATGAAGAGCGCGTTGAGCAGCTGGGCGGCGAACAGCATGCCGAGCCCGTTCGCGGCCGTCGCCACCGCGTAGTACAGCACCCCGCAGACGGCGCCGCCGAGCACCATCGGGCGCAACGGGAACCGGGTGCTGAGCAGGCCCAGGCTCAGGATCAGCGGGATCTCCAGCGCGGCGCACAGCCCCAGGACCAGGCCGGCGTCGCCGACGTCGCCGCCCAGCTTCTCCGCGGTGAGGAACGGCATGGCCTGCGCGCCGAGCGTGAGCGGGGCCTGGAGCAGGACGAAGGCGGCGGCGGTCCACCACAGTGTCCCGCGGGACGACGCCGGCAGCGGCGCCTCCTCCGGGCCGGGCGCCGGCACCTCCACCTCGTCCAGGCGGAAGATCACCACCAGCGCGGCGACCGCGTAGAGCGCCGCGGCGATGCCGTAGACCACCCGGAAGCCGCCCGCCTCGACCAGGAACGCGGCCAGCGGCGGGCCGCCCACCCAGGCCGCCGACACGACCGTACGCAGGGTGCTGGTGCCCATCGCGGCCTGGTCCGGCGCGTCCCGGATCAGCCACTGCCGGGCGTACGCCAGGGTCTGCGGGAACACCGTGCCGGCCAGCGCGATGGCGGTCACCGCGAGCCCCAGCAGGATCCAGTAGTCGCGGACCACGGCGCTGGCCGAGCACCCCACCACGCCGGTCAGCGACGCGATGATCATGAGCCGCCGGCGGACCGGGCCCCGGTCGGACAGCCGCCCCATCACGATCGACGCGACCACACCGGACAGCGGCGCCAGTACCAGGAACAACGTCACCCGCGCGGGCCCGGCGTGCACCTCCGTGCTCAGGAACAACGACAGGAACGGCATGGTCATCGCGAACGCCAGGCCGACCGCCAGCAGCCCCAGGATCAGCGGAAACAGCATCACCACGAGGCGTTGCCGGGCGGGAGTCCGTACGTGCACCATGCCCGGCACGCTACGGCGAAGGCGGTCCCGCCGCTCGCTGTTTACCGGTCCGCGTGGGCCGCGTCACGGGTACCGGCCGGCGCCGCCTGGTAGACCTGGTGCGGTCCGGAAGCAGTCGCTGAGCCGGTGGGCGGAAGAGGTCGTCAGATGCGTGTTGCGGTTCTCGGGGCGGGCGTGATGGGTGCCGGGATGGTCCGGTCGCTGCGGCGGGCCGGTCACGACGTCGCGGTGTGGAACCGCACGCCGGCGAAGGCGGCGGATCTCGCCTCGGTGGGCGCGGTCCCGGCGCCGGACGTGACCGCCGCGGTGACCGGCGCGGACGCGGTGATCTCGATGCTGTTCGACGCGGAGGCGACGCTGGCCGTCAAGGCCGACCTCACCGCCGCGCTGGCCGACGGCGCGGTGTGGATCCAGAGCGCCACCGTGGGCGTCGCCGGGATCGGCGCGGTCGCGGAGGGGGTGCCCGCCATCGTCGACGCGCCGGTGCTGGGCACCCGTAAGCCCGCCGACGACGGCACCCTGGTGGTGCTGGCGTCCGGCGATCCGGCGCTGCTGGAGCGCTGCCGGCCGGTGTTCGACGCGATCGGCTCGCGGACCGTGGTGGCCGGCGACACCGTGGGCCCGGCCAGCGCGCTCAAGCTGGCCTGCAACTCCTGGGTCGCGCTGGCGATGGCCGGGATCGGGCAGTCGGTGCAGCTCGCCCGCGCCCTGGGCGTCGACCCGCGGTTGTTCCTGTCGGCCATCGACGGCGGCCCGACCGGGATGCCCTACGCCCAGGTCAAGGGGCAGGCCGTGCTGGCCGGTGACTATGCGACGTCGTTCGCCGTCGACGGGGTGGTCAAGGACGTGGGGCTGATGGTGGACGCCGCCGCGCAGGTCGGCTTCCCGACCGGGCTGCTGGACGCGCTGCGGGCGCTCTACGCCGAGGCCTCGGCGGCCGGTCACGGGGACGCCGACATGGCCGCGGTGGCCGAGTCGTTCCGGCGGTAGCTTCCCCGGCCGCGCCGGCTTGCATAGGCTGGTGTCGATTGATGCCGGCCGTGCACGGGGCCACGGGGGCCTCGGCCGGCGTCCGGAGGAGGAACGGGGAATGCTGCACCACGTCCGACGTACCATCGTGTCCACATTGGCCGCGGTCGTCGTGGCCGGAGCCGTCGTCGGCGGCCCGGCTCTCGCCGCACCACCGGTCGACGTCATCCGCAACGCCGGCGGGCCCAGTGCCGTGCCGGACAGCTACATCGTCGTGCTGAAGGACGGCGCGAAGACCGGTCCCACCCGGGCCGCGGCGGCCGACGCCGCGCTGGCCGGCCGCTACGACGCCGCCGCCGTGCACAGCTACACCAGCGCTCTGCGCGGCTTCTCGGTCCGCGCGTCGCAGGCCGCGGCGCGGCGCCTGGCCGCCGATCCGGCGGTCGCCTACGTGGAACAGAACCAGTGGGTACGCGCCGACGACACGCAGACCAACCCGCCCTGGGGACTGGACCGGGTGGATCAGCGCAACCTGCCGCTGAGCGCCTCGTACACCTACCCGGCGGACGGCGGGCAAGGGGTGCGCATCTACATCGTGGACACCGGAATCCGGGTCACCCACCAGGACTTCGGCGGGCGTGCCGTGCAGGGCGTGGACCTGGTCGACGGCGGTCCCGCCGATGACTGCCACGGCCACGGCTCACACGTGGCGGGTACGGCCGGCGGCGCCACCTTCGGCGTCGCCAAGCGGGCCACCCTGGTCGCGGTGCGGGTGCTGGACTGCGACGGCCGGGGCGACGTGGCGCGGACGCTGGCCGGGGTCGACTGGATCACCGCGAACGCGGTCAAGCCGGCCGTGGTCAACATGAGCCTCGGCTACCTGGACGAATCCGGACCCGCGGCGCTGGAGGCGGCCGTCGCCCGGTCCATCGGCACCGGCCTGACCTACGCGGTCTCGGCCGGCAACATGAACGGCGACGCGTGCGCGCAGGTGCCGGCCCGGGTGCCGGCCGCGATCACGGTGTCGGCCTCGGAGCCGAGCGACAGCACCTGGCCCAGTTCCAACGAGGGGCCGTGCACCGACCTGTTCGCGCCCGGCCTGAACGTGAACTCGGCGCACTACACCAGCGACACCGTGGTCTGGACGCGCAGCGGCACGTCGATGGCGTCGCCGCATGTGGCGGGCGCGGCCGCGTTGATCCTGGGGCCGAACCCGGCCCGCACGCCGCAGCAGGTGCGGGACGAGATCGTCGCCCGGGCCACTCCGGGCGTGCTGCGGTGGGTCACGCCGGACACGGTCAACCTGCTGCTCTACGTCGGACCGTGACCCGGTGCCGGCCGCCCCGCCGGGCATGACGGCGGCGGGGCGGCCGGCACCGGTCAGCCGGGGACGGGCTGCGCCGCGGCGTGGCCGGCGAGTGCCCGCCGGGCGTACGCGCGGACGTCGGCGTCCGGATCCGCCGCGGTCGCGGCCAGGGCCGCCCGTACCTCGGCGCGGTCGGCCCAGCCGGACAGCGCCCGCACCGCGGCCCGCCGGACGTCCAGATTCCGGTCCCGGGTGGCGGCGGCGAGCGGCCGCACGGCGATCTCCGGGGCGGCGCCGCCCAGGGCCTTCGCGGCGCCCTCGCGCACCTGCCAGGCCGGATCGGCGAGCGCGTCGATCGCCGGACCGGCCAGCGCGGGCGGACAGCCGATCTGCCCGGCCGCCTGCAGCGCCGCGGCCCGGACCAGCGGGTCACGGTCGCCGGCCAGCAGAACCAGGACCGCCGCCCCGCCCGCACCGCCGTCCGCACCGCCGTCCGCACCGCGGGCAGTGCCGTCCAGGCCGCGGGCAGTGCGGTCCGCGCCGCGGGCAGTGCCGTCCAGGCCGCGGGCAGTGCGGTCCGCGCCGCGGGCAGTGCCGTCCAGGCCGCGGGCAGTGCCGTCCGGGCCGCGGGCAGTGCCGTCCGGGCCGGAGGCGGCGCCGTCGACCCGGCCGCCGGCCGCACCGACGGTGCCGACGCCGTGGGCGACCGCGACCCGGACCTCGCGGGACCGGTCGGCCGCCGCGGATGCCAGCCCGGCCACGTCGTCGACCCGTACCAGCCCGCGCACCGCCATCAGGCGCACCGCCACGTCGGGGTCGGCGATCGCGGCGCGGAAGTGGGCGGTGCCACCGGCGCCGGTGATCCGCTGCAGTTCCACCGCCACCTCCCGGACCGCCGGATCCGGGTTGGCCGCGGCCTGCTCCAGCCGTCCCGCCAGCGCGGCGCCCGCGGGCAGCACGTCGGCCAGTTCGCGCAGCCCGGTCACCGCCGCCGCGCGTACCCCCGGGTCGGCGTCGGCGAGCGCGTCCACCAGCGCGTCGGCCACGCCGGTCGGCGCCGCCTCGGTCAACGTGGCCACGGCGGTGCGGCGCACGTCCGGGTCCGGGTCGCCGAGGTACGGCGCGAACGCGGCCAGCGTGCCCTCCTGCTCGGCCAGCGCCAGCACGGCGACGATCCGGCCGGTCGCCGGCCCGCCCGCCCGGGCCACGTCACGCCGTTCGGCCGGGCCGGTGGCGGCCACCCCGAACCGGCGCGGCTCGGCGACCACGGTCTCGGCCGGCCCGGCCGCCGGGTGGAAGTCGTCCACCTCGACCAGGTAGCCGGCCACCGGGCGCTTGACGAACTCCATCTCTCCGTCGCCGCGTCGCCGCAGGTTGAGGTGGTACAGCCAGGCGTCGTCGTCGCGCTCGGGATGGTCGGTCCGGTCGTGGTACAGCCCCCAGCGGCTCTCCGTGCGCACCAGCGACGCCCGCGCCGCCATCTCGGCGCAGTCCCGGATGAACGTCACCTCGGCGCAGCGCATCAACTCGTGCGGGGTACGCGCACCCATCGCCGCGATCTCACCGGCCATCCGCTGGAACGTCTCCACCGCGATCTCCAGGCTCGCCGCGGACTTCGGCGGTGCCACGTAGTCGTTGACGAACCGGCGCAGCTTGTACTCGACCTGCGGCTGCGGCGGGCCGTCCGGATGCCGCAGCGGCCGGTAGATCAGCTCGTGGGCGGCGGCGATCTGGTCCTCCGGAAGCGGCCCCGGCGCGGCCGGGTGCCCGGCGGCGTGGGTGCCGGCCAGGTCGCCGAACACGAACGCGCCGATCATGTAGTTGTGCGGTACGCAGGCCAGGTCGCCGGCCGCGTACAGGCCCGGAACGGTGGTGGCGCCGTGCTCGTCCACCCACACCCCGGACGCGGAATGGCCGCCGCAGAGGCCGATCTCGGAGATGTGCATCTCCACGTCGTGCGTGCGGTAGTCGTGCCCCCGCCCGGCGTGGAACGTGCCGCGGGTGGGGCGTTCCGTGCTGTGCAGGATGCCCTCCAGCTGACCGATGGTCTCCTCGGGCAGGTGGGACAGCTTCAGATAGATCGGGCCCCGGTCGGACTCCAGTTCCCGGGCCACCTCCGCCATCATCTGGCCGGACCAGTAGTCGCAGTCGACGAAGCGTTCGCCGCGGTTGTTGACCTGGTAGCCGCCGAACGGGTTGGCCACGTACGCGCACGCCGGCCCGTTGTAGTCCTTGATCAGCGGGTTGATCTGGAAGCACTCGATGCCGGACAGTTCCGCGCCGGCGTGGTACGCCATCGCGTACCCGTCGCCGGCGTTGGTCGGGTTCTCGTAGGTGCCGTAGAGGTAGCCGCTGGCCGGCAGGCCCAGCCGCCCGCACGCCCCGGTGGCCAGGATCACCGCACCCGCGGACACGGTGACGAACTCGCCGCTGCGGGTGTCGAACCCGGCCACGCCCACCGCCCGGCCGTCGGAGGTGAGGACGCGGACCGGCATCACCCGGTTCTCGATCTGGATCTTCTCCCGCATCTCCCGGCGGCGCAGCACCCGGTACAGCACCTTCTTGACGTCCCGGCCCTCCGGCATCGGCAGCACGTACCGCCCGGAGCGGTGCACCTGGCGCACCGCGTACTCGCCGTACTCGTCCTTCTCGAACTTGACGCCGTAGCGTTCCAGGCGCTGCACCATGTCGAAGCCGCGGGTCGCGGTCTGGTAGACGGTGCGCTGGTTGACGATGCCGTCGTTGGCGCGGGTGATCTCCCGGACGTAGTCCTCGGGCGTGGCCTTGCCCGGGATCACCGCGTTGTTGACGCCGTCCATGCCCATCGCCAGGGCGCCGGAGTGCCGCACGTGGGCCTTCTCCAGCAGCAGCACCCGGGCGCCGTGCTCGGCGGCCGACAGTGCGGCCATGGTGCCGGCGGTGCCGCCGCCCACGACGAGAACGTCGCAGCTCAGCTCGCGCCGGTCGGTGGGTTCGGGGGTCAGCACGGGCCACTCCTGTCGTCGGCGCCGAGAGCGGCGAGGATCGTGCCGCGGGCGGCCCGGACCACCGGGGTGCCGCGGGTGGCGGGGTCGCGCGGCTGCGGTACGTCCACCACGGTGTGCGCGCCGTCCGCACCCAGCACGGCGATCCGGTCGCCGATGAACAGCGCCTCGTCGACGTCGTGGGTCACGAACACCACGGTGGCCGGGGTGCCGCGCAGGACCTCGACGAGGAGGCGCTGCATCGCCGCCCGGGTCTGTGCGTCCAGCGCGCCGAACGGCTCGTCCATCAGGATCGCCCGGGGACCGCCGGCCAGCGTCCGGGCCAGTTGTACCCGCTGCCGCATCCCGCCGGACAGGTACGCCGGCAGCCGGTGCTCCTGCCCGGCGAGCCCGACCCGGGCCAGCCACGAGTCGGCCCGGGACCGGCGGTCCGCGCGGGCCACCCGCCGGATGGACAGCGGCAGCTCGACGTTGCGCCGGGCGGTACGCCACGGCAGCAGGGCGTCGTCCTGGAAGACCAGGGCACGGTCCGGCGACGGCCCGGTGATCGGGGCCCGATCCGCCGCGATCCGGCCCGCGGCGACCGGCAGCAGCCCGGCGAGCGCCCGCAGCAGCGTGGACTTGCCGCACCCGGACGGGCCGACCACCACCAGGATCTCGCCCGGAGCGGCGTCCAGCGTCAGGTCGCGGATCACCGGTGCGCCGTCGGGATAGGCGAGGCTGACCCGGTCCAGGGACAGGTGCAGGCCGTTCCGCCGGGCGGCCGGTGCCGCGGAGACGTCGGTGAGTGTCATCGGTGGCCTCCGGTCCGGCGGGCCGGCAGCCAGTGCGTCACGCGCCGGCCGAGCAGTTCCACGGCGGCCGCGGTGCCCCAGCCGAGCACGCCGATGGTCACCATCCCGACCAGCACGGCGGGATAGTCCACAATGGTGTACGCGTGCCAGGTGCGGTAGCCGACCCCGAAGTCACCCGAGATCATCTCGGCGGAGATAACGCAGATCCAGGAAACGCCCATCCCCACCGACAGCCCGCCGAACACGCCGGGCAGCGCACCCGGCAGGACCACGCTGGACAGCACCCGCCATCGGCCCCCGCCCATGGTGCGGACCGCGTCCTCCCACACCGTCGGCAGCGCCCGGACCGCGTGCCGGGTACTCACCAGGATCGGGAAGAAGGCGGCGGTGAACGTGATGAACACGATGCCCTCCTCGTTGCGCGGGAAGAGCAGGATGGCCACCGGCACCAGCGCGATCGCCGGGATCGGGCGCATCACCTCGAAGAGCGGCTGCAGCACGTCGGACAGCAGCCAGGACCGGGCCACCGCGATGCCGGCGGCCACCCCGGCCACGGCGGCCAGTGTGAAGCCGGTCAGGATGCGGACCAGGCTCTGCGCGATGTCCTGGTAGTACACCGGATCGCGGACGGCGCGGGCGAGTTCCCCGGCGACCGCCACCGGGGTGGGCAGCCGGTCGAACCGGACCCACAGCGTGACGTCGGCGGCGGTGAGCCACTGCCAGAGCAGCAGCGCGCCGGCCAGCGACCCGATGCGTACCGCCCAGCGCAGCGCGTGCGGGCGCCGCCCGGGAAGAGGCACCGCGGCGGGCGCCGCGACGGATACGGTGCTCACGCGGCGTTCACCGCCTCGGCGTACGGGACCACGGTGGCACCCGGGTGCGCGGCGAGGTAGCGCTGGGCGGCGGCGGTGCTGAGGAACGGCCGGAACGCGGCGCCGTCGCGTACCCACACGCTCTTCTCCGCGAACCAGCGGGTGCCGGTGCCGGCGTCCGGCACGTACGCGGCGCGGATCTGCTGGCCGGCGGCCTGCGCGGCCTTCACCGCACGCAGCAGGCAGAGCGGGTCGGCGGCGGGGCGGGTGCCGTCGGCGAGCCACAGTTCGCCGGCCAGCGCCGGGTCGGTGACCGGCTTCCGGCAGACCGCGTCGGCGCCGGTCAGCGCGGCCTTGTTGGTGGTGGCGGCCAGGTCGGTGGCGTACCCGTTGCCGTAGACCTCGCGCAGGTAGCTGTCGTCGACGAAGGCGGCGAGGTCGACCTGCTGAAGCACGCCGATCGACTTGAGGAACGGCACGTCCTTCTCCAGCGCGGAGCGCAGCTGCGGCTTGAGCGTGGGGTCGAACGTGGCGATGCCGTTGGCGCCGTTGTAGAGGTAGACCACCTCGGGCGGAAGCCCGGTCTCCCGGGCCACAATCTCGGCCGCCTCCCGCGGCTGCTCCCAGAGCAGCCGGTTGGCGTCGATCTGGGCCTGCAGGAACGCCTTCACCACGTCGCGGTTGGCGGTGGCGTACTTCTCCCGGACCACGGTGCCGTGCAGGGTGGGCACGCCGAGTTCGCCGCCGTCGTAGAGCACCTTGGCGTTGCCCTGGTGCACCAGCAGCCCCGGCCAGGCGACGAACTGCGACAGCGCGGCGACGTTGCCGGACTGCAGGGCGGACGCGCCGACCGGCGGTTGCTGGTTCTCCACCTTGACGTCGCGCTCCGGGTCCAGCCCGCTCTTGCGCAGCGCCTGGACGAGCAGCCCGTGACCGGCCGAGCCGGAACTCGCGGAGACCACCTTTCCCTTCAGGTCCCCGAGGGTACGGACGGCCGAGTCCGGCGCCACGACCACCGTGTTCAGCGCCCCGCGCAGGTTGTACCCGGTGACCGCCACCAGCTTGGTCCGGGTGTCCGGCGACTGCTGGCCGCGGGCCGCGTTGATCAGCAGCGGGTAGTCGCCCATCGACCCGATGTCGATCTTGCCGGCCATCATCTGCGCGGTGATCGGCGCGCCGGTGTCGTAGTCCTGCCACTTGACGGCGTACTTCTTGCCGGTGCTCTTGCCCAGTTCGGCGAGGCGCTTCTCGAAGAAGCCCTGCGCGCGCAGCAGCGTGCCGGCGGTCACCGTGTTGATGGTCTTCGACTGATACCCGACGACGACCGGCTCGGCGCCCGCCTCGGCGGCCTGACCGGCCACGGTGCAGCCGCTCAGGGCGGTGACCAGAACGACGAGGGGTACGGTGCGGCGTGTTCGCATGACGGACCTCACCTGATCAGGAACGGCATGTTGACGGTGACGGCGCCGGTCGGGCAGCGGGCCGCGCAGGGGCCGCAGTACCAGCACTCGTCGACGTGCATGTACGCCTTGCTCGTCTCCGGGTCGATCGCGAGCGAGTCGAGCGGGCACATGTCGACGCACAGCGTGCAGCCGTCGATGCAGAGGCTCTCGTCGATCGTCACCGGGACGTCGACCCGCTGGTGAACCAGGGCCATGGTGTCTCCTGTCGGAAAAGGGCAGGGTGGGACCGGCGCCGCTGGGACGGCGCCGCAGGAACGGGTGCTAGTAGCCGATGACGCGGGGCAGCGGTGCGCCGCGTTGCAGCCGGCCGTGCATGGTCAGCCGGTCGCCCCGGAAGCGGATCCACTCCAGGTCGACCGGGCGGCCGTCGGCGAGATGGGTGAGCCGCTCCACCATGAGCAGGGCGGCCCGGGGTGGCGCGTCGAGCAGGGCGGCCGAGTGCGGGTCCGCGTTGACCGCCTCGAAGGAGATGTCCGCGGTGCCGAGCGGCCGGCCGGCGACCCGTTCGATCAGCACGAAGATGTCCTGACCGGCGAGGTCCTCGGCGAGCAGGGGCTCACCGATGTCGCGGGGCAGGTAGGTGAGGTCCAGCGAGAGCGGTACGCCGTCCAGGCGCCGCAGCCGTTCCAGGTAGACCACGGGTTCATCGCCGGGTACGCCGAGCCGTTGCGCCACCGGGGCGGGTGGACGGGTGAGCGCGGCGGTCCGTACGTCGTTGGTGATCTCGCCCTGGGTGTGCAGCGTCTCGCCGAGTCCCATCAGCCGGTGCAGGCCGTGCGCGTATTTCGCGCTGACCACGGTGGTGCCGATTCCGGGGGAGCGTTCCACCAGTCCCTCGTCCGCGAGCAGCGCCATCGCCTCGCGCACGGTGTTGCGGGAGACGTCGAAGTCCGCACAGAGCTGGGCCTCGCGGGGCAGCTGCCGCTGCGGGAAGGACCCGGCGAGCACCTGATGGCGGAGCACGTCGGCGACCTGCCGGGCCCGGTCGGCGCGCCGGCGCCGGGCCCGGTCCAGGTTGCCGGTGTCGCCGGGGCGTGGCGCCATCCTGGTCCCTCCCTTCCCGGCCGAGCCGCTCCTGCGAACCATACAAAGCTCATAGGAGATGGGGAAGGTGCGCCGGCCTCCGCCACCCGCGCGGAGCGTGTGCAGGGCCCCGGATCTGCGGAAACCCGGCCGGGGCCGGGCGTTACGCCACCTCCGGCGTCCGCATGCTGGAACGGGACGTGCTACTCGGTGTCCTCCGCGGCGGCGAAGTCGTGGACCTCGATCAGATGCGCGGCCTGCGCGAACGGCACCGTCGCCTTGATCAGGACCGCCTCGCGGGTGCCCTGCGGGCCGCGGAACGAGACCGTCTCGAACCGGGTCCGGTAGACCACGTCCGGGCAGCACACCCAGGCGTCGCCGGGGCGCGGCAGCGACGGCCACGGCACCGGGCCGGACCAGGTGAGGAAGGCGGGCGTCTCCGGGCCGGGATAGGACACCGTGACGTGGATGGTGACCGTGTCGGCGACGTTCACAGTGCCCTCCTGCAGTCGGGTGTCCAGGCTCCCACGCCGGGGGAGTCCATCGACGGACTTCGTGTCCGCCGGCCGGTGGGTCCGGGTCCACCGTCCGGTGGGGACGTGATTCAGCCGCCGGCCCGGAAGGACGGCGGATGCCCGCCCGGTCGCGTCGCTGGCACGGTGCGGGGATGGGTGACGTGGAGCGCAATCAGGTGAGTCGTCGGGCGCTGCTCGCGGGCGCGGGCGCGGTGGCGGGGGCCGGCTGGGCGGCGGGGACGCCCGGTCCCGCGGCCGGGGCCGGGCCGCCGGCGTTCGGGCCGGTGCGGATCCGGCCGGGCGACCCGCGGTACGAGAGCCTGCTGCGCGGCAACAACTTCCGGTTCGCCGGCCGGCCGGACGAGATCCGGGTGGTCGCCTCGACCGATCAGGTGGTACGCGCGGTGGCCGACGCGGTGCGGGCCGGTCGGCGGGTCGCGGTGCGCAGCGGCGGCCACTGCTTCGAGAACTTCACCGCCGACCCGGCGGTGCGGACGCTGCTCGACGTCTCGCCGATGGACGCGGTCGGCTACGACGCCGGCATGCGGGCGTTCGCGGTGCAGCCGGGGGCCACACTCGGCCAGGTGTACCGGACGCTGTTCCAGGGCTGGGGCGTGACGATCCCCGGGGGCGGCTGTCCGGGCGTGGGCGCCGGCGGGCACTTCGCCGGCGGCGGGTACGGGCCGCTGTCCCGCCGGTACGGCTCGGTGGTGGACCATCTGTACGCCGTGGAGGTGGTGGTGGTCGACCGGGACGGCACCGCCCGGGCCGTGGTCGCCACCCGGGAGCCGGACGATCCGCACCGCGACCTGTGGTGGGCGCACACCGGCGGTGGCGGCGGCAACTTCGGCGTGGTCACCCGCTACTGGCTGCGTACCCCCGGCGCCACCGGCGACCCGTCCCGGCTGCTGCCGGCGTCACCGCAGCGGATGCTGGAGAGCGTGGTGGCCCTGCCCTGGGAGGGCACGGGCGAGCCGGCGTTCGGCACGCTGGTGCGCAACTTCGGCCGCTGGCACGAGCAGCACAGCGCCCCGGGCGTCCCGGCCGCCGACCTCTACGGGCTCTTCCTGCTGTCGCACCGCAGCGCCGGATACGTCACGCTGGTCGCGCAGATCGACGCCGACCGCCCCGGCGCGGACGGCCTGGTCACCGACTTCGAGTCCGTGGTCACCGCCGGTGCCGGTGTCGCACCGATCTTCACCGCCCGGCGGACGATGCCGTGGCTGCACCGGATGACCTGGCCGGGCACGGGGGAGTCCGGCGACGCGGCGACCCGCCGCTACAAGATCAAGGCCGGCTATCTGCGCCGGTCGCCGGCCGACCGGCAGATCGCCGCGGTGCACCGTCATCTGACGAACGACACCGGCGGCCCGGACTCCGGCATGCTGCTGATCGGGTACGGCGGCCAGGTGCGCGCGGTGCCGCCGGGGGACACCGCGATCGCCCAGCGCGACGTGGTGATGAAGGCGGTCTACCAGACCACCTGGGCGGACGAGGCCGACGACGCCGCCCGGCTGTCCTGGATCCGGGCGTTCTACCGCGACGTGTACGCCGACACCGGCGGCGTCCCGGTGCCCGGCGACGTCGACGACGGCTCGTACATCAACTACCCGGACGCCGACCTCGCCGATCCGAGGTGGAACACCTCGGGGGTGCCGGCGCACACGCTGTACTACAAGGACAACTACCCGCGCCTGCAGCGGGTCAAGGCCCGCTGGGACCCGCGCGGGGTCTTCCGCCATGCGCTGTCGGTCGAGCCGCCGGCCTGAACCGCCCGGCCCGCTACCGGACGTCGGGCCGGGTCATCAGCGGCGACCTCAGGTGCAACGTCAGGTCGGGTCCGGTCATCGGCACCAGGTTCCACGTCGCCGTCGCCGTCCCCGCGCCGGCGTCGACCCGCAGCCGGACCCGGTGCGGGGTGGTGATGAGGTAGAGGTCGGCGACGAACGTGCCGCCCTGCCACGCGCCGGTCGCCACGACCGGGCGGCCCAGCGGCGCGCTCTCCCGCCACTCGCCGTGGCCCACCGCGACGGCCGGCGTCGGCCCGAGCCGCACCAGCCACCCACCGTCCGCCGGGTCGACGGTCACCGCGGTGCCGCCGGGCAGGGCCGAACCCTCGGCGGAGGCGTCGAGGCTCGCCCGGGCGGAACGCTCCGGTGCGGCCGAACCGGGCACCGGCGCGAGCGACAGCCGGCGCAGACGCTCGGCGAGCGCCTCGTCGTCCCGCGCGCTTCCCGCCCGGTCCAGGCCGGGCAGCAGACAGTCCCACACCGGGCCGAGCACCGCCTCACCCTGCGGCACCGCGCTGGTCACCACCACCACCAGATCGTGCGACGGTACGACCAGACAGAACTGGCCGTAGGCGCCGTCACCGCGGTAACCGTGCCGGGACATCCAGAACTGGTATCCGTACCCGCACAGCGAATCGGGGTTCTCCGACCAGCCCTCGATCTGCTGGGTCCCGATCTGCCGGGTGGTCGCGAGTTCGACCCATTCGCGCGGCACGAGTTGCCGGTCGCCCCACCGGCCGCCGCGCAGCAGCAGCTCGCCGAAGGCGGCGACGGCCTCGGTGGTGAGGTGGAGTCCGTGAAATCCGAACGCGGCCCCACTGCCCACCCGGTCCCATTCGGCGTGGTCGACGCCCATCGGCGTGAAGAGGCGGTCGTCAAGGAACTCCGGCAGGCCCCGGCCGGTGACCCGTTCCACCATCCGGGCCAGGACGAAGGTGGTCGGATTGTCGTACGCGTGCCAGGTGCCCTCGGGTTCCGGGAACGGCACCCGCAGGAAGCCCTTCACCAGGTCGTCCGGTTGCCGTCGCCAGGCCTCGTCGAGGCTGTCGGTGCGGTGCCCGGTCGTCATGGACAGCAGGTGGTGCACGGTGAGGCGGCGACCCTGCTCTGCGATGTCGGCCGGCACGTGGTCGGGCAGCACGTCCACCACCCGGTCGTCCAGCGCGAGCAGCCCGTCGGCGACGGCCAGTCCCACGGCCATCGCGGTGAACGATTTGGTCACCGAGTACAGCAGGTGCGGGCGGTCGGCCGAATAGGGCGCCCACCAGCCCTCGGCGACGACGTGGCCGTGGCGGACGACCATGAGGGAGTGACACTCGACGGACTGCGCTTCGAGCCGGTCCAGCAGTGCGGCGACCGCGCGCGACGACAGCCCCGAGGCGGCCGGTGTGGATCGCGGCAGGAGGAGGCGGGGAGCAGGCATTCCGGCACGGTAACAAGACGGGTTCATCGATCCGGAGGGAATTCACCTACGCTGAACAGCGGGACGGGAGGAGCGCGGGTGGACGGTGCCGGGGCGGGCCGGTCGTCGGTGGTGACCGGCGTCGTGCCGTACACCCTCCTGGCGGTCCTGGCGGTGGTCACGGTGGCCGTCCGGCGTTCGTTCGGCCAGTCCCCGGTGCCCGAGCTGGTCCTGTGCGCGCTGGCCGCGGCGTGGATTCTCGGGGTCTACACGCTACGGCCCGGCTGGCGGAGCAGTCCCCGGGTGATGACGGTGTTCTGCGCCGTCCTGCTCGGGATCTTCGCCGTCCTGGTGGCGCGGGCCCCGTGGTTCGGGTTCTTCTCGCCGGCCGCCTACGTCTTCGCGTTCCGGGTCCTGCCCTGGCCGGGGCGGCAGGCCGGGGTCGCCGCGGTGGCGATCGTGGCGGGCACCGCCCAGGCGTACGCCGTGGACCGGAGCACGGCGGTCGGGCTGCTGACCTATGCCGCCGTCCTGGCCGCGAACGTGATCCCGATGTGCAGCTTCGCCTGGTTCGCCCGGCGCGGCGAGCTGCGCAACGAGGAGCGGATGCGGGCGCTGGACGAGGCGCGCGACGCGAACCGCCGGCTGCGGGCGGCGTCGGCGGAGAACGCGGCCCTGCAGGAGCAGCTGGTGGCGCAGGCCCGGGCGGCCGGCGTGCACGACGAACGGCAGCGGATGGCCCGGGAGATCCACGACACCCTGGCGCAGGGACTCACCGGCATCATCAGCCAGCTCCGTGCGGCCGAGCACGCCGGCGACGATCCGGCGGAGTGGCGCCGGCACGTGGCCGTGGCGACCGGACTGGCCCGGGAGAGCCTGTCCGAGGCGCGGCGGTCGGTGCACGCGCTGCGTCCCGAGCCGCTGCGGACGGCCCGGCTCGGTGAGGCGCTGGCCGGCGTGGCCGGCCGCTGGTCGGCGCTGCACGCGATCCCGGTGCGGGTCACCACCACCGGCACCGCGCGGCCCCTGCGGCCGGAGGCCGAGGTGGCCCTGCTCCGGGCCGCCCAGGAGGCGCTGGCCAACGTGGCCAAGCACGCCCGGGCGACCCGGGTCGGCGTGACCCTGTCCTACCTGGACCAGGAGGTGGCGCTGGACGTGCGGGACGACGGCGGCGGCTTCGACCCGGCCCGGCTGGGTCCCCGGGCCACCGGCCCCGGGTTCGGCCTGGTCGCGATGCGGCAACGGATCGAGGGCCTGGCCGGGACACTGCAGGTCGAGTCGGAACCCGGCACCGGCACCGGCATCTCCGCCCGCGTCCCCGCCGCCCGGGCCGGATCCTCCGGATGAACCGCCCCGGCCCGGTGATCCGGTTGCTCGTCGTCGACGACCACCCGGTGGTCCGGGACGGGTTGAGCAGCATGTTCGCGCGCGAACCGGAGTTCGCCGTAGTGGGCGAGGCGACCGGCGGGAACGAGGCGGTCCGGCTCGCCGGGACGCTGCGTCCGGACGTGATCCTGATGGATCTGCGCATGCCCGGCGGGGACGGCGTCTCCGCGATCCGGGAGCTGGTCGCGCGCGGCGGCGGCGCGCACGTGCTGGTGCTCACCACGTACGACACCGACAGCCACGTCCTGCCCGCGATCGAGGCGGGCGCCACCGGTTACCTGCTCAAGGACGCACCCCGGGACGAACTGCTGCGGGCGGTCCGGGCCACGGCCCGGGGCGAGGCGGTGCTCGCGCCGTCGGCGGCGGCGCTGCTGATGAGCCGGGTGCGCTCGCCCGCCCCGGGGCCGCTCAGCGAGCGGGAACTCGACGTGCTCCGGTTGGTGGCGGCCGGCGCCACCAACCGGGAGGCGGCGGCGCAGCTGTTCATCACCGAGGCGACGGTCAAGTCCCACCTGCTCAACATCTACGGCAAGCTGGGCGTCGGCGACCGGGCCGCCGCGGTCACCGAGGCGTTCCATCGCCGGCTGCTCGTCCCCCGTACCGATGCCAGGTGAGGAAGATCGTGACGCACCATCCCGGCCACCGGCCGCCGTCACCGGAGGGCCGTGACGACCCGGCCCTGCTACGGGCGCAGATCCTGACCGCGGAACACTGGAGTCTGCTCACCACCCGGAGCGCCGTCTGGCAGGAGATCTTCAGCCGGACCGGTACGTTCCTCACCATCCTCTCCGCCACCGTGGTCGCGCTGTCCCTGGTGGTGCAGGCCTCCGGCTTCGACGACAGCTTCCGCATCGTCGCGCTGATCGTGCTGCCGCTCGTGCTGTTCGTCGGCCTCGCGACGTTCCTCCGGCTGGTGGAGGCGGACATCGAGGACGCCTGGCTGGTGATCGGCATGAACCGGGTGCGGCGCGGCTATCTGGAACTCGCGCCCGACCTGGAGCGTTTCCTCGTCACCGGGCACCACGACGACGAGGAGGGCATGCTGCAGACCTACAGCTTCCGGCGACGGGTCGGTGTCGGTCACCTGCTGGCCGGCTCACCGGTGGTCGTCGGCACCATCGAGGCGCTGGTCGGCGGCGTCTTCGGCGCGATTGTCGGGGACGCGCTCGGCGCGGCGGTCCCGATCCAGGTGGGGATCGGGGTGGCCGTGGCGCTCGGCGTCGCCACGGCTCTGGGCACGCTGTTCTACCGCCGGGTCCGCCGGTTCCGCCGCGGCTACCGGCCCCGTTTCCCGGCGCCCGGAGAGCCGGCCGGGGGAGACGCCACCGGTGGGTAGGCGTTGGCCACCAGCTGGACGAACTGTTCGCGGTGCCAGCCACCGGCCGGCGGGGCGCCCGGCAGCGCGTTGCTGCGCCAGGCCGAGCCGCGGCAGCACGGCACCGAGGTGTTCGGGTCGCAGTACTGCTCGTAGTGCTCCGGGCGGGGCGCTCCCGCGGGCACCTCGCCCCAGCCGTCCGACTCGCCGGGCGGCTTGATCCACGCGTACGCGTGCAGGCCCGGCACGGTGCCGGCGGCGGGCCGGGCGCCCAGGCCGGCGCCGGCCTGGTTGCACCAGTGGTAGCTGCGGGTGAGGCGCCGGTCCATCCGGCTCTCGTTGGCGTACGTGTCGACGCTGGTCGACCGGCTCGGCGCGGTGGGCCGGGCCGGTCCGCCCCACCCGTTGCGGGAGGTGTCCGTCAGGATGCCGACCCGTTCGTCGAACCCGCGGGCGACGAGTGCGGCCCGGATCGCCGTGGTGTAGTCGGTCTCGTCGGCGTACAGGGTCCAGTCGTAGAACCGGGTCCACCGCAGCGAGGCGCCGGCGATCGTCGCGGTGAGGTCGATGAAGGGTTCGTCGTCCGGCACGTAGTCGGCGACGTTGCTGGCGAACCCGTCGACGCCGCCGAGCCCGGCCGGGGTGCGCGCGGCGATCGCGACCAGCCGATCCAGCAACTCGATCTGGGTCACCTCCCAGCCCAGCGTGGCGGCGCTGCCGATGTCCAGGTAGGTGTACACGGTGCGGACGGCCTGCAGCCGCTCGAGCGCGTACGCGATGCCGTCCGCGTAGGCGCCGGTCCGCTCCGCCTCCTCGCAGTCCTGGTGCGCGTCGGGGAACGGGCCGGTGAACCGGATCAGCCGCGAGATGGATTCCGGTTCCACCACCGCGGCGATCCGCAGGCCGGCGTACTCGGGGGCGGCGAGGGTGGCGGCGATCGGGTCGACGTACTCGGTGCGGTAGCGGGCCAGGCCGTCGTCGGTGATGCGTAGCTCGCTGCCGGCGCGCCGGCCGCACTCGCGGTTGGGCAGGTTGTGCAGCACCAGCGTGAGCACCACCGGCCGGCCCTCGCGGGACTGCTGGGCGACCGCCGCGTCGAGGTGCCGGCGCAGCCCGCCGACCTCGGAGATGGACCGGAGCCAGACCGCGGTGGGCTGGTCGGCCACGGCGGTCATCCGGGCCGCGGCGACCGGGTCGGCCGTGCCGGCGGCGGTCTCCATCACCCGGGCCGCCCAGTCGGCGTTGCGGTAGCCGGCCGCTCCGGCGTACGGATTCTCGGCCCGCTCGGTCGCCCGGGGTGACGGTTGTCCGCCGGACCGTGCGTTCGCGGGTGCCGGCGCCGAGGCGGCGACCATGACGGCGGCCGCGAGCAGCGCGGTCGACAGACGTGGCATTACCATCCCCCATCCATAGACATCAATGGCTTAGCTTAGTCTCAAAAGTCGTTGTTCGGCAATCACTCCATTACGGGGCGTGATATGAGATGGTGATTCCGCGGAACTCGGTGCCGTATATCGGACTGTTCGGCACCGGAAAACCCTCCGGAGTGGCAGCGTTCTCTCGCGTCGCGACGTGGGCCGGAGGGGTGGAGGTGGGGATGCGATGGGATGGCGGTGGAGCGGCCGGCGAACTTCTCGGGCTCGTCACCTTCCGTCACCAGCCGTTACTACGCCGAACGGCCCTTTTTCCTGGACCAACACCCCGTGGTGGTTCCAGTGGCGGTGGCGGACGGTGTTGACTAGGTCGCATATGTCGTCAGAGCGGTACGTGGAAAGGCAACTCTTAGTGGTAAGTCGACGCCTGAGAGTGTTCCTCTGCACCTTCGTCGCGCTCGTTCTCCCGGCGCCGCTGGCCGGTTGCGGTGACTCCGACGACGGCCGGATACGGCTCACCGTGGGCACCTTCGGCGAGTTCGGGTACGACCAGCTGTACCGCGAGTACGAGGCCGCGAATCCCGGCATCCGCATCGTGGAGCGGGTCACCCGCGCCGAGGACCACCACAAGAACCTGGCCGCGCACCTGGCCACCAACACCGGCGCGGCGGACGTCGAGGCGGTCGAGGAGGGCTGGCTGGGCCAGTTCACCGCGGCCCCGAACCGGTTCATCGACCTCAACACGTACGGGGCCGCCACGCTCAAGTCCGGCTGGCCGGACTGGAAGTGGAACTTCGGCACGTCGGCCGACGGCCGGGTGATCGGTCTCGGCACCGACGTCGGCGGCATGGCGATGTGCTACCGCCGCGACCTGTTCACCCGGGCCGGACTGCCGGTCGACCGGACCGAGGTCGCCAAGCTCTGGCCGAGCTGGGAGAAGTACATCGAGACCGGTGCCCGGTTCAAGCAGCAGGTGCCGGACGTCGGCTGGATGGACGGCCCGACCTCGATGTTCCGCTCGGTGCTGGGCCAGCAGGAGGTCGGCCTCTACGACGGCCCGGACTCGATCGTGGTCGGCACGAATCCCAGCGTCAAGAAGGCCTGGGACCTGTCCGCGCAGGCCCTGGAGCGGGGACTGTCGGCCCGGCTGGTGGCGTTCAGCTCGGACTGGAACGCCGGCCTGGCCCAGGGCAGTTTCGCCACCCTGGCATGTCCGTCCTGGATGATGACGCTGATCCAGGAGCAGGCCCGCAACGCCGCCGGCCAGTGGGACGTGGCGACGGTCCCGGGCGGCGGCGGCAACTGGGGCGGCTCCTGGCTGACCGTGCCGAAGCAGACCGAACACCCGGCCGAGGCCGCCGCGCTGGCCGTCTGGCTCACCGCGCCCCAGCAGCAGGCCGCGGTGTTCCGGGCCAGCGGCAACTTCCCGTCCACGGTGAGCCTGTACAAGGACCCGGTGATCAAGGACTTCCGGAACCCGTTCTTCAACAACGCGCCGGTCGGCCGGTTCTTCGCCACCTCGGTGACCCGACTCGAACCGCAGTACATCGGCCCGCGCACCGGCGAGATCGCCACCCGGATCATCAACGGCCTCAGCCGGGTCGAGCAGGGCCGGGACACCCCCGACGAATCCTGGCGCAAAGTGCTGCGCGAGGTTGAGGTCCTGAGTTAGGAGAGGCGTGGCTCGTCGTCGTCGTAGTCGTTACCACCGGTTGGACGTCAAGGCTTCGCCGTACCTCTACGTTCTTCCGTTCTTCCTGCTGTTCGGGGTGTTCGGGGCCTTTCCGCTGATCTACACCGCCTGGGTGTCCTTCTTCGACTGGGACTTCCTGGCCGAGACGCACCAGTGGATCGGCCTGGACAACTACTGGCGGCTGTTCAGCGACTACACCTTCTGGAACGCGGTGCTCAACACCGCCCAGATCCTGGTGCTGTCGATGGTGCCGCAGCTGCTGCTGGCGTTGCTGCTCGCGTACGCGCTGAACCAGCGACTGCGCTCGCCGCGGTTCTGGCAGATGAGCGCCCTGCTGCCGAACATCACCAGCGTGGTGGCCGTGACGATCATCTTCGGGCAGTTGTTCGGCCGCGACTACGGGATGATCAACTGGTTCCTGGGCCTGTTCGAGCTCGGCAAGATCGACTGGCAGGCCGGGCAGGCGTCCTCGCAGATCGCCATCGCCACGATGATCGTCTGGCGCTGGACCGGCTACACGGCCCTCATCTACCTGGCCGCCATGCAGGCGGTGCCCAAGGACCTGTACGCCGCCGCGTCCCTGGACGGCGCCACCTCGTTCCAGCAGTTCCGCATGATCACCGTGCCGGCGATCCGGCCGACGATCGTGTTCACCGTGATCATCTCCACCATCGCCGGCATGCAGGTGCTGGCCGAGCCCCTGCTCTTCGGCGGCGGATCGATCTCCGGCGGCTCGGACCGGCAGTTCCAGACGCTGTCGCTCTACCTGTACGAGGTGGGCTTCAACCGCTGGGAGTTCGGCTACGCCTCGGCCGCCTCCTGGCTGATGTTCGCGCTGATCGTGATCGCCGCGTCGATCAACTACCTGTTCCTCGGCCGGATCCGGAGGCACTGATGGCCGTCGTCTCGCCCCCACGCCGGACCGCCACGCCGGCGCGGCGCCCGTCCCGGCGCCGCGGTTTCCTGCGCCACCAGCCCAGCCGGCTCACCTATCTCAGCCTGCTGGCGCTGGTGTTCTTCTCGGCGTTCCCGTTCTACTACTCGATCGTCGTGGCGTCGCACGACAACTCGGTGGTCGCGCAGATGCCGCCGCCGCTGTTCCCCGGCGGCAACCTGTTCGACAACATCGAACGCGCGTTCGGCACCGGGCTGATGACCCGGGCACTGGTGAACAGCTTCCTGGTCTCCGGCACCATCACGATCAGCGTGGTCTTCTTCTCGACGCTCGCCGGGTTCGCGTTCGCCAAGCTCCGGTTCCGCGGGCGCAACGTGCTGCTGCTGATCATCATCGGCACGATGATGGTCCCCACCCAGATCGCGATCATCCCGCTCTACCTGCTGATGGCCAAGTTCCAGCTGGTCGGCACGCTGCCCGCGGTCATCGTGCCGTCGATGGTCAGCGGCTTCGGGGTGTTCTTCATGACGCAGTACCTGCGGACCGCCGTACCGACCACGCTGATCGAGGCGGCCCGGGCGGACGGCTGCACCACGGCCGGCGTGCTCTGGTACGTGGTCCGCCCGGCCGCCCGCCCGGCCGCGGCGGTGCTCGCCACCCTGACGTTCATGAACTCGTGGAACGACTTCTTCTGGCCGCTGGTGGCGCTCAACCCGGACGACCCGACCGTGCAGGTGGCGTTGTCGTCCCTGTCCAGCGGCTACGCCGGGGACTTCTCCCTGGCCTTCGCCGGTGCCTTCATCGCCACCATCCCGCTGCTGCTGGTCTTCTTCTTCCTGGGCCGCCGGATCATCACCGGCATCATGCAGGGCACCCCGAACCGCTGACCGCTAGTACGGCAGGCCCGGCACGTTCAGGTCGATCCGGTAGACGCCGTAGTCGCCCCACGTGCCGGACGTGACGAACAGCGTCCGGCCGTCGGGTCCGCCGAACGCCGCGTTGGTCGCGTTGGTGCCGGCCGCAACCGTGCCCAGCGTCCGGCCGTCCGGTGCCAGCACGTGCACCCGGCCCTCGGTGTGCGACGTCCAGTACAGGTTGCCGGCGCAGTCGACCGTGGCACCGTCCCCGCTGGGCACGGTGGCGAACACGGCGCGCTCCCCGGTGCTGCCGTCGGCCAGCACCGGGTACCGGTACACGGTGTTCCCGGCGGCCACGTAGAGCGTCTTCTCGTCGGGCGACAGGACGATGCCGTTCGGCTGGGTGAGCGTGCCGTCGACCAGGGTGACGGCACCGTCGTGGACCCGGTACACGCCGGTCCGGCCGCCCATCTCGTCGGTGCGGTTACCGCGCTGGTACGTGGGGTCGGTGAAGTAGACGGTCCCGTCGGAGCGGGTGGTCAGGTCGTTCGGCGACTGGAACCGGTGGCCCTCGAACGTCTCGGCCACCGCGGTCCGGCCGCCGCCGGTGAGGTCGTACGCGGACACGCTGCGCTGGTCGTGGGTCGCGGCGAGCAGGGTGCCGCCGTCCGCACCGCGGGCCAGGCCGTTGCTGCCGCCGGCGGCCGCGAACACCGAGAACGTGCCGGGCAGCGTCAGGGCCCGGATCACCGAGGGCTGCACGCCCTGTGCCCCGGACGCGGGCTGCATGTCGGACACCAGCAACCGGTTCTGCTCGGCGACCCACACCGGCCCCTCGAGGAAGTTGAACCGGCCCGGGATGCGGGTGGCGGTCGACGTCTCCGCCGGCAGCGGGTCTCCGTAGACGGTGCCCGGGGTGCACGCCGCCGTGGCCGGAGTGGCCGCCCGCGGCGCGGCCTGGAACCGTGCCGTGTAGGTCGTCGCGGTCGTCGGCGCGGTCAGCACGTGGCTCTGCGCGCCGTCGTCGGACCACTCATCGAACGTGTACACGTCGTCGCCGACCGTCTGCGGCGTCACGGCACTCACCGAGTTCGCCGAGTTCTGGATCACGGTCCGGGTGAACGGCGTCCGCTGCGCGGTGCTGCCGACGGACACCTGCAGCCCGGGCGGGTCGCTGACGAAGGTGAGTTCCACGGTCTTCGGATCGAGCCGGGTACGGCTGACGTGCCGCAGCCCACCGGCGTCGGTGGCGGTCAGCACGAGTTCCAGGTACGACGGGTACTCGTGGTCCGGGGCGGTGAACGAACCGCCGGCCACCCCGTCCCAGGTCTGCGCCACGTGCTCGTGGCAGTTGTCCAGTGTGTAGCAGTGGTGCTGGACCAGCTGCCAGCGCAGCGCCGAGGGCGGCAGCTCGCCCTGTTCCCGGTCGGTGGCCCGGCCGGCGAAGCTGAGCGTGTCGCCCACCCGCCAGGTGGTGCCGGCCTCCGGGCTGTCGATCCTCGCGGTGGGCGCGGAGTTGCCCACCTGGATGTCGGCGGTCGCGGTCGCGGTGTTGCCGTCGTCGTCGGTCACCCGGAGCCGGGCGGTGTACGTGCCCTCCTCGACGTAGGTGTGCGTCGCGGTGGCGGTGCTGGCGTCGACCGTCCCGTCGTCGGTGAAGTCCCAGGCGTAGCTCAGCTCACCGGCCTCGGGGTCGGTGGACTTCGTGCCGTCGAAGCGGACCTCCAGGGGTGCGTCGCCGGCGGTCGGCGTCGCGGACGCCACGGCGGTCGGCGCCGCGCCGGTGAACGCGATCCGCCGGATGGTGCCGGCCGGGTCGACGTACACGAGGTCGCCGTCCGGTCCGATCGCCAGGTCGACGGGGTGGGCCGGGGCGGCGGCGAAGGTCCGCAGGTTGTCCGGGTCCGGCGCGCCGCCGGGGGAGTCCGGCAGCATCGCCCAGATGCAGTTGCGGGTGTAGTCGGCCAGGAACGCCGCACCCCCGTACTCGGCGGGGTAGGCGCCCCCGCCGGCCGGGTAGAACGCGACGCCGGACCAGGCCGAGCCGCCGCTGGGGCAGGGCTCGCCGGGCACCACCTTGTCGGTGTGCCGGAAGTGGTAGAACGGGTCGGTCTGGCCGCCGTCGGTGTAGAGGCTCTCGCAGAGGTCGAGGTTGGCGCCGTCGTACCCCGCCTGCGGGTCCGGTCCCTCGTAGCAGGGCCAGCCGAAGTTGGTGGTCCGGGTGGGGTCGGTGACGACGTTGATCTCCTCGGCGGTGTTCCAGCCGACGTCGGCCAGCCACACCTCGTCGGTGCCCGGCCGGATGTCGAAGCGGAACGGGTTGCGCAGGCCGTAGGCGACGATGCGGCGGGTGTTGGGGTCGGTGCTGTCGGCGGCCGGGTTGTCGGTGGCGGCCGCGCCGGTCTCCGGGTCCAGGCGCAGCAGCGCGCCGTTGAGGTCGGTCGGATCGGCCGGGGTACGCACGTCCTGCGACCGCAGCGCACCACCCTCGGCGGTCGGCGGGGTCATCGTGTCGGCCGGCGGGTCGCCACACGGGTTGCGGTACGCCGCGTTCCGGCCGACCTGGCCGTAGTCGACGACGTCGGAGCTGGCCCCGTCGCCGTGCGTGACGTACAGCGCGCCGTCCCGGCCGAAGCGCAGGTCGCCGACCGAGTGGCTGGGCAGCTGCTGGCACCATCCCTCGACCAGGACCTGCTCGTCACCGGTGGCGACGTCGCCGTCGGCCCGCAGCCGGGACAGCCGCGAGGTGGCCACGCACCGGCCGGAGCTGATGCCGCCCACGGACGCGCAGGAGTCGTTCCAGTACGGCGCGGTCTCCCCGGGCGGTGCGTCGAGGGTGTAGAGCACGTACACCCAGGGTTGGGCGGGGAACTCCGGGTGCAGGGCCAGGCCGAGCAGGCCCCGGTCGTGCAGGTTCAGCACGGTGGGCCGCAGGTCCGCGAACACGGTGGCGGTGTCGTCGTCCAGGCTGTCGAAGACCTTGATCCGGCCGGCCTTCTCGGCCACGAAGACCCGGCCGTCCGGGGCGAACTCGATGTTCATCGGCTGGTCGAGCCCGGTCTGGACGACCTGTTCGGTGAAGCCGGCCGGCAGCGTCACGGCGGACGCCGGACCGGCGGTGGCGATCGACACGGCGCCGGCGCCGGCGAGCGTGACAAGGAGGGCGGCCGACGCGGCCCACCGGCGAACGGACATGCGGAACTCTCCCGACCTTGATGCATCGACGGCGGCAAATATAGCCGATCAATGTGGCCGCCCCGGGCGGCCGGTCGGAGATCGGGGCGGCGGTGCGGTTCGCGTTCGGCCGGTCAGGCGGCGGAGGCGTCGAGGTGCTCCGCGAGGATCGCGCGGTGGGTGACCCGGGCGTCGGCGTGCCGTCGCAGGCCGTCCTCGGTCACCGTGACGAAGACCCCGCGGCGGTCGTCCTCGCAGAGGGTGCGGCGGACCAGGCCGCCCTTCTCCAGCCGGGCCACGGTGCGGGACAGCGCGCTCTGGCTGAGGTACATGTCCGCGGCAAGATCCTGCATGCGGCGCTTCTCACAGGAGACGGCGACGAGCCGGTCGAGCGTCTCGAACTCACCCATGGTGAGGCCGTGCGCGTCCTGCAGAGCGCGCTCGAGCTGCGCGGCGACCGCGTTGTAGCTGGCCAGAAGCGTCCGCCAGCGGTTCAGCAGGGCCGGCTCGGAGGTCATGTGCCGCATCCTAGTCCGCCGCGACGGTAGATGCACCTGAATTATTTGCACACGCATACTATGCGTCGACAACTAATGCAGACGCATATAAGTTCGCCGCGTGACTATCCCAGAAGTCGTCGACGCGACGGCGACCCGTACCGCTCCGGCCGTTCCGGCACCCGCCACCCACCAGCACGAACAGCGGTGGACCCCGCGCCTGTGGGGCGTCCTGGCGGTGCTCTGCGGCGTGCTGTTCCTCGACGGACTCGACGTCTCCATGGTCGGCGTCGCGCTGCCGTCCATCGGTGCCGAACTCGGCCTCTCCACCACGTCACTGCAATGGATCGTCAACGGCTACGTGCTCGGCTACGGCGGCCTGCTGCTGCTCGGCGGGCGTACCGCGGACCTGCTCGGGCGCCGCACCGTCTTCCTCACCGCGCTCGGCGTCTTCGCCGCGGCGTCGCTGGTCGGCGGGCTCGTCGACGACGGCGGCCTGCTCATCGCCACCCGCTTCGTCAAGGGCCTCGCCGCCGCGTTCACCGCACCGACCGCGCTGTCCATCCTGACCACCACGTTCCGCGAGGGCCCCGCCCGCAACCGCGCCCTGGCGGTGTTCTCCGTCTTCGGCGCGAGCGGCTACTCCTCCGGACTGATCCTCGGCGGCCTGTTCACCAGCGTCGGCTGGCGGTGGACGTTCCTCATCCCGGTGCCGCTGGCACTGGCCGCGCTGGTCGCCGGCATCGCGCTGATCCCCCGGGACCGTCCGGCCGCCGACGGCGGGCACGACCTGGTCGGCGCGGCCACGCTCACCGCCGGAATGCTGCTGGCGGTGTACACCGTGGTGTCCGCGCCGGACCGCGGCTGGCTCGACCCGGTCACCCTGGGCTCCGCCGCCGCGGCCGTCGCGCTGCTGGCCGCGTTCCTGGTCACCGAGAGCCGGATCGCACACCCGCTGATCCGGCTCGGCATCCTGCGGATCGGCACGGTCGTGCGCGCCAACCTCAGCATGGTCGCGCTGTTCGGCTCGTACCTCAGCTTCCAGTTCATGATGACGCTCTACCTGCAGAACGTCCTCGGCTGGTCCCCGCTGAAGATGGCCCTCGCGCTGCTGCCCGCCGGGCTGCTGGTGGCGTTCGGCTCGCCGTTCGTCGGCCGCCTCATCGACCGGTACGGAACCCCGCGCCTGCTGATCAGCTCGATGACGTCGCTGGTGCTGGGATACGCGTGGTTCCTGCTCACCGCGGGCGACGCGCCGAGCTACCTGGTGACCGTGCTGCCCACCATGCTGCTGCTCGGCGGCGGGTTCGCGTTCGGCTTCAGCTCGATCATGGCCCAGGCGACGCACGGCATCGCCGACTCCGAGCAGGGCCTGGCCTCCGGCCTGGTGCACACCTCCGGACAGGTCGGCGCCGCGCTGGTCCTCGCGGTCCTCACCGCCCTGATCGCCGACGACACACCCACCGGCGTCGCCGACTTCAGCCAGTTCCACCCCGGAGTCAACCTGGTCACCGGTGTGGCGGTGGTCGGACTGCTGCTCAACGTGATCCCGCTGCTCGGTGCGGTGCGGGGGCGGCACCGCTGACCTGCGGGCGCGGCGGGGCGTACGCCGGCCGGCCGGGTGCGCCCCGCACCGCACCGGAGAGGCGGGGCGTGCACCACGGCTGTTACGAGCCCCGCATAGCAGCGCTGGTGTGCCACTGGAGCGCTCCAGTGGCACACCAGCGTCGTCTCGGGCGCGCTATAACGACGGTGGCGTTCCACTGATTGATCAGCGGGTGGTGCGCGCCTCCCTGATAGATCTTGGAGGCTTGCTCTGATCTTGGCGCGCAGACGCCCTCCAGCGGACGCCCCGACACCCACATCCACTCCCGGCTCCGAGATCCGCGCCGCGTGGGCGCCCGGAGCCGCACCTCACCACTCACCCGAGCGCCCTCGCCGAGATCGCCTCAGTGGAACACCACGGTCGTTATCGGGTGCTCATACCGACGCTGGTGTACCACTGGTGCGCTCCAGTGGAACAACAACAACAACACCACCACCACCACCACCACCACCACCACCGTCGCGGCTGCGCCTAGGCGGGCGTGCCGGCCGGTCCGAAGAGGCCCGCGAACGGGTCCAGCAGGGCGGCCCACGCCGCGAACCCGTCGGCGAGTTCGGCGTCGGTGAGCAGGCAGCCGGTCAGCCGCGCCGTGACCGTGCCGGCGTCCAGGCGCAGGCCGATCAGGGCGAGGACGGTACGCCGGTCACCGTAGTACGGGTCCCAGTCCAGGTCGGCGGCCAGCCGCCGCAGGTCGCTCGCCTCGTCCCACGCCTCGGCCGGCTGGGCGGCGAGCCAGTGCCCGAGGCCGGTCAGCCGGATGCCGCCACCGGCGGACTCCCAGCCGATCACGGTGTCCGGCTGGCTGGCGATCCACAGGTGACCGCGCCCGCGCAGCGACTCGCCGGTCAGGTCGTCCAGCACGGCGTGCAGGCGGCCCGGGTGGAACGGGCGGCGGGACCGGAACAGCACCGAGTTGGCGCCGTGGTCGCCGCCGGGGTCGTCGATGCCGATGGGGAAGCCGGCGAGGGCGCGGCCGAGGATGCCCGGGGTCTCCGGGTCGTGCCGGCCGGTGCGGCGCAGGCGGGCGGCGAGGGCGGTGCAGTCGATGGTCTCGGTGTCGCCGACGCGCAGGTGGGTGGCCCACGGCGCGAGGCGGTGCAGCAGCGCGGTGAGCCGGGCGTCGTCGAGGACGTCGTACTGCGGGCGGCCCCAGACCACGATGGTGTCGGCGTACTCGACCTGGCGGGCCACCACGTCGGCGACGCCGCGGCGGTCCCCGTCGGCGGCGTGCAGGTCGCGGTCGCGCAGGTCGTCGGTGCTGCTGATGTCGTCGAGGAAGCCGGCCGCCTCGACCACGGTGACGTAGGAGTCGAAGCGCAGTGTCTCGGCCGCGCCGGCGTGCCGGCAGGCGGTGGCCAGCGCTTCCGGCTCGATCACCGGCGGCAGGGCGAGCAGCAGGTCGCTGTCCGGTCGTTGCCGGGCCAGCCGGATCAGCGTGGGCAGCACGTCCTCGTGGAGGGTGCAGGACACGCAGCCGTGGACCAGTTCGACGGCCTCGTTCTCCAGGACGGCGTCGGCGCTGCGCACGGTCCGGCGTACCAGGCCGTCCCGGATCCGGCGCACGTCGTGGGAGACCAGCAGGAGCCGCCGGTCGGTCACCAGCAGGCTGCGCCCGACGGCGGCGGTGGCCTCGGCGGAGAACCCGGCGAGGACGGTGACCCGGGGACGCCGGTCCACCGGCGCCGCCGGCGAGCTGGTGCGGGTGGGCGAACTCATGACTGGCCTCGGTTGGTCATCACCGGGCCACCGTACAACGAAAATCATTTCCAACAAAGCATGCCGGGTCGGCTTCGCCGCCGAAAGTTCCGGAGTTCGGCGGGCCGGCGGCGCGCCGGATCGGCTACCCCGTATGCGTGCCGGCGGGCCGCGACCGCGGGCCGTCCGGCGCGGCTCCAAAAGTTTCGGAAATCTTCCGGTAGTCAGGGTTCGTTAGTAAAGAACATTGGTGAACATCGATAGATTTCGGGCGTGCGGGCAGGCCCGCCCCTGGTGTGTCCACCCCGGACGGTCCTACTGTCGCTGCATGGTGTCGCGTAGATCGGTTCTGCTCACGGTGCCCCTCGGTGCCGCCGCCCTCACTGCCGCCCCGCACCAGTCACCGGCGCTGCAGCCGGTCGGACTGTCCGGCGGCCTCGCCCCGTCCGATCCGCCCGAACCGGTACGCGTGCCTCCCGAGCCGGCGTCGGCCGAACCCGCCGTGGCCGCGGTGCGGAGCTTCACCGCCGACCTCTACCGGAAGCTGGCCTCGTCCGGGGCGGGCAGCAACGTGGTGTGCGCGCCGTTCTCGGTCGCGCTCGCGCTCGCGATGACCCGGGCCGGCGCGGTCGCCACCACGGCGGACGAGATGGACGCCGTGCTGCACGCGCCGGAACCGCGCCCAGGCGCGCTCGACTCCGGGCTCAACACCGTCGACCAGCTCCTCATCGCCGGCCACCGGGACGGCGACGGGCAGAAGCGTCCGCTGCTGACCACCGCGAACGCCCTGTGGACCCGGCTCGACGTGGACCCGAAGCCGGCCTTCCTGGAGACCCTGGCCGGCTACTACGGTGCCGCCGAGCATCCGGTGGACTTCGAGTCCGCGCCGGAGGCGGCCCGCGAGGAGATCAACGCCTGGGTGTCCGACCGGACCAACGCGCGGATCCCGGAGCTGCTGGCGTTCGGCGCGGTACGGTCCGACACCAGCCTGGTCCTCACCAACGCGATCTACCTCAAGGCCGCCTGGACGTACCCGTTCCCGCTCGCGTCCACCAGGCCGGCGCCGTTCACCCGCGACGACGGCCAGGTCGTCGAGGTGCCGATGATGGCCGGGCCGTTCAACCGGATGGGCTACCTCGAGGGCGACGGCTGGCGCGCGGTCAACGTGCCGTACGAGGGTGCCCCGCTGGCCATGGCCATCGTGATGCCGACCTCCGGTGACCTCGCCGGGCTGGAGGCCAAACTGGACGGAGCCTGGCTCGGGTCCCTGCTGCGCGGGTTCCGGTACGAGGACGTCCTGTTGCGGCTGCCCCGATGGACCGTCCGGCAGCCGGCCGAGCTGCGCGCCCCCCTGTCCGAGCTCGGCATGCCCACCGCGTTCACGGACCGGGCCGACTTCTCCGGCCTGACCGGGGACAACCTGTGCATCGACAACGTGGTGCACCAGACGTTCATCGGGGTGGACGAGAAGGGCACCGAGGCGGCCGCCGCGACGGCCGTGATCGTCCGGCCGCCGTCCATCCCGCAGGGTCCCAGCTTCTTCGCCGACCGGCCGTTCCTGTACATCATCAACGAGCAGTCCAGCGGGCTGCCGCTGTTCATCGGCCGGGTCCACGACCCGCTGTCCACCGGTCCCGCCTGAGCCGTCGGCACGGTCCGGCGGGTCGCCGGACCGTGCCGATGATCGGGCACACTGTCCCGATGCCGTCGGTGCTCCGTTTCGCGACCAGGCTCGCCAGCCGCACGTGGTTCCCCAGGGTGGTGCGCCGCCTGGTGCCGGTCGACCGGTGGGTGTACCAGCGGACCCGGGGCCGGTTCTCGCCGCTGGGCGGCCGGTGGCTGCTGCCGCTGATGCAGCTGACCACGGTGGGTGCGCGCAGCGGCCTGCCGCGGCGGCACATGCTGCTGTACGGCCGCGACGGGGCCGACCTGGTGGTGATCGACACGAACTGGGGCGATCCGGCGCGCCCGGCGTGGTCGGCGAACCTGATCCGGCACCCGGAGGCCACCGTGCACCTCGGCGCCGAGGAGTTCCGGGTCCGGGCGAGCGTGGTGACCGGCGCCGAGCGGGACCGCCTCTGGGCGATCCTGGTGGCCATCTGGCCGGCGTACCCGGCCTACACCGAGCGGGTCGGCGACCGGGACATCCGCATCTTCCGGCTGACCCGACAGCCGTGATCGGCACCGTAGTACTGTTCGACCGATGTTCAGCGACCCGACCGGCGAACGGGTTCCCTGATGCGGGGACCGTTGCGGCCGACCGACCCGCGCCGGCTCGGCGTCTACCGCCTGGAGAGCCGCCTGGGCGAGGGCGGAATGGGCACGGTCTACCTGGGCCGCGACCCCGCGTCCCGGCCGGTGGCGATCAAGGTCATCAAGCGGGAGTACGCGTACGAGGACGAGTTCCGGGCCCGGTTCCGCAGCGAGGTCACCCGGGCCCGGCAGGTACCGCCGTTCTGCACCGCCGAGCTCCTCGACGCCGACGCCGAGCACGAGACCCCGTACCTGGTCGTCGAGTACGTGGACGGCCCCAGCCTGGCCGAGGTCGTCGCCGACCAGGGGCCGCTGACCGGCGGCAACCTGTACAGCGTGGCGGTCGGGGTGGCGACCGCCCTGGCCGCGATCCACGGCGCCGGCGTCATCCACCGTGACCTGAAGCCGCGCAACGTGCTGTTCTCGCTGGGTACGCCCAAGGTGATCGACTTCGGCATCGCGCGGGCGTTCGAGGCGACCAGCCAGCACACCGGCACCGACCAGATGGTGGGGACCGTCGCCTACATGGCACCGGAGCGCTTCGACAACGGCTCCGGCCCGCCGGTCGGCCCCGCGGCGGACGTGTTCGCCTGGGGCGCCGTGGTCACCTACGCCGGCACCGGCCGTACCCCGTTCGCCGGTGACTCGCCGGTGGCGACGGCCGCGACCATCCTCACCCAGCCACCGAACCTGCGTGGCCTGCCGGAACCGCTGCGCGGCCTGGTCGCGCGGACGCTCGACAAGCGCCCGGAGAACCGGCCCACCGCGCAGGAACTGCTCGACCTGCTGCTCGCCGCGGGTGCGGTCGGCGCGCCGGCGGCCGACGGCCTGGCCGGCCGCCCGGAACTGCGCCGGGTGGCCCGGGCCGCACAGCATTCCGCGGCGCGGACGGCACCGGAGATCGGGCCGGCCGCGCCGGCGCGGCACAGCGCCGGCGTCGGCTCGCGGCGGTGGCGGCGGACCGCACCGGTTCTCGCCGCGGTGGCCCTGCTCGGCACCGCGCTGGCCGCCGCGCTGGCGTTCACGCCGACGCGGGACCTGCTGCTGGGGGCAGACGCGGAACCGGGGGCGGGGCGGGCCGCCGCGCCGTCGGCCGCGGCTTCGGCGCCCTCCGCCGTACCACCGTCCGGCGGCAGCGTGCCGCCCACCCGGAGCGCCGCACCGCCCGGGACGGGCCGGACCACCGCCCCGCCGTCCGGCGACGAGCAGACCGGCGGCCGGGCCGAACCCGACGACGGGCCGGTCGAGGTCACCGCCGCGCCCGGGGCTCCGTCGCCCCGGCGGTGCCGCAGCGCGGACACCCGCGTGACGGTGATCGCGCAGAGCGACAATCCGACCGCGCCCGGCACCCAGAAGGCGATCGTCTCGGTGGTGAACGAGTCGGATTCCGCCTGCCGGGTCGAGGGCCGCGTCCACGTCGGCCTGTACAACGCCGCGGACGAGCGGGTGCGGGTGCCGACCCGGTCCGTCGACGAACCGGACAAGGCGGCCGACATGGTGCTCAGGCCGGGCGGGGGAGCGTTCCAGGGCATCAAGTGGGAGGCCTGCGACCGGGACACTTCGGACTGCCCGGTCGGCAACACGTTGCGCGGCAGCCTGGAGGAGTCGGCGACCGGGGTGGTCGCCGCGCTGGAGGGCTTCCCGCCGCCCACCCGCAGCGACATCACGATGAGTTCGCTGCGGCTCGGCACGCTGCAGCCGAGCGCGCACGGCACCGTCGCCTGGTGAGCGCCGGTCAGCGGCTGCGGCGGGCCTCGAGGTAGGCGGTGAACGCGTCGGCCGGCACCGGCCGGGAGTACAGGTAGCCCTGGCCGTGGGTGCAGCCGAGGTCGCGCACCGCCTCGAGCTCCGCGGGCTCCTCGATGCCCTCGGCGACGATGTCCAGGTTCAGGTTGCGGCCCATCGTGACGATCGTCCGGACCAGTTCCTTGCTGCGCGGGCTGGTGGTCAGCTGGGAGATGAAGGAACGGTCGATCTTCAGCGCGTCGAAGGACAGGTCCTGGAGGGCCTGCAGTGACGAGTACCCGGTGCCGAAGTCGTCGATGTGGATCTGGATGCCCATGCCGCTCAGCGTGGTCAGCATCTCCGCGGCCAGCTTCACGTCGTACATGATGACGCCCTCGGTGATCTCCAGCACCAGGCCGCCGGGGTCGACGGCGCCGGCGTCGAGGCAGCGACGGACGTCGTCGATCAGCCGGCTGTGCCAGAACTGCCGGTTCGACACGTTGACGCTCATCCGGAACGACCGGCCGCCCACCTCGCCGCGCCACTCCCGCGCCTGCCGGCAGGCCTCCTGCATCACCCAGTTGCCCAGTCGCAGGCTCAGGTGGCTCTCCTCGGCCACGGACAGGAACTCGCCCGGTGCCAGCAGCCCCCGGGTCGGGTGCTGCCAGCGGATCAGCGCCTCGGCGCCGCTCACCCGGCCGGTGCTCAATTCGACGATCGGCTGGTAGTAGAGCCGTAGTTCGTCGTTGTCGAGCGCGTGCCGCAGGTCGCCCTGGATCTGCAGCCGGTTGACGGCCGACTCGTGCATGGACGGCGCGAACACGGCGTGCGCCCGCTTGCCCCGGGACTTGGCGTAGTACATCGCCGCGTCGGCGTCGCGCATCACCGCCTGGGTGTCGGCGTAGCCGTCCGCGCCGGGAGCGATGCCGATGCTCGCCGAGACCATGACGTCCGTGCCGGCCAGGTGGTACGGCGCGGACAACATCTCCTGCAGCCGTTCCGCCAGGGCCGGCGGCGCTTGCGGGTTCTCGAAGTCCTCGATCAGGACGGCGAACTCGTCGCCGCCGAGGCGCGCCGCGGTGTCGGTGGGCCGCAGGTTCACCACCAGGCGCCGGGCCACCTCCTGCAGCAACAGATCGCCCGCCTCGTGCCCGAGGCTGTCGTTGACCAGCTTGAAGCCGTCCAGGTCCAGCAGCAGCACGGCGTAGCAGTTGGCCGGGCGCCGGGCCGCCCGGGCCATCGCGACGGTCAGCCGGTCCCGGAAGTGCGCCCGGTTCGGCAGGCCGGTCAGCTCGTCGTACAGGGCCGCGCGGCGCAGGTACTCCTCCTGCTCGCGCATGGTGTTGAGGACGGCGTCGTGCTCCAGGGCGACGCTGAGCAACGCCGCCCACTGGTTCATCGTCTCCCGGCCCTCGGCGAGGGTGGCCTCGATGGGGCCGACCAGCGCCAGCATGCCCCAGTCGGCGCTGCCCACCTTCAGGTGCGCGATGTAGAGCATGTCGCCGGCCGCGATGTCCGCCATGGCGGTCACGTCGGCCGGGGGGAAGAGCTCGACGGCGGTGCTGCCGCCGGTGACGTGGCCGTCGGCGGCGCGGTCGAAGGTGGTGATGACGTCCAGGCAGGACTGGTCGGCCCGGCCGGAACGGACCGGCCAGAGCCCCAGGCAGCCGCCCCTGATGTCGGTGGTGCGCAGCCAGTCCAGCGACCGCGGGTCCCGCTCCTGGCTGCGCAGCAGTTGCATGCTCACCAGGTACTGGGTGCCGAGCGCGGACATCGTCGACTTGGCGTACGCGGCCTGCAGCGAGGACTGCGCCTGGGCCAGCTGCACGAAGATCTGGTAGATCGCGTCCTCTACCCGCCGGGTCACCACGGTGTCCTCGGTCGTGCCGGTGGCGACCTGCAGGGACCGGCCGTGGTCGCGGATCAGCCGCATCACGGTGACCACGCTCTCGTAGCTGTCCACCCGATCCGAGATCGGCAACAGCGCACGCCGCAACTCGAGGCCGGACATGGTCCGGCTGCCGGCCACCGCGTCGCGGAGCGCGACGGTGATGCTCTTGGCCGAGAAGGCGAGTTCCGCGGAGCGTACGCCCTGGTGTACCTCCGGCGCGGCGAGCTCCAGCTCGGCGCAGATGGTGGCGAGCAGTTCCTCGGTGTCCCGGACGGTGCGGGGCGCGTCGGAGTTGATGGTGGTGAGCGACAGCGGCCCGGGGCAGCCACAGGACTCGCGGACCACCAGGGTGGTCGGGACCCGGTGCCGCTCGGCCGGCACCGCCTCGCCGTCCAGCAGCCGGCTGAGCAGGTCGACGGCGAGCGCGCCGACCTCGCCGAGCGGCTGCCGGACCGTGGTGAGGCTGGGCGTCAGGTACGCGGTGCCGGGCAGGTCGTCGAAGCCGATCACCGCCTGGTCGGTGGGCAGGTCGCAGCCGGCCTCGGTCAACGTCCGCATCAGTCCGATCGCGTTCGGGTCGTTGCCGACGACGACCGCGGTCGACGGCAGCCCGGCCGCCAGCATGGCGCGGGCCGCCAGCTCGCCGCCGGACTCCTGCATGTCACCGGTGTCGAAGAGCAGGCTGGGGTCGGGGGTGATGCCGTACGCGAGCAACGTCTCCGCGTACGCCTCGTGCCGCTCCCGGATGTCCTGTTGAATGACGTGGCCGGCGAAGGCGATCCGGCGGTGCCCGTGTTCCAGCAGGTGTGCGGTGGCCGCGCGGACACCGGAATGGTTGTCCGGGAAGACCGTCGGGCAGCGCAGGTCGGCCGGATCGTCGCTGATGATCACGACCGGGCGGCCCTGGTCCTTGGCGGCCTGCAGATAGCGGGTGTTCGCCGCATTCAGAAAGACGATGAATCCGTGTACGTGTTCCCAAGCCACCCGGTGATGGAATGGTGGTGGTTCCGCGTAGTCGGTGGAATAGGTGCCGGCGTCGAGCGTCTGGATCGCCACGAGCCGGCCGTTCACCGCCGCGACCCTCGGCATGATTCCGCCCAGGAGCCCGCCGAAATACGTGCCGCCGAACCATGGCGAGAGGACGCCGATGGCCGGTCCCTGCGTCATGGTCGAGTCCCCTCCGGCGCCGCGCTGAACGGCAGCGCGGCCCGCCCGTCCGGAACCGCCGTGCCGTAACAGATCGTAATGGTGGAAAAGCCGTCCGCGCTTGGGCTTGGGCGCACCGGCAGATCTGTCTTTTCCGCGCGGGCGATGGTAGCGGACCACCTCCGCCGAATGGCGAGTTCCCGGAAACCGCACCGGATTACCTGGGGTCGGCATAACATCGCGGGGGAGTCTGCCGGACATGCTCCCGGAAATCTCAGGCCTATGCCAAATCGTGACGTGACGGATCCGCAGTGGACGGTCGGGCCGGCGCCGCCGAGATGAATGTTGATCGCCGCCGTCGTAGCGTGGCCGGATGATCGACGCCAGGCGACGGACCCGCGGGAGCACGGGCGGGGGACCGGTGCTGGCCGCGCTCTCCCTGTCGACGTTCCTCTACGTGACCACCGAGACGCTGCCGATCGGACTGCTGCCGCAGATGGCCCAGGGCGTCGGCGTCCCGGTCTCCGCCGTCGGCCTGCTGGTCACCGCGTACGCCCTGGTCGTGGTGGTCGCGACCATCCCGCTGACCCGCCTCACCCGGCGGGTCGCCCGGCGCCGGTTGCTGATCGCCCTGCTCGGGCTGTACGCCCTGGCCACGGCGGCGTCCGCGCTGGCCTCCAACTATCCGGCGCTGCTCGGCGCCCGGGTCGGGGTCGCGCTGACCCAGGCGGTCTTCTGGGCGGTGGTCACCCCGGCCGCGGCGGCCCTGTTCCCGGCCGACCGGCGCGGCCGGGTGGTCTCGGTCCTGTTCGCGGGCAGTTCCCTGGCGCCGCTGGTCGGTGTGCCGGCCGGTACCTGGCTCGGGCAGCAGACCGGATGGCGGGTGTCGTTCCTCGTGCTCAGCGGCCTCGGGCTGGTCATCCTGGCGGTCGTCGCCCGGCTCATGCCGGACGTCCCGGCCGGCCAGAACGGCGCCGACCACGGCACCGCGCCGGACCGCGGCCGGTACCGGGTGCTGGTGGTGACCACGACGCTCGCGGTGACCGGGGCGTTCGCCTCGTTCACGTACATCACCCCGTTCCTGACCGAGGTGACCGGCTTCGCCGAGTCGTCGGTCGGGCCGGTGCTGCTGGCGCGCGGCGTCGCCGGACTGGCCGGGGTCGTCCTCGCCGGCCTGCTGGTCGACCGGCACGGCTGGTCCACCATGACCGTGCTGATCGGCGTCCAGGCCGGCGCGCTGGCGGGCCAGTTCGTGTTCGCGACGTCGACGTGGGCGACGGTCGTCGCCACCTCGGTGTCCAGCCTCGCCCTGGCCGGGATGGCCGCCGCGCTCGGCGGCCGGGTTCTGCAGGTGGCGCCGCGCAGCACCGACATGGCCGCGGCCGGCACCTCGACGGCGTTCAACGTCGGCATCATGGCCGGCGCCCTGGTGGGCAGCGTGCTGCTGAGCGGCGGCGTCCGCACCACCGCGCTGGCCGGCGCGGTGCTCAGCCTGGTCGCCTTCGGCGTCGCCTTGACCGAACCCACGATGGGCCGGCGCGCCGGCCGGCTGACGCGACGCTCCGGGTAAGCGACGGTTAAGTGGCGCTCGACTGAATACCTGGTGAGCGGGCCGCACCCGGCTCGCCGGCCCCGGCCGGCGGCCGGACGATGGGGGTGTGACCGTCGGCTGCCGGCCGGCGGCTCATCGCCCGGCCGGTGCTCGCCGCCGGCCGGGACACCGCCGACTGAGGGAGCCGCCGTGCTGCTCGCCGAGATCGCCGTCCTGCTCTCCTTCGGCGCCGCCACCTGGCTGGCCCAGGACCGGATGCTGACCGCCCACCCCGCCCGCAACCGCCGGGTGACCGCCGTGGCGTTGACGGTCAGCGTCGCCGCCGCCGTCGCCGTGCTCGTGGCCGCCGTCGTGACCCGCCCGTGACCAGGTGAACTCTCCGGCCGGGTGGTCGACGGGGCATCGGCACCGCCCTATTCTGACGGTCCGGATAACGGCGGGTTGCCGAAGGAGGTGCGATGTCTGTCGAACCGGTCACCGTGACCACCGGCCCGGATGACACCGTGACCATCCGGCCCCTCGGGGACCTGAGTGCCGAGCATGCCGTCGGGCTCCGCGGCACGCTGGTGCACGCGGTCCGGCGCCTCCGCCCGTCCCGGCTGGTCGTCGATCTGCGTGCGGTGTCCCACCTCGACTCGATCAGCCTCGGCACGGTCGCCGCCGCCTGCCATCTCGGCGACGACCACCACGTCGCGGTGTTCATCGAGAACCCCTCGGCCACCATCGCGAGCCAGCTCACCGCCGCGGGGGTCGCGGCGCACCGGCTCCGGAACGCGGCGGCCGGCGCGGTCCCTCCCGGCTGACCACGGTCCGGCTCCGGCGGTCCGGGCCGAGCGTGGCCCGTACGCGGACGGCGGGTGGACACCCGGCTGCCCGGTCACGGCCGGTTCACGCGGCCGCGGGACCCTACCGGCGCAGGTCCTCGATCGCGTGCTCGTACGCGGTGGGCGTGACCGCGAACGAGCCGTAGTACGGGTAGTTCATCTGGATGACGAGGAACAGGTTCGTCGCGATCACCGCGCTGGACAGGGCGAGCAGGATGCGCCGCAGGACGCCGTCGTCGAGGCCGAACAGCAGGCACATGCCAAGGATCGCGGCCGTGGAGATCAGCACTCCGAGCCACATCACCTGCGACATGCGCTGGTCGTCCGCCAGGGCGTCGGAGTCGAGGTGGTACTCCTCGGCCTGGCCGATCCGCTCGATCGCCTCCAGCACGAACGACCGCTGGGCCTCCGTGGTGGGCCGCAGGGCGCCGACGGTGGTGGCGAGGCGGTCGAGGTCGGCGGTGCGCTGCCGCTCGGTGCCCTGCGCGTGCCGGCTGTGCCAGTCGGCGACCAGGTCCGTCTCGTACCGGATGATCTCGTCGGTGATGGTCTGCTGGGTCTCGGGGCCGAAGACGGCGCTGGTCGGCACCAGGGCGGTCAGCGTCACCGCCTCGTCCCGGACGGTCTTCTCCGCGGCGGTGTAGGCCTCCCAGAGGGAGACCACGCACAGGCCGATGATGATCGCGTACGCCACCCCGACGATCGAGACGATGACGCCGGTGACCTCGTTGTGCGGGCCCAGCCGGCGGTGCGGCATGGTCCGGTGGATCAGGACGTCCAGGGCCAGCGTGAGCGCCGGCAGGCCGACGATCAGCACGGTGGCGACCAGCCACGCGGGCACGTCCCGCACGAGCCACAGTTCCACAGGTGCTCCGATTCCCCGACGGTCACCTCACGGTAGGGGGCGGGTGGGGCGTTCTCCGGCCGAATGCGGCAATCCGCGTCCGGAACGTGAACGCGTTGCTACGTTCGCCATTGGCCACCGAGGAGGTCACGATGAGCCTGCAGGCAGCGGAACCGGTGCTGGCACCCGCCGACGCCGGCCCTCCACCGCACCACACCGAGCGGGGCGCGTCGCATCCCCTCGGCGCGCATCCGAACGCCGACGGCGTCAACTTCGCCGTCTTCTCCGAACACGCCGGCGGGATGCAGCTGCTGCTCTTCGAGCGCCACGACTCCCCGGTGCCGTACCAGATCATCACGCTCGACCCGGAGCGGAACCGCACGTTCGCGATCTGGCACGTGCAGGTCCAGGGCCTGCGCGCGCCCGCGTTCTACGGGCTGCGGGTGTTCGGGCCGCAGGACGGTCCGGGACTGCGGTTCGACCCGGACAAGGTGCTGATCGACCCGTACGCGCGGGGGATCGACCGGACGCTGTGGAACCGCGGCGCCGCGTGCCGGCCCGGCGACAACGCCGCGACGTCGCTGCGCTCGGTGGTGGTGTCCACCGGCGACTACGACTGGGCCGGTGACGAGCCGTTGCGCCGCCCGATGGAGGACCTCGTCATCTACGAGACCCACGTGGGCGGGTTCACCCGCTCGCCGTCCGCCGGGGTGGCGCGGCCGGGCACGTTCGCCGGCCTGGTGGAGAAGATCCCGTACCTGCGGGAGCTCGGGGTCACCGCGGTGGAACTGCTGCCGGTCTTCGACTTCGACGACAGCGAGGCGCGCACGGTCGACGGTCACCGCCTCACCAACTACTGGGGCTACAGCACGGCGGCCTTCTTCGCGCCGCACGCCGGGTACTGCGTCGGCCCGGAGGCCGGCGGGCACCTGCGGGAGTTCCGCGACATGGTGAAGGCGCTGCACGCGGCCGGCATCGAGGTGCTCCTGGACGTGGTCTTCAACCACACCGACGAAGGCAACCACCTCGGGCCGCTGTTCTCGTTCGCCGGGCTGGACAACCCCAACTACTACTACCTCGACCCGGCCGACCCGCGGTACTACTACGACTACTCGGGCTGCGGCAACACGCTGATGGCGAATCACCCGATCGTCACCAAGATGATCGTGGAGTGCCTGGAGTTCTGGGTCCGGGAGATGCACGTCGACGGCTTCCGGTTCGACGAGGCCGCGGTACTCACCCGCGGGATACACGGCGAGGTGCTGGACGAGCCGCCGGTGGTGTGGCAGATCGAACTGTCCGACACGCTGGCCGACACGAAGATCATCGCTGAGGCGTGGGACGCGGCCGGCGCGTACGAGGTGGGCCGGTATCCCGGGTACCGCTGGGCCGAGTGGAACGGCCGGTACCGCGACACCATGCGCCGGTTCGTCCGCGGCGAGCCGGGCCTCACCGGTGACGTGGCGGACCGGTTCACCGGCAGCGCCGACCTGTACCAGAGTCGCGGGCACCGGCCGACCAACAGCATCAACTTCATCACCTGCCACGACGGCTTCACGCTGGCCGACCTGGTGTCCTACGACCAGAAACACAACGAGGCCAACGGCGAGGGGAACCGGGACGGCAACGACGACAACCTGAGCTGGAACTGCGGCGTCGAGGGCGACACCGACGATCCGGCCGTCCGGGCGCTGCGGGACCGGCAGATGAAGAACTTCGCCTGCCTGCTGCTGCTCTCCCGGGGCGTGCCCATGCTGGTCGCCGGCGACGAGATCGGCCGCACCCAGCACGGCAACAACAACGCCTACTGCCAGGACAACGAGATCGGCTGGCTGGACTGGTCGCTGACCGGCACGAACGCGGACCTGCTGGCGTTCTGGCAGCGGCTGATCGCGTTCCGGCGTACCCATCGCACGCTGCGGCAGCCGACGTTCTACACCGGGCTGGCGGTCGACGGCGGCACGCCGGACCTCACCTGGCACGGCACCCGGCTGTCCACACCGGACTGGACCGACCCGGACGCCCGGACCCTGGCGTGCACGCTCGGCGGTCTCGACGGCGATCCCGACCTGCACGTCATCGCGAACATGTACTGGGACCCGCTGGACTTCGAGCTGCCGGCCCTGCCCGGCCGCCGGTGGACGCGGGCGATCGACACGTCGCTGCCCGCGGGCGCCGACCTCACCGCGCCCGGCACCGAGCCGGACGTGGACACCGCGACCTATCCCGCATCGGGGCGCAGCGTCGTCGTCCTGGTGTCCCGCCCCAGCCGCTGAGCGCGCTGAGCGGCCTGACGGAAGAAGGCTCTGTGCCCAACACACTGGATTTCACGTTCTCCGACCTCATCGCCGGCTACGTGATCGGCTCGGACCCGGAGCACGGGCGGTTCGAGATGAACACCTCCGACGGGCGCCCGTTCGTCGTGCAGCTCACCCCGACCACCACCGCGGAGATGCTGCGCAACCTCGGTGACGCGTACCTGGACGCCACCGGCCAGCTGCCGGCGATGCTGGAGCACGGCCGGCTGCTGCACGTCTACGGCGTGTTCTACCCGGCCGACTCGGAAGCGGGCACCGCGTTCGAGGCCAAGCACGTGCTGTTGTTCGGCAAGGCGGCCGACGAGTTCAAGTTCGAGTCGCCGAGCTGGTGGGGCCAGCAGGTCCGCAAGCTCGCCGACTTCTATCTGGACAGCGAGTTCGGCCCCGGTTCGACCACGTTCGACTATCGCGGCTACCGCACCGACCTGAGCATGGAGGGCACCAAGACCGCCGCGGCGCGGCAGGAGACCGACACCATCTCCCGTCTGGTGTACGGCCTGGCGACCGCGTACCTGATGTCCGGCAACCGGCGGTACCGGGACGCGGCCGTGGCCGGTGCCGACTATCTCGTCGAGAACCTGTGCTTCGTGGACCGCACCGAGCAGATCGCGTACTGGTACCACGCGCTGGTGCTCGCGCCGGACGGCACCCAGCGCAAGGTCTTCGCCTCCGAGTTCGGCGACGACTTCGACGCCATCCCGTGCTACGAACAGGTCTACGCGCTGGCGGGGCTCACCCAGGTCTTCCGGATCACCGGCGATCCGAAGCTGCGCGAGATCATCGACCTGACCATCAACCTGTTCCACCGGCACTTCGAGGACAAGACCTCCTATCCCGACGGTACGCCGAGGCGCGGCTACTACTCGCACATCGACCCGGTGACGCTCGACCCGCTGAGCCCCGCGCTGGACGACGGGATCCGGACCAACTCCGACCGCAAGAACTGGAACTCGGTCGGCGACCACATCCCCGCGTACCTCATCAATCTGTTCCTGGCCACCGGCGAGACGAGGTACGCCGACGAGCTGGAGTCGCTCTGCGACCAGATCACCGAGCACTTCCCGGACTACGACAGCAGCCCGTTCGTGCAGGAGAAGTTCTTCGGCGACTGGAGCCCGGACCGGCACTACGGCCAGCAGCAGGACCGCGCCATCGTCGGCCACAACCTGAAGATCGCCTGGAACCTGACCCGGGTGAACAGCCTGCGGCCGAAGGCGGAGTACGTGGCGTTCGCCCGGAAGATCGCCGAGCTGATGCCGGCCGTCGGCATGGACGCCCAGCGCGGCGGCTGGTACGACATGATGGAACGGCACACCGGGCCGGGCGAGCGTTTCCACCGGGTGGTGTGGCACGACCGTAAGGCGTGGTGGCAGCAGGAGCAGGGCATCCTGGCCTACCAGATCCTCAACGCGGTGTTCGACGAACCGCTCTACGCCAAGTACGCCCGGGAGAGTTCCGCCTTCTACAACGCGTGGATGCTCGACACCGCGGCCGGCGGCGTCTTCTTCAACGTGCTGGCCAACGGCAACCCGTTCATCCTGGGTGGCGAGCGCAGCAAGGGTTCCCACTCGATGGCCATGTACCACAGCGCCGAGCTGGGCTACCTCGCCGCGGTCTACGCCAACCTGGAGACCCGCCGGCAGCCGATGGACCTGTTCTTCACGCCGGAACCGGGTGCGTTCGGCGGGGTGCTGCGGGTCGCTCCGGACCTGCTGCCGCCGAAGGCCGTCAAGATCATGCAGGTCTGGGTGAACGGCCACGAGCACGCCGACTTCGACGCCGACGCGCTGACCGTCACGCTGCCGCACAGCACCGAGGCCCCGGAGGTACGGGTCCGCCTGGTCGCCGCCGACTGCACGTTCAGCGCGGACACGCTCGAGGTGTCGGGCGGGGTGGCCCGGATCGCGCTGGCCGGCTCGCTCAGCGCCCAGCGCCTGAACGTGCTGCGCGAGCAGATCGAGAGCACGCTGGACGGTGGCGCCCGGACCGTCGTCCTGGAGGCGGACGGACTCGTCTACCTGGACCCGGAGGCGGTCCGCTACCTCGCGATGGCCAAGCAGCACCGCGACTTCCGGCTGGCGGTCACCGGGGCGCGCGGGCAGGTCGCCGAGGAACTGGCCGCCAGCGAACTGGACCAGGAACTCGTGGCGGTGGGCCCCCCCCGCCACCGGGCCCCCCCGCCCGCCCCCGCGCCGGCCCCCCCGCGGGGGGGGGCCGCCCCGCGGCCGTCCGGGCTATTTCGCGCCCAGCAGCGAGCGCATCTGGGTGATCTCCGCGGCCTGTTCCCGTTCGACCGCCTCGGCGAGCGCCTTCGCGGAGGGGTTGAGGCCCTGCTGCCGCTGGGCCGCCGCCATGGTGATCGCGCCCTGGTGATGGCGGATCATCATCTCCAGGAACATCCGGTCGAAGTCGGCGCCGGTGGCGGCGGTGAACGCCGCCATCTCGTCGGCGGTCATCATGCCGGGCATCGGCCCGGTGCCGCCCATGTCGCCGTGCGACTCTCCGGCCGGCATGGACGCGCCGGGGGCGGCCCAGTCGGACAGCCAGCTGGTCATCTCGTCGATCTCCGGCTCCTGCGCGCCCTTGATCCGGGTGGCGAGCGCCTTGACCTTCGGGTCGGTCGCCTTCGTCTCGGCGGCCGCGGCCATCTCCAGCGCCTGCTGGTGGTGCGGGATCATCGCCTGGGCGAACGTGATGTCGGCCTGGTTGTGCTGGGAACCGGGCGGAGTCGACGCGGCCGCGGCCGGCGCGGCCGCGGCGCCGTGGTCGCCGTCCGCACCACCGTGGCCGGTGCCGCCGCAGGCCCCGACGAGGGCCAGGGCGACGGCGGTGGTGGTGAGCCGTGCGATGCGCGACAGGAACGGGCTGTGGTGGACCTCGGCGTGACTCATCGCGGTCATCGTAGCGAGCCGTCCGCGGCCCGGCGGCGCGGTCGTCTCGTATGCTGTCGGCGTGGCCAAGCTGTCGCCGCGGCGGGCAGCCTGCCCTCGGCGGCCACCGCCGGCCGGCCCGGTGCGCCGGGGACCCGGTCCGGCCCGCCCGGCGGCGACTTGCGGTGACTTCGCATCATCGGACCTGAGGCGGCGCACCTCGTCCATTGCGTAGGCTTCGGGCCGCACGCCGCAGTCGCACAGAGTTTCCAGGGAGCATGATGCCGTTAACCCCAGCTGACATCCACAACATGGCCTTCAAGAAGCCGCCGCTCGGCAAGCGCGGCTACGACGAGGAGGAGGTCGACGCGTTCCTCGACGAGGTCGAGAACCAGCTGATCCGGCTGCTCGAGGAGAACGAGGTGCTCCGCGGCCAGATGCAGCACGGCGGCGGTGGCGGCGCCGGCGGCGCCGGCGCGTCCTCGGCCATGGCGATGAACGCCGAGTTCGCCGCGGTCAGCGCCCAGTTGGAGCGCGTGCAGCAGGCCCGCGCGCAGGCCGAACAGAACGCCCGCAGCCTACAGGCCCAGCTCGGACAGGCGCGCAACGCCGCCGCCTCGGGCCCGGCCCTCTCCGGTGACGACGACGGTGGCGCGGGCGTGCTGATGATGGCGCAGCGGACCGCGGACGACCACATGCACGACGCCCGCCAGGAGTCCGAGGCGCTGCTGTCGGCCGCCCGCGAGAAGTCGGCGCAGATCACCCGCGAGGCGCAGCAGAAGGCCGGCGCGATGGAGGGTGACGCACGTCGCAACCACACCGAGTCGATGACCGGCCTGGCCGCCAAGCGGGCCGCGCTGGTGGACGAACTCGACCGGCTGGGCCAGCTCGCGGAGAGCTACCGGGCCGCGCTGGGCGGGCACCTGACCCAGCAGCTGCAGGAGCTGGACGGCACCACCCAGGCACCGGCGGGCCGCCAGCTCGGCTGAGCCGCCGCGGTGGCCGGCGTGGCCGTCCCGATCGGACCGGCACTCCCGGGCGGGTCGCGGCACGGCCGGTCCGGTGGGGCATATCGGGTCGCGGTCTGGGCACTCTTGCCGGGGACGGCAACGACCCACGACCTTCTGGAGGGACCGTGACGGAGCACCCCGAACTCGGCCGGATCGGCGTCTGGACCGCCGGGACGCCCGGTGTGGACCTGGCCCGCGGCCTGGACGACCTGGGCTACGGCACGATCTGGATCGGCGCCTCGCCGGGCGGTGCGCTGGACGGGGTCGAACGCACCCTGGCCGCGACGGAACGGCTGACCGTGGCGACCGGGATCGTGAACATCTGGCAGGACGACCCGGCGACCGTCGCGGCGTCCTACCACCGGCTGGCCGAGGCGTACCCGGGGCGGTTCCTGCTCGGGGTCGGCGCCGGGCACCCCGAGGCGATCAGCCGGTACACCAAGCCCTACGAGGCGCTGGTGGGTTACCTGGACGGGCTGGACACCGGCGGCGTGCCGCCGCGTCACCGGGTACTGGCCGCGCTCGGGCCCAGGGTGCTGCGGCTCGCCGCCGACCGGACCGCCGGCGCACATCCGTACCTGGTGCCGCCGGAGCACACCCGGTTCGCCCGTGACCTGCTCGGCCCGGACGTGCTGCTGGCGCCCGAGCAGCACGTCGTCCTGGAGACCGACCCGGACCGGGCCCGCGCGCTCGCCCGGCAGGCGCTGTCGATGTACCTGAAGCTCAGCAACTACACCAGCAACTGGCGCCGCTTCGGCTTCACCGACGAGGACATCGCGGGCGGCGGGAGCGACCGGCTGGTCGAGGCGCTGGTCGCCATGGGCGACGCCGGGACGGTGGCGTCCCGGGTCACCGCGCAGCTGGAGGCCGGCGCGGACCACGTCTGCATCCAGTACATCGCGCCGGACGGTACCGACCTGCTGCCCGGCTTCGCCGACCTGGCCGGCCACCTGATCGGCTGACCCGGACCGGCCCGGTCCGCGGCGGCCCGGTCCGCGGCGGCTTGGTCCGCGGCGGCTTGGTCCGCGGCGGCTTGGTCCGCGGCGGCTTGGTCCGCGGCGGCTCAGTCCGCGGCGGGCGGGCTCAGCCGGTGCAGCAGGTCCTCGATGAACGGTGCCTTGCCCGCCCGGTAACGCGGCCGGTCGTGCGGGTCGGCCGCGGCCAGGGCGGCCTTCACCCGGGCGTACGCGGCGGCGTCGGCGGGGTGGGAGCGCAGGTGGTCCCGGAAGGCCAGCAACGGCGGCCACCGGGACGAACGCGCCTCGAAGACGTGCAGATGATGGGTACGCCAGGCGACGTCGGGAAAGCAGAACGACCACTTGCGAGCCGCGGCGTCGCCCGGCTCGGGAGCGTGCGCCCACCCGACCGCCGCCATGGCGGGGACCACATCGGCGCCGTGGTCCCGCACTCGGGCGAGCATGTCGATGATCGGTTTGGCGGGCAGGCCCGGTACCGCCGTGCTTCCCACGTGCTCGACCGGGCCGACCAGCCACTGCCGCAACGCCGCTTCCAGCCGGAGCCGTTCCCGCTCGAAGGCGGCGGGCCAGTCCTCCCGGTACGGCACTATCGCGATGGGGTCCCGGCGCGGCGCCGGGTGCGCATGGTGCTCCGCCATGCGCCCATCCTAGGGAGGCGGCTGGTCCGTCCGGGTCAGCGCAACCAGGGGACGGAACGGTCGAGCAGGCCGCGCTCCCGCAACTCGCGGCGCAGCGGGATCTCCTCGTCGACGTACCCGTCGGCCTTGACACCCCAGTAGTTGAAAGCGTCCGGCGAGTCGCCGAGCAGTTGCTTCTGCACCGGGGTGCGGTTGTTCCACCAGTCGCTGGTCCGGTCGATCGGCATGTGGTCCAGGGGACGGATCCACCGGTACGTGTAGCCGACGAACAGGATCTTGCGGGTCACCACGCTGGTGTTGACGGACCGGGAGTGCCACAGGCGACGGTCGAAGATGAAGGCGTCGCCGGGGTTGGCGGTGACCTCCATCGCGCCGCGCGGGGGCGGCTGCGGCTTCGACGTGTCCGCGGGGCGTTCCAGCGTGTTGTTCAGGTGGCTGCCCGGGATCACCATGGTGGCACCGCGGCCGGTCCGCGACAGGTCGGACAGCACGTAGCCGACCTTGAGCGAGAACATCGGGCGCGGCTGCGTCGGGTCCATCGTCTCCGGGTCGGAGTTCTGCCGGTAGCCGTCCTGGTGCCAGCCCCAGTTCGGCGGCTCCTCGTCCGGCACCGGCGGCGTGACGTCCAGGTGGTTGTGGTGGGTGTGGATGTTCCAGCCGGCCATGCCCCACACGTGCGGGAAGACGGTGGGCACGGTGAGCAGGTCGGCGAACTCCTCGTCGCGGGTCAGGAAGCCGAGCAGGTGCAGGGCGCCGTTGTCCTTCACCCGGCCGGCGGCACGCTCCTCGGCGTACACCCGGTCGACGGCCGCTTCGAGGCGCTCCCGATGGGATTCGCTCAACGCATTCCGGACCATGACGAAACCGTGCTCGAGGAACTCGGTGCGTTGCTCGGCGGTGAGGGGTTCGTACCCATTCAGTGTGGCGAGATTACCGTTCGATTGCACAGCTGGGCTCGATTCACATTAGGCGCTCGTCAAGGGCTCTACACGGTAGACGTAGCGCGCGACCTCGGCGTTGCATGCAAAACGAAAACATCCGGCATTCGCCCGGAATAATTCGTGGAGCGATCCGGCGGGCACGGAATGTACTTATCCGAGTCGGCGTTCTTGACAAAGTCAGATAAGGTGTCGGCCCGCCATTGTTTTCACATCGGCCTTAATAGCGTGGTGCGGCAATTGGGATATGGCCGGCTATCGATCCCGGCTCGCCCGGTCACCGGCCATCCGGCGGGGGTGGCCGTCCCGCCGGTCTGTCCCGCCGGGCGCCGGGCGGTCGTGGTCGGGGACGGGCCCGGCCGCACCGGTCCGGGCCGTGCCCTTGGCCATGATCACGGTGGCCTCGCCGATGCCCGGCCCGATGACCCGCCATCCCTCCGAGGCGTAGAGCCGCCGGGCCGGATCGGCGGCGTCCGACGTGGTCATGAGGAGCAGCCGCTCGTGGTCCCGCCCGTCGACGACCGCCCGCATCAGGCGCCGGCCGATGCCCGCGCCCCGCGCGCCGGCGAGCACGCCGAGGCTGACCAGCTCGAAGTGCCCGCCCAGCCAGGCGTCGGCGACGTCGGGCGCCAGCACGGCGCGGGCGTTGTCGGTCCACCACTGGCCGTCCGCGCCGACGTAGCCGTAGGCGAAGCCGACCAGGACGTCGCCGTCGTAGGCGCGCGCCAGCCGGAAGCCGGCCCGGACGCGGTGCTTCTCCCACACCGCCGCGCACCAGGTGTCGAACGTGGCGTAGTCGCCGAAGACCGGCTGGTACACGTCCCAGATCGAGGCGCCGTCCTCGGCCGTGGCCGAGTCGTCAATGCGGAAGCGCGGTGCAGCCATGGCTGTGTTCTAGCGCACGTCCGGAGGTCGTGTCGAGCGGCCCCGCCGGGCCCGGTGGCGCCGGGCGGCCAGGGCGGCGCCGCCACCCAGCGCGAGCAGCGCCAGGCCGCCGAGCACGGTGGACCCCCGCGGCGGCGGCCGGACCGTCGACTCCGGAGTGTCCGGCGGTGCGGGCGCGGCGTCCGGCGGTGCGGGCGGGGCGTCCGGCGGTGCGGGCAGGGCGTCCGGCGGTGCGGGCAGGGCGTCCGGCGGGACGGGCGGGGCCTCCGCGTCCGGTTCGTGGCGCTCCCGTTCGGGCCAGGGCAGCGCGAGCAGGTGGATGATCACCACGAACGTCGGCAGCATCACCGAGACCAGCGTCGCGGTGAGATAGACCACCGGCCTGGCGCCGGCGCTCCAGTAACTGGTCTCCAGCACGGTCAACAGCCCGAACGACAGCGCACACACCAGGACGTACGCGATGGCGACGTACGCGGCCAGCCCGGCACTGCGCCGGCTCCAGTGGCGCAGCCGGCGGGCCAGGAAGACGTGCGCCACGATCACGCCCACGATGACGACCAGGCCGGTGGTCAGCAGGGTGTCGATCCACCGGAACTGCCCGGCCGGCCGGACGTCCCGCAGGTAGTCCCGGGCCGTCGCGTTGAGCTGCGCCACCACGATGAACGCGAGCACGTACACGATGACCCGGGTGACCCGGAACGGCGTCGAACTGGTCCGGTCGAGCGAGTACAGGAGCCAGGAGACGCCCACGAACAGGCTCAGTGCGCCGTACCCCAGCAGACCGGCGGCCACCATGGTCTCGGTCCACGCCCGGACGCAGGTCCGCTCGCCGGCGACCACGCTGAAGAAGAAGCCGTCCAGCGCGAACGTGAAGAAGCCGGCCAGGAACATGGTCAGCGCCTCCGCCGGCCGCCGGACCGGTGCCGCCTGACGCTCCAGCATCACCACGATCCCGGCGAAGACCAGACCGGCGACCACCCCGGCCAGCTGGGAGTGCGAGGCGGCCGAGCCGATCGGACTCCAGTCCACCGAGTCACACGCTGCCGGCGCCACCGCCAACTCCCCCTGGTCCCGTGCCGCCGCGGGCGACGGCAGCCGTGTCAGGAACTATGCACCAGGGAGAGTGGACGGTGGGGGCCGGCCCGGCACCCACCGTCCAGTGTCACCTCAGCTTCCGGTCTTCCACTCGCCGTTCCAGCTGGCGCCGGACCAGGCCCGCCCGGACCACGCGCGTCCCGACCAGGCCCGGCCGGACCAGGCCCGGCCGGCCCAGGAGGCGGTTCCGTGGGTGAGGCTCCAGCCGTCACCGGTCCAGGCCACGCCCATCCACCTGCCGCCGGACCAGGCGGTCCGGTTGGCGCTCGCCCGGGACCACAGCGCGGTGCTGAACGGGTTGCCGAAGATGTCCTTCTCGCCGGCCAGCACGACGCCGTCCAGCGTGACGTGGCTGTCGCCGCGGGCCGACTCCAGCGTGCCGAGGCCGGTGGACGCCGGGAAGGCCTGGGTGGCGGTGAGCGGGGCCGGCCAGGCCAGCGCCTGGGAGAGCATCAGGCGTCCGGCGCCGGCACCGGCGTCGGCGTCGTTCAGCCGCCAGGCCGAGGCCCGGCTGACCGCCTTGACCTGGTCCGGCCGCAGCAACGGCCGGGCCTGCAGCAGCCGGGCGACGGCCGCCGAGGTGATGGCCGCGGCCTGGGACGTACCGCTGCCCTTGAACTGGCTCGTGCCGACCCGGGCGGACGGGTAGCGCTCGTCGACGAACGACCCGGGCACCCGCAGCGAGACCACGGAACGGCCCGGTGCGACGACGTCGACGCGCCGGCCCGGGTTGCCCCGGCTGGAGTAGTCGCTGACCGTGTCGTCGTAGGTCGCCGTGGTGCCCTTGTCGTCCACCGCGCCGACCGCCACCACGTACGGGTCGAACGCGGGGTTCACCAGGTTCGGCGCCCCGGTGCCGTTGTTGCCGGCGGCCACCACGACCACGATCCCGGCCTTCCACGCCTGTTCCACCGCGAACGCCAGCGGGTTGGTGCGGTAGTTCTGCGTGCCGGACGTGCCGTACGCCAGGTTGAGCACCCGGATCGGGTTGGCCGGGTCGTCGTTGCGGTGCTCGACCACCCAGTCGATCGCGGCCAGGACCTGGACCACGTCGACGGCGCCGTCGCGGGCGGCCACCTTGATCGAGGTCAGCTTCGCGTCCGGGGCGATGCCGCGGAAGCCGGTCAGCGGGTCCCTGCCGACCATGATCCCGGCCAGGTGCGTGCCGTGGCCGAACCGGTCCACGTACCGGGTGGCCGGGTCCTGGCTCTCGAAGGACAGGTCGGGGCCGTTGACCACGTTGCCGGACGTCAGCCCGGGCACCCGGGCCACCCCGGTGTCGATCATGGCGATGCCGACGCCCTTGCCGGTGTACTGCCGGCTCCAGCTCCCGTCGGCGCCGATCATCTGACCGGCCTGGGTCAGCGTCGTGCCCTGGCTGACCCGGTTGTCCCATCCCCACATCGAGCCGGCGGACTGCCACACCCCCGGCGCGCCGGCGTCCGGCCCGGCGGCAACCGGTACGCCGCCGGCGGCGGTGCCCACGGAGGCGGCGATGGCCAGCCCGGTGAACGCGGACAGGCCGACGGCCGCCCGGCGGAACCGTACTCCTAGCCGTCCCGATGCAGGTCGTTTCACAACCCTCACTCCTCGCCTATGCTCGCCACCGGGCCGCAACTCCTCAGGACCCAGTTGGGAACGACCATCGGCCCGGGCCCCGGTCGGATGAGCGTCGGGCGGTTCAAGGTCGGCTCAAGGCAGTCTCAGGAGTCGGACGAGTGCTGCACTCCCGCCGGGGAGCTGCCGATCTGAACGACGTGCACCCGTCGACCGACACCGTCGCCGCCGTGACCGGTTCGCCGGGCGGCCCGTTCTTCGGTGCGCCCACCTCCGCCGAGCTGGACGAGCTGGAGAACCACCAGGGACACGACATCGACGTCATCCTGGCCCGCGCCACCCGGGCGGCCGAGGCGGCCGAGCGGATCGGCGACACCGTGCTCGGTCACCGGGCGCGGCTGGTGCAGGCCGACATGCTGCAGCGCGAGGGCGACGCCGGGCAGGCGGCGCGTACCTTCCTGGCGATCCACCGCTGGGCCAAGGAGCACGACGTGCGGCCACTGCTGGCCCGCAGTCACTTCCACCTCGCGCTGACCTACCACTACCTCGGTGACCACTCGGCCAGCCTGGAACACGCGCTGTCCTCGGTCGAAATGCTCGAGGACGCGGCGCCCGCCGGGCTGCGCATCATCTACCTGGTCCGCCTCGCCAACTCGCTGGCCGAGAGCGGGTCGGTGGAGGCGGCGCGGGAACGGTACCGGCAGGCGGAACGGCTGGCCGTGGACATCGGCGACCCCACCCGGCAGCTGATGATCCTGAACAACCTGGCCTACACCGAACTGGAGGCCGGCGAGGCGGACGAGGCGGCCGCCATCATGCACCGGATGTACGCGGTGGCCCGGGTGCTCGGCCGCCCGTTCCTGGTGGTGGAGCGGGACACCATCGCCAACATCCAGATCAGCCTGGGCCGGTTCGCCGAGGCGGAGGAGACCCTGCAGGCGGTGTACGACGCGCCGCGCTGGTTCGAGGTGCACGACTTCGCGGACGCCGCGCTGACCCTGGCCCTGGCGCAGCGGCGGCTCGGCGCGCTCGACCGGGCACAGGCCAGCCTGGACAAGTGCCGCGCGCTCTGCGACGACCAGGCGCTGGCCGGGGTGCGGGTGCGGGCGATGGCCGAGCAGGCGGAGCTGTACGCCGCCCGGGACGACCACCGCGAGGCGTTCGAGGAGTACAAGCGGTTCCACGCCGCCAGCGAGGAGCTGCGGTCGATGCAGCAGGAGGCGCGGGCGCGTACCCGGCAGGCGATGTTCGAGACCGCCGAGGCGCGCCGGGACGCCGAGCGGTACCGCGAACAGGCCCGCCGCGACCCGCTCACCGGGCTGTACAACCGCCGCCACGTGGACGAACGGCTGCCGCAGGCGATCGCGCACGCGCTGCAGAGCGGCGAGCCGCTCACCGTCGCCCTGGTCGACCTGGACCACTTCAAGAACATCAACGACACGCTGTCGCACGACGTCGGGGACCGGGTGCTCGTGGCGGTGGCCGACCTGCTCGCCTCGCACCTCGACCAGACGCTCGGCGACGGCCTGGCCGCCCGCCTGGGCGGCGAGGAGTTCCTGGTGGTCCTCCCGGGCGTCGGCGCGGACGCGGCGTCCCGGCTGGACGCGCTGCGCCGCGCGGTGGCGGCGTACCCCTGGGCGGACGTGACCGGCGCCCTGCCGGTGACGGTCAGCATCGGGGCCGCGACGACCGGGGCGGCGGACGGCGACACGCAGGGAGCGCTGCTCGCCGAGGCGGACCGCCGGATGTACGTGGCGAAGCGCGCCGGCCGCAACCGGGTCGTGGTGGCCTGAGCCCGCGGGAGCGGTTCCGCTCCCGTCCCGGCTGGTGCCAATTTCGCCCGGCCGCTTCCATCGAGCCCTCTCGTTACCGCATGCTGATCGAGGGGCCACGATGAGTGAACTGCCACGGCATCTGCTGACCGCGATCGGAAGCCCGGATCGCGACGCTCGCCTCATCGGCGTGGGCGAGCTGGCTCAGCTCGCGACCAGCGCCGATCTCGCCGTGGCGGCCGCCGCCCGGTACGCACTCACCCGGCTCGCGGAGGACGACAGCCGTAGCGTCGCCGCCGCGGCGACCGCGGCGCTCGGGCGCACCACGATCCGGCTGAACCCGGACCACCTGGACTTCGGCCAGGTGCCGCCGGACACCCCGGCCCTGGCCGCGGACGTGCTGGTGGTCGGCCCGCCGCTGGCCGTCGCGGACGCCACGGTCTCGGTGTCCGGGCCGGGCCTGCGCGCCCAGCTGGACGGCGACCGGCTGCACGTCTGGTGGCAACCGCGTTCGGACTGGCTGGACGGGGCGGTCGCGGTGCGCGGCCCGGCCGGCTGGGCCGAGGTGCGGGTGACCGGCCAGGTGGCGGCGGCCGAACCGGCGTCGCGGGCGGCCCTCGAGGCGCAGCTCCGGGCCGAGGGCGAGATCGGCAGCCCGCACGCGGCGCGCGTCACCGTGCTGTCCGTGCCGCCTCCGCGGCGGCGGGCCGGCCGGGCCTCGGTGCTGGTCGCCGGCCTGGCGGTGCTCGCGGTGCTGGGCGGCGCGGGCGTCGCCGTGGCGGTGACCGGCGGCCTGGACCGGGACCGCGCGCCGACCGCCGCGCCCGCGCCGCCGGCGCCCGTGCCGGCGACCGGCGCGCCGTCCGCGCCGGTGACCGCGGCGCCCGCGCCGAGCACCGTCGCCCGCGTTCCGCTCACGCTCCGGGTGGCCAGTACCGCCCGGCCGGCCGTGGTCGGCACGGTGCGGGTGGGCAACGAACCGGAGGGCGTCGCCGTGTCGCCGGACGGCCGGACCGTGTACGTGGCCAACCAGGGTTCCCGCATCCTGTCCGTGGTCGACGCGGCCAGCCGGCGGGTCACCCCGGTACGGCTGCGCAACACGCCCCGGTTCGTCGCCACGTCCCGGGACGGCCGGCTGGTCTTCGCGTCGATGTACGAGGACGACAAGTCGGGCAGCGGCGTCGCCGTGGTGGACGCGGCCTCCCGCCGGGTGCTGCGCTACCTGGCCACCGGCGTGCAGCCGTACACCCTGGCGGTGGGTCCGGACAACCGGCTCTGGGTGCCCATCCACAGCCGGCGGCGGGTCGAGATCTACACCGCCGGCGACCAGCGCGCGGACGGCCGGGTCGAGGTGCCGCCCAACCCGCACGCGGTCGCGTTCTCGGCGCGGCACCAGCGCGCGTTCACCGCCAACCACGAGTCGAACGCGGTCTCGGTGATCGACATGCGCACCGACCGGCTGCTGAAATCCATCCCGGTGAGCCGGTCCCCGCACAGCGTCGCGGTCTCGCCGGACGGCCGCACCGTGCTGGTGGCGGGGTACCAGGCGAACACCGCGGACCTGATCGACGCGGCCACGCTGCGGCGCACCGGGCCGTTCCGGATCGGCGACCAGCCGCAGAGCGTGGCGTTCGCCGGGGACAGCAGGCACGCGTACGTGGTGAACGAGGGCGGCGACTCGGTGTCCGTGCTGAACGGGCGGACCGGGGCGGTGACCGCGACGGTCCGGGTGGGCCGCAGTCCGCGTACCCTCGCGGTCTCGCCGGACGGGCGCCTGGCCTACGTGTCCAACGGCGGCGACGACACGGTCTCGGTCCTGCGGATCGCCGGGTGAGCGCGGTTCCGCGCGACGGTTCCCTCACCTATCATCAGATTGTGATTGGCCGATACACGAAGCGTCACGACGGTCGGTGAAGCGATGACCGCCGCGGGCTGGATCGCGCTGGCGATCACCGTGTTCGGTGCCTTCAGCTACGCCGCCGCGTCGATCCTGCAGGCGGTCGCCGCCCGCCGCAGCTCCGGTACGGTCCAGACCCTGCGCCACCCGCTGTACCTGCTCGGCATCGGCTGTGACGTGCTGGCCTGGGTGGGTTCGATGATCGCCCTCCGCGAGCTGGCGGTCTACCTGGTCGAGTCGGTCCTGGCCGGCTCGCTGGCGGTGACCGTGGTGGCCGCCCGGTTCGTCCTCAGGTCGCGGTTGCGCCGGCGCGACGTGGTCGCCGTGGTGGTCTCCATCGGCGCGCTGGCCACCCTGGCCCTGTCGGCCGGGCCACAGGACAGCGTCCCGACCTCCGACGGGCTCCGGCTGTGGTTCTGCGGCGCCGCGGTCGCCGCCGTGGTGACCGCCTGGGGTGCGGCCAGGGTCGCCCCGCCCGGGATCATCGCGGCCCTGGCGGGACTCTGCCTCGGCGGCGCGGCCCTGGTCGGGCGGGCGCTGCCGATGCCGCCCGCCGGGGACTGGACGGTGACCGCCCTGGCCGTGCTCACCGAGCCGCTCGTCGCGGCGCTGCTCACCTTCGCCGCCACCGGCATGCTGCTGTACGCCCACGCGCTCCAGCACGGCCAGGTCGGCCCGGTCACCGCGGTGCACTGGACCGCGGAGGTGGTCGCGCCGTCCGCCGTCGCACTGCTGATCCTCGGCGACACCGTCCGTCCCGGCTGGGAACTCGCCGCCGCGGTCGCCGGTCTGGTCACCGTCGGTGCCGCCGTGGTGCTGGCCACCGCGCCGGCCACCCACGCCACCGCCCGGCCCGGGGAGATCGCACCGGCGACCACCCGGCCGGCGCTCCCGTCCGCGGCCCGGCCGGCTCCGGTCCGGCGCACCGAGCGGGTGATCTGGTGGGGTCCGCCGCCGATCTGGATCCCGCCGAAGCGGACCGTCGAGACCCTCACCGGCCGGCCGCTGCGCCAGCTCACCGCGGACGGCCCGCACGCCGTGCCGCCCGGCTGGACCGGTCCGCAGCCGGCCGACGCGGTGCCGGCCGAGCTGGCGCCCGCGCCGCCCCGGCCGGCCCGGCAGCTGCTGCCGGAGCCGGACGCCGCCGTCCGTCTTCCGCTCCGCTACACGCCTTAGCGGACCGGGACGCCTTGGTGGACCGGGACTCCTTAGTGGACCGGGACGCTTTAGGTGGACCGGGACTCCTTAGTGGACCGGGACGCTTAAGGGGACCGGGGACACCGACGCGCCCCGTCCGCCCGCCGAGTCAACCGCACTGTCGGCCATCCGCCTTTGCCGCATGCCGCAAACCCCGACCCTGGCGGGCCGCGGCGCCGGGCCGATGTACTGAGCGGCGATGCCGCGTCCGTTCCGGAGACGTGGCCGCCGTCCGGGGGAGCCGCCATGCACCTGCCCACCCGATCCCGCGCGTCCGCCGCCGCGCTCGCCGCGGCGCTGCTCGTGGCGCTGTCGCCGGCGCCGGCGCAGGGCGCCGCCCGGCCGTACGCCGCGATCGATCTCGGCACGCTGGGCGGCGCGACGAGCGCCGCGTTCGCGATGAACGACGCCGGGCAGGTGGTCGGCATCAGCCAGACCGCGGCCGGGCAGGCACACGCCTTCCTCTGGTCCGCGGGCCGGATGACCGACCTCGGCACGCTGCCCGGCGGCACCTACTCGGTCGCGGTCGACATCAACGCCGGCGGCCTGGTGGTCGGCAACGCCTCGGACGCCGCCGGGGTGCAGCACGCCGTCGCCTGGGACCGCGGCCGGATCATCGACCTGGGCCATCTGGGCGGCGGCGACGGATCGGTCGTCGCGGTCAACGACCGCGGGCAGGAGGAGCACGCGTTCCGGTGGCACGACGGCGTCATGCAGGACCTGGGCACCCTGGGCGGTCCGGGCAGCCGGGCCACCGCGATCAACGACCGGGGCGCCGTGGTCGGGTTCGCCGCGGTGGCCGATCAGGTGAACCGCCCGTTCCTCTGGCGGGCCGGGGTGATGACCGACCTGACCGGGCGCGGGCTGACCGCCGACGACGACCTGTCCGACATCAACGACCGCGGTGAGCTGGCCGGCACCCGCTCGGGTCGCGCCATGCTGTTCCGGTGACGCCTCCTTTCGTCATCTGAGAAGGATCTCGAATCAGCAGACGCTTCCACGCCGCGACCGTCCACTAAGGTCATTCGCGACCGACCGGGTCCAGGCAGTGCGCATGCCGGACCTCTCTGACACGCCGGACCTTTCTGACACGTCGGCATCGGCCGGTCGTCACCGGTCTTCTTACGCCACGCCGCAGGCGTGGATTCTCTGATCGCTACGGGGGCGTTCATGAAATCGAAAGTGTCGTGGGTCGCGGTCTGCGTGGCCCTGTTGCTGGTCGGTGGCGTCACGCCGGCCCTCGCCCGGCAGGCGCCGGTGCTGACCCGGCCCGTCGCCGAACTGTTCGGCAACCATCCCGGCTACGGCTACGCCGGTTCCGGCGTGCACACCGCCACCGGCAACTACAGCGGATCGTGGTCGGACCTGTCCATGCCGGTCGGACTGCTCTCCTGGTCCCGCACGTACAACTCGCTCAGCACCGCCGACGGCCCGCTCGGCACCGGCTGGTCGGTGTCGTTCGGCGCGCGGCTGGTGGAGGCGCCGGACGGCTCGGTCGCGTTCCACGGCGACGATGGCCGGGTGCTGACGTTCACGCCGGACGGCAGCGGTGGCTACCGCAGGCCGCAGGACCTCGAGGCCGTGCTGTCCAGGACCGCGGACGGGCTGTTCTCGCTGCGCTACTCGGCCGGCGGGCAGACCTGGTCGTTCGACTCCGGCGGTCGGCTCGCCCGGCGCACCGGCGAGGGCGAGTCCGTCACGGTGGTCCGCGACGACCAGGGCCGGGCCGTGTCGGTGACCCACTCCGCCGGCTACCGGCTGGAACTGACGTACGCGCCGGACGGCCCGCTGGTCGCGGTGGCCGCCGGTGACGGCCGGACGGTGCGCTACGGCTACTCCGCGGACGGCGCGCTGACGTCGGTGACCGCGGCGGACGGCACGGTCACCCGGTACACCTACGACGGCGACGCGCGGCTCCGCGAGATCGAGGACGCTGAGGAACGCCGCGTGCTCGCGAACACCTATGACGGCGACGGGCGGGTCCGGCGCCAGGACCTGAGCTCCGGCGGGGCCGAGTTCGGGTACGACCCGGAGGCCGGCACCACGACCGTGACGAACACGACCACCGGCGCCCGGACCACGTACCGGTACGACGCCGCCGGCCGGTTGATCGGGGTCACCGACGCCGCCGGCAACGAGGCCGTGCAGCAGTTCGACGCCGAGGGCCGGCTCGTCGCGAGCACCACCGCCGGCGGCCTGCGCACCACGATCGCCTACGACCCGCAGGGCAACATCGTCCGGCAGGAGACCGGCGGCGCGGCGACCGCGATGACGTACGACCCGCAGAACCGGGTGACCACCGTGACGGACCCGTCGGGCGCGGTCACCCGGCTGTCGTACACCGGGGACAGCCAGATCCCCACGGAGGTGCGGGACGCGGCCGGCGGGATCACCCGGGTGAAGGTCGCCGACGGACTCGTCACCGAGACCGTGGACCCGGGCGGGGCCAGGACGAGCTTCGCGTACGACGACGGCCGGCGGCTGACCGGCGTGACCGATCCGCTCGGCGGCACCACCCGGTACGAGTACGACCAGGCCGGTCGGCGGGTCGCCACGGTCACGCCGACCGGCCGGGTCACCCGGGACACCCGCGACGCGCTCGGCCGGGTCACCGCCACCACCCAGCCGTCCGGTGCCCGCAGCACCTACCGCTACTCCGGCACCGGCCGGCTGCTGGCCGTCACCGACCCGGCCGGCGCGGTCACCGCACACGAGTACGACGCCGCCGGCCAGCGGATCGCCACCATCGACCCGCTGGACCGCAGGACCACCTACACCCGGGACGGCGACGGGCGCCTGCTGACCGCCACCGACCCGGCCGGCGGTGTCGACCGCTTCACCTACGACGCGCTGGGCCGGCAGTCCTCGGTGACCCACCGGACCGGTGCGGTGACCCGCTACGCGTACGACGCCGAGGGCCGGGTGACCGAGGTGCAGGAGGCGGCCGGCACGACCGTCACCGGTCACGACGCCCGCGGCAACGTCACCACGACGACGGACGCGCTCGGCCGGGTCACCCGCTACGTGTACGACGCGATGAACCGGCTGGTCGGCCGCACCGATCCCACCGGCGCCACCGAGCGGTACGGGTACGACGCGGCCGGCCGGCTCGTCTCGACGACCGACCCCACCGGCCACACCACCCGGTACGAGTACGACGCCGCCGGGCGGCGCACCGCCGTGATCGACCCGCTGGGCAACCGGACCCGGTACGGCTACGACGCCGCCGGCCGGCTGGTGCGGACCACCGACCCGCTCGGCGGCGTGCTGCGGTACGAGTACGACGCGGACGGCCGGCGGATCTCCGAGACCACCCCGGCCGGCCTGGTCACCCGGTTCCGCTACGACGCCGACGGCCGGCCGACCCACATCACCGACCCGCGTGGCGGGGTGACCCGGCTGGAGTACACCGAACGCGGCGAGCAGACTGCGACGATCAAGCCGGACGGCGCCGTCCACCGGCTGCGTTACGACGCGGCCGGGCAGCTCGTCTCCACCACCGACGCCAACGGCGGCGTGACCAGGTACACCTACACCGCCGCCGGTGATCTGGCCACGCTGACCGACGCCAAGGGCGCCCGGCGCACGTTCGCCAGTGTGGACGGTGGCCGGGAACGCAGCTTCACCGACGCGCTGGGCCGGACCACCCGGCGGACCTACGACGACGCGGGCAACGTCACCAGCGTGGTCGAGCCGTCCGGCCTGACCACCCGTTCCGAGTACAACGGCGCCCGGGAACTGGTGCGCCGGATCGGCACGGACGGCAGCGTGGTGGCCTACACCTACGACGGCGCGGGCCGGCGGGCCACCATGACGGACCGCACCGGCACCACCCGGTACGCCTACGACGCGGCCGGCCGGCTGCTGAGCGCGACCGAGCCGGACGGCAAACGGCAGCAGATGACGTACGACGCGGCGGGCCGGCAGACCTCGCTGCAGTACCCGGACGGATTGCGGGTTTCCTATCGCCACGACGCCAACGGCAACCTGACCGGCCTGGACTCCGCGCCCGGCAACGCCCGGTTCACGCTCGACCCGGACGGCCGGCTGCTGACCGAGAAACTGCCCGAGCAGTGGGAGCGGCGCTACCGGTACAACGGCGGCCTGCTGGTCCGCTTCGAGGAGCTGCGCTCCGGCCGGCACCACCGGGACGTCCGGCTCACCCGCGACTCGGACGGACTGGTCACCGCGCAGGCGGACGGCGACGACGTGGTCGAGTACCGCTACGACGCGGCGGACCAGCTGACCGCGGTGCGCGACGACTCGGGGGAGATCCTCCGGGCCGGCTACGACGAGGTGGGCAACCGGACCTCGATCGAACGCAAGGGCGTGCCGACCCGGCTCTCCTACGACGCCGCCGACCAGCTCGTCCGCACCGAAACCGGTGACCACCGCGTCGACCACCGGTACGACGACGCCGGTCGCCTGATCGAGCAGTCCGACGGCCGGCAGCGCCAGACCATCGCGTACGACGGTTTCGGGTTGCCGGCGGTCTCCACCTACACCGAGGGCCGGCAGACCGAAACCCGGCGGGCCACCTACAACGGCGACAACCTGCTGGTGCGGCTGGACACCTCGGCCCGGGACTCCGCCCTGCGGGAGACCTCGCCGACGGCCGCGGTGCGGTACCGGTGGAGCCTCACCGACGACGTCCCGGAGATCCTGGAGCAGCGCACGGAGGGCGGGCACAGCGCGGCGGCCGCGGCGAGCGGCGGATGCGGTGCCGAGGCCGACTTCGTGTACGGGTACGACCGCGTCATGGCCACCAACCGGTGCGGTGCGGCGGTCTTCGCCCAGGACGTGTTCGGCTCGACCGTCCGCACGGACGAGACGGCCGCGTGGGCCAGGGCCGGCGGGTACGACGCGTTCGGTCAGCCGGCCGGTGGCGACCACGACCCGTTCGCGTCCGGCGGCCGGTTCGAGCAGCCGACGTTCGGGTACCGGGGCGAGCTGGTTCTGGGTTCGTCGGTCTACCTGCGGGCCCGGGTGTACGACACCACGACCGGCCGGTTCACCGCCCGCGATCCGCTGTCCACCCAGCTGGGGCAGACCGATGTGGTGAGCCCGTACGCGTACGCCAACAACAGCCCGCTCGACTACGTCGACCCGACCGGGGAGATCGCGGTCGGCATCGGCAGCATCATCGGGTCGCTGGTGCCGGCGCTGCTCGCGGCGCTCAGCGGCGGCTGGGACTGCCCGGATCCTGGCAACTCCGTCGACTCACACGTCAAATGCTTCCAGGGCATCCCGTTCAAGACCCGCGGCGAGTACGACGGCAAGGAGTGGGCGCTGAACGGCGCCGTCGGGCCGCTGTCCGAACTGTGGTTCAACCAGAAGCAGGAGTACGCGGCCCGCGCCTTCGTCGTGAACTACTTCAGCAACAAGATGAACTCGTTCTGGGAGGAGGCGTGGGACTGGGACTGGAACGACTTCGGGGTCAACCCGCACGTCGACTGGGAGGTGCGCCTCCGGGAGAACGGCTTCCAGCGCGGCCCGGAGGGACCGAACGGCGCCTTCATCTGGGCCCAGCCCATGAAGATCGACCTCGTCATCAAGGAGCGGTACATCTACGAGGTCAAGCGGTGGGAGAACGGCAAGTGGGTCCAGCGGGTCCGGGAACAACTCGACGAGTACACGGCGGCCGGTGCGCAGTGGGGCGTCACCTGGGAACTCGGGACCGAGCTGCAGGACTGGGCCGACGGGTTCGAGGCCTTCCAACGCAAGGGCCTCTTCGGCCGGGAGGAGGCCAATGTGGTCATCTGGGGTGACGCACCCGGGCATGTCTACTTCGACGAGGAGAAGAACGTCGGTGACGACGAACGCGCCAAGATAAAGGCGAAGAAGAAGGGCGGCAAAGGCAAGTCCGGCGGCGGTAAGGGCGGCAGACCGCCGAAGGTGCGGTAACCGGAAGTGGGGGAGCGGTCGATGGGCACCACCGTGGACCCGGACGTGGTCGCCGGTCTCGTACCCGAGGCCACGATGATCGTCCAGGCCCGGTCGCCGGCCGCTCCCGATCGGTTGCTCGCCGCGATGCGTACGGCCGCGGCGGACCTCCGGGAGCTGCACGAGGCGATGTCCGTCGGGCCGGTCGTTCCGCTGCCGGGCGGGCCGGTGGTCGTCGTCGAGGTCGGCACCACGCCGCCGGCCCTGCTGCGCGCCGTTCCGGACCTGGTCGTCCGGCGGCTGGACGAGGCCGGGGTGCGCGACGCCCGCCTCGTCCAGCAGCCGAGCGCCACCCCTCGATATCTGCCGCTGCGAGCGCTGGCACCGGCGGCCCGAACCGTGCTGCACCACCGGCCGGCGACCCCGGCCGGCCCGAGCGACCCGGGCGCACCGGGCAATGCAGCCGGGGGCGGAGCAGCCTGGCTGGGTGGGTCGGCCGGCCCGAGCGATCCGGGCGCGCTGGGTCAACCAGCCGGGCCGGGCGGAGCAGCCGGGCCGGGCGGGTTGCTCGAAGTCGCCGGCGCCTGGTTGTTGGGCGAACATCGACCGGCGGACAGCCTGGTGGCGATGGCGTCGTCGGTCGCGGTCGACGTCGAACCCGGCGCGCTCGTCCCGGCGCTCGCCCCGGTGCTGGCGGCCGGCGCGACGGCGGTGGCGGTGAGCACGAACTTCGCCGGCCGGGTCGCCGCGGCGGTGGTCGGCACCGGCGCCGATCCGGCCGGCTCGGCCGCGTTCACCATGGCCGCCGGGGACGCCGAGGTGGCCGGCGCCCTGCGGCGGCAGCGCGAGGTGCTGCTCCGGTACGCCGACCGGGTCGTCTGGGCCGGCGTCACCGCGGAACCGGACGCCGACGATCTGCTGTTCCTCCGCTGGCGCGATCGGGGCTCCCCGCCGGACCGGCCGTCCGTCGACCGGCTGGCCGAGGTCGCGGTGCCCGACGCCATGTGGTGCCAGATCCTCTCGCCCGGCCACCTGGCGCGGCTGGGCGGACCGCCACCCGGTGCGACCGAGGTGGCCCCGGACCGCTTCGTGCTCACCCTCGGCGAGCCGGAGCAGTGGCTGCCCGGCCATCCGGACCGGGAGGTGCTCCGCCGCCGTGGCCGTGACCTGCTGGCGGATTGCCTGCTCTCCCCGGCCGCGGCCACCGCCCTGACCCGCGAGCGGGTCCGCGCCGCGGCCGGACTGCGCTGAGCGGCCGTCGCCACCCGCGGTCCACTGGCGTACGGCGCCATCGACCCGCTCCCACCGAGCGGTGGCGTCCGACCGGCGGAACTCTCGCCACACCCAAGAAAATCTACGCCGTCATGACTAGACTTTCTGGGTAAGGGCGATTAGCGTTTCTCGGGTCGGAAGCGAAGAGTCAACAAAGACGCGGACGCACCGCCCGATGGAGGGCGAAGGAGCAGGGCCGAGGCACGTTCAGGGCTCCGCTCGCTGCGCCGCACGTGTCGGGGCCATGAAGTCGCGTGGGGTTCCGGCGCCGGCGAAGCAGATGGTGAAGAGTTCGGGAAGTCGGAGGAAAGGGAGGGTCGCACACCGTTGGATCGCCCGCTGCCGGCCGCTGTGACGGGCCGGGCGCGGACACCGCAGTCTCCATCGAACGAGAGGTGGTCTCCGGTCACGCTTATGATCCTCGCGCCCCCGCCCCCGGGTGGGACGGCGCGGAAACGACAAGCCGGCGTACCGCCGGCGGATGGTGTTCTGATCCACAGCCCTCGGGCCCCGGTGCGAAAGCGCCGGGGCCCTCGTCGTGGACCGTACGATCAGGCCGGTCGGTCCGGCTCGCGCTCGATGCCGGCCAGCACCGAGGCCACCACCTTGCGCACGGCCGGGGTGTCCGGGGGCGTGTTCTCGCCGGCGACGAAGAGCAGGTGCACGCCCCCGATCAGCATGACCCCGAGCGTGTCGGCGTCGGCCTCCGCCGCGATGCGGCCCAGCTCGCGCTCCGCCGAGAGGTACGCCCCGATCATCACCGCCGCGTCGGTCAGCACCGGAACGCCGGCCGGCCAGGTCCGCCGCAGCCGGGTCCGCAGTTCGTCCCGGACGGTGACGAGCCCGACCATCGCCACGGCCACCGACCCGAACAGGGCGGTGAGCGCCTCGGTGAGATTCCCGGCGACGGTGCCGGTGCCGGCGGAGTCCCGCAGCGCGGCGGCCTGCTCATCCATCCGGGCGACGTTGTCCAGGACGAACTCGGCGAGGAATTCGTCGAAGTCGGTGAAGTGCCGGTGCAGGACACCCTTGGCGCAGCCCGCCTCGGTGGTGACCGCCCGGCTGGTCAGCGCGCCCGGACCGTCGCGGAGCAGGATGCGGGCGGCCGCGTCGAACAGCTGCCGGCGTACGTCGCGGATGGCCACCCCGGTCGGCACCGTGAGCACCTCCTGGTCGAGTGGGCGCGCGCCCACTAAGGTGGGCGTATGCCCACTCTACCGCCCGAGCGAAGCCCGCAGTTTCAGCAGGTGGCCGAGTCATTCGGCACCGATCCCGAACGCTACGACCGCGCCCGCCCGCGCTATCCCGACGCCCTGGTCGCGCGGGTGGCCGCCGCCGGCCGCGAGGTGCTCGACGTCGGCTGCGGCACCGGCATCGCGGCCCGCCAGTTCCAGGCGGCCGGATGCACCGTGCTCGGCATCGACCCCGACCCGCGGATGACCGAATTCGCCGACCGCACCGGGGTGCCGGTCGAGGTGGCGACGTTCGAGTCCTGGGAACCGGCCGGCCGGACGTTCGACGTCGTCGTCGCCGGGACGGCCTGGCACTGGGTCGACCCGGTCGCCGGTCCGGCCAAGGCGGCCCAGGTGCTGCGGCCGGGCGGACGGCTGGCCGCGTTCTGGCACGCGGTCGACCCGCCGCCGGACGTGACGGACGCCTTCACCGCGGTCTACCGGCAGGTGCTGCCGGACCTGCCGTTCCCGATCGGGCCCAGGAGCCATGGCGCCGACGCCTACCAGCCGCTGTTCACCCGTGCCGCGGACGGGATGCGGGGGACCGGCGCGTTCGGCGAGCCGGAGCAGTGGCGGTTCGACTCGGCGCGGACCTACACCCGCGACGAGTGGCTGGACCAGCTGCCCACGTCCGGGGCGCTCACCCGGCTCGCGCCCGACCGGCTGGCGGAGTTGCTGAACGGCATCGGGTCCGCCATCGACGCGCTGGGCGGCCGGTTCACCACGGCGCAGGCCACGGTGGCGGTCACCGCGGTGCGGGCCTGACCCGGAGCCGGACGGGGGTACGCCCGGCTCCGGACCGGGAGATCAGCGGAGACCGGTCAGCACGGTACGGCGGTGAGGTGCACCGTCGCGCGCCGCACCGTGATCGTGCTGGCCTGTTCCGCCGCGGAGGCGGCGGTGAAGCGCACCTGGCTGTTCACGTTCACCGAACTCGACTGCCCGCACGGCGCGGCGCCCAGCGGCGCCAGTGCCGCGGCGTCGTGGACGTGGGTGTCGGTCGACGCGCCCGCGGTGGTGTAGTGCTTCGCCGGGACCACCGTGGTGTCCGCGGCGGTCTCGCTGTAGTAGTACGCGGCCAGCTGCTCGGCGTCCGTGCCGGCGACCAGATCGGTGGCGAGGTCGTACGTCGCCTCGGAGACCGTGTAGGTGTAACCCTCGGCGGGCGTGACGCTGATGTTGACGGCGCAGTTCTTGCGCCGGTCGGGCAGCGTGCTCGATCCGCCGACGCGCGCCGTGAAGCGGGTGAAGTCGAGTACCACCTTGCCGCCGCCCACCGTCACGCCGACCCCGTCGCCCTGACCGGGGCAGCCCGTGCCGTTCATCACCACCTCGTCGAAGGACAGGGTGGGCGCGGGGGGCGGGGTGGGGATGGGGGGCGGCGTGGTGGGGTCCGCGGCGGCGACGCCCGGGGTGAGCGCGGTGGCCACAGCCGTGGCGGTGACGACGCTCATGACGGCGCCACTCCACGCTGAGATGCTTCGCATACTTCGCTCCAATCCGTTGTGGACCATGCGCCGCATATCCTGGCATTGCCCCGTAACGCTCCGCAGACGCGAGTAACCGGTCGGTAAGGGGCATTTGCGCTGCGTGCGGGCCGTCGGCGTACCGTGATCATGGTGTCCGGGTCTGCCTCATCGGCCCTGGCCGATGCCCCTCCGCGCCGCCCGCCGGGCGGTTGCCCGCCGCCTAGCGACAAGATAGGAACACGGGTGCTGCTGACCACGCCTGAGGACGCGATCCGGGCCGCCCACCGGGTGGCCGACGTCTGGGCGCCGGGCGTCCTCGCCCGCGACCGGGCCGGCGCCGCCGTGGTGCCGCACGACGAACTGCGCGCCCTCGACACGTCGGGCCTGCTCGGAATCACCGTGCCGGCGCGCTTCGGCGGCCCGGGACTCGGCCCGTCCACCCTCGCCGAGGTCGTCCGGACCCTGGCCGCGGTCGACCCGGCACTCGCCCAGGTGCCGCAGGGCCACTACCTGATGGTGGACGTGCTCGCGGTGTGCGGCCCGGAGACCGCCCGCAACCGGCTCTACGCCGACGTGCTGGCCGGCCGGCGGCTCGGCAACGCGCTCGCCGAACGCGGCGGCCGGCACGCTCAGGACCTCACCACCCGGCTGACCGGATCGCGGGTGACCGGGACCAAGTACTACTGCACCGGCGCGCTCACCGCGGCGTGGATCGCGGTGAGCGCACTCGACGACGACGCGCGGCTCCGGCTCGCGTTCGTGGCCCGCGACGCCGCCGGCCTGACCGTCGACACCGACTGGAACGTGATGGGTCAGCGCGCCACGATCAGCGGCACCACCACGTTCGACGCGGTGGACGTGGACCCGGACCTCGTCGTCGACTACGCCGGGGCGTACGCCGTACCCCAGCAACTCGGCGCCCGGGCGCAGCTCGTGCACGCCGCCATCGAGGTCGGCATCGCCGGTGGCGCGCTGCGCGACACCCGGGAGTACCTGCGCACCCGGGCCCGCCCCGCCACCGAGGCGGTCCGCTACGGCGCCGCGGACGTGGCCGGCGATCCGCACGTGCTGCACCGGTACGGCAGGCTGGACGTCCGGGTCCGGGCGGCCGAGGCGTTGCTCGCCCGGGCCGCCGCCGACCTCGACGAGATCGGCCTGGTCCCGGCGGACGCCGCGGCGGCGGCCCGCGGTTCCCTGTCGGTGGCGGCGGCCAAGGCGTTCGGCAGCGAGGTGGCCGTCGAAGCGGGATCGGAGCTGTTCGCGCTGGCCGGCGCGAGCGCCGCGGACGAGCGCTGGGACCTGCACCGGCACTGGCGGAACGCCCGCACGCACAGCGTCCACGACCCGGTGGACTGGAAATACCACCACATCGGCGGGTACGAGGTCGGCGGCGTCCTGCCACCCAGCCACGGCCAGCTCTGACGTTCCCGGCGCGGCCGGGTGTCCCGGTGGGTGCGAGCGCCGCCACTCAGGACAGCGGCAGCTTCCAGCGCTGCGCGGCCTTGCCGGTGCACGGCTGGATCGTCAGGGCCGGCCCGCCCTTCTTCTTCGGCAGGATGCCGAGGCAGCGGTCCGCGACGGCGTTGAACAGCGCGCCGTCGGCCTGCGGTACCCACAGCTGCGCGCCACTGTTGTTGCAGTCCCAGAGCTGGATCCGGTAGTTGATGTCGGCGCCGCCGTTCCCGCCGGTGTCCAGGCACCGGGTCAGATCCGAGACCGTCCACATGAGTACGCCCTGCCGGGTGATCCGCCACTGCTGGCCGGCCGACTCGTCACACGCCCGGGCCTCCACCTTGGCGCCGTTGACGGTGCTCTTGGGCAGGTGGATGCAGCGGCCGTCGTTGCTCGTGACGGTCTTCACCGGCGGCGACCTGGTGGGCTTCGGGCGGGGCTTGCGGCTCGTCCGGGTCGGCGTCGGGGTCGGCTTCGACTTCGACGGCTTCACCCGGGTCGGGGTGGGCGCGGCCGAGGGCATCGACGGCCACGCGGCCGGGGCGGCCACCGGATCGACGAACTGCCGCCCGTCGCCGGTATCACGCAGCCGAAGGGCGGCGGCCGCACCGCCGGCGAACAACAGGAGCGCCGCCACGGCGAGCGCCGCCACCACCGGCATCCGGCGGCTGGCCGACCCGCGCGCCGGTCCGCTCGCCGGCCCGTCGGTCCGGGTCGGCGGTCCGGTCCCCGCCGACCGCACCGGACCGGCCGGAGGCGCCGTGCCCCCACCACCCCCAGCGCGGCCCCTACCGCCCGCGGCGCTCCCGCTGATTGCGGCGCTCCCCCCGACCGCGGCGCTTCCGCCCCCTGTGGCGTTGCCGCGGGGTGCCGGGGTGCCGCCTCCTGGGGCGTTCCCACGGGTCGCCGCGTTCCCGCCGCTTCCGGGGGTCGCGGCGCCCGGCCGCATCCCGGGAACGGGCGACGGCGCGGCCGGCGTCGGCGGGCGGCTCGGCGACTGGTGCGGCGCGGGCGGCACCGACGGCGGAAGCGGCATCAGCGGCCGCGCCGCCTCCCCGGTGCGCCGGCTGCGGTAACTCTCGATGATCTGCTGGGGCGTGGGCCGCCGCGCCGGCTCGGTGGACACGCAGGCGCGGATGAGTTCGGCCAGGCCGGGGTCGACGCCGGCCAGGTCGATGTCCGCCTGGAGCAGCCGGAAGTAGATCGCCTCGGCGCGGCCGCTGCCGTACGGCTTCCGGCCGGTGGCCGCGTGCGCGATGGTGGCGCCGAGCGCGAACACGTCCGCCGCCGGGGTGAGTTCGTCGTCCTCGGTGAGGAGTTCGGGCGCGAGGTATCCGGGGGTGCCGACCACGATGTCGGTCTGGGTCAGCCGGGTGTCCGCGGGTCCCCGGGCCAGACCGAAGTCGATGAGCTGCGGTCCGGTGGTGGAGAGGATGACGTTCTGCGGTTTGAGGTCGCGGTGGCAGATGCCGTGCGCGTGGATGTCGGCGAGGCCCTCGGCGAGGCTGGCGATCAGCCACAGGCAGTCGTCGACGCTCATCGGGCCGTGCGCGCCGACGGTCGCCGCGAGCGTCGGGCCGGGAATGAATTCGGTGGCCATCCAGTACGGCGGTTCGGCCAGTTCGCTGTCGATCAGCGCGGCGGTGTACGCGCTGCGGATGGTCCGGAGCGTGTTCACCTCGCGCTGGAACCGGGACAGCGTGTCCGGATCGGTGAGCAGGTGCGTGCTGATCATCTTGACCGCGGCCAGTCGTCCGCCGGGGGAGCGCCCGAGGTAGACCGTACCCATGCCACCGTTTCCCAGCCGGCCCTCAAGCTCGTAGCGCCCGACCTGGGTCGGGTCGCTCGGCAGGATTGGTTGCACGGTCCGTTCCTCTCGCAATCCGTCGGCTCGGTCGAGCGGATTGTAGGGAGCGGACGCCGGACCGGATGCTCTTACCGATGTCGATGGATTGTGTGCTCTGAGCAGAGCCGGAGCCGGTTCAGCGCTGTTCGGAGCGGGCCTGGAGCGATTCGGCGGGGCCGGTTTCCCGCAGCTGGTCGCCGAACTTTGCCTCTTTTCGCCTCGCCGGAAGGGGCTCCCGGCCCAACGCCAGCCGGTCCGCGAGTACGCGAGCCTCGTCCAGGCCGGCCCGGACGGCCTCCTCGCGCCGGGCCGGGTCCAGGTCCGTCGGTTGCACGTTGACGAAGGTGATGTCGGTGATCCCGACGAAGCCGAAGATCGCTCGAAGGTACGGCTCCTGCAGGTCGTACGCGTGCATCGGGCTGCCGGGCGAGTAGTCGCCGCCCCGTGACGTGACGCAGACCAGCGTCTTGCCCGCGCAGAGGCCGACGGGGACACCGGCGTCGTCGTAGGCGAACAGGTAGCCCGGCTGCACGATGGCGTCGAGGTAGTACTTGAGGGCGTACGGGATGCCGAAGTTCCACATCGGTGCGGAGATCAGGCAGATGTCGGCCCGGCGGAACTGGTTGATCAGCGTCTCGACGGTCCGCCAGGGCGCGGCGCGGGACCCCTCGATCGGGCGGCCGCGCATCAGGTCGTACTTGGCGTCGATGTTCTCTCCGGCCACCACCGGCAGGTCGTCGGCGAACAGGTCCAGCGTCTCGATCTCGAGGTCCGGCCGGTCCGCCCGCAGCTGATCCAGGAACGGACCGGAGACCCGCAGGGTGGTGGACGCCGACGAACGCGGCGTGGCAACGACATGAAGCAGCAACATCAAACCCTCCCCGAACCGACAGCGCCCGAATCATCCCCCTTTAAAACGACTAATCGGGCATACGACACGCGGCGAGTGGTGGTGGGAGCAGATGCCGCATCGCACCGACAGGTCCGGCGCCACAAGTCCAGGATCGACGGGGGAGGGCGGGGTGTCAGCGGGGCGGGCGGACGGGGGGTGGGAGGGTGCTGGCCAGCTGGTGGGACCAGGCGCGGATGACGCGGGCGCGGCGGCGGGAGTCGTCGGTGAGCACGTCGGCCAGGGCCAGCCCGCGGGCCAGGTCCAGGGTCGCCTGGATCAGGCTGCGCATGGCCGGGTCGGTGTCGTCCACCCCGAGCAGGCGGACCGCGCGGCGGTGGGCGTCGCGGGCGAAGCGCCGTTCCAGCGGCACCACCGCGGAACGCAGGTCCGGGTCCGCGGCGGCCACCGTCCACACCTGCAGCGCGGCCCGGAACGGTTCCCCGCCGATCGCCTCGACCAGGCCGGTCACCACGGCGTGCACCCGCTCCGGACCGGAGCCCTCGGGCTCGGGCAGCGCATCCAGCATCGCGCCCCGCTCCGCGAACGCGTGCTCCAGAGCGGCGATGATCAGGGCTTCCCGGGTACGAAAGTGGTGCTGCACCGCGCCCCGGCTGATGCCCGCCTCGGCGGCGATGAAGGCCACCGTGGAGACCTCCCAGCCGTGCCGGGCCAGGCACCGGACCGCGGTCTCCAACAGCCGCCGGCGGGTGGCGCGCGACCGGTCCTGCCGCGGCGCCGAGACGTCAGCCACCGCCGGCGACCACGGCCAGCGGGGTGCCCTGGGCGACCTGTTGTCCGACGGTGACCGGCAGCTCGGCCACCGTGCCGGCCGCCGGGGCGTGCACCACGTGCTCCATCTTCATGGCCTCCAGCCAGATCAACGGCTGACCGGCCGTTACGGTGTCGCCGGTCCGCACCGCCACCCGCACCACGGTGCCGGGCATCGGCGCCACCAGCGCGCCGGCCGGCAACCGGGCCGGCGGGCCGGGGAAGCGCGGCACCCGGCGCAGCTCGACCGAGCCCTGCGCGCCGTCCACCACCACCCGGTCGTCGTACCGGGCGACCGTCCACCCCCGGCGTACCCCGTCGAGGTCCAGCACGACCGACGCGGCGGTGGCCTCGACCAGGCCGGTCCCGGTCCGGCCGTCCACCTCCAGGCCGGCGCGGCCGAACCGGTAGCGCACCGGGAACTCGCGCTCGCCGACGGCGTAGGTGCGGCTGCGGTACCCGACCGGGATGTTGCGGAACCCGGCCGCCGGGTGGCCCACCGTCGCGGCGTCGGACAGCGCCGCGACCAGGGCGGCGACGGCCGGGTCCGGCGCGCTGCCGGCGGTCAGCTCGGCCGGGGGGTGGGCCGTGTAGAAGCCGGTGTCGGCGGTGCCGGCCAGGAAGTCGGGGTGCAGCAGGCTCGCCACCAGCAGGTCCCGGTTGGTGGGCAGGCCGTGGACGCGGGCCCGGCGCAGGGCGGCGGCGAGCTGCCGGGCCGCGGACTCGCGGGTGGGCGCGTACGCGACGACCTTGGCGAGCAGGGCGTCGTAGTGGGTGCCGACCACGCTGCCGTCCTCGACGCCGGAGTCGAGGCGGATCCCGTCCGCGGGTGGCCGGTCGAACCGCGCCCGGACCCCGGGCACGTCGAACGCGAGGACGGTGCCGGTCTGCGGGCGCCAGTCGTCGGTGGGGCTCTCGGCGTACAGGCGGGCCTCGACTGCGTGGCCGGTCATCGCCGGCTCGGGGCCGGTCAGCGGGCGGCCCGCGGCGACGTCGAGCTGCCCGGCGACCAGGTCGACGCCGGTGACGCATTCGGTGACCGGGTGTTCGACCTGCAGGCGGGTGTTCATCTCCAAGAACCAGAAGTCGCCGCGCTCGTCGGCGAGGAACTCCACGGTCCCGGCGCCGCGGTAGCCGACCGCGGTCGCGGCGAGCCGGCCCGCGGCGAGCAGCCGGTCCCGCAGGTCGCCACCGAGCCGGTCGACCAGCGGTGCGGGCGCCTCCTCGATGACCTTCTGGTGGCGCCGCTGCAGCGAGCACTCGCGCTCGCCCAGCGCCCACACGGTGCCGTGGGCGTCCGCCAGGATCTGCACCTCGACGTGGTGGCCGGACTCCAGGTACCGCTCGCAGAAGACGGTGGGATCGCCGAACGCGGCGGCGGCCTCGCGGGCGGCGGACGCCACGGCGTCGGGCAGTTCGGCGAGGGTACGGACCACGCGCATGCCCCGCCCGCCGCCCCCGGCCGACGCCTTGACCAGCACCGGCAACTCGGCCTCGGTGACCGTGGCCGGGTCCAGCAGGGCGAGTACGGGCACCCCGGCGGCGGCCATCCGGCGCTTGGACTCGACCTTGGAGCCCATCGCCTGGATCGCCTCGGGGCCGGGGCCGATCCAGGTCAGGCCGGCGTCCCGGACGGCCCGGGCGAAGCCGGCGTGCTCGGCGAGGAAGCCGTACCCGGGGTGGATCGCACCGGCGCCGGTGCGGCGGGCGGCGGCGAGGATGAGGTCGCCGCGCAGGTACGTCTCGGCGGACGTGGCGCCGGGCAGGCGTACCGCGCTGTCCGCCTCCCGCACGTGCGGGCTGCCCGCGTCGGCGTCGGCGAAGACGGCCACCGTGGCCAGGCCGCGCCGCCGGCAGGTGGCGAAGATCCGGCGGGCGATCTCGCCCCGGTTGGCTACCAGAACGGTGTCGAAGGTCAACGGGATCACATCCGGAAGACGCCGTAGGCGTCGGTGCCCCGGACCGGCGCGGTGTGGATGGCGGACAGCGCGATGCCGAGCACGTCGCGGGTGTCCCGGGGGTCGATGATGCCGTCGTCGTAGACCAGTCCGGACAGGACCATCGGCATCGCCTCCGCGGAGATCTGCTGTTCGATCGCGTGCCGGACGGCCTGCGCGCCGTCTTCCTGGAACGGCCTGCCCTGGGCCAGCGCGGACGCCTTGGACACCAGGTAGGTGACGTCGGCGAGCTGCTGCGCGCCCATCACCGCGGACCGGGCGCTGGGCCAGGCGAAGACGAAGCGCGGATCGTACGCCCGGCCGCACATGCCGTAGTGGCCGGCGCCGTACGAGTTGCCGATCAGCAGCGACAGGTGCGGGACGGTGGAGTTGGACACCGCGTTGATCATCAGGGCGCCGTGCTTGATGATCCCGCCCTGCTCGTACTCCTTGCCGACCATGAACCCGGTGGTGTTGTGCAGGAACAGCAGCGGCGTGTGCGACCGGTTGGCCAGCTGGATGAACTGGGCCGCCTTCTGCGCCTCGGCGCTGAACAGCACGCCGCGGGCGTTGGCCAGGATGCCGACCGGATAGCCGTACAGCTCGGCCCAGCCGGTCACCAGCGAGTCGCCGTAGCGGGGTTTCACCTCGTCGAAGTCGCTGTCGTCGACGATCCGCGCGATCACCTCCCGGGGATCGAACGGCGACTTCAGGTCCGGCGGCACGATCGCCAGCAGGTCGTCGGCGGGGTAGCGCGGCGGCTTCGGTGCGGCGGTCGCCGGGCCGGACGCCTTGCGCCAGTTCAGGCGCGCGACGATCCGCCGGCCGATCCGGATCGCGTCCGGCTCGTCCACCGCGTAGTGGTCGGCCAGGCCGGACACCCGGGCGTGCATCTCGGCGCCGCCCAGCGACTCGTCGTCGGACTCCTCACCGGTGGCGGCCCTGACCAGCGGCGGGCCGGCCAGGAACACCTTGGACCGCCGTTCGATCATCACCACGTGGTCGCTCATCCCGGGCAGGTAGGCGCCGCCGGCCGTGGAGTTGCCGAAGACCACCGCGATCGTCGGGATCCCGGCGGCGGACAGCCGGGTGAGGTCGCGGAAGACCGCGCCGCCCGGGATGAACACCTCCTTCTGGGTGGGCAGGTCGGCGCCGCCGGACTCGACGAGCGCGATCAGCGGCAACCGGTTCTGCGCCGCGATCTCGTGCATCCGCAGCGTCTTGCGCAGCGACCACGGGTTGCTGGCGCCGCCCTTCACCGTGGGGTCGTTGCCGATCACCAGGCACTCCACCCCGCTGACCACGCCGATCCCGGCGACCACGCTGCCGCCGGTGGGAAACGGGGACCCGTAGCCGGCCAGCGCGGCCAGTTCCAGGAACGGCGAGTCCAGGTCGAGCAGGAGCTCGATCCGTTCCCGGACGGTCAGCTTGCCGCGGGCGTGGTGCCGGGCGACGGCCTTCTCTCCGCCGCCGGCCACCGCCGTGGCGTGCTCGGCGGCGACCTCGTCGAGCGCGTCCAGCATGGCCTGCCGGGCGGCTGCGGCGGCCGGGCCGTCCGGGTCGAGCGCGGTGGGCAGCACGGTCACGGTCGCTCCAGGGCGTCGGGGATCGCCACGTGCCGGGACCGCAGCCATTCGCCGAGTCCCTTGGCCTGCGGGTCGAACCGGGCGTGATAGGCCACGCCGAGGCCGAGCAGGCCCTCGATGACCACGTTCACGGCCCGGATGTTCGGCAGCCGGGTGATCCGGACCGGCCGGTCGGCGGCCTCGGGCAGCAGGTCGCGGACGGTGTCCTCGGTGATCAGCGCGGCCAGCCACCGGTACGCCGCGTCGTCGCGTACCCACAGCCCCACGTTGGCGTTCCCGCCCTTGTCGCCGGAGCGGGCCCCGGCCAGCGTGCCCAGCGGCAGCCGGCGGGCCGGTCCCGGGTCACCGGTCGCCGGGTCGCCGGGCGGCGGACCGGGCAGCGGTTCCAGCCGGCGGGTGACCGGCGGCGGGTCGATCCGCTCCACCGTCCCGTCGGCCCGCACCACCTCGTGCGCCGGGACGGCCTGCGGCACGTACCCCGCGGTGAACACGCCGTAGGGATGGGCCCGGCCCGGCGGTGCCGTGCTGAAGAAGCCGGGGTACGACGACAGCGCGACCTCCACCGCGGCCTCGCTGAACGCCCGGCCCACCACCGTCTCGTCGGCGTCCCGGGCGACCACGGTGAGCAGCGCGGACGCCTGCTCCTGGGTGGGCGCGTCCGGGGTGTCCAGCCGGGCCAGGGTCCAGGTGACCTCGGCCGGTACGGTCCGGCAGGCGGCGGTGAACTGGCGCCGGAACAGCTCCGCCTTGGCCTCGACGTCCAGCCCGGTCAGCACCACGGTGACGGCGTTGCGGTAGCCGCCGATCGAGGTGCACGAGACCTTCACCTCGGGCGGCGGGGGCTCACCGCGTACCCCGGTGATCCGCACCCGGTCCGGCCCGTCCGGCCGCAGCGAGATCGTGTCGAGCCGGGTGGTGACGTCCGGGCCGGCGTAGCGGGCGTCGTCCACCTCGTACACCAGCTGGGCGGTCACCGTGCCGACCGTGACCGCGCCACCGGTGCCGGGATGCTTGGTGATGACGCTGGAGCCGTCGGCGTGGATCTCGGCGATCGGGAAACCCGGCCGCACCGGGTCGCGGATCTCGCCGAAGAACGCGTAGTTCCCGCCGGTGGCCTGGGCGCCGCACTCGATCACGTGCCCGGCCACGGTGGCGCCGGCCAGCGCGTCGAGGTCGGTGCGGTCCCAGCCGAAGTGGGCGACGGCCGGCCCGACCACCAGCGAGGCGTCGGTCACCCGTCCGGTCACCACGACGTCGGCGCCGGACTCGAGGGCGCGGGCGATGCCGAAGGCGCCGAGGTACGCGTGCGCGCCGAGCGGCGAGCCCAGGCCGAGCGGGCCGGCCCGCTCGGTCAGGTCGTCGCCGCGCACCAGGGCGATGCGGGACGTCAGGCCCAGGTCGCGGATCGCCGCCACCAGCCCTTCCGGGTTCACGCCGCCGGCGTTGGCCACGATCCGCACCCCGCGTTCCAGCGCCTGGTGCAGGCCGTCGCGCAGCTGGGCGAGGAACGTCCTGGCGTAGCCGGTCGCCGGGTCGGACCGGCGGTCGCGGGCCAGGATGAGCATGGTCAGCTCGGCCAGGTAGTCGCCGGTCAGCACGTCCAGGTCGCCGCCGGTGAGCATCTCCCGCATCGCCGCGAACCGGTCGCCGTAGAACCCGGAGCAGTTGCCGACCCGAAGCATCCCGTGACGGTGGCACAGCCCGGGAAAACAAGCAAGCTTGCTTGTTTTGCCGGGGACGGGTTCGCTAGCGTCGATGGATGCGCCTCACCGAGGACCACCGGGCACTCGCCGAAACCGTGCGGCGGTTCGTCGACACCGAGGTCAACCCGTTCGTCGACGAGTGGGAGGCGGCCGGGCGGGTGCCGCTGCACGACCTGTTCGGCAAGGCCGCGGCGCTGGGCCTGCTCGGCCTCGAGTACGACGAGGCGTACGGCGGCGAGGGCGCCGACCCCAGCTTCCAGCTGGCCGCCGCCGAGGAGTACGGGCGGATCCACGCCAGCGGCGTCGGAATGGCCATCGGCGTCCAGGCGATGATGGCCACGCCGTCGCTGCACGAGTTCGGCTCGGACGAGCTGAAGCAGCGCTACCTCGCGCCGGCCGTCGCGGGCACCGCGGTCACCGCGGTCGCGGTCACCGAGCCGGACACCGGCTCCGACGTCGCCCGGCTGGCCACCCGGGCGGTCCGGGACGGCGGCGACTGGGTCATCACCGGCCGCAAGGTCTACATCACCAACGGGGCCCAGGCCAACTGGCTCTGCCTGCTGGCGCGCACCTCGGACGAGGGCGGATACCGCGGGATGTCGCAGATCGTGGTGCCCACCGACCGGCCCGGGTTCCACGTCGCGCGCACCTTCGACAAGCTCGGCAACCGCTGCTCGGACACCGCCGAACTGGTGCTGGACGAGGTGCGGGTCCCGGTCGCCAACACCATCGGCGAGGTAGGACGCGGCTTCCAGCAGCAGATGCGGCAGTTCGTCACCGAGCGGATGTTCGCCGCGTACACCACCGTCGGCACCTGTCAGTACGCCCTGGACCGGACCCGGGAGTACGTCCGCGACCGCACCGTCTTCGGCCGGCCGCTCGCCGACCGGCAGTACGTCGCGTTCCGGCTAACCGAGTTGCAGGCCGAGGTGGAGCTGCTGCGCAGCCACAACCTGATCACCTGCGAGGCGCTGATGGCCGGCGAGGACATCACCCGGTACGCCACGGTGGCGAAGCTGAAGGCGGGCCGGCTGGTCCGCGAGGTGGCCGACTGGTGCCTGCAGTTCCACGGCGGCATGGGCTACCTGGAGGAGACCTGGACCGCCCGGATGCTCCGCGACACCCGGCTCATCTCGATCGGTGCGGGCGCCGACGAGGTGATGCTGCAGATCCTGGCCCGCCTCGACGGCCTGCCGGCGGAGTGATCCCTCGTACCATCGGGTATGCCTTGATCGTGAGCACGCTGGAATCACTGCGCCATCTGTTGCGGCAGTCGCACCACGCCCGTCCCGAGGACCTGCCCGAGATGGCGATGCGTGCCGCCCGGCTGGTCGACGCCCGGGCCATGGTGATCTATCTGGTCGACCACCAGCAGCGCGAGCTGATCCCGCTGCTCGGCGGGTCCGCGCCGGAGCGCCGGTGCTTCGGCATCGACGGCACCCTGGCCGGGCGGGCGTTCAGCATGATCACCACGTGCCTCAGCGAGGCCGAGCCCGACGGGCCCCGGCTGTGGGCGCCACTGCTCAACGGCGCCGAACGGATGGGCGTACTCGAGGTGGTCTTCGACGGCCCGGTCCCGGACCAGGCGGCCGACGACTGTGCCCTGGTGGCGTCGCTGCTGGCGGAACTGGTGGTGACGCGCAGCCTGTACAGCGACACGATCGAACGCCTGCGCCGCCGGGAGCCGATGCAACTGGCCGCGGAGATGCTCCGGGCCCAGCTGCCGCCGCTGTCGTTCTCCACCGGGCACCTGATGATCAGCGGCGTGCTGGAACCCAGCTACGACGTCGGCGGCGACGCCTTCGACTACGCCGTCAACGGCGACACCGCCCACCTGGCGCTGTTCGACGCGGCCGGGCACGGCTCGGCCGGCGGGACCCGCGCGGTGATGCTGGCGTCGCTGGCGCTCGGCGCCTACCGCAACGCCCGGCGCGCCGGGCTGGGCCTGATCGACACCTACCACCACATCGACAACGCGGTCCGCGCCCACGACCGGGCCGGAATGATCACCGCGGTCTTCGCCGAGCTGGACCAGGTCACCGGAGCGCTGCGGGTGATCTCCGCGGGCCATCCGAGCGGGATCGTGCTGCGCCAGGGCAAGGTGGTGAAGGTGCTGCCCAGCCCGACCGCCCTGCCGGTGTCGCTGGGTGACCGGCGGCCTCCGGTGGTGGTGGAGGAGGCCCTGGAGCCCGGCGACCGGCTGCTGCTCTACACCGACGGCATCACCGAGGCACGGTCGCCCGACGGCGAGGAGTTCGGCGTCGAGCGCCTGGTCGAGTTCACCACCAAGGCCCTGGCCGACCAGTTGTCGGCGCCGGAAACGATGCGGCGGCTGGTCCACGCGGTGCTGGACTACCAGGACGACCGGCTCCAGGACGACGCCACCGTGCTGCTCGCCGAGTGGCGCAGCCCGGCACCGACGCCGTCGGACACCGAGGTGTTCACGTCGTCCGCGCGCGAGCCGCTCACCATCGAGGAGTGAACCCGGCCCCGGCATCGTCGCGAGCGTGAACCGGCGGCCGCCGGCGTCAGGTGCAGCCGACGCAGGTGCGTGCGGTCGGCCGCGCCTCGAGCCGCGCCGCCGGGATCGGCCGCCCGCACTGTTCGCACACGCCGTAACCGCCCGCATCGAGCCGCTGCATCGCGACCTCCAGCTCGCCGATCCGCCGGCGGGTCGCGTCCAGCACCGCGGTCAGCTGCGCCCGCTCGTACGCGATCGTGGTGCCCTCGGGGTCGTGCTCGTCGTCGGCGTTGGACGACCGGGACGCCTCGAACAGGCTCCGCAGATCGGCCTCGAGCGTGCCGGCCTCGTCCCGCGCCCGCTCCCACAGTCGCCGCAGCGTGTCACGGGTCCCGACGTCCCTGCTCACGACCCCACCCTACGCCCGTCTTCTTGCAGATCTTGGACTTGCGATGGGAGCTCGGCACCTACCGCGCCCGAGCGGCACTCTCGTCGTCGGCGGTGGAGCGCTGTGCGGATCTCCGGCATCTACCGCGCCCGAACTGCGCACCCTTCGCCCGCGGTGGAGCGCTGTGGGGATTTCCGGCACCTACCGCGCCCGAACTGCACACCCCCCGCCCGCGGCGGAGCGCTGTGCGGATATCTGGCACCCACCGCACCCCAGCTCCACCCACCTCGCCAGGGCCCCAGCATTGCGCGGATGTGCGGCACTGCACGAGCGGCGCGGACCTGCGACCGCCCGGCTAACGGGCGAAAGTCGAGGTGGAACAAAGGCCGCGTCGCACCGACAAATCCGGCACCACAACTCCAAGATCGGCGGGGCGGGGGCGGGGGTGATGACTTGGTGGAGCGGGAGCCGTGCAAGGTCCGGTGCGGCCCGGGGTGGCCCGGACACCGCACCGCCGCGGGCCGGGGTGGCCCGGACACCGCACCGCCGCGCTCGGGCGTCAGGCCACCGCACCGCCGCGGTCCGGCGTCAGGCCACCGCACCGCCGCGGTCCGGCGTCAGGCCACCGCACCGCGGCGGTCCGGCGTCAGGCCGCCGCACCGCCGCGGTCCGGCGTCAGGCCACGGACGCCGGGAACCGTTCCCAAACCCGGTGCGCCGCCAGCAACTGCTGCACGGCCGCGAACGCCTCCGTACCGGAGTCCGCCGTGACCACGCCCGGCGTGCCGCTCACCCCGGCCTGCTGCAGCACGGTGACGCCGGCGCCCCACGCGCCGATCGCCTTGGCGTGCCGCCAGCACTCCTCGACCAGCAGCAGCACCCGGGGATCCACGGTGGCCGGACCGGCCGCACCGGCCTTGGCGTCGCGGGCCGGCAGCGCGTCCGGCGCAGGCACCGGGGCGCCGGCGAGCAGCACCGCGTCGAACTCCACCGACCGGCCGGTGGCGAACGTCCGCTGCACCGGCAGGTCGCCCACCAGACCGCCGTGCGGGGCGATCAGCAGCGGCACCAGACCGGCCGCGAACACCTCGCGGCGGACCGCGCGGACGCCGTCGAGGTCGCCGTCCGGGTCGACGACGATCCCGATGATCCGGCCGTCGGCCGGCCACTCGCGGCCGATCTGGGACAGCACCGGGCTGGGCGCGACGTCGGCCAGCGGCACGGTCGGCTCCGGCGCGGGCAGGCCCAGTCCGGTGGCGACCTCCGCGCACAGCACCGGGTCGACGTTGGCGAGGCACTGCAGCTGCCGTTCCTTGACGGCCTGCTCATAGCACTTGCCGAGCTCGAACGTGTAGGCCCGGATGATGTGCTCGCGCTCCACCGGCGACATGCTCAGCCAGAACAGGCGGACCTGGCTGTAGTGGTCGTCGAAGGAGGCCGGGTTCGCCCGTACCTTGGGCGCCTCGGTCACCGTGACCGGCACGTCCAGGAACGCGTTCTCCGCGTCGCCGGCCGGGAACGGGTTGCCGCCGTCGAGCGAGTTCGGCCGGTACGGCGCCACCCCGGCGTGCACCGCGTGCTGGTGGAAGCCGTCGCGCAGCATGTCGTTGACCGCGGCGTGCGGGCGGTTGACCGGGATCTGCGAGTAGTTCGGGCCGCCGAGCCGGGTGAGCTGGGTGTCCACGTAGGAGAACAGCCGGCCCTGCAACAGCGGGTCGTTCGTCACGTCGATGCCCGGCGGCAGGTGGCCGAGGTGGAACGCGACCTGCTCGGTCTCGGCGAAGAAGTTGGTCGGCGTCCGGTTCAGCACCAGCCGGCCGACCGGCTGCACCGGCGCGAGTTCCTCCGGCACGATCTTTGTCGGGTCCAGCAGGTCGATCCCGGCGAAGGTTTCCTCGTCGGTGTCCGGGAACACCTGGATGCCGAGCTCCCACTCGGGGAACGCGCCGGCCTCGATCGCGTCGTACAGGTCGCGGCGGTGGAAGTCCGGGTCGATGCCGCCGAGCAGCTGCGCCTCCTCCCAGTCCAGGGAGTGCACGCCGAGCTTGGGCTTCCAGTGGAACTTCGCCAGCGCGGTCTCCCCGGCCGCGTTGACCAGCCGGAAGGTGTGGACGCCGAAACCCTCCATCGTCCGGTACGAGCGCGGGATGCCGCGGTCGGACATGTTCCAGATGGTGTGGTGCTGCGCCTCGGTGTGCAGCGAGACGAAGTCCCAGAAGGTGTCGTGGGCGCTCTGTGCCTGCGGGATCTCCCGGTCCGGGTGCGGCTTGCCGGCGTGGATGATGTCCGGGAACTTGATCGCGTCCTGGATGAAGAAGACCGGGATGTTGTTGCCGACCAGGTCGAAGGTGCCCTCGTCGGTGTAGAACTTGGTGGCGAAGCCGCGGGTGTCGCGCACCGTGTCGGCCGATCCGCGGGAGCCCAGGACGGTGGAGAACCGGACGAACACGTCGGTCTCCGCGCCCTTTTTCAGGAAGCCGGCCCGGGTGACGCCCTCCGCGGTGCCGTAGGCGGTGAACACGCCGTGCGCACCGGCGCCGCGGGCGTGCACCACGCGTTCGGGGATGCGCTCGTGGTCGAAGTGGGTGATCTTCTCCCGGAGGTGGTGGTCCTGGAGCAGCACCGGGCCGCGCGGCCCGGCCTTCAGCGAGTGGTCGGTGTCGCGCAGTCGTGCGCCCTGCGCGGTGGTGAGGTAGGCGCCCTGCTGGCCCTTCGCGGTGCCGGGGACGCCGGTCTCCGCGCCGGTCGGGGTGCGGGTCGCCGGGGCGCCCTGCTCCTTCTTGGGCGGCAGCGGGTCGTGGGGCGCGGTCGGTTCCGCGAGGGGCGCCGGGGCGCTGCCCGGCGCGCCGGGGACCGTGGCGCCGACGGCGTCGGCGACCTTCTCGGCCGCGGCCTCGACGACGTCCTTGACCACCTTGACGGGCTTGCGGGCATCCATATGAGCGGGTTCCTCCAGGTAAGAGTAAAACTGCTCTCATCGGCTACCCGCGTGTCCGGGCGGCAAACGCCGCGCCGAGATCGGCATCCGGGCCGGCGGCGGTGAGTCCCTGGTGAAGCACCTGACCGGGGGTCGTCACTCCGGCCGGTGGGGCACCGGCGCGGACGGTTCCCGCCGGTTCTCGGCGTCCGCGACCAGGGCGGGAAGGCCGCGGTCCGGCGTGACGGCGGTCCATCCCACCGACGCGGCGGTGCCGGCGAACCGCAGCTCGGTGTGGATGCGGGCGATGACGGTCTCGGCGTCGGCCTCGTTGCAGTCCGGAAGCAGCAACCCCAGTTCGTCCTCGTCGATCCGGGCGATGATGTCGCCGTCCCGGACGGCGCGCCGTACCGCGGTGGCGGTGTCCCGCACGTAGGCCGCCCGGCCGTCGTCGTCGAAGGCCCACAGTTCGTCGAGGCGCAGCACGGCGATCACGGTGGGGTCGGCGAGGCGCGCGTAGCGGGCCTGGGCATGGGCGATCAGCCGGTGCCAGGCCCGCCGGTTCGGCAGGCCGGTGTCCCGGTCCGATTCGGTGCTCAGTTCCTCCAGCAGCAACGCCTTCGCGGCGCGGTCCCGGCTCCGCTCGATGGCCAGCACCGCGGTGAGCAGGCGGCCGAGCAGGGCGAGCAGGGGCTCGGCGGCGGCCATCCGCGGATCGCCGGGACGCGCGTGCGGGTCCAGACCGCAGATCGCCCCGAACAGGGCGCCGTCCGGATCGTTGATGACCGCGCCGGCGTACGTACCGATGTCGAGGTTCTCGTTCACCCGGGACTGGGCGTACGCCGGGACCGCCTGGGCGTCCAGGGCGACCGCGGGGGCGTGCCCGGCGGCCATGTGCACGCAGAAGCTGTCCTCCCACGGGTGGCTCTCGCCCTGCCGCAGGCCGTACCCGTTGTCCGCGTCCAGGTAGAGGTAGGTCTGCCGGCCGTTCGCCACCCGGGTGACCGCCCAGAACGCCAGCGGCAGCTGGTCGTGCAGGTAGTCCAGCACCAGGCGGGCGGCGTGGTCGAAGCCGGCGCCCGGAGCCGGCGCGGGCAGCCCGGCCTCCGGCGGCTCCGGCGCCGGGACGTCCTCGACCGGCCGGTCCGGGCCGCCCGCGTCCGGTACGCCGGGCGGGTGCTCGCGCTCCGGGGTGGCCGCTTCGGCCGCGGCCGGTGCGTCGGCCGGAAGCGTGAAGACGAACCGGGAGCCCGGGCCGTCGGGGTTGTCGTCAGCCCGGATGGTGCCGCCGTGCCGTTCCACGATCCGTTTGCAGATGCCCAGGCCGAGGCCGGTGCCGGTGTAGCCGGCGGAGCGGTGGGCGCGGTGGAAGTTGTCGAAGATGTTGTGGTGCTGCCCGGCCGGGATGCCGATGCCGTTGTCGGTGACGGTCACCGTGACCACGCCGCCGCCGTCCTCGCCGTCGCCGCCGTCGCCGCCGTCGCTGGTGTCGCTGGTGATGCTGATGGCGGAGGTGACCCCGGGGGCGGTGTACTTGATCGCGTTGCTGACGAGGTTGTCGAGCAGCTGGCGCACCAGCACCGGGTCGGCGTACACGGTGTGCAGCTCCCCGACGTGGAACTCCGGTGCCGGGATGCCGTGGCTCTGTGCCTGGTCGACGCGGGCGGCAACGATGTCGGCGACCACCTCACCGAGGTCCACCTCGGCGGGGGCGATCTCCGCGTCCCGGGCGGTGGTGTACCCGAGCAGGTCGTTGATCAGGTTGCGCATCCGGATCGCGGACCGCTTGATCCGGACCACGGCGTCCGCCGCCTCCTCCGCGGCCGGATGCCCGGGCGTCTCCGCGAAGACCTCGGTGAGCGCCTCGGTCCAGCCCTCGATGGTGGCGAGCGGGTTGAGCAGGTCGTGGGCGACGACGCCGGCGAACGAGGCGAGTTCGTCGCGGTGCCGCCGTTCCGCGGTGACGTCGTGGAAGACCGTGACCGCGTACCGGGTGTCCAGGTCGTCGGTGAGGGCGGTGGAGCTGACGCTCAGGACCCGTCCGTCGGGCACGCCCGGGTTGCGGACGAAGATGTCCATGCCGTGCACGTCCCGGCCGGCGAGGGCGCGGCGGTACGGCATCTCCTCCGGCGCCAGCGGGGACCCGTCCGGGTGGAACAGCCCGTAGAAGCCCGGCTGGGCGAAGCTGCCGGACGTGCTGACCACGCCACCGAGCAGGTCCCGGACGGCGGGGTTGCGCAGCAGGAAGCGGCCCTGATCGTCGACGACGGTGAGCCCCTCGGCCATCGAGTCGACGATCGTGCCGAGCAGGGTGGCCTGCCGGGTGGCGGCCTGCTGGGCCTCGCGGAGCCCCTCGATCAGCGAGGCGCGCTCCTCGGCGAGGGCCACCCGTTCGTCCCGGCTCAGCGCGAGCACCAGCCCGATCACCGTGATCATGCCGACGAACACCTGGGCCACCAGGGCCCGGGCGGGATGCGACGCGATGTGCGCGAAGACGCCGTCGCCGTGCAGGGTGAACAGCACGGCGGCCGAGCCGAACGCGACGTCGTGCACGATCACGAAGCCGGTGTGCAGCCGCAGGGCGGCCCACACGGTCATGGCGATGACCGTGAACGCGAGCGGCAGGTTGTGGTCGAGGCCGAACACGGCCAGGTACGACGCCGCGGACAGCGCCGTGACGGCGACGTACTCGGCGCGGGTCCGGCCGGGCAGCGCGGCCCAGCGGGCCCGGAGCGGGACCCGGGCGCCGTCGCCCCGGCGGCTCAGATGGGTGTACACCACGTATCCGAGGCGGATGCCGGCGACGCCGATCAGCAGCACGCTCACCGTGTTGCGGGTCAGCCACACCGCGGCGGCGGACCACGAGTAGGCGCCGTTGACCAGCCAGATCCCGGTCGGGCCGATCAGCGTGCCGCACAGCGTGCTGACGAACGCCACGGCGATCACCCGCCACAGGTCGTGCAGCCGGGCCAGGGGCCGGTCCCCGCCGCCGCCCCACAGGTGCGGCAGCCACCGGGCGAAGAGGAACGTGAAGACGTACGCCTGCACCAGGTTCGCCACCACGAAGAACACCGTGAGCCGCCCGGGCGCCCCGGTGGCCAGGTTGACGGCGACCGTCACCAGGGTCAGCGCCAGCGCGTCGACGCCCCGCCACCGCGACGAGCGCTGGGCCAGGAACCAGACCGCGGAGATGCCCGCGGCCGGCCACACCAGGCTCAGGTTCGTACTGTCCATGACGGTGAGGCGGCCGGCATAGGTGGCGAGCAGGTAGAGCCCGGCGAACGCGAGGGTGCGGACCAGGGAGGTGCGCAGGCTCATGGATCGGTCCTGGGCGCGACGGCGGTGCCGGCCCGCCCGAGCAACTGCTGCACGCCGGCGGCCAGTTCGGCCGCGGTGAAGGGCTTCGCCACCAGGGGTACGCGGGCGGTACGTGCCCGGCCCGCGACGTCGGCGCTCCACAGCACGGTCAGAAACAGCGCCGGCATGTCCGGGCCGAGCTCGCGCAGCCGGTCCAGCACGTCGAAGCCGTCCATGCCGGGCATGTCGATGTCCAGGATCACCGCGTCCGGCAGGCCGTGCTCGGCCACCACGACCAGGGCCTCCGGTCCGCCACCGGCGGCCAGCACCTGATGCCCGTCCCGTTCCAGGCGCTTCACCACCAGGTCCCGGATGTCCCGTTCGTCGTCGACCACCAGCAACCGTGCCATTCCGACACCTCCATGACACCCATCGGCGCCCCGGCGGATCTGATGAGCGCCAGGCCGGCCGGGGCCGTCGCGCGCGCCCCACATCCAAGGGGTGAGCGCGGTCCACCTGGACCGGTTGTCCGGTTACGCTGTCCGCGACGGCGTTGCAGGGGGTGTCGTGAGCGGTAACCGGCCGGGCGCCGCACCGACGGACGACGTGCAGGTGCTGCTGGACGCGGACCCGCACGGGTGCGCGCTGGCCTCGGCGATACGCGCCGCCGACGGCAGCATCGTCGACTTCCGGCTGGACTACCTGAACTCCGCGGGCGTCCGGTTCCTCGGCCGGCCGGCCGACGAACTTCTCGGCCGCACCTACCGCGAACTGTGGCCGGACACGATCACCGACGGCACGTTGCCGTTCTACATCCGGGCCGTGCAGGACCGGGTCCCGGCGGTGCGCACCGTGTACTACGACCGGGCCAGCGTGGCCGGGCACTTCGAGTTCCGGATCGTGCCGTTCGGCGACGGGTTCCTGGCCCGGTTCGTCGATCTGACCAAGCTCACCGTGGGTTCGCAGACCGAGGGCGGGGCCCGGCTCTACGAGGCGCTGGACGCGGCGTTCGACGGCTTCGCGCTGCTGCGCGCGGTGCACGACGACGGCGGCGCGATCGCCGACTTCACCCGGGTGTACGTCAACCAGATCGGCGCCAAGCTGGCCGGCAGCTCGGCGGAGGAGCTGATCGGGCGCCGCGTCCGGGCCGACTCGGACACCCTGGAGCCGGGCCTGTTCGAGCAGCTCCGCGCGGTCGCCGAGAGCGGCGAGGTGTGGCAGCAGCAGATCGCCCCGCCGTCCTCGGGACAGGTGTGGGAACTCCGGGCCGTCCGGGTGGAACAGGACTTCGTCGCGGTCTCCTACCGCGAGATCACCGAACAGGTCCGGCAACAGCAGCAGCTCGCCCGCAACGCCGAGCAGATCCGCGCCGCCGCGGAGCGCACCGCGGCGCTGCAGGCGGTCACCGCGGCGCTGGTGGCGGCCAGCACCCCGGAGGAGGTGTACGCCGCGATGGGCGCCGTGGTGCGTCCCTCGGCCGGCGGGCACGGCATCGCGGTGCTGCTGGTGGAGCGGGGCCGGTTGGTGCTGCGCTACCACGCCGGGTACGAGCAGCACGTGGTCGCCCAGCTCGCCGACCTCCCGCTGTCCCACCCGTACCCCGCGGCCCAGGTCAGCCGCACCGGCGAGCCGCGGTACCTCACCTCGGCGGAGGACTTCGCCCGGGCCCAGCCCGACCCGGCCACCGCGGTCTCCGGCGGCGGGCGGGCCGCCTGGGCCTTCCTGCCGTTGAGCACCGCCGGGCAGGTCCTCGGCGCGCTGGTGATCGGCTACCGGGAGCCCCGGGAGTTCGACGACGACGAGCGGGCCAACCTGACGGCGTTCAGCCGGCTGGGCGCGCAGGCGCTGCAGCGGGCGCTGCTGTTCCAGTCCCAGCTGTCGATCGCCGCGGACCTGCAACGGGCGCTGCTGCCCGCGGTCCTGCCGGAGCTCGCCGGTGCCCGGCACGCGGTGCGCTATCTGCCCTGGACCCGCGGCGCGGACGTCGGCGGCGACTGGTACGACGTCATCCACCTGGGCCCGGACACCGCCGCGATCGTGATCGGCGACGTCGCCGGCCACAGCCCGCAGGCGGCGGCCACGATGGGACAGCTGCGCAACGCCCTGCGCGCCTACGCGGTGGACGGGCACACCCCGTCGCAGGTGATGCACCGCGCCAACCGGCTCCTGCTGCGGCTGCAACCGGACGCCATGGCCACCTGCTGCTATCTGGAACTGCATCTGGCCGAGGGCACCGCGACCGCGGTCCTGGCCGGGCATCCGCCGCCCGTGCTGCGGGCCGGCGGGCGGGCCGGGCTGCTCGATCTGCGCGTCGGGCCGCCGCTCGGACTCCGGGACGCCCGTTTCGCCGACACCACCGTCCTGCTGCCCACCGGCAGCACGCTCGTGCTGTACACCGACGGCCTGGTGGAGGACCGCCGCTGCCCGCTCGACCAGGGCCTGGCCGACCTGTGCACCGCGGTGCGCACCGCGCCGACCGACGAGCCGCGGGCGATGGTGGAGCACATCCTGCGGGCCGGTGTCGGGCCCAGTCCGCGCGGCGACGACGCGGCGCTGCTCGCGATCACCGTGGACGCGGAGCTGCCGGCCGGCCCGCGCACCGCCCGGCGCCGCTTCCACGGCGACGCGGTCAGCGCGTCCGCGGCCCGTCGCTTCGCCGCCGACGTCCTCACCGCCTGGCACCAGGAACCGCTCCGCGCGGACGCCTGCCTGCTGCTGGACGAGCTCGTCGCGAACGCGGTGCAGCACACGTCCGGCGACGTGGTGGTCCGGATCGCGCTCGGCGAGCGTCTCCGCGTCGACGTCCACGACGAGAGCAACCGGCAGCCGGACCTGCGGCCCGCCGACGACACCAGCGAGCGGTACCGCGGCCTGCGGATCGTCGAGCGGCTGTCGGCCGGCTGGGGGACCGCGCCGCGGCCCGGCGGCGGCAAGACGGTCTGGTTCGAGCTGCCGGTGCCCGCGCCGCCCGGCCGGCCGTCACCCCGGTAGGCTCCGGGCATGGCGCCGCTGGAGGAGACGTCGACGACGGCGACGGTCCGGCAGGTACTGGCGGCGATCCCGGCCGGCTGTTCGTGGCTGCTGCCGGTGCACGGCGTGGACGGTGAGATCGTCGACTTCCGGATCGCGGCGGCCAGCGGCGAGGCGTACGACATCCACGGCCGCGGCACCCGCCGGGTGAACAGCCGGCTCAGCGAGTTGTACCCCAGCATGGTCGGCGGCCCGCTGTGGCAGATGTACCAGCGGGTGATGGCCGGCGGCGAGCCCGGCCGGATGCCCGACTTCCGGTACGAGGAGAAGCGTTCCGGCGTGGTGGCCGAGTCCCAGTTCGACGTCAGCGTGCACCGGGTGCTCGGCGGCCTGCTGGTCTGGTGGCAACGGGTCGACGAGTACCAGCGCCGCCAGGAGAACACCGAGTTGCTGGCCAGCCTGGCCTGGACCGAGTACGACCTGACCACCGGCGCCAGCGAGTGGTCGCCCGGGATGTACCGGATCTTCGAGCGCGATCCGTCGCTGGGCCCGATGCCGCGGGCCGAACAGGGCGCGGCCGTGCTCGCCGAGGACCGCGGGATCGCCGAGACCGCCTGGCAGACGCTGGACAGCGGGGCGAAATCGGACGTGACGGTCCGGTTCCACATCGGCGGGTCGGTGAAGCACCTGCGGATCCTGTCCGACGTGGCCCGGGACGGCGACGGCGCACCGGTGAAGATCTACGCCGTGGTGCAGGACGTCACGGCGCGCGAGGAGTCCCGCACCGCCATCGAGCGGCTCAGCGAACAGCTGCGTACCCGGACGATGACCGCGCTGGCCGAGCACCGGCTGGCCGGGCAGCTGCAGAACCTGATCCAGCCGGTGCCGCGGGAGCCGTTCCGCCTGGCCGGGCTGGAGGCGATGGTCAGCTACACGCCGGCCGCGAGTGCCGTGAAGGTCGGCGGGGACTGGTACCACGCCGACACGCTGCCCGACGGCCAGGTCGTCCTGGCGGTCGGCGACGTCGCCGGGCACGGCCTGGAGGCGGCCAGCGGGATGGCGCACCTGCGGTTCTCGCTGATCGGGTGGCTGTCCATCGGGATCCGGGACCCCGGCACGCTGATCCGGCACATGAACCGGCTCTGCGTGCAACTGGCGATCACCGGCACCGCGGTGGTGGCGCTGTACGACCCGGCCGCCCGGTCGCTGTCCTGGGCGCGGGCCGGCCACATGCCGCCCCTGCTGGGCCGGGCCGGCCGCAGCGCCGAGCTGGACCGGCCGGTGGGCCTGCTGCTGGGTGCGGACGCCGAGGCGGCGTACCCGGTGGTCGTCGCGTCGCTCGGCACCGGGGACCTGGTGCTCTTCTACACCGACGGGCTGGTGGAGCGGCTGCCGAGCGGTCCCGCCGACCTGCTGGACCGGGTGATGGCCACGTTGTCGTCGGCGTCCGCGGACTCCGGCGAGCAGACCCTGACGCGGCTGCGGGACTCGTTGGACACGCCCAGCCCGGACGACGACACCTGCCTGCTGGCGGTCCGCGTGCTGCCCTGACCACCGGTCAGAGGTGCAGTCCGCCGGTCAGAGGTGCAGCCGGATCCGCACCAGCGTGCCCTCCGGAACGGCGAACGCGGCGACCTCGTCGCAGACCTGCTCGACGATGGCCAGCCCCCGGCCGCGCAGCGCATCGGAGGCGGGCATGTGCCGGCCGAAGTCCCGCATCGGCCCGCCGTCGACGACGTCGCAGATGAGCTGGCTGTCCTCGGACCACACCCGCACGTGGCCACCGCCGGTGGTGTGCTGCAACGTGTTGGTCGCCAGTTCGGTGACCGCCAGGGTGAGCAGGTCGGCCCGCTCCTCCGGCAGGCCCAGCGCCGACGCACGCGCCGCCACGAACCCGCGCAGCGTCCGCAGATCGTCCGGCTCGGTGTACGACATCGCGTCCGGGCCGGCGACGGTCGGTGCGGGTTCCGGCGGGCTACCCACGGTGGTCCCCTCCGTGGTCCGGGGCGCCCAGCAGCTCGCCGACCCCGGTGAGATCCAGGACCCGGGCGACCGTGCCGACCGCGTTGACGACGTGCAGCCGCCGGCCGGCGCGCACCGCCGCGTGATGGGCGGTGACCAGGCCGTGCACGCCGCTGGAGTCCAGGAAGGTCAGTGCCGCCATGTCGACGACCACGACGTTCGCCTGCTCGACCGCGCCCAGCAGCGCCATGGTGAGCTCGTCCCGGCCGGAGAGGTCGCAGTCGCCGACGAGTGTCACCACCGCCGTGTCGCGGTCGGCTGACGTCTTCGCCGCGAAGCGTGCCATCGGCTCGTTGCGCCCCTTCTGGGTAGCGGCCTGTGCGGCACATCGAGTCGTCTGAGATCGCGCCACCGGCAGCGATATTAAACCAGGCGAGCGGTCCTGGGCGCGCTCTGCCTGAATAGCGCCCCTAGCGCATTCCCGGTAACACCGCTAACGTGATGCTCGTCGGTCCTATCGCTACTCCAATCTCGATAGCGACGCTATTTCGTCCCGGGCCGGCTCCGACGAGAGAAGAGAGACGGGCATGTCCGAGGAGGAGCCGGTGCCGGTGCGGCGCCGGACCGTACTGAAGGTGGCGACCGCGGCCGGCACCGCCGCGGCGGCGGGCGCGGCCGTGCCGGTGACCGGTGCCGCGGAGGGTGCCACGGCGCCGGCGGCGACGGTCCCGCCCACGGTGCCGGCCGGGGCATCGGTGGAGATCACCCTCTCGGTCAACGGTGCCCGGCGGCGGGTGGCCGTGGAGCCCCGGGTGACGCTGCTGGACGCGCTACGCGACCGGATCGGCCTGACCGGTACGAAGAAGGGCTGCGACCGCGGCGAATGCGGGGCGTGCACGGTGCTGGCCGACGGCGAGCGGATCAAGTCGTGCCTCACGCTCGCGGTGATGCGGCAGGGCAGCCGGATCACCACGGTGGAAGGGCTGGCCCGGGGCGACGACCTGCACCCGGTCCAGGCCGCGTTCATCCGGCACGACGCGTTCCAGTGTGGCGGGTGCACGCCCGGCCAGATCATGTCGGCGGTGGCCTGTATCGCCGAGGGGCACGACGGGTCCGACGACGAGGTCCGGGAATGGATGAGCGGCAACCTCTGCCGGTGCGCGGCGTACCAGAACATCGTCGCGGCCGTCCGGGACGCCGGCCGGGAGATGCGCGGATGAGAGCGTTCGGATACACCGCCCCCGCCGACCCGGCCACCGCGGTCCGGCTCGCCGCCCAGCCCGGCACCACCTACGTCGCCGGCGGCACCGACCTGCTCAACCTGATGCGCGACGGCGCCGAGGACCACGAACATCTGGTCGACATCAACCGGCTGGACCTCGCCGCGGTCACCGCGGACGACGCCGGCCTGCACGTCGGCGGGCTGGCCCGGATGCGGCAGGTGGCCGAGGACCGCCGGGTGCGTACCGGATTTCCGGTGCTGTCGCAGGCGCTGCTGGCCTCCGCGTCGCCGCAGGTCCGCATCATGGCGTCGATCGGCGGCAACCTGTTGCAGCGCACCCGCTGCGGCTACTTCCGCGATCCCGGGTCGGCGTGCAACAAGCGGGTGCCGGGAAGCGGCTGCCCGGCCGTCGAGGGACAGAACCGGATGCACGCCGTCCTGGGCGGCAGCCCGCACTGCATCGCGACGCATCCGTCCGACCTGGCGGTGGCCCTGCTCGCGCTGGACGCGGTGGTGCGGGTGCTCGGCCCGGACGGCGCCCGGCAGATCCCGGTCGGCGAGCTGTACCGGGAGCCGGGCGACACCCCGCACCTGGAGAACACGTTGCGGCCCGGCGAGCTGATCACCGCGGTCGACGTACCCGGCGGGCCGCTGGCGCAACGGTCCCGGTACCGGAAACTGCGCGACCGGGCGACGTTCGAGTTCGCGGTCGTCTCGGTGGCCGCCGCCGTGCACCTGCGGGGCGGACGGGTGCGGGACGTACGGCTGGCCTTCGGGGGCATCGGCACCCGGCCGTGGCGCTCGCCGGAGGCGGAGGACGCGCTGCGCGGCCGGGCACTGACCGCGGTCGCGGTGGCGGAGGCCGGCCGGGCGCTGGTGCGCGGCGCGCAACCGCGGCAGCACAACGCCTTCAAGGTCGAACTGGTACAGCGGGCGCTGACCGGCGCCCTCCACGAGTGGGGAGCGCTGCGGTGAGCAGACTGGTGGGACGCGACGTCGCCCGGGTCGAGGGCCGGGCGAAGGTAACCGGGGCCGCCCGGTACGCGGCGGACCAGCCGGTGGCCGGTGTGCTGCGCGGGTTCCTGGTGCTGAGCACGGTCGCCCGCGGCGAGGTGACCCGGATCGACACCGGCGAGGCGCGCGGCGGGCCCGGCGTGGTGGCCGTCTACACGCACCGGGACATGCCCCGGCTCGCCGTGCCGGAAGGCTTCTACGTCAAGGGTTTCCTGCCCATGCAGGACGCCCGGGTGTACCACAACGGCCAGCCGGTGGCCCTCGTCGTCGCGGAGACGTTCGAACAGGCCCGGGACGCGGCCGCCCGGGTCCGCGTCGAGTACCGCGCGGAGACCCCGGTGACCGCGCTCGCCGACGCGGCCGGCCAGGCGTACCTGCCGCCACCGTTCCACGGCGAGCCGAACGAGGTCATCCGCGGCGACACCGGTGCGGCGCTCGCCGCGGCGCCGGTCCGGCTCGACGTCGAGTACCGCGCCCCGGCCCACCACCACAACCCGATCGAGCCGCACGCCACCACCGCGGTGTGGGACGACGGCCGGCTGACGGTGTACGAGTCGGCGCAGGGCGTCAACGCGACCCGGCAGATGCTGGCCGCCGCGCTCGGCGTACCCCCGGCGAACGTGCGGGTGATCTCGGAGTACCTCGGTGGCGGTTTCGGCGCGAAGGGCCTGGTCTGGCCGCACACCCTGCTCAACGCCGCGGTGGCCCGGGAGATCGGCCGGCCGGTCCGGACGGTCCTCACCCGGGCCCAGATGTACACGTCGAACGGTCACCGCGCCGAGTTCCACCAGCGGCTGCGGATCGGCGCCACCCGGCGCGGCGTGCTGACCGGGATCGAGCACACCAGCACCGCCCAGCTGAGCCGCACCGACCAGTCGGTCTTCAACAGCAGCATCGCCACCCACACCCTGTACGCCTGCCCGAACGTCCACGTCCGGCAGCTGGGCGCCGACCTGGACCTGCCCACGTCCAGCTTCATGCGGTCGCCGGAGCTGGCGGCACAGTTCGGGCTGGAGACCGCGCTGGACGAGCTGAGCCACCGGACCGGCGTCGACCCGGTGGACCTGCGCCTGCGCAACCACGCCGACGCCGGGCCGGGCAAACACCTCGCCGAGTGCTACCGGATGGGTGCCGCCGAGTTCGGCTGGCGCCGCCGGGAGCGCCGGCCCGGCGCCACCCGGGACGGCGACGAGTACGTCGGCTGGGGGATGGCCACCGAGACGCACACGTACGGCAACTTCGAGGCCAGCGCCCGGGTCACCGTCGGCACCGACGGCCGGGTGCAGGTGGCGGTGGCCACGCAGGAGATCGGCACCGGTACGTACACCGTGCTCTCCCAGGTCGCGGCGGACGCGGTCGGCGTACCCCTGGACCGGGTGACCACCCGGATCGGCGACACCGACCTGCCGCCGGCCGGACTGTCCGTCGCCTCGTCCACGATGCCGAGCGTGATCCCCTCGGTGGACCGTGCCGGGCAGGACGCCCGCGCCGCGGTGATCCGGCTGGCCGTCGCGGACAGCCGGTCACCGCTGCACGGCGTCCCGCCGGAACGGGTGGTGACCGACCGGGGCCGGCTCGTCGACTCCGCGGACCCGTCCCGGTCGGACACCTACCGGGCCGTGGTCGGCCGGCACGGCCGCGCCGTCCCGGCCACCGCCGCCGTGCGGAACACCCCCGGGCACACCTACGGCGCCGTGTTCGTCGAGGTCCGGGTGCACCACCGGTACGGCCGGGTACGGGTCACCCGGGTCGTCGGCGCGTACGACCCCGGCCGGGTGCTGAACCGGCGGACCCTGCGCGGTCAGGTGATCGGCGGAGTCACCTGGGGCATCGGGTACGCGCTCACCGAGCACACCGTGGTGGACCGGGCGACCGGCCGGGTGGTGAACCCGAACCTGTCGACCTATCTGGTCCCGGTCAACGCCGACGCACCGCCCAGCGTGACGGCGCTCTTCGTCGACCAGCCGGACCCGGGCAGCGCGGCGATGGGCGCCAAGGGCTTCGGCGAGACCCCGATGACCGGGGTGCCCGCCGCGATCGGCAACGCCATCTTCCACGCCACCGGCCGGCGCCTGCGCGAGGTCCCGTTCACCCAGGACAAGCTGCTGCTCTAACGCCGTCGCCGGCGGTAGCCCGACGGGCGCAGGCCGCGGTCAGCCCGATCTGCCCGGGCACGTAGCGGCTGCCGCGCCAGCCCCGGTCACCGTGCGACTCCATCCAGGTGTCACCTTCGGTGACCAGAACGACATGCTGATCGGGTACGGGCGGCATCCGCATGTCGTCCATCTCCGCCTCGTCCTGGAACTCCCGGATCAGCAGCGAACGCCACCGGGCGTCGTGCCAGCTGCAGAAGAGGCGCCGGGCGAAGGGCGTCATGTCGTTCTCGAGTGCCTGGTACAAAGCGCGTCCCCGCGGTGCCGTGACGGTCCCGACCGAGTCTGTCGGCCGTACCCGCCCAGGTCAATGCGGTGATCGGTGCCGCACCCGCCGCCGGAGGCCGCCCGCTCCCGGCCGTTATATTGCTGAGATGACCGGTACCAGCACCCGCGACCGCATCGTCGAGGCCGCGGCGGCCCTGTTGACCCAGGGCGGGCGGGAGGCGGTGTCGACCCGGGCCGTCTGCGCCGCCGCCCAGGTCCAGGCGCCGGCCATCTACCGGTTCTTCGGCGACAAGCAGGGCCTGCTGGACGCGGTCGCCCGGTACGGACTGGAGGCGTACCTCAGTGACAAGAAGTCGCTGGAGCAGACCGCCGACCCGGTGAACGACCTGCGCCGCGGATGGGACCTGCACATCGGGTTCGGCCTGGCGCAACCGGCCTTCTACACGCTGATCTACGGCGACCCCCGGCCGGGCGCCGACTCACCGGCCGCCGCGGAGGCGTCCGCGATCCTGGCCGCGCTGGTCCGGCGCGTCGCCCAGGCCGGCCGGCTCCGGGTCAACGAGGAACGCGCCGTCCAACTGGTGCACTCGGCCGGGCGGGGCCTCACCCTCACCCTGATCGGCATGCCACCGGACCGGCGCGACCCGGAGCTGTCCACCATCGCGCGGGAGTCGGTGCTCGCCACGGTGACCACCGGCGTACCGGAGAGCGGCGCGGACACCGGTCCGGTGAGTGCCGCGGTGGCGCTGCGGGCGACGCTGCCGGAGGCGACCGTGCTGACCGCGAACGAACGGGCCCTGCTGGCGGACTGGCTGGAGCGCATCGCCACCGCCGGCACCCCGGTGCCCGCGTCGTCCGGTGCCGGCACCCGGGCCGCGGCCAGGGGACGGCCCGCCGTTTCCTGACCTGCTGTCACCTTGGCGACACAGGCGAACCGCAGTGGGTGGTGGCCGGACCAACCGGTTGACCGAAACCACCGAGATGCGGAGCCGATATGAACCGCTCGCCCGTCCACCGCACCAGCCGTCCCCGCTTCGCCGACAGCCGTTACCGTAGCGCCACACCGATCGCCGTCGCCGTGGCGGTGGCCGCGGCGGTCGCCATGGCGGTCGCCGCGGCCGGGCCGCCACCGGCCTCGGCCGGGACGGTGACCACCCGGTCCGCCGCCACCCCGGGCGACACGTCCCCGCCGCAGCTGAGGGACCTGCGGTTCTCCCGCTCCGCGGCGCAGGTCCGCGGACTGGCCGTGGTACCGGTGACCGTGTCCGTCCGCCTCACCGACGTGTCCGGAATCAGCGAGATCCCGTCCGCCATGACGCCGTCCCCGCACCTCACGCTCGGCCCCGTGCCGGGCTGGCGGCAGGAGGTGCGACCGGTGCTGACCCGGACCTCCGGAACCGCCCGGGACGGGGTCTGGAGCGCGACCGTCCAGGTGCCGTCCACCTGGCACGGCACCGTGCGGGTCACCTCGGTCGGCGCCGAGGACGAGGCGGGCAACGTGCTCGCCGACGCCCTCACCCCGGCGCGGTCCCCGGCGTTGCGGGTCACCGGCACCCACCGGCCCGCCCTGACGTTCCACTACGCGCTGCTGCCCGGCGGCGGCTTCCGCATCCACGGCCGCGCGTACTACACCGACACCGGCCGGCCACTGCGCCGGACGCCGCTCGCCACCGCGTACGAAAGCGGGTGTGATCTCGACGGCGGCGCGCGGAACACGATCGTGACCGACGCCCGCGGCCGCTACCAGCAGCTCTTCCCCGCCGGGGAACCCGGCGGCTGGGCCTGCGTCGCGCTGGTCCGGGACGCCCCGGCCCCGCAGCGCCCCACCGTGCTCGACTACCACGTCGGCTCGGCACCGCGGCCGGCCATTCCGGACGCGGCACTGCTCCAACCGGCGGATCTCGGCGGCGCCACACCGCAACCGTTCGCCGACGGAGACCGGTCCGCGCTGCTCCCGCCGCAGCCGTGCACCGGCGCCACCTATCCGAGCGCGGCGCTGCGCCGCGCGGGCCGCTCGGTCAGCGCGCTCGTCGGGGTGGACGGCCGGGCCAACAGCGTGCTCGAACACGTCGCCACGTACCGCTCCGACGGTGCGCGACGGTACCTGCGCGAACTCCGCCGGGGACTGGCCGCCTGCACCGGGCCGGACCATCAGGAGGCGCGCTGGACGGTCCTCGCCACGGGTGTCGCCGGCGACGAGTCCCTGCTGCTCGAGCGCCGGGTCCACCTCGATTACGCGGAGAGCTACCACCATTCCTATGTGGTGGTCGCGCGGGTCGGCCGGGTCCTCGTGGTGGTGGCCGACGTCGGCTGGGAGACCACCGGCGGAAACCGCGCGTTCGCCCGCCGGCTGGGCACCAGAGCGGTCCAGCGCGCCGCGGTCCTGAACCGGGACTGAGCCGGACGGGGCGGCAGCGGGTATCGATGTTCGTTACTGTGCGCATCGTCTTGTCGCCGGCTGGGGAGAATGCGATGTGCACAGCGCGGATCGCGGCGGGCGCCCTCGTGGTGCTCCTGCTCGCGGGCTGCGGCCAGTCCGGCGGTCGTACCCCACGGTTCGTCTCGCCGGCCGCCTCCGGCACGGCCATTAAGGGCCCGGCCACGGCCACCGCTGCCGCCACCGCCGCCGCCGGATGGCCGCGCGGCCTGGTCACCACGACCTACGGGCGGCCCCAGCCCTTCCTGAGCGTGTCCGACCCGGGCACCGGCCAGGAACGGCTCCGGGTGCACCTGCCCAAGGTCAAGGAGCACTACTGGGCCCGGACGTCGTTCTCGGCGGACTGGTCCCGGCTGGCCTGGACCACCGGCAAGGGCCCGGTCACGCTGCACGTGGCGGAACTGCGCGGCACGACGTACGTCGAGACGGCCAGCTGGACCCTGCCGGGCAGCAAGCGGGGTCGCAGCACGGCGATGTCCGCGACGTTCCACGGTGGTACGTCACGGGTGTGGAGCGGCTGGTTCGCCGGCGATTCCGCGGCGCGGCTGTTCTCCGTGGACGCCCGCACGCCCGGTGCGCGGCCCCGCCGGGAGAGGGGCCAGACGCTCCGCCTGGACTCCCGCGGCCGGCCGGCCGCGGAGAAGACGGTCACGGTGACCGGCCGGCCCGGCTGGGGCGGCGTGCTGCACCGTACGGCGGCCGAGGCCCTCTACGCCGTCGTGCAGAGCGTCTACACCTGCGACGTCCGGGTCACCGCCACGGTCCTGGCCTGCTGGGGCCGGGGCGACTACGGCGCGATCGCCACCCTGACCGCGCACGGCACCGGCGGCCGGGTCACCATGCGCAAGTTGGCCCCGGCCTCGATGGGGAGCCCGGTCGACATGGTGGCCGCACCGGACGGCCGCACCCTGATGTTCGCCGTGCCCAAGAAGGGCTGGTACGCGGCGCCGGTGGACGGTTCCGCCTCGCCGCAGCGACGGTTCGCCCGCCTCGGCATCGGATACGCCCTGCCGGTCGACTGGATCTGACCCGCGCTGTCCCGGGGTTCGGCATTGCCACACACGGCCGGTCGGTCTCCGCTCGAGCGGCGGGGCCGGCGGGAGCCGTGTCGCTGATTGCCTCGGCCCAGGTCGGCGATGGCTTCGGTTCGCGCGCGGCCGGTGCTGGTCGGCGCCGTAGCGGCGGAGGCGTTGCGCCGCGGCCGGCCCGGGCGGAGCCGGGTCCGGACGCTGACGGGCGGTTCACCTGAGGGGACAACGGGCCGCACCCATGGATTGACACTTTTCAATGTTGTGCCTAACACTGGTGCGGTCAGAATGGAAACGTTTCCACGCTCGGGACCTGCTGGAACTTTCGGTGCTGGTTCGGGTGGCGTTTCCGTTTCCTTGGGTGTCGGAGGGGAGGGCCCTGGTGTCCACCTACGTGGGTCGCTCGAAGTTGCGGGTTGCGGTCGTGGCGGCGGTGTCGGTGTCGGTGTTGGCGGTCGGGGCGGTGGCGACGTTCGGGCCGCGTTCGGCGTCCGCGCGGGCTGCGGTGGTGGCGGCCGCGGGGGTGGAGGACGAGGGTGCGAACTGTGTGGTGCCGGAGCCCGGTGGTGCGGTGTCGAATGCGCGGTTGCCGGATCCGTTCCTGCGGATGAACGGCACGCGGATCACCTCGACGGGGG
>NZ_JAIWNC010000024.1 GCF_020216025.1 Jidongwangia harbinensis | reverse complement strand
CCAGCTGCGGAACAAGGACATGGGTCTGGAGCTGACCGACAACGCGCGGCGGTACCTGGCGAAGAAGGGTTACGACCCGGTGCTGGGTGCGCGGCCGTTGCGCCGGACGATCCAGCGGGACCTGGAGGACAGCCTGTCCGAGCAGATCCTGTTCAACGAGTTGCGGCCCGGGCAGATCGTCCTGGTCGACTGCGCGGGCGACCCGGACGACATCGAGAAGTCCAAGCTGGTCTTCACGGCGGCCGCGCAGCGGGCCGGAGTGCCGGACGTGGTCCCCGCCGATCTCGATCCGGCCCCGGCCGAGGAGTAGCCCTCACGGACGGCCCGGCCCCGCGCGGGGGGCCGGGCCGCCTGGGCGGGGATCAGCCGGCGACCGGGACGGCGATCCGGCCGGGGAAGCGGGGATGCACCGCCTCGTCGAGCATCGCCGCGGCCACGGTCGCCCGGCTGACGGCGGCCGGCAGGAGCCGGCGCGGCGCGTCGTCCAGCGCGAGGGTGCGGTGGGCGGTGGCGGCGGGTCCGTTGGTCAGCGGCCCGGAGTGGAACACGGTGCCGCCGGCATCGAGGACGGCGTCGTCGGCGGAGACCTTGTCGGCCAGTTCGCTTCGCAGGACGACGCCGAGCAGGGCCCGGGTGAGCGCGCCGGCCGCCCGCGCGGACCGGCCCGTGCCGTACGCGCCGAGCCAGACGACCCGGGGCACACCGGATCCGATGGCGGCCGCGGCACCGGCGACGAGCGTGTCCGGCCGGCCGCCCTTCGGCACGCCGAGCCCGGAGAGCAGGACGTCGCAGCCGACGACGGCATCGGCGATCGAGCGGGGTCGGTAGACGTCGGCGGCGACCGGGAACAGGCCCGCGTGGTCCGTCCCGGGTATCCGGCCGGGGTCGCGTGCGAGTGCGGTCACGGTCAGGCCGCGGGCCAGTGCCCCGGCGACCAGCAGCCGGCCGGTGGCGCCCGAGGCACCGAGTACGGCGATCTTCATGTCGGTTCTCCTGGGAGGTGGGTCGGTGTGCCGGGCGGCGGAGGTCAGCGCGTCGACCGCAGGACGTCGAGCACGGCGGCGTGCACGCCCGGGCCGGCGGCCAGGTAGTTCCCGCTGGTGATGTCCCACGGCTCGCCGTCGAGATCGGTGACCACGCCACCCGCCTCGAGCACCAGCAGCACCGGCCCGATGTGCGAGCGCACGTTGTGGATCTGCCAGTGCGCGTCCATCCGCCCCGCGGCGACCTGGGCGAGCTGGTGCCCGACCGGGACGGACACCCGTACGTACAGCGCCTCCTGCATCATCGCGGCCAGCGACGCACCGAAGCGTGCCGCGGACTCGGCGTCCCGGCCCGGCTTGGCCTGCCCCGTCCCGACCAGCGCGGCAGTCAGGTCGGTCTTCGCCGAGACCCGCATCGGCGCGCCGTTGGCGAACGCGCCGCCACCGGCGACCGCGGTGAACATCTCGTCCGCCAGCGGCGCGTACAGCACGGCCAGCACGGGCCGGCCGTCGCGGACCAGGCTCACCCCGATGTTCCAGTCGGTCATACCGTGCACCGCGTTGACGTTGCCGCCCACCGGGTCGACCACCCACCAGTCGCCCGCCGGCATCGGGCCGGCCGCGTGCTCGTCCACCTCCCAGTGCGAACCGGGCAGCAGCTCGGCCAGCGCGGGCCGCAGCAGATCCGCCACGACCGCGTCGTTGGCCCGCAGCGCCGCCAGCAGCTCGTCCCGCCCGGCCGGACGGTTCGCGGTGGAGTACCGGTCGATCAGGCGCGCCCCCGCGCGGCGGACCAGCGCGGTGACCTGGACGAGCAGTTCCGGTTCGGTCGGCATCGCAGACTCGCTTCCTCGATCCGCCGGTGGAGATCACCGGCTCGAAAAAATCATCGACGGGTGCCGTCATTAAGTCCAATGCATCCTTGTGAAGGCAAGGTTTACCTCGGTGCAATCGACTCCGGGAGGCCCGCGGGTGCACGTCCCTGCCGCCCGGAGCGGTGACCTCCACGGCGGACCGGTGTCATCGGCGCGACGGCTGGGCGGCCCCGAATCTTCACGTCGACGTCGCCGGACCCTCACGTGCACGGTGCGTCGGCGTCGGCTCCCCGGAGTTGGCTGTCGACGTGCCTACCTCACGTCGTACCTTCCTCGCCGGCGGCACCGCGGCCGGTGTCGGCCTCGCGGTCGCCGGTGCCGTCCCGTCCCTGGCCCAGGCCAAGCCGAGCCGGCCGCACCGGCCCGCCGGACATGTGCCCTTCCCTCCGCTGGTCGACGACCCGGACGGCATCCTGGCCCTGCCGGCCGGCTTCCGGTACGCCATCGTCACCCGGACCGGCGTCACCCGGCTCGACCGCGGCCAGGGGCTGACCCCGTCCGACCACGACGGCATGGCCGCCTACGACGCCGGGCGCGGCCGGTACACCCTGATCCAGAATCACGAGATCGACCCGGGAGCCGAGTTCGGGGTGCCGCACGTCAAGGGCACCGTCTACGACCCGGGCGCGGTGGACGCCGGCGGCTGCACGGTGATCACCACGGACCGGGCCGGCCGCAACCTCGGCGAGTTCGTCGCCCTGTCCGGCACCGTCGCCAACTGCGCCGGCGGCCCGACCCCCTGGGGCACGTGGCTGACCTGTGAGGAGACCGAGGACCGGGCCGGCGACCCGTGGTCCGAGGGCGACCGGGCGGGCGTCTTCGGCAAGGACCACGGCTACGTCTTCGAGGTCCGGGCCGACGGCACCGCGGACCCGAGGCCGATCCGCTGCCTGGGTCGGTACGCCCACGAGGCCCTGGCGATCGACAAGGACCGCCGAAACATCTACCTCTCCGAGGACGCCGACGAACCCAACGGCCTCTTCTACCGGTGGACCGCACCCCGCGGCGTCCGGGTCGGCCCCGGCGTCCTCACCCGCCTCGGCCCGACGGCCGGCGTGCTCGCCGCGATGCAGATCATCATGGACGACGGCACGGTGCTCCCGGACGTCGCCTACCTGACGTCCGCCCAGCTGGGCCGCCCCTTCCCGGTGCGGTGGACCGACGTTCCGGAACGCGACGCCCGGACCACGCCGGTCCGCGAACAGTTCGCCGACGGCCAGGTCACCCGCGGCCGCAAGTTCGAGGGCGTGTGGGGCACCGACGAGGGTGTGTACGTCGTCAACTCCTACGCCTGGGAGGACGGCGAACTCCCCGCGGACGCCGCCCCGCACGACGGCATGGTCTGGTTCTACGACTACCGCGCCGAGACCATCCAGCTGGTGACGTACTTCCCGCACCAGGCCACGTCGGAGGAGGGCGCGCCGGCGAAGTACACCGACCTGACCTTCGACGGCCCGGACAACGTGACCGTGACCCCGTGGGGCAGCCTCGTCCTCGCCGAGGACGGCGCCGGCGCCTCCCACGTGCTGAGCGCATTCCCCGGCGGCCCGACCTACGCCATCGCCCGCAACCAGCTCAACGACTCGGAGTTCTGCGGGCCGACGTTCAGCGGCGACGGCCGGGTGCTCTTCGTCAACCTGCAGGATCCCGGACTCACCCTGGCCATCACCGGCCCGTGGGAGAAGTATCTGGGCTGACCCCGCGCAGCGGACCGCCCGGGGCGTCGACGACCGCGGGAGCGCCTGTGGCACCACCAGCGCCGACCCGGCACAGCGAACTCGCCTGGCCGGGATTCACCTCGGCCTGGGCCTGGCTGCCCCCGCACGCGCACGAGACGGTCACCGGCGCCCACCAGGTCGGCGTGGCGTTCAGCGGGCACCGTGACGTGCACGTCCGTTCCGGGGCGCGGGCCGGCCGGGCGTCGTACCCCGGCGGGTCGGTGGTCTGCTCGGGCGCCGACCCGATCGTCTGGTCGGACGTGCGCGACCCCACCGAGGCGTTGGAGATCTACCCGGCCGCCGACCTCGTCGCCTCGGTGGGTGGCACCGGCGCCGGCTGGCCGACCGACCGGACCGTCGTCGGGGCGGCCGATCCGGTCGTGGTGGGGGTCGCCGGGATCATCCGGCGGGCGCACGTCGCGTCGGCGTACCTCGGTGAGACCGCCAGCAGCGGCCTCGGCCACCTGCTGGTCCGGCACGTCCTGACCGAGTACGGCGGTCAGCGCCTGCCGCCGGCGCCGGGCCACACCCGGTTGAGCCGCGCCCAGGTCAGCCGGGTCGCCGACCTGGTCGCGGCGGACCTCGGCGGCCGCCTGACGTTGGACCGGCTGGCCGCCGAGACGCACCTCTCGGCCCACCACTTCGCGCGGGCGTTCAAGGCGACGGTGGGCCAGGCGCCGCACGCCTACGTCACGGCGCGGCGGATGGACCGGGCCCGCCTGCTGCTCGCCACCACCGGGCTGGGCGTGGCCGACGTGGCGAAGGCGGTGGGATTCGCCAACCTGAGCCACTTCCGGCGGGTCTTCCGGGCCCACACGGGCGCCGGGCCGGCGGCGTACCGCAGCGCGGTGCGCTAGGGCGTGCTCCGGCCCCCACTCCGAAACACGCCCCAGCCCGCCGCCCGCTCCCGGGCGCGCGCGACCAGCTCGCGGTCCCCGGTCTCGTAGGCCGCGGTGAGCACGATGCCGGCGACCCGGGCCGGGTCGCCGGCGGTCAGGGTCAGGCGGTACCACCCGGCCACCATCCACACCTCGTCGCCGAGGACGTGATAGCCGCGCACGTTGGCCTGGACGGTGCCGTCCAGTTCGGCCGGTACGCCGAGGAAGTGCTGGGTGGCGTCGAATCCGGGCAGCAGCGCCCGCCACCGCTCCACCACCTCGTCCGCGGCGACCGTCTCGACCTCGCCGCCGAACAGCGAGACGTAGTCGAGGACGACCTCGTCGGCGAGCAGCGCGCGGACGGTGGCCCAGTCGCGGGTGTCGACGGCCCGGAAGAACCGGACGATCGAAGCGGTCACGGCGTCGTTCACGACGACCTGCCCAGCGTGCCGGTGAAGTGGTCGACCACGGCGTGGACGGCCAGGTCCACCTGGGCCGGCTGATCGTAGAAGTCGGTCTGGGCGCCCTTGGCCCACACGGTCGTCGCGTGCCGCCCGAGGCCGTCGGCCACCCGCCGTGCGTTGTCGGGGAGCACCGCGTCGTCGCTGTGCACCAGCAACGTCGGCGTCGACACGCCGGGCAGGCCGGCGAAGGCGTCGTAGGTCAGCCACGGCTGCCAGCTCAGCACGGACATCGCATTACGCCACCGGGGTACGGCGCCGCGCTCCGGATTGGCGTAGTAGTCCATCTCCACGGACATCGCCGCGTCCGGGTCACCCGCGGCGTACGCCGGGACGGTGACCAGCTCGCCGGTCTCCGCGTACGTCCGGGCGGCCGCACCGGCCCGCGCCAGCCGGTCCGCCACACCGTCCGCGCCACCGTAGAACGGCGCGACCGTGGCCAGGTCGTGGAACCACCCCGCCACCGACGCGAACGCACCGACCGGCAGGCCGCGGGCCAGGGCGCCGAGGGTGTACTGGGCGCTCGCGCAGACCGCCACCACACCGAGGCGGTCCGGGTCCACCCAGGACATGCTGCGCGCGGCGTCGACCACCGCGGCCAGATCGGCCATCTTGCGTACCGGCAGCTCGGTCTGGACGGGCTCGCCGCCACTGGCACCGAACCCGGAGAAGTCGAAGGTCAGCGCGGTGAAGCCGGCGGCGGCGAGCCGGCCGGCGTACAGGTCGGGCATCTGCTCCTTGACGGTCAGCCACGACCCGGTGACCACCACCGCGGGCTGCCGGTCGTGGCCCGCGGTCGCGGCGCGGTGCACACGGGCCGCGAGCGGCACACCGGCCGAGGTCACGACCGTGTCTTGCGTCTGGACGTCGTTCATCGCCCCAGCGTGCCGACCCGGTGCCGGATCGGGGAGGTCGAATCTTGCGCAGTCGGCGATCGGCCGGCGGGCGGCCGCCGTCCGATCAATCGATGCCCGGGCCGGACCCGGCCCGGTAGATCAGACGGGTCGGCCGGAAGCCGGGCAGCACCGTCCACCCCGGCGGCCAGACGCTGCGATAGTTCACCTCCATGAGGACGGATGCCTGGTCCAGCCGCGGCAGGCCCTCGAACGTCGCGCGCTCGAACGAGGTGTCACTGCCGAAGGTGGTGTTGTCGATCCACGCCTCGCTGCGGAACTCGGCGTCGCCGAACCACGCCTCGTCGTGGAATTCGGCGAGATCGAACGACGCCTCGCCGCAGAACCTCGTCGCGCCGAACCAGGCCTCACCGGTGAACCCGGCCCGGAGGAACTCGGCGTTGCGCAGGAACGTGGCGTCCTGGAACGAGACCCCGGCTGCGAAGACGGCCCCGTCGAACGAGGCGGCGTCCTCGACGGTGAGCCCGTCGAACCGCACCCGGACCCGGAAGGTGACCGCGGGAAACTGCGCCTCGCCCTGGAATCTCGCACCGGAGAAGTCGGCCTCGCGGAATTCCGTGCCGGCGAAGTGTGCGTCCCCGACGAAGACCGTGCCCCGGAACGTCGCGGACGCGATGTCGGCCTGGGCGAGCGTCCAGTCGATCAGCGTGGCTCCGGCCAGGTCCAGCTCCAGACCGGCCCAGAACTGGTGGGCCGGCTCGGCGGCGGACCGTTCGGCCGGGACGCCGTCCGGGCCGTCCGGAGACCGGGCGTGGGTCGCGATGATCCGCTGCGCCGTCAGCCTGACCTGCAGCTCCTCCAGCGGATCACGGCCGCGGCTCGGGACCGCTCGGACCGGCAGGGGCAACTGCGCCAAGGGCTCCCGCGCGTCCGTGGTGTCGCGCCGCCCGGGCCGGGCCGGTGGTTCGTACGGCATCCGCAGGTAGGCACACAGCAGGTTGATCACCGTCTGGCGCTGGCTCGGATGATTCTGGGCGACCCGTTCCAGGGCGTACAGCCCGCCCAGGCGCACCGCGGCGTCGGACGACCCGAGCTGTTCCACCGCCTTCGCGTAGAGGTCGGTCACCCGGCGTTCGGCCGCGTCGTCCTCGACGTGCGCCTGCGCCTTCAGCGCCAGCGCATGGTTCAGTTCGGACAGCTGCTGCGTCTTCACCGCCAGGCCGTGGGTGTGCTCGGAGAGCAGCTGGCGGCGGGTGCTGAGCAGGATGGCGGCGACGGCGCCGCCGGCCGCGAAGAAGCCGAGGCCGTACTTGAGCGTCTCGATCTGCAGCTTCGCCCGCTCCGGCTCGGGCGTCCGCGCGGCGATCAGAAGCATCGCCAGCAGGAGGCACACGCCGACCAGGGCGAGGCACGAGGCGACCACCGCCAGTCCCCGGTTCGACAACAGCCAGGGCCACCGGACGCTCGGCTGATCGGCGGCGGCGCCGGGCCGGTCGGAGGGGCGCGTCGGACGGTCCGTCACCGGTCCATCTTCGCGGATCGCCGGGCGACACCCCGAACCCGAAACGGGGCGCGGTCAGCCGTCGTCCACGTCGAACCGGACGATCACGATCTCGTCGCCCGGTTGCAGCCCCGGGTAGTAGTCCCGCAATCCCGGCAGCACATCGGCCGCGCCGGCGAAGCCGTCCTCCCGGGCCTCGTCGTCGGTGACCCGGTCGAGGCGTTTGGCCATGGTGGACGTGATCCGGCCGGGCAGGGAGATCTCCTCGTCGAACTCGAACACCAGCAGCGCCGGGCCCACCTGAACCGGATCCGCGTACCGCATCGTCACCCGCTTGCTCCCGTCCCGGACCGCGGGCAGGTGGCCGGCGCGGAACCGCAACCGCTGCACCTGCTGAGCCGGCCACCGGTAGGTGTGCGGCAGCAGGTCACCGATCGGCACGACCCGGACGTCCGCGCCGGTGGGCACGATGACCTGGATGTCGGGAAAGTAGTCGGCGAGCACCTGCCGGTCGCGGCCGCAGGGCGCCAGGACGCCCCGGCCGGCGTCGCCGACCGCGACGAGAAGACGCGGGGCCCTGGCGCCGGCCGCCCGGGCCGCCGCCAGAGCGACGAGTTCGGCGCAGGGTCCGCCGGTGAAGTGATACAGATTCAGACCGACATGGGTACGCCCGTGCTCGTCGAGAACGGCGGCGGCCACCGTGTGGATGTTCCCGTCGCCGTGCCTGCCGACGAGCGACCGAGCAGCCTCGATCAACGCGGCGGGGTGGCGCATCAAGGCTTGCGGCCCACCGCGCAGTACACGTCGAGGGCCTCCGGCTCGGTGCCCGGCGGTGGCCGCCACCGCGAGGTCGACACCACACCCGGCTCCAGCAGGTCCAGCCCGTCGAAGAAGCCGCCGATCTCCTCGGGGGTGCGCAGGTTGTACGGATGACCGCTCTGCTTGGCGACCCGCTGGCTCTCCACGCTCTGCGCGCTGGTGCTGGTCCCGTCGCTCACGACCAGGTAGCTGCCCGGCGGCACGGCGTCGAGCAGCCGCCGGACGATCGACCGGGCCTCGGCGTAGTCGGCGACGTTGCCCAGGATGCCGATCATGGTCAGCGCCACGGGCCTGCTGAAGTCGAGCGTCCGGGCGGCCTCGCGCAGAATCCGCTCAGGGTCCGCCACGTCGGAGTCGATGTAGGCGGTCGCACCCTCCGGCGAACTCGTCAGCAGCGCACGGGCGTGCACCAGCACGAGCGGATCGTTGTCGACGTAGACGATCCGCGAGTCGGGCGCGACACGCTGCGCGACCTCGTGGGTGTTGTCGGCCGTCGGCAGGCCGGTGCCGATGTCCAGGAACTGCCGGATCCCCCGCTCGCCGGCCAGGAGCGTGACCGCCTGGATGAGGAACCTCCGCTGGGCCCGGGCCACCGCCACGATTCCCGGGTTCGCCGAGCGGAGCGCCTCGCCCAGCTCCCGGTCGACGGCGAAGTTGTCTGTGCCTTCCAGGAGGTAGTTCCACACCCGCGCGCTACTCGGCCGGCTCACGTCGATGTTGGCATCGGTCATCAGGTCGTGCCCTTCGACGAGGCGGCCGTCAGACAGCGATCCTAGGCGATACGACCCCACACCGCCCGGTCCGTCGGCACCAGCGCGTTGCCGTACACGCTCGTGCTGCTGACGTAGACCACCCGCCGCACGCCGGCCGTCTCGGCGTCGTCGAGCAGTCACCATGGCCGCCCCGGCCGGCGACCGACCCCGGTTCCGGACTGCGGTCAGGTCTTCGCGCACGCCTTGTCGACCCGCTGGCCCGCCGCGTCGAACGAGGCGCCCAACGCCGCCCGCACCGGGTCGGCGGCCTTGGCCGCCTTCGTCGCCTCGGCGGCGAGCCCGTCGAGCGCCTTGGCCAGCTCGCCGTCGGCGGAGGCGGCCAGATCGGTCAGCTTGGTGGCCAGGCCGGTCAACACCTTCTTGCCCTCGGCCGGCGGCACCGTACCGTCGGGTGACACCACCCGCTTGAGTTCCTCGTTGAGCGCCGCCTTCGCCGCGCCCACCTGCCCGCACAGCGCCGAGCCGGTTCCGGCGGCCGGCGCGGATGCCGAGGCGGCCGGCCCGGTGGGCGGAGCGGAGCCGGCTGCGACGGACGCCGCGGGCGCCGACGGGCGGGCCTCGGTGGGTTCGTCCGAGGAGCACCCGGTGAGGAGCGCGAGGGCGACGGCGCAGACGGCCGATGGGGCGGTGAGTCGGTTCACAACGCCTGACTCTACTGATGTTCGTTGATGTCTGCTCGTCGCCGTACCCGGCCGCCGGGCGCGGCCGCCGGCACGAGTCCGCCCAGCGGCGGGCCCGCGAGACGGTCGGCGGTCTGGGAGAATGCCCGCATGACGCGTCAACGCGAAGTCGGTTACCGCGGCATGTGGGCACCGCCGGAGGAGGATTCCCGGTACGCCGACCGCAACCCGGTCGGCGAGCTGGCCACCATCCGGGAGTACCTCACCAACTACCGCCTGACGCTGGGCATGAAGTGTGACGGCCTGTCGCCGGAGCAGTTGGCGACCCGATCGGTGCCGCCCTCGACGATGAGTCTGCTCGGCCTGATCCGGCACATGGCGGGCGTGGAACACAGCTGGTTCCGGCGCACCCTGCAGGGCGACCGGGACACGCCACGGCCGTTCTGGTCCGCGGAGCAGCCGGACGTCGATTTCGAAGGTGCGGTGGCCGACCCGGCCGTCGTGGAGAATGCGTTCGCCGTCTGGCAGGCACAGATCGCTGCCGCTGACCAGTGGCTGGACTCGGGCGTTGAGCTGGACGGCCTCGTCGACATGGCCAACGGTCAGCGGGTCAGCGTGCGCGACGTTCTGATTCACATGGTCGAGGAGTACGCCCGGCACTGTGGCCATGCGGATCTGCTACGTGAATGCATCGACGGGCGCACGGGCCAGTAGACGGCTCGGCGGTCGTCCGGCCAGAGTGGACGGTGGGCGTCCCGGCGCGGGCGGGACACGGAAGCGGGAGGGACACATCCGATGATCACCGACCCGACGCTCGTCCGGATCGGTGAGGCGGCGCAGCTGCACCATCACCAAGGCCGGCGGGACGCCGCGCGCCGGCTGCTCAGCCGGATCTGGGACGAGATCGGCGGCGAGCACGGCGACCCCCTGCACGTGTGCGTGCTCGCGCACACCATGGCCGACGTGCAGGACGACGTACCCGAGGAATTGATCTGGGACCAGCGGGCGCTCGCCGCGGCCGACCTGCTCACCGACGAACGGACGCAGCGCGCCGGCGTGGCGCTGCCGGTCGCGGGTCTATCCCCGTCCCTGCACCTCAACCTGGGTGACTGCTACCGCAGGCTCGGCGACCTCGACCGCGCTCGCGCGCACCTGCAGCAGGCCCGGGCCGGACTCGACGCGCTCGGCGACGACGAGTACGGACAGGTGATCAGGAACGGCCTGGACCGGCTGACCCGCCAGGTGGCCGGCCGGTGACCCCAACCGGGCTCCCGGCCGGCCGGTTCGCGGTGGACCGGCAGGTCACCGTCCGGCGCCGTCGTGCGGACGATCAGAGCAGCGCGTACTCGACCATCGACGCCGCGTTGGCGGCGGCCTGCCAGGCCAGCACGGTGGCCGCGGTGGCGGCCACGAGGATGACGAGTCGTTTGAGGGTACGCATGGGTCCTCCCGGTGATCAGCGGCATCGCATGCCGTGACCCATCATCGTGGCACCCCGTCCGCCCCACGGGCATGGCCCGTCCAGCCAGATCCGGCCGTCCACTTGAGACCCGCGCAAGCCTGTCCTCCCCGACCAGACCGACCGTTTCGTTCCGGAGGTGCACCATGGACGACGACCCGCAGCTGCAACTGTTCGCCATCGTCGGGCTGACCCACCGATCGCTGAGCGGCACGGTGCGCGGTGTCGCCGGGACGGTCCGGGTGGGGGACACGGTGGAACTGCGTCTCGCCGCCGCCGACCGGCCGGTGGCCGAGAAGTTGACCGTCACCACCATCGAGTACGCCGGCGGAGTCCCGATGGACTTCGTCGACCCGGGCCGGACCGCGCTGATCTCCGTCACCGGCCCGATCGACGTGGCGGCACTCCGGGCGGTGATGGCCGGACACGCGGCCGAGCAGGTGGACCCGGCGGACCTGCGGCTCGTCGTGCGCTGATCCCCGGGCAACCCGCCGCGACCGGGGGAGCCGAGCCGCAATGTCGGGCAACTGCAACCGGAAGGTCCGCCGGCACCGTCCTACCCAGGTACCCGCAGTCCTTCCAAGGAGGCCCGTTGCGCTTCGAACGACTTCTGACCGCCGGGGTGGCGCTGGCCGCCGTACTCGCCACGGCGGCTCCGGCCGCCGCCATCAGTGGCGGTGAACGGGCCGCGCCCGGTGAGTTCCCGTGGATGGTCCGGCTCCTCCCGGTGGGGTGCGGCGGCAGCCTCATTCATCCGCAACTCGTGCTCACCGCCCAGCACTGCGTCGACGAGCAGCCGGGCGACAGCTTCACCGTCGTCTCCGGCGCCGCCGACCTGGACGACCCGCAGCGGACGTCCACCAGGTCCACCGCCATCATCGGCGGGACCGAGTGGTGGAACGGGCCGGACTGGGCGGTGGTCAAGCTGGAGCAGCCGCTCGACCTGCCCACCCTGAGGTTCGCCACCGAGCCCCAGGACCTGCGGACGCTCACGGTGACCGGCTGGGGCACGAAGAAGTCCGGCGGTCCCCAGGAACGCTTCCTCCACAAGGTGGAGCTGCCGTTCCTGCCGGACGAGCAGTGTTTCGACGACCCCTGGTGGGCGGAGCATCCCGAGTACCCGAGGGCGACAGTCTGCGCGAAGTCCGTGGACCAGAGGAGCCACTGCCCCGGCGACTCCGGCGGACCGGCCCTGCACCGGCTCCCCAGCGGCACCTGGGAACAGGTCGGCATCGTGAGCGCCGGCTCGGACTGCGACTGGGACGCCGGCGAGGAGCCGACCCCGGTCTACACCGACGTCGCCTACTTCAGCCAGAGCATCCAGCGCGCGGCCGACCAGCTGCTCTCCAGCGCCGGGTGACCGCCGCCCCGGCCGTGGCAGCCGGGCCGCGCGTCTGACCCGCGGCCCGGCTGCGGCCAGATGTCTCGTCGAGCGTCCGGATCGCGGCCGTCACGGTACGTCGTCCGGGTCGGCAGCGGCGTACCACTGGGCCGGCCCGGCGAATCCCGGAACCGTCGCCGCCGCCGGCCCGGCCATCCGCTGTTCCCGGATCAGCGCCGCGTGGGCGATCCGGGCGTCGGCGCTGAGCGAAGCGCGGTCCACCGTCATCAGGCCGGTCGGCGCCGCCGTGGCGGCGGCGATCCGCGACGCCAACCACCGGCGGGCGCGAAGCACCGGGTCGGCTTCGGCCGGAGCGGTCCGGCGTAGATGGATCCGGCTCACGCCGGCCGGAGCCGGCCAGCGGTGGTTCAGGGCGGGACAGGGGCGGGCCGCCGCCCCGGTGAACTCGTTGCCGCGCTCCCATTGCAGCCGGTCCGCCGGCACCGCCACCCAGCCGGCGCCGGCGTCCAGGCGGCCCAGCAGGACCGTCAGCGGCGTGCGGAGCAACTCGTTCAGCGGCGCCGCGACGACCAGGACGCCGCTCCGGCCGAACCGGCGCGGATCCGCACCGCCGTCGACCACCTCGGCGGCGAACCAGGGCAGCCAGCGATGCTCCGCCGCGGCGACGACGAGGCGCAGGAACGGCAGGCGCAGATGCTCCGGAAGGGACCGCGCCGCGGCCACCACCCGGTCCGGCACGGCGCCGAGATCCCCGACCGGGCCGTAGGTCCGCGGCGCGTGTCCGAGGGCGGCGGTCAGCTCACGCAGCGTCCGGGCGTCCGGCGCCGGGGCGGTACGGTCCCCGGTCACTGCGCCGGCCCCGGAAACGGCCGCAGGGTCGCCTCGACGTCCACCATCGCCGGCACCAGCATCACGCCGTCCGGGGGACCGAAGTCGATCTCGATGAGGTCGCCGAGGTCGATGCGGAAGTCCGCGTAGCCGGCGGCCACCCGATGCTGCCCGAACGACATCCGGCGGATCGCGTCCTGCGCCGCCGCCTGGTGCAGTTCGTCCGGCCCCCAGCCCGGGTTCGCGGCGGCCAGCCTGATCCGGGACCGGCCGAACTCCACCCGGAAGTTGCGCAGGTTCTGTGCGCCGAGTTGACCGTCGAAGGCGTGGATCTGCGGCCCGAACACGCGCGCGTACCGGGCGTTGGCCTGGTCGATCGCGTGCCGGGTGACGGACAGCTCGCTGCCGGACTCCACCAGCCGCACCGCGTGTTCGACGCCGCCGATCGTGGCCCGGGCGGTCAGACCCATGCGGGCACGGGGTACCCCCTCGATCACGACCACGTCCACCTCACCCAGCGGGAACGTACCGTGCATCGGATCGTCGAAGCTGATCCGGATCTGCAGTCCGCCGTCCGCGAGAACCTCCTCCTCCACCACCACGTCGGCCACGTCGACGCGCAGGACCGGGAGACCGGATCCCATGCGCGGCGCCGAACCACCGGCGCTCGCGGCGGTCGTCTGGCCTGTCGCCGCGGCTTGACCGGCGGCGGTCTCGGTGCCGGCCGCCTGCGCGCCGGCCGCGGCTTCGCCGGCTGCCGGTCCGCCCGCGCCGGTTCCGGTGCCACCCGGGCGACCGGCCGCGGCGGAGACGACAGCCGCGCCCAGCGCGACGGCGGCGAGGGCGGCCGCGGCCGCCTCCGCGTCGGCCACCCGCGAGGCGTGGTCGACCTGGGCGTCGCTCACCAGGCCGGTGCCGGGCGCCACCGCCGTGCCCTGGGCGCCCTGCAACGTCTGGAAGTCCCGCTCCGACGCGATGGCCCGGCCCACCGACACCGTGGCGGTCACCGCCAGGATCGCGACCAGGGTCAGCCCACCGGTCAGCGGCGCGACCAGGAACGCGACCTGTTGAAGGACCTGGAAGCCGAGCTCGGCGAGCATGCGCTCGGCCTGCCGGTCGCGGGTCATCTCGTCGGCGAGCCGGCGGCGGAAACCACCGGTCCACCGGTCGCCGGCGAGCGGGGCGGCCGCGGCGCGGAGCTGGTCGTGCAACGGGACCAGGTCCATCAGGTCGAGTCGGCCGCCGGACAGCGCTTCGCCGGTGCGCCGGATGTCGTCCAGCACCCCGGTCAGGCCGACCCGCAGGCGCTCGCGGGCGATGGCCGGATCCCGAGCCTCGGCAAACTGCGTCGTCTCGCCGCTGCGGCCCCCGCGGGCCATCGCAAAGAGCGCCGGAAACGCCGCGATGAGCCCGCCGATCGACCGGATCGCCTGGTGATGGTGCGTCAGCACGTCCTCGTACGACCGCACGGGATGGAGCAGGACGTCGCCGTTCGGATACTCCGGCCCGGGATCCTCCCGCAACGGCGGTGCCTGTGCCGGGTCGAACGGAACCTGGTACTTCACCCTGCGGCCGGTCCAGTCCGGGTCGACGTCGCCCCCGTCGCCGATCCGCCAGCCGACCCGCGCCTGACGAGCCTGCTCCTGCGCGCGTTGCAGGGCGGCCAAGGCGCGAGCGGCCACCTGCAGCCGCTGCAGTTCCTCGTCGTGTCCGGGCGGGCCCGCGGCACCCGACGCACCCGGTGCGAGGCCGTACCGGTGGAGTTCCGCCTCGACGATCTGGCGGTTGCCGGTGAGGTACTGCTCGGCCAGAGTCCGTACGTCGGTCCGGAACTCGTCGCGGAGCCGTACCACCTGCGGCAGGTTCTCAATCTCCGCACCCCGGTCGACGCTCTGCGTCCACAGGCCGGGGTGGGTGGTGGCGAAGGCCGCCAGGCGCTCGCCCGGCAGGCTGGCCCAGCACCGCTCGAGCGCCGCCTCGCCCTCCGGGCCCACCCACCAGTCCGCCAGAATCAGCTGCATGAGCTGAGCCTTCTGGCCGTCGTCGGCCACCGCGAAGTCGCGGATCGCCTTGGCGTCGTTCGCCGCACCGCCGGGCCCGAGCGCACGGTCGCGCAGCTCTGTGTCGGGCACCGGCGGACCGGAGTCGAACGGCCCGAACCGTGCCACCGGTCCGGCGAGCCGCCCGATGGTGCGGTTACCCACCGCCGGGTGGAGGCCCACCGCAGCGATCACCGCCGGAGCCGGTGCGGTCGGTGTGTCCGTCGACGGAGCGGCCACGACCGCGTCGGCCACCCGGCGGGCCTGTACCTCGATCGCGTCCCCGGGCCGGCTCACCCGGTTCCCGGCACCGGATGCCCCGCTCGCGTTCTGCATCACATGGGTCAGCTCATGGGTCAGCAGATGCCGCCCGGACGCGCTGGCCGGGTCGTAGGCGCCGGCCCGGAAAAAGACATCGGCACCGGTGGTGAAGGCCTCGGCGTGCACCTCGCCGGTCAGCCGGTCGGCGCGGTCGTCATCGTGAATCCGGACCGCGGAGAAGTCGGCACCGAGCCGCTGCTGCATCTCGGCTCGGACCTCCTCCGGCAGCGGGCGACCGCCGCCGCGTGCCGCGGCGATCCCGTCGGCGACGGCAGCCGGCAGCGTGGTTCGATCGGCGGAGGACTCCCCGGTCGACGCGGCGCGGTGCAGCGCCCGTGCGACGGCGCCGTTCCCGGCGCCGTGGACGACGCCACCCGGTGCGCCGCGGAAGCGTTCGGCCGGCTCGTCCCGGCCACCACGGTTGACCGCCGGGTCAACCTCCCGTTCGGCAGGCTGACGGAGGTGCGGCACCGGACCATCGTAGGCGCCGGGTTACTTTCAGTGGTCATCCCCGGGCGCATCGCCACCCGGAAGAGCGGACGACACCGGGGGGATGCCGGCCGACGGTGACGCCGTCTCAGAGCGCAATCACGTCGGCGGCGGCCGCCCGAACGAGGCCCGCGTCCACTGCCGCACTGCTTTCCGGAATCCCGAACACCGGCCATTCGCAGACGAACCTCAACGGGCCGTCGGGAGGATGCGGCCGGACGCGATGGTGCTCCCTGAGCTGGTGGTTGCCGCCATCACCACCGTCACTGTCCAGCACTGGGCTGTCGGCGGGGTTGTACCGCTCGACGTCGAGGTTGGTGGCCTTGCGTCCGTCGGCGAACTGAACCCCGAGTCTCAGCAGCTCGTCGGGCAGCCGGTCAGCGCCGAGCCACACACCGATGTCGGCACGGTGGATCCGCCGGCCGACGGGCGGCAGCCAGACGGCCGTCCAGGTCACGGCGAAGCCGTCGGGGTAGGCGTGCAGGCTCGTCACCGCGACCACCGCCTCGGTGCTCCGCGCGACGACCAGGCGCCGGTTCACCACCCCAGGAAGCATGGTGCCCCAGCCGTCCCAGACTTCGTCCGCCGCGCCGTTGCTCCACCTCGTCTCGGGGGTGGCGTCTTGCGGAGAAGCTGCGTCGAAGAAGCCCACATCGACATACTCGCAGGTCAACGATTTGCGACGGGGCCGAAGCCCGCGATCACCCGAGGCGCCGTAAAGCTGTCTCGACAGCGACTTCGACCCGGGACGTCATGCCGGACACATCAATCCGCCCGCGCGATCACAGCAGGTTGACCGGGAGAGATCGCAGTGCAGAAAGACGGCGGTATCCCATGGCGGCGCCGCCGTCCAAGGTCTGAGAATCTTCGCGGGTAGGTCGAGGGAATGCGGCAACACGGCGATCTCGGGTCGCAGCGCGACGGACTACCTCGGTGGACTGCGTACACCGTCTTTGATTAGCTCGTTCTCGGCCCGTCCGTCCAGTGAGGGCGGCCGGATGTCGCACAAGGCCCTCGCGCCGGTATGGTGATGAAGCCCAGACTTATAGATTGCGAGGGCCAGCCACAATGCAGATGGATAGTCATCTCCGTCAGAACCTGACTGCGCTTTACGCGGTGGAGCGGCAGGACGATGCGCAGTCGGCGGCCGTGAGTACTGCGATTCTCGCGTTGGGCATGACCTATGTTATTGCCGGAACGGGATTCATGCTCAGCAAATATCAGGCGGGAAAGCTCCAAGGAGTTCCTCTCTGGCTGCAGCTGGCCGGTCCAAGCATCACCATCGCGATCTTCGGGTTCTTTGTTCTGACAAGTTCGTCCACGTGGGTGCGTGCCCGGCTGCTCACGCGTCTCGAAGCCTTGTTGGGGACGAATCCGGACCAGGCTGACGAACGGCTCATCGGCGCGTACGTGCCGAGCTTCCGTACCGCAACCATGTCAATATTTGAACCTAGACCTAGAGGTTTCGAACTATTTTATCTCTTCACTTCGATAGTCAGCTACGGAATCTTTTGCGCCGTGGTCGTCGGCTTCACCGCGATTTGTCTCGTTCCCGGGCCGTGGGTGGCAGCCAAGGTTGTAGCAGCCGTCGTGTACGGCGCGACTCATGTATTGCAGATTGTTGCTCTCTTCTTGCCGCAGCATCATCCACATTTTCGTCGGGCCGATGTGCCGGAGGCCGTAGTGGCAACGTGTCAGGAAATCTCCTCCGCGCAGCGCGCGGATGAATCCTCCTCGGCAACTGCGGGAGCTTCGCACGGAGAAGAAGGCCGGGGGTAAGCCGAATAGTTTCGGCCAGAGCGTAGAGGCGAAGTGTCTTGAATCGCTCTGCCAAACCGGTATCGAATCTGCGGGTCGAGGCGACCAGCCACAACGACGTGCACCAACTGACAGTAAAACCCATTCGGTGCAGCCGACGCGAGAACTCTACATCTTCGGCGATCGACAGGGTCGTATCGAACGCGCCGGCAAGCAGGAATGACTTGCGACGGACAAGCATGGCGAACCCTGGAAGGCTTGGGAATAGCAGCCTGCTTATCACCCGGAGATAATAATATGTCAGTCGTGTGCCCAACCTAAGCATGAGGTCGTCAGTATCTGCGTAGAAACTGAAAGAGATCGCATCGCTGTCACTGCTTTTGATTATATTCCTGACTTCGATCAGGAAGAACCGCGGCAATAGCACGTCGGCGTCGAGGAATAGAATCCACGGCGCTCTCCCGGCCAGTGCTCCGCGGTTGCGAGCGTGAGAGACGCCCAGTCCAGTACGGATGATCGATACGCCTGGCGGTACCGGGTCCAGGCAGCACAGCTCGGCCGTGCAGCCGGAGCACACCAGATGGATGGCGATGTCGGAGGTGTCCTGCGTCGAGAGTGTCGAAAATAGGTCTTTCAACCAGTAGCGTTCATTGCATGCCGGAATAACGATATCCAACAGGGGGTGAGCCTCACCCATCCTTTGCCGTCCGGGTTTCTCCGGTATTCGCTTTCAACGGCAGGCTCCAGGTGGGTGTATCTCGACCGCTTTCTGGTAGGCGTTCAGCATCGCCAAGCCGTACGCGGGGAGATTTTGTGCAGTGGCCTTGCGATGACTCCGGCTTACGAGTTGTGCAGACAAGCCAGGCTGGGTCAGTAGCCGCAAGATGCCGTCCGAAAACTCGACGTGACTCTCCTCGGTAAGAAGAAGGCCTTCTCCTAATGGGTGACAGCTGTGCAACAGACTGTCCCGGATGACGGTGGGCAGGCGCGCCAAGGCAGCCTCGTGCAGTACCAGCCCCTGGGTTTCTGTTGTCGATGGAAACGCAAAAACGTCGCTTGCGCTATAGGCCGCCTCGAGCTCCCGGCCGTTCAGGTTTCCTGTGCAGATGGTCTGGCGCAGCACGCCTGCTCTTTCTATCTGCAGCGCGAGTTTGGCCCGCCGCACCGGCGTGCCGACCAGCACCAGTCTTGCTGATGGCAGCCTTCTGAGCAGGAGACCGAAGGCGGTCAACAGAAAACTTGTGGATTTCTCCGAGTGCAACCGCCCTACGAAGAGTACAACCCTGGCGTCATCATCGATCCGCCAGCGTCTACGGAATCCCTCTCGTTGAGTGACCGCTGGTGCGGTTGAGGAGAGATCGCTGGGAGCGGCAATGTACTCAACATGCTTCGATGGAGCAAAGCCGTTCCGCAGAATTGCCGCCTGTGTCGGCGACACGACCACGTCCGACTCGTCAAGAATCATGGAGCACATTGTGCTCACCAGCTGCGCCCTTCCTGCCCGGCTCGTTGGCAGACTCTTTCCCAGGCGAGTGGCGATCAGTTTGGCGGCGGCCAGTAATGCCCAGTCGGGGATACGGTACGCATCTGCGTACCGGTGCAGGTCCGTCCAGTAGGTCTGGACAAGGGGCAGGCCTAGGTCCCGGGCGAATGATACCCCCCAGATTCCGATGGGACCCAGCGTGTGTACGTGCACGACGTCGGGGCTCCACTCGCGGATCCTTGCAATGACTGCACTGCTGAAGCGAACAGCGAATCGACCGCCGAATCGGCGTATCGGAATCGATGGCAGCCGTATTGTCGGTGTATTCATGCAAGTTTGACCATGACGGCCTGGACATACTATCAGGGAATGCACGCCATGACTCTGCAGCGACGGCACAAGAAGGCGCAGCGACGTAGCCACGCCATTCGGAAGATATGTGTTGGTGTCAGAGAAGTGCGCGATCCTAATTGCCTGTTCCTATCCAATGGTCAGCTGTCTCGAAATGCTTCTCGATCTACTTGAGCGGGGCGCTTCATCATAACCGAATGAGAGAATAGGGCGCCGCCGCAGTCGGTGCGGGAGGCAGTCGCCCAGCGGGCCACGGATCTGCGGAACTCAGAGCCCGAGGGGAGCCCGGGGCGGATGACGATGGCGGTGGGCGTGGGCCAGGACGTAGGCCGGTGTCCAGACCGCCTCGCCGCTCGGGCGGTTGGGTGCGGCAGGGGCGGCCGGGCGCGGTTGGTAGCGTGCTCGATGGCATGAATTGGTGCGGGGCGTCCCACGAATGGTGGGGAGAATCGGGAAGCCGGTGTGATGTCGGCACGGGCCCGCCGCGGTGACCAGAGAGCACGGCGGGAGCCTATCCATGATCAGCGACCTGTACGACGTCATCCACCGCCGCCGGGACGTGCGCGCCCAATTCACCGGTGAGCCCCTTGCGGCCGGCGTACTCGATCGGGTGCTCGCGGCGGCGCACGCCGCACCCAGCGTCGGGCTGTCTCAGCCGTGGGACTTCGTCGTGATCGGGGACCGCGGAGTGCGGGAAGCGTTTCACCGGCACGTCCAGCACGAGCGGGAGACGTTCGCCGCCACCCTGGATGCCGAGGACGCCGACCGGTTCTCCCGGATCAAGATTGACGGCGTGCTGGAGTCCAGCCTGTCGATCGTGGTGACCTACGACCCCGACCGGGGCAGCCCGGCCGTGCTGGGCCGGCACGCCATCGCCGACGCCGGCCTCTACTCGGTATGCCTGGCCATCCAGAACCTGTGGCTGTCCGCCACCGCCGAACATCTCGGCGTCGGCTGGGTGTCGTTCTACCGCGAGCCGTTCCTGCAGCGGCTGCTCGGCATCCCCGCCGGCATCCGGCCGGTCGCCTGGCTGTGCCTCGGCCCGGTCAGTCACCTGCAGGCGGTGCCCGACCTCGAGCGACACGGATGGCGCCGACGCCGTCCCCTGCAGGCGGCGGTCCACCACGACCGTTGGAGCAGCCGTCGTCGATGAGCTCCCCGCGGAGGTTGTCCGGCCCCGTGTTCGACCATACGGTTGGGCATCGTGACGGCGGATCTGTTCAACGCGGCGGCGATGTACGACGAGGACTATCTGCATTTCTTCTCCGCGCCGGATGCTGGCGGCGCACCGACGCACGGACCGGTGGTGGGTACCGCGTACACCGGCACATCCGCCGCGGACGTCGTCTGGCGGCTGCTGGATCTGGAGCCGGGCATGCGGGTGCTCGATCTTGCCTGTGGTCATGGCGTGCTGGCGAATGAGCTGGCAGCGCGCGGTTGCCGGGTCACGGGCCTCGACTCGTCGGCGGTCTTCCTGGATCGCGCTCGGGGTGACGCGGCGGCGATGGCCGTGGACGTCGAGTACGTGGCCGGCGACATGCGCGAACTTCCGCCGTGGGTCGCTCGGTTCGACCGGGTGGTGAACTGGACGACGGCGTTCGGGTACTTCGACGACGCCACCAACCGCGGCGTTCTGCGGGAGATCGCGCGCCTCCTGCGACCCGGCGGCCGGTTGGCCATGGACCTGGACAACCTGCCGAAGTTCCTGATGTCCTACACGCCCTCGCGGATCACGGCGCGCCTCGACAACGGCGACCTGCTTGCCGACCGGCATCACCTGGATCCGCTGACGGCGCGCTTCGAGGTGGAACGCACCGTGGTTCGCGACGGCCGGGCCCGCAAACTGACCTTCGTCAAACGGTTGTTCGCCTTCCCTGAGCTGCGCGACTGGTGTGCCGCTTCCGGGTTCACCGACGTGGCCGGGTACGGCGAGGACGGTGAGCCACTGAGAAGCGATCACGATCGAATGGTCGTGGTCGCGGAGTGCGCATAGCGTCTCGCCGGATGCGTCACGGCGGAGAATCGCGGGGACCGGGGTGGCCGGGGTTCGGCACGCGGTCGCCGGCTACCGCGGCCGGCTGAACTCGTGGCGGACTGCTGGGTATGCCGGCCGGGAGGCGGGACCAGGTCAGCCCGATCGACCCGGGACGGTCCGGCGGGCTGACGTGTGGTGCCGGTCCTTTCCGGGGGCGGCGACGATTGTCGCGCCCACACCCTCCGATTCCGGGGCGGTGTCGGCGAGAGCCTTGGCCAGCAGAGTGTGCAGGCGGCGTTGCTCGGCGCTGCCGAGGCGGGCGATGGGGGTACGGGTGGTCGCGGCCTCGACCAGATGGCTCCGGGCGGCGCGGCCGCCGTCGGTCAGGTTCAGCACCTTGGTGCGCCGGTCGGTGGGGGCCGTGGTGCGGACCACATAGCCCAGTTGCTCGAGCCTGTCGGCGAGGAAGGTCACGGTCGACGGATCGCAACGCAGCCGGGCCGCCATGTGCCGCATGGACGGCGCCGGACCGGCCGGGTCCAGCTGCCACAGCATGTCGGCCAGGGCGTGGGTGAGCCTCAGCTCGGCGAGCACGTCCCGGATCTCCGCGTTGGTCGCGTTCTCCATGGCATGCAGCATCCGTAGGAGCTGGTAGGTCAACGACTCTTCCTCCATCCGCTCAGCGTACCGGATACTGCTTTGAGCATCCAATGTTTGACAACTCCAAGCTTCTCCGTCAGCATCGAACATGCTTGGACAGTCCAAGCAATGCTGGAACGGAGGATCTGCGATGGCGGGGACCGTGGGCCGGCCACGATCGGCACGCGACCGGCTACGGCGCCGCGTACTGACCACGGTGCTGGGTTTCATCGACAACCGGGCGACCATCCGCCGCGCCGCCACGCTCGACCCGGACCAGGCCACGGCGGGCCAGGGCAACGGGCCCTACTACGTGCCCGGCTCGCCGGTGCGGCGCGACGTACGGGAGGGCCGTGACGGCGTCCCGCTGCTGCTGCGCCTCCGCGTCGTGCGGGCCGGCACGCTGGCGCCGCTGGCCGGGGCGTCCGTGGAGATCTGGCACTGCGACTCGCGGGGCATCTACTCCGGCTATCAGCGCTACGGCGCCGACAGGTTCCCGGCGCTGGTGTCGCTGACGCTGCGCCGGTTCCGGCCGACGGACGACGCGATGTTCCTGCGTGGTCTGCAGAACACCGACGACGCCGGGTACGTGGAGTTCCAGACCATCGTCCCGGGCTGGTACACCCCGCGCACCGTGCACATCCACGCCCGGGTCTGCGTCGAAGGCGCAGCGGCGCTCGGCACCGAGCTGTACTTCCCCGACGACTTCGCCGCCCACGTCCAGACGCTGCCCCCTTACGCGCCGCGCGGCCGGAGCCCGTACCGCAACGACACCGACATCGAGATCCGGCTCGCCAAAGGCTCCCCGGGAAGCTGGCTCAGCATCCAGCCGGCCGGGGACGGCCACCGCGCCGATCTCACCCTGCAGATCCCTCGCTGATCAGGAGCACCCATGAACACGCGTACCGCTGTCATCACCGGCGCGGCCGGCGGTCTCGGGCAGGCCACCGCCCGGCAGTTGCTCGCCGCCGGCTTCGACGTCGTCGCCGTCACCCGCGACGCCGGCAGCGCCCGGGAGGCCCGCCAGGTTCTCGCCGCGCAGGCCGCCGGGCGTACCGTGCACGCTCTGCACACCGACCTGGTCGACCGCGCCGGTGTCTTGGCCCTCGGAGCCCAGCTGCGCAACCTCGTCGGGCACGTCGATGTGCTGATCAACAACGCCGGAGCCGCCTTCGCCGGCTATGCGGAGACCGCCGACGGTGTCGAACGCACCCACGCGCTGAACCTCCTGGCACCGTTGCACCTCACCCATGTGCTGCTCGGCGCCGGCCTGCTCGCCCCCACCGCCCGGATCGTCTCCATCTCCAGCGACCTGGTCACCCGCGGCCGCGTCGACGCCGACAACCCCGACGTCACCGGCACCTCCTGGCGTAGCAGATTCCCTCAGCTGGCCGTCTACGGCTCCGCCAAACTGCTGGGCATCCTGGCCACCGCCGCGCTGGCGGATCGGCTCCCGGCGGACATGAGCGCGTACAGCGCCACCCCTGGCGTCATCAGGACCGGCTTCAACGCCAAGTCCGGCGGGATACTCAAGGCAGTCGCCGCCGTCGGCGGACTCTTCGCCCAGGCGCCCGACAAGGCGGCCCGTACGCCCGTTCTGCTCGCCACGAGCAGAATCACGCCATCGCCGAACGGCGGCTTCTTCGCCAAGGGCGCCCCCGCGGACCCGCCGAAGCCCGCCCGCGATCCCGTCCTGGCCGCCAACGTCTACGAACGCTGCGTCCGCGAGCTCGGCGTCAGCGCGCTGCCGCCACGGGCAAACGCCGGGCTGAGCTGAACCAGCCCGTTTCGCATGTCCAAGCAATCCCGTCCCTCGATGCACCGCGGCGACGCCGTGGTCGGTCAGGTTTTCCCCCTCATGCTGCATCAGAACTTCGGCCGGCGCTCCGGCCTGCGGGTGTCCGCCTATGCACTCGGCACCGTCAACTTTGGAACACGGTGGGGCAGCGGTGCCACTCCCGACGAGGCTCGCGCCATGTTCGACCGGTTCGCCACGGCCGGCGGAACGTTCATCGACACCTCCGACAGCTATGCGCGCGCGGAATCCGAGGAGATTCTCGGTGACCTGCTCGCCACCGATCGCGATCACTTCACGGTGGCCACGAAATTCGGCAGCCCCGACGGTACGCACAGCGGAATCACCGTCTCCGGCAACAGCCGCAAGAACATGGTCCGCGCCGTCGAGGCGAGCCTGCGCCGCCTGCGTACCGATCGCATCGACCTCTACTGGGCGCACTTCCCGGATGGCCTCACGCCGATCGACGAGATCCTGCGCGGGTTCGACGACCTGGTCTCGGCCGGCAAGATTCTGTACGCGGGACTGTCCAACTTCCCGGCCTGGCAGGTGTCGCGTGCCACGGCGATCACCGACCTTCGTGGCTGGGCGCCGGTCACCGCCATCCAGGCCGAGTACAGCCTGCTCGAGCGCACCGCCGACCGCGAGCTGCTGCCGATGGCCACCGCGCTCGGCCTCGGCGTGGGAATGTGGTCCCCACTGGGCGGTGGACGGCTCACCGGCAAGTACCGCACGAGCGACGCGGGCCGGCTGACGAACTGGCGGGGAGCGCTGGTGCACGCCGAGAACAAGACGATTCTGGACCTGGTCCTCGACATCGCGGCCGAGCTCGGGGTCACGCCCGGGCAGGTGAGCATGGCCTGGCTGCTGCACCGCCAAGCCCAGTCACCGACCGCGCTCATTCCCCTGATCGGCCCGCGCACCGTCGAGCAGCTGGACGAATACCTGGCGGCGCTGAGCCTCACGTTGCCGCAGGAGCAGAGCGCGCGGCTCGACGACGCTTCGGCGGTGGCGCCGGGGGTGCCGTTCGTCGAGAACCGCCACCTGCCGAACGGCGTACGCCGGCCGGTCGTGCCGGTCCTCTAGGCGTCATGTCCACGGACGTCGCCGAGCCGGAACGGCAGGGGCGACGGGCACTCCCGCCGAACCATGTCCTCCACGGTTTCCTCACCCACCCTTCTATCGCGGAGCAGGACGATGTCATCCCAGGTCAGTTTCGACTTCGGCCGGCTTGCCGACAGCTTCGCCCAGATGCTGCCCGTTCTGGCACCGGTGACCACCAGGATCATGGAACATATTCCCGAGCCTGCGGCGGGCGCCAAGGTGCTGGATGTCGCCTGCGGCACGGGCGAGCCCGGCCTGACCCTGGCGGAGCGCTTCCCCGGACTGGAATTGGTTGGCGTCGAGGCGGCCGAACCCATGGTCGGCATGGCGCGCACCAAGGCGGCCAGAAGGGGGATCACCGGCGTCCGCTTCGCAGTGCAGAACAGCCAGCAGCTCGACCTGCCGGACGAGAGCACGGACCTGGTCGTCTCCCGGTTCGGCGTGCTGTCCTTCGCCGACCCGAGGGCCGAGTCTCGCGAGCTGGCCCGGGTGATGCGCCCCGGCGCGGCGTTCAGCATCGCGACCTGGGACGCCGCCAGCAAGAACATCCTCACGTACGCGATCTCGGAAGCTGTCGGCGAACGGCTGCCCGCGCAGGCGACCGCCTCGATCCAGCGGCTCGAGCACCTCGCCATGCCCGGTCGCCGGGAGCAATGGCTCGTCCAGGCCGGACTCTCCGAGGTCGCCAGTGAACTCTGGTCGTGGTCCGTCGAGTTCCCCCACGAGTCGGCGATGTGGGAACTCGCAACCGGTCCGGCGATGCTCGGGGCCGTACTCAAGGATGCCGACGACGACCTTCTTGCCAGGGCCCGCGTGCGCTTCGGTGACCTGTTGAGCGACTACCGCAGCCCCGAGGGCTCCTACACGCTGCCGTACGCGTGCCGGCTGATCTGGGGCCGTCGCTGACAGCCCACAGGCTGGCGGCGCACCTTCCGGTGGGGCGCCGACGGCGACCGCATGCCACAGATGCAGATCGCGTCAGGCGTACCAGCTGTCGTAGGGGTGCCGGCCGGGACGGAAGCCGAACGCCTCGACCATGGCGACTGCTTCCGCGAAGCCCTCGCCGACGCCGCCGGGACAGTGCGCGTCGCTGCCGAAGGTGACTACCGCACCTCCGGCCTCCCTCCACCACCGCACGACCTCCGGGAAGGGCCGCCGGTTCGTGTTGACCTCCAGCGTCAGGCCGGCGGCCGCCACCACCGTCAGCGCATGCCGGAACTCCTCCTCGAAGTCCGCGGGGTCGAACGGCCCCGCGGTCGCGGGCCAGTACCGGCTGACGAAGTCGATGTGGGCGAGCGCCTCGAAGTCCGTGGATCCGGCCACCAGCCGGGGAATCTCGGCCAGGTAGTCGCGAACCACCTCCGCGGCCGGCCGTCGTGCGAAGTGCTCGCCCGGCTCATTGAGCCCCGCGCCCAGCGGCAGGGTGTGCAGGGAGCCGAGGACGCGGTCGAACCGCCCCGCCGCGAGCACCGCCGCAACCTGATCCCGGTGCCAATGCGGCTCGCCGACCTCCACCCCGGTGAGGATCACCAGGTCGGAAAACTTCTCCCGGCAACGCTGCACGCACGCCAGATAGCCGTCGACGTCCAGCCGGGGCGGGGCCAGCGTCCCGTCCTCGGTGATCAGGTCGGTGACCTTCGCGGGGGCATCCGGCGCCGGTTCCACCCTGGTCCAGACGGTGAAGTCGAGGTGCTCGGTGAAGGCGATGGCCGGCAGGCCCATGGCCAGCGCCCGGGCGCAACTGGCCTCCATGTCACCTGGCTCGCAGTCCCAGGACCATTCGGTGTGAACATGTCCGTCGGTGGGGAGCATGACCGTAAGAATGTCAGCTCTACCTCGGCCATCGACAGTCGGCGTCCCAGATCTGCTGCACTGATCGCGGCCTGTTCCTGCGTCAGCCCGCTTCCGTCACGGGGAACAGGCCAGCCGACCAGTTCGCCTTCGTGGTGGATGATCTGCGTGCTGGCGTGGTGGTTTGGGAACAGCACTCCCCTCGGCATGTCAAGGTTCGTCGGCGATCACGCCCGACCGTTCTTTGTCATCCCGTCGTCCTGCGGCCGGCCCCGCCTCCCTCCTTGCTCGAGGCGGAGCCGACCGCGTCGTCGCCCGTTCTAGGAGATGCGGTCGGAGCCCGGGCCGCCGCGCAGCGTGTCCTTGCCCGTGCCGCCGATCAGGTGGTCGTTGCCGGAACCGCCGTAGAGGATGTCGTTCCCCGAGCCGCCATGAATTCTGTCGTTGCCGCCGTTGGCGTGGACCGTGTCGTTGCCGGACCCGCCGTAGATCAGGTCGCCGGCCGAGGCACCCCGGATCGTGTCGTTGCCGGAACCGCCGTACGCGATCAGCTTCAGCCGGGTCTTGTTGGTGATGCTGTCGCCGCGGTCGTAGGTGTGCACCCGGACCCGCTCGGTGAGTTCGCCGAGGCCACAGGTCACCTTGGTCCTGTCACCCTTGACCGGCTTGCAGCCGGCACCGGCCCTGATCGGGTACGTGTCGTCGAGCGTGAGGTAGTGGTGCGTCGACGCGCTGGAGATGACGACCCGGTTGGCCTTGCCGGACGCCGCCTTGAAGACGACCATCTGGCCATCCTGGTAGGAAACGACGGATGCCGTTCCCGTAGCGCTCGCCTCGGCGGGCGCTGCGAATCCCACGACGAGCGCCGTCCCGAGCAGCCCCGCGGCGAGGTGGTTCTTGCGCAATGTCTTCCCCGTTCTCCGTTTGAGTTCTTCCGACACGTGGTGCGATGCGCCGCCCGCCGAAGGAGTTCGGAAACCACCATCACGAGTAGGTAACGGGTCCGGGCCGGACAGGCGAGGGGCCCTCGGTCCGTGCCGTCCGCGGACTGAGGCGTCCCGGCGACGCCCGTAGACGCTCAGATGTCGGCCTGGAAGCTGAGGTAGACGTCAGCGGTGATGTCACTCATGACCCAGGCCAGCGTTCACCGCGACTTTCACCCCGGGTTGAGCCGCACGGCGGCACTCCGGGGTGTCCGCCATACATGAGCAGGGCCAGGACCGGCCCGGCGGCGTACGCGGTGGTGAAGACGGCCAGGGCCGGAGCACCCAGCCCGGCCGTGCTCATTGCGAAGAAGTCGAACACCGCGAGGAACGGTGTGATCAGTACCGTCATCAGCTCAGTACGGCCAGCGCGTCGACCTCCACCATCACGCCCGGTGGGAGCTGCATGTAGACGGTCGTGCGGGCCGGATACGGTCTTCCGACCAGTGCCGCGTAGGCCTCGTTCATCTCGTTCAGGTGACCGGGATGGGCGAGGTACACGCGCAGCATCACGACGTCCGCGAGGTGCGCGCCGCCCGCCTCCAGCACGGCGATGACGTTACGCAGGGCCTGCGCCGTCTGTGCGGAGACCGTGCTGCCGCTGAGCTCGCCGGTGGCCGGGTCGTACGGGAGTTGCCCGGACACCTGCAGGATGTTTCCCTTGCGGATGCCTCGCGACAGCGGCGACGCGGAGACCGGTGCCCCGACGGGTGTGCGGCGTCGCCATGCCAGCCGTTCAGGCCCACGCGGATCGTCGACCTGTTCCCACGTCGCACCGATGTGCATCGTGGCCCTGCGGTCCGCCTCGAACGGCTCCCAGCCCGGATCACCCGTCCGGGCGAAGCGGATCCAGGTGTCGTGCACGTCGGAGTCGCCGAATACGTACGGCAGCTCGATCGTGTGCGTTGCGCCGAGGCGGGGATCGCGCCGGCCGAACTCGTACCCGAACGTCCGTGAGCGTGAGTTCTGGGAGTGCGCCTCACTCAGCGCCCAGCTGCCGGCTCCGAACAGTGCGTCACCCAGGATGGCCGACCGCAGCTCGGCGTCCGTCGCGTCAGGCCGGTTTCTCCGGTACGCCGTGACGAGCCGTTCCGGTTCCGGGTGGGCGAGCGCCGCCACGGCGTGCACGTCGGCGCTCGTCGAACCGTCGTACCTGCCGACCGGGATGAGATAGAGGTTGCCCTCCTCGGTGTTGGTGCCGATGAGTAGATCAACGTCGGCGCTCATTCCGGTGGCGACGGCGTCGGCCGGCTGGACGTCCGAGACCAGGCTGAAGGGGCTCAGTCCGATCAGTGGGTCCCGGTGGTCCGCCGTGCGCAGGTCGAGGCCCGCCAGTTGTGCGGCCGCCTCGACCAGCTGCTCGTCCGTCAGCTGTCCGAGCGCCTCGGCGGTTGCCCCGACGCCGAGTATCTCGGCTGCTGCCCGGGCGACGCGGGCGCCCTGCTCCCGGCTGAACGCACCGAGGCCACTTCCGCTCTGGATGATTGCGCGCCGGAAGAGCCCGGCGGCGTCGGGTGTGGCGAGTACGCCGCCGACGATGGTGGCGCCGGCCGACTGCCCGAACAGCGTGACGTTGTCCGGGTCGCCGCCGAAGGCCGCGATGTTTTCCCGTACCCAGCGCAGGCCGGCCACCACGTCGAGCAAGCCTCGGTTGGCGGGCGCATCAGGCAGGTCCAGGAAACCCGCGATTCCGAGCCGGTAGTTGACGGTGACCAGGACGACGCCGTCGCGGGCGAAGGTGGACCCGTCGTAGTAGGCGGCGCGGTTGGAGCCCGCGACGAACCCGCCGCCGTGGACGAACACCATTACCGGGGCACCGGAACCCTTGGCGTCGGGCGTCCAGACGTTGACGGTCAGGTAGTCCTCGCCCCGGTGCCAGCCGTCGCCGAAGTAGCCCGACATGTCGACGTCGCCGAGCCGGCGTTCGGACTGCGGCGCGTTGGGGCCGAAGGTGGTGCCGTCGCGGACGCCCTCCCACGGCGGGTGTGGCCGGGGAGCCGCGAACCTGGCGGCGCCGAGGGGTGGTGCGGCGTACGGAATGTTGCGGAAGGCGCCAGTGCCGCGTACGGCACCGTGGGTGGTGGTGACGATGGTCATCGGAATGGCGCCCAATCCTTGATGGCGAACCGGTCGGCGTCGCGGGTGACCTCGAGGGCGCCGCCGCCGGGGAAGTGGGCCGGCACGACCAGCGCGTTGTGGTCGGCGGCCCAGCCCAGCAGCCGGCGGCGGGTGGTGGCGGCGGCGACGGGGTCCTCGCAGAAACAGCTGTTGGCGTCCGGCTCGAGTACCTGCACGGGGCTGTGCACCAGATCGCCGACGAACAGTGCCCGGTCCGTGCCGGAGGTGAGTGTCAGGACGCTGGATCCGGGCGTGTGTCCCGGCGCCGGTTCCAGGACGAGATTCTCGTCGAGGCGGTGACTGTCCTCCCACAGCAGCGTCTGCCCGGCCTGATGCACGGGGATCACGCTGTCCTCGAACACGTTCTGGTTGCCCCGTCCGAGCACGGTGGCGTTGTTGTTGTCCGGGTTCCAGAAGTCGAAGTCAGCCTTCGGCATCACGTACGTGGCGTTCGGGAAGGTCGGCACCCAGTTGCGACCGTGGAGGTGGGTGTTCCAGCCGACGTGGTCGATGTGCAGGTGGGTGTTGACGACCACATCGACCTCCGCCGTGCGTACGCCGGCCCGGGCGAGGTTTGCCAGGAAGTCCGAGTCGTGGTGAGCCCAGACCTGCGCGTACGGGCGTTCCTTGTGATTGCCGACGCCGGTGTCGATGAGGATGGTCCGGCCGCCGCTGCGCAGCACCCACGTCTGGATGGCCGAGTTGACGACCCGGGTGGCCGGGTCGAGGAAGGTCGGCTGCAGCCAGTCCGCGTTGTCGGCCCAGACCTGCTCGGAGTTGCCGGGGAAGAAGACCTCGGGTGCCATCTCCACCGCGCCGTAGTACTCCCAGACCCGGGTGACCGTGACGTCGCCGAGCTGAATAGTGTCGGTCATCGGATCTCCCCGGGGCCGACGGCGGTGCCCGCCGCCGTCGCAGGAGCGGTACGAACAGGTGTCATGCAGACGATGCTGGAAACCCCGAGGCCCGCTATCCAGACCCGGTCTTGCCTAGCCCTGACAGGTACAGGCAACGACGGCGGAGACCGGGCAGACTGTCCGACCATGGACGCCAGATCGCCGCTCGGTGAATTCCTGCGTGCCAGACGGGCCAAGCTCAGCCCCGAGGAGGTGGGACTGCCACGCTACGGCGACCGTCGGCGGGTGCCCGGTTTGCGTCGTGAGGAGCTCGCGATGCTCGCCGGGGTCAGCGCCGGCTACTACACGCGCCTGGAACAGGGCCAGTCGCTCCATGCCTCGACCGAGGTCCTCGACGCGATCGCGGGCGCCATGCAGCTGACCGCCGCCGAACGCGAACACCTGCATCTGCTGTCGGCCACCGTGCCCCATCGGGTACGCCCGTCCGTTCCGCCCGACGAGGAAGCCGACGCCGGGCTGCGTACGCTCCTCGCCGCCATGAACGAGGTGCCCGCCCTGGTCGTGGGCCGCCGCAACGACGTCCTCGCCTGGAACCGAGCCGGTCATGCCCTGCTCGCCGGCCACCTCGACGCCGCCGCACCGGACGACCCGGAAACCAGGCCCAACATGTCCCGGCTCATTTTCACCGACGCACACACACGCGGCCTCTACCGCAACTGGCACACCAAGGCCCGGGCCGTGGTCGGCAACCTGCGCGTCATGACCGCCCGCAATCCCGGCGACGCCGGGCTGGCGGCGCTCGTCGGCGAGCTGGCCATCGAGAGCGCCGAATTCGCCACCATGTGGGCCGAACACCCGGTCCGACCCTGCGGCCGCGACGTCTACGACCTGACCCATCCGCTCGTCGGCGACCTCACGGTGACCCAGCAGGCGCTGAGCCTTCCCCAAGCGCCACACCAGTCCCTGATCACCGTCATCGCCGACCCGGACTCACCGTCCGCCGCGGCGCTGACGATGCTGTACCAGATCTGCGGCCACCGCCGCTAGGGCGTCGGCGCCCAGTAGGGCGCCCACCGCCTGGCCGGTGGCCCGCCGCGTGGGAGTTGGCCTATTGACCGGCAGTAACGGATCGAGTTTGAACCGTTGACGATGGCGTGTACCTGATCCGTTCAGGGTCCGGCGACAAAGTGACCCTTCTCCCGGGAGACAAGATCATCTCCCCAGATTCTCCCCGACGGGTCTACAAGTAAAAAAGGGGCTCCGTCCCGGAGGGACGAAACCCGCTCTGACCTGCTGTTCTGCGTGGTGGGCGATACTGGGATCGAACCAGTGACCTCTTCCGTGTCAAGGAAGCGCGCTCCCGCTGCGCCAATCGCCCTCGATCTTCATGCCGAGGTGGAGACGGGATTTGAACCCGTGTACACGGCTTTGCAGGCCGTTGCCTCGCCTCTCGGCCACTCCACCGAGCTGACCCCGCACGTAACCTGTGGCGGCCTCTCCGAGCGGACGACGGGATTCGAACCCGCGACCCTCACCTTGGCAAGGTGATGCGCTACCAGCTGCGCTACGTCCGCTTGTCCCTCCGGGAACGTTCCCCGGCGACGGATAGGAACTTTAGCCGGTCGCCCCACGGCTTGCCAAACCGGGGTACCTCCGGCGCGTCGCCCGGTTGTCCACAGGCCCGGAAGTTCCGGCCTCATCGGGGCCTCCGAACCGCTTTGATGGCAGACATGGAGATCCGACAGATCACCGCGGACGAGCGGACCGACACGATGTTCCCGCTGCAGGCGTATGCGTTCACGCCCTCGCCCTGGCCGGACCCCGACGAGGCTGCCTACCGGCATCAGATGCAGTTCTACCGGGACGTGACCAGCCTCGTGGCGGAGGAGGACGGGCAGGCGCTGGCCTGCGTGGCCGCGCTGCCGATGCGGCAGAACGTCCGTGGGGTGGTGCACGACATGGCCGGCATCGCCTCGGTGGCGTCCCATCCGACGGCGCGGCGGCGTGGTCTGGTGCGGCAGCTGATGACCCGTCTGATGGTGCAGATGCGCGATCAGGGGTGTGCGGTGAGCGCGCTCTACCCGTTCCGGCCGTCGTTCTACGGCCGCCTCGGCTATGTGGGGCTGCCGCGGTTGCGCCGGGCCACGTTCCCGCCGGAGAGCGTCTCCCATCTGCTCCGGATCGATCTTCCGGGGACGGTGGAGCGGCGGACGGCCGCGGAGGCCTTCGACGAGTACGACGCGTTCACCCGGCGCCTGCTGGGGGAGCGGCACGGCTTCTCCGTGTTCGACCCGGTTCGCGCGGGTGCGTTCCGCGAGGACAAGCTGTGGGTCGCGATGGCCCGGGTGGACGGGGAGGTGGTGGGCGCGGTCCGCTACCGGATCGACCGGTTCGGTGGCGACCTGGTGGGGGAGCATCTGCTGACCACCGGGCCGCTGGGGCGCGCGCTGCTGCTGCAGTATTTCGCCCGGCACGTCGATCAGGTGAGCCGGGTGATGGTGTCGGTCGACTCCGACGCGGTGCCGGACCTGTGGGGTACGGACATGGCGGTCACGACGGAGGGCCGGGTGGCGTACCCCAGCAATGCCGGTCCGATGGCGCGGGTGCTGAACGCGCAGGCGCTGGAGGGCACGCCGGTGGGCGAGGGTGGCGTGACGGTGGAGGTGGTCGACGGGCCGCTGATCACAGGCGTGTACCGCCTGGAGAGCGAGGAGGGGCGGCTCCGGGTGGCGGTGGGCGGGGAACCGCAGGCCCGGCTCAGCGCGGCGGGTTTCAGCGGGCTGGTGTACGGCGTACTGGACCCGGTGGACGTGCTGACCCGAGGGCTCGGGGAGGTGGATGCGGTGGCGTTCGAGCCGCTGCGGGCGCTGTTTCCGCGGTCGATGCCGTACCTGTTCAGTGACTTCTGACCGGGCTTCAGACGGCGGCGGGAAGACCGTTCGACGTGTACGCCCGGCCGTCGTCGGTGACCGCCGCGGATTCGTACCCGTCGGCCTCGAGTTTGGGCAGCCAGGTGAGGCCCGCCTCGCCCATGGCCAGCGCCGCGGTGGCGTATGCGTCGGCGAGTGCCAGGTCCGGGCCGACCACGGTGACCGAGCGCAGGCCCTGGGCCACCGCGCCGGTACGCGGGTTGCGCACGTGGCCGCCGCGCTCGTAGACGCCCGACGTGGCCACCGCGGCGTCGGTCAGCGTGAGCACCCAGCTCAGCTTGTCCGCTTCCCACGGGTGCCGGATGCCCACCCGCCACGGCCGGTCGTCGGCGTTGTGGCCGCGCATGCGGATGTCGCCGCCGGCGCTGATGTAGTGGCGGGTCGAGCCGGCCGCCGCGAGCCGTTGCGAGGCCACCTCCACGGACCAGCCTTTGACGTAGCCGGACGGGTCCAGCGGACCGGCCGCGTAGGCGTCGAAGTAGCCGTCGGTGGCGCGCCACAGGTCGGCGCACGCGTCCAGGACGTGCCGCAGGTCCGGCGAGCAGTCCGCCAGGGCCAGTTCCCGGCGGGCGAAGCGGTTCACCTCGCTGTCCGGGCGGTACGTGCTGAACCGCTGGTCCACCTCGTGCAGCCACGCGCACACGTCACCGATCATCGTGGTCAGGTCGGCGTCGGGCAGCGGGTCGGCCAGTTCGATGCTGACCGCCGTACCCATGACGTGTTCGACGTGGCGCACGCCTACCCGCCGGCCTGGTCCAGGGCCGCCTGCAGCGACTTGACGTACGACTCGCTGGTGAACGTGGCGCCGGAGACGGCGTCGACGTCGGCGCTCTGTGCCTCCAGCGTCGCCTCCTTGAGCTTGGCGACGGCCGGCGGGTTGATCGTGGCGCTGTCGTTCGTGGTCGGGTACGACGCGTCGGCCGCGACGATCTTGCCGCCGGTCACCTTGATCGAGACCTGGATCGTGCCGTACGGGTTCTTCGCGCCCGCGCCACGGAACGTGCCGTCCTGCAGACCGGAGTCGCCGGCCTCGTCCTCGGACTCCTCGGAGTCGGCGGGCTTCTTCGTCGGCTTCTTCGACGGGGACGAGTCCGCCGCGCCGCCCTTGCCCGCCAGGTCGACCGCGGGCGGTGCGGCGGTCACGTCGGGGGCGGACACGCTCAGCCGTACCCCCACGATGAGGGCGGCGCCGGTGAGGGTGCCGACGGCTGCTGCGGTACTACGTCGCATCGTTAACTCCCAGGGGATCGGGGGGTCAGAACTCGAACGGGTCGAGGTGCATCTGGCTGTCGGGTACGTCGAGTTCGCGCAGCGTGGCCACTGCGGCGTCGACGAGCCCGGGCGGCCCGCACAGGTACACGTCGCGGCGGTTCACGTCCGGCACCAGGCCGAGCATCCCGGTGGGGGTGAACAGCCGGCGCGGGCCCGGGTCGTTGCGCGAGCCGACCACGTAGCGGACCCAGGCGTCGCGGCGCTCGGCCAGGTCCTCCAGTTCGGCCCGGAACACCAGTTCGTCGGGGCGGCTGGCACGGTAGATCACGATGGTGTCCGGCGGCATGTCCTCGAGCAGCGCCCGGATCGGCGCGATGCCGCTGCCGCCGGCGATCAGCAACGCCCGCCGCCGGGTGCGCCGCTGGGCGGTGAACGTGCCGAACGGGCCCTCCGCCCACACCGGCGTGCCGGGTTCCATCTCGGCCAGGCGGGCGGTGTGCCCGCCGACCGCGGTGACGGTCAGCCGCAGCCACTCCGAGTTCGGCGCCGCGGAGAGCGAGAACGGGTGCGACTGCCACCAGCCGTTGCGGGTGAGGAAGCGCCACCGCATGAACTGGCCGGCCTGGGCGGGCAGCTTGTCCAGCTTCTTGCCGTCCATGTAGATCGAGAACGTGTTGGCGCCCTCGGCCACCACCTCGGCGACCTCGAAGCGGTGCCGCACGTTCAGCCACAGCGGCTCGACCAGCCGGCCCCAGACCAGCGCGGCGATGACCAGGGCGGTCAGCGCCGGCCAGAAGACCGAGGCGAACGGGCCGCTGAGGTTGGCGCCGGTGGCGACCTGGTGGCCGTAACCGAGCAGCAACGCCAGGTACCCGGTCAGGTGGATCAGGTGCCACAGCTCGTACGGGAGCTTGGTGCGGGCGAACCGGATCGAGATCAGGCTGATGAACACCAGGATGCCGGTGGCCGCGGTGGCGCTGAGCATCTCGGGCAGCGTGGTGACGATCGTGACGGCCTGGTCGACGAAGCCGGACTCGGCGGTCAGCGCGTACCCGTAGGTGATGAAGACCGCGTGGGCGAGCACCGTGACGACCAGCGACGTGCCCAGCCAGCGGTGCCAGCGCAGCAGGTCGCGGGCGCCGACCCACTCTTCCAGCCAGGACACCCGGCTCATCATCAGCAACTGGATGAACAGCAGGTAGCCGCCGACCAGGCCGGTGATCCGGCCGACCGCCATCATCAGCGTGGGCAGGTCGTTGACCGCGCCCGCCTCGGTCTCGAACAGCCACAGCGAGACGCTGGTGGCCAGCCCGGCGAAGAACAACAGCACCGTGAGCAGGCGGTTGCCGGACGTGGCTTCGGCGGGCGGCCGGTCGTCGATGATCGGCACCGCCCCGGCCTTCCAGCCGGTCGGGTCCGTGTGCGACTCCAGCACCACGTCGCTGCGCTGGTAGGCGTCGTTCTGCCACCACTCCGGCGGCACCGTCTCCGTCGAGTAGCGGGCGACCTCGACCGAGTCCTCGCGGGCGTACCGCTGGTCCTCGAACGTCTGGAATTGTTGGTCCACGGTTTCGCTGTACGGCCGCGCCATGGTCCTCACCCGCTCAGCAGTCGGTCTCGACGAGCACCACCCCCCGGCGGTGCACGTGACGACCCGACCTCGGGAGCCGTCGCGATGTTGTACGCAGCCCCGGCCGACAAGGCTCAACTCCGGACGAGAAAACTTCCGCCGGACCGGTCTGCGATAGCGTTCCGGCGTGACCTCCGACCACCCCGCGACGCTCACGGTCGTCGGCATCGGCGCCGACGGGTGGGCCGGTCTGGGCGGTACGTCCGTCTCGGCGCTGATGTCCGCGGACGTGCTGTTCGGCAGCCCGCGGCAGCTGGACCTGGTGCCCGCCGAGGTGACCGCGGACCGGGTGACCTGGCCGTCGCCGCTGCTGCCGGCGCTGCCCGGGCTGCTCGAAGCCCACCACGGCCGCCGGATCGCGGTCCTGGCCAGCGGCGACCCGATGTTCCACGGCATCGGCGCCACCCTGGTCCGGCTGGCCGGCGCCGGCCGGGTCCGGGTGCTGCCGCATCCGTCGTCGGTGTCGCTGGCCGCCGCCGCGCTGGGCTGGCCGCTCGCCGACGTCGACGTGCTGAGCCTGGTCACCGCTCCGGTCGAGGCGCTGCACCGGCTGGTCAACCCGGGGCGGCGGATCCTGGTGCTCAGCGCCGGCGCGGAGACCCCGGCGCGGGTGGCGGGGCTGCTGCGGGACCGCGGGTACGGCACCGCCACGGTCGAGGTGCTGGAGCACCTGGGCGGACCGGGGTTCCGCCGGGTCGCCGGGACCGCGGGCGGCTGGCCGGACCCGGACGTCGACCCGCTGAACGTGGTGGCGGTCGACTGTGGTCCCGGCCCGGCCACGTCGCTGGTACCGGGCCTGCCCGACGCCACGTACGACGGCGACGGTCAGCTGACCAAGCGTGAGGTGCGCGCGGTGACCTTGGCGGTGCTCGGGCCCGTTCCCGGCGAGTTGCTGTGGGACGTGGGCGCCGGGTCCGGCAGCATCGGGATCGAGTGGATGCGGGCCCACCGCACGTGCCGGGCGGTCGCGATCGAGTCGCACCCCGGCCGTGCCGCCACGGTCCGGGCGAACGCCGCCGCGCTGGGCGTACCCGGCCTGCGGGTGGTGGAGGGCCGGGCGCCGGACGCGCTCGCCGGCCTGCCCACGCCGGCGGCCGTGTTCATCGGGGGCGGGGTGACCCGCGACGGCGTCGTCGACGCCTGCCTGGCGGCGCTGCCGGCCGGTGGGCGGCTGGTCGCGAACGCGGTTACCGTGGAGTCCGAGGCGGTGCTGGCCGGTTGGTACGCGAAGCTCGGCGGTGAACTCACCCGGGTGGCCGTGCAGCGCGGCTCGCCGGTGGGCGGGTTCACCGGGTGGCGCGCCATGATGCCGGTGACCATCTGGTCGCTGGTGACGGGCTGAACCTCGGCACGGCGGGCACCTAGGCCGGCCGGTAGTGCCAGACGACCAGCCGGAACACCAGGTTCGGATCGGAGTTCGCGACCGTCTCCTTCGCGAGCAGGTTGAGCCAGGCGACGTTGCCCGGACCGGTCACCACGCAGAAGGCGTCCTTCCGCGGGTTGAGATCGCCGGGCTCGAGGTTCGACGCCACCGCGTCCTGCCGGGCCATCGCCTCGCAGGCCGACCCGGTGGCCGGTGGCTTCTTCGGGGCGCGTCCCATGGCCTGCCCCTTCTCCAGCTGCAGCCCGACCGGGGAGCACTGCCAGTACAGCAGGTCGTCGTCCTCGGTGTTGTCGCTGTTCACCCGGGACGACGGCTGTTCGGTGTCGAGGTCGACGTAGGTACGGCCACAGGACGACCGGGGCGCCGGGATGGTCCACCGGGCCACGTCGTGCACCTTCACGTAGGACTCGGCGGTCGCCGGGGCCGACGACGCGGGCGCCGGCGCCGCCGGCGCTGACGACGGGAGCGCCGGCAGGATGCTGGACGGTGGCGGTGCCGCGGCGCCGACCGGGCCGGCCGGCGCCGGGTCGGCGCGCCGGTTGTCCATCCGGTCGTAGACGAACGAGGCCGCCGCGATCACCAGCGACACCAGGGTGGCCACCGCGGCCGCGACGCCCAGCTTGTGGCCCATGCTGGTGTCCGTGTTCGCACGCCGCTGTCGTGATTGGTTCTCGGACATTTCTCGTCATTCCCCCGGTTCGGCCGACGGCAGGCATCGATCAGAGTAATCGGCTGTCCGGAGGCGGCCCGTCGGGTGCCGGACGGTACGCTGGCGGCCTGGTCAGCGACGTGGAACGGGACGGGGACGGCACTGGACACGCAACTCGGACCGGCCCGGCCATGACCGTGCATTTCATCGGCGCGGGCCCCGGCGCCGCGGATCTGATCACCGTCCGCGGTCAGCGGGTGCTCGCCTCCGCGCCGGTCTGCCTGTACGCGGGCAGCCTGGTCCCGGCATCGCTGCTGGAGTCCTGCCCGCCCGGCGCCCGGCTGATCGACACGGCCAACCTCACCCTGGACGAGATCGTCGCCGAGATGGTGGCGGCGCACGCGGCCGGTGCGGACGTGGCCCGGCTGCACTCCGGCGACCCGTCGGTGTTCAGCGCGGTGGCCGAGCAGTTGCGCCGGCTCGACGCGGCCGGGGTGCCGTACCGGATCGTGCCCGGGGTGCCGGCGTTCGCGGCCGCGGCGGCCGCGCTGGGCCGGGAATTCACGGTGCCGGGCGTGGCGCAGACCGTGATTCTGACCCGGACCGCCGAGCGGGCCACCGCCATGCCGCCCGGTGAGGACCTGGCCACGCTCGGCGCGAGCCGCGCCACGATGGTGCTGCACCTGGCGGTGCAACGGATCGAGGCGGTGGTGGCGGACCTGGTCGGGAACTACGGCGCGGACTGCCCGGTCGCGGTGGTGGCGCGGGCCAGCCGGGACGACGAGCTGATCCTGCGCGGCACGCTCGCCGACATCGCGGCGCAGGTGCGGGACGCGGGGGTACGCCGGACCGCGGTGATCGTGGTCGGGGCGGCGCTGACCGCGTCGCAGTTCCCCGACAGCCACCTCTACTCCGCCGAGCGATGCCGACCCTCCTGATCCTCGGCGGGACCACCGAGGCCCGGGCGCTCGCCGCCGCCTGCGCGGACCTGGTTCCCACGGTCACGTCGCTGGCCGGGCGGACCAGCGAGCCGCTCGCGGTGGCCGGCCAGGTCCGGGTCGGCGGCTTCGGCGGGGTGGACGGCCTCACCCGGTACCTGCGGGAGCAGCGCATCGGCGCGGTGGTCGACGCCACCCATCCGTTCGCCGCGACGATGAGTGCGCACGCGGTCGCGGCGGCGCGGGCGGCGGCCGTACCCCTGGTGGTGTTGCGGCGGCCGGGCTGGACCGAACGGCCGGGGGACCGGTGGCACCGGGTGCCGTCGATGGCGGCGGCGGCCGGCCTGCTTCCCGGCCTCGGGCGGCGGGTGTTCCTGACCACCGGCCGGCAGAGCATCGCGGCGTTCGCGGCTCTGGACGACTGCTGGTTCCTCAGCCGGTCGGTGGAGCCGCCGTCCCCGCCGATGCCCCGCCACCTCGACGTGCTGCTGGACCGGGGTCCGTTCGGGCCGGCCGGCGAGCGGGCGCTGCTCGCCGGGCACCGGATCGACGTCCTCGTCACCAAGGACAGCGGCGGTGCCACCGCCAAGCTCGACGCTGCCCGCGAGCTGGGAATTCCGGTGCTCATGGTGGACCGGCCGCCGGCCGGGTTCGCGCCGATCGTGGCCGGCGTCGGCGACGCCCTGCGGTGGCTGCTGCGAACCGGTTTCACCGCGGTCCGGCAGGCACCGCCGATTCGATCAACGACCGTGTCTTGAGCTGGCGTTAAACGTTAATTCGAGCATGTTGCTCCGCACGAGTGAGACGACGTACGGCCGCTTCCTGGCCGATGCCGAGACGTTCTGGCCGATGCAGGTGCTACCGCCCGACCCGCAGGCCGTCATGGTCGTCGAGGCGTTGCACTGCGACGTCCGTGTGGTGCTGCGCAACCTCACCCTGGCCAACGCGATCCGCCGTCTCGTGCCGGCGACGCTGCTGGTCCTGGTCGGCGCGGACCCGGTCTGGCCGGACGCCTGGCGGATGTCGTACGACACGGAGCGCGCCACCGGTTTCGCCCGGGCGTTCGGGGCCGACGAGATCGTCGACCTGCACAGCCTGGTCGAGGAACGGCTGGCCGGCGGCGACACGAAGCCCGGCGACGTGCCCGCGGACGTGCTCGACGACATCGTCGTGGCGACGCACTGCCGGTTGCAGCGGATCCCGTTCATCACCGACGAGGTCCGCGACAGCGACGCGTACGCGCACGCCCAGGCCCGCGCCGCGGTGTACTCCCGCTTCTACGACGAGATCGTGCACGGCGACCGGCGGGTGGTCGCCGTCGTGTCCAGCCACGTCGACTACGACCAGTGGGGCCTGCTGGTCGAGTCGGCCATGCGTGGCGGCGTACCGGTGATGCACACCCAGCAGACCGGCGCGTTGAAGACGTACGCCTGGTTCCCGGAGACCGGCGGCGCGAACCAGTCGTTCCGGTCCCGCCTCACCCCGCAGGTCGGCGAGTTCTTCGAGCAGCGGATCTGGAGCCGCCGCGACGACCTGCGCCCGGCCGCCGAACGGGTCGCCTGGCGGGCCCGCACCAACCTGGGCCGGCCCAGCTGGTGGCGGGCCGGCGCCGATGCCGACGTCGAGCTGCACAACCCGGTGGAGCGGCGCCAGGTACGGGCGCACGCCGCCCGGCGGTTCGGTTTCGACCCGGACAAGCCGGTCGTGGTGGCGTTCAACCACTGCGTCAGCGATGCGCTCGGTACCAACCAGGAGATCTTCCCCAGCCTGGCCGACTGGTTCTCCGCGACGGCCGCGTACGCGCGCACCGAGACCCGGGTGAACTGGCTCTTCCTCGACCACCCGAGCCAGGACCGGTACGACGAGAGCGGCTTCTTCGACGCCCTGGCGAGCGAGCACGCCGGCGTACCGCACATGGTGTTCGACCGCAGCACCGCGCTCAGCAAGAGCGTGCAGTGGAGCCTGGCCGACCTGGGCCTCACCGTCCGCGGCAGCGTCAGCAACGAGATGCCGGCGTACGGCATCCCGGTGCTGATGGCGGGCTGGTCGGAGTGGAGCGCCTGCGGACTGGCCGAGGTCGCCACGGACCCGGAGGACTACTGGGCCCGGCTGCGCCGTGCGGTGGCGGCCCTGCTGGCCGGCGAGTCCCTGATCACCGCGGAGCAGGTGGAACGGGCCCGGCTCTGGCTGTGGCTGTACCGCAGCGGTACGGACGTCGTGTCCGGCCTGGTACCGGCCTGGGACACCTGGCCGCCCGAGCATCTGCTGCGCGCGGTGCAGGTCTACATGCGGCAGGTCGAGACGGACGACGAGCCGCTGTTCGCCGCCGTGGAACGGATGTGGACCAACCGCCTGCCGCTGCTGACCCGTTCGGCGCTGGCCGCCGGCACGGTCGTGCCGGAGGGCACCGAACCGGTCACCGCCCCCGCCCCGCACGCCCGCACCGAGGCCACCCTGCCCTCGGTGGCGCTGCCCGCGCCGGTGCAGCCGTCCACGTCGATGTTCTCCGCCACCATCCATCCCGCCACGCGGAAAGCCACGCAACAGTGAAGACGGAACACCCCATCGGAACCTGGTTCGGCACGATCTGGGACGCCGACCCGGCGGTCCTGCCGGTGCCCTGCACCGTGACCAGCGGGCGGGACCCCGCGCTGCGGTCGGTGGACTCCTTCGTCCGCGGCGTGGCGATCCTCGGGCGGTGCAACTCGGCGACGTCGATGATCGGGTTGAAGGTGCGCGGCGACGGCCGGCCGGTGCGCGTGGTCGTCGACCTGCGTCTCGACGTGGGGGCGGACGAGTGGTGGACGGCCCAGTCCGGGCTCGACCCGGCGCGCGTCCGCGGGCACCGGCTGGTGGCGGTGCTCGCGCAGGGGCGGACCCGGCGCGGTGTGCTGCTGTCCAGGACCCCGATCGGGGAGAGCCGCAAGGCGGTCGGGTCCCGGGTGTCGTTCGTGCTGCCGGCCGAGGAACTGCCGGAGGACGGGCTGCTGCTGATCGAGCTGATCGACGCCGCCGCCGGGCTGCCCGGGCCGGCGGCGGGCGACTTCGTACCGTCCGCGCCGCAGGGCCTGCGCATCGACTCGGTCGAGGTGACACCGGCCGACGACGGGGCCGGCGGCGAGACCGGCATCGTCGACGGGCGCACCGCCGAACTGGCCGGGCTGATCAGCACCGGCGGGCTGCGCGGCGTCACGACCCGGCCCCGGCCGCTGCCGCCGCACAGCGCGTTCCTGGTCCTCAACCCGCCCGACGACCGTCCCCTGACCTGCCAGCTCAGCGCCACCCGGAGGGTCCGGTCCTGGCTGCCGAAGCCGGCCCGGCGGGCGAGCACCGCTCTGAGCCGCCGGCTGCGCCGGGTGCTGCCCGAGGTGCCGGTCCCGCGGGGCACCGCGGCGCCCGTGGCATCGGCCGCACCCGTGGCGACGGCCGCGTCCGGGCAGGCTCCGTGGGCGCGGGGACCGTACGAGGCCACCCGCCCGCTGCCCCCGGAGGTCCTGACCGTGCGCGCGGTCCGGCTCGTCGACGCCGCGCCGGTGGTGGCGGAGTTGACGGTCCGGGAGGGTACGGCCGAGGTCACCGTGCCTCCGGGCGGTCCGGTGCTGGTCACGTTGGCCACCTCCGACGGCGGCCACGAATCCGACCGGGTGGCGGTCCGGGCGGTCCGGTGCTGGTCGTGAGCTAGCGACTCCCGGCCCGGCTCAGTAGTGCCGCGGCGTGTAGACCAGCGCCGACCCGTCGCCGCGCACCGTGGACCGGGTCCGGGACGAGCCGATGATCAGCAGGCAGCGCATGTCCACCGTGGCCGGGTCCAGATCGCCCAGCGTGGTCACGCGCACCGACTCGGCCGGCCCGCCGACGTCGCGGCCGACCACCACCGGCGTTTCCGGCGCCCGGTGCTTGAGCAGCAGCTCACGCGCCTCCACGAGCTGCTCGCGGCGGGTCTTGGACGCCGGGTTGTAGATCGCGATCACCAGGTCGGCGCCCGCGGCCGCGGTCAGCCGGGCCTTGATCACGTCCCACGGCTTGAGCCGGTCGGAGAGCGAGACGACGCAGAAGTCGTGCCCGAGCGGCGCACCGACCCGGGACGCCACCGCCTGCGCGGCGGTCAGCCCCGGCACGATCCGCACGCCGACGTCCTTCCACTGCGGGTCCTCGCCGACCTCCAGCACGGCGGCGGCCATGGCGAACACGCCCGGGTCGCCGGACGACACCACCGCCACCCGGCGTCCGCGTTTGGCCAGGTCCAGCGCGAACGCGGCCCGTTCCGCCTCGACCCGGTTGTCGGACGAGTGCCGGCGCTGGCGCGGGTTGGGCGGGACCCGGTCCACGTACGGGCCGTAGCCGACCAGGTCGTCGGCCTCGGCGAGCGCGGCCTGCGCCTCGGGCGTCAGCCACTCCCGGCCGGCCGGTCCGAGGCCGACCACGGTCACCCGGCCGGTCGCCGGCCCGGACGGGTCCACGGGGGTCGCCTCGCGGTAGGCCGACACCGCCGGACTGGGCAACAGCGCCAGGGAGAAGTACGGCACGGACGCCGGATCGACGTCGGCCAACGGGCCATGGCGCTCCCGGTCGGTGGTGGCGCGTTCCACATACCAGGCGTCGTCGAGGCGGCCGGCCGTCTCCAGGGCGGTGCGGACCCCCTCGAACGTGCGGCCCAGCTTCATCACCGCGGCCGAGTCGGTGGCCGCGAGCCGGGCGGCCAGCTCCTCCGGCGGCAGCGTGCCGGGTAGCACGGTGAGCACCTCGTCGCGTTCCACGAGGGGCCGGCCGAGCACCGCGGCCGCCGCGCTCACCGACGTCACCCCGGGCACCACCGCGGTCTCGTACCGGTGCGCGAGCCGCTTGTGCATGTGCATGTAGGAGCCGTAGAAGAACGGGTCGCCCTCGGCGAGCACCACCACGTCCCGCCCGGCGTCCAGGTGGGCGGCCAGCCGTTCCGCGCAGGACCGGTAGAACTCGTCGATCGCGCCCTGGTAGCCGCCCGGATGGTCGGTGGTCTCGGTGGTGACCGGGTAGATCAGCGCCTCCTCGATCTGCCCGGCGCGCAGGTAGGGCTCCGCGATGGCGCGGGCGTTGCTGCGACCGTGGCGGGCCGCGTGATAGGCCACCACGCCGGCCGATTCGATCAGCCGGGCCGCCTTGACGGTGACCAGCTCCGGATCGCCGGGGCCGAGCCCGACCCCGAATAGCCGCCCCTGCATGTCCTACTCCTTCTCCGAGGCCAGCGCGTTGACGGCGGCGGCCGTGATGGCGCTGCCACCGCGGCGGCCCCGGACCACGAGGTGTTCCAGATCGGACGCGGCCAGCGCGTCCTTCGACTCGGCGGCGCCGATGAAGCCGACCGGGATGCCCAGCACCGCGGCCGGCCGGGGCGCGCCCGCGGAGATCATCTCGAGCAGCCGGAACAGCGCGGTCGGCGCGTTGCCGATCGCCACCACGGCCCCGCCGAGCCGGTCGCCCCACAGGTCGAGGGCGGCGGCGCTGCGGGTGTTGCCGAGCCGGTCCGCGAGCGCCGGCACCGCCGGATCGCGCAGCGTGCAGACCACCTCGTTGCCGGCCGGCAACCGGGCCCGGGTCACCCCGGACGCCACCATCTCGGCGTCGCAGAGGACCGGGGCGCCGTCGCGCAGCGCCGTGCGGGCCGCGGTCACCACCCCTGGGCTGAAGCCCAGGTCGTCGACGAGGTCCACCATGCCGCAGGCATGGATCATCCGGACCGCCACCCGGGCCACGTCCGCCGGCAGACCGGACAGGTCGGCCTCGGCCCGGATCGTGGCGAACGACCGCCGGTAGATCTCCGCGCCGTCGCGCACGTACTCCATCTAGCTCCTCCTCGCCGCGGCGACCAGCCCGCCGACCTCGCCCGCCGGGGCGTCCGCGACCAGCCCCGGCGCGGTGACCCGGTAGCCCGAACCGGTCGCCTCCACCCGCACGTGCGGGCCGCTCGGACTGCCGCACCCACGGGCGCAGCCCACCCAGTGCACCGGCAGGCCGGTCCCGGGCGTGGTGGCCGCGCCGGCGTCCGCCCGCACGTCGGCCAGCGACTTGGCACAGCCGGGCCGCCCGGCGCAGGCGCTCACCCCGGACCAGCGCGAGCCGGCCGTCACCACCAGGCCGGCCTCGCCCAGGGCGGACAGCCAGGACCGCGCCGCCGGCGGCGGCAGATCGGGCACCACGATCCCGCGCCACGGCGTCACCACCAGGTGGTCGGCCGACGCCAGCACCTCCAGGGGTACGCCGCCCAGCCGCCCGAGCGGCACCGACGCCCCGGCCGCGGCGAGCCCGCCGGGCTGCGCCAGCACACCGATCGGCTCCCGGACGCGGGGTGGCGCCAACCGGCCCGCCGCCGGTCCGAGCGGCCGGCCGAGCGCGGCGGCGGTGCGGGCGGCCACCCGGGCCGGCCCGTCGTCGAGTTCGCCGATCCGCCAGGCCGGCCGCTGCTGGGCGGCGCGCTCGTCGAGGAACGCGTGTGCGGCCGCGATCAGCGCCGCGACCAGCCGGTCTGCCGGCACCCGCAGCCCCAGGTCGAACCCGCCGAACACCACCGCGAAGCCGAACGGGTCGGCCGGCGACGTGGGCCCGGCGCCTGGGGAGAGGGCCGGGCGGGGCACCGCGGCCACGTCGGCGGCCGTGGCGGGGGAGAGGGCCGGGCCGGGGACCGCGGTCACGTCGGCGGTCGTGGCGGGGGAGAGGGCCGGGCCGGGGACCGCGGTCACGTCGGCGGTCGTGGCGGGGGAGAGGGCCGGGCCGGGGACCGCGGCCGCGTCGGCGGTCGTGGCGGGGGAGAGGGCCGGGCCGGGGACCGCGGCCGCGTCGGCGGTCGTGGCGGGGGAGAGGGCCGGGCCGGGGACCGCGGTCACGTCGGCGGTCGTGGCCACGTCGAGCGCCCCCGAGTCGACCGCGAACAGGAAGCGCCCCGGCAGGCCGGCCAGCCGCCGGTCGTCGCACAGCGCCGCGTCCAGCGCCCGGACCACCGGCCGCACGTCCGGCGCGGCCGGCAGCGGGGACGCGGCGATGTTGCGTACCGTCTCGTGGGTCTCGGACGGCAGCAGGCCGGCGCCCGCCAACGCGGCCGTGAGCGCCGCGGCCGGGGCTCCGGTGAGCGCCCGGAGCTGGACGTTGCCCCGGGAGGTGAACTCCAGGTGCCCGTCGCCCCAGCGCTCCGCCAGCGTCCGCAGCGCCCCGGCCTGGGCGCCGGTGAGCAGTCCACCGGGCAGCCGGACGCGCGCCAGCGGCCCGTCGGCGGCGGCGTGCAGCCGCAGCGCGCCGGGGCAGGCGTCGACGTCGGAGCGCCGGGACTCTGGGGTGGGCACGGCCCGGATACTACGGATGCCGACCGACAGAAACGCAGGCGCCGGTCGGGATAGTCACAGACGCGACCCTGCCTTGACTCGGCGGACGGGGCCACGGAAGGGTGGGGCCCACGAGCGGCGACGCCGCGGAGGAAGCCGGTGCGAATCCGGCGCGGTCCCGCCACTGTCACCGAGTCCGGCAGGTCTCGGGAGCCAGGAACTCCGGTCGCCGTGACCCTTCGATCTCGGGGCGCGGACCCCGGAGGGAGCGCGCGTGTTCCTGTTGCTGTCGACGTCCGACACCGACCTGCTCAGCGCCCGGGCCAGCGGCTCGGCGTACCGTCTGGCCAACCCGGCCCGGCTCGGCGTGGCCGACCTGCCCCCGCTGCTCGACGGCGTGGACCTGGTCGTGGTCCGCATCCTCGGCGGGCGCCGCGCCTGGGAGGACGGGCTGGACGCGCTGCTCGCCGGCCCGGTCCCGGTGGTGGTGCTCGGCGGCGAACAGGCACCGGACGCCGAGCTGATGAAGCTCTCCACGGTGCCGGCCGGGGTGGCCGCCGAGGCGCACACCTACCTGGCGTACGGCGGACCGGACAACCTGGCCGCGCTGCACGACTTCCTCTCCGACACGGTGCTGCTCACCGGTAAAGGCTTCGCGGCCGCGCAGCAGGCGCCGGACTGGGGCGTCCTGGAGCGGCCGGCCGTGGACGCCCCGGTCACCGTCGCGGTGCTCTACTACCGGGCCCACCACATGGCCGGCAACACCGCGTTCGTGGAGACGCTCTGCCGGGCGATCGAGGCCAAGGGCGCCCGGCCGGTGCCGATCTTCACCGCCTCGCTGCGCACCGCGTCCCCGGAGCTGCTGGCCGAGCTGCGCACCGCGGACGCGCTGGTGGTGACCGTGCTGGCCGCGGGCGGCACCCGGCCGGCCACCGCGTCCGCGGGCGGCGACGACGAGGCCTGGGACGTCGGCGTGCTCGCCGACCTGGACGTGCCGATCCTGCAGGGCCTGTGCCTGACCAGTAGCCGCGCGGCGTGGGAGGCCAGCGACGACGGCCTGTCGCCGCTGGACGCGGCCACCCAGGTGGCGATCCCGGAGTTCGACGGCCGGATCATCACGGTGCCGTTCTCGTTCAAGGAGATCGACCCGGACGGACTGTCGGTGTATGTGGCCGATCCCGAACGCGCGGACCGGGTCGCCGGGATCGCGGTGCGGCACGCCCGCCTGCGGCACATCGCCCCGGCGGACCGGCGGATCGTGGTCATGCTGTCGGCGTACCCGACGAAGCACTCCCGGATCGGCAACGCGGTCGGCCTGGACACTCCGGCGTCGACGGTGGCGCTGCTCGCCGCGCTGCGCGAGCGGGGCTACCAGACCGGTGACTTCGGTTCCTACGACGGCGACGGGCTTATCCACGCCCTGATCGCGGCCGGCGGGCAGGACCCGGACTGGCTCACCGAGGAGCAGCTCAGCGGCAATCCGGTGCGGATCTCCGGGGCCCGCTACGGGAGCTGGTTCGCCACCCTTCCGGCGGACCTGCGCGAGTCGGTGGAGCGGCACTGGGGTCCGCCGCCCGGCGAGCTGTACACCGACGACGGCGACATCGTGCTGGCCGCCCTGCGGGACGGCAACCTGGTGGTGATGGTGCAGCCGCCGCGCGGGTTCGGCGCCAACCCGGTCGCCATCTACCACGACCCGGACCTGCCGCCGAGCCATCACTACCTGGCCGCGTACCGGTGGCTGGCCGACGACTTCGGCGCGGACGCCGTGGTGCACGTGGGCAAGCACGGCAATCTGGAGTGGCTGCCCGGCAAGAACGTCGGCATGTCCGCCTCGGACGGCACCGACGCGGCGCTCGGCGACCTGCCGCTGATCTACCCGTTCCTGGTCAACGACCCGGGCGAGGGCACCCAGGCGAAACGCCGGGCGCACGCCACCCTGGTCGACCACCTGGTGCCGCCGATGGCGCGGGCCGAGTCGTACGGCGACATCGCCCGCCTGGAGCAGCTGCTGGACGAGCACGCCGCGATCGCCACGCTGGACCCGGCGAAGCTGCCGGCCATCCGGGCGCAGATCTGGACGCTGATCCAGGCCGCCCGCCTGGACCACGACCTGGGGCTGGACAACCGGCCCGGCGACGAGGAGTTCGACGAGTTCATCCTGCACATCGACGGGTGGCTGTGCGAGATCAAGGACGTGCAGATCCGGGACGGGCTGCACGTGCTGGGTGCGGCACCGGCCGGGGAGGCGCGGGTCGACCTGGTCCTGGCCATGCTCCGCGCCCGCCAGATGTGGGCCGGTCAGGTGGCGGCGCTGCCGGGGCTGCGCGAGGCGCTCGGCCTGGACGAGTCCGTGCCGGAACGCTCCAACGTCGACGCCGTGGAGGCCCGGGCCCGCGAGCTGGTCGCCGCCATGGAGGCCGCCGGGTGGGACCCGGCCGAGGCCGACCGGATCGCGCCGGACGAGACGGTGGCCGGGGTGCTGCGCTTCGCGGCCACCGAGATCGTGCCGCGACTGGACCGCACGTCGGACGAGCTCACCCACATCCTGCACGCGCTGGACGGCGGCTACGTGCCGGCCGGTCCCAGCGGCTCCCCGCTGCGCGGCCTGATCAACGTGCTGCCGACCGGCCGCAACTTCTACTCCGTCGACCCCAAGGCGATTCCCAGCGCGCTCGCCTGGGAGACCGGGCAGGCGATGGCCGACTCGCTGCTCGCGCGCTATCGCGCCGACTACGGGGAGTGGCCGCGGTCGGTGGGGCTGTCGGCCTGGGGGACCAGCGCCATGCGTACGGCCGGCGACGACATCGCCGAGATCCTGGCACTGATGGGGGTACGCCCGATCTGGGACCAGGCGTCGCGCCGGGTCAGCGGCATCGAGCCGATTCCCCTGGACGAGCTGGACCGGCCGCGGATCGACGTGACGGTCCGCATCTCCGGCTTCTTCCGGGACGCGTTCCCGCACGTGGTGGCGATGCTGGACGACGCCGTGCAACTGGTCGCCACGCTGGACGAGCCGGCCGAGCTGAACTTCGTCCGGGCGCACGCGCGGGCCGACGCGGACCGGCACGGCGACTGGCGGCGGGCCACCACCCGGATCTTCGGATCCCGCCCGGGTGCGTACGGTGCCGGCATCCTGCCGCTGATCGACAGCCGGAACTGGCGCGACGACGCGGACCTGGCCGAGGTGTACGCGGTGTGGGGCGGGTTCGCGTACGGCCGGGGCCTGGACGGGGTGGCGGCCCGGCCGGACATGGAGGCGGCGTACCGGCGGATCGAGGTGGCCGCCAAGAACATCGACACCCGCGAGCACGACATCGCCGACTCCGACGACTACTTCCAGTACCACGGCGGCATGATCGCCACGGTCAGGGCGCTGACCGGGCGCGCGCCGGCGGCGTACATCGGTGACTCCACCAACCCGGACGCGACCCGGACCCGCAGCCTCACCGAGGAGACCGCCCGGATCTTCCGCGCCCGGGTGGTCAACCCGCGGTGGGTCGCGGCCATGCGCCGGCACGGCTACAAGGGCGCGTTCGAGCTGGCCGCGACGGTGGACTACCTGTTCGGGTACGACGCCACCGCGGGCGTGGTGGCGGACTGGATGTACGAGCAGCTGGCTGCCACGTACGTGCTGGATCCGGAGAACCAGAAGTTCATGACCCAGTCGAATCCGTGGGCGCTGCACGGCATCGCGGAACGGCTGCTGGAGGCCGCCGACCGCAAGCTGTGGGAGGCGCCGAGCCCGGACACGCTGGCCGCGTTGCAGCAGGTCTATCTGGAGACCGAGGGCGATCTGGAGGGCGGCGACGAGTAAATGCGCGTCCCGCGATCGACGCACGCCGATACCCTGGGGGTTGGGTGGTGTGCGGGGGGAGGATGAGGTGTCCGAGACATCCGATGTGGCGGAACCGGAAACCATCGCCGAGCTGGCTGCCCTGCTGCGTCAGCTGCGCCGCCGGGAGGCGCGGCGGACCGGCGGCGCCCAGCTGACCTACCGGGAGATCGCGGCCAAGACCGGCTGGTCGCACGGCATCGTCGGGGAGTATTTCGCCGGCCGGGTGCTGCCGCCGACCGATCGCTTCGACGAACTGATCCGGCTGCTCGGCGCCGACCAGGCCGAGCAGGGCCGGCTGGCCACGGCACGGGACCGGGTGGAGGAACGCCGGCGCGGCGGCGCGCCGGCCCGGGTCGAACCGGCCTGCACGGCGGTCCGCCAGCTGCCGCCGTCGGTGCACGGGTTCATCGGCCGGGACGCCGAACTGGCCGAACTCGACCGGCTGACGGAGGCGGACAGCGGCGCGCCGGTGCTGATCACCGCGCTGTCCGGCACGGCCGGCGTGGGCAAGACCGCGCTCGCGCTGCACTGGGCGCATCGCACGGCCCACCGCTTCCCGGACGGCCAGCTCTATCTCAACCTGCGCGGATTCGACCCGACCGGCCCGGCCGTCGCACCCGGCGACGCGTTACGTGCGCTGCTGGACACGCTCGGGGTGCCGGCCCACCGCATCCCGGCCAGCTCGGACCGGCGGTCGGCGGTGTACCGGGAACTGCTGTTCGACCGGCGCACGCTGGTCGTGCTGGACAACGCCCGGGACGCCGCGCAGGTGCGGCCGCTGCTCGTCGGCGGGTCCGCGTGCCGGACGCTGGTCACCAGCCGCAACCAGCTGACCGGCCTGGTCGCCACGGAAGGCGCCCAACCGGTGGTGCTGGACCTGCTCACCGAGGCGGAGGCGCGCGACCTGCTGGTCGCCCGGATCGGCGCGGACCGGGTGGCGGCGGAACCGGCCGCGGTCGCGGAGATCATCGCCGCCTGCGCCCGGCTGCCGCTGGCGCTGGCCATCGTGGCGGCGCGGGCCGCGATGCACCCGACGTTCCCGCTCACCGCGCTGGCCGCGGAGCTGGCCGCGGCACCGGGCCGGCAGGCGGCGTTCGCGGCGGCGGACCTGACCACCGACACCCGGACGGTGTTCTCCTGGTCGTACCGCACGCTGGCGCCCGGCCCGGCCCGGCTGTTCCGGCTGCTGGCGCTGCATCCCGGCCCGGATCTCGCGGCCCCGGCCGTGGCCAGCCTGCTGGGACAGCCGCTCACCCTGGTCCGGCCGTCGGTGACCGAGCTGACCGTGGCGAACCTGCTGGCCGAGCACACCCCGGGCCGGTACGCGTTCCACGATCTGCTCCGCGAGTACGCCGGCCATCTGACCCGGGCCACCGACTCGGGCACCGACCGGAGCGCCGCCCGCGAGCGGCTGCTGAGCCACTACCTGCGCACCGCACACCATGCCGATCTGCGGCTGGACCCGCACCGCGACCCGGTGCCCCTCCCGCCGAACACGCCGGGTGTCACGGTGTCCGGGCCGGCCGACCACGGCGCGGCGCTCGCCTGGTTCGACACCGAGCTGCCGGTGCTGCAGGGGATGCTGGCGGCCGCCGAGGCGGCCGGGGCGGACCTGCATCTCTGCCGGCTCACCCGGACGCTGGCGCACTACCTGGAACGGCGCGGGCGCTGGCAGCTGTGGATCGCGGTGCAGGAGCAGGCCCTGGCGGCGGCCCGGCGGCTGGCCGATCCGGTGGAGGAGGCGCACGCCCGGCGCAGCATGGGACGGGCCTGCATGCACCTCGACCGGCTCGGTGCGGCCGGCGGTCACTTCGGGGCGGCGCTGGTGCTGTTCCGGACCGCCGCCGACGACTGCGGCCAGGCGCGGATCCACATGGACCTGACCTGGATGGCGTACCGGCAGGGGCGCTGGGAGAAGGCGCTGCACCACGGCCGGCAGGCGCTGGACCTGTTCACCCGGGCCGGGCAGCGGTCCGGCCGGGGGCGGGCCCTGAACAACATCGGCTGGTCGCTGATCGGGCTGGGCCGGCCGGACGAGGCCCTCGCCCATCTGCGGCGGGCGCTGCGCCTGCTGGAGCGGCTGGACGACCGGTTCGGCGCCGCGGACTCGTGGGACAGCGTCGGGCAGGCGCAGTACGACCTGGGTCAGTACCATCCGGCGGTGGCCGCCTACCGGCGGGCCCACGAGCTGTGGCAGGAGCTGGGTCACCGGTTCTCCGAGGCCGACGTGCTGCGCCGGCTCGGCGACACCCAGCGGGCGATGGGTGACCCGGACGCGGCCCGGGACAGTTGGCGCCGTGCCTGGGACATCCTGCGCGACCTGGAACACCCGGACGCCGCGGAGGTGGCCGCCCGCCTGGCCGCCCTGGACCAGGAGCCGGCCCGGCCGGGTGCTCAGCCGGAAGCCGGCGACCGCGGGAGCGACCACCGGCGTTGATCCGGTCCGGATCGGTGCGGTCTACGGAGCGCCGTACTTGGCCCGGACGCCGTTGATGTCGTCCTGTCCCAGGAAGCGGTGCGAGCCGCCGTAGAACGCGAACATCAGCGCACTGGAGTCCGCGGAGTGCCGCAGGCCGATGGCGTGGCCGATCTCGTGAGCCGCGACGGTGACCAGGTCGATCGGCTGACCGCCGGCCGGCCGGGTGGCGTTGGTCCAGATTTCCGCGTCGTCGAAGTGGGTGTCACCGGCGATCGGGTTGGTGTTCGTCGGCGGCGGGAAGAACGCGTGCGCCAGCACCCCGCCCACGCCGTCGAACGAGTTGCCGTCGCCGTGGTTGCCGGTCACGTACGAGAACTGGATCTGCCCGCCCGCGGCGACCTCGGTGAACCGCAGTCCCGAGGCGTTCTGCCAGAGCGCGATCGCGCTCCGCACCGCGTTGCGCTGGGCGGCGCCGCCCAGATCCGTGGTGCCGGTGCCGAACGAGAAGGTCACCGCGCGGTTCGGCCAGATGCCCGGGTCGAGCACGAAGCCCTTCTGGTGAGCCTGGGCCGCGGGCAGGTCGTCGTAGCGCAACGTGGTCGGCGCCGCCGCCGTGGCGGCGGGTGTCGCCGCCCCGGTCAGCACCAGAGCCAGCAGCGTCGCGAAGAACGCCCACCACCGACGCCGCATCTGATTTCCTCTCATCGATCCTCCTCAGCGCTTGTCCGTGGAGGCAGCGTGGCAGGGCATCGATGAGCGTGGTTGTCAGACCGGACGGGGTTGGACACGGCTGGACAACGGGCCGCTGCGGTCTACTCCGGCCGGCGCAGGAGGTAGGTGTCCATGATCCAGCCGTGGCGTTCGCGGGCCTCGGCGCGGGTCCGCAGGATGTCGTCCGCGACGTTCGCCACCGGCCCGGACGCCAGCAACTCGTCCGGGGTACCCACGTAGGCGCCCCAATACACGTCCGCGTCCGGGTGCGACGTGAACGCCTGCTGCGCGTCCAGCATGACCACCACGTCGTCGACGCCGGCCGGCCAGCCCTCGTCGGCGAGCCGGCGGCCGGTGGTGATCTGCACCGGGCGGCCCACCCGGTTCAGGCCGATGCGGTGCTTCGCGGCGAGCGCCGAGACGCTGCTGATGCCGGGGATCACCTCGTACTCGAACGTGATGTCGCCACGGTCGAGGATCTCCTTCAGGATCGCGATCGTCGAGTCGTAGAGCGACGGGTCGCCCCAGACCAGGAACGCGCCGGTCTCGCCGTCCAGCAGGTGTTCGGTGATCAGCGCCTCGGTGACCGCCGCGCGGCGGTGCCGCCAGTCGGCGACGGTGTCCGGGTAGTCGGCGGGGGCGCGGTCGCGGTCCGGGTCGCGGCCCTCGGCGATCCGGCGGCTCGGGCGGGCGTACGCCTTGAGCAGCCGGCGCCGCAGTTCGATCATGCTTTCCTTGGTCTGGCCCTTGTCCATCAGGAAGAACACGTCGGTCCGGCCGATCGCCTTGGCCGCCTGCAGGGTCAGATGGTCGGGGTCGCCCGCGCCGATACCGATGACATAGATCTTCCGCACCCACCCCAGTCTGCCCGGTGACCCGTCCCGGGTGCCGGGCGGGGGCGGGCGGTGCGCGGAGACGGCGGTCAGCGCAGGCCGTAGACGGCCGCCGCGCGGGCGTGTTCCACCGCCATCTGCAGCGCCCCGTGCAGCGGCGCGTCCGCGCCCAGCGTGCCCCGGTCGATCCGGGTGGGGCCGGGGAACGAGCCGGCGACCAGGTCGCGCACCCGGGGCAGCAGCGCGGGATGCGTGCCCACCGGCCCGCCGAGCAGCACCAGCGCCGGATCGACCACGGCTGCGACCGAGACGATCGCCCGCCGGACGCCCTCGGCCAGCCGGTGCAGCGCGTCGTCGTCCGCGGCCTCCAGCAGCGTGAGCACCGCCGCGACGTCGTTGGACGGGGCGTCCGAGCGGCCGAAGCCGGCCGCCGCCAGGTCGGTGGCCAGCGTCGACGAGGTGCGGCCGGGCAGGTAGCCGATCTCGCCGGCCAGCCCGTGCGCGCCGCGGATCAGCTGGTCGCCGATGTACAGGCCGACGCCGAGGCCCGCGCCCACGTAGACGTACGCGAAGCTGGACACGCCGGCCGCCCGGCCGAGGCGGTGCTCGGCGAGCGCGGCCAGGTTGACGTCGTTGTCCACCAGGACCGGGGCGGACACCAGGTCGCCGATCAGGGTCACGGCGTTCAGCAGGCCCTCGGGGAACGGCGTCCCGGCCAGCGGCACCGTCTCGTGGCTGACCGGGTCGACCGGGTTGGCGATGGAGACGCCGACCGCCCGCAGCGGGCCCGGGCCGCCGGCCGCCTCCCGTACGGCGGCGCGCAGCGACCCGGCCAGGCTGTCCGTGTCGCCCGGCGCGGTGGGTGCCCGGTGCTGCTCGGACAGTGTCCGTCCGGCCAGGTCGGCGGCGCGTACCTGCACCCCGGACTGGTCGATCTCGACGGCGAGCACCCGGCCGGCGCGGGCGCCGAGCGAGTAGAAGGTGCCGACCCGGCCGCGCTTGCCGGTCTCCTTCAGGCCGGTGGCGTCGAGCAGGCCGCCGGCCACCATGCGGCGGACCGCCTCGGAGACGGTGGGCCGGGAGTATCCGGTGGCGGCGGCGAGTTCCGCCCGGGTGGTCCGTACCTGCCGGATGGTCTCATCGAGCAGTCTGCGGTCGGTGGCCTCGCGCAGAACGGTCTGCGGCAGGGCCCGTTCGACGTCGTTCACCGTCACCTCTTGTGATCTTCCCGATCGACCTCCTACCTTAGTTGAAGCATCTAGTTAGGTGACCATCTTAAATCGGGAGGCAGACATGGCGACCCCACCGGCCGACGTACCGGCGGCGATCCGGGAGACCAAGTCGGCGCTGCGCGCACGGATCGGCGACGTGGCGGGCGCCTTCCGCCAGGCCGAGGACGCGATGCGGGCCGAGGTGGCGGACATCGTGGCGCGGCGGGCGGACGGCGCGGACATCTGGCCGGTGGTGCACTTCGCCGACATCGCGGCCGGCACCGTGCCGGCCCGGCAGATCGAGGCGATCCGGCGGCGCGGGTGCGCGGTGGTCAAGGGCACGTTCCCGCGCGCGCGGGCCGAGGCGTGGGACCGCGAGCTGGTGTCCTACCTGGAACGCAACGACTTCGCCGGCACGTACCGCTACGTCGACGACGGCATCTTCGGCGGACTGGCCGCGGCCCGGCCGTCGATCTTCCCGATCTACTGGTCCGGCCCGCAGATGGAGGCCCGCTCCGACGACGCCATGGTGGCCGTGCGCGGCTTCCTCAACTCGTTCTGGAAACACGAGTCGCAGGGGCGCGTGTGGTTCGACCCGGCCCGCGACACCGGGTACCCGGACCGGGTCCGCCGCCGCGAACCCGGCACCAGCTCCGGCGGGCTGTCCGCGCACACCGACTCCGGGTCGGTCGAGCGCTGGCTGCTGCCGGCGTACCAGCAGGTGTTCCGGCACGTCTTCGACGGCGACCCCGGCGCCTACGACCCGTGGGACGGCGCCTACCGCACCGAGGTGCACGAATACGACTCCACCGTGATGTGCTCGGCGTTCCGTACCTTCCAGGGCTGGACCGCGCTGTCCGACATGGCGCCCACCGAGGGCGTGCTGCACACCGTGCCGATCCCGTCCGCCATGGCGTACCTGCTGTTGCGGGCGCTGCAGGACGACGTCGCCGACGACGACCTGTGCGGCGCCGCGAACGGCCAGGCGCTCCCGGTCGACGAGAGGTGGCATCCGGTGCTGATGCCGGCCCTCACCCCGATCCCGGCGGTCGAGCCCGGCGACACCGTCTGGTGGCACGGCGACCTGATCCACTCGGTCGGGCCGGTCCGTGACCAGAAGGGCTGGGGCAACGTCATGTACATCCCGGCCAGCCCGCACTGCGCGAAGAACGCCGCCTACGCCGAACGGTGCGGCACGGCGTTCCGGACCGGGGTCAGCCCGAGCGACTTCGCGGCCGAGGACTACGAGGTGGACTGGGCCGGCCGGCCCACCGTCGACGACCTCAACGCGACCGGGCGCGCGCAGCTCGGACTCGGCCGGCCGGTCAGTCCGACAGGATCGGGACCGACGGGTTGAGGTCGCGGCCCAGCGACGCCGCCCGGGTCACCGCCTTGCCGCCGAACCGGTCCCGGACCGCGTCCAGCGCGGTGTCCAGCCGGTCGGTGTCCGGCGCCGTCTGGAACGGCAGCTCCAGCTGCACGTTGCCGTCGCCGTCCAGGTTGCTGACCGCCACGCCCACCAGGGTCAGCCCGCGCTCGTCGATCAGCGGACGGTTCTCCGCCAGCAGCGACCGGGCGGTGTCCAGGATCGCCCGGGTCTGCATGCTCGCCTTCACCATGCTGCGGGACCGGGTGGCCCGGGTGTAGTCGGCGAACCGCAGCCGCAGCGTGACCGTGCGCCCGGCCCGGCCCGCCGCGCGCATCCGCCGGGTCACCCGGTCGACCAGTGCGGCCAGCGTCGCCTCGATCTCCTCGAACGGCCGCGGCCGGCGCCCCAGCGCGCACTGCGACCCGATCGACCCGCGCCGCTGGCCCACCCGGACCCGGCGCGGGTCGCGATTGTGGGCGAGCGCGTGCAGATGCCGGCCGGCGTGCGTGCCGAGCATCGACACCAGCGCCGCCTCACCCACCCGGGCCACGTGCCCCACCGTGTGGATGTGGCGCTCGCGCAGCTTGGCGGCGGTCACCGGGCCGACGCCCCAGAGCCGCTCGATCGGCAGCGGATGCAGGAACGCCAGCTCCTCGCCCGGCGGCACCACCAGCAGTCCGTCCGGCTTGCCCACGCCGCTGGCCACCTTGGCCAGGAATTTCGTCCGGGCCACGCCCACCGTGATCGGCAGCCCGACCCGGTGCCGCACGTCGGCGCGCAACCGCGCGGCGATGTCGGCCGGCGTGCCACGGATCTTCAGCAGGCCGCCGACGTCGAGGAACGCCTCGTCGATGGAGATGCCCTCGACGATCGGCGTGGTGTCCCGGAACACCGCGAAGACCGCCTTGCTGGCCTTCGAGTACGCCGACATCCGCGGCGGGACCACCACCGCCCGCGGGCACAGCGCCCGCGCCGCGGCGAGCCCCATCGGTGTGCGTACCCCCTGGGCCTTCGCCTCGTAGCTCGCCGCCAGGACCACGCCCATGCCGACCAGCACCGGCCGCCCACGCAGGCCGGGGTCGTCGCGCTGCTCGACCGACGCGTAGAAGGAATCCAGGTCGGCGTGCAGGATCGTGGCGTGATCCATCGCGAGATTCTCGCACACATGTTCGAATGACGGGAGGTTGGATGATGGCCGGCATGACATCCCGCCCCGCGTTCGCCGAGCAGTTCGACCTCCAGCCACACCCGGAGGGCGGCTGGTTCCGCGAGACCTTCCGGTCCGCGACCACGATCCACCCCGAGGGGTACGCCGGACCGCGCGCCACCGCCACCGCCATCTACTTCGCGCTGCACCCGGGTGAGCGTTCGGCCTGGCACGTGGTGGCCTCGGACGAGCTGTGGTTCTGGCACGCCGGCGGCCCCCTGGACCTGCGCCTCGGCGGCGACGGCGACGCGCCGGCCGCGACCGGGGCGATCCGGCTCGGCCCGGACCGGCCGCAGGCGCTGGTGCCGGCCGGGGTCTGGCAGGACGCCGAACCGGCCGGTCCGGAGCCGGTCCTGGTGAGTTGCGTGGTGGCGCCGGGCTTCGACTACGCCGACTTCCGCCTGGCGTAACGGACCGGTGGTGACCGGGCCGCGACGCGCGTCCTACTCGCGGCGGAAGGTCAGCCAGTTCAGGTTCAGGAAGTCGTCCGGCCGGTCGTTGCCGAACGTGACGAACACGGTGTGCATCCCGGTCACCGGGCTCACGTCGGTGACCTCGGTGCGCCAGTTCTGCCATCCGCCGGTGTGTGCGGTGGTCAACGTGGCCACCGGCGCGGCCGCCGGGTCGTCCAGGCGGATCTCCAGCCGCCCGCCCGCGGTTGCCTCGGATGCCAGCCGCACCTGCACCGACGCGGGCGCCGTGTCACCGAAGTTCACCTGGTCGAAGCGGAGCCAGTCGCCGTTGTTGATCCAGCCGGCGTTCCGCCCGCCGCCGGAGTCCGCGGTGTCCTCCATCTCGATCCCGGACACCGCGGCGGCGTTCTCGGCCTCCAGCCGACCGTACGCGTCCACACCGGCCACCGGCGCGGACGCCGCCGGCTCCGAGGACGGCGCCGCCGACCCGGCCGGCGACCCGGCCGGCGACTCGGCCGGGGACGGTGGTGGCGGGGGCGGCGCGGACACCGCCGGGTCCGACGACTGCGCGCGCCCGACGAGGTAGCCGGCGAGGATGAGCGCCAGCACCGCGGCCGCGATCAGCAGCCGGCTCCGGGTGGTCCGCCATCGGGACCGGTAGACCGTGGTGGGCACGGCTCAGGCCGGAACCTCGGCGACGATCGGCTCGGCCGGTGGCTCGGCGAAGTGGCAGGCCGCGCGCTGGTTCGGCGCCTTGAGGTCGAGCGGCGGGTCCACCTGGGCACAGATGTCCTGGGCCTTCCAGCAGCGGGTCCGGAACCGGCAGCCGGACGGCGGGTCGACCGGGCTCGGTACGTCGCCGACCAGGCGGATCCGCGACTTCGGCGGCACGCCGCGGACCACGCCGATGTCCGGCACCGCGGACAGCAGCGCCTGGGTGTACGGGTGCTGCGGCTTCTGGTACAGCGAGTCCCGCGGGCCCTCCTCGACCACCCGGCCCAGGTATATGACCGCGACCCGGTCGCAGAAGTGCCGCACCACGCCGAGGTCGTGCGCGATGAACACGAACGCGATGCCGAGTTCCTTGCGCAGGTTCTCCAGCAGGTTCATCACCTGGGCCTGGATCGACACGTCCAGCGCACTGACCGGCTCGTCCGCCACGATGATCTTCGGTTGGGTGGCCAGGGCGCGGGCGATGCCGATGCGCTGGCGCTGGCCGCCGGAGAACTCGTGCGGGTAGCGGTTGTAGTGCTCGGGGTTGAGGCCGACCATCTCCAGCAGTTCCTGCACGCGCCGCAGCTCGCCGTGCTTGTCCACCATGCCGTGGGTGCGCAGCGCGGTGCCCACGATTGTGCCGACGGTGTGCCGCGGGTTCAGCGACGAGAACGGGTCCTGGAAGATCAGTTGGATCTCCCGGCGGAACGGCCGCATTTTGCGCTCGTTGAGGTGCGCGATGTCGTTGCCCTGGTACAGGATCTTCCCGGCGGTCGGCTCCAGCAGCCGGGTGATCAGCCGGGCGGTGGTGGACTTGCCGCAGCCGGACTCACCGACCAGGCCCAGCGTCTCCCCGGCGTGCACGGTGAGGTTGACGCCGTCCACCGCCTGCACCCACTTGGTGCCCCGGAACAGCAGACCATCGCCACTGGTCTTGAAGTGCATGGCGAGGTTCTCCAGCTGCAGCAGCGGAGCGTCCGCCCGCTGCGGTACGCCCGACCCGGAGGTCTCGGTCGCGATGCTCATGGTCGTGGTCCTTACGGCAGCCGGGGGAGGATTTCGGTATCGAACACCCGGTCGGGCTCCTTGAGGTGACAGCGGGACGCCCGGCCCTGATCGATGGTCCGCGGGATCAGCTCCGGCTTCAAGGTCCGGCACAGATCGCCGGCCACCCGGTCCTTGAACTCACAGCGCGGGTGGAACGGGCAGCCGCTGGGCACGGCGAGCAGGCTCGGCGGGGCACCGGGGATCGGGTGCAGGGGCTGCGGTTCCCCGGTCAGGGCCGGGATGCTTTCCATCAGGCCCCAGGAGTACGGGTGCAGCGGCCGGCCGAGGATCTTGTCGACCGGGCCGTGCTCGACCGCGTTGCCCGCGTACATCACCAGGATGTCGTCCGCGATCTCGGCCACCACGCCCAGGTCGTGGGTGATGAACACGACCGCGGAGCCGAAGTCGCGCTGCAGGTCGGCGATCAGGTCCAGGATCTGCGCCTGCACGGTGACGTCCAGCGCCGTGGTCGGCTCGTCCGCGATCAGCAGCTTCGGGTCGTTGACCAGCGCCATCGCGATCATCGCGCGCTGGCGCATGCCGCCGGAGAACTCGTGCGGGAACTGGCTGACCCGGCGCTGCGGGTTGGGGATGCCCACCCGGTCCAGCATCTCGATCGCGCGGTCCTTGGCCTTGCGCTTGGACACGTTGTGGTGCGCCCGGTACGACTCCATGATCTGGTCGCCGATGGTGAAGTACGGGTGCAGCGACGACTGCGGGTCCTGGAAGATCATCGCGGCGTCGGCGCCCCGGAACTCCTCCAGGTCCTTCTCGCTCATGCCGACGATCTCGCGCCCGCCGACCTTGATCGAGCCGGAGATCCGGGCCGTCTTGGTGTCGTGCAGGCCCATCACGGCCATGCTCGACACGCTCTTGCCGGACCCGGACTCGCCGACGATCGCCAGCGTGCGGCGCAGCGGCAGCCGGTAGCTGAGTCCCTGGACCGCCTGCACCATGCCGTCCGCGGTGGGGAACTGCACCTGCAGGTCGGTGACCTCGAGGTACGGCTCCTCGTTCTCGTCGCGGGGGCGCGCCGTGCGGGTCACGGTCTGCGGTGCCCGGATCGTCTGGTCGCTCATGCGGTCCCTCCTCTGGCGTGCGCTCCTGGCCCTTGCTGCGCTGCGGTGCAGTCGCTCACGCCGGGGGCCGTCGTGCGTGGTGCGGATCTGTCCGGGTGCGGGTGGCTCATCCGAGCCGTACGCGGGGGTCGAGGAACGTGTACAGAATGTCCACGACGAGGTTCATGGTGACCAGCACGGCCGAGCCGACCAGCACGCCGCCCATCAGGACCGGCAGGTCGTACTGGCCGAAGGCGCGCAGCGTGAGCAGGCCGATGCCGGGCAGTCCGAAGATGCTCTCGGTGAAGATCGCGCCGGTGAGCTGGAACGCCAGGTCGATGCCGAAGATCGTGGCGACCGGGGTGAGGGCCGCGCGCAGGCCGTGGCGGTACACCACCCGGCGGCGCGTGATGCCCTTGGACCGGGCGGTCCGGACGAAGTCCTGGCCCAGCGACTCGATCATCGAGGCTCGGGAGTACCGGGTGTACGACGCCGCGTTCGTGACACCGACGCACAGCCAGGCGGTGAGCAGACCGCTGGCCCAGGCTATCGGATCCTCCAGGAACGGGGTGTACTGCGATTCCGGCAGGAACGTCGCGTACAGCGCCACGAGCAGCGCGAAGACGAAGTACGGGAACGAGGCGATGATCAGCGTGGAACCGACCGTGATCCGGTCCAGCGTGGTCCCTCGATGCTGGGCGGCGATGGTACCGGCCATGATGCCGATGGTCAGGTAGACCACCGCGCCGCCGATGACGATCGAGATGGTGACCGGGATCGCCTGGGCGAGCAGCTTGGTGACCGGCTGGCCCAGCGTGTAGGAGTAGCCCATGCACGGCGCCGGGCAATGCGTGGTAACGCCGCCGGCGGTGTAGTCGCGGCCGACGACCAGGCCCTTCATGTAGAGGCCGATCTGCTGGACGGCGGGCTTGTCCAGGTCGAGGCTGGCCTCGATGTCGGCCAGGCGTTCCGGGGTGCAGCGCGGGCCGCAGATCACGCCGGCCGGGTCGGTGGGCGCGAGGAAGAACAGCGCGAAGCTGGCCACCAGGGTGACGACGACGACGGAGATCGCGCTCACGACGCGTCGAAGGATGTACAGCAGCACCGCTAGCTCCTGCGCAGGTCCAAGGGGAAGGGGAGGTCTTACGGTCCGCGGTGGTCCGATCTGCCGGGGCAGAGCGGACCACCGCGGACCGGGCTAACTGAGGAGCGTCAGCTCTTCAGGTACATGTCGATGAAGGACGGCATGCCCATGGTGGGGTCACCGATGGTGGTGCCGATGTTGCTGCCCTGCACGACGGCCATCTTGTCGTAGTACCGCGGGATGGCGACGTACTGCTCCATGATCTTCTTGTCCATCGCGGCCCACTTGCCGGTCGCTTCCGTGGCCGGCAGGTTGGCGATGTCGTCGATCTCCTTGTCGAGGGCCTTGTCGGCCAGCATGCCCCAGCTCTGGCCGTCCTCGATGCTGTGCGTCTGGAACAGCACCGGGAACCAGGAGGAGCCGGTCGGCCAGTCCGAGCACCAGCCGGACGGGCTCTGGCCGAGGTTGACCGGAGCCTTGTAGTCACCGAGCTTGGCGCGCAGCTCGGCGGTGGCCACACCGATCGGCTTGACCTTGAAGCCGGCCTTGGTCAGCGCGTCGGCGCGGATCTGGCTGGTCTGCTGCGGGATCGGCTTGGTGTTGTCGAAGAACCAGCTGACCTCGAAGCCGAGCTTGCCGGCCGCTTCCAGCATCTGCTTGGCCGCGGCGGGGTCGCCGGGGCCGGTGCCGGTCAGGTCCGGGACCGGGGCGTACTTCTGGTAACCCTGGACGCTCGGCGGCATGACCGTGCTGGCCGGCTCCGCGACGTACTCGTTGAGGCCGGCGGCCTTCCAGATCTGGTCGTTCGGGTACGCCTTGGCGATCGCCTTGCGGACCTCCAGCGGGATCTTGCGGGTGTCCATCTGCACCACCAGCGTGCAGGAGCTCTCACCCTGGACCAGCTGGGACTGCTTGCCGGCCTGGATCTGCGGGATCAGCGAGGCGTCCAGCTCGTCGTAGTTGATCGCGTTGGCGTCCTTGCCGTTGCTGTTCAGCACGGCGGTCTGGCTCTTGACCAGCTCCACGCCCCAGTTGAACTCCCAGGCGTCCGGGTAGTCGTGGCGCACCGGGTCGGTGGCGGCGACCCAGTTCGGGTTGCGCTTGAGCTTGAGCTGGGTGCCCGGCTGGAACGTGTCGAACATGTACGGGCCGGTGGCCAGCGGCTTGTTCTTGTACTCCTGCTTGGTGTCCTTCGCCTTCGGGATCGGCGTGAACATCGGGAACGTCATGTAGAACGGCAGGTCGGAGAACGGGCGGGCCAGGTGGATGATCAGGGTGTCGGTGCCCTGGGTCTCCACGCCGGAGTAGGTGTCGCCGCTCTTGTACGGACCCTTGTACTTGTCGCCGTCCTTGAAGTACTGCATCTGGTACGTCGGGCCGTTGACGTAGACGTCGTGGGCGAAGGACCGCTTGATGGCGTACGCCAGGTCCTCGACCTTGACCTCGGTGCCGTCCTCGTACTTGATGCCGGGCTGCATCTTGAACGTCCAGGTCAGCTTGTCGGCCGACGGGGTGCCCAGGTCGGTCAGGTCGGGCACCAGGGTGGGCTTGCCGTCCCGGATGTCGAACTGGGTGGGGGTACGGAACAGCAGCTTGCCGATCTCGTTCGAGTCGACGTAGTAGATGTCCGTCGGGTCGAACGTGTTCGGCGTGGTCTGCGCCTGCACCTCGATCGTGCCGCCGCGCTTGGCGCCCGGGAGTTCCTCCGCGGGTCCCTTGGCGTTCGGGTCGATCGCGTTCGCCTGCGTCGTGATCTTGCCCGTATCGGTGTTGTTGCCCGAGCCCTGGTTGTTCTCGGACGGGCTGCTACAACCCGTCAGCACCAGGGCTGCGGCGGCGGTGGCCGCCACGGCCACGTGAAATCGCCTTGCCATTTCTCCTCTTCTCATTGCGAGTCGGGACCGGAGGTCACCGTCGGGTGCGGGGGTCGAAAGCGTCGCGGATCGAGTCGCCGAGCAGGCTCAGCGCCAGCACGAGGATGGTGATCGCAAAGACCGGAATCCACAGGAACAGCGGGAAGTTCCGGTAGTAGCTCTGTGCGGCGGCGATCGTCACGCCCCACGACGGGGTCGGCTCGGTAAGGCCGACGCCCAGGTAGGTCAGGCCCGCCTCGACCACGATGTAGCTCGGTAGAGCCATCGAGACCGAGATGACGATGGGCGCCACCAGGTTGGGCAGCAGCTCCTTGAACAGCACCTTGCGAGTGGGTACGCCGAGCACCTTGGCCGCCGCGACGAACTCGCGCTCCCGCAGGGAGAGCACCTCGCCCCGGATCAGGCGGGCGAGGCTGGCCCAGCCGAAGAAGGACAACACGATGATCAGAGAGTAGAAGCGCGTCGTGGCGACGTCCTCCGCGGCCGCGTTCTCGGACGAGCCCAGGAAGATCGCCAGCAGCGCGGCCGGCACCGCGATCGCGAAGAGGAGGTAGGGCAGGCTCAGGACCAGGTCGATGACCCAGGAGAGGATCCGGTCGATCCAGCCACCGGCGAAGCCCGCGATCAGGCCGATGGTGACGCCGATGATCGTGGTGATGATCGTGACGGATCCGGCGACGATCAGCGAGGGACGGGCGCCGTAGACGAACCGGGCGAACAGGTCGCGGCCCAGCCGGGGCTCGACGCCGAACCAGTGCTCCGCGGTGGCGCCGATGACCGGGTAGCCGTACTGATCGAGGAGGTCCTGGTTGAGCGTGGTCGGGTCCTGGCCCTCCAGCCGGGCCAGGAGCGGCGCGAAGACGGCGATCAGGACGAAGAACCCGAAGATGCCGGCGCAGATCATCGCGACCTTGTCCCGGCGCAGACGGGCGAAGGCGATCGCGGTCGGCGACTTGCCCTGCGTCTTGACCTTCTTCTCCGGACCGGCCGGAGCGGAACCCATGGCGTCGGTCGGGGAGCCGGTCCTTCTGAGATCGGCTTCCTCGATCAGTGGTTCCAAGCTTCGTCACCTCCTACGGACACGACACCTCCACGTGCGTCGTGCGTGAGAGGTATTCGGACGCTGCGGTTGGGAAGGTAGTCGGAGTTTCGCTCGTAGGAAATGAGTTGACGCATCGAATGAATAACAGCTCGGGCCCGTTTCCTGATTGAGCATGTCACACGCTGGTTGCAGGACAGCTCCGGTAAGTGAGATCCTTGACCACAAAACGGACATCTTAGTGCTCTAGATGCCACAAAGGCCCGGGAAGCCGCTACATCGGGGTATCACCCCATCGCGCAAAGTCACCACGGCCGCGTCCGGGCGCCTCCCGGGCTTGATGTCATCGATGTTTCCTATCCGTGTCGGAAACCCATGATCGTCGAATCAGCCCACCGCTCCGGTGCGCAAGATCTTCGGTGGTGGGCAGGTCGGACGCGGGTAACGACGGTGCGGACGCCGCCGACGCGAGGCTCTTTCGGCTCCGCCCGGCCGGGCCGCCCGGCGGCCGGCCCGGAGGCCGGGCCGGAGCCCGCGCAATTCTCCCGCCATTGTTCGAGCGCTCAGGAATGGCGTGACGGTACGTCATGACGCACGTGTGGCAAGAATAGGTGCCGACCGGGCTCAAATCGACATGTCGACATGCTTCGAACGCTCCCGGCACAGGCGCCACTGCGGAGCGTGACCGTCGCCCGGGTTCAGGCGCCGGGGGCCAGGGCGGTCAGGATCTCCTCGGCGCGTTCGGCCGCGGCGTCCGGGTCCGCGTCCGGCGAGCCGATGAGCGGGTCCCAGTTCAGGTCGTAGAAGAGTTCCGTGACACCGGCCTCGGCGTAGCTGTCCGCCCCCGCCCGGATCTGCGCCCAGCTGCCGGACAGCGGCATCGTGTCGTCCCGGTGCCCGGCCCGCACCACGCCGCGGACCACGATGCGTACCGCCTCCGGGTCGCGGCCCGCCTCCTCGGCGGCCTGCCGCACGATCCGGGCGCCGCGGGCGATGTCGGCGCGGGTGGCCCGGCTGCTGCTGATCCACCCGGCGGCGATCCGGCCGGCCCGCCGCAGCGCCGGGTCCGCGGTGCCGCCGAGCAGGACCGGCGGGCCGCCCGGCTGGACCGGTGCCGGGGCCATGGTGCTCGGCGGCACGGTGTAGAGCGTGCCGTCGAACGCGCTCACCCGGTCGGTGAACAACGTCCGGAGCACCCGCAGGTACTCCTCGGTGCGGCGGCCACGCGGGTTCGGATCGGTTCCGGTGGCGGCGAACTCGACCTCGGACCAGCCGGTGCCGAGCCCGAGGTCGAGCCGGCCGCCGGACAGCAGGTCCAGCGTGGCGGCCTGCTTGGCCAGGTACACCGGGGACAGGAAGGGCAGGTTGATCACCGCGACGCCGAGCCGGATCCGGGAGGTCCGGGCGGCCGCGTAGCTCAACGCGACCATCGGATCCAGCACGCTGCGGTACACCGGCGCCAGGTCCTGATCCGCGCCGACCAGCAACCGCTGGAACGTCCAGAGCCCGTGGTAGCCGAGGCCCTCGGCGCGGGACGCTACGTGGGTCAGGGAGTCCGGCCGGGCCCACGCACCGGAGACCGGGCAACCGCAGCTGATCAACATGTGGTCACCGTATCGCCACTCCGGACCGTGGCGGCGGCGGGCCGGTGTGGTCAGCGCCGGCCGGCGCGATGCGGCATCGGGAGCCGGCTCTGCAGGTCGGCCACGCCGTCGGCCAGCGTGGCGAGCAGGCGGGCCTCGGCGGAACCGGCCGGTGCGCCGCCCCGCAACCGGGTGATCCGCCCCGCCAGGCCGGCCAGCGACGAGCGGACGTTGTCCTGGTCGGCCCGCGACACGGTGAGCGCCGATCCGGCGACGAACGCCTGGTAGTCGACCAGGCAGGCACACGCCGCCGCCATCCGCGCGGCGTTCGCCCGGCGGTGCCGCAGCGCGCCGAGCTGCTCCTGGATGCTGGCGAGCAGCTCCTCGGCGGCCAGTCCCAGCGCCGAATCGGTCAGCGCCCGCCGGGCCGTCGGCACCGCCCGGTGCAGGCACCGCTCCGCGCGTTCCAGATGGCTCAGCACGTCGGCGGCCGGGCCGTCCGGGGTCTCCGCCACGGTGGCCCGGCGGACCGCCCGGACCGCCGCCCGGTGCAGCGCGGTCGCGTGCAGGAAGGCCGAGTGGGTGCCCCGGGGGTCGATCGCGTCCGCGGCCGCGAAACAGCGGGCGGCGGCGAACGGCCGGTCCGCGGCGAGTTCGCGCCGGCCCTGCTCCAGATCCTCGCGGGTCACCCAGACGATGTTCCGCTGGACCACGTCGGGCGGCAGGCTGGTGCCGCGGTCGCCGGTGCAGCGGTCGTGGGCGTACGCCCAGCGCTCCGCCAGATCGGGGTCGTCCACGCCGTCCCGGGCGAGCGCGCGCACGCACCGGTCCAGCAGCTCGGCGGCCGCCAGGCGGTGCCCCTGCCGGAGCCGGTGCCGGGCCACCTCGACCGCCTCCTCGACGGTCGCCCGGCGCCTCGACGGCGGTCGCCAGGTGTCCGGGCCGGCGGACCGGCGCGAGCGGACGGCGGGGTGGGTGGCGGGGGCATCGACGAGCACGGCGCTCAACGTAACACCGAACGTGACCACAACGATACTGATCGCTACGGTGGCGCTGGCTACACTACGGAGTGTCCCGGCTACCCCTCGACGCCGGTCGCGGAGTGTGCCGAACCGACCGGCTTGGACTGCGACGATCCGCGCTGCCGCAGGAAGATCGCCAGGATCGCCATGGACGCCACGGCGAGCAGCTCGGACTGCCAGTTCTGCAGCGTCCGGTTCCAGAAGTCGGGCTCGGCGAGGTACTGCGACCAGCTCACCGGATCCTGCAGGTCGCCGAGTTGCCCCTCGTTGAAGGCGGCCACCCCGGCCACCGACTGGGCGTACCACGAGGCCACGAAGATCAGCCCCATGACCAGGCCGAGCGAGTTCGAGAACAGGGTCCGGCGCAGCCCGCCGGCCCGGGCCCAGGCCGGCGCGTCCGGGCCGGCGTACCGGCCCACCTTCTGCTTCTCGTCGCTCTCCCGGCCGATCTCGTCCAGCGATTTCGACTCCGGCGAGCCCTTCTGGACCAGCCAGACCGTGCCGTAGATGAAGAGGAAGAACTGCAGATACTCGCTCTGCCAGTTCTCCGCCACGTCGGCGGCGAAGCTGGCCGAGGTGAGGTAGCGGCCGAGCGGGACCGGCGGCAGGCCGTCGGTCAGCTGCCGGTCGTTGAAGTCGGCCTGCCCGGCGATCGCCTGCCCCGCCAGCACCAGCAGGAACAGCAGGCCGAAGACCAGGCCGAGGGAGTTGTCGCGGAGGAAGGACTTCACCGGTGCAACACCCCCAGCGTCACGAAGTACACTAGCCCGGCGGTCACCACGAGCAGCAGCAGGAAGAAGAGGGAACGCACGGTCAGCCGCCCTGCAGGACACAGTCGTACGGGCGGTCCGGGCGGGGCGTGCAACCGGCCGCCACCACCCGCCAGCCCTCCGGGAACACCGCCAGGAAGAGCGTGTCGCCGGCCAGCCGGACCTGCGCCCACTGGCCGTAGACCGCGGTCGCCTCGATCGGGCCGGGCCCGGGCAGGTTCTCGTCCAGGATCGCCTCGGCGCAGGGCCGGCCGGCCGAGTCGATCAGCTCGGCCCGGGTCTCCGGGGCCAGGACCGCGCAGGCGCCCGCGCCGTCGTCGCCCTGCACCGCGGTCAGTAGACGGACCGCCACCGCGGCGGCGGCGTCGCCCCGCTCGTCGACTGAGGCACAACCGGTGAGGGCACTGGCGGCCACGGTGAGTGATGCCGCGGCGCGTCGAAGAGTGCGCACGGCCCGCAGCGTACGACACCTCACAGCGCGGCGAGGGCCTCCGGGACCGGAGTGTCTCCGGCGAACAACTCGAACGTCGCGCCGATCGTGGCCGGCGTGGTGAGCACCCCGGCGAGCACCGCCGCCACGTCGTCGCGGGGGACCGGGCCCCGGCCGCCCAGCTCGGTGCTGACCCGGACCAGGCCGGTGCCGGGATCGTCGGTGAGCGAACCCGGCCGCACGATCGTGTAGTCCAGGCCGCTGTCCCGCAGGTAGTCGTCCGCCTCGGCCTTGGCGGTCAGGTACGGCCGCATGGTGTCACCGGCCGCGTCCGGACGGTCGGCGCCGATCGAGGACACCATGACGTACCGGCGTACCCCCGTGCGGTTGGCCGCGTCGACCAGCTTGACCGCACCGCCCAGGTCGACCGTCCGTTTGCGGGCGGCGCCGCTGCCCGGGCCGGCGCCCGCGGCGAAGACCACCGCGTCGGCCCCGCGCACGTGGGCGTCCAGCGACTCCTCGTTCTCCAGATCGCCCAGCACCGGCACGGCGCCCACGGCCGCCAGGTCGGCGGCGTGTGCCGGGTTGCGGATCAGGCCCCGGGCCTGGTGGCCCTGGGCGGCGAGCAGCTTCAAGAGGCGCAGCGCGATCTGGCCGTGGCCGCCGGCGACGAGAATGTCCATGCGGTCAGTTCTACCCGCATCGCCCGGCGCCGGGCGGAACGCGACGTCCGTGGCGTCCGCCGCCACCTCGGTGAAGTCGATACCGTAGGTGCCCGGCTCGACGATCCGCAGCACCAGGCAGAACGGGCGGTCCGCGCGGTACGTGCGGTACAGCCCGCGGTGCGCGCCGGCCAGATACCGCGCCGCCGCCAGGTTGGACTGCGAGGTCTGCCCGGCCAGCACGAACACCGGCCGTCCGCCGTCCGGGCCGAAGATCCGGGCCAGCGCGACGTACTCGGCGGTGTCGTGCTGGTAGCGGTACTCCGTGCCGCCCACCACCAGGGTGCCGTCCGGGGCGTAGCGCACGCCGCGCAGGATGGTCCGCAGGTGGGTGGCGACCCGCGGGTGCACGCTCGGCCCGCCGACCGCGAACTCGGTGCGCCGGCCGAACTCCCGTACCAGCTCGGCGTCCGTCGCCAGGTCCGCCCGGGCACCGCACTCCCGGGCCAGCGTGGCCAGCTCGACCAGCGCGGCGACGTCACGCCGGTGCACGCTGGCCAGGCGCGGCGACGAGAAGTGCCGGGCCACCGACAACGTGCACGTGGTCTGCCCGCGCAGGCCGAAGAACTCCTGCCGGCGGGCCTGCCGGCGATAGCGGACCAGGCGTTGGGCGAGCCACACGGTGACACCGGCGATGAGGCTCGCCAGCAGATTGATCAGCAGGTCCGGCACGCAGACATGATGGCCGATGCCCGGGGCGCGGTGGGGTCGCGGTCAGGCGGAGTCGCGGATCACCAGCGTGGGCTGGAACGTGACCGAGCGGGGCAGGCGGCCGGGCGTGGCGATGTGCGCCATCAGCACCTCGGCCATCTCGGCGGCCATCTCCTCGACCGGCTGCCGGACCGTGGTCAGCAACGGGCGGCAGTCGAGCGCGGCGCTGCTGTCGTCGAAACCGACCACCGCCACGTCGTCCGGCACCCGCCGGCCCAGGTCCTGCACCGCGCGCAGCGCACCCTCGGCCATCAGGTCGCTGGCCACGAACAGGCCGTCGACGTCCGGATGGGCGGCCAGCAACCGGCGGGCACAGTCTTCGCCGCCGGCCCGGGTGAAGTCGCCCTCCACCGACGGCACCTCGCCGAAGCCGCGCCCGGCCAGGTAGGACCGGAAACCGTCGAGGCGGTCCTGACCGGCCGGGATGTCCAGCGGTCCGCTGATCGTGGCGAGCCGCCGGCAGCCCCGGGACAGCAGGTGGTCGGCCGCCAGGCGGGCGCCGAGCCGCTGGTCCACGTCGACGTAGCTGGCCGCGATCGGCGACGCCGGCCGGGCCGACACCACCGCCGGGATGCCCAGCTCGTGCACCTGCCGGGGCAGCGTGTCCTCCTCGTGGCTGCTGATCAGCAGCACCCCGTCCACGTGGCCCTGGCGCAGGTAACGGATGACCTGGTGGTGGTCGGACGAGTCGGTCGGGATGATCACCAGGTGGATGTCGTGCGGGCGCAGCGCGTCGGTCGCGCCGGCGGTGATCCGGCCGAAGTACGGGTCGGTGAAGACCCGGTTCAGGAACGACGCACTGTACGGCCGGACCGGCTCGGAGATGACCAGTGCGACGGAGTTGGACCGCCGGGTCACCAGGCTGCGGGCGGCCACGTTCGGCACGTACCCGGTCTCCGCGATGGCCCGCTGCACCATCTCCCTGATCTTGGCGTCCACGCTCGGCGCGCCGTTGATCACCCGGGACACGGTGGCCCGCGACACCCCGGCCGCCTCCGCGACCTGGTCCATCGTCGGGTTCTGCCCACCGCGTGCGGGCCGCGTACTCATGGGCTCTGTTATAGCGCGACCGCCGGAGCCGCGACCGACCCCGGCGGCCGCCGACCTCATCTCAGGGCCGCCCATCCGTGCCGCACTTGACGATGATCCGGATGCAGTTGTTCACCCGGCGCGCCATCTCCTCCACCGGCCAGGCGTTGAAGAAGTCGCCGTGCATGGTGTACCCCGGGCCGGACGCCAGCCGGAAGTTCGCGGTGCTGCCGCTCACCGGATACCGCATCACCTGACGCAGCTTCGGCACCACCACCGGGTGGCTGGCCGGGCAGGCGTTGTTCACCGGGTACGCCATGTGGCTCTTGTGGTCCGCCGAGTCCAGGTCCCGGCCGTTCCAGCACTGCGGAAAGTCGAGGTACGACTCCAGCATCGTGCCGGCCGGGCACGTGACGAAGTCGTGTGCCGAACCGACGTGCCCGGCGTGCAGGCAGGACCAGCGGGAGATGGTGTTGTCGTTCGGGCCGGTCGCCCGCGCGTTGCCGGCCACGATCCGCAGCCCGAACGGCAGCGGCTGGGTCTGCGCGATCAGATCGTCACGGACGCCCTCACCGAGGTAGTAGAAGATCCCGGTGGTCGGCTCCACCGGCGTGTTGCCGTTGTAGAACGTCGGGATCCAGTACGACGACTTGTCGATCGACGGGTTGCAGTTGCTGTTCGCGTTGAACAGGTCCTCGACGGTCGAGTGTGCGTTCGTCACCACGCTGCCGAAGAAGCTGTGCATGTGCGAGGCGCCCGGCATGTTCGGGAACACGATCGGGTCGTCCGGCAACCGGTGACTGAACGGGCAGTCGGCCAGGAACTCGGCGACCCGGACCGCGCCCGGCGGAACGGTCGGGGTGGCCGGCGGGGCGGCGCCGCCGGAGCCGTACACGCCGAACTCGGTCAGCGAGACGCCCCACTGGGTGGCGCGGGCCGTGGTCTCCAGCCGGACGTACCGGCCGGACCCGGTCACCGACAGCGTCTGCCGGCCGCCGGTGCCGTTCGTGGTGGTGTGCATCGTGGTCCAGGTGCTGCCGTTGGCGGACGCCTTGACGGTGAAGGCGCGGGCGTACGCCGACTCCCAGTCCAGCACCACCGAGCTGATGGTGGCGTTCGCGCCGAGGTCGACCTGCAGCCACTGCGGGTCGCTGAACGCGCTGGACCAGCGGGTGCCGGGGTTGCCGTCGACCGCGTTCGAGGCGGGGAACGCGGTCGACTCGGTGGACGACGCGGTGGCCGGCCGACCCTGGGACAGCAGGCCGTCCGCGGCGTCGGCGCGGTTCGCGGTGACCAGCAGGGCGGTGGTGAGCAGGGCGGCCGTGGCGGCCGCGAGGGTGCGACGAGGTGCCATGCGTGACTCCTTGGGGGAGAGGGGACGCCGGGGCGGGGATGGGGGCCCCGCCCCGGCATTTCGCCGGGCCGGTCGCTACTGGTACACGCGGACGTAGTCCACGAGCATCTGCGACGGGAACGGCGTGGTGGCGTCGATGGGGCCGGGGAAGTCCCCGCCGACGGCCAGATTGAGGATCAGGTAGAACGGGTGGTCGTAGACCCACGGCCCGCGGGTGTCCTCCACGGTCGCCTTGCTGGCGTAGAAGACCTGCCGGTCGTCGAGCAGGAACTTCATGCCCTTGCTGTCCCACTCCACGGCCCAGGTGTGGAAGTCCTGCGACAGGTCCACGGTGGCGTACTTCTGGCCGTACCCGCCGGCGCCGTTGTAGGCCGGCGCGTGCAACGTGGAGTACGCCTCGCTGGTGTTCCGGCCGAGCACCTCCATGATGTCGATCTCGCCGTTGTACGGCCACGGCCGGCCCTGCAGGAAGTCGGCGCCCATCATCCAGAACGCCGGCCACAGCCCGTTGCCCTTCGGCACCTTGACCCGGGCCTCGACCCGGCCGTACTGGACGTGGAACTTGTTGCTGGTGTTCATCCGGTGCGAGGTGTACTGCCGGCCCTGGTAGTCCTGCCGCCGGGCCTCGATGACCAGGCTGCCCTGGCCGTTCATCTGCGCGTTCTCGCTGTTCGGCGTGTAGTACTGGACCTCGCCGTTCTGCGGGACACCCGGGTCCATCGTCCACTTCGCACCGTTCGGCTTGGTGCCGGCCGGCTCGTTGAACTCGTCGGAGAAGACCAGCCGGGTGGCCGGGAAGGCCGGGTCGGCGGGCGCGGCCGGCGGGCTCTGCGGGTTGCCGCCGGTGCCGTACACACTGAACTCCCACAGCGAGTACCCGTACGCGCTGCTGCGGGTGGTGCCGTACATCCGGACGTAGCGCCCGGTGCCGGTGGCGTTGATGACGTCCTTGAGGCCGTCACCGGTGGTGGTGGAGTAGATCGGCGTCCAGTTCGCGTTGTCCGCGGAGACCTGGATCTGGTACGACCGGGCGTACGCCGGGTCCCACTGCAGCACCACCTGGCTGATCTGCGCGGTGGCGCCCAGGTCGACGGAGATCCAGCCCGGGTCCACCCAGCCGTTGGTGGAACTCGTCGCCCAGCGGCTCGCCGGGTCGTGGTCGAACGCCTTGTCCGGCCCGCACGGGTTGCAGTTCACGTCGTTCTGCCACGTGCTGGCCTGAGCCGGCTTGTTGAACGAGAGCAGCCGGGTGCCGCCGGCCGGCGGTGGCGTGGTGGGCGGGGTGGTGGTGCCGCCGGCGTACACCTGGAACTCCCAGAACGAGTACCCGTAGATCTCCAGGGCCCGCTGGGTCAGGTTGATCCGGACGTAGCGCGCGGTGCCGGAGACGTCGATGCTCTGCTGCCCGCCGGTGCCGGTCGTGGTGGCGTACGCCTGCGTCCAGGTGGAGCCGTTGCCGGAGAACTGGATGGTGAAGGCGCGGGCGTACGCGGCCTCCCAGTTGATCGCCACCCGGCTGACCGCGGTGGCCGTACCCAGGTCGACCTGGAACCACTGGCTCGCGGCGAACGCGCTGGACCAGCGGGTGCCGGCGTCGCCGTCGACGGCGGCCGACGCCGGGGTGACGGTCCCTTCGACCGACGACGCGGTGGCGGGCCTGCCCTGCGACACCACCACCTCGGCCGCGTCGGCGTCCACGGTGGTGGTGACGAGGTAGGTGGCCAGCAGGCCGACCAGGGCGGCACCGAGGGCGACGGGTCTGAGCCCGCCACCTCGGAACACTGCGGAAGTCATGGAGCGGCTCCTCCTTGCGGGGAATCAAGGGGTCGGGGGAGGGGGATGTGTCGGAGCGGTTACGGGAAAGCGCTCTTTGATACGACACTGTGAACCCCCAGTTTCTCGCCTGTCAATGCCTGGTCGTGGGTCGGGAAGCGCTTTCTCGGAGCGCGCTCTCCGGTGATCTGTCGCATCGACGGTCGTCTGCGCTGGTAGGGGCGTCGGCGGGGGATCACCGGCCGGCGCCGGGCGGCGCGGTTCCGGAACCACGCTGCCCGGCGCGGTGGGCGTTGGTGTGCCACTGGAGCGCTCCAGTGGCACACCGACGTTGCTATGAGCACCGGATGACGACGCTGCTGTTCCACTGAGGAGGCGCATGTCCGGAAAGTGGCAGCTGCGTGGGATGTCCAGGGATCGCCGATGCTCCCGGGGCGGGCGGCGCGGTGGATGAGAACCGTCCACGACGCCCCGCGGCACGCGCCTCCGCTGCCGGCGATCTTGTGGATTACGAGTCGTATATCGACCACAGCTGCACGACTTCGGCTTCCCACCGGCCGCTGGCGGTTCCATGCCCACGTTTCGCCCCTCCGCAGCGCATCCCCGGCTCCGGCGTGTGGGAGGGCTCGCCCCAACTTGACACGCCCTGCTGTTCGAAGAAGTGGTGCAGCACGGTGACTCCGGTGCCCAGCCCTGCCGCGCGCGGCGTGCAGAGCCACGCGCGCTGGCCGGTCGGCGGGGGTGTGTGGAGGTAGGGCGCGTTCCGCACCCGGAAGCCACGCGCGCCCGCCGCCCGGCCGCGGTGTGTGGAGGTAGGGTGCGCGCCGCACCCGGAAAGCACACGCGCTCACGGCGGCGCCGGGTGACCCGTCGAGTCGCGGCGGTTGTGGAACGCCTTCGTCAGCCCGGGGCCGTTCGTCCGGCGGGCCGGGGCAGGTAGCGCAGCGCCCACACCGTCAGCACCGCGACCCCCAGCGCCGCCACCGCGCCGCTCGCCGCCGTTCCGATGGCCGGCGCCGCGACCAGCACCGGCAGCGCCTTGACCGCGATCGAACCGCCGAGCGCCCGGACCGACGCGCTGTACGCCAGCGCCGTCGTCACCCCGTCGGGCGGTGCCTCCGCGGCTGCCCGGGCGTCCATGTCGCCCTCCAGCGCGGTCTGGCTGAGACCGGCCAGGAACTGCGCGAACAGCACCGAGAACACGTGCAGCGGCGCGGCGATCCAGCCGGCCAGCATGCCCATGCCCCACAGGCTCCAGCGCAGCACCGCGGGCAGCCCCACCCGGCCGAGTGCGGCGACCGCGCCGGTGGCCAGCAGGCAGCCCAGGCTGAACGCCACCGCGGTGCCGGCCACCCACGCGCGCCCGTGCAGCTCGGTGGTGAGCGGCACGGCGAGCAGCGTGGGGCCGGACGCCAACAGCATGATCCCGCCGCCGGCGAGCAACAGCACCGGCGAGACGGCGGGGCGGCGGGAGGATCTGCCCCGAGGGCGGGCGCCGTCGGTGCGGTGCGGGGTGACCCGGGCCCGGCGGGCGGCGACCAGCGTCGGCACCAGCGTTCCGGCGTACAGCACGAAGACCGCCACCAGCAGGACGCCGGTGGGGTGGCCGTCCGGTCCGACCGGCAGCAGCGCGCCCAGGCCGGTGCCGGCCGCTTCGACCGCGGCGATGCTCAGCGCGTACCGGGTCATCGGCCGCGCGCCGGGGGCCACCGCGGCGACCTCGGCCCGCATGCCGGCGAAGCCGGTCCAGGCGGCCACGTTGAGAATCAGCACCGCCGCGGCGATCACCCCGGAGGGCAGCCCGGCGATCAGCCCGGCGAGCACGCCGACCCGCAGCAGCATCTCGCTGCCCGCGGCTCCGCGCAGCAGGGCCCGGCCGGACGCGCGGCGGGCCAGCCAGCCGGTGACCGGCGCGGACAGCACCACCCCGACGAGCATGGCCGCGTGGTAGAGCGCCGCCTCCGCCAGGCCGCCACGGGACACCGCGAGCAGCACCAGGACGGTCCAGCCCAGCGCCATCCCGAACGAGTCGACGACGCCGGCCACCAGCAGTTCCCGGAGCCGCCCGGCGCGCCGGAGCCCGCCCGGTCCGGCCCGGCGCCGCATGCTCACCCGGGCGATCCGACGAACAGCGGGGTGGGCGGCGGGAAGCCGTTGAACGCGGAGGCGTAGCTGAGGGTGTACGCACCGGCCGAGCCGATGTACAGCGTGTCGCCCACGTCGATGGTGGCGGGCAGCGACACGTCGTGGAACATGGTGTCGGAGCTGTCGCAGCTGGGGCCGGTCACCACGAACGGCAGGCGTGGCAGGTCCGGATGTCCGGCCGCGCTGGTCCACAGCGGATAGTCCCAGCCGTTCCGGGTCTGCAGCGTCTCCATCAGGCCGTGGTACGCGCTGACGTCGACGTACAGCCAGTTCTCGCCGCCGCGCCGGGTCCGCCCGACCACCCCGGCGGCCAGCACCGCGGACTCGGCGACCAGGTGCCGGCCCGGTTCGGCGGCGATCAGGCCGGGCCGGTACGGCAGCCGGTGCAGCGCCGCGGTCACCGCCGCGCCGATCGTCTCGATGGACGGCACCTCGGTGGCGTACCGGGCTGGGAAGCCGCCGCCGAGGTTCAGCATCGCGATCTCGAGGTGCTCGGCGCGCAGCGCGGTCATCAGCCGGCCGGCCGCGGCGATCGCACGCTGCCAGGCGAGCGGGTCGGCGCACTGCGAGCCGACGTGGAACGTGATCCCGTACGGCCGGAGCCCGAGCCGGCGGGCGAGCAGCATCAGGTCGTGCGCGTCGGCCGGGTCGGCACCGAACTTGCGGGACAGCGGGAACGCGCTGGTGCTGTCGTCGACCCGCAGGCGGACGTAGACGGCGGCGCCGGGGGCGTACTCGACAATCTTGGCCAGTTCGTCCGGCGAGTCGAAACTGAACCGCCACAGCCCGGCCCGGTGTGCCTCGGCGATGTGCGCCGGGGGTTTGACCGGGTTGCTGTACAGCACCTCGGCCGGGTCGACGCCGAGCCGCCGCAGGGTGCGCAGCTCGCCGATCGAGGCGATCTCGAAGCCGGCGCCGCCGGCCGCCAGGGTGGTCAGCACCTCGGGGGCGGGATTGCACTTCATCGCGTAGAACGTGCGCACCCCGGGCAGGGCCCGGGCGAATGCCGCCCGCCGCCGCGCCACCGTGTCCAGGTCGGTGACCAGGTAGGGCGTCGGCTCGTCGAGCCGCGCCAGGTACTCCGGCGAGAGCCCGGCCGGCCAGTGCGCGGGTACGCCCGGCGCGAAACCGGTCAGGGCAGCGGTCATCGTGGGGTCTCCTGCGCGCGCGGGGTCAGACGCCCGCGGCGACGTCGACGCCGCTGCTGTCCAGCAGCAGCCGGCCGGCCTCGGCGGCGGGCACCGGCCGGGAGAAGTAGTAGCCCTGGGCGTGGGTGCAGCCGAGGCGGCGCAGCGCGGCGAACTGCCCGTAGTCCTCGATGCCCTCGGCCACGGTGGACATGCCGAGGCTCTGGCCGAGCTGCACGATGGTGCCGGCCAGCGTGGCGTCGTCGGCCTGCACGCCGAGCCGTTCCACGAAGGAGCGGTCGATCTTCAGCGTGTCCATCGGGAACCGCCGCAGGTACGCCAGCGAGGAGTAGCCGGTGCCGAAGTCGTCGATGGCGAGCGTCACGCCCAGGTCCTTGAGCCGCCGCAGCTGGGCGAGGTTGTCCTCGGTGTCGGTCATCAGCACGCTCTCGGTCATCTCGAGGCAGAGCTGTTCGGCCGCCATGCCGGTCTCGGCCAGCACCTCGGCGACCATGGCCGGCACGTCGCTGCGGTCGAACTGGCGGACCGACACGTTGACCGCCATCTTGACCGGCCGGCCGCCGGCGTCCCGGCTCCACGCGACGGCCTGCCGGCACGCCTCGTGCAGCACCCAGCGGCCGAGCGGGACGATCAGCCCGGTGTTCTCCGCGATGCCGATGAAGTCCAGCGGCGGGATCAGCCCACGGGTCGGGTGCTGCCAGCGCACCAGCGCCTCGAACCCGATCACCCGGCTGTCCGTGAGGTCGATGGTGGGCTGGTAGTGCAGCGTCAGCTCGCCGACCTCGAGGGCCCGCCGCAGGTCGGCCTCGGTCTCCAGCCGGGCCACCAGGCCGGCGTGCATGTCCGGGTGGTAGCTGGCGAACCCGCTGCCGCCGCCGGCCTTGGCCCGGTACATGGCCAGGTCGGCGTTGCGCATGAGCTGTTCGGCGCCGTCCGCGGTGGCGGCCGGGTCGGCGTCCGGGACGATGCCGGACAGCGCCGCGCCGGCCAGGCCGATGCTGGCCTGCACGTGGATGTCGCGTTGCTCGATCCGGAACGGCTCGTGCAGGCTCGCCACGATCCGCTGCGCGACCGTCTCCGGGTCGGGCGCACCCGCCGGGGACTCGACCAGCACCGCGAACTCGTCGCCGCCGAACCGGGCCACCATGTCGTGCTCGGCGACCGCGGCGCGCAGCCGGTCGGCCACCTGCACCAGCAGCTGGTCCCCGGCCAGGTGGCCGAGGCTGTCGTTGACCTGTTTGAAGCCGTCCAGGTCGAGGAAGAGCACGGTCACGTCGTCGCCGGCGCCGCGGCGGCGGAGCGCGTCGGCCACCCGCTCCCGGAACAGCGCCCGGTTGGCGAGCTGGGTGAGTGCGTCGTGGTACGCCTCGTGGACCAGCTGCTCCTGCAGTTCCTTGCGCTCGCTGATGTCCCGGGTGTTCAGCACCAGGCCGCGCACGCTGGGGTCGGCGAGCAGGTTGGTGACGGTCATCTCGGCCTGGCGCGGGCGCCCGTCGTGGTGCGGGAGGGTGAGTTCCAGCATGGTGGTCGCGTACGGGTCACCGGCCACCGCCCGCATCGCGCCGGCCAGGCTGGCCGCGGACTCGGCGTCCAGCAGGTCGGAGAGCCGGCGCTCGGTGATCTTCGGGGCCGGATATCCGAAGACCCGCAGAGCCGACTCGCTCTGGTACAGCACCTTGGACTCCGGGTCGACCACGGTCACCACGTCCGAGCTGTGCTGGACCAGCGCGTGGAAGCGGCGCTCGCTGGCGCCCAGTTCGGCGGTGCGCTCGTCGACCCGGGCCTCCAGCGTGCGGGTGAGGTTGCGGTTCTCCGCCATGGTGAGGATCTGGCGGCCGACGATCAGCAGGATCAGCGCCGAGCGGGCGTACGTCACGAAGTCGGACAGCTCGCCGGTGTGCGCGAACCAGGCCATGCTGGCGACCAGCGCGGCGATCACCGCGACGTACGGCAGCAGCATGCCGATCGGCTGCGCGTGCGCGGTACCGGCGGCCGGGTCGGCCGGGGCCGGTGGGGACAGCGGCTTGCACGCGGCCAGCAGGATCAGCGAGAAGCCGGCGAACCAGCCGATGTCGGTGCCGCCGCCGGAGGCGTAGGCGCCGGTGAGGTTGAGGTAGGCGTACCCGATGTCGGACGCCGCGAACGCGGTGATGCCGGCGCCGACCAGCGCCAGGCGGGCGAAGGCGCGACCGCGCCGCCGCCGCAGCGCGAGCATGTAGACCACGATGGTCACGATGACCACGTCGCCGAGCGGGTAGGCCAGGCTGATGTACAGGCTGAGCGTGCCGGCCGAACCCGCCGCGATCAGCGGGTCCACCACGAACATCCAGGCGATCAGCATCAGCGAGGTGGCGACCAGCAGGCCGTCCAGCAGGGTGCGGGCCCGGCTTGCGAACGTCTGTGAGGTGCTCGGCAGCAACAGCAGGCCGGCCGGGGTGAGCAGGACCATGCCGAGGTAGCCGATGTCGGCCTGGGACGGGAACGGCAGCGCGTCGCCGCGGATCGATTCCAGGTACAGCCAGGCGGTCTGCCCCAGTCCCCAGGACAGCACACCGAGGCTGATCAGGACCCAGCCCCAGCGGAAGCGGCCGGTGAACGACCGTGCGCGCCACAGGCAGGCCACGGCGGCGGACACCGCCCCGAAGGCCAGACCGACGTTGGAGATGGTCCGGGACGCGGCCGGACCCGCGAGTTCCGTGCCCAGCACCGTGCCGAACAGGACCACCACCAGGCCGACCGCAGCGCACAGCCGTGCCCAGCGACTCGGCGGCGCTTCGGTCCTGACTGCCATCAGACGTGTCTCCGGTCGGCCCACGACCATCGGAGATGAGGGCCGTACCGGGGACATCGGGTCGGCGTGGCGGCGCTTGAGGCTTCCGCCGGACCGCACTGAGGTGCAATCCGGTTGCCATTGACCCGCGTCGCTGCTGGATGACATCGTTGTCACCGGACGATGACGTTGTTGACCGGAGGTTCTTCATGCCCCGTCGGTTCCTGGTGGCCGCGACCGTGGCCGTCACGCTCGCCGGCCTGTTCCAGGCGAGCCCAGTCGCCGCCGCCGAACCGGCGCCGGTGGACCTGGTCCGGCCGTTCGTCGGCACCCAGAACTTCGGCAACACCTTCCCCGGCGCGAGCGCGCCGTTCGGCATGGTGCAGGTCAGCCCGGACACCGGCGGCCAGGGCGGGTACGACTACCAGCAGAACAGCATCTACGGCTTCAGCCAGACCCACCTCTCCGGCGTCGGCTGCGAGGTGGCCGGCGAGGTGCCGATGATGCCCACCACCGGCGCCGTCAGCAGCGTCGACCACAACGCCTACCGGTCGCCGTTCACGCACGACGACGAGGAGGCCTCGCCCGGCTACTACCGGGTGCGGCTGCACAGGTACGACGTCCAGGCGGAACTCACCGCCACCCCGCGCACCGGCTGGCAGCGGTACACGTTCCCGGCCACCGACGCGGCGAACGTGCTGTTCAACACGGGCAAGGCCAACCAGACCGTGTTCGGCTCGGAGATCCACGTGGTCGGCGACCGGACCGTCGAGGGCCGGGTCAACGCGGGCAACTTCTGCGCCGGCAAGGACGACCACACCGTCTACTTCACGGCCAGCTTCGACCGCCCGTTCGCCGCGCACGGCACCTGGCGCGGCTCCACCGTCACCCCCGGCGGCCGGGACGCGGCCGGCAGCGGCGGCAACGGCGCGTTCGTCACGTTCGACACCCGCGACGACCGCGACGTGGTGGTCAAGGTGGCGCTCTCCTACACCGGCCCGGACGGCGCGCGGAAGAACCTCGCCGCCGAGACCGGCACGGGCCACGACTTCGACGCCACCCGCGCCGCGCTGCGCGCCGCCTGGGTGGACGAGCTGGACCGGATCGCCATCGACGGGGGTACGCCGGAACGCCGCAGCGCGTTCTACACCGCGCTGTACCACTCGCTGCTGCACCCGAACGTGGCCGGCGACGTCGACGGCCGGTACGTCGGCTTCGACCGGAAGGTACACACCGCCGACGGCTACACCCCGTACCAGAACTTCTCGCTGTGGGACACGTACCGGCCGCAGAACCAGCTGCTGGAGATGCTCGTGCCGGACGTCGCCCGGGACGTCGCGCTGTCCGTGGTGGCGATCGGCCGGGACGGCGGCTGGCTGCCGCGCTGGGCGCTGGCGAACAGCGAGACCAACATCATGACCGGCGACCCGGTCACCCCGTTCCTGGTCGAGGCGTGGTCCAAGGGCCTGCTGGCCGGGCACGAGGAGGAGGCGTACACGCTGCTGCGGGCCAACGCCACGGCCCAGCCGCCGGCCGGCTCGCCGTACAACGGGCGCACCGGCCAGGACTACTACGCCGACCGCGGCTACATCCCGTCCGGGCTGGTGCTCGGCGAGGACTGCGTGCACAAGGGCGGCGACAACGACTGCGACCACCCGGCGTCCGCGACCCTGGAGTACGCGGCAGCCGACGCGTCGCTGGCGCTGATGGCCGCCGGGCTCGGCAAGACCGCGGACGCGAACCTGTTCGCCCGCCGCGGCCAGTGGTACCGCAACCTGTGGGACCGCGACCTCAAGCAGTTCCGGCCGCGCACCGTGGACGGCACCTGGCTGACCCCGTACGACCCGGTGGCCGCGGCCGAGCAGTTCCACGAGGGCGGCGCCCACCAGTACCAGTGGCTGGTCCCGCAGGACCCGGCCGGGCTGGTCACGCTGCTCGGCGGCCGGAAGAAGGCGGAGCAGCGGCTGGACGAGTTCTTCGTGTACGACAAGCTGCTCACCGACCCGGCCGGCACCGCCCGCAAGGACTGGATCGCCGGGCCGTACGACTACTACGCCAAGCCCACGTACAACCCGAACAACGAGCCCGACCTGCTCGCGCCGTACCTGTACCACTGGGCCGGCAACCCGGCGAAGGCGGCGACCGTGGTCCGGGCCGCGATGACCCTGTTCACCACCGGCCCGGACGGCATGACCGGCAACGACGACCTGGGCACGATGAGCGCCTGGTACGTGTTCTCCTCGCTCGGGCTGTATCCGACCATGAGCGGCGCGAACTTCCTGGCCGTGTCCAGCCCGCAGTTCCCGTCCGCCACGGTCCGGATCGGTGACAACACGCTGCGGATCACCGCACCCGGCGCCTCCGACGCCAACCGGTACATCCAGTCGGCGAAGCTGCACCGGGCGCCGCTCACCCGGAACTGGGTCTCCTGGGCGGACGTCGCCCGCGGCGGCACGCTGGCGCACACCCTCGGCACCCGCCCGTCGAGGTGGGGCACCGCGACCGCGGACCAGCCGCCGTCGGTGAACCAGGCGCCGGCCGACGACCGCCGGCACGTGGACGCCTCGGTACGGCCGGCGAGCGCCGCACTGCCGGCCGGCGGCACCACGCGGGAGAAGGCCAGGTTCACCGTCGACGTGGTGGCGCAGGCACCGAGCACCATCGCGCCACGGGTGACCGCCACCGCCCCGGCCGGCTGGACGGCGGCGGTCCGGCCCGGCGACCCGAAGTACCTGATCTCGTCGAACCTGCCGACCGCCGCCGCGGTCACGGTGACGGTCACCGCGCCGCGCGGGGTGGCCGCCGGCACGTACCCGGTGCACATCGAGGTGGGCGCGTCCGGCGTCGAGACGGTCCGGCGCAGCGTCTCGGTCGTCGTCCGTACCCCGACCGCCTGCGCGCCGACCGGTGACGGCTGCGCGGTCGACCTCGGCCCGGAACGCACGGTCGACGGCACCGCCACCGTGGCGGCGCCGGCCGAGGGGAACTTCGACGGCGGCGGCTGGAGCTACGACGCGGCCCTGCTGCCGCCGGCCGGCCCGGTGACCTGGGCCGGCGTCACCTACCAGGCGCCCGACCCGAGCGGTACGGCGAAGAACTTCGTCCGGGCGTCCGGCCAGTCCCTGCTGCTGCCGCCGGGCCGGCACCGGTCGGCCCGGCTGGTCGCCACCACCCACAACGGCCCGGTCAGCGGCACCGTGACGGTCGGATACACCGACGGCACCACGGCTCAGGTGCCGGTGACGGTCGCCGACTGGTGCGCCGGCCCGGCCGCCGGCACCACCACGGTGCTGGCCATGCCGCACCGCATCAAGGCGGGCCAGGGTACGGACGGGCCACCGGTGAACCTCTTCGGCGTACCCGTGCCGTTGGATCCGGAGAAGGAGCTACGCTCCCTGAACCTCCCCAACGACTCCCGCCTGCACCTCTACGCACTGTCCCTGACCTGACCCGGGTCAGGGGGCGACCCAGCCGTAGAGGCGCTCCACCCGGAGGCTGAGGACGACGCGCCGGTCGGCGACCATGGCGCGGCGGTAGTCGGCCCAGTCGGGGTGCTCCTTGCGCTGGACCAGGCGGTACACCTCGATGAGTTCCTCGACCGTGGCGTCGTGCTCGTCCGCGGCGACGGAGGAGAGGGACGCGGTGGCCTCGGCCACCGCGTACCCGGAACCGTGCACGGCCGGCACGTGCAGGCTGGCCCGCGGGTCGCGGCGCAGGTTGTGCACCTTCGCCAGCGGGTCCCGGGTGGAGATGCGGATGATCCGGGTGTCCGGGTCCGCGGTGTAGTTGACGTCGGACAGCTGCGGCCGCCCGTCCCGCTTGATCGTCGCCAGCGTGCCGGCGTTCCCCGCCACCACCGCGTCCCAGAGTTCCGTCGCCATGTGCCGACGCTAGCGCGATCCGCTCAGGGTGGACGCGTTCCGACCGATCGTGCCGGCCAGGAGTCCGTGCGTGCTCGGGAGGTGAGGGATGTCCGTCGACCTGTCGACTCTTCCGGGCGCGGAGTCCCCGACCGGGCCGGCGGCGCTCGCGGTGCCGGCCGTTCCGGCGCGGCAGCGTATGCCGATCCGGCAGCGGTTGCTGTTCGCGGCGATCGGCTGGGTGCCCGCGGTGGCGCTGGCGGTCGCGGTGGCCGCGGCGCTCGGGTCACCGCCGTCCCCGCTGCCCGGCGGGCCGGCGCCCGGCACTGCTGCGGCACCCGGGGATGACGCGGCGCCCGGGGATGACGCGGCGCCCGGCGGTGCTGCGGGGCCTGTTGGTGGGCCGGCGGCCGTCGGGGGACCGGAGCCGGTACTCGCCCGTGGGCCCGCGCCGGAGCCGTCACCTCGGCCGGCCACGCGCACCCTGCTCGGGGTTTCTCGCACCGGCAACTACACCGGTCCGCGGATCGCCGTGGCGGCCGACGTGCGGATGACCGTGACGTACCGGGTGACCTGCGCCGCCGGATCGCCCTACCTCACCGTGAGCTGGGACGGCGCCGGGCCCGACTACGACTACCTGACGGTCACCGAAGCGCCGCGGATGTCCGGCACCGGCACCCTCGACCCGGCATCGACGTCGGGGCGCCTCGAGGTGCGGACCGGCGACGGCTGTGCCTGGTCCGTCCGGATCACCCAGACCCACTGAGCGAGCCGGCGCAGAGACCGGCGGGGCCGCGCCGGTCCGGCGCGGCCCCGCGTTGCGCTCACCCGATCAGAGCGTCGCGCACTGGCCCTGCCGCTGACCGGTGACCCGGTTCGGCACGTCGTGGTCCACCGGCGCCGGATCGTTGCCGGAGCAGGTGAGCGTCCCGGTGACCCGGTTGCCCGCGACCAGCGTGCCGGTGTCGTTGCGGCGCAACGTCACCGAACCCCGCACGGAACCCGCCTCCAGGCTCACCGGGCCGGAGTCGACCACCTTCAGGTCGCCGGTCACCTCGGAGTTCAGCAGCGACACCGTGCCCGCACCGGTGGCGGTCAGCCCGGACCGCAGCGTGGCGCCGGTGGCGTACAGCGATGCGCCGTTCCGTACCGTCACCGTGCCCGCGACCGTGGCGCCGGCGGTCAGGCAGGTGACGCCGGAGCGCACGGTGAGGTCGCCGCGTACGTGGTCGCCGATCGTGGTGGTGCAGGCCGGCGCGGGCTTGCCGAGCAGCTCGATCTCGGCCAGTGCGGCGGTGCCGGCGGTGACCTCCAGGCGGTAGTACGGGTACCGGCCCGGCTTCTCAATCTTGAAGGGCCGGGTCTGCAGCCGCCAGTCGAACCGTTGCGCGGTGCGCTCGTCGATGGTCGTCCACGTGGTCCCGTCGTACGAGCCGCGCAGCCGCCACGCGGTCGGGTCGCCGTCGGCCGCGTTCGAGGTGAGCGTGTAGAACGTGGCCTGCTCCCCGCCGCCGCTGAACTGGTATTGCCAGGCTCCCGACGGCAGGGTCGCGCGGGTGGCCGAGGTGTCGTCGACCAGCGCCGGCACCGACGCCGAGCCGCGGCCCGGGCCGGTCAGGTCCCGCAGCGGTGCCGGCGGGGCGGACCCGGAGGTGAGCGACGTCGGCGCCGCGTCGGCACCGGTGCCCCAGTCGGACGGCTGCGGGCCCATCTCGAAGTCGAGCGTGGCGCCGTCGGCGAGCAGCGTGTGCGGCAGCGACGTGGAGTCGTACCCCTTGCCGTTGATTCTCAGCGACTGCACGTAGACGTTCCGGGCGCTGTTGCCCGGCGCGTTGACCACGATCTTCTTGCCGTTCTCCAGGTTCACCGTGGCCTTGGTGAAGAGCGGAGAGCCGATGGCGTACGCCGGGCTGCCCATCTGCAGCGGGTAGAAGCCCAGTGCGCTGAACACCTGCCAGGCGCTCATCTCGCCGTTGTCCTCGTCGCCCGGGTAACCCTGGCCGATCTCGCTGCCCAGGTAGAGCCGGGACAGCGCCTCCCGCACGTACTTCTGCGTCTGGTCCGGCCGGCCGGCGTAGTTGTACATGTAGGGGATGTGGTGCGACGGCTGGTTGCTGTGGCCGTACTGGCCCATCCGGACGTCGCGCGCCTCGGACATCTCGTGGATGATCCCGTTGTAGGAGCCGGGGAACGTGGCCGTCTCCGGGGTGGTGAAGAACGTGTCCAGCTTGTCCGCCAGACCCTTCTTCCCGCCGTACAGGTTGGCCAGGCCCTGACCGTCCTGCGGCGCGTGGAACGCCATGTTCCAGCCGTTGGTCTCGGTGTAGTCGTGGCCCCACACCCGCGGGTCGTACTGTTCCGGTGCCAGGCGCCAGCCGCCCGACGAGGTGCGGCCCTGGAAGAAGCCCACGGACTTGTCGAACATGTGCACGTAGTTCTGCGCCCGGTTGGTGAAGTACTCGGCCTCCTCGGCGTACCGTTTGTCGCCGGTCTTCTCGGCCAGCGCCGAGGCCATGTTCGCGATGCCGAAGTCGTTGATGTAGCCGTCCATCGCCCACGACATCGCCTCGCCGGTGACGTCGCTCGGCGTGTACCCCTTGAAGATCGAGCTGGCCAGGCCCTTACGGCCCACGTTCTCGTTCGGCGGGGTGACGGTGGCGTTCTTCACCGCGGCCGCGTACGCCTGGTCGGCGTCGAAACCCTTGACCCCCTTGAGGTACGCGTCCGCGAACGCCACGTCCGAACTGGTCCCGACCATCATGTTGGAGTAGCCGGGTGCCGACCACCGGGAGATCCAGCCGCCGTCGCGGTACTGCTGGACGAAGCCGTCCACCATCTCGCCGGCCTGTTTCGGGGTGAGCAGGGAGTACGCCGGCCAGGTGGTGCGGTAGGTGTCCCAGAAGCCGTTGTTGACGTACACCTTGCCGTCCTTGACCTGCGCTCCGGTCTCGGTGGGCGTGCTGGGCGGGCTGCTCACCGCGGACTGCACCGCGTGCCGGTAGACCGGCTTGTCGTTCGTGCCGACGTTCTCGTGCGCCGAGTTCGGGTACAGGAACAGCCGGTACAGGTTGGAGTAGAGCGTGACGAGCTGGTCCTCGGAGGCGCCCTCCACCTCGACCGTACGCATCTTCGTTTCCCAGGCCGCGCGTGCGGCGTCCCGGACCGACTCGACGGTGGCGTCCGCGGCCAGTTCCAGTTCCAGGTTGTGCTTGGCCTGGGCCACGCTGATCAGCGAGGTGGCGACCCGCATGGTCACCGTCTTGTCCTGCGCGGTGTCGAACGTGGCGTACCCGGTGGACGGGCGGTTGCCGCCGGGCAGCATGCCGCTCGCGGTGATCGGGGTGTCCACCGTGGCGTACAGGAACATCCGGCTCCAGCCGGCCGATCCGTTCTCGCTGTTGACGTCGGACCAGCCGGTGACGGTCCGGTTCGCGGCGTCGATGGTCAGGCCGGCGTTCGGGTCGACGTTGTCGAAGATGAGGTTGGACCGGTCGCCGGTGAAGGTGAACCGGAACAGCGCGGCGTGGTCGGTCGGCGCGAACTCGGTCCGCATCCCGTTGTCGAACCGCACACCGTAGTAGTACGGCTTGGCGGTCTCGTTCTCGTGGCCGAACGGTAGGGCACGGGCGGCCCGGTTGGCGTCCGGTACCCCGGTGGCGGCGGACGGCATGAACTGGAACGTCTGCCGGTCACCCATCCACGGGCTGGGCTGGTGGCTGGTGGAGAACGCCTCGATGGTCGGCCGGTTCGCCGCGTTGTTGTCCCGGTGGTACTCGTACAGCCAGCGGGTGGTGCCGGCGTCGGTGACCGGGGTCCAGAAGTTGAACCCGTGCGGCACCGCGGTGGCCGGGAAGTTGTTGCCGCGCGAGAAGTCGTTGCTGGACTGGGTGCCGCGGCGGGTGCCGGCGTACTCGGCCAGGTGTGCCCGGGGCTTCGCGGGCTCGACCTCGGCCAGGGCGATGTCGTCGTACCAGGCGCGGAACGCGGTGGGGCCGGCCGGCTTGTCGTACCCGATCAGGATCCGGTCCACGGTCTTGCCCTCGGCCACCGCGCCGATCCGGCTGGTCCGGGAGTTCCACTGCGAGGTGTAGAGCGTCTGGGCGGCGCCCTGCGCGGCCGGGCTGAGCACGGTGCCGTGCTGGTCCACGGCCTTCAGATCGGAGAGGTACGTCCCGTCGGTGAAGGCGAGATCCACCGCCGTGTACGTGGCAGGGTTGCTCAGGTCGTCGCGGTTGAGTTCCGGGTACACCAGGTACGACAGTGCGGTGTCCGCGGTGACCGGCACGTCCACGTCGTACACCCGGTTGTACGCGTACCCCCGCCCCTCGGCGAGGTGCCGCCCGGCGATCTGGAACGCCTTGAGTCCGGAGAACCCGACCTCCGACTTGGCGGTCGGGGAGCCGGCCGGCCCGTCGCCGACGCGGCTGCGCATCGGCCCGGGCGGGGTCGGATCGGGGGAGCCGTCGGACAGTTCCCACTCGGCGAGCTGGGTGAGGTTGCCGGACGGGTGGCCGGTGATGTGCAGCCGGTAGATCGGGAACGAGCCCGGGTTCGCGACGTCGTACGTCCTGGTCTGGAACGGCGCGGTGAACGTCTCGCCGGACCGGCTGTCCACCGTGGTCCAGGTGGTGCCGTCCGCCGACCCCTGCAGCGTCCAGTCCTGCGGGTTGCGTTCCGGCGCGTCGTTCGCGGAGGTGAGCGCATACCGTGCCACCCGGGCCGGCGCGACCAGCGTGTACCGCGCCCAGCTCGGCGACGTGTCCACCAGCCACTTGGTCTCGGGGTTGTTATCGTTCAGGTTGGCGACGCCCTCGTTGGCGTTGGGCTGCGCGTTCGCCGCGATGCTCGCCACCTGCCCGCGCAGCGACCCGGGCATGCCGGTGACCGGCGCGCCGTTGACGCCGCTGCTGCGCGGCTGCCCGTCGGCGCCGGTGTCCACCGTGTCGGTCCAGGTGGGCTGGGGGTCGGCGGATTCGAAGGACGAGGCGAAGGACGCCTCCGCCGCGTGGGCCGGGCCAGGGGTCACCATCGAGGCGACGATAGCCAACGGCACCAGGGCGACACCCCATCGTGGCCGGTGCATGCGGTCTCCTAGGTCGAGTGTGCGTGCGGGCGTTAACACACGCGACACATCGTGGCGTCCATGCCAGTCGATACGCAAGAGTCGAACGCACACAATCGCCCACGATTGACATCGATGTCAGAATGGCTCACGCTGGTCGTAGCGGAGAAACCGTCTAGATCAATGTTGGATCATGTGCGTTCGAGCCACCGTTCGACCTCGGCGGGCGTGCGCAGCAGCACCACCTCCGGCAGCGCCGGATCGGCGTGCCAGGCGCGCATCCGGTCCCGCTTGCGGGCGAACGACCGGAAGTGCCACACCAGAATCGACTCCCCGGAGAAGAACGAGTCGCGCACCGTCTCCCGGTTGCCGTTGCACGCCTCGGTGCCGGTGACCACCCGATGGACGGTGCGCCGCAACAGCCGGCCCAGCGACCGCCAGCGCGGCAGGTCCAGCCCCACGATCAGCTCGGCGCGGGCCAGCGGAACATCCAGCCAGGCACCGTACGCGGAATCCAGCACCCAGGCGTCCCCGGCGCAGATCTTGGCCATCCGCGCCCGCAGCACCTCGTTCGGGACGGGCACCCAGCCCGGCTGCCACGCCAGATCGTCCACCGAGTGGTACGGCAGCGACAGCCGCGCGGCGATCCGTTTCGCGAGCGTCGTCTTGCCGGAACCGGTGACACCGTAGACGAGGATCCGCCGCATCGCGCCAGCCTAAATCTTCCGCCGGAGCGCGACGGTCCCGTCGACGCCTACCCGTCCACCCCGGATCGCCGCGCGTCGGCGGGGCGCTGTCCGGTTGGTGTTCGGTGCGTGTGTGGTTTCCGGGTGTGGAGCACGGCGCGGTCGGCTCAAGGGCCGTGTGGAGTTGGGGTGCGGGGTGCGCCGTTGCTTCACGCGCTGGGTTTGGGCTCGGGGGGCGTGTGGAGTTGGGGTGCGGGGTGCGCCGTTGCTTCACGCGCTGGGTTTGGGCTCGGGGGGCGTGTGGAGTTGGGGTGCGGGGCGCGCCGTTGCTCCACACGCTGGGTTTGGGCTCGGGGGGCGTGTGGAGTTGGGGTGCGGGGCGCGCCGTTGCTCCACACGCTGGGTTTGGGCTCGGGGGGCGTGTGGAGTTGGGGTGCGGAGCGCGCCGTTGCTCGACACGCGCGCGCCGAGAAAGTGTGCAAATCGGCACGGGGTCGCCGCTCCCGGCCGGGCGCGGGAGCCATATGTCATGCGGTTGTGACCGATATGCCAGAAAATCGCGGAGTGGCATATGCGAAGCAACGCCGCCCGCGTCCGCCGCGGATCTTGGAGGCTGCGACGAATCTTGGAGCGAAACCGCCCTCCTGGGGGCCATCCGCCACCAAAGATCTGCCGCCAGCTCCAAGATCTACCGCCGGCTTCAAGATCTGCCGCCGGCTTCAAGATCTGCTGGCGGCCTCCAGGATCTGCTGGCGGCCTCCAGGATCTGCTGGCGGCCTCCAGGATCTGCTGGCGGCGCAGTGCGGCAGCGCCGGGAAAGTCGGAAATCGCCCCAGGGCTCCCCGCCATCCGTGACCCGCCGGCGCCGACCACGGGCGGCGGCGATGTGTCCCCGGCCCGGGGAGAACCGGCACAGGTCAGCGGGCGGCCGGCCCGCTGACGGTCACCCCTGCTCAGGCACCGCGTCGTCGGGAGTGCCGCGGGCCACCAGGCCGTCCTCGTACGCCAGGATCACCAGCTGGACCCGGTCCCGGACCCCGAGCTTGGCGATCGCCCGGGTGATGTGCGTCTTCGCGGTCAACGGGCTGATCACCAGTTCCCGGGCGATGTCCTCGTTGGACAGCCCGGTGGCCACCAGGCGCACCACCTCGCGCTCGCGAGCGGTCAGCGCCGCCAGCCGCGCACCGTCGGCACCGGGTGGCGCGGCGGGCGGGCGGTGCGCGAACTGGGTGACCACGCGCCGCGTCACGCTGGGCGACAGCAGGGCCTCACCGGCCGCCACCACGCGTACCGCGTGCCGCAGTCCCTCGGGATCGACCTCCTTGGTGAGGAAGCCGCTGGCGCCGGCGGCCAGGGCGGCGAACACGTACTCGTCGGTCTCGAACGTGGTGAGGATGACCACCCGGGTGCCGCGCAGCTCGGGGTCGGCGACGATGCGCCGGGTCGCCTCGATGCCGTCCAGGCCGGGCATCCGGATGTCCATCAGGATCACGTCCGGGCGGACCTGGCGGGCGGTGCGGACGGCCTCGTCGCCGGTGGACACCTCGCCGACGACCGCGATGTTCCGGTCGCGCCGCAGCAGGCTGCGGAATCCCGCGCGGACCAGGTGCTGGTCGTCGGCGAGCAGGACGGAGACGGACATGTCAGTCCGCGACCGGAATGATCGCGCGTACCCCGAAACCGGTCCGGCTCGGGCCGGCGGTGAGCGCGCCGCCCAGCGCGGCCACCCGCTCCCGCATGCCGGCTATCCCGTGTCCGTCGGTGACCGGGTCTGCGCCGCGGCCGTCGTCCTGCACGTCGACCACCACGCTGGTGGGCGCGTAGCGCACGGTGACCGTGACCCGGCCGGCGCCGGCGTGCCGGACCGTGTTGGTGAGCGACTCCTGCACCACCCGGTAGACCGCGGTGGCCACCGGGGCCGGCACGTCGCCGCGTTCGCCGAATTCGGTGAGCGACACCTCCAGGCCGGCCGCGCGTACCTGATCCGCCAGGCGTTCCAGGCCGTCCAGCCCGGGTGCCGGCTCGGCCGGTCCGGTGCCCTCGCGCAGCACGTCCACCAGCGACTTCAGGTCGGTCATGGCACGGCCGCGGACCTGCTGGGCGAGCCGCAGCGACGCGCGGGCCTCGTCCGGTTCGCTGTCGAACGCGTCCAGGGCCACGTTCAGGTGCACGCCCACCACGGCCAGCGTGTGGGAGACGACGTCGTGCAGGTCGCGGGCGATGTCGACGCGCTCCTCGGCGCGGCGCCGGCGGGCCTCCAGCGCGCGTTCGTGCTCGTCCTGGGCCAGGCGCGCGGCGACCTCGCCCTGCCAGCGGCGGGTGCTGCGGTACGCGTGCGCGGCGGCCAGCACCGCGGCCAGCCACAGCGCCTCCGCGCCGAGGTGTGCCGCCGCCCAGGTGGTCCCGTGGTCGAGATCGACGTAGCCGTCCCAGGCGAAGCCGTACAGCAGTGCCGTGGCGCCGACCGCGACGGCGGCGCGCACCCGCCCGGCCAGGACCACCGCGACGAACGCGGCGGTGGCCGGCCACACCCAGCCGGACCCGACGAGGAAGCCGCCGCGCAGGCCGACCACGCAGAGCACGGAGAAGACCAGGACGGCGAGGGGCCATCGGCGCAGCAACAGCGCGGCCAGCGCGAGCGTGCCGGCCAGCGTCAGCGTCATGACGCCGTCGGTGCTGCCGCCGGTCAGGACCAGGCCGGCGGGTACGCCGACGAACGTGAGCGCGGCGGCCGGCGCCGCGGCCCGGTGGCGGACCGGCACGGCTACGGCGGGCGGGGGAGCCGCGGTGGCGACGGACATGGGAACCTCCTTGGTCGACATGCCCACGACGCTAGGCAGCGGACCCCGGGCGGCGCGTCGTCCGCCCACCGTCACCTGCGCCGACGCCCTCAGAGTACGGACTACGCCATCCGGTGTAGGGATCGATAGTGTGGCCGGGTGACCGACGATGCGGCCGCGGCCGCTGCCCTGCTCGCCGGCTCCGGGCGGTTCGCCGTCCGGCCGGGGCTCGACGACGCCGAGTTCGCCGAGGTGGAGGCCGAGTTCGGCGTCACCTTCGCGGACGATCACCGGGCCTTTCTGGCGGCCGGTCTGCCGGTGGGCCGCGGCTGGCCGGACTGGCGGGACGGCGACCGGGCCGGGCTGCGGGAGCGGCTGGCCCGGCCGGTCGAGGGCGTGCTGTTCGACGTGGCGCAGAACGACTTCTGGTACGACGGCTGGGGTCCCCGGCCGGCCGACCTGGACGCCGCCCTGGGTGCGGCCCGCGCCGGACTGCTCACCGCGCCCCGGATGGTGCCGGTGTACGCGCACCGCTACCTGCCCGCCGGCCGCGGCACGTCGGGTCATCCGGTGCTCTCGATCTACCAGACCGACGTCATCTGCTACGGCACCGACCTGCGCGGGTTCGTGTACCAGGAGTTCGGCCTTGGCGTACCGTCCGACCGCCCGGCCCGCCCCACCGTCACGTTCTGGAGCCGGCTGATCGGCTAGGGCGTCCCGGGCCGTGCGTCAGCGCAGGCCGCGCAGCCACTCCTCGACCTCGGCGGGGGTGCGCAACAGCACCGTCTCGGGCATCGCCGGGTCGGCGTGCCACGCGCGCATGGTGGCCCGCTTACGGGCGAACGACTGGAAGTGCCACCGCACGATCGAGTCCGAGGTGAGCAGCGAGCCGCGCACCGACTCCCGGTTGCCGTTGCACACCGAGGCGCCGGTGGCGATGCGCAGCGCGGTGCGGCGCAGCAGCCGGCCGAGCGACCGCCACCGCGGCAGGTCCAGCCCGACGATCAGCTCCACCCGCGGCAGGACGAGGTCGCGCCAATATCCGTACGCGGCGTCCAGCACCCACGCGTCGGAGGCACAGATCGGGGCGATCCGCTCGCGCTGTCCCTCGGCCGGCACCGGCACCCAGCCGGTCTCCCACATCAGGTCGTCGACCGAGACGTACGGCACCGACAGCCGTTCGCCGATCCGCCGCGCCAGCGTCGACTTGCCGGATCCGGTGACGCCGTAGACCAGGATCCGCCGCATTCGCTCAGCCTAGGGTGCCGCCCGCGGACCGGCCTCCGATTTTGCGCCGGCCGGGCCGCCGGTGGCCGGCCCGCGCGCCGCGTTCACTCCGCGCGGATGACGCGAGGGCCCGGGGTGCGGCAGCACGCTGACCGGATGAGTAGTACGGCGACTTCCGGTGCGGAGCAGCAGCGAATTCACGACGCGGACACCGGGGGCGTCGCCTGGCGCCGGTGGGGCCCGTACCTGAGCGACCGGCAGTGGGGCACGGTCCGGGAGGACGCCAGCGCGGACGGCGACGCCTGGAACTTCTTCACCCACGACCAGGCCCGTTCCCGGGCGTACCGCTGGGGCGAGGACGGCATCGCGGGGTTCAGCGACGACCGGCAGCGGCTGTGCCTGGCGGTGGCGTTGTGGAACGGCGCCGACCCGATCCTCAAGGAACGGTTCTTCGGCCTGACCAACGCCGAGGGCAACCACGGCGAGGACGCCAAGGAGTACTGGTTCCACCTCGACGGCACGCCGACCCACTCGTACCTGCGGATGGTCTACAAGTACCCGCAGCGGGCGTTCCCGTACACCGACCTGGTCGCCACGAACGCCGCCCGCGGACGCACCGAGTTCGAGTACGAACTGCTCGACACCGGCGTCTTCGCCGATGGGCGCTACTTCGACGTGGAGATCGAGTACGCCAAGGCCGCGCCCGAGGACGTGCTGCTGCGGATCACCGTGCACAATCGCGGCCCCGAACCGGCCGACCTGCGGCTGCTGCCCACCCTGTGGTTCCGCAACACGTGGTCGTGGGGCGACCCGCCGGCGGAGCGGCCGGTGCTGCGCGAAGTGGACGGCACACCGGGTACGTCGGTCGCCGAGGCGGTGCACCCCGACCTCGGCCGGCGGTGGCTGGTCTGCCTGGACGCGCCCGGCCTGCGGTTCACCGGCAACGACACCAACACCGAGCGGCTGTTCGGCACCCCGAACGCGTCGCCGTACGTCAAGGACGGTATCGACCGCTACGTGGTGCACGGCGACGAGACGGCGGTGAACCCGGACCGTGCCGGTACGAAGGCGGCCGCCGACTACCCGCTCCGCGTGCCGGCCGGCGGCTCGGCCACGGTCCGGGTGCGGCTCACCGACGAGCCGGTCACGGCCGGCGGCGACCGGGCCGCGGCGGAGGCGTTCGACGCGGTGGTCGCCCGGCGCCGGGCCGAGGCGGACGAGTTCTACGAGCAGCGGATTCCCGCCGCGCTGCACGGGCCGGTCCGGCAGGTGGTCCGGCAGGCGCTGGCCGGGATGCTGTGGAGCAAGCAGTACTTCGGCTACGACGTCGAGCAGTGGCTGATCGAGCACGGGCTGGACCCGTTGGACGCCCGGGGCAACCGCAACGGCGACTGGTTCCACATGGAGTGCCATGACGTGATCTCCATGCCGGACACCTGGGAGTATCCCTGGTTCGCCGCGTGGGACCTGGCGTTCCAGGCGGTGACCCTGGCGATGGTCGACACCACGTTCGCCAAGGGTCAGCTCGACCTGCTGCTGAGCCGGCGCTACCTGCACCCCAACGGCCAGATCCCGGCGTACGAGTGGAACTTCAGCGACGTCAACCCGCCGGTGCACGCCTGGGCCGCGCACCTGGTGTACGAGCTGGAGAAGGCCCGCACCGGCCGGGGCGACCGGGCCTGGCTGGAGAGCGTCTTCCACAAGCTGGCCCGCAACTTCACCTGGTGGGTGAACCGCAAGGACGCCGACGGCAACAACGTCTTCCAGGGCGGCTTCCTCGGCCTGGACAACATCGGCGTGTTCGACCGCAGCGCGCCGCTGCCCACCGGCGGCCATCTGGACCAGGCGGACGGCACCGCCTGGATGGCGCTGTACTGCCAGAACATGATGCAGATCGCGGTGGAACTGGGCGCCGACGACCCGGTCTACCTCGAGCAGGCGGAGACGTTCTTCGAGCACTTCGCGTGGATCGCGGTCGCGGTCAACCGGTCGGTCGGCAAGGCCGAGTCGATGTGGGACGAGGAGGACGGCTTCTTCTACGACCTGCTGCGGCTGCCCGGCGGCGGCGCCACCCGGATGCGCGTGCGCTCGATGGTCGGCCTGTTGCCGCTGGCCGCGGCCACGGTGCTGCCGCCGGAGGCGGTCTCCCGGCACCCGGAGCTGCTCGCCGGGGCGCGTGCGTTCATCGCCCGGCACTCCAGTGTGGCCTCGATGGTCTCCCGGATCCGGATGAGCGGGGACGACGGTCACCACGTGCTCGCCCTGTTCGACGAGTCCCGGCTGCGCCGCATCCTGGCCCGGATGCTCGACGAGGAGGAGTTCCTCAGCCCGTACGGGATCCGCTCGCTGTCCCGCGTGCACGCCGCCCGGCCGTTCGGCCTGGAGGTCGACGGCCGCCGGTACGAGGTGCCGTACCAGCCGGCCGAGTCGGACAGCGGCATGTTCGGCGGCAACTCCAACTGGCGCGGGCCGGTCTGGTTCCCGGTGAACGCGCTGCTCATCCGGGCGCTGCTCAACCTGCACGTGGCGTACGGCGACGACTTCACCGTCGAGTGCCCGACCGGTTCCGGAACCCGGATGTCGCTGTTCGAGGTGGCCCGGGAACTCTCCGACCGGCTGACCCGGCTCTTCCTGCCGGACCCGGGCGGGCACCGGCCCTGCCACGGCGGGCAGGACATCTTCGCCGAGGACGAGCACTGGCGCGATCTGATCACCTTCTCCGAGTATTTTCACGGTGACAACGGCGCCGGGCTGGGCGCGTCCCATCAGACCGGCTGGACCGGCCTGGTCGCGGTCTTCCCCAGCCTGTTCGCGGTGCTGAACGGGCCGGACCTGCGGGCGAACGGCATGACCGGGGTGCTGCGCCGGTCACCCGGAACGGAGGAGTGATGAGCTGGCCGTCCGCACCGGTGGTGTACGAGATCGACACCTGGCCCTGGCTGACCGGCATGCGGCGGGAGCTGGGCGCCGAACTCACGCTGGCCGACCTGCCGGACGACGTCTGGGACTCGGTGGCGCCGCCCGGCACGGACGCGGTGTGGCTGATGGGAGTCTGGGAACGCAGCCCGCTCGGGCTGGCCATCGCCGTCGAGCAGGCCGGGCTGCAGCGGGACTTCCGGGCCGCGCTGCCCGATCTCGTCCCGGCCGACGTGGTCGGCTCACCGTACTGCGTGCGCCGGTACGTCGCCGACGCCCGGCTCGGCGGCCCGGCCGGACTGGCCGCCGCCCGCGCCCAGCTGCGCCGCCGGGGCCTGCGCCTGATCCTCGACTACGTGCCGAACCACGTCGCCCCGGATCACCCGGCGGTGGCCGAGCACCCGGACTGGTTCGTCACCGGCACCGCCGCGGACCGGGCCGCCGACCCGGGGGCGTGGTTCGAGATCGGCAGCCGGGTGTTCGCCCACGGCCGCGACCCCTACTTCCCGTCGTGGCCGGACGTGGTCCAGATCAACGCGTTCCGCCCGGCGGTCCGGCAGGCCACCGCGGACGTCCTCGGGGCGGTCCTGGAACAGTGCGACGGCGTCCGGTGCGACATGGCGATGCTGCTCACCAACGACGTGTTCGGCAAGACCTGGGGCGGGTACGCCGGTCCGGCGCCGGCCGAGGAGTTCTGGCCGGCCGTGCTGCGGCCGTTGCGGGCGCGGCACTCCGACGCGGTGCTGATCGCGGAGGCGTACTGGGACATGGAATGGACGCTGCAGCAGCAGGGCTTCGACTTCTGCTACGACAAGCGCCTGTACGACCGGCTGGTCCACTCCGACGCCGCCGCGGTCCGCGCACACCTGGGCGCGGACCGCGGCTACCAGCGGGGGCTGATCCGGTTCATCGAGAACCACGACGAGCCGCGGGCGGCGGCCGCGCTTCCCGGCGGCCGGGACCGGGCCGCCGCGGTCGCCGTCGCCACCCTGCCGGGCGCCACGCTGTGGCACGAGGGCCAGTGCGAGGGCCGCCGGGTCCGGCTGCCGGTGTTCCTCGGCCGCCGTCCGGACGAGCCGGCCGACACCGGCCTCCGGGCGTTCTACGACCGGGTGATCCGGTCCGGCGCCGCGCTGCGGTACGGGGACTGGGCTCTGCTCGACGTGCACGGCTGGCCGGACAACCCGACCCACCGCGACCTGCTCGCCTGGGCCTGGTACACCGACGGCCGGCCGCACCACGTAGTCGTGGTGAACCTCGCCGCGCACGCGTCGCAGGGCCGGGTCCGGCTGCCCGGGGAGGCGTTGCGGGGCCGCGAGTGGCGGCTGACCGACGACCTCGACGGCCGGGTGTTCGACCGCCGCGGCGACGACCTCGCCGCGGACGGACTGTACGCCGACCTGCCGTCGTGGGGATCGCACGTGTTCGCGGTGCAGCCGCGCTGACCGCTACCGGACCGGTGCGCTCGGCACCTGCGGACCGGCCGCGGGTGCGTTCGCGGGCCGGCCGCCGGGCAGGAACGCCGCGGCCACCAGCCCTCCGGCGGCGATCACGGCGAGGACGACGAGGGCCGCCGCGTACGAGGAGCCGGGCCGCGAGCCGAGCTGCACGACCATGATGGTGCCGGCGATCGCCGCGCCGAGCGAGGACCCGAGGTTGGAGACGCTGCGGGACAGGCCCGAGATCTCGCCCTGCAACTCGTCCGGGAAGCTCGACTGCACCAGGTTCACCGACGGCGTCAGCATGGCGCCGATGCCGACCCCGATCAGGAAGAGCCCGGGCAGGAACGCCCACACCGCCGTCGACAGACCGGCCAGGATCAGGAACAGCACGATTCCGGCGATGGTCACCGCGAAACCACTCATGATCAGGGCGCGCTGGCTGCGCCGCTTCGCCATGCGCTCGGCCGCGAACGACGACAGCAGCAGCCCGACCGTGGCCGCGGTGATCACCAGGCCGGTCTGAATGGCGTTGTAGCCGCGCACGACCTGAAGGAACGCGGACACCACGAAGGAGATCCCCATCAGCACCAGCCACTGGATGTTCTGGGTGATCAGGCCGAGGTTGGAGGCCCGGTTGCGGAACAGCGACGTGGACAGCAGCACCTCGTGGCCGGCCCGCTCCCGGGTGTGCACCCACCGGAAGAACAGGGCCAGCATGAGCGAACCGGCGACGATCAGAGCGAGCGTGAGCCACCAGTTGTCGTCGGCGGCCAGGATGCCCGTCACGATCAGCACGAGCGCGACCGAGGACAGCACCGCACCGACGGTGTCGAACTTCAGGGTCCGGTCCGGCGGCAGCGGGTCGTGCAGGACCCGCCGGCTGAGCACGACGATGAGGACGATCACCAGGGCCTGGAAGACGAAGGCGGCCCGCCAGGTGAGCAGCGTGGCGATCAGCCCGCCGATCAGCGGCCCGGTGGCCGACCCGACCCCGCCCATCCCGTTGATCGCGCCGAACGCCCGGGCCCGCGTCGTGATCTCGGTGAACAACAGGGTGGTGAGGATGTAGACCGGCGGGATCAGCAGCGCCGTGCCGATCCCCTCCAGGATCGAGTTGCCGACGATCAGCATCGGCAGCCCGGGGGAGACCGCGCTGATCAGCGCGCCGAGACCGAACAGGGCCAGGCCGGCGTTCAGGCACACCTTCCGGCCGTACCGGTCGGTCAGCTTGCCGCCGGGAATCATCAGCGCCGCCATCACCAGCAGGAAGATCGTGATCGCGGTCTGCACCCCGGCCACCGTGGTGTCCAGGTCCTCGCTGATGTCGTTGATCATCACGTTCATGTTCGAGCCGGCGAAGCTGCAGATGAACTGGGCCAGCATGAGTGGCAGGAGGACGCCACGCGGCGGGGCCGCGCGCCGTCCGGTGGGGGACTGCTCGGACATGCCGCACCCGCTCCCGTTCCGATGGCCGATTCCCTCCGCAGGGTCCACCGTCACGACCGGCGTTGGCATCATCCGCACCGCATGATGCGGTCACCGCCGGCCGTGCCGCAGGCTCGGCGGTATGACGGACTACCCGCTCATCGCCGACCACGGCCTCATCGGCGACCTGCAGACCGCGGCGCTGGTCTCCACCGACGGATGCGTCGACTGGTTCTGCTCGCCGCGCTTCGATTCACCCAGCATCTTCGGGTCGCTGCTCGACGCCGGCCGAGGCGGTCACTTCCGGGTCCGTCCCACCGCCGCCGTGTTCACCCGCAAGCAGCTCTACCTCCCGGACACCGCGGTTCTGATCACCCGGTTCCTGACCGATGCGGGGGTCGGTGAGGTGGTCGACTTCATGCCGGTCATCGCCGGCGAGCCGGCCACCCCGGAGCATCGGCTGGTACGGATGGTGCGCTGCGTCCGCGGCGAGATGACGTTCGCCGTCGACATCGCACCCCGGTTCGACTACGGCCGGGAGCCCGCCGAGCCCCGGCTGAGCGACGACGGCGTGGTGTTCCGGGGCGAACGGACCGCGGTCACGGTCAGCCTGGTCCGTGAGCCGGACGACGACCGGGTCGCCCGCACCTGGGTGGACGACCGTGGCGACGTGCACGCCGAGATCCGGCTCACCGCCGGGCAGGAGCGGGGCCTGCTGCTGCAGACCGGCGCGCCGGGACCGGCACGGCAGGTGCGCCTGGCCGAGGTGCGGCGGCTGTTCGACGAGACCGTGGCGTTCTGGCGGACCTGGGTGAACCGGACCACGTACGACGGGCGGTGGCGCGAGACGCTGCGCCGCTCGGCGATCACGCTGAAACTCATGACGTACGCGCCGTCCGGTGCGCTGGTGGCCGCGCCGACCGCCGCGCTGCCCGAGCAGATCGGCGGCGAGCGCAACTGGGACTACCGCTTCACCTGGGTGCGGGACGCCTCCTTCTCGGTGTACTCCCTGCTCGGCCTGGGTTTCACCGACGAGGCCGCGGCGTTCGGCCGGTGGCTGGGCGACCGGGTGGACGAGCAGACCGACAAGAACAGCAGCGGCCCGCTGAAGATCATGTACCGGGTGGACGGCTCCAGCGACCTGGTCGAGGAGACGCTGGAGCACTGGGAGGGTTACCGCGGCTCCGCCCCGGTACGGATCGGCAACGGCGCCGCGGACCAGCTCCAGCTCGACATCTACGGCGAGGCGCTGGACAGCGTGTACGTCGCCGACCGGAACGGGCTGGCCAGCGGTCATCACGGCTGGCAGAAACTGTGCGACCTGGTGGACTGGGTCAGCGAGAACTGGGACCAGCCCGAGGAGGGCATCTGGGAGACCCGCGGCGGGCGGGAGGACTTCACGTACGGGCGGGTGATGTGCTGGGTCGCGCTGGACCGCGGCCTCCGGCTCGCCGCCGCGCACGGCCGCCCGGCTCCGGTGGACCGGTGGCGGAACGAGCGGGACGCGATCTACCGGCAGGTGATGGACCGGGGATGGAGTCCCAGCCGCCGGGCGTTCCGGCAGCACTACCGCACCGATGTGCTGGACTCGGCGCTGCTGCGGATGCCGACCGTCGGCTTCGTCACCCCGGACGATCCGATGTGGACGTCCACGCTCGCCGCGATGGACACCGAACTGGTCACCGACAGCCTGGTGTACCGGTACGACCCGGCCGCGTCCCCGGACGGCCTGCGCGGCTCGGAGGGCACGTTCTCGCTGTGCACGTTCGCGTACGTCACCGCGCTCGCCCGATCCGGCCGCCTGGAACAGGCCCGGCTGACGTTCGAGAAGATGCTGACCTACGCCAACCACCTCGGGCTGTACTCCGAGGAGGTCGCCCCGAACGGCGAGCAGATCGGCAACTTCCCCCAGGCGTTCACCCACCTCGCGCTGATCGACGCGGCCATCACCCTGGACCGGGAACTGGACCGGCGATGATCGCCACGTGTCCGCCGCGACCGGTCAGCCCGCTGCGGCCCCGGCTGGCGGTCGCGGCGGCGGCGCTGTGCACGGTGGCCCAGCAGACCGCCGCCTGGCATCTCGGCCCGCTCGGCGACCGCTGGCGGCACACCGTCGCCGTGGCGGAGTGCGCCGCCGAACTGGCCGGGCCGCTCGGCCTGGAGGCCGACGTGCTGGTCGCGGCGGCGTGGCTGCACGACATCGGGTCCGCGCCGGCCGCCGTGGCCACCGGCTTCCCTCCGCTCGACGGCGCCCGCTACCTCCGCCGGGAACTCTGGCCCGTGCGGGTGGCGGCGCTGGTGGCGCACCACTCCGGCGCCCGGTTCGTGGCGACCGCCCGCGGGCTGGGCCGGGCGCTGGCCGGCTATCCGCGCGAGACCGGCCTGATGCCCGACGCGCTCACGTACGCCGACCAGACCGTCGACCCGGCCGGACGGCGGGTGACCCCGGACCGGCGCCGGGCCGAGGCGCTGCGCCGCTACGGTGCCGGTTCGTGGTACGCCCGCGCCGACCACGTCCGCGGGCCACACCTGCGCGCCGCGGTAGCCCGGGTGGAGCGCCGCCTGGGCGGGTGAGCGGGGCGTACGCGCTCAGCCGTCCCGCCGCGCCCGGGCCCGGCGTTTGCCCTCGTGCATGGCCTGCACCCGGGCGATCGGGATGGTGTGCCCCTCCTCGACCAGCCTCGGGTCCAGCTTTTGCGGCCCCGGCATCGCCGCCGCCCACGGGTCCGCGTCGCCGAGCAGCCCGGGCGCCGTGTGCACGGTGAAGTCGCTCGGGTGCACGTCACCCAGGTCGGCCCAGGCCACCGGGAACGACACCGGCACACCCGGACGGATGCGCGGACTGTAGGTGGCCACCACGGTCGCGCCGCCGGCCCGCGTCGAGTCCAGGAACACCTTGCCCTGCCGGTCGTCCCGGATGAACGCGGTGGTGGCGAGCGCCGGATCGAGACGCTCGGCGCGCGCCGCCACCGCCCGGGTCGCCGCCGCGACGTCCTCCACCGGCGCCGCGTCCGGCAGCGGCACGAACACGTGCACCCCCTTCGCGCCGCTCGTCTTCACCGCGCTCGCCATGCCCGCGTCGTCCAGCACCCGGCGCACCAGCTCGGCCGCGCCGACCGCCAGCTCGAAACCCCCGCCCTCCGGCGGGTCCAGATCCATGATCAGGTGGGTGGGGTGGTGCTGCCCGGCCGTCATCAGTGCCGGGTGGTACTCGACCGCCCGCTGATTGGCGAACCACAGCAGCGTGCGGCGGTCGTTGCACAGCCCGTACGACACCTGCCGGTGCGACGCCTCCGCCCACACCTCGGTGCGGGGGACCCAGTCCGGGGTGTACTTCGGGAGGTTCTTCTGCATGAACCGGTCCTGGCCGCGCAGCACCCGGACCACCGACAGCGGCCGGTCCCGCAGCACCGGCAGAATCCGGTCGCGGACCGCGTCCAGGTAGTCGACGAGGTCGCGCTTGGTGGCGCCGGCTCCGGGAAACAGCTCGGCGTCGAGGTTCGTCAGGGGTACGCCGTCCCGCTCTTCACCCGCCATGCCGACCATCCTGCCCGTTCGCGGTGCCCGCGTCAGCCCGGTCCGGTCCGTCAGGCCGGTCCGTCAGCCCAGTCCGGCGATGCCGAGTGCCGGGAGGACCATGACGAGCGTGAGCACGACGTAGGCGCCGCCGAGCCAGACATAGCCGTTCTTGGTGGCGATGACCGCCGCCACGAACGGCAGCACCACGGCGACCAGCGCGGCCACCTGACGTTCCGCACCGGCCGGCCCGGTCAGTCCCCAGCCCAGCAGCAACGCGAGCAGCACCAGCCAGGCCAGCGTGACGGCGACGACCCGCAGCGCCACGTCGGTGCGCCGGGCGGCCTCGCGCGGGTCCTCGGCCCTGGCCAGGGCCAGCCGCGCGGCGAAGCCCGGCGCCCCCTGATCCTCCACCGCCACGAGAAGAATGCTAGGGGCAACCGGGCCTCCCGTCATTTCTGCACGAACACCGCCACCGTCCGGGCCGGCACGGTGAACGTGCCGGTGCCGGTGTCGAACGACGCGGTGCGCACCACCGGGTCGGCGGAACCCCGCAGCACCGGGTGCAGTTCGACCGTCCGGCCCCGGGCGGCGGGGACGGTCTGGGTGGCGGCCGACGGCGTGGCGTTGTAGACGACCGTGACCGACGACCAGCGGGGGTCCAGGCCGCGCCCGTCCAGCCGCATGGTGAGCACGCCCGGTGTCTCGGCGGTGCCGGACAGCGGGAACGTCAGGCGCCGCTGCACCTCGGCCGCGGTGGGCAGGCCGAACACCGGCGACGACCGGCGCACCCGGAGCAGTTCGGTGTACCGGGCCTGGGCCGTCTCCACGGTGCCGCAGTCCGGCACCAGTTCCGGGTCGGCGAGCAGGGGCCGGGCGTACGGCCACTTGGCCTCGTTGTCCGGTGCCGGTGGCAGGCCCCGGCCGAACCCGTTGCCGTCCGCGCAGTCCCACTGGATCGCGTTGAACCAGTCCCCGGAGTTGAACGAGTTGCGGTCCAGCGACTTGGACCGCAGCCGCTCACTGCCGGTGGTGACGAACCCCGGTCCCTGGCCCAGCGCCGTGGTGGCCAGCGCCACCGTCTGCATCCGGGCCCGGTCCGCGGCGGGTGTCGCGGGCGGCAGCTTGTACGCCAGCGCGTCGAAGAGGATCTCGTTGTCGTGCGCGTCGACGTAGGTGACCGCCTCGCCCGGCGCCGCGTTGTAGCCGGCCGGCGAGCCGTTGTAGTCGATGTCCGCGCCGGTGACCTCGGTGCCGGACGTCGCGGTGAACCGGTACCGGGCCAGGTTTCCGCTGAGCCCGACCTTGATCTGGTCGTGGTGGTGCAGCAGCCGCGCCCGCTGCTCGGCGGCGGTGCCGTTGACCGGGTCGCCGTTCGGGTCGGTGAACAGGCCGGAGCCGAAACCCTGGACGCGGGGGTTGTCGTCGAACGGGCCGCCGCCGCGCACCGCGTCGCGCAGCCGGTCGTTGAACGTGCCGATCCCGGTGCCCGCCAGGTTCGCCTGGGTGGCCTGCTCGAAGCGGGCGTCGTCGGCCACCTCGCCGAAGTTCCAGCCCTCGCCGTACACGTAGATGTTCCGGCCGTCGACGCCGTCCCGGGCCGGCGTCAGCCGGTCCAGCGCGCGGCGCACGTCGAGCAGGTTGGCCTTCGGGTGGTGGCCCATCAGGTCGAACCGGAAACCGTCCACCCGGTACGCCTTCGCCCAGGTCACCACGGAGTCCACCACCAGCTTGCCCATCATGGCGTGCTCGGGTGCGGTGTTCGCGCAGCAGGTGGAGGTGGCCACGGTGCCGTCGTCGAGCAGCCGGTGGTAGTAGCCGGGCACGACCTGGTCGAGCACCGACTTCGGGTCGGTCCCGGACGCCGACGTGTGGTTGTAGACCACGTCCAGCACCACCCGCAGGCCGGCGTTGTTCAGTCCGGCGACCATCCGGCGGAACTCGGTGGTGCGGGCCGCGCCGTCCGGATCGACCGCGTACCCGCCCTCCGGGACGGTGTAGTGCAGCGGGTCGTACCCCCAGTTGTAGCCGTCGGACGCGGCCACCGCGGCCACGCACCGCTGCTGCTCGGCGGAGTCCGGCGGCAGCGCCGGCAGGTCGCAGGCGGGCTGCTGCTGGTCGGCGCGCCGTTCCGGGATGGTGGCGAAGTCGAACACCGGCAGCAGGTGCAGGTGCGTGACGCCGGACCCGGCGAGCGAGCGCAGGTGCCGCATGCCGGCGCTGCCGGTCCGGCTGAACGCCGCGTACGTGCCCCGCTCGGCGGGCGGCACGGTGCGGTCCGCGATGGAGAAGTCCCGGACGCTCAGCTCCGAGATCTGGATCCGGGCGGGAGCGACCGCGGCCGGTTTGCGCAGCGTGTCCCAGCCGGCCGGCCGCAGCGCGGCCGACGACAGGTCGACGATCTGGCTGTGCGTGGAGTCCGCGGACAGGGCGAGCGAGTACGGATCCGTCACGCTCGCCGTGACCACCTTCCGCGCGGCCGGCTGCCAGGCGGTCACCCGGTACCGGTAGTACTTCCCGGTCCAGTCCGGGGGCCCGGTCACCGACCAGACCCCGGTCCGGTCGTCCCGCGTCAGGGCCACCGTGGTGGCGGCGGCGCCCGGCCGGTCGGACACCTCCAGTGCCACGGTCTGCGCGGTCGGCGCCCACACGGCCAGGCGGGGACGGCCGGCGGCGAACACCGGGCCGAGCGTCGCCGAGGTGGCTGCGGCGTACACGTCGTCGAGCACGCCGGCGGTCTGCACGCCGGTCGCCGAGCGCAACCGGCCGTCCGCGTCCCGCTCGGTGACGAGCACCTGGCCGCGCAGGACCTCCGGCACCCGGTGCTGGTCGCGCTCGCCGAGCCGGAACGCCGGGTACTGCGACAGGTGCGGGAAACGGGCCCGCTGGGCCGCGGTGAGCCCGGTGCGGTCCGCGTGCAACCGCAGGCTCCGGTACGCCCCGGACAACTCGCCGTCCACCACGGCCACGCCGCCGGCCGGCGCGTACACCAGGTCGTACACCTCGCCGCCGGTGCCGGGTACCTGCCAGGCCAGCGTCCCGCGGTCCAGCCAGACCGCGCGGGACCGGGTCAGGTCGATCTCCCCGGTGGTGCCGGCCGTCCGGACCGGCGGCACCAGCCGTCGCGGCTGCCCGGCCAGCAGCCACACCTCGCGGCCCGCGGTGGCGAAGTCCAGCCGCTGGTCGTCCGGCAGGTCCTTGGTGTCACCGCGGTGCAGGATGTAGTTCAGTCCGGTGGCGCCGGCGGCCAGCGGCACCTCGAAGTTCCGGGGCAGGTCCGGGCGCCGGGTGACGACCGCCGGGTCGCCCTGCTTCAGCCAGATCTCCGGGTGGACGGCCGGGTCGACGAACCGGTCCGCCTCGACGTCCCTGACGCCGTCCTCGTGCACCACCAGGTAGCCCACGTGGCGTGCGCCCGGCTTCAGCTTCACCCAGGCGAACCGGCCGTACGCGTCCGCGCCGGCGAACGGCTGCCCGGCCGGGAACGTGGTCCGCGCGGATTCGTCGATGTCACCGAACGCGTACAGGTTCCAGCCGTCGTAGTCGCCGTCCGGCCGTTGGTAGTGCACCACCTGCCACTCCGGGGCGGCGGCGACCGCGGCCGGGTCGGCGGCCGGGCCGGCGGCGGCCGGGGCCGGGACGTGCAGGGCGCCGAGGACGGCCAGGACGGTGGTGGCGGCGCCGGCGAGACGGGACACGGAAGCGGACATCGGCATTGAGACCTTCCGATGGACGGCGGATGTCCGCACGCTAACGGCTGGGCCCGGGCCCGTGCAAGAGTTTGCAGGGGCTGTCCGATGTCCGCATGGATCTTGCGAAAGGGGTGGGTGCCCGCGGGCACCCACCCCGTCAGCCCTTGACGCTGCCCGCGAGCAGACCGCGCACGAAGTAGCGCTGCAACAGCAGGAAGATGGTCACCGGCACCACGATCGACACGAACGCGCCCGCCGAGAGCAGGTGCCAGGCCGTACCCCGGGTACCGCTCAGGTTGGCCAGCGCCACCGTGATCGGGGCGACCGTGCCGCCACCGCCGGCGAACGTCAACGCCACCAGCAGGTCGTTCCACACCCAGAGGAACTGGAAGATGCCGAACGCCGCCAGGGCCGGGCGGAGCAACGGCAGCAGCACCTTGAAGAAGATCGAGATGTGCCCCGCGCCGTCCACCCGGGCCGCCTCCAGCAGCGTGGACGGAATCTCCTTCATGAAGTTGTGCAGCAGGAAGACCGCCAGGGGCAGCGCGAAGATCGAGTGCGACAGCCAGATCGGCCAGAACGTGCCGGCGATGCCCGCGTCCACGTAGAGCGTGAGCAGCGGGATCAGGGTCACCTGGATGGGCACGATCTGGAGCGCGAAGACCGCCACGAACAGCAGGTCCCGGCCCGGGAACTTGATCCAGGCGAAGGCGTACGCGGCCAGCGACGCCAGGGTCAGCGGGATGATCACCGACGGGATGGTGATGATGAACGAGTTGACGAAGAAGTCACCCAGACCGCCGGAGCTGTCGCTGCCCAGCACCTCCCGGTAGTTGTCCATGGTGAACTCGGGATCGCTGAAGAACGTCCACCATCCGCTGGTCCGGATGTCGCGCTGCGGCCGGAACGACGAGATCAGCAGGCCGAACGTCGGCAGCGTCCAGAGCACGGCGAGGACCAGGGCGGCCAGCGACGCCCAGGGCGAGGTCAGCCGCTTCTTGGCCTTGGCCGATGCCGACACCGGGGGCGGAGTGACCGGCGGGGTCGTGGTGATCGGAGCACTCGTCGCGCTCATCGTGCCTCCGAGGCTCGCAGTTGCCGGATGTTGTAGACGACGATCGGGACGACCATGAGGAACAGGACGACCGCCAGCGCGGCGCCGAGTCCCTGGTTGTCGCTGCGGAAGCTCTGGCTGTAGAACTCGTTCGCGACCACGCTGGTGTTGAACCGGCCGCCGGTCATCGTCTGCACGATGTCGAAGACCTTGAGCGTCGCGATGCTGATCGTGGTGAGGACGACCACCACGGCCGGCCGGATGCTCGGCAGCGTGACGAAGCGGAACATGCCGAACGCGGTGACGCCGTCCAGCCGGGCGGCCTCGATGATGTCGTCCGGGATGGCCTTGATGGCCGCCGACAGCACGGTCATCGCGAACCCGGCCTGGATCCAGATCATGACCACGATCAGCAGGAACGTGTTGAGCGGCGACTCGATCAGCCACTGCTGCGGCTCGCCGCCGAGCCACACCAGAACCTGGTTGAGCAGGCCGATCTGCTTCACGTTGCCCTGGTTGGGGCGGAACTCGTAGACGAACCGCCAGATGATCGACGCACCCACGAACGAGATCGCCATGGGCAGGAAGATCAGGGCCTTGGCGACCGACTCGAGGCGGGCCTTGTCCACCAGGACCGCGTAGAGCAGGCCCACGCCGGTCGCCACGAACGGCGTCACGATCACCCAGAACACCGTGTTGCGCAGCACGGTCAGCTGGTCGGCGTCGGAGAAGATCGTGGTGTAGTTGTCCAGGCCGATGAACGCGTTGCCGGCCGCGTTGAAGAACGACTGATAGATGGTGCGTACGCCGGGATAGATCAGGCCGACGGCCAGCATGATCACCGTGGGCGCCAGATAGGCGAACGCGACGGCCCGGTCGGAGCGACGGCCCGAGACCCGTCCGGCCAGAAAAAGGATCACGCCCATGATCGCGACGAACAGCAGGATCGCCGAGAGCATCTGGGTGATCTTCGCGCCCGTGGTGTCCGCGACGGAGAACACGAGCCCTCACCTCCTTGTGCAGAGAAGACGGCGGGACCGGCCGGGGGCGGGCGTCGCCCGCCACCTCGGCCGGTCCGGCCGTTCGATCACGTCAGCTTCTCGGACCGGCTACTTGGGCCAGGCCTTCTCGATGTTGTCCACCGTCGTCTTGGTGTCCTGACCGGTGATCCAGCTCGTGGTCTGCTTCCAGAACGCGTTCGAGCCCACCGCGGCCGGCATCTGGTCGGAGCCGTCGAAGCGGAACACCGCGTTCTTGTCCTGCAGGATGGTCACCGACAGCTTGTCGATCGGGTTGGTCAGCTTGTTCGGGTCCAGCCCCGAGTTGGCGCTCACCCAGCCGGACGAGATGGCCGCCTTGGCGTTGGCCCAGGTGTCCGTCGACAGGTAGGTCTGGAACGCCTGCACCTCGGGCCGGTTCGCGAAGGACAGCACGAACTCGCCGCCGCCCAGGACCGGCTTGGTCTGCGCGTCCTTGCCCGGCAGGTAGAACGCGAAGACGTCGCCGTCCTCGGCCACCTTGGTGTCCTTGTCGAAGTTCGCGGCGTAGAAGTTCGCCTGGCGGTGCAGCGAGCAGGTGCCCTCGGTGATCGGCAGGCCGGCGTCCTGGAACGTGGTGGTGGCGATGCTCTTCATGTCGCCCAGGCCACCGTTGACGTACTTGTCGTTCTTCAGGTACGTGCCGACCGCGTCCAGCGCCGCCGTCGACTCGGGGCCGTTGAACGGGATCTGGTGGTTGACCCACTTGTCGTACGTCTCCGGCCCGGAGAGCCGCAGCATCATGTCTTCCATCCAGTCGGTGAGCGGCCAGCCGGTGGCCTCACCACTGGCGATGCCGGCGCACCACGGCTTCTTACCGTCCGTGACCATCTTGTCGGTCAGCGCCTTGAGCTCGTCCAGCGTGGTCGGCACCGTGTAGCTGGAGTCGGTGAACTCCTTGGGCGAGTACCACACCAGCGACTTCACGTTCGCGCCGAGCGGGGCGGCGTAGAACTTGCCGTTGACCGTGCCGTACGCCTTCCAGTCCTCGCCGAAGAACTTGTCGACGTTGGCCGCGGTCTGTGCGGGAGCCTCGACCGCCTTGCCGGTCGCGACGAGCTGCTTGAGCAGGCCCGGCTGCGGCACGTAGGCGAGGTCCGGCGGGTTGCCGGCCTTCGCCCGCACCAGCACCTGGGTCTCGAACGCCTTGTCGCCCTCGTACTTGACGGTGACGCCGGTGCACTGTTCGAACGGCTTGTACGAGTCGATCTGCGGCTTGTCCTCCGGCGTCACGATGCCGGTGTAGACAGTCACGGTCTTGCCCTTGAGGTCGCCGTAGCTGCTGAACTGCGCGCAGTCGATGGCCGCGGCGGACGCCGTGGTGCCGCCGCCGGAGTCGCCGTCGCCGTCGCCGCACGCGGTCACGCCGAGCACCAGCCCGACGCTGACCGTCCCGGCGAGCGCGATGCGGAATCGCGTGCCCTTGCGGTGGATTGACATACCTCTCCCTGTTCCCGTGGTTGCGTCGGCTACGGAAACGAACCATGGCCGAGCGGAGTGTTACCCGCGAAACAGTCAAGGCTGAACTTGCATGTTACGCAACGGTTTCCAGAGATCGTGACCGTAACGATTGCGTGGCAGAACTTCAGTCAGGAAACCTAAGAGATCCGCCGGCGGCGTTCCTGATCAAGCTGCAGGCGAGGTGGCCGGTGCTCCGGCCCGCTGTCCCGCGGTGATCGCGGTCGAACCGCGCACCACCAGCTCCGGCGAAAACAGATATTCGGAGCGGGGCGCGCCGAACCCGTTGATCTCGTCCAACAAGGAACGCACCGCGGCCACCCCCATCGCGGCGACCGGCTGACGCAGCGTAGTCAGCGGCGGATTGGTGAACGCGATCAGCGGAGAGTCGTCGAAGCCCACCACGGAGACGTCCCGCGGCACGTCCAGCCCCCGCCGGCGGGCCGCCCGGATCGCACCCAGCGCCATCAGGTCCGATCCGCACACCACGCCGGTGACGCCGCGGTCGAGCAGTCGGCCGGCCGCCACCTCGCCGCCCTCCACACCGAACAGGGTCAGCGCCACCAGCTCGTCCAGCTCCGGCCCGGACGCACCGAGTTCGCGGCGCAGAGCCGTGCGGTAACCGTCCAGCTTGCGCTGCACCGCCATGAACCGGTCCGGGCCGGAGATGAACCCGATCCGCCGGTGCCCGAGCGCGACCAGGTGGGACACCGCCATCTCGCCGGCCAGCCGGTCGTCGCAGGACACGAACGGCGCGTCGATGCCGTCGGTGTACCCGTTGATCAGCACGATCGGCAGCGGCCGCTGCACCAGGCGGTCGTACCGGTCCCGGCTGGCGGTGGTGTCCGCGTGCAGCCCGGCCACGAACACGATGCCGGACACCTGCCGGTCCAGCAGCATGTCCACGTACTCGTCCTCGGTCACGCCGCCCGGGGTCTGGGTGCACAGCACCGGGGTGTAGCCGGACTGCGCCAGCGCCGACTCGATCACCTGGGCGAAGGCCGGGAAGATCGGATTCTCCAGCTCCGGCACGATCAGGCCGACCAGCCCGGCGCTGCGCTTACGCAGGCGTTCCGGGCGCTCGTAGCCCAGGACGTCGAGCGCCGTCAGCACCGCCTGGCGGGTGTCGGTGGAGACGCCCGGGCGGTCGTTGAGCACCCGGGACACCGTGGCCTCGCTGACGCCGGCCTGGCGGGCGATATCGGATAGCCGGGCGCGCACCGACACATAGTACGGCTCCAGCAAACTCTTGCGGTACTTCACCCGTTCTTTCGTACGCTGAGATCGCTCTCCCGGCCCGGATACCACCCGTTACCGGACGGGCCGCTCCCCGGAACCACGGGCGATGACGGACGTCGAGATGACGACGGTCCGGGCCGGCCCGGTGTGCCCGCTGATCCGCTCGTACGCCAGCCGCGCCGCCTCCCGGCCCATCGCCGTGGCGTCGTGCGCCACCACCGAGGTGCCCAGCACGTCGGCCAGGTCGAAGTCGTCGAAGCCGACCAGGGCGGGCGGCTCCGGCCGGTCCCGCAACGCGCGCAGCGCCCCGGTGGTCAGGCGGTTGTTGGCGGTGAAGATCGCGGTCGGCGGGTCCGGAAGGGCGAGCAGATCCCGTACGGTCGCCTCCGCCCGGCGGGCGTCGTGCACGTCGGTCCGCAGGTACGGCTCCCACTCGGTGTTGCCGGCCGCCCGCATCGACGCCATGAACCCGTCGATCCGCTCCCGCTGCGGCGCCTTCCGGGCCAGGTCCGCGACCAGCGCGATGCGACGGTGCCCGCCGCCGAGCAGATGGTCCGCCGCGGACCGGGCGCCGCCCGAGTTGTCGATCAGCACCGCGTCGGCCGCCACCCCGTTCGGCGGCCGGTCCACGAACACGAACGGCACCCCCCGGTTGCCCTCCACCGCCAGATAGTCATGCCGGTCCGCACTGGGCACCACCAGCAGCGCCCGCACCCGGCGTTCCAGGAACGCCTCCACCAGGTGACGTTCCAGCCCGCTGTCCTCGTCGTTGTTCGCGGTGACGAGTTGCAGGCCGTGCTGGCGCAGCTCCCGCTCGATGCCGCTGGCCACCGCCGAGTAGAACGGGTTCGCCAGGTCCCCGCTGATCAGCCCGACCAGGGTCGACGTGGCGCCGCGGCGCAACTCCCGGGCGATCCCGTTCAGGCGGTATCCGAGCAGGTCGGCGGCGTCCCGGACCCGGCGGCCGGTGTCCGGCGCGACGTTCGGCTCGCGGTTCAGCGCCCGCGACGCCGTCTTGAGACTGACGCCGGCGAGCGCCGCCACCTGCGTCAACGTCGGCCGGCGGACGGCCGCCCCGTGGGTGGACCCGGGTGCGGACATGGTGCTCCGAACTGTGCTGGGGAGGAAGCGCAAGTATGGCATCGATGGCCCCCGCGGCACCCCTTCGGGACCACGAAGAGTTAACGGTCAGCCGGTGAGCCTTCGAGTTAATTCGATCGGGGTACGTCGAACGGGCCATAGCTCTCCGTCTATTCACGCCGCGAGAATCACAGCATGACCGCCCCCTCACTTGTCTATGCGCTCCTGGCCCTGCTCGCCGTGTGCACCGGCTACGCCGTCGGACGCCTGCACCAGTGGTACCGCATGGACGCCGACCGGGAGGAGGCGTACCGGGAGGGCTACGACGACGCGGCCCGCAGCACGTTCACCATGGCGGCGCGGATGGTCGGGCCGCGCGGGGACAAGGCCGGGGCGCCGGGAAGCGTTCCGCCGGGCGCCGTTCCGCCGGGCGCCGTTCCGCCGGGGTTTCCGGCGGCGGCCGACGTGCCCCCGATGTTGCCGCCGCCGTCCCCGGCGGGTGCCGGTCGGTCGGGGTCTGCCGGCAGTCGGTCGGGGTCCTCCGGTGGTCCGTCGGGGTCCGGCAGTTCGTCGGCCCGGGCCGCGGCCGCGTTCGCTGCGACGCCGTTCCCGGCGCCGAGGCCGGCCGCCTTCCCGCCGGTCAGCGGGCCACCCGGAGGCGGCCCGGGGCCGGCCGGAGGGTCGGTCAACGGCTCCGGGCCGGCCGGTGGGCCGGGGAGCGGTTCGGTGTCGGCCGGTCGGCCGGGGAGCGGTTCGGTGTCGGCCGGTCGGCCGGGGAGCGGTTCGGTGCCGGCCGGTGGGCCGGCGAACGGCCAGGTGTCGGGCGCGCCGGGTGGGTCGGTTCACGGGTCTGCGCTGCCGGGCGGGCACGCGGGTGCTTCCGGAGCCGCGGACGGCGGTCAGCCCGCCGGGGGTGCCGGGTCGTCCGGAGATCCGGCACCCCCCGGTACGCGGTCGAAGTCCGGCCGGTCCACGGGCCGGCTCCCGCGCCGCGGCCGGCACCTGGTGCCGCAGGAACTCGTGCGGGCGGTCACCTACCGGCTCAACCCGGACCGGGTGGCCCGCGCGAAGGTCCCGGGCGCGCTGCCGCCGCCCGGCACCGAGGAGGCGCCGGGCGACCCGGCCGACGACTCCGGCACCGCCGAACCGACCGCACGGCCGGCCGTCCCCAAGCCCCGATCGTCCTGATCCGGCAGCATCCTGACCCGGCGGCGCGCGGACCCGGCGGGACCCGGCGGGACCCGGCGGCACTTGGCGTGGATTCGGCGGCACCGACGGGGACCCCGCGCCGCCCGGCGCGGGCCGGCGCGACCCGGTGCGGGCCCGGGTGACCCGGCGGGCGTCCGGGTGCCGCGCCGGGTGTGGAACGACGCCGGTCTTGTCGTACGCCGGCGGTAGCGTCCCACCATGGTTACCGTCGACGACGTGCGGCGCATCGCGGGGCCGCTTCCACGCAGCACCGAGCACGTGATCCACGACCGGGTGAAGTTCCGCGTCGGCCAGATCGTCTACCTGGCGTTCTCGCGTGACGAGACCGTGCTGGGTTTCGCCTTCCCCAAGGAGGAACGGGCCGCGCTCGTGGCCTCCGACCCGGCCACCTTCCACCTGCCGGGCGCGTCCGACCTGCGGTTCCACTGGGTGCAGGCGTGGATGTCCGAGCTGGACGAGCGGCAGGCGGCCGAACTGGTGCTCGACGCCTGGCGCATGGTGGTGCCGAAGAAGGTCGCGGCGGCGTATGCGGCCGGTCTGCCCGACGCCTGACCCAGCGGCGCCCTCACCGCGGCGGCGGCCCCGAGCCGGCATCCGATCCCGAGCCCGCGTTCGGCCGCGAGCCGGCATCCGATCCCGAGCCCGCGTTCGGCCGCGAGTCGGCGTCCGGCCCCGAGTCGGCGTTCGGCCGCGAGCCGGCGTCCGGCGCACCGGGCCCGCGGAAGGCGCGGAAGCAGGCACGTACCTCGTCGGCGAACAGGCCGGGCTGCTCGAACGCGGCGAAATGGCCGCCCCGGGGTGGCTCGTTCCAGTACCGGATGTCGGTGAAGCGTTTCGCCGCCCAGCGCCGCGACGGTCGCGGGTTCTCCTTCGGAAAGATGGAGCAGCCGGTCGGCACGTCGACCGTGTCGGTGCCGCCGGTCCGGAACAGCGCCCGCACCTCGGCGAAGCTCTCCTGGTAGAGCCGGGCGGACGAGGCGCCGGTGCCGGGCAGCCAGTAGAGCATCAGGTTGTCCAGCAGCTCGTCGCGGGTGAGGACGGTGGACAGGTCGCCGTCGCAGTCCGTCCAGGCGTGGAACTTCTCGACGATCCAGGCGCACAGGGCGGCGGGGGAGTCGAGCAGGGCGTACCCGATGGTCTGGGGCCGGGTCGCCTGCAGCAGCGAGTAGCCGTCGCCGGCGTCGGCGGCCCGCTCGAGATCGTCGATGGCCGCCCGTTCCGCGTCGGTGAGGTCGTCGAACGTCGCCGGGTCGGGAGCGGCCAGCGGCGGCACCAGGTGCAGGCCGATCACCCGGTCCGGATGCCGCTTGCCGATCTCGGTGCTGACGCTGGTGCCCCAGTCGTGTCCCTGGGCGCCGAACCGCGGGTAGCCCAGCCGGCCCATCAGCTCCGACCAGGCGTCGGCGATCCGCTGGACGGTCCAGCCGGCGGCGGCCGGCCGGTCGCTGAACGCGTACCCGGGCAGGGACGGGCAGACGACGTGGAACGCGTCGGCCGCCGTGCCGCCGTGCGCGGTGGGGTCGGTCAGCGGGGCCAGCACCTTCTCGAACTCGGCGAACGAGCCCGGCCAGCCGTGCGTCAGCACCAGCGGCGTGGCCTCCGGGTGCGGCGAGCGCAGGTGCAGGAAGTGGATGCGCAGGCCGTCGATCCGGGTGCGGAACTGCGGGTGGCGGTTCAGCCGCTCCTCGGTGGCGCGCCAGTCGTAGTCGTCGGCCCAGTACCGGCACAGCGCGCGGATCTCGTCGACCGGCGGGCCCTGCGCCCAGCCCGGCGCGGTCGCCGGCTCCGGCCAGCGGGTGCGGTGCAGGCGGTCGCGCAGGTCGGCCAGGGCGTCGTCGCCGATCCGGATGCGGAACGGGTGGACCTCGGCGGCGGTCATGCCACGTCCTCGTCGTCCAGGTCCGGTCAGAACAGCGCGGTGTCCGGGGCCGGCGCGGTCCGCGGTGCGGGCGGCTCCGCCCCGGTCAGGGCCTCCTGGAGCCCGCGGGCGGCGAGCCGGTCGGCGCGTTCGTTCTCCGGGTGGCCGGCATGCCCCTTCACCCAGTGCCACTGCACGTCGTGGCGGCTCACCGCCGCGTCCAGCCGCTGCCACAGGTCGACGTTCTTGACCGGCTGCCGGGCCGAGGTCTGCCAGCCGTTCGCCTTCCACCGCGTCAGCCACTTCGTGATGCCGTCGCGGACGTAGATGCTGTCGGTGTAGACCCGCACCGTCAGCGGCGCCCGGGTGAGCGTCTCCAGCGCGCGGATCGGCGCCATCAGCTCCATCCGGTTGTTCGTGGTGGCGCCCGCCTCGCCGCCGCAGAGATCACGTTCCGACGCGCCGTAGCGGAGGACGGCGCCCCAGCCGCCGGGTCCGGGGTTGGGCACGCAGGCCCCGTCGGTGTAGATCTCCACTGCGGCGGTCCGGTCCGTCATGCCGGGCACCTTACCGACCGGGTCCCGGTCCGGCCCGAGCCACGCGGCAGGCGTCCGGTCGGGCCCACGTATCGTGGCCGGAGCGATGTCCGCTGACCGATGGGCTGGGATGGAACAGGCAGACGCCGTCGAGGCGCGAGAAGTGGTGGTGCGCTACGGCGGCACGACCGCCGTCTACGGGGTGTCGCTGACCGTGCCGCGCGGGCGGGTCCTCGCCCTGCTGGGCAACAACGGCGCCGGGAAGACCAGCCTGCTGCAGGTGTGCGAGGGCTTCCGCCGCCCGGACGGCGGCGCGGCCCGGGTGCTCGGCCTCGATCCGGTGGCCGACCACGACGCGCTGATGCCCCGGATCGGCATCATGCTGCAGTCCGGCGGCGTCTACCCGTGGGCCACGGTGGGCGAGATCCTGCGGCTGTTCGCGTCGTTCGCCGCCCACCCGCTGGACACCGGCATGCTGCTCGACCGGCTCGGCCTGCGTACCGTGGAGAAGACCCGCTGGCGCCGGCTGTCCGGCGGCGAACAACAGCGCCTCGCCCTCGCCGTCGCCCTGGTGGGCCGCCCCGAGTTGGTCTTCCTGGACGAACCGACCGCCGGCATGGACACCGAGGCCCGGCACACCACCTGGCAGCTCATCGAGGAACTCCGCGCCGACGGCGTGTCCGTCCTGCTCACCACGCACCTGCTCGACGAGGCCGAACGCCTCGCCGACCACGTCGTCATCATGCGCTCCGGGGTGGTCGCCGCGACCGGCACACCGGCCGAGCTGACCGCGGTCGCCGGAATCGACCTGCTGGAGGTGCACGCCGACGCCGGCCTCCCGATCGCCACGCTGGCGACCGGCCGCCCCGGCCTCACGGCGACCGAGGACGCCTCCGGCGAGTACACGATCTCCGGCACGCTGGACAGCGCCGGGATCGCCGCGGTGCTGACCTGGTTCGCCGACACGGGTGCGCAGGTCACCGCCGTGAACACCCGCAGGCGCACCCTCGAGGACGTCTACCTGGCACTGACCGCGAAGGTGCTGCGATGACCGGAACGTTCACCCCCGCACCCGGGCGGGCCGCCACGCGTACCGTCGTGGGCCGGCAGATCCGGATGGAACTGCTGCTCACCGCGCGCCGCGGCGAGGCGGTGGTGCTGGCGATGGGCGTACCCCTGCTGGTCCTGCTCGGCGCGGGCCTCACCCGCGCGACCAACCTGCCCACCGGGAACCGCCTGGGGTACGTGGTGCCCGGCGTGCTCGCCCTGACCGTGATGTCCACGGCGTTCACCGGACAGGCGATCACCACCGGGTACGAACGCAGCTACGGCGTCCTGAAACGACTCGGCGCCTCCCCGCTGACCCGCCCCGGGCTGCTGTTCGCCAAGACCGCCGCCATCCTGTGCCTGGTCGCGCTGCAGTTGCTGGTGCTCGCGGCGGTGGGCGTCGCGGTGGGCTGGCGGCCAGAGTTCGGCCAGGTGCTCCCGGCGCTGGGCGTGACCGTGCTGGCCACGGCGGCGTACTCCGGTCTGGCCCTGTGGATCGCCAGCCTGCTGCGCCCGGAGACGGTGACCGCGGCGGCGACCCTGATCTACGTCCTGATGCTGGCCGCCGGCGGGATCATGTTCGCGGCGCCGGACCTCGGCGCGGCGGGGCATTTCCTGCTGCCCCTGGCCGCGCACGCGGAGGCGCTGCGGAACACGTTGACGGCGGGGACGGCGGTGCCGGGCGGGGTCTGGGCCGGCCTGGGGCTGTGGGCGGCGGGATCGCTGACGGCGGCGGCGCGCGGATTCCGCTGGGAGTGAGGACGGCGCCCGTCGTCCGGCCCGGGTAGCCGCGGTCACGTCAGCTCCCGGAGCCGGGCACCCACTCCCCGGAGATCCGACCCGGCCGGAGCCCGCGGTGTGGGGTCTGCCGGAGCCGGCCGGCGGCGGAGGAATGAGATGGAGCGGGACGGGTATACCCCGCGAGGACGTGACGACCGTGCGGTCAGGACCCCCACCGGCCGGCCTGAGGGGAAGCGGGCGGGCGCGCCGCAGCGGGCGATCCGGCGGCGGGAGATCGGGTTCGGACCGTCGCCGGGGGCCGAATTGGACGATCCGGAGCGGCCCGTGGGATCGCTCCCACGGATTGGGCATGACTGATCTGAAACAGTCAGGGCGAAGCCTGCGCGGGATCGGGCCGGGGTCATTGACAAGGATCGCAGCGACGTAATCACCTCAATCGTAGTGATCCGTTTCGATCAGACTCGGCCACTTATCTATTGTCAAGTGGGCCGTTCGGGCCAGGGCCGTGAATGCCGCGACGCCGGCCGTGGCGCGGGTTCATCGACCTTGACGAGCACGACGGCGCCCTTCGGCGTCGGTTGTGTTACGGTTTGGCGCCCCCACTCGCCCGTAACGGACAAATCACGGCCGCCTATGTGACGAATCGGACATGGGAATTGTCGGCGATTGTGGGTTCCGTGGCCCTCGGTACGACTGCTATTTTGTCCGATGTAGACCTGAGTTCACCTGCAATGCACGAGGATGCCATCCGAACCGGCATCCGGAAATTGTTCGGAGCGTCAGTAAGGATTACGACCCACGGGTCGGTAATCTCCTGAACCTCGTCTAGCGTTCACCGCCTGGGCGTCCAAGCGCTTCTTATTGCGGGCCAAGGGTTTTGGGGGCGTGGCATTGCTTTGCGGGTTGGTGCCCGGTGGGCGTGGGGACTCACTGGAGGCAGGGGCGTCGTGACAACGACGGGAACGACGGCGGATGACGCCGACACAGGTTCGATACCGACAACGGCATCGTATTCCGGAGTCGCCGAAGGGGATCTCGGTGACCTTCCGGAGCACGGGCTCGCTGACCGCTGGGTGTGGGAGGCCGGCTACGTCAAACGGCTCTTGGTGGTCGACTTCGGCGCCACCTTGATCGCGACATTGGCAGCTTTCGTGCTGCGTTTCCAGGGTGCGCCCTACGCACGGTGGTATCTGCTGCTTTCCGCGCTGATTCCGGTGATCTGGCTCGGCGTGCTGGCCATGACGCACGCCTACGAGCGGCGGCTGCTGTTCGTCGGACCCGACGAGTACCAGCGGGTGGTGCGGGCCGGGGTGCGGCTCACCGTGGGCATGGCCCTGGCGTCGTACGTGTTCAACGCGGAGATCGCCCGCGGCTACCTGCTGATCGTGCTGGTGCTGACCACCGCGCTCTCCCTGCTCGGGCGGTTCCTGCTGCGCAAGCGGTTGCACAAGGTCCGCCGCCGGGGTCACTGCATGCACCGGGTGCTGGTGCTCGGGCACGCGCAGGCGGTTGCCCGGACCACCGAGCAGCTGCACCGCAAGTACCACCACGGTCTGCAGGTGATCGGCGCCTGCCTGCCCGCGGACCAGCTGGCCGACGCGGCCGGCGTGGTGGACGTGCCGGTCTTCGGCGCGCTGGGCGCCGCGGCCAACTCGGCCGCCGCGGCGGGCGCGGACACGGTGATGGTGCTCTCCTGCCCGGAGCTGGACGGCCCGATGCTGCGCCGGCTGGCCTGGGAGCTGGAGCGCGACGACATCGACCTGATCGTCTCGTCGGCCCTGGTCGACACGGCCGGGGACCGCATCACGGTGCGTCCGGTGGACGGCCTGCCGATGATGCACATCGAACACCCCCGGCTGGCCGGCGGACGCCGCCTGATCAAGGCGATGTTCGACGCGTCGCTGGCCGCGCTGCTGCTGGTCCTGCTGGCGCCGGTGTTCCTGGCCATCGCGCTGGTGATCCGGGCGGACACCGGCGGGCCGGTGTTCTTCCGGCAGGTCCGGGTCGGGCGCGGTGGCGAGATGTTCCGGATGTACAAGTTCCGCACCATGCACGTGGACGCCGAGCAGCGGCTGCAGAAGCTGGGCGAGCGGAACGAGTTCGGCGCGGTGCTCTTCAAGATGCGCCAGGACCCCCGGGTCACCCGGTGCGGGCGGATCCTGCGGCGGTACTCGCTGGACGAGCTGCCGCAACTGATCAATGTGTTGCTGGGCGAGATGTCGCTGGTCGGCCCGCGGCCGCCGCTGCCCAGCGAAGTGGAGCAGTACCCGCACGACATGCGGCGCCGGCTGGTGGTCAAGCCGGGGATGACCGGGCTGTGGCAGGTGAGCGGCCGGTCGGACCTGTCCTGGGAGGACTCGATCCGGCTGGACCTGCAGTACGTGGAGAACTGGTCGCTCACGGTCGACCTGGTGATCCTCATGCGCACCGCGCTGGTGGTCATGCGGGGTCGCGGGGCGTACTGACCGGCGCAGCGGGGCGCCCGTCGAGGCAGGGAAGTGTTCGCGCGGTGGGGGACGCCGCAGGATGGGGACAGCTCGGTGGTAACACTGTATTTCATCGCGGCTTTTGTGGTGATCTTCGCGCTGGTGACCGGGCCGCTGCTGGCGTACGGGCCGCTGCGGAGCCTGGCCGGCAGCCGGTTCGCCGCCCGAACCGCCACCGCGATCGACGGGCTGATCACCGCGTTCGGCCGGCCGGGTGCCGCGCTGGTCGTCGTGCTCGCCTGGTCGGCCGCGGTGGTCGCGGTGTTCTGGCCGCTCGGCGAGGTGGCGCACCGCCTCGAGGACGCGATCGACTGGCCGGTGCTGAACTGGGTCACCACCCGCCGCAACCCCGCCTTCGAGGACTTCAACTGGGTCTACACCGCGCTCGGTGACCGGTACCCGTTGAAGTGGGTCACCGCGGCCGGTGCCGCCGTCTTCGCGGTGCTGTGGCGCCGGCGGTTCTGGATTCCACTGGTCGCGATCGGGGCGCAGTTCCCGCTGGAGCAGTACGTGCAGGCGATCGTCACCGGCATGGTGGACCGCGGCCACCCGCCGACCGGCCTGGGGTCGTACCCGTCCGGCGGCATCGCCCGGATCGTCATGGTCTTCGGCACGCTCGCCCTGTTCGCGGCGCTGACCTGGCGGATGAGCCGGCGCGGCCACGTCGCGCTGGGCACGTTCGTGTTCCTGCTGGCCTGCTACGAGGGCTACTCGCGGATCTACGTGCAGAAGCACTGGTTCACCGACGTGATCGCCGGCGTGCTGTTCGGACCGGCGCTGTTCCTCGGCTTCGCCGTCGCCGTCTGCGTGCTGGCCGGCCGCTATCCGGTCACCGGGTCCAGACCGGTGCCGGACGCCGCGCCGCCGGCCGCCGTACCGCTGGAACCGGCGAAATGACCACGCTGCTCGTCGCCTCGACCGGCGGCCACCTCGCCGAACTGCACGACCTGGTGCCCAGGCTCGGCGTGACGGACCGGCGGTGGGTCACCTTCGACAGCCCGCAGAGCCGTTCGCTGCTGGACGGCGAGGACGTGGTGCACGCGCCGCCGGCCACCAGCCGCGACCTGGCCGGCGCGATCCGGGACCTGCTGGTCGCGCGCCGGATGTTCCGCCGGCACCGGTACGAGCGGGTGATCAGCACCGGGGCGAGCATCGCCATGTCCTTCTTCGTGCCGGCCACCGCGGCCGGCATCGAGTGCGCGTACATCGAGAGCGCGACCCGCACCGACGGGCCGTCACTGACCGGGCGGATGGCCGCGCGGCTGCCGCGGACCACGCTGTACACCCAGTACCCGTCCTGGGCGAACGAGACCTGGCGGTTCGGCGGGTCGATCTTCGACGCGTTCACCGCCGCGCCGGTGGAACGGCCGCGACCGGTACGGAAGGTCGTGGTCACGCTCGGCACGCACGAGCGCTACACGTTCCCGCGGCTGCTGAACCGGCTGGTCGACGTGCTGCCCCGCGGTCTGGACGTGCTCTGGCAGGTCGGCGCCACCCGGATCGACCGGATGCCGCCGGACGCCCGGCGGCAGGTCCCGGTCGCGGAGATGCGCCAGGCGATGAGCGAGGCGGACGTGGTGATCTCGCACGCCGGCGTCGGTTCCGCCCTGGCCGCCATGCAGGCCGGTCGCCGCGCGGTGTACGTGCCCCGGCGCCGGCTGCACGGCGAGCACGTCGATGACCACCAGGTCGCCATGGCGCGCGAACTGGAGGGCCGGCAGCTGGTCGTGGCCCGCGAGGCGGACGAGGTCAGCCTCGCCGACCTGGAGGCCGCCGCCGCATGGTCGGTACGCGCAAGTCCGTCGGTGGCGCCGTTCCGCCTGGTGCCCACGATCCCGTCCTAGTCCGAAACGCTCGATGAGGAGTGCCAGTGTTCCGTTCACGTCGACCCGGGCCTCGGCCGCTCACCAGATTTCTGGTGCCGGCCCTGGTGCTGGGTCTGACGGTCGCCACGACCGCCATTCCGGCGCAAGCCGTCTACATACCCTCGCCGGCTCCGGCGAGGCTCGTCTCCGGTAACCCGGTCGACTACACACCGCACGCGCAGAACGGCAGCATCCGGGCCTTCGCGCAGATCGGCAACACCATCTACGCCGGTGGGTCGTTCACCGGCATCAAGGCCGCCGGCGCCGCGGACTGGTCGCCGGCCAGCTATCTGGTCGCGTACGACGCCGGCACCGGCGCGCTGCGGCCGAACTTCACGCCCGAATTCGACAACGCGGTGCAGACGCTGGCGATCAGCCCGGACGGCAAGCTCATCGTGGGCGGCAACTTCGGCACGGTCAACGGCGTCGCCCGCAAGAACCTGGTGGCGCTCGACCCGGCCACCGGCGACACCATCGGCAGCTGGGTGGGCCGGGCCGACGGTGGCGTGGTGCGCCGGGCCGTGGTGCACGGCAACTACCTCTACATCGCGGGCGCGTTCCACTGGGTCAACGGCACCGAGCATTCGCTGCTGGCCCGGCTCAACGCCACCACCGGCGCGATCGACGCGAGCTTCCAGGTGGACGCGAGCGGCGCCCGGCCGATGGACAACTCGTTCGAACTGGTCTGGGCCATCGCGGTCTCGCCGGACGGCGGCACGCTGGTCGCGACCGGCAACTTCACCGTGGTGAACGGCGAGCCGCGCAACCAGGTCGCGGTCATCGACACCACCGGCCTGCCCACGGTCACCAGCTGGCACACCGACCGGTACGAGGCACCCTGCCACAGCGGCTTCCCGTTCTACGCCCGGGACGTGGACTTCTCCGACGACGGCAGCCACTTCGTCATCATCGCGGACGGCGGGCGGGGCGACGGGTACTGCGACGCGATCGTCCGGTACGAGACCGCCCATCGCGGCGAGGCCGTCGCCACCTGGGTGAACTTCACCGGCACCGACTCGGTCACCTCGGTCGAGGTCGCCGACGGCATCGTGTACGTGGCCGGGCACTTCCGCTGGCTCAACAACGCCAACGGCAGCGACCGCCGGGGCAACGGCGGGATCGACCGGTACGGCCTGGGCGCCCTGGACGCGAACAACGGCCTGCCGCTGAACTGGAACCCCGGGCGCTCACCGGGCGGCAACCTGCCGGACGGCGGCACCAACTGGGGCCCGATCGTCTGGGAGCTGTGGAAGGGCAGCAACGGCCTCTACGTGGGGCAGGACTCCGACGGGCTGGGCAACGAGTACCACGGGCGGCAGGCGCTGTTCCCGACCGCGAGCGGCCGTACCGTCGCGGTCCAGGACGCGCCGCAGGGCAGCCCCGGCTTCCTCTACCTGGGCGCCGGCAACGGCCAGGTGACCAAGGTGCCGTACGGCCCGGACGGGCTGGGCACGCCGGCCGTCGTGGCGCAGCCCAACCTGACCTCGGCGCGAAGCGCGTTCGTGGTGGCCAACAAGCTGTACTGGTCGAAGACCGACGTGACGGCGCCGTCCGGCAGCGTCTTCAGCATCTCGATGTTCACCGGCGGCACGATCGGTGCACCGTGGACCGGTAACAGCTTCAACTCCTGGTACAACGCGGCGGCGATGAACGGCGCGTTCTACCTGAACGGCCGGATGTACTACGTCACCTCCACCGGCAACGCGCTGCAGTACCGCTACCTCACACCGGACGGCTACCTGCTCGGATGCTCCCCGTTCACGCTGCCCACCGAGGGCATCGACTGGCGCACCGTGCGCGGGATGACGCTGGTGAACGGCAATCTGGTGTACGGCTCCATCGACGGCACGTTGCGGAGCGTTCCGTTCGACCCGGCCGCCGACGTCGCGGTGGACGCCACCGCGGCGACCGTCGTGGCGGCGGGCACGCCGGCCACGACCTGGAGCAACCCGACCCTGTTCTACGCCACCTCCTAGGCCGGACGCCCGCCGGGCGCCGGGTCGCAACGCTGCGGCCCGGCGACCGGCGGAACGGCCGGTCCGCCGCACCAACTCCGTCGGGGAGATGTCAACCATGGATGTCACTGATGCCGTCGCCGCGAGCCGGCAGCGCGTCGTGGGCTTCGCGGACGTCATAAGGATCCCGCTGCGCCGATGGCGCATCGTGCTCGCCACCACCGCCGCCGTCGCACTTGCCGTCCTGGGTTATCTGTTCTTCTTCCCGGCGACCTACCAGGCCACCACCGTGGTGGTGCTGCGCCCGGTGGTGACCGACCCGTTCACCTACCCGTCCAGCGGCGCGGACCGGGTCATCAACATGACCGCGGAGAACGGGGTGGCGATGGGCAACGACGTCATCGACACCACGGCCCGGATCCTGAACCGGGACCCCGACGAGGTCCGCGGCGCGCTCACCGTCGAGGTACCGACCGGCGGTCAGGTGCTGCGCTTCCAGTACGGCGACGACGCCCAGGACCAGGCGGTGACCGGCGCCAACGCGGCCGCGCAGACCTACCTGCGGGTCCGCGAGGCCATCTACCAGCAGCAACGGTCCTCCCTGCTGCTCTCCTACGACAGCACCATCCGGCAGGTCAACGACCAGCGCAAGGCCGCGCAGAAGGAACTGCCCAGCCTGGATTCCTCCACCGACACGGTGCCGCCGCGCACCCAGGCCATGCTGGACCAGGTCGGTGCGCTCAACGACCAGGTGGCCCAGCTCGCCAACCAGCGGGCGAAGATCGCCTCGGCCGATCTGAGCCCGGGGTCGATCACCGCGGCGGCCCGCGCGCCGCTGCCGTCCAGCCACGACGCGGGTCTGCTGTACGTGGTCGGCGGCGTGCTCGGCGGTGCACTGCTGGGCATGGTCGCCGCGCACGCGCGGGAGGCGCTGGACCGCCGGATCCGTTCCCTCGACCAGGCGGCCGACCTGATCGGCGTGCCGGCCCTGGGCGTGGTGCGGTCGGCCGGCCGGCGCAGCGAGGCGGCCGCGGCGGCCGACGCCCGGTACGTGTCGCTGGCCATTCTCAAGTGGATCGACCGGCACCCGGACCGCCCGCTGGTGCTGCTGTCCGGGCGCGATGACGAGGGCCGCAGCACGGTGAGCGGCAACCTCGCCGCGGCGCTGGCCGAGGCCGGCCAGCGGGTCTGGCTCGCCGCCCCGCCGGAGTCCCACGACGCACTGCGAAAGATCCTGGACGCCGCGCAGAAGCGCACGCCGCCGCGGTCCCGCCCGGGCGGCGTCACCGGCGGCGAGACGCCGGCCGAACCGCGACTGAACGGCTCGCCCGCGGGTGACCGGATCGGCTCCGGGCCGCGGCCGGCGCTGACCGTGCCGCGGGTGAGCGGCCCGGCCGGGCGGACCGCGCTGGCCGGCGCGGAGACGCGGACCGACGACCCCGAGGCGACGCTGGTGATCGAGGCGCCCCGGACGCCGGTCGTCGTACCGCCGGCCGGCAACCGGCCGGCGGGCGTGCCGGTCGGCGCCGGGGAGGTGACGGTGTGCCCGCTCGACGACCACCCCACCGAAGGCGTGGTGGTGGTGGACGCCCCGCCGTCGGACACCGACGAACGCGGCGTCCGCGCCGCCCAGTCCGGCGTGGCGGTGCTGGTGGTGGCGCGGGACCGGACCCGCAACCGGGAACTGACCCGGCTCGTCGACCGGCTGCGCTCGGCCGGTGCCCAGACCGTTGGTTTCGTCCTGACCGGAGGTCGCGGTGCCTGACACCGACGTCACCACGTACCCGTCCGTCACCGTCGTCGTCGCCACCCGGGACCGGCCCGGCCTGCTGGAGCGGGCCGTCGGCAGCATCCTCGGCCAGGACTATCCGGGCGCGATCGAGTGCATCGTCGTCTACGACCACACCGACGTGCGCGAGTTCGCCGTGCCGGCCGGCCGGAACCGGGCGGTGAAGTTCATCCAGAACGGGCACCGGCAGGGCCTGCCCGGCGGCCGCAACAGCGGGGTCGACGCCGCGACCGGCGAGCTGCTGGCGTTCTGCGACGACGACGACCTGTGGCTGCCCACCAAGCTCAGCCGCCAGGTGGCGCTGCTGGCCGACCTCGCGGTTGGCGCGGTCAGCTGCGGGCTCCGGCTCAAGGGACCCGGCATCGACACGGTACGGGTGCTGGACCGGGACCGGGTCACGTTCGACGAGCTGCTCGCCGACCGGGTGATGGAGGTGCACTCCAGCACCATGCTGGTCCGGCGTTCGACGTGGGCGGCGGCCGGCCCGGTGGACGAGGACATCCCGGGCGGCTACAGCGAGGACTACGAGTGGCTGCTCCGGGTCGCCGGGCACACCGCGATCGGGATCTGCCGGGAACCGCTCGTGGTGGTGAACTGGCACGGCGGATCGTTCTACTTCGGCCGGTGGGCGACCATCGTCGAGGCGCAGCGGTACCTCATCGACAAGCACCCCGAGCTGGCTCGCAGCCGCAGCGGGATGGCCCGGATCCGCGGCCAGATCGCGTTCGCGCTGGCCTCCGGTCACCGCCGGACCGAGGCGGTACGCGAACTGGCGGCGGTGGTCCGGCTCAATCCGCGGGAGAAGCGGGTGCTGGTCACCGTACCCGTGATCCTGGGTGTGATCTCCGGGGAGCGGGTGCTGCGCATGGCGCAGAAGCGGGGAAGGGGTGTCTAGGACGCTCCTGGCGAAGGGCCGGGCCCTGGTCCCGGTGCGCGCGGTCGCCACCGTCGAGGACGGGGTCCGGGACCCGAACGCCTGGATGGTCCGCACCGCCGGTCTGCCGCTGTGGCCGCCGGCGCTGATGTTCGGCCTGATGCCGCTCTGGTGGGCGCTGGGCGTCTGGTACTTCGTCTGGCCGGTTTTCGGCGTCGTGCTGTTCCTGCTGCTCGCCACGCGCGGGCACATCCGGCTGCCGACCGGCACCACGCTGTGGCTGATCTTCCTGAGCCTCACCGCGCTCAGCGCCACCCGGCTCCACGAGGTCACCTCGCTGATCGTGTTCGGCCTGCGGTACGGCCACCTGATCACCGCGTTCCTGGTCGGCCTGTACGTCTACAACCTGGCCCGCGACGGCACGTCCTGGACGCGGATCGCCCGCCCGCTGTGCGTGTACTGGTTCGCCATGGTGGCGCTCGGCTGGCTCGGCGTGCTGGCGCCCACGTTCAGCATGGCCAGCCCGTTCGAGATGATCCTGCCGTCCGGGGTGGCCAGCGAACGGTTCATCACCGACGTGGCGCGGCTGGACTCGACCGAGTTCAACCCGCTCAGCAGCAACCCGATCTACCGGCCGGCGGCGCCGTACCCGTACACCAACAACTGGGGCACCGCGTACTGCTTCCTGGTGCCGTTCGTGCTGGCGTACCTCTCCTCGGTGAAACGCGGCGCGTGGCGGATCGGCCTGCTGGTGTCGCTGCCGCTGTCCCTGGTGCCGGCGTTCCTCACGCTGAACCGCGGCATGTTCATCGGCCTTGGCGCCGGCGTGCTCTACCTGCTGGGCCGGGAGGTCGTCCGGGGCCGGGTACGGCTGCTGCTGCCGGTCGGCGCGATCCTGGTGCTGGCCTGGATCGTCACGCTGTTCATCCCGGTGGCCGACATGATCGCCAACCGCACCTCGACGACCGACACCAACACCGACCGCTTCGACCTGTACGCGCAGACGTGGGCGGCGGTGGTGGAGTCCCCGCTGCTCGGCTTCGGGCAGCCGAACTCGGTGGACACCACCACGGCCGCCGAGCCGCTCGGCACCCAGGGCCTGATCTGGCAACTCCTGTACAGCCACGGGATTCCCGCCACGGTCTGCGTGTACCTGCTGCTGGCGGTGCTCGCGCGGCGGCTGGCCGCGGCGGTGACCCCGCGCGGGCTGTGGCTCAGCGCGCTGCCGGTGATCGCCGTGGTGGTGACCCCGTTCTACTCCTACATCGACCCCAACCTGGCGGTGCTCTGCTTCGGGATGGCGCTCGGGCTGGCGGCGTTGGACGGACCGGTCAACCGGGGCGCCTCGTGAGTGCCGGAGCGGCCACCACGCCGGCCCCGGACGAGGTGCGGCGCAGCACCCGCAGCGGCGCCGTCGGGCTGGCCGGCGCGGCGGTCAACGGCGCCTTCGGGTTCGTGCTCACCACGGTCATCGTGCGGACCTACGGAGCGGACGGCTCCGGCGCGCTGTTCACCGTCATCGGCCTGGTCACCATCGTGGGCGCGATCTGCTGCCTGGGCGCGGACACCGGGCTGATGTGGGCGATTCCGCGCCGCCCGCGGGACACCGCCGGCCGCCTGCTGCCGGTCGCGCTGCTGCCCACGCTCGGGCTGGCGCTGGCCGTGGGCGCCGCCGGGGTCGCCGCGGCCGGGCCGGTCGGCCGGGCGCTGCTCGACTCCGCCGACGCCACCGCGCTGATCCGGGTCGCGTTCGTCGGCGTACCGGTGATCGTGGCGGCCACCGTGCTGCTCGCCGCGGTGCGCGCCACCCGCAACGTCACCGCGTACGTCGGGGTGCAGTTCCTGTTCGTGCCGATCGCCCGTCCGCTGCTGGTGGCCGGCGCGGTGGCGGCCGGCGGCGGGGTGCTGCTCGGCTTCGCCGGCTGGCTGGTGCCGGTCGGCGTCGCCGCGGTGCTCGGCCTGCTGCTCGTCGCCCGGCCACTCGGCGTGGCCCGCCCGGCGCCGGCCGACTGGCGCCCGTTCTGGTCCTTCGCGCTGCCCCGGGCGGCGTCGGTGGCGATCGACGCCAGCAGCATGTGGGTCGGCGTGCTGCTCGCCGGAGCGCTGGCCGGCCAGGCCGAGGCGGGCGTGTTCGCCGCGGTCGGCCGGTACGCGCTCGCCGGCCTGCTCGTCATGCAGGGCCTACGGGTGGCGATCGCGCCGCAGCTGTCCCGGCTGCTCGGCACGGACCGCCGGCCGGACGCCGCCGCGGTGTACCGGCGCACCACCCTGTGGATCGTGCTGCTGTCCTGGCCGGCGTACCTCCTGTTGGCCCTGTTCGCGCCCGCGTTCCTGGCGCTGTTCGGGCCGGAGTTCGCGGCCGGCGCCGGGCCGATGGCGGTGCTGGCCGCCGCGATGCTGGTCAACGTCGGCGTCGGCCTGGTGCAGACGGTGCTGCTGATGAGCGGGAACAGCCGCGGGCACCTGCTCGCCACGGTCGCCGGGTTGACCCTGAACGTGGCCGGCTGCCTGGTCCTGATCCCGCGGCACGGCGCGCTCGGCGCCGCGGTGGCCTGGTCGCTCGGCATCGTCTGCGAGAACGTCCTGGCCGCGATCCTGGCCCGGCGTGCGCTCGGCGCGCCCCTCTTCTCCCGCCCGCTGGTGCTGGCCGCCGGCGCGTTGGTCGCGGCGACGCTGGCCGCCGGCACGCTGGGCGTGCTGACCGGCGGCCGGGGCCTGCCCGGCCTGGCCGTGACGCTCGGCGTGCTGCTGGGCGGGTGCGCCGCCGCCCTGGCGAGCCGGCGGGTCCGGTCCGCCCTGTCGAAGGTCCGGAGCCAGCTCCGGCCGCACCCCCAACCGGAGAGGTCATCGTGACGGTCAAGGACAGGATCAAGCGGGCGGCGCCCCGCCAGGCCCGCGAGCAGCTGCGGGAACTGCTGGTCAAGTACGGCGAGCGCACCGCCGATCAGCGTCCGCTGCCGGACTTCCTGGTGATCGGCACGAAGCGCGGCGGCACCACGTCGCTGTGGCGGTACCTGCTGCAGCACCCGCTCGTGCCGCCGCTGTTCCCGGCGTGGAACACCAAGACGTCGCACTACTTCGAGGAGAACTTCGGCCGAGGCGAGGCCTGGTACCGCTCGCACTTCCCGACCCGCCGGCAGCGGGCCGCGCTGGAACGCCGGCACGGCGGCCCGTCGAAGGTGGGCGAGGCCGCGCCGCTGTACATGTTCCACCCGCTGGCCGCCGCCCGGGTGGCCGCGCTGATGCCGCAGGCGCGGATGGTGGTGCTGCTGCGGGACCCGGTGGAGCGGGCCTACTCGCACTGGAAGGAACGCCGGACCGAGGGCAAGGAGCCGCTCGACTTCGCCGCCGCGCTGGCCGCCGAACCGGACCGGACCGCGGGGGAGCGGGAGCGGCTGCTCGCCGACCCGACGTACGTCAGCGAGGCGTACGACTGGTACACCTACCGGGAGCGGGGCCGCTACCTCGACCACCTGGAACCTTGGCTGGACCGGTTCGACCGCTCGCAGCTGCTGTTCCTGGCGAGCGAGACGTTCTACCGCGACCCGGCGGCGTCGTACGCGAAGATCCTCGACTTCATCGGGTTGCCGCCGTACCAGCTGCCCGCGTACGACGTGTTCAACGACCGGCCCAGCCGGGGGATGGACGACGCGGTCCGGGCCGAGCTGCGGTCGTACTACCGGCCGCACAACGAGGCGCTGGCGGACCGGCTCGGGATGACGTTCGCCTGGTCCTGACCGGTCAGCCGGCCAGGCGCTGCGCCAGCACGTGCAGCAGCGCGGGGTGCAGCTTGGGGTTCCAGCCGGCGCCTCCGGCGGAGAGTTCGTAGGTGCGCAACCACAGCTCCACCAGGTAGGCGTCCGCGACCAGGCGCTGCCGGCGTGGCCCCAGCCCGAGCGCCGCGCCATGACTGTGCAGCGCCTCGTCGACCGCCGCGGCGCAGGCCGCGGCGGGCCGCCCGTGGGTGGACAGCGCGGTCTGGAACGCCTGGTGCGCCAGATCGAATCCGACGGGTACGTCCGGCGCGCGGTTCTCCCAGTCCCACACGAGCAGACCGCCGCGGTGACGGGCCATGTTCCACGGGACCCAGTCGCCGTGCCAGTCGCCGAATTCGAGTTCCAGATCGCCGTCCCGGGCCACGAGCGCCTCGATGGCGGCTCCGATCGTGACCGTGCCGGTCGGCTGCTGCGTGCCCGTGGTGTGCGGCGTGCCTGTGGTGTGCGGCGTGCCTGTGGTGTGCGGCGTGCCTGTGGTGTGCGGCGTGCCTGTGGTGTGCGGCGTGCCTGTGGTGTGCGGCGTGCCTGTGGTGTGCGGCGTGCCTGTGGTGTGCGGGGCGCCGGTCGGCTGTGGCGCGTCCGTCGTCTGCGGGCGGCCGGTTGTCTGCGGCGTGTCCGTCGGTTGTGCGGTGCCGGTCGGTTGTGCGGTGCCGGTCGGTTGTGCGGTGCTGGTGGGTTGTGGCGCGCCGGTGGCGCGGCGGCGCCAGGTGTCCAGAAAGGACGACTCGCCGAACGGCCGGGGCGGGGCCGGTGGCCCGCCCCGGCGGGCCACCGCGAGCATGGCCTCGATCCGGGGTGTGCCGGGCCGGCGGATCCGGCGTACCGACCGGGGCATCGGCTCGATCACCGCGACCTCCCGGTCCTGCCACCGTGTGTGCAACGCCAGGCGCGGCGTCGCGGGCAGGTCGCCGCTCGGCTCGGGCAGGTCGGTCAGCGTGGCGGCCTCGGCGCGGACCATGGCACGGGTGCCGTCGTTCCAGCCGATCTTGGCGTATCCGCGCGGCCGCCCGTGGTCGTCGAAGAGCTGCAGGGTGGGCTTGTGGTGCGGATCCGGCGGGCGGATGCCGATCGCCGCGTGCAGGCGGTCCACGCCGAGCAGCTCGGCCAGATGGTCCCAGAGCAACGGTCCGCCGTGCACGGACAGCACCGGCGCGCGGGTCAGGCCGAGCGCGCCGGCGCGGGCGAGCAGGCCGATCGCGGCGCGCGAGGCGCGCACCTTCGGTGGGCGGAGCGCGTTGTACGCCAGCAGGGACGCCGCGGTCACCGTGCGGGAGGCCAGGGGGAGCAGGAACCGGGCGTGGCCGAGGGACGGAATCACCGCGTACCGCACCGGGGTGTGGTCTGTGCCGTCGCCCACCGTCAGTCGCAGGGAGCGGTCCGGGAAGACGGCCCGGGTGACCCACCCGATGCCGTCGTGCCGGGCCCGCGGGTCGCCGTCGGGAAACGTCGGGGAGCCGGCCCCGGACGGGCCGTCGGACGGGATGCGTGGGCGGGGGATCGCGGCGGCGGAAACCGAGGTGGGTTCATGCGGCACGCGTTCGACAGTAAGGGATTCCCGGCGCTGACGACAGGGTCCCGGTGGTGCGGACCGGGACCCTGTCGGGTGTGTGTCAGCGCTGGTAGACCTTCACGTAGTCGACGACGAAGTCGGCCGGGAAGCTCGTCTTCGCGTCCGGGTTACCCAACCAGCCACCGACCTGGAAATTCAGCCGGAGGTTGTACGGCTTGTGGAACGCTTTGTCGTACCAGGACGTGGTGCTCTTGTCCCGGGTCCACACCAGCTTCCCGTCGAGATACCACTTGATGGACGTGGCGTCCCACTCGGTGGCGTACGTGTGGAAGCCGTCGCCCGGATACCCGCCACCCGGCAACGCGATCCGGGTGTCCTGCTTGACCGGGGTGTAGTCGTAGAAGATGGCCGCGGTGGACTTGCCGTACCAGTCCTTGCCGCCGGGCAGCTCGGTCACGTCGATCTCACCGTTGCCACCGTCGTTCGGCCGCAGCCAGAACGCCGGCCACAACCCCTTCGACGTATCCGGCTTGTTCGGCGACTTGGCGCGCATCTCGAACCGGCCGTACTGCCACGAGTGCTTGCCGATGGTGTCCAGATAGGCCTGGGTGAACGGGCGGGTCTCCCCGCTGCACGTGGCACTCTGGCGCAGCGCCCGGATGGTGAGGTTGCCGCCGCCGACGAACGAGTTCTTCGGACTGCTCACGTTGCAGCCGAGGTCGATGTCGCGGCCCTCGCCGTCGCGGACGTTCCACTTCGACCGGTCGATGCTGTCACCGTTGAAGTCGTCCGACCAGACCAGGTTCCAGTCCTTCGGCACGGCCGGCGGTGTGGCCGTCGGTGACGTCGGAGGCGGCTTCGGGGCGGTGGTCGACGGCTTGCTGCTGGTCGGCTTCGTGGTGGTCGGCTTCGGTGCCGGGGTGGGCGACGTGGTGGGCGGCGGCATCGTCACGGCCGGCGTGGTGGGCGTCGCCGTCGGCTTCGACGAGGTCGAGTAGGACAGCACGAGTTCCGGGCGGAGGTTCTCCCGGGAGTTCTCCCGCGAGGCCCAGTAGACCCGGGTGTTATGGCTCTCCTGCGACAGCGTGAACGTGTAGGTGCCGTTGCCTTGAACCGACGCGGACACGTCGAATTCGTTGTAGCCCTTCCGCACCCGGTCCGCCGACTGCACCGGCAGCACGTCGGCGAGCTGGTCGGCCGTCACGGCGGCCCGCAGGTCACCGACCACGGTGCGGGTGACGATCCGGGCGGTGATGTCGTGCCACGAGTACACCCGCAGCTTCGCCCGTACGTCGGTGGCGTTGGCCGGCAGCTGGTCCACCGCGAACTTCAAGGTGGCGTCGCGCCGGCCGCGCGGATTGCGGTCGCACAGCGCCGGGCAGCTGGCAAGCGTGGTCTTGGCCTCCGTGTCACCGTCCTGGGGCACCTGGGTGACCGTGCTGTCGGCGACGGGCCGCAGCGAGAGGCCATTGTCGCCGGCCAGAATGGGCAGAACGGACGCCGTCAATATGGCTGTAGCGGTGCCGCCGATGATCGTCAGCGCCCGGGTCCGGCGCGCTGCTGGGGTCGGCTTCCGCACATGTGCTGGGGCGTGAGCCCTGCGCAACATCGAGTGTCTACTTTCTCCAGCGGTACGGGTCGAGTCCCTGGTAGCGGGACGATGGCAGACGGTATCGGGTACCGGTTCAACATCACGACCCGGCAAACGATGCTCTAAAGCCCACTTAAGACTCTCCTAATTCATACAGATCAATTACGCCGGTACCAAATCCGGACGCATAACCACATGTCACGGCGCCTCGAGCCGCCGCGCAGAACGGCACACCTGTGCTCCGACCAGCCCCGTTTTCGTCGATCTTGGACTTGTGGTGCCGGAATTGTTGGTGCAGTGGTGCTTTTGTCGCCACCACGGCTCCATGATCGGCGGAGTTTGTGGGGGTGGGGCTATTCGGTGGGGTGGGGGAGCTTGTGGGCGTGGGCGTGGGCGGTTGGGCGTGGGGCCGTGGGGCGGCGTGGGCGTCGGGCGGTGGGGGCGTCGGGCGGTTCGGGCGGCGCCGGCGTGGGGCCGTTCGGGTGGCGGGGGGCGTGGGGCGGTTTGGGCGGTGGAGGCGTGGGGTGGTTTGGGGGGCGTGGGGCGGTTTGGGCGGTGGAGGCGTGGGGCGGTTTAGGTGTCGGGGGGCGTGGGCGGTTTGGGCGGCGGGCGCGGGGACGGTTCGGGTCGCGGTGATCGTTTCGCGGACTGGTGGGCCGGTGTGTGGGATCCCGGCCCGGTGAAGTCGAAGTAGGTAGGGAACGGAACCCGCCTGTCCGTGCTGGGAAGGCGGACTGGGGTGGCGGGCTTCGGGATATTGGTGCGGTGGGTGCCGGATCCCCGTGCGTGGTGCCTGTAGTCCGGGTGTGGTGGGAGCCGTATTTCTGCGTGTGTTGGTGGTGTGTGGAGTTCGGGCGCGGTAGGTGCCGGATCTCCCGCGCGGCGCCGATCGCCGAGTCGCCCGACGAAACCCCGCTGGGCGAAGTAGTTCGGGTTAGGCGGTGTCGTATTTCTGGGATGTGGTGGTGTGTGGAGTTTGGGTGTGGTGGGTGCCGTAACTCCGCGCGCCGTGGTGGTGTGGGTGTGGTGCGTGGAGTTTGGGCGCGGTGGGTGCCGTAGTTCCGCACGCGAAACAGGCATCGGTTGCCCGTGCGGACTTCGGGTGCGGTAGGTGCCGCGAATCAACACACGGCCGACTCCGTGGATGGCGCGCTCACGGTAACGGCGAAGCCCTGCCGCCATGGCTCTCAAGCACCCCATCCCTGGGACTTCCTCGACGGGCAGGGTCCGCACGTCGACCTTGGAGTCGTGGCGGGAGCAAATGCCGCATCGCACCGACAAGTCGGGCACCACAGGTCCAAGATCGACGGAGTAAGCGCGCGAAGCGGACGTGGCAGGCCGCTGCGGAAGCGGAGACGAATCGCGGGCGAGTGGCGGGCGGCGGGTGTGGGTGGCAGGGGGGGGGGGTGGGGGGGGGGGGGGGGGGGGGGGGGGGGGGGGGGGGGGGGGGGGGGTGGGGGCGGGGGGGGGGGGGGGGGGGGGGGGCACGCGGGTGGCGGGACGCGGGTGGCAGGCGGCTGGGATTGGCAGGCGGGCGCGGTAGGCGGCCGTGGGTGGCGCGAGTGGCGGGACGCGGTAGGCGGGTGTGGGTGGTAGGCGGCTGCGGTTGGCGGGCGGGCGCGGTAGGCGGCCGTGGGTGGCGGGCGAGTGGCGGGACGCGGGTGGCAGGCGGCTGCGGTTGGCAGGCGGGTGCGGCAGGCGGCTGCGGTTGGCAGGCGGGTGCGGTAGGCGGCCGTGGGTGGCGGGCGAGTGGCAGGGCCTGGCAGCCGGCTGCGAGCAGCGGGCATGAGGTGGCAGGGCGGCTGCGGGCGGCGGGCGAGTGGCGGGGGCGCCGGGAGGGGGCGCCGGGAGGGGCGCCGGTGGCGGGCGCTTGAGGCGGGCGCTTGAGGCGGGCGCCTGAGGCGGGCTCGGCGGAACCGGGCTCGCCCGGAAAGGGCCCACCACGCGGACCGACAGGCTCGCGGGACTGAGCTGGCCAAGGCCGCACCACCGGAACCCCGTAGCGTAGTTTTCGTACCATAGGTCCGTGTCTAGGGTCCGCACCATCGCCCGTGTGCTTGGCATTCTGCTCGCGCTCGCCGTAACCGCGGGGGCGGCCCTGGGTGTGGTGCGCCTCGTCCTGCCGGCCGACGACTCGGCCCCGGTGCGCCGGCAGCTGGCGTTTCTGCGTGCCGCGCTGGACGGCGGTGCGGCCGAGGACGCCCAGCGGATGTTTCCGGAGGGCTGGTTCTTTCTGCACGCGCTGTACGGCCTGACCCAGGTGGACCTGGGCCGGGACGAGCCGCCGGCCGAGCGGGCCGAGGAGATCCGCGAGGCCGGGTGGGCGCTGGCGCAGCTGGAGACGGACGCCGGTCGCGCGCCGTTCGACGCGGGGCTGGTGCCGGCGTACGGCGTTTTCTACCGAGGGTGGACCAACTGGCTGCGCGGCGGGTTGTTGTCGTTGCAGACCGACCGCGATCCGGAGCAGGTGCGCCGGTTCCGGGCCGATTCGGCGCAGCTGGCGGCCGCGTTCGATGCCGCTCCGACGCCGTTTCTCGAAGCGTATCCGAGGCAGGCCTGGCCGGTGGACTCCACGGTGGCGGCGGCGTCGCTGCGGCTGCACGACCATCTTTTTCCGCCCGCGTACGAGCTGACCCGGATCCGCTGGCTGGCGCAGGTCCGGCAGCGGCTGGACCCGGCCACCGGCCTGCTTCCGCACCGGGTGGATCCGCTGGACGGCGCGCCGGCCGAGGTGGCGCGGGGCACGTCGCAGAGCATGATCAATCGGTTTCTGGTGGACCTGGATCCGGAGTTCGCGCGCCAGCAGTATCTGCGCTTCCGGTCGTTGTTCGTGACCACGCCGCTGTGGCTGGGGCCGGGTGTGCGGGAGTACCCGGAGGGGACGGACGGCCGTGGCGACGTGGATTCGGGGCCGCTGGTGCGCGGGATCAGCCTGTCCGCGACCGTGGTGACGTTGGGTGCGGCGCGGGTGCAGGGTGACGGGCGGCTGGCCGGTGCGCTGGGCAATGTCGGGGACGTGGTGGGGGTGCCGCTGGACACGCCGGGGACGCGGCGGTACGCGTTCGGCGTACTCCCGGTGGGTGATGCGTTTGTGGCGTGGTCGAAGACCGCGCGGCCGTGGGTGGCCGGTGTGCAGCCGCCGCCGGAGCCGGACCGGTCCGGGTGGTGGCGGCTGCCGCTCCTGCTCCTGCTGGTGGCCGTCGGCGCGGCGCCGTGGGTGCTGTTCCGGGTGCTTACGGGTCGACGTCCACCGCGGCCTGTGCGAACTGGGCCGAGTAGAGCCGGGCGTACGGACCCGCCGCCGCGATGAGCTCGTCGTGGCTGCCCTGCTCGACGATGGCGCCGTTCTCCATCACCAGGATCATGTCGGCGTCGCGGATGGTGGACAGCCGGTGGGCGATGACGAAGCTGGTCCGGCCGGTGCGCAACGTGGCCATCGCCCGCTGGATCAGCACCTCGGTGCGGGTGTCCACCGAACTCGTCGCCTCGTCCAGGATCAGGATGCTCGGTTCGGCGAGGAACGCCCGGGCGATCGTGATCAGCTGCTTCTGGCCGGCGCTGACGTTCGAGCCCTCCTCGTCGAGGACCGTGTCCAGGCCGTCCGGCAGCATCCGGGCGAACCCGTCCACGTGCGCCGCCTCGGCCGCCGCGTGCACCGCCTCCGGGGTCGCGTCGTCCGCGCCGTACCCGATGTTCTCGGCGATCGTGGCGCCGAACAGCCAGGTGTCCTGCAGCACCATGCCCATGTGTTCGCGTACCTCGGCGCGGGGGATGGTGGCGATGTCCACGCCGTCCAGGGTGATCCGGCCACCGGTCACGTCGTAGAAGCGCATCAGCAGGTTGACCACGGTGGTCTTGCCGGCGCCGGTGGGGCCGACGATGGCCACGGTCTGCCCGGGCTCGACCGTGAACGACAGGTGCTCGATCAGCGGCTTGTCGGGCAGGTAGCGGAACGACACGTCCTCGAACGCGATCCGCCCGCGGACGCCGGCCGGCATCGGCGCCGACGGCGGCTCGGGGGACTGTTCCGGCGCGTCCAGCAACTGGAAGACGCGCTCCGCGGAGGCCACACCGGACTGCACCATGTTGGCCATGCCGGCCACCTGGGTGAGCGGCTGGCTGAACTGGCGGGAGTACTGGATGAACGCCTGCACGTCGCCCAGCGACAGCGTGCCGGACGCCACCCGCAGGCCGCCGACCACGGCCACCAGCACATAGTTCAGGTTGCTGATGAACATCATGGCCGGCTGGATCAGTCCGGAGATGAACTGGGCGCGGAAGCTGGACGCGTACAGCTTCTCGTTGTGCGTGTCGAACGTCTGCGCCGCCTCGCGCTGCCGGCCGAACACCTTGACCAGCGAATGCCCGGCGAACATCTCCTCGATGTGCCCGTTGAGCCGGCCGGTGGTGGCCCACTGCGCCACGAACTGCGGTTGCGCCCGCTTGCCGATCAGCGTGGTGATCCAGATCGAGACCGGCACGGTGACCAGCGCGATGACCGCCAGCAACGGCGAGATCCAGATCATCATGCCGAGTACGCCGACGATGGTCAGCAACGACGTGATCATCTGGCTGAACGTCTGCTGCAGCGTCTGCGCGATGTTGTCGGTGTCGTTGGTGGCCCGGCTCAGCACCTCGCCGCGCGGCTGGCCGTCGAAGTAGGACAGTGGCAGCCGGGACAGCTTCGCCTCGACGTCCCGGCGCAGCTGCTGCACCGCGGTCTGCATGACGACCGCGGTGAGGCGGCCCTGCAGGATCGCGAACAGCGACGCCAGCACGTAGACCAGCGCCACCCAGGCGAGCAGCCGTCCCAGCGCGGAGAAGTCGATGCCCTGGCCGGGCACCGCGTCCAGGGCGGCCAGCATGTCGGCCTGGTTCGTCTCGCCCTGCGCGCGCAGCCGCTCCACCGCCTCGGCCTTGGTGACGCCCGGTTCGAGCATCCGGCCCACCACGCCGGTGAAGATCAGGTCGGTGGCGCGGCCGAGCAGGAGCGGCCCGAGCACCGAGAGGAACACGCTCACCACGCCGAAGGCGAGCACCGCGGCGACCCGCAACCGGTACGGGTGCAGCCGGCCGAGCAGCCGCTTGAGCGAACCGCGGAAGTCTTCCAGCTTCTCCGGCGGCATGGCGCCGGCCATCATCCGGCCGGGACCCATCGGTGGCGGCGGCCGCCTGGTCGGTGCCGTCACGCTGTGCCTCCTTCGGCATGCCCTTCTGGCCCTTGCTTCGCCGCGGTGCAGTCGGTCATGCCGCGGCTTCCTGCTCGGTGAGCTGGGAAAGAACGATCTCCCGGTACGTCGGGTTGCGGTCCATCAGTTCGGCGTGCGTGCCGGTGCCCACCACCCGGCCGTCGTCCAGCACCACGATCCGGTCGGCGTCGCGGATCGTGCTGACCCGCTGCGCCACGATCACCACGGTGGCGTCCGCGATGTGGTCGGTGAGCGCCGCCCGCAGCGCCGCGTCGGTGGCGTAGTCCAGGGCCGAGAACGAGTCGTCGAACAGGTAGATCTCCGGGGCGTGCACCAGCACCCGGGCAATGGCCAGCCGTTGGCGCTGCCCGCCGGAGACGTTGGTGCCGCCCTGGGCGATCGGCGCGTCCAGGCCGCCCTCCATCCGTTCCACGAAGTCCCGCGCCTGCGCCACCTCGAGCGCCCGCCACAGCTCCGCGTCGGTGGCGTCCGGGTTGCCGTACCGCAGGTTGGACGCCACGGTGCCGGAGAACAGGTACGGCCGCTGCGGCACCAGGCCGACCGTCCGGGACAGCAGCTCCGGCGCCAGTTCGCGGACGTCCACCTCGTCGACCAGCACCCGGCCGCCGGTCGCGTCGAACAGCCGGGGCACCAGGTTCAGCAGCGTGGTCTTGCCGCTGCCGGTGCTGCCGATCACCGCGGTCACCTGACCCGGCCGGGCGGTCAGGTCGACGTCGCTGAGCACCGGCGCCTCCGCTCCGGGGTAGCGGAACTCGACGCCGCGCAGGTCGAGCAGCCCGCGCCGGTCCAGCGTGGTGACCGGGTGCTCGGCGAGGCGGACCGAGGACTCGGTGCCGAGCACCTCCTGGATCCGCTCGGCGCAGACCTCGGCGCGCGGGATCATCATGAACATGAACGTCGCCATCATGATCGACATGAGGATCTGCATGAGGTAGCTGAGGAACGCGGTGAGCGCGCCGACCTGCATGTCGCCGTCCGCGATCCGGTGCCCGCCGAACCAGATCACCGCCACGCTGGACAGGTTGACCACCAGCAGCACGATCGGGAACATCAGCGCCATCAGCTTGCCGACCCGCAGCGACACGTCGGTCAGGTCGTCGTTGGCCTCGGCGTACCGCTCCTGCTCGGTGTCGTCGCGGACGAACGCCCGGATCACCCGGATCCCGGTGATCTGCTCGCGCATCACCCGGTTGAGCCGGTCGATGCGCACCTGCATGGCGCGGAACAGCGGGCGCATCCGCGCCACGATCGCGGCGATCAGCAGGATCAGCACCGGCACGATCACCAGGATCAGCGTGGACAGCGGTACGTCCTGGTGCAGCGCCAGCGCCACGCCGCCGAAGCACATGATCGGGGCGGACACCATCAGCGTGAACGTCAGCAGCACCAGCATCTGGATCTGCTGGACGTCGTTCGTGCTCCGGGTGATCAGCGACGGCGCCCCGAACTGGCCGACCTCGCGCGCCGAGAACGCCTGTACCCGCTCGAAGATCGCGGCCCGGACGTCGCGCCCCACCGCCATGGCCGTCCGGGCGCCGAAGTAGACCGCGACGATCTGCGCGGCGATCTGCGCCAGCGTGATGCCGATCATGACGCCGCCGATCCGCATCACGTAACCGGTGTCGCCGAGCACCACACCCCGGTCGATGATCAGGGCGTTCAGCGTGGGCAGGTACAGCGTCGCGAGGGTCTGCAGGAACTGGAACAGCACCACGAGGCCGACCGCCGTACGGTACGGGCGCAGGTGGACGCGCAGCAGTCGGATCAGCACCGTCAAGGGACCTCGGGTTTCCGGAGAAGGGGAACGAACGACGGCTCGTTCCCGGCGGAGACGATAAGCAGGCCGTCGAGCAGAAGCGACACAATTTCCCCGGCGGTGAAGGCGTCCGGGTCGCCGAACGGCCCGAACGCGTTGCCGCCGCAGAACAGCAGCAGGATCCGGGCGGTGGTGCCGGGCGGGCTGCGGAGCGCCGCCGCGTCCGGCTCGATCAGCGTGGTGAGCGCCGCCTGGAGCCGGTCCCGCGCGGCGTGCACGCGCCGGTGGGTCTCGGGGCCGCCGCCTCCGGTCTGCATCAGCGACCGGGCCGCGGTCATCAGGTGCGCGTTGGCGGCGAACCGCTCGTTCACCAGTTGGACCGCCGCGGTGAGCCGGGCCCGCAGATCGAGGGCGGGGTCGACGGCGGCGATCGCGTCCAGGGTCGGCTGCGGATCCAGCGCGTCCAACAGCGCGGCCACCAGCAGCGAGTTCTTGTCCGGGAAGACGCCGAAGATGGTGCCTTCGGCGACGCCGGCGGCGCGGGCGATCTGCTTGGTGCTGAGGAGCATCCCGTGCGCGCGCAGCAGTGGCACCGTCGCCGCGATGAGGGCGGCGCGGCGGTCCTCGGGGGCCATGGCGGGGACCCGTCGCCGCCGGGGGTCGGTCACCCGGCCACCCTACCTCACTGAGCGAGCACTCACTCATCGATGTAATGTATAGAATCTTTGACATGGTGTCTGCTCTGCTTTACCTTCGAAGTATGTCGTTCGACGAAAAGCGGGCCTGGATGCTCGGCGTGGTCAGCGTCCTGGCCTACGTGACTTATGCGGCCGTGGTCCTGGCCCGGTCCGGCCCCGTCCCGGTGTCCCAGGTGCCGTATGCGGGCGCACTGCTGACCAGTGTGGGCGCCGCCATCGCGGTGTCGATCGTCCTGCAGGTCGCGGTCGCCGCGCGCACGCCCGAGGGCGCCCGGTCCAGCGACCAGCGCGACCGGGAGATCGGCCGCTTCGGCGAGCACATCGGCCAGTCGCTGGTCGTGGTCGGAGGCGTGGCGGCGATGCTCCTGGCACTCGCCGAGGCCGCGCACTTCTGGATCGCCAACGCGCTCTACCTCGCGTTCGTCCTCTCCGCCGTGCTCGGCTCCACCGCCAAGATCTTCGCCTACCGACGCGGCTTCCACCCGTGGTGAAGCCGACCCGGGTCACCAACTCCATCCGCGCGCTGCGGTTCGCCCACGGCGAGATGACCCAGGCCGACCTGGCCCGGCACATCGGGGTGACCCGGCAGACCGTGATCGCCATCGAACAGGGGCGGTACTCGCCGTCGCTGGAGGTGGCGTTCCAGATCGCCCGCGTCTTCGGCGTCCCGCTCGACGACGTGTTCCAGTACTCCGACCGAGACGGAGACACCACGTGAAAGCCATCGTCCAGGACCGCTACGGAAACTCCGACGTGCTCCGGTACGCCGAGATCGACCGGCCCACCGCCGGGCCGGGCGAGGTGCTCGTCCGGGTCCGCGCCGCCGGCGTCGACCGCGGCGTCTGGCACCTGATGACCGGGCTGCCGTACCTGGCCCGGGTGGTCGGCTTCGGCGTACGCCGCCCCAAGGTCCCGATCCGCGGGATGGACGTCGCCGGCGTGGTCGAATCGGTGGGCGCCGGGGTGACCGCCGTGCGCCCCGGCGACGAGGTGTTCGGCGTCTGCACCGGCGCGTTCGCCGAGTACGCCCGGGCCCGCGCGGACCGGCTGGTGCCCAAGCCGGCGAACGTGACGTTCGAGCAGGCCGCCGCCGTGCCCGGGTCCGCCGCCACGGCGCTGCACGCGCTGCGCGACGCCGGCCGGGTCCGGGCCGGCGCCCGGGTGCTGGTGATCGGCGCCGCCGGTGGCGTCGGATCGTTCGCCGTCCAGTTGGGCAAGCTGTTCGGCGCCCACGTCACCGGCGTCTGCCGTACGTCCAAAGCGGACCTGGTCCGCACGCTCGGCGCCGACGAGGTGATCGACCACACCACCGCCGAACTCACCGGCCGCTACGACCTGGTGCTGGACATCGCCGGCAACCGCCCGCTGCGGTCGCTGCGCCGCCTGCTGGCCCCGGGCGGCACGCTGGTCCTCATCGGCGGCGAGGACAACGGCCGCCTGCTCGGCGGGGTGGACCGTTCGCTCCGCGCGATACTGCTGTCGCCCCTGGTCCGTGGCAGGTTGCGCGGCATCGTGTCGATCACCCGCGAGGCGGACCTGCGGCAGTTGGCCGGATGGCTGGAGTCCGGCGAGCTGGTGCCGGCGGTCGAGCGGTCGTACCCGCTCGCCGAAGCGGCGGCCGCGGTCGACCACCTGACGTCCGGCGCGATTCGCGGCAAGGTGGTGGTCGCGGTCGGCGGCTGACCCGGCTCAGGCCACCGTCTCCATCCGGAGGCCGGCCGGGCGCGTCGGCTGTTCGCGCCGGGAGATCCGCAGCCACACCAGGAAACCCCAGACCACGAAGCCCGCGTACACCGCGTACAGGACGGCCGAGGGGTAGTAGCGGAAGTACAGCAGCTCGGGTACGCCGACCAGGTCCACCGCGAGCCAGCAGAGCCAGAACTCCACCCAGCCGCGGGCCATCGCGTAGGTGGCCAGCACCGAGCCCACGAAGATCCACGAGTCGGCCAGGTAGTACCACCACGGCACCGGGAAGCCGGCCCCGAGCGCGCGGAAGACGACGAAGCAGACGCCGACGGCGACCAGCGCCGCGGGGATGAAGACGGCGCGCCGGCGGGCGGTCGCCCAGTGCGGCACCACGGCGGGACCGCCGCCGCCGAGCCGAGCCCGAACGCGTTGCCGACGATCTCCCGCCAGTAGATCGCCTGGTCCGCGGTGACCTGCCACTTGGCGTGGTAGAACGCGGACAGCAGATGGTCCAGCCAGTCCATCCCGCGAGTCTGTCAGGCCGGTGTTTCGGTGGCTGTCACGACGCGGTCGGCCGGGTTGATCAGCTGGTACATGACGTGGTCCTGCCAGCGCCCGGCGATCTTGAGGAACTGCTCCGCGACGCCGTACCGGACGAAGCCGTTGCGTTCCAGCACCCGTTGCGAACCGGCGTTGTGCAGCAGCGTGGCGGCCTCCAGGCGGTGCAGGCGGGCCTGTTCGAACGCCACCCGGACCATCTCCCGGACCGCGGCGGTGGCCACCCCGCGGCGATGCACCGCCGGGTCCACCCAGTATCCGATGTTGGCCGACTGCAGCACCCCGCGCAGGATGTTGCTGAGGGTGATCCGGCCGGCCACCCGCCCGTCCACGACGACGACGTGCGGCATCGTCGTGCCGCGGCGGTGCCCGTCGAGCGCACCGCGGATCGCCGCCACCTGCCCCGCGGGGGTGTAGAAGTCCTCGTCGCGGATCGGCTCGACGCGGTCCAGGAGGTCGCGGTGCACCCGCAGCAGGTGCGCCAGTTCCGGGGCGTCCGCGACGGTGACCAGCCGGGTGGAGATCAACACCCACGCCATTCTGTACGACCGGTGCGAGCCGGGGCGCCGCGATAGGCTGCGGCGATGTTTGCCATCGATCTTGGTGACGGTGCCCAGCTGCGACCGCTGGAACCGTGGCAGGCGCCGGAGTTCCTGGCGCACATGGACCGCGCCCGGGAGTCCGTCGACCCGTGGATCCCGTGGGCGTCGCTCAGCACCGACCTGGCGTCCGCGACCGCGACGCTGCAGCGTTACGCGGACAAGGCGGCTCGCGACGCCGGGCGCATCCACGGCATCTGGCTCGACGGCACGCTGGTCGGCGGCATCCTGTTCGTCTCCTTCGACACCGGCACCGGCGTCTGCGAGGCGGGCTGCTGGCTGGAGCCGGCGGGCACCGGCCGCGGCCTGGTCACCCGCGCCGCGCGGCGCGCGGTCGACTGGGCGTTGCGGGAACGCGGCATGTACCGGGTGGAGTGGCGCTGCCGCCCGGACAATACGGCGAGCGCGAACGTGGCACGGCGGCTCGGCATGACGCTGGACGGGGTGCTGCGCGGCGCGTTCCCGTACCGCGGGGTGCGGTACGACACCCAGTTGTGGTCGGTCACCGCCCCGGAGTGGACCGGACCCGTCAGTGGTACGCCATCTCCCCGGCCGGAATCGGCGGGCTGACCCGGTTCTCCGGCGGGGCCAGCGGGCAGAGCCACTGGTCGTCGTACGCGCAACTGGGGTTGTAGAGGTAGTTGAAGTCCAGCCGGACCCGGCCGTCGCCGAGCGGGACCACCCCGCGGCCGTGCGTGCCCTTGACCGTGTCGGTCAGGTAGCGCCCGCCGCCGTACGACTCGGTGCCGCAGGTGCCGTCCCGGACCGGAAGGAACAGACCGCCGCCGTACGCCGCGATCCACCACAGCGACAGCTCGCCCCACGCGGTGTCCAGGATGCCGGCCCGGTGGTAGCGCACCACGCCGTCCGGGCCGCCGGTGTCGATCTCCAGCTCGCCCCGGGCCGGGCGCAGCGCGACGTCGGCGACCAGGCCGTCGTCCGGCGGGAAGTACCGCAGGCCGGTGAACTCCGCGCCGCGCGGTATCGGCGACTGTGGATGGGTGCGGAACAGGTCGTCGCGGCGGGCCCGGAAGTCGGCCAGGTCGCCGGCCTCCAGGTAGAGGCGTGCCACGGCGGTCCGGTAGTCGCTCAGCTGGAGAAGGTCCACCCGCTCAACCTACGTCCGTCCCGGCCGGATAGCTGGTCGCCTCGGTGGCCTTCACCGTCGCCCAGACCCGCCGGCCGGTCGCCAGCCCCAGGTCCACCGCCGCGGCCGGGGTGACGTCCGCGGCGGCCGGGATCGGGCCGGTCAGCTCGATCCGCAGCCGGTCGCCCTGCCGGGCCACCGCGGCGATCTCGGCCGGCCAGGTGTTGCGCGGGCTGCCGGCCGGCCGTTCGGCGTAGAGCGCCACCGCGGACGGCGGGAACGCCACGAACACCGCGCCGTGCTGGGCGGACGCGGTGGTGAGGGCGAAGTCGCCGGCCACCCGGACGGTGTGGCCGTCGGCCGTGCCGCGGTACAGGTTGAGCCCGACCAGCCGGGCGACGTAGTCGGTGCGCGGGCGGCCGGTGATGGCGGCCGCGTCGCCGGTCTGCACCACCCGCCCGTCCTCCACCACGACCAGCCGGTCGGCCAGCATCATCGCGTCCAGCGGGTCGTGCGTCACGAGCACCGTGGCGCCGTGGTGGTCGCGCAGGTGGGCGCCCAGGTGCGCGCGGGTCTCCAGACGGGTCCGGGCGTCCAGCGCGGCCAGCGGCTCGTCCAGCAGCAGCAGCCGGGGCTCGGTGGCCAGCGCCCGGGCCAGCGCCACCCGCTGGGCCTGACCGCCGGACAGCTGCCGCGGGCGCTTGCCGGACTGGTCCTCCAGCGCCATCCGCCGCAACCACTCCCGGGCCTGCTCGCGCGCCCGCGCCCGGGGCACGCCCCGGCAGCGCAACCCGAACGCCACGTTGTCCACCGCGGACAGATGCGGGAACAGCAGATAGTCCTGGAACACCACGCCGATCCGCCGGTGCTCCGGCGGCACCCGGTCCAGCCGGCGGCCGTCCAGTTCGACGTGGCCGTCGTCCAGCGCCACCAGGCCGGCCAGCGCGCGCAGGGCGGTGGTCTTGCCGGCGCCGTTCGGGCCGAGCAGCGCCACCACCTCGCCCGGCGCCGCGGCCAGCGACACGTCCAGGGTGAAGTCCGGACGGCGCACCACCAGGCGCGCGTCCAGGCTCATCCGGCACCGAGCCAGCGGTCGCGCAGCACCGCGAGGATCGCCACGGACACCACAAGCAGCACCATGCTGAGCACGATGGCGGCGTCCAGATCCTGTTCCAGCGCCAGGTAGACGGCGAGCGGCATGGTCTGCGTGCGTCCCGGGAAGTTGCCGGCGAACGTGATGGTGGCCCCGAACTCGCCGAGCGCCCGCGCCCAGCAGAGCACCGCGCCGGCGGCCACGCCCGGCCCGATCAGCGGCAGCGTGACCCGGCGGAACACGGTCCACCGGCCGGCGCCGAGGGTCGCGGCGGCCTCCTCGTACCGGGCGTCCGCGCCGCGCAGCGCGCCCTCCACCGCGATCACCAGGAACGGCATCGCCACGAACGCCTCGGCCACCACCACGCCCGCGGTGCTGAACGGCAGGCTGACCCCGAACGTCGCGTCCAGCCATTCCCCGACCAGCCCACGCCTGCCGAACACCAGCAGCAGCGCCACGCCGCCGACCACCGGCGGCAGGACCAGGGGCACGGTGACCAGCGCGCGGAACAGCCGCCGGCCGGGCAGGCCGCTGCGGGCCAGCAGCCAGGCCAGCGGTACGCCCAGCGCCAGGCACACCAGCGTGGCGAGCGTCGCGGTGAGAAGGGACAGCCGGAGGGCGGCCAGCATGCCGGGCTCGGTGAGCCGTTGCGGCAGCGTCGACCAGGGCGTCCGGATCAGCAGGCCGGCCAGCGGCAGCACCAGGAACGCCAGTCCGAGGACCGCGGGCACGGCGAGGGCGAGCGGGGTCCGGCTTCTCACGGCCGCTGGAATCCGGCGTCGGCGAGGATCTGCTGCCCGGCCGGCCCGCGGACGAAGGCGACGAACGCGGCGGCACCGTCCGGGTTCGGCGCGTCGGTGAGCGCCACGACCGGGTAGTCGTTGACCGCCCGCGCCGATCCGGCGAACTCCACCGCGTCGACCTCGGCGGCGGCGGACCGGGCATCCGTGCGGTACACCAGGGCCGCGTCCACCTCGCCCAGCTTGACCTTGGCGAGCGCCGCCTTCACGTCCTGTTCCTGGGTCACCGGGGTGACCTCGACCCCGGCCGCCGCCAGGGCCGTGGCGGCGGCCGAGCCGCACGGCACCTGGGCGGCGCAGAGCGCCACCTTGACGTCGCGGCCGGCCAGCGCGGCCGGTGTGGTGATCCGCCGCGGGTTGCCCTTCGGCACCGCGATGACCAGCTGGTTGCGGGCGAACACGGCCGGTGGTCCGGCGCCACGTCCGGCGTCGGTGACGGTCTTCATGGTGGCCGGGCTGGCGGCGGCGAACACGTCGGCGGGCGCGCCGGAGACGATCTGCTGGGCCAGGCCGGAGCTGCCGCCGAACGAGAACCGCACCTCGGCGCCCGGACGGTCGCGTTCGTACGCGTCGCCGAGGCGGGTGAACGACTCGGTCAACGACGACGCCGCCAGTACGGTCACCACGTTCGCGTCGGCGGCACCGCCGGCGTCGCCGCACCCGGCGGCCAGCAGGACCGCGGCGGCCAGCAGGGCACGCGCCCTCATCCGGCGTCCTCCCGTTCCACCACCACGGTGGTCGACTTGATCACCGCGATGGCCGGCGAGCCGACCTCCAGGGCCAGCTCGTCGACCGCTTCCCGGCTCATCAGCGACACCACCCGGAACGGCCCGGCCTGGATGTCCACCTGCGCCATCACCGCGTCCCGGGTGATCGCGGTGACGATGCCGCGCAGCCGGTTGCGGGCCGAGGAGCGGTGCGCGCCGGCGTCCGGGTCGTCACCGAGCGACCGCGCGAACGCGGCCAGGTCGGCGCCCGCGATGCTGCGGTGCCCGTGCCGGTCGCGGTCCGCGGTCAACCGGCCGGCGTCGATCCAGCGCCGCACGGTGTCGACGCTGACGCCCAGCAGCGCGGCGGCCTCGCCGATGCGGTAGGTGGTCACCGGCCCACCGTACCCTGGCATCTGCGAGGGTTTGAACGGGTGGGTCGCCGCAGGTGCGGCCTAGAGCCGGTCGATCTCCTCGGTCAGCAATCGGGTCAGGTGGGCGTGCCGGTCGCTGCCCACGGGCAGGCCGCGGCTCGGTCCCTCGGCGACCATCAGCAGGTAGAGGTGGATTCGGTAGAGCGTGAGCCGGTGCCGGGCCGCGTCGTTCAGGTCGACCGGGTACCCGCGCAGGAACGGGTGGTCCGGCTCGTCCTCGATCCGCCGGAACAGCGCCGGGGAGACCAGGTCCAGCAGCGGATCGCCGTACAGGTGGCGCTCGCCGTCGACCAGGCCGGTGAGCCGGTCGCCGGAGGCCAGCACGTTGCCGTCCCAGAGGTCGAAGTGCAGCAGAGCGGGCCGCCGCACCTCGGCCAGTGCGGCGGTGTCGAGCGCGCCCAGGCGGGGGAGCGGCACGTCCCAGGCGGCCGCGTCGGCCCGCAGGTCGTCGATCATCGCGGCGAACGCGGTGGGCCAGTCGGCGCCGGACGGCCGGTCGCCGGTGTAGCCGAAGCGCGGTCCGGTGATCTCGTGGATCCGGGCCACCGCGGCGCCGAGCTGGGAGCGGACCGGGTCCGCCTCGGCCGGGTCGGTCACCTCGGTCAGCGTGCGGCCGGGCAGAAACGTGGTGATCAGCCAGTCGTCCCGCTCGGCCAGCACGGCGGGTACCGGGGCGCGCTCGCCGACCAGCCGGAAGTACGCCGCCTCCGCCGCGACCAGCCCGCGCTCGTACCCCAGCAACCGGGCCCGCGGCGGCGGCCCCACCTTGACCACCACGTCCCGCCCGTCGGTCAGTGACGCGCGCCAGACCGTGGCGAACCCGCCGCCGGACAGTTCCGCGGCGCCGGTGAGAGCGGCGCCCAGGCCGTCCCGGACGATGGCGGCGATGTCGTCGACCTGGAGATCGCGTTGGGTCGGGCTGCGCACTCCGGCATTCAACCGCGACCGTTCGGCGCAGTCCACGCCGCACCCGGCGCGGCGGCATGGTGTTCCGGTAGCCCGACGGGGTACACACAAGACATGACCGTCAGTGACGACCGGCTGAGGGTGGCGGAACGTACGCGAACCGTCACTCCTCGCCATGACCCGCGTCGTCCCGCGCCGCTGCCGCCCCCGGCGGGCGTCGACGACCTTCCCCGATACCTGCGCGCCGCCGCCGTCCGGGCGGACGCCGACGATCTGTCCACGGCGTACACCGCCTGCGACACCGCGATCGCCGCCGCCACCCGCTGGCGCTCACCGGCCGCCCTGGCCGCGGCCCACGCGCTGCGCACCTCGGTGTACCGCCGGCTCGGCGACATGCCGGCCGCCGAACGCGACGGCGAACTCGCGGCCGAACTGTTCGCGGCCGCCGGCGCCGACCCGCGCGGGGACGCGGTGGTCCTGCTGCTGGCCCGGCGGATCGCCACCCGGCACGACCGGGGCGACCTCCAGGGCGCGGAGAAGCTACTGGCCGAACTGGACGGTGAGCCCGGCGACGGCTCCGGCGCGCTGGCGTTGCGGTACGCCCGAGGGCGCCTGTACGCCGACACCGGCCGCCCCGGCGAGGGCCTGGCCGACCTGTTCCACTGTGGCGAGCGGCTGGCCGCACGGCAGGCCGACCGGCCGCACGTGCTGCCCTGGCGGTCCGCGGCGGCGCAGGTGCTGGCCGCGACCGGCACCCGGGAGGCGGCCGCCCGGCTGGTCGCCGCGGAGGTCGCCGCGGCCCGCCGGTCCGGGCCGGCGTCCACGCTGGGCCGGGCGCTGCGGGTCGAGGGCACGGTGCTGGACGGACCGGCCGGGCTGGCCGCGCTGGACGAGGCGGTCCGGGTGCTCCGGGAGACACCGCGCCGGTTCGAGTACGCGCTGGCCCTGGTCGCCTTCGGCGAGGCACTGACCGCGGCGCGCCGTCGTCCGCAGGCCCGGCGGGTCCTGCGCGAGGCCGCCGAGCTGGCCGAGACGTGCGGGTCGGCGACGCTGGCAGACCGGGCCCGGCGCGGGTACGTCGCGGCGGGCGGCAAGCTCCGCCCGGTCGTGCCGGCGCCCCGGACCGGTGACGCCTAGGGAACTGGCCCGGTGGTACCTGGGACTGGCCCCGGGGCGGCCCGGTGGTCGCCGAACGCGCGGTACCGGTGCAGGGCCCGGAACAGCCAGCCGAGGCTGATCGCCGCCAGCACCAGGAACGGGACGACCCCGGAGAACGTGTCCCAGAGCGCGTGCAGCGCGACCGCGCCGGCGAACGTACCGAGGAACTCCAGCGCACGCCGCGCGCCCGGGCTGGCCAGCACCGCCCAGAGCGCGCCCGCGGTGAGGCCGGTCCAGGCGGTGTGCCCGGCCGGCGAGGTGAGGCCGCGGACGAACAGCGTCTCCTCGACCGTGCCGATGTCGCCCCGCGAGGACAGCAGCGCGGTGAACGCGTAGCCCATGGTCTCCAGCGCGGCGAACCCCATGCCCGCGGCGACCCCGATGATCAGCCCGTCCGAGGGCAGCCGCCGCCCGCGCCGGGCCAGCACCAGGAACAGCAGCACCACCGGGACGATCAGCTTCGCGGTCTCCTCGATCAGGGCCACCAGGACCATCGGCAGCGCGCCGAGCCCGCGCAGGGTGTCGTACTCCAGCGTGCCGGCCACCACGGTGCCGATGACGCCGCCGAAGAAGGCCGCCACCACCAGGGTGGACGCGGGTACCTGCCAGCGGCCGGTGCGGGCCTGGGCGAAGGTGAGGAAGGACAGCGGCACCACGGTCGCGCCGAGCAGGATGAGGGCCGGTACGAAGTTCGGGTTCTGCGTGCCGGTCAGCGTCCGCAGCACCGCGAAGTAGAGGACCAGCCCGACGGCCAGGACGCCGACCCACGCCCACCGGCGCCAGCGATCACGCATGCCCGGAGTCTTCCGCACCGGCCGCCGCCGCGCCAGGACCGTTTCCGTGACGACCGCCGGAAGAGACGGCCGGGCCGGGTGGTCGCCACTCCCGGTCGGACAGGCGTACGGTCGGCATGTCGCCCGAGCCCCCGGTGGTGCACTCTTTCCGGCCGGGTCAAGCGCTCCGGCACCATCCAGCAGCCCCGCGGGGCTCGCGAGGAGGACGTCACCCGTGCCCATCGATTCATCGAATGCCGGTCGCCGTGCGGTCGCCGGGATGCCGTCCACCGTTCCGCGATGCCTGACCGACGACGCGCGCAGTGACTGGGCCGACCTTCGGGCGCCGACCCTGGCGCCCGCACTCTTCCACCCGGACATGACCGCGAACCTGCCCGAACCGGCCCGGCGCTGGGTGCTGCACGCCATCGCCCCGGGCACCCCGATGCTGTTCGCCGTCGAGCTGGCTTCCCACGGCCGGATCCGGCTCGGCGGATGGCGGTCCTTCGCCGCCGTCCAGCGGACGTCGGCCACGCGCGGCTTCGTCTGGGCGGCCACCGCCTCGATGTTCGGTATGCCGGTTGTCGGTTTCGACCGGTACAGCCGGCACACCGGTCAGATGCGCTGGCGGGCGTTCGGCGCGGTTCCGGTGACGTCCGCCGCCGGTCCCGAGGTGACCCGGAGCGCGGCCGGCCGGCATGCCGGCGAGCTGCTGATCAGCCTGCCTGCCGCGGCGCTCAGCCCGCAGGTCAAATGGCGCGCGATGGACGCCGGCACGGTCGCCGCCCGGATCAAGGTGGACAGCGGCTTCCACGAGGTCGTGCTCTCCGTGTCGGCCGGCGGTGCGCTCACCTCGGTCGCCATGTCGCGCTGGGGCGCGAGCGGCCGGAGCGGATTCCGGGAACGCCCGTTCGGCGCCGACCTCGGGGCGGAAGCCAGCTTCGACGGCTTCACGATCCCGACCGAGGTCAGCGCCGGGTGGGAGCACGCGACCGACGGAAGTGCCGAGGGCCGGTTCATCGCCTACACCGTCGACAGCGCCGCGTACCGCTGAAGTCACCGGCCGGTGGGCCGGACCCGGCTCAGACGGATCGCAGCACGATGTTGCCGGCTCGCGAGGTCTCCTGGTTCATCGCGATGTCGCCGTGCGGGTCGATGCCGAGAACTGCCATGTCGATGTCGCCGGCCGGCTCCGGGAACAAGGTGGTGTGTCCGGTGCGCCATCGGAACGGCACGGCGGAGCCTTCCTGGGGATTCGGCCAGGTGGGGCCGGAGACGTCACCGTGGTCGTTGATGTCCGTGCCGATTCCGGCGTGGCCGGGCAGGCCGATGTCGATCATCTGGCCGTCCCGCCAGAGCACCGGCCGCGAGTGCGGGTCGCCGAAGCTCGCGGAGCCGGTCATCATGCCGGCGGCGTTGATGGCCACGACCCGGGCGGTGGTGGCGTCGGTACCCGCGAGCAGGTCGGTCATCCGGCCGTGCTGCCACAGGAAGGGATGTTCCGTGGACGACCCCGCGATGGTGCTGTTCCCGATCACCTGACCGCGCTGGTTGATCGCCTTCGGAGTGCTGCCGGCGCCGCCGAGCGTGCCCAGTCTGATCATCCGGCCCTGCTGCCACAGCACCGCGTGCTCGGTGGAGCCGCCGGGTGCGATGAGGGCGCCGACCACCTGGCCCCGGTCGTTGATGTCCGCGACGGTGCTGTTCATCCCGGCGGGTGTGGGCAACATGGTCATGCGTTCGCCGTCCCAGACGAAGGCCCGGGAGGTGCCGTTCTGGTCGACGGCGGCGCTGGCCACCTGGCCCCGGTCGTTGATCAAGGGGTCGTGGAAGGAGGCCACGGCACTGCGCCGCAGATAGGTGGCGGCGCCTGCGCGCCACCGGAACAACGCGCGGTCGACGTGCCCGGCGATGTGGCCGTTCCCGCTGATGGACACGGGGCGTGCGCGATCGACGCCCAGAGCGGTGGGTGAGCGCTCGCCGTGCCGCCAGACCACGGCGCGGGAGGCGCCGGTGGTGTCGCCGCTCTGGCCGGTCAGGTCACCGCGCTCGTTCATGTCGACGGCGTACGAACCCTGGCCGCCCAGGGAATCCAACTGGACCAGGTGCCCCGTGCCGACCGGCGGTGCAGCCGTCGCCGCCGCGGGAAGGAGGACGGCCGTCGCCACTGTGGAGGCGGCCAGGACGGCGCTGGATCTTCGGATGGGGCCCATGCACGATGCCAACTCCTCGAACGGTGCCTTGAATGGTTGCCTTGTCCTCCGGTTCGTCACCGGGCACGCCGGGTTCGTTCGGCCGAGCTTCTGTCGCATCGGCGACACCCCGCCGGCCAGGGGTCGGCGAACGGCCTGTCAGTGGTGCTGGTGGGGGCCGTGGACGCCGAGGTGGGTGAGGCCGAAGCTGTGGTCGTACTTGACGCCGTACTTCAGGAGCCGGTCGAGGCCGAGGTGGAGCAGCCCGACCGCGCCGGCGACGGTGAGTCCGCTGTGGTCCCACCAGGCTCCGGCGGCGAGCAGCGCCAGCGGCAGCGGTGCGGTGTGCGCGAGGTTGTACACCCACGCACCGGCCTTCGGTCCGGCCAGGTAGGCGAGCCAGGACAGGTCGGGGACGAGGAACAGTGCCGGGACCAGCCACCAGGAGTGGCCGGTGGCGGCGTAGACGGCCAGTGCGGCTCCGGCGACGGCCAGGCCCTCGACGCGTAACCAGGTCAGCGGCCGGCCGGTGACCACGCCGGGGATCTGCTCGTCGGTGCTGTCGGTCATGCCGGTCCTCCGCGGTCGGGTCGGTCGGTCTGCAGGACGGTGACGAGGGTGTCGACGAGGAAGCGGAAGCTGCGGTCGACGTCCTCGGCCAGGCCGAATCCGCCCGCGCTCTCGAGGCTGGCGAAGCCGTGCAGCGCCGATCGCAGCGTCCGCGTGGCGTGGATGGCGTGGCCGTCGTGCAGCGGGAAGTCGGCGAGGACGTCGAGGAGCACGCGTAGACCCTCCTCGCTGCTCCGGCGGTCCTCCTCGTCGTGGGCGGCGGGTGCGCGGACGGTGGCGGCGTACCGGCCGGGGTGCTCGAGGACCCAGCGGCGGTAGGCGGCGGCGAACGCATGGACCGCCGTCCCGCCGGTCTGTCCGGCGGTCGCCCGGGTCAGGGCCTCGCGGAGTTCGCGTTTGCCCTGGAGGGCGATGCCGCGGTACAGCGACTGCAGGGATTCGACATGCTTGTAGAGCGACGGCGGGCGCACGCCGATCCGCCGGGCGAGCAGGTTCATGGTGAGATGCGCGAGGCCGACCTCGTCGGCCAGCGCCGCCCCGGCCGCGACGACCGTGGCCGGGGCGAGTCCGGCCCTAGGCACGCGCGTTCGCCCGGAGGAAGGCGAGCAGCAGGGTCGCCGTCTCGTCGGGGTACTGCGCGTGCGGGTAATGCCCGGCGCCCTCGACGATCTCGAGTCGTCCCAGGCCGGCGGGCAGCTCCGCCAGGATCCCCTCGCCCTCGGCGCGCGGGTCGACCCAGTCCGGGTCGAGCGAGCCCTGGACGATCAGGACCGGGCACCGCACGTGGCCCAGCTGTGCACCGGCGTCGGCGGGCGAGGACTTGAGCATGCCCTGGAGCGCCTTCATCCGGCCGGGTTCGCGCAACATGGCCGCGATCTGGGCCTGCCGGGTGGTCCAGTCGGCGGGCTTGACGCCCGGATAGGCGTGGTCGAGGTACTTCAGCCACTGCCCGGCGCTGCCCAGCATGGCGCCGCCCAGCCGCAGCGCTCCCGTGCGGTAGGCGCCGGACTTCAGGTCGCTCAGCTTCATCGCCTGGGCGCGGGTGAACGGCGCCAGCTCGACGACGCCGGTGAGCAGTTCGGGCGCCAGCGCGGCGGCGATGGTCGCGGCCCCGCCGGAGATCGAGTGGCCGACCAGCACGGCCGGGCCGCCGAGGTGGCGGATCACCGCGATCAGGTCTCCCGCGATGGCGGTGCGGCTGTAGGCCGGCCACTGGGCGCTCGATTCGCCGGTGCCGCGCAGGTCGACGGCGGCGACCCGGTAGCCGGCGGCGACCAGCTGCGGCGTGACGAACCGGTACGCCGCGCGACTGTCGCCGATGCCGTGCGCCAGCACGACCAACGGCCCGTCGCCGGTCACCTCGTACGCGATCGTGCCGGAGTCGACAGTCAGAAATTCGGTCACAACGATCTCCTTGGTCACCGGCATAGCCATTTGGCTACTACCATTAGCTAAGAAGCTAGGCCGACGGCCGTGAACTGTCAAGGTGCCCGAGCGAGCGTGCCGGAGTCATCACCGGAAGGTGACCGCGCAACTACTTCTCCACGCCGTGCAACTCTTTCGCCGGGTGGCTCCGTTCAACGTGCGTCACAAGGAGGCAGCCGATTTGAAGGCCGAAGACGAGCAAGCGTTCCGGGAGTTCGTGACGTCACAGATGGCGTCGCTGCGCAAGCTGGCGTACCTCACCTGTGGGGACTGGCACGCGGCGGAGGACGCCGTGGCCAACGCGCTGATCAAGCTCTACCCCCGCTGGCGGAAGCTGGAACGGCCCGATCTCTACGTCAAGACCATGGTCTACCGGGCGGCGATCGACGAGACCCGGCGGCCCTGGCGGCGCGAGCGGTCGTCCGGCGACGCCATGCCGGAGGTCGCGCTGCGGGACCCGGCCGGTGCGGCCGACGAGCGGATGCGCCTGCGGGCGGCGCTCGACGCGGTGCCGGCCCGGCAGCGGGCCGCCGTCGTGCTCCGGCACTACCTGGGCCTGAGCCTGGAGGACACGGCCGGCGTCCTCGGCTGCACGGTGGGCACGGCGAAGAGCCAGGCCTCCCGTGGCCTGACGAAGCTGCGCGAGTTGCTCGCCGGCGAACGCATCAATCTCACCGGGGAGTCGATGGAGGAGTGGACCAATGCAGTTGCATGAATTCGTGGACGCCGTGACGGGCGACGAGCCGCCGATGGCCCGCACCGCCGACGACATCGTCGCGGCGGGGCGCCGGGCCGAGCGGCGGCGCCGGGCCGGGTTCGCGTCGGCCGGCGCGGCCGGCCTGGTGGTGGTCGCCGTCGCCGGCGCGTTCGCGCTGCCGGCCGTCCGCGCCGAGCAGAACACCTTGGCCGGGCCGGCTCCGGCCGGGGCGGCGACCGCCGAGACGGGGCCCTTCGCCTTCACCTTCCACGGGTACGACGCCGGCACGCTGCACGTGCAGGACCCGATCGTGGCGTCCACCGCCTACCAGATCGCCCCCGTCTACTCCGACGGCCACACCTCGAACGACAGGCCCCTCACCGCGGAGGAGGCCGAGACGCGGGGCGGCACCGTCGAGCGGAAGCGGGCCGACATGGGAAAGCCGTCCCTGTGGGCGTACCTGACCGTGTACCGGCCGGGCGCCTTCGACCCCGCCGGGATCGCCGACGGCAAGGACGTCACCGTGGCCGGGCGCAGGGCCGTGCGGGCGACGCTGCCGGTCGGCCTCGACCCGGACAAGCCGGCGGCCGGCGGCAACAAGCTGTTCGCCTGGGAGTACGCCGACAACGCCTGGGCGGCGGTCACGTCGTACTCCAGCGACCCGGCCACGCCGACCTTCGAGGACCTGGGCGGCCTGGTCGACGGCCTGACGCCCGGCACGCCGGCGCCGGCCCTGGTGCCGTTCACGGTCGGCTACCTGCCGGACGGTTACCTGCCACTGCAGATCGGCACTCACGCCATGCCCGGCCTCGGCGGCATCGCCACGGCCCGCGCCGGCGACTACGGCGGAGCGACGTACACCAAGCCGGCCGCGCCCACCTCGGGCCTGACCGCGCCGTACGACGCGGCCGCCGATGCCATCCGGGACGGCTTCCACGTCCTCGTCACGCCGAGCACCAGCTCCAACCAGTCGCCCGAGCCCGGCGCGACGACGTGCCGTCAGGTCTCCGACCGGAGCGTCGGGAGCCGCAACAGCCCGGCGGACGGCGGTTTCTGCACCGTCTGGAGTGCCGACGGCAAGGTCCAGCTCCAGGTCACCGCCACCGGCCTCGGCAACAAGGTGCCGCTGACCGAACTGGAGAAGGTCGCCAAGGGAATCAGGCTCGCCGACGTCACGGACGAGTCGACCTGGACCCCGGCGGCGGACGCCGTGCAGCCGTAACGATCCGCACCGACACCACGACGGCGCCGGTCGGACCGGGCGCTCCCGCGAGCAGGAAAAGGTTGCGATGAAACGGAGAACCAAGGCCGGTCTGTTCGCCACGGCGACGGCGGCCCTGTGCGCCACGGTGGTGCCGCTCGCCGTGGCGAACACCGGGCCGGAACCGGGCGACGTGCCGGTCGGACTGGCGGAGTTCTACGCTCAGCGTCCCGCCTGGGGACCCTGCCCCAGGCCGTCCTGGCCGGGACGACCGGACGCGCCGCCGCCCCCGGCCGCCCGTGCCGGCGACGGGTCCCCGGCGGTGGAATGCACCACCGTGCGGGTGCCGCTGGACTACCGGCGGCCGGACGGTCCGCGGGAGACCGTCGCACTGTCCCGCCGGGCCGCCGCGGACCCGGAGAAACGGCTCGGCGTGCTGGTCGAGGTTCCCGGAGGGCCGGGCGGGCAGGGCATCGGCGCGGCGGAGGACCGCGCGTACGACGCGCTGTCGGTGCGCTACGACATCATCGGGTACGACCCGCGCGGCGTCGGGCCGGCGCAACCGCTGCTCTGCGAGGGCGTCAACGTCCAACTGGCCGGGAGGACCCGCTTCACCGACGCGCAGATGCGGGCGTACGCCGAGGAGTTCCGCAAGCGCGACCAGCAGTGCGAACGCGCGGACGGTGCCCGGCGCCCGTACTTCACCTCCGCCAACAACGCCCGGGACCTCGACATCGTCCGGGCGGTCCTGGGCGAGCGCCGGCTGAACCTGATCGGGAAGTCGTACGGCACGTACGTGACCGCCGTCTACGGCACGCTGTTCCCGCAGCGGCTGAACCGCACCGTCCTGGACTCCGCCATGCATCCGCGGTGGATGTGGCGGGAGGCCTGGAAGCAGCAGGCGATCACCCAGCGCCGGACCGCGGACGCCTGGATGACCTGGGTGGCGCAGCGCCACGAGACCTACGGCCTGGGCGACACCCGGGCGGAGGTGCACGCCACCGTCGAACAGATCCGGGCGAAGCTGGAGGAGCACCCGATCGAGCGGGAGGACTTCGCGTACGACGGCGACGAGTTCGACGGTGTCATCGGGGCCACCAACGAGGTGGAGTACTGGGACTACTTCGCGGAGACCGTACGCCGGCTGGGAAACGAGGTGGACCAGCGCTCGGACCTGCCCGGCGATCTCTACCGGGCGCTGGCTCTCCAGCAGGAGATCCGGGCGGACGAACCGCCGACCAGCAACGGCGTCTGGGAGGCCGTCAACTGCGAGGCGGAATGGCCCACCGATCTCGAGGAGTACTACGCCGACATGCGCTACTTCTCCCGGCACTATCCGTACGGCTGGGGTGCCTCGGCGGCCTCTCCGCGGGAGTGCACGTTCGGGTCGGTGGAGCGCCTCGAGCCGCTGGTCAAGGTGCGCCGCGGCGACTACCCGACCGGGATGGTGGTGCAGGAGGAGTTCGACCCGCAGACGCCGTACGAGGGCGGCCGGGCGATGGCGGACCTGCTCGGGCACCGGCTGCTCACGGTGCCCCGCGACGGCTATCACGTGGTCCACGGCGCCAACCCCTGCGTCGACGCCGCGATCGACGACTACCTGCTGAACGGAACGCTGCCGAAGCGGGGGGCGACGTGCGCCGGCACACCGATCCCGGACGTGCCGGCGGATGCTTCGGCCTCCGGGGCCAGGGACGCCCGCCCGTCGCTCGACGAGCAGACCCGAACCCGAAGGAAGCATAAAATGAGCTGGTAGGGGCCCATATCGGGTACGTGTGACCGTGGTTACCAACGCGGCCCGGGCGGAATGAACCGGGCGCGGGACCACTTGCCGCAGGTGTGGTTGAGACTCGCACCGTCACCCTCCCGGAAACCGATCCCTCCCCGGGGGAGCTGCTCCCGCCGGGGCGGCGTTTCCGGATCGTGCTCGTGCTGGGGCTGCTCACCGCGCTCGGCCCGCTCACCATCGACATGTACCTGCCGGCGTTGCCGACCATCACCGACGACCTGGGGGCGACCGCGGCCGCGGTGCAGCTCACGCTGACCGGCACGCTCGTCGGTCTCGCCCTGGGCCAGTTGCTGGTCGGGCCGCTGTCCGACGCGATCGGGCGCCGCGTGCCGTTGCTCGCCGGAGTCGGTGTGCACGTGCTCGCCTCGGTGCTCTGCGTGATCGCGCCGAACCTGGCGGTCCTCGGTGGGCTGCGGGTGCTGCAGGGCCTGGGTGCCGCTGCGGCGTCGGTGGTGGCGATGGCGATCGTCCGCGACCTGTTCAGCGGCCTGGCCGCGGCGAAGCTGTTCTCCCGGCTGATGCTGGTGGTCGGCGTCGCCCCGATCCTCGCCCCGACCATCGGCGGCCAGACGTTGCAGTTCACGTCGTGGCGCGGCGTCTTCGTGGTGCTGGCCGTCGCCGCCGTCGCGATCATGGCGGCGGCCGCGGTGGTGTTGCCCGAGACGCTGCCGGTACAGCGCCGGCGCCACGGCGGGATGGCCGGCACGGTCCGCGACTACGGCCGGCTGCTCACCGACCGCGTGTACGTGGGCCTCATCCTGGTCGCCGGGCTGGCGATGGCGGCACTGTTCGCCTATGTCAGCGGCTCCGCGTACGTTCTGCAGGACGGGTTCGGCCTGAGCGAGCAGCAGTTCGCGTTCGTGTTCGCGGGCGGCGCGGTCGGCCTGATCGGCGCCACCCAGTGCAACGTGCGCCTGCTGCGTCGCTGGACGCCGCAGCAGATCCTGGCCGGCTCCCTGCTGGCCGGCCTCGGCTTCGGCCTGGTGTTGCTGGTCCTCGCCGCCACCGGGACCGGCGGCCTGGCCGGCATCCTGATCCCGCTCTGGCTGGTGCTCGCCACGGTCGGGCTGGCCCTGCCGAACGCCCCCGCCCTGGCGCTGTCGCGGCACGGTGAAGCGGCGGGCACCGCGGCCGCTCTGCTCGGCGCGGTCCAGTTCGGCGTCGGTGCCCTGGCCGCGCCGCTGGTCGGCGTCCTCGGCGTCGGCGCGGTCGCGATGGCCGTCGTGGTCTTCGGCGGCATGCTCGCCGCCACCCTGGTCTGCTTTCTCGTGGTCCAGCCGCACCGCCTGCCCGTCGAAAAGAACGAACCCGTCGTGGCCCTCGCCCGCTAGCGTGCCCCCATGCATCTCGTTCCCATGCGGTCGCTGACCGCCGATCTGCGCGCGCTCGGGGTCGATCCCGGCGGGGTGCTGCTGATGCACTCGTCATACCGGAGCGTGGGTTTCGTGCCGGGTGGACCGCAGGCCGTCGTGCAGGCCCTCCTGGACGCGCTCGGCCCGGACGGCACCCTGGTGGTGCCCACCCACACGTCGGAAAACAGCGATCCGGCCGACTGGTCCCGGCCGCCGGTGCCGCCCGAATGGTGGGAGCCGATCCGGCGGGAGGCGCCCGGCTTCGACCCGGCGCGGACCCCGGCGAGCCGGTTCATGGGGGTGCTCGCCGAGACCGTACGGACCTGGCCGGGCGCCCGGCGCAGCGATCACCCGCAGGTCTCGTTCGCCGCGGTGGGCCCGCGGGCCGGCGATGTCGTCGCCGGGCACCGCCTGGACGACGCGCTCGGCGAGGAGTCGCCGGTGGGTGCGCTCCACCGCCTGGACGGCCAGGTGCTGCTGCTCGGTGTCGGGCACGACTCGAACACCTCGATGCACCTGGCCGAGTGGCGGCAGAGCGACCCGCCGCGGCACACCGCGGGCGCCTCGATCCGCCAGGCCGACGGCACTGGCCGATGGGTGACCTGGGTGGACGTCGACGAGGACGAGAGCGACTTCGACCGGATCGGTGCCGACTTCGAGACCACCGGCGCGGCGGTCGTCGGACCGGTCGGCCGGGCCACCGGCCGCCTGATGAGACAGCGGGCCGTGGTGGACTTCGCCGCCGCCTGGATCGCGGTCCACCGTGCCGCCGCACTCGACCGGGACCAGGCTTAGCACCGGGTCTCCCGCTTGCCGCCGTGTGGTACCCGTATGGGGACATCGGGCAGAGATCACTGCCCGGATTCACGGGGGAACAATCCATGGAGTACGTGAGCGCCGGCCTGCCCGGCGAGCTGACGCCGCGCCTGTTGCGGGAGCCACAGTGGACTGACGCGATGGTCGACGAGGCCGGCATCGAGGTGCGGGACGTGCCGTTCGTCAGCGTCGGCGGCGGTATCGGCTCGTTCGTCACTGTCAACTATCTGCGCATCGCCGGGGTGCCGGCCGACCGGATCGCGGTGCTGTCCACCATCGACCATCCGTGGCAGACCTACGAGTACCTCACCCGGGTGTCGCAGATCCCGCGGCTCGAGCGGATCCGCTCGGACTCCTCGTCGCGGCCGGACAACATCTGGGGCTTCCCGTCGTACGCGCTGGCGGAGGCGTGGCGGGAGCGGACCGCGCGGCCGTTGCTGCACGTGCTCGGCGAGCCGGTCTTCACCGACTACTGGACGCCGCGCGCCGGGACGGTGTTCGCCGGGCTGGCCCGCGAGTCGGCCCGGATCGGATACCCGGACATGCTGGTCAAGGGCGTGGTGCGGATGGTACGCCGGCGCGCCGGCGGCGGCTATTTCGTGATCCTCACCCCGCCGGCCGGCAGCACCGCGACCAAGCGGGTGGCCTACCGGGCGCGGTTCGTGCACCTCGCCGTCGGCTATCCCGGCCTGAAGTTCCTGCCGGATCTGCAGGCGTTCCGCGAGACCTACGGCGACTTCCACCACGTGGTCAACGCCTACGAGCCGCACGAGCACGTGTACGAGTACCTCAAGACCACGCCCGGCACGGTCATGGTGCGCGGCGGCGGGATCGTCGCCTCCCGGGTGCTGCAGCGGCTGATGGACGACCGTGCGCGGTACGGCCTGCAGACCGAGATCGAGCACGTCTTCCGGACCTACGTGTCCGGCGCGCACGGCCCGCACATCGGCTCCCGGCGCAAGGGCGGCCACGGGTTCGCGTACCAGGGTTTCAACTATCCGAAGTCGGTCTGGGGCGGCCAGCTCAAGGCCCGGATGCGCCGCCTCGAGGGCGAGCAGCGGGCCGCCGAGTACCGCCGGATGGGCGGCACCAACACCCCGAAACGCCGCAAGTGGCAGCAGCAGATGCGGACCGGCCGGGAGGCGGGCTGGTACCGCGCGTTCCAGGGCACCGTCGAGGAGGTCCACCCCGGACCGGAGACCCGGCTGACCAGCATCGTGAAGTGCGGCGACGACACCCGGAAGATCGTGTCCGACTTCATCGTCGACTGCACCGGCCTGGAGGCCGACATCGCCGACCACCGGGTGCTGGACGACCTGCTTACACACGGCGGGGCCGGGCGCAACCCGCTGGGCCGGCTGGACGTGGAGCGGACCTTCGAGGTGATCGGCACGGCCAGCGGCGACGGCGCCGTCTACGCCTCCGGCACCGCGACGCTGGGCGGCTACTTCCCCGGCGTCGACACCTTCCTGGGCCTTCAGGTGGCGGCCCAGGAGATCACCGACGACCTGGCGCGGCGGGGTTGGTGCGACCGCCTCGGACTCCTCCGGTCGACCTCCCAGTGGATCCGGTGGGCCCTCGGCCGCCCGGTGGAAGGGAGTGCGGCGTGGTCCCGATCCTGAGCGGCCGCATCCAGACCCGGCTGTTCCTGCTCGCGCTGGTCGGTTCCGTGGTCACCCTGGCGCTGGTCCCGTTGCTGCCCGGGCAGGCGCCGCTGTCCGAGCGGTACGGCGACGCGTTCGTCCTGCTGGCCGCGGTGGCCGTCCTCGGCATCGGCTGGGAGCTGCTGTACCACCTGCTCATGCAGCTCCGCTGGGAGAAGGACTGGCCGTCGCTGTTCGGGCTGCTCACCGGCGTACCCGAGGGTCTGCTGCTGTGGGCGCTCCTGCGGGCCGGCGCGGTGCCGCTGGCCGGCTCCGCCCCGCCCGGCTGGGTCTTCGCCGTCCACTTCGGCGTGGTCTGGCTGGCCGTCTGGCTGGTCGCCAACGGTCCGATGCGGGTGCCGTTCCTGCGGTGGCGCTTCCGCGGCGGGAGGCTGGTGTGAGCGTGCGTGTCCAGCCTCTGCCCGGCCCGGGCCTGGTGGTGCGGGCCGGTGAGCTGCTCGCCGTGTGCGCGGACCGCGGCGACGAGACGGCCGACCTGGTCGCGGTGCTGCACCGGGCCGCGGCCGACGGCGGCGACGGCGACGGCCTGATCACCCGGCTGGCCGGCCGGGTCGGCGCCGAGGGCCCGGCCTGCGCGGTGCTCGCGCTCGGCGGCAGACCGGCGATTCTGGTACGCGGTGCGGCGGACGTCCGGGCCGACGGCGGGCGCGGCCGGGTCGAGCTGCGCGGGCCGGCCCTGGCCCACCAGCCGCTCGACGGAACACTGTGGACGGTGCGGCTGAGCCTTCCGGGGAGCGGTTCGGCCGACCCGCGGACCGCGCTGCACGCCGGCGTGGTCAGCGGCGCGGGACTGCTGGCGCAGCTCGGCCGGCCCGTGCCCCCGCCGCGCCGGCCGGACCGCGCGGCACCGTTCGAGGCGGTCATCGTGCTGCCCGGGTACGCGCCCGAGGCCGCCCCGGCCGCGGACCAGACCCCTACCCGCGCCCTGATCGAGGGGGTGTACTGCCGCGACGAACACTTCAACGACCCCGGCCAGCGGTACTGCCAGATCTGCGGCATCTCGATGGCCCAGCTGACCCAGGTGACCCGGCTCGGGCCGCGGCCACCGCTGGGCCTGCTGCTGCTCGACGACGGCAGCACGCTGCGCCTCGACACCGACTACGTGGTGGGCCGCGAGCCCGACATCGACTCCGACGTCGCCGCGCACCGGGCCCGCCCGTTGCGGGTCTCCGGACCGGCCAGCGGTGTCTCCCGCCGGCACGTCCGGGTCCGGCTCACCGGGTGGCGGGTCGAGCTGGTGGACCTGGGCTCGGCGAACGGCACCTTCGTGCACCGCCCGGGCGCGGCCGAGCCCGAGCGGCTCGTCCCCGGCGTACCCGTGGTGGTCTCGCCGGGCGCCCGGGTCGACGTGGGCCGGCGCTGGTTCCGCTACGAGTCGCACCGCAACTCCCAGCCGTGAAAGGACCGGATCAGGTGCAGGGCATCGCCGACTACGACTTCATCCGCCCGCTGGGCTCCGGCAACCACGGTCACTTCTTCCTGGCCCGGCGCCCGCCGCGGCTGCCGATCGACGTCGAGTACGTCGCCGTCAAGGTGCTGCACGCCGAATCGAGCGAGGTGGCGTTCCGCCGGGCCACCCGGGAGCTGGCCGCGTTCGCGGCGGTGCGGTCGCCGTACCTGGTCACCCCGATCGACGCGGGGCAGCAGGACGGCGCCTTCTTCTACTCGATGGAGTACCTGCCGGGCGGGTCGCTCGCCGACCCCGCCGAACCGGTCCCGCCGGCGGGGGCGCTGCGGGCCCTGGCCGCTGCGGCCCGGGCCGCCGCGGCGCTGCACGCCGCCGGCATCGCCCACCGCGACATCAAGCCGGGCAACGTGCTGCTGCATCCCGGCGGCGGCCGGCTCTCCGACCTGGGCCTGGCCCAGGTCTTCACGGAGGGGGTCACGGTCACCGGGATGGGCGGTCTCGACGCGATCGAGTACGTCGACCCGGCGCTGCTGCTCGGCGGCGCGCCGGGCCCGGCCACCGACGTGTGGTCGCTGGGGGTGCTGCTGCACCGCGTGGTGAGCGGCGCCGGTGTCTACGGCGACCTGCCCGGGTCCGACGGGCTGCTGGCGCTGCGCCGGGTGCTGTCCGCCGAGCCCCGGATCAGTGCGTCGCTGCCCGCGCCGGTCGCCGGCCTGGTGCGGGAGTGCCTGGGCCCGGCGCAGGCACGCCCCGACGCCGCCACGGTGGCCGACCGGATCGACGCGCTGCCGGCCACGGACGGGGTACGTCCATGACCTCCCACGCGGTCGGCCAGCTCCTGTTCGGGCTGGCGGTGATCATCGTGCTGGCCCGCGTCCTGGGGGCGCTGGCCCGCAAGGCCGGCCAGCCGCCGGTGGTCGGCGAGATCATCGCCGGCATCCTGATCGGCCCCAGCCTCTTCGGCACGCTGGTCAGCGACCAGCTCTTCCCGGTCGACATCCGACCCGCCCTGGCCGGGCTGGCCAACGTCGGCCTGGTGCTGTTCATGTTCATCGTCGGCTACGAGTTGGACCACACCCTGGTCCGCGGCCGGCAACGGATCGCGGTCAGCGTCTCGATCGGCTCCATCGTGGCGCCGCTCGTCCTGGGTGCCGGGCTCGCCTGGTGGCTGGCCGGCCGGCACGGCGTCACCGACGTCGTGCCGTTCGCCCTGTTCATCGGCGCCGCGATGGCGGTCACCGCGTTCCCCGTGCTGGCCCGGATCGTGGCCGACCGGGGCCTGATCCGGACCGAGGTGGGCGGCCTCGCGCTGGCCAGCGCCGCGGTGGACGACGTGTTCGCGTGGTCGCTGCTGGCGGTCGTGGTGGCGGTCGGTACGGCCGACGGCGGCCTGCCCTGGCCGGTGCTCGGGGTGATCCCGTTCCTGATCGTGATGTTCCGCTGGGTCCGCCCGGTGCTGCAGCGCCTCGCGGCGGCGCGGGAGCGGGCCGGCCGGCTGACCCCCGACGTCCTGGCCGTGATCCTGGCCGGCCTGCTGGTCTCCAGCTACCTCACCGAGATCATGGGGTTGCACGCGATCTTCGGCGCGTTCGTGTTCGGCGCGGTGATGCCGCGGGCCGGCGGCGAGGCGCTGCGGCACGAGATCCTGGAACGCCTGGAGCAGGTGAGCGTGCTCCTGCTGCTGCCGGTGTTCTTCGTGGTCGCCGGACTCCAGGTCGACCTGTCCACGGTCGACGGCGGCGCGCTGCTGGAGCTGACCCTGATCCTGCTGGTGGCCATCGGCGGCAAGTTCATCGGCGCGTACGCCGGTGCCCGGCTGAACAAGGTCGGCGCCCGGCAGTCCGGCGCGCTGGCCACGCTGATGAACACCCGCGGCCTGACCGAGATCGTCATCCTCTCCGTCGGCCTCCAGCTGGCCATCATCGACCGGCAGATCTTCTCGATGATGGTGGTGATGGCGCTGGTCACCACCGTGATGGCCGGCCCGCTGCTGGCCCTGATCTACCCCGCCCGGGTGGTGGCCCGCGACGTGGCCCGGGCCGAGCGTGCCGCGCTCGGCGGCGCGGCCGGCTACACCTGCCTGGTGGTGGTGCCCGGCGCCGCCCCGGCCGCGGCGGCCGTGGTGGACCTGGCCACCGCGCTGATCGGCACACGGCGGCCCGCGACCCTGGCGCTGGCCCGGTTCGTGCCGTACCCGGCGACCGCCCTGGAGATCGGCAGCGGGCTGACCGGTGGCCTGCTGGAGATGAACCGGGCCATGGGCGCACTGACCGAGCTGGCACCGCGGAGCGGCGACGGGCTGGACGTGCCGGTGGTCGCCCGGTTCACCGGCGATCCGGCGGCGGAACTCGCCGGGCTGATCCGCTCCGGCGAGCCGGATCTCGTCGTGCGCACCGGCGACGGACCGGGTGCGGCGGACCTGCCGGTCACGGCGATCACCCTGACCGGACCACCGCCGGCGGCTCCCCGTGCGGTCATCGCCCGGTTCACCGGTGGCGCGCACGCGGACGCGGTGCTCCGGACCGCGGCCCAGCTGGCGTCGGCGTACCGGGTCGGGCTGGTCGTCGAGGCGGGACCCGGGATGCCGCGCGGCGTCGCGGCGACCGTTCGTGAGCTGCGCCGGTCCGGCCTGGCGGTGCGGGACACGGTGGCGCACGACGGTTCCGGGGCGGCACTGGTGGTGGCGGCCGACGGGTCCGCCGGCGCACATGTCGAGGTCCGCGCCGGCACCGACGGTGCCGGGGAGACCCCGGCACAGTGGATCCCCCGGCTGCGGAACCCGGCAGCCGGCCCGGCGGAGAGGGAAGCGACGCAGGTGACGACGACATGACCGGTGCTGCCGACGCCGCGGGCGTGCGGCCGTTGCGGCCGGGTGACCCCCGGCGGATGGGCCGCTACGAGCTGACCGGGCGGCTGGGCGAGGGCGGCATGGGTACGGTCTACCTGGCCACGACGCCGGAAGGCCGCCGGGTCGCGGTGAAAATCATCAAGGCGGACCTGGTCGACGACTCGCAGTTCCGCCAGCGGTTCCGCACCGAGGTGGCCCGCGCGCAGGACGTGCCGCCGTTCTGCACCGCCGAGGTCCTGGACGCCGACCCGGACCACGACCGGCCCTACCTGGTGGTGGAGTACGTGGCCGGGCCCAGCCTCGCGTCGGTCGTCGACGAGCACGGCCCGCTCACCTCGTCCAACCTGCACGGCCTGGCCATCGGGGTGGCGACGGCACTCACCGCGATCCACGGCGCGGGCGTCATCCACCGCGACCTCAAACCGAGCAACGTGCTGCTCGCGCCCGGCAGTCCGAAGGTGATCGACTTCGGTATCGCCCGGGCGGTCGAGGGCGGGGTCCGCCACACCCGTACGGATCAGATGGTCGGCACCGTGACCTACATGGCGCCGGAACGGTTCGAACCCGGCACCGGGCGGATCCTGACCCCGGCCGCGGACATCTTCGCCTGGGGCGCGGTGATCGCCTACGCGGGAACCGGCCGCACGCCGTTCGCGGCCGACCTGCCGCACCTGGTCGCGGTCCGGATCCTCACCATGCCGCCCGACCTGGGTGGCCTCGGTGGCCCGCTGCGGGACCTGGTGGAGCAGGCGCTGGCCAAGGACCCGGCGGACCGGCCGACGGCGCGGGAACTGCTGGACCGGCTGCTGTCCACCGGCCCGCTCCGCACCGGCGGGGCGGCGGCCGTGCTGGAGAAGCAGCCGGCGTTGCGGGAGGCGGTCGCCGCCACGCGGGCCGCCGACGACGAGCAGGCCCGGGAGCGGACGGTCACGGCGGTACCGTCGCCGGGTTCGGAGACGACCCTGATCCCGGCGCCGGACCGGGTGGCCGGGGCCCGGGACGTGCCGGTGGTCTCGGGCACTCCGGTGGTCTCGGGCACTCCGGTGGCACCGGACGCCCCGGCAGATCGGGCGGTCACGGTTGCTCCGGCGGCCGAGGGCACGGCGTCCCGGCGCGGGTTCGGCCGGACGGCGGTGGTCATCCTGGCGTGCGCCACGGCCGTCGCGGTGTCCGTACTCGCCGGGGTCGTGTACGGGCGCGCCGTGGACGACCGCGGCGGCGTGGGCGGCCCGCGCGCCGGCGTGTCGGCACCCGCCGCGTCCGTCTCCGCGCCGTCCGCCGCTCCCGGCGCACCGGCCGGCGTGGCCGCCGTGATCGCCGATCCGCTGACCGCGGAACGGGACTGGCGGGTGGTGCTGGACCGGGTGAACAAGGCGTCGTGCGAGTTCGACGACGCGCTGGTGGTGAAGAAGGAGGCGTCCGGTGTGTACCGCTGCCCGGGCCCGCGGCGGCTGCTGACCGACTTCACCGCGACCGTGACGGCGCGGCTGCTGACCGAGGACGCGTGCGCGGCGGTGTGGCTGCGGTTCGGCAAGGTGGACGCGACGGCGTCGCGGGAGGCCGGTTATGTGCTGGCGGTGTGCGCCGACGGGTACCGGCTGATGACCCACGGGGCGACCGGGATCGGCGACCTGGCGGAGCTGGCGGTGTTCCGGTTCGACGAACCGGTGGGGCTGCGCGAGCCGATCGCGGTGGGCATCGAGGCCGACGGGCCGCGGCTGTCGTTCACCCGGGACGGTGCGCCGGCCGGAAGCTGGACGGACTCCCGGTTCGAGATGGGACGGGTGGTCTTCGGGGTGCTGAACCTGTCGGAGGGGCGGTCGACGGTCCGGGTGTCCTTCAACGACGTGGAGATCCGCGCCTGAGCCGCCCGGCGCGCAACCCCCCGAGGATCTCGACGGGGGCGCGCGCCGGGCGGACGGTCCCTAGAACGGGGTCAGCACGATCCCGGCCGAACGGGGATCGCCGGAGTGTACGAGGGACTCCTGCGCCTGCACGTCGTCGAACGCGAAGCCGTACGCCTTGCCGTCGACCATGTTCTCGTGGATCAGCCGGGAGTAGTGGTTGGTCAGCGGCTCCCGGTAGAAGTCGTCGGCGCCGCCGCTCGGCTGGGTGTGCCGGGTGCCCAGCGTGCCGCGGTGCAGGGCGGCACACAACGTCCGGGCGATCGGGCCGACCACCTGGTCGTTCGGGGCGCCCAGGGCGCCGTCGCAGCCCCACACGTTCGCGGTGCTCGGCTTCGTGAACGACGCCACGGTGCGGCCGTTCGCGTCGGTGAAGTTCATGACGTCACCGGTCGTGCGGCCGAGGAACCGGGTGTCCGGCCGGTCCCCGAACGGCACCACGGTCAGCGCCCGGCCGGTGTAGGCGTTCCACGCGGACGTGATGTACGGGTCCAGGTACGTCGCGCTGAACCGGCCGCCGTCGGCCGCCTTGCCCGGGGCCAGCACCCGCAGCACGGTGCCGTCCGCGCGGGTCTGCACGGTGTCGGCGAACCCGGGCTGCCGCTTGATCCGGTCGATCACCCGCTGCCGCCCGCCGGGTTTCACCTCGCCGGTCCGCACGGTCCGCCCGTCGCCGCCCCGGACGCTCACCACGTGCGGCACGGCGAACATGTCGACCTGCGAACTGTTCAGCCACAGGCCGGCCTCGTTGAGGGTGAACTCGCTCCAGTCGAACAGGATGTCGCGGTTCGGGTCGTTGCCGGCCCACGGCGCGGGCTGGACCAGGCCGTCGGTGCTGAGCCGGAAGTCGAGCTTCCGGCCGAAGGACATGTACAGCCGGCCGGACAGGCCCCGGGGCACCTTGATCGTGGTGCGCTCGCCGTCCGCCGGGCCGGGGATCGAGACGTCCGGCGCGGGCACCGGCACCGCCTTGCCGCCGGTCCACGGGGTGAACGTGCCGCGCCGGTCGACGTAGCCGAGCTTGCCGGTGCCGGTGTTGACGCCGAGCACGTACAGGAACACGGACTCGTCGCGGCCGGTGTCGTTGGTGACGGTCACCGGGAGCAGGTCCGAGGCCGGTGGCACCGGGTTGTCGTCGTCGGCCGGCTTGCTGCTGGGCGTGGTGCCGGCCGGTTTGGTGGCCGGGTCGGTGGCCGGCTGGGCGGGCGGCTTGTCGCCGGGCGTGGTGGCCTCCACGGGGGCCGGCCTCGTGGTGGTGGGCGCGGCGACCGGCGCGGTGCCCGCGTCGCCGCCGGTGCCCTGACAGGGCAGCCCGTTGAGCCGGCAGTTCACCGGGGCCGGTCCGGAGCCGGTGAAGCCGAAGGACACCTTCGCGCCGACCGGCACCTGCGCGTTCCAGGACCGGCTGCGGAAGGTGCGGTGGCGGTCGGCGGCGGCCATGTCGGCCTCCCAGAAGCTGCCGACCGTGCCGCCCGCGGGCAGGTCGAACTCCACCTTCCAGGACGACAGGGCGGAGGCGCCGGTGTTGTGGATCGTCACGTCGCCCTGCCATCCGGTGTCCCAGACGGCGACCTTGCGGAAGGTCGCCGTGGGTGCGGCGGCGGATGCCGGGAGGGCGATCCAGACGGTTCCGGCCGCCGCCACGGTGGCGGCGACGGCGAGGAGCAGTGTTCGCTTGCGGCGCATGGGGGTGCGGCCTCCAGAAAGGTATCGACGGTGCGCGCCGATTATCCGGAACGGAGCACTCTCCGGGAGTTATTTCAAAAGATCATTAAAGTTTGTTTATAGGTCCCCGTCACGGGCCGTCGTCCGCCGACCGCAAGGCGCGCGATCGGCGGACGATAACGGTTTTCCGATGTGATTTTTCAGCCGCGGCGCCATTTCTGGTTGGCGCCGCCGACGCACTCCCACAGGTGCAGGACGGCGTCGTTCTCCGGGTTCCACTCGGCGATGTCCACGCACTTGTTGGCCTGCGGGTTGACCAGGTCGCCCGCCGCACTGAGCACGAACTGCTGTGCCGGGTTGCCGCTGCAGGTGGCGATCTGCACGGCCGCACCGTTCGCGGTCGAGCCCCACGCCACGTCCATGCACATGTTGTTCTGCGTGCGCAACGTGCCATTCACCCATTCCCAGCGCTGATTGGCCGCACCGGTGCAGTTCCACACGATCAGGCGCTGACCGTCGGCATAGTTGCCGTTCGGTACGTCGACGCACTTGTTGTGCCAGTTGCTGACGATGGCGCTGGTGCTGCTCCCGCCGCCGGTGGTGGTCAGCGACAGGCCGTAGACGCCGAGGATCTCGTTCACCGGCTGGAAGTACATGGTGCCGCCGGTCGAGCAGTTGCCGCTGCCGCCGGACGTCACGCCCTGCGCCTGGTTCCCGGTGATCCACGAGCCGCCCGAGTCGCCGGGTTCCGCGCACGCGTTGCTCCGGCCCAGGCCGGAGACCGCGCCCTGCGGGTAGTTCACCGTGTGGTCGCGGCCCTGCAGCGTGCCGCACCGCCATCCGGTGGTACGCCCGGAGCGGCAGATCGAGCTGCCGATCGCCGCCTCGGCCGAGCCGGCCACCGTGACGTTGCCGCCGGAGTAGTTGTTCACCCACGGCTGCGGGGTCCAGTTGCCGTTGGTACGCACCCAGCCGTAGTCGTTGCCGGGGAACGACGAACCGGCGAACGTGCCCTGGCTGACGTTGTTGTGGCCGAGCGTCGGGCTGCCGGTGCCACCGCAGTGCCCGGCGGTCACGAAGCCCCCGGCCACCGAGAAGCCCACCGAGCACAGCGTGTTGCCGTTGATCACGTACTGGTCGCCGCCGCGGATGTCGTACATCGGCCTCGGTTGCGCGGCGGCCTCCACCACGACCGGCCCGCTGCCGCTGTCCCGGGCGAACCGGCGCGCGGCCTCCTCGGCGCCGGGCCGGACCTGCACCACGACGCTGTTCGTGTCCACGTCGACGTACCAGCCGCGGATGTCCGGGCCGGCCTCGGCGCCGCGCCGGTCCATCGCGGCGCGGGCCGCGGTCAGCTCCTTCTCGCCGCGCGCGACGATCCGGGCGTCGGCACCCTCGGCGCGGACCCGGTCGGCCGCCGCGCGGGTGGTCACCGCCACGGTGAGGCGATCTCCGCCGGCCGGAATCCAGGCGCCGGCGAACGCGCCGCCGAGGCGGGCGCGCAGCCGGGACTCCACGACCGGCGCGGCGGCCTCGACCCGCAGCCGTGCGGCGATCCGGTCGTCGTCCAGTCCGAGGTCGCGGCGCATCGCGGCGAGCATGCCGGGCGCCAGGTCGAGGGTGCCGCCGGCGGCGGCCGGCGGTGCGGCCGGTGCGCCGGGGCCGGCGGAGCTCACGGTGGGGGTCAGGGTCACCGTCACGGCCGCCACGGCCGCGACGGTGATCGCCTGGTAGATCCGGTTCATGGGCATCCTTCCAGGCACGCGGCCCGCGGTCCGGCGGTCGCGTGCGAATGGGGGGAGTGGAGGGAAGGAGAGCGCTCTCTAGATCGGAGTCTGTCTATTCCCGTAACAACTGTCAAGAAAGTTGCTTGATGTTGTCGTCCCCTGTTCGGGGGCCGGTTCCGCCGTCGGCGGGCGCCGTCCGTGCTACCGTTGGACCCGTCGCCGTTCTGCGAGCCTCATATTTGCCAGCGCCTGGTGGGTATCTGACCCGCCGGGCGCTCGTGGTTTGTTCAGGCTGGATCCGGTTCGGATCTCGGACGGCGACGTAGATCCGCGGTGTGCGGATTTTTTGGTATCGAAAGGGCACGACATGGCTGTCGGCACAGTGAAGTGGTTCAACGCGGACAAGGGCTTCGGCTTCATCACCCAGGACGGCGGTGCGCCGGACGTGTTCGCCCACTTCTCCGCAATCACCGCGGATGGTTACCGCAGTCTCGAGGAGAACCAGCGGGTCGAGTTCGACGTCGAGCAGGGTCAGAAGGGCCCGCAGGCGAAGAACATCCGGCTGATCTGACCGTACGTCGGGGAGGGCCCGGGCATCCGCCGATTCGGCGGGTGCCGGGCCCTCCCCTTCGCTTTCCGGCTCGACAGAAAAGAGCTTCGTGAAGACGTACTCCGGCGCGCCCTACGCGCCCGACACCCACAGCGCCCTGCAGCGACGCCTGCTGCGGAACGCTTCCCTCCCGGCCCGTGCCACCCAGGCCGACGCGCTACGGCTGCGCACCGCGCCGCTGGTCCCCGAGGTGCACCTGTTCCTCGCCGAGGACCCGGTGCTGTTGTGGGCCCGGATCGAGGCCGACGCCGGGACCCGCCTGCCGGCGCCGTTCTGGGCGACCGCCTGGGCCGGCGGCCAGGGCCTGGCCCGCTACGTCCTGGACCACCCCGACCTGGTGGCCGGGCGCACCGTTCTCGACCTCGCCTCCGGCTCCGGCCTGGTGGCCATCGCCGCCGCGCAGGCCGGCGCGGCCGAGGTGACCGCGAACGACATCGACGGGTACGCCATCGCGGCGATCCAGGCCAACGCGAACGCCAACGGCGTGCGACTGATCTGCGACGACCGCGACCTGACCGACGGCGACGGCGGTGACGCCGAGGTCGTGCTGGCCGGCGACTGCCTCTACAGCGCCGAACTGGCCGCCCGGTTCGTCCCGTTCGTCGCCCGGGCCGCGGCCCGCGGCGCCACCGTGCTGCTCGGCGACCCCGGCCGTGGCCACGCGCCGGAGACGGAACTGGAAACAGTCACCACCTACGATCTACCCGCGACGTCGGCGGCGGACTACGAGCAGCACGAGAAGAGCTACGTGCTGCGCCCGGCCAGCCGGGTGCCGGCCATGCGGCCCGGTCGCTGACTCGCCGACCTGGGGTCGAACGTGCAAGGCTGATCGAGGGCGGGCACGCCTCTCGGGCAGGGACGGACGATGGGTGACGCCATGGGGATGGTCAAGGTCGTCGGGTTGGTGCTGCATCCGCGGCGGGACTGCGGCGCGGCGATCGACGCGATCGTGCAGTGGGCCACCGCCCGCGGCGTCACCGTCCTGGGCCTGCGGGACGAGATCACCCGGATCGACTGCGACGCCGAGGCGGTCGGCGCCGAGGAGATGATCGAGCGCGCCGGGCTGCTGGTCAGCCTCGGCGGCGACGGCACCATGCTGCGCACCATGCGCCTGGTCGAGGGCCGCAAGACCCCGGTGCTCGGGGTGAACGTGGGCCGGCTGGGCTTCCTCGCCGAGGTCGACCTGCCGGACCTGCCCGGTGCGCTGTCCGCGATCGACGAACACCGGTACACCATCGAGTCGCGTACCGCGGTCCGGACCCGCCTGCCCGGCGGCGAAGAGGTGTCCGCGTTCAACGACATCGCCCTGGTCCGGGTGCCCGGCGACGGCCTGGCCGCGGTCGGCATCACGGTCGAGGGCAGCAACTTCGTCAACTACGCCGCGGACGCGGTGATCGTGGCCACGCCCACCGGCTCCACCGCGTACAGCTTCTCCGCGGGCGGCCCGGTGGTCTCGCCGAACGTCGAGGGCCTGCTGGTCAGCGCCGCGGCCGCGCACTCGTCGTTCAACCGCTCGCTGATGCTCTCCCTCGACGAGCAACTGCAGTTCGACGTGCTGCCCACCAGCGGCCGGCTCGCCGTCGAGGTGGACGGCATCATCCGCGGGTACGCGGTGCGCGGCGACCAGCTGACCATCCACCCGATCCCGGCCGCCGCCCAGGTGATCCGCTTCGGCCGCTCCTCGTTCTACGAGCGGGCCCGCCGCAAGCTGCGGGTCGAAGGCAGCGCGCAGGTGGGTACGGGCGACGCCGCGGACGCCACCGTGGTGGACAGCTTCGAGGAGTCCCGCTACGAGATCGTGCTCGGCGGCGAGGTGGCCGGAAAGCTGCACTACCGCCGGGCGGACGGCCGGGTCGAACTCACCCACACCGAGATCGACCAGGCCTTCGAGGGTCGCGGGCTGGCCGGCCGGCTGGCCGCGGCCGCGCTGACCGACGCCCGGACCCGGGCCACCCCGGTGGTGGTCACCTGCCCGTTCGTCACCGGCTACGTGGAGCGTCACCCCGAGTACGCCGACCTCCTCCAATCCCCGCCCGAGACAAGGACCACCCGATGACCCAACCCGCCTGCACCCATCTCGACCAGGCCGCGGACGTCACGCCCTCGGGCAACGGCTGCGTCGAGTGCCTCGCCTCCGGCGGCCGCTGGGTGCACCTGCGCATGTGCATGAGCTGCGGCCACGTCGGCTGCTGCGACTCCTCCGAACACAAGCACGCGACCGCGCACTTCCACGCCGACGACCATCCGCTCGTCCAGTCGTACGAGCCGGGCGAGGACTGGTGGTGGTGCTACCAGGACAACGTCGCCTTCCGGGTCGCCACCGCCCCCTCGTACTCGCACACCTGAGGTTTGATCCATGGGCCATGCCACGATCCTGACCGTCGACGACGACCCCTCCGTCTCCCGCGCGATCGCCCGTGACCTGCGCCGCCGGTACGGCGAGCAGCACCGCATCATCCGCGCCTCCTCGGGCGCCGAGGCACTCGAGGCGCTCAAGGAGATCAAGCTGCGCGGCGGCCGGGTGTCGGTCATCCTGGCCGACTACCGGATGCCGCAGATGAACGGCATCGAGTTCCTGGAACAGGCGATGGACCTGTTCCCGCACGCCCGGCGGGCCCTGCTCACCGCGTACGCGGACACCGACGCCGCGATCCAGGCGATCAACGTGGTGGACGTGGACCACTACCTGCTCAAGCCGTGGGATCCGCCGGAGGAGAAGCTGTACCCGGTGATCGACGCGCTGCTCGACGCCTGGCAGGCCACCGGCGACCGGGAACTGGACGACATCCGGGTGGTCGGGCACCGGTGGAGCGAGCCGTCGTACCAGATCCGCGATTTCCTCGCCCGCAACCTGGTGCCGTACCGCTGGCTCTCCGCCGACGAACCGGAGGGTCTCCGGCTGCTCGAGGCGGCCGGGGTCGGCCCGGAGTCGATTCCGCTGGTGGTGACCGCGGACGGCCGGGCCATGCCGCAGCCCAGCACCGGCACGCTGGCCGAGGCGGTCGGGCTGTCCACCGCGCCGAACCGTGACTTCTACGATCTGATCATCGTGGGTGGCGGGCCGGCCGGGCTGGGCGCGGCCGTGTACGGCGCCTCCGAGGGCCTCAAGACGCTGCTGGTGGAACGGCAGGCGGTCGGCGGGCAGGCGGGGCAGAGCTCACGCATCGAGAACTACCTGGGCTTCCCGGACGGCATCTCCGGCGCCCAGCTCACCGACCGGGCGCGCCGACAGGCCGGCAAGTTCTCCGCCGAGGTGCTGAACACCCGCGAGGTGGTCGCGCTGCGCGCCGACGGATCGGCGCGCACGCTGCACTTCGCGGACGGTGGCGAGGTGTCCGCGCACGCGGTGGTGCTCGCCACCGGCGTCGCGTACCGTCCGCTGGCCGCCGACGGCGTGCGGGAACTGACCGGTTCCGGCGTCTACTACGGTTCGGCCGCCACCGAGGGGCCGGCCTGCGCCGGCAGCGACGTCTACATCGTCGGCGGGGCGAACTCGGCCGGGCAGGCGGCGCTGTTCTTCTCCCGGTACGCCCGGAGCGTCACGCTGCTGGTGCGCGGCGACTCGCTCGAGGCGTCCATGTCCTACTACCTGATTCAGCAGCTGGCCCAGATCGAGAACGTGCACGTCCGGACCAGGTGCGAGGTGGTCGGCGCGCAGGGTGACGGCCACCTGCAGGCGATCACCATCTGCGACAGCAAGAGCGCGGCGCAGACGACCGTGGAGTGCGGCTACCTGTTCGTGTTCATCGGTGCGGAACCGCGCACCGACTGGCTCGGCGACACGGTCGCCCGGGACGGGCGCGGGTTCGTGTACACCGGCCCGGATCTGCTGCGAAATGGCACCCGTCCGGCGGGATGGAATCGGGACCGGGATCCGTTCTACCTGGAGTGCAGCGTTCCGGGCATCTTCGCCGCCGGCGACGTCCGGGCCAACTCGGTGAAACGGGTGGCCTCGGCGGTCGGCGAGGGCGCGATGGCGGTCACGCTGGTGCATCGCTACCTGGAGGCGCAATGAGCGGAGCGGGGAGGCTACGGGCCGGGCCACGACGGTGGACGAGCGCCGAGCCGCGGAGCGGAGGCAAGCAGTGAGCGACGTTGTATTGCTCCCGTGTGAGCCGGGGCGACTGACTCGCGACGAGCTGCGGACGCTGTTCTTGTTCGAAAAGCTCGGCCCCGAGCAGCTCGACTGGCTCGCCGAGCACGGCTGCACCATGCGGGCACCGGCCGGCGCGTGGGTGCTGCGCGAGGGCGACCCGGCGGACAAGTTCTTCGTCCTGCTCAGCGGCACCATCTCGCTGACCCGCCGGGTCGGGCAGGACGATGTGCAGACCGTGCGCACCGAGCAGCGCGGCGTGTACATGGGCGCCACCCAGGCGTACCTGCGCGACGACGGCGTGCCCCGCACCTACCTGGCGTCGATGCGCGCGCTGGACGACTCCGAGTTCTTCGTGCTGGAGGCGGCCGACTTCGGCTGGCTGATGCGCGAGTGGTTCCCGATGGCGATTCACCTGCTGGAGGGGCTCACGCTCGGCATGCGCAGCTCGCAGGCGGCGATCAGCGAACGGCAGCGGCTCGCCGCGCTGGGCGCGTTGTCGGCCGGCCTGATGCACGAGCTGAACAACCCGGCCGCGGCCGCCTCCCGGGCCACCGGCGCGCTGCGCCAGCGGGTCGCCGGCATGCGGCACAAGCTCGGCATGCTGGCCGCCGGCAAGGTGCCCGCCGAACAGCTGAACGAGCTGGTCGAGCTGCAGGAGGAGGTCATCGAGAAGGCCGCCAAGGCGCCCACGCTGACCGCCATGCAGGCCGCCGACCTGGAGGACGAACTCGGCGACTGGATGGAGAGCAAGGGCATCACCGGCAGCTGGGACCTGGCCCCGGTGTACGCCCAGGCCGGCCTCGACGTGGACTGCCTCGCCGGGATCGAGGAGAAGGTCAGCTCCATGCTGCTCGACCAGGCGGTGCACTGGCTCGGGTACGCGCTGGAGACCGAGCAGCTGATGAGCGACATCGAGAACGCCACCAGCCGGGTGTCGTCGCTGGTGACCGCCGCGAAGCAGTACTCACAGATGGACCGTGCCGCGCACCAGTGGATCGACGTGCACACCGGCCTGGACAGCACGCTGGTGATGCTCACCCACAAGATCGGCAAGGGCGTGACGGTGGTCAAGGACTACGACCGCTCGCTACCGCAGGTCCCGGCGCACCCGGCCGAGCTGAACCAGGTGTGGACCAACCTGATCGACAACGCGGTGCAGGCGATGGACGGGGTGGGCACGCTCACCATCCGGACCTACCGCGACGACGACCACGTGCTGGTGTCCGTCGGCGACACCGGGCCGGGCGTACCCGAGGAACTGAAGAAGCGGGTCTTCGAGCCGTTCTTCACCACCAAGGCGGTGGGCCAGGGCACCGGGCTGGGACTGGACATCTCGTACCGGATCGTGGTGAACGGGCACGGCGGCGACATCCGCCTGGAATCGGCGCCCGGGGACACCCGTTTCCTGGTCTGCCTGCCGCTCGCCGAGCCCGCCTCGTCCTGATCAGCCGCCGAGGACGACGCCCCGCACATAGGCCGCCTGGCCCACGTGCTGGGTGTCGTCGTCATACACGCTGATCAGCCGCACGCCCAGGGTCACCGGCGGATCCCACGCCTCGTCCACCACCCGGTCCAGATCGGCGTCGCGCAGACCACCCAGAAACTCGAGGGTACGGTCGTGCACCGCCGTGTAGTAGTCGACCAGCGCCCCGCCGCTCTCCGGGGCCACCGCCAGCACCTGGGCGGCCGAGTGCCCGTACCCGGTGTCGGAGGGGTCCGCCTTGAGCCCGAACCGCGACGGCCAGTCGCCGCCCAGGTAGACCTGATCCGCGTCCAGCAGTTCGGCCACGTGGCTGTCCTGGACCCGGGTGAGGTGCCAGACCAGCCAGGCGACCGTGTTGGCGCCGGCGGCCGGCGGCCGCCGCAACTGCTCGGCGGACAGGCCGTCGACCGCGGACCGGACCAGGTCCGGGAGGCGGCCGAAGCCTTCGATCAGTACATCCTTGGCCTGCACGGTGACACCACTCCTCACTCGTCCGGGGTGACCGGTTCCACGTCCTGCTGCTGATCCTGCTGATCCTGATCCTGCTGCTGCTGCGTCTCCGGTGCTTCGGTGGTGGGCGCCTCGGTGGTGGGCGCCTCCGTCGTCGGTGCGGTGGTGGGCGCCCCGGTCGTCGGTGCCGTGCTGGGCGCCTCGGTGGTGGGCGTCGCGGTCGGCTCACCGTCCGGCGTCCCGGTCGACGTCGGTTCCTCCTGCGGTGCCGACGACGTGGCCGGTGCGGGCGCGGGTCGCTGCCGCTCGTCGCGGTCGTCGCCGACCAGCCGGCTCACCGTCGTGCGGCCGCCCGCGTCGTTGCCCACCATCGAGGCCACCGACCTACCGGCCAGCAGTTCCACCACCGACAGCGTGCCGAGCGTCAGCACGAACAGCACCCCGGCCGCCAGCGCGACCCGGCGCCACGGCAGCGGCGTCCGGGTCTCCGCCTCGGTCCGCTCCTCCTCGGGCACCGTGTGCGAGGGCGAATCGTCCTCCGACGCGGCCGGAACCGCCGGTGTGCCGACCGCGGCCGGCGCCTTGATGAACGTCGGAGCGAGCGTCTGCAGCTTCTTCGCGCCACGGTCCAACGACCGCTGGTAGATCTCCGTCCCCACCGAGCCCACGATGCTGGCGACGGCGGCCCCGATCACCGTGCCGGCCACCCCGAGGAAGGAACCGATCACGGCCGCCGAGACGGCCGCCAGTGTCCCCGCGGCCACCTTGGTCACTTGTTTGCCGGACCAGAGACGGTCCGGTGCCTGCTCGCTCATGTCCTCCTTGCCTCATGCCTGTCTGGTTCGGTCGAAGCCTCTTGCCTTGACCCGGTACGGCCCGGGCTAAACCACCCGTAAGGGGGTGCCTCAGTGGGCGCGCCGGGCCGCCAGCACCTCGCGCAGCGGCCGGACGATCACGCCCTCCTCGGCCATTCGCCGCCGGGCCAGGCGGCGCGTCCGCAGGATGCCGGCCAGCCCCACCGCACCCACCAGGAACTGCACCGACATGGCCACCCGGAAGTCGCCCATGTCGTACGCCGCGGCCCCGCCGGTGCGGGCGTCCAAGATCACTCCGACCAGCAGAATGGTCAACAGCGACGCGACGAACCCACCGACGTTCACGATCCCGGTCGCGGTGCCCAACCGGCTCGGCGGATTGAAGGTGCGGGCGAAGTCGAACCCGATCATCGAACCTGGCCCGCCCAGCCCCAGCGCCAGTACCAGCAGCACCAGCACCGGCAACGGCGGCCGCCCCGGCCACGCCAGCACCAGCACCCAGCCCGCCGCGTTCGCCGACACCACGCCCAGCACCAGCCACGACCGGCGCAACGGATGCCGCTGCGCCAGCACGCCGATCACCGGCCCGGCGGCCATCGCGGTCAGCACGAACACGGTCAGCAACCCGCTGGCGGTCTCCCGGCTGACCCCCGCACCGGCGACGAGGAACGGAAAGCCCCACATCAGCGCGAAGACGGTGCCGGTGAACTGGGTGGTGAAATGCGACCACAGGCCGAGCCGGGTGCCCGGATGCAACCACGCACCCCGCAGATCCGCGCCCACCTGAGCCGCGGTCACCGGAGGCCCCGCGTTGATCCGCCGCTCCGGCGTGTCCCGCAACGCGACCAGCGCCAGCAGCGCCACGAACACCCCGGCCGCCGCCGCACTCACGAACGCCGGCGTCCAGCCCCGCCCGGCCAGCAGCACGGCCAACGGCACCGCGCTGAGGATCTGCCCGAGCTGCCCCATGATGCCGGTGAGCTGCGCGACCACCGGCACCCGCCGAGCCGGGAACCAGAACGGCACCAGGCGCAACACGCTGATGAACGTCATCGCGTCACCGGCACCGACCAGCACCCGCCCGGCGACCGCACCGGTCACCCCGTCCGCGAACGCGATCAGCACCTGGCCGGCCGCCATCAGCAACCCGCCGCTGACGATCAGCCGCAGCGAACCGAACCGGTCCAGCAACAGCCCGACCGGAACCTGCAGACCGGCGTAGACCAGCAACTGCAGCACCGCGAACGAGGCCAGCGCACTGGCGCCGACGTCGAACCGGGCCTGAGCGTCGAGGCCGGCGACACCGAGAGAGGTGCGATGCAGGACCGCGACAACGTACGCGATCAGCCCGACCGTCCACACAGCCCAGGCCCGGGCACCGGGTCGCAGGGCCATGTCCCGCCTTTCCGTGGTCGCTTGTCCCGTCCCATCAACCCTCCGCGCAGGCCCCCGCCGCGACAACGACGAGCGCCACATCTCCCACGTGTGACCCGTCACGCCGTCGGCTCGGCACGCCGTCGGCTCGGCACGCCGTCGGCTCGGCACGCCGTCGGCCGTCGAGTGGCTCGCAGTTCCGCATGGTCGGGTTGACCGCCCTGGCGTCCTGCCCTGGCGTCCTGCCCTGGCGTCCTGCCCTGGCGCCCCGCCCTGGCGCCCCGCTCGGGTGCGGTGTGTGCCGGAATGTTGCAGGCGGGGTTGCCGCGCCTCGCCGCCAGACAGGGTGCTGCCCTGCCCGGGTGGCACCCCGTCCACCGCGTGAGGCCTGGTCGAACTGGACGTCAGGTCCGCCGGAGCTGCTGGGCGCACCGGAGTTCTGCACGGTTGGGGTGTGTGGGTTTGCGGTGCGGTGGGTGCCGGAGTTCTGCACGGTGGGGGTGGCTGGTGGGGGTGTGTGGGTTTGCGGTGCGGTGGGTGCCGGAGTTCTGCACGGTGGGGGTGGCTGGTTGGGGTGTGTGGCGTTGCGGTGCGGTGCTTGCCCAAGTTCCACACGTTCCTGAGCTTCCCCCCGGGATGTGGACACCGGGTTATGCCGCGCTCTGCTGCAGCGTAACGGTTTCCAGGGTTCGTTCGTAGTCGGCGGGGCTGCGGTAGCCCAGTGCTGAGTGGCGTCGGCGGTGGTTG
>NZ_JAIWNC010000001.1 GCF_020216025.1 Jidongwangia harbinensis | reverse complement strand
GATCCAACAACTCGAAGCGCTGGGCCTACAGGTCACCCTCACCCCCGCCGCCGCCTGAACACCTCTCCACCACCCGGGCCACCCCGGGCCATCACCCATGCCCCCACTCAAGTTGGTTTCCGGTCAGGCTCGGTCAGATGGCTGAGGTGGCGGCGTTCAAGTAGCGTTCTACACACGGTGATGGCGCTGCGTGGTGATCCGTGGGTGATCGGATGTCGGCGCCGTTTCAGCACGGGCGCGGCTATGGGCGTGTCTCAGATGGATAGTCGTTGATCTGCGGCATGATCTTCGGTTCGTGACGGATGACATGATCCGAACCTGGGCGCCGGATGACTCCTGGCAGGTCGTGCAACCGTAGATCCCCGAGCCGGCGAAGCGGCCGCAAGGCGGTGGGAAACGCCGGGCCGACGACCGGGCGGTCCTCGCAGCGATCGTGTACCTCGTCCAAGCAGGCTGTTCCTGGTGGAAACTACCGGCCGAGTTTTTCGGCTCAGCCGCGCCACGGCGCATCGCCGGTTCACCGAGTGGACCGCAGCCGGGCTGTGGGAACGCCTACATCACCGATTCCTGAATCAGCTCGGGGTCATCGGAGAGATCGACTGGTCGCGGGCCGTAATGGACTCCATCGCCGTCCGCGCCGAAAAAGGGGGGCCGCTCACCGGCCCGAACCCCGTCGACCGGGGCAAACCCGGGTCGAAGATCCACGTCCTGTGCGACCGCCGCGGCACACCCCTGACCGTGCTGATCTCCGCCGCGAACACCCACGACTCGCAGCTGATGGTGCCCCTGCTGGACTCGATCGCCCCGATCCGCGGCCGGCGCGGCAGGCCAGGGCACCGACCCGCGAAACTGCACGCCGACAAAGCCTACGACCAGCCTGTACCGCTCGGAAACAGGGTTCGGGGGTTGACCTGCGGTTCTGTGCGTCGCCGGTTGCTCGATGGACGGCAGGCTGACTGGCATGGTGGTGTCGTTCGGATACCTGGTCCTACGTCAGGTGCTGCAGTTGATCGTGCTGAGCCTGCGCGGGGCGAGCGGACGATGGAGATCGAGATACTGGTCCTTCGCCATCAGGTCGCGGTGCTGCGCCGTCAGGTCACACGACTGGATCTGGAACCCTCCGACCGGGCGGTGCTCTCGGCCCTGGCTCGGCTGCTGCCCAGACCGCGATGGGCAACGTTCCTGGTCACCCGGCCACCCTGCTGCGCTGGCACCGCACCCTGGTCGCCGGTAAGTGGACCTATCCCGACGCCGGCCGGGCCGTCCATCCATCCGAGCGGGGAGTGGGTGGCGCAGCAGGCCCGTAACCTGATGCTGGACCTGGGGGAGCGGGCCGGGCAGTTCCGGTTCCCTGGTCCTCCGGGGCCAGCCGTCGTCGGCCTCGCCTCGGCGTGGATCTGCCGTAGGAAGATCCTCAACGGACTGATGAACAAATACTCGCAGGCAGCGTAGCCCGAACCGCAATTTCGAGCGGTACACGCTGCGGCTGCAGAACACCATCGACATCACGACCCTGGTCCTGGTCGGCGTGTTCCAGCTTGCCGCCGCACCGGTCGCCGCACACATGGTCGGCCGGGCGGTGTATCGACGGGGTGAGCCGTCGACTCCCAACACGATCAGCGGGTGGTTCATCGCTTATCTCCCTTGGTGGCTCGCACACGGGCTCGGCGCGGCCGGCTATCAGGGGTCGAAGGGGTGGGCGCTGAACGGGTGCGTACGGCCGAGCCGGGAACCCGCCAGCTCGGTGTCGTCGAAGTCGTGGCCGAGCTTGTCGACGACGGACACCACCGCGGGAGTCTGCGAGACCAGCCGCACCGTGATGGCCGCGGTGGTGCGCCGGCCCACGGTGCCGGTGAGCGTGACGACCCCGTCGCTGACGGAGGCGCGTACCTGCCCTGCCGACCAACGTCGGCGAAGGCCTGATCATCCTCATCGCGGTACTGGCGTTCCCGATCGTCGACGGGCATCCGGTGCTACCCGTCGAGCCGGTCCAGATTCTCTGGATCAACCTGGTGGCCACGGTGGCGCTGGCCTGCCGCTGGCGTCGGAGGCCGCCGAGCCGGAGGTGATGCGCCGCCCGCCGCGCTCGTCGGGCGAGCCGCTGCTCACCCGCTTCGCGGTGGTGCGGACCCTCTATGTCGGCGTGCTGATGAGCGCGACGGCCGTCGTGCTGTTCCTGCTCACCGCCCCGCTGGGACACACCGATCCGGAGGCGACCGCGCAGGCCCAGACCCTGGCGGTCACGTCCGTCGCCTTCTTTCAGATCTTCTACGTCCTGACGTGCCGCACCTTCGTCGTCCCGGTCCGGTCGATCGGCTGGCTCTCCAACCCGTCGATCTTCACCGGCATCGGCGTCCTGTTGATCCTGCACGCCGGCTTCGTGCACCTGCCCGCCGCGCACGCGGTCTTCGGCACGGCTCACCTCACACCGGCGCAATGGGCGCTGGCGGCCGCCGCCGGAGCCCTGGTCGTCCCAGTGGTCGCGGCCGAGAAACACCGGCGCCGCCTCGGTTGATCCCGGCGGTGCGCAGTAGGCCCTCTACCGAAGGGACCGACCATGACCTCGCCCTCATGGAGCCGCCTGAGGCCAATGAGAGCGCGGCCGGCCGATGAGCCGCACCGCGCCGTCACCCCGCTGGAGCTGCTCTTCGACCTCTGCTTCGTCGTCGCCGTAGCCCAGGCGGCCGCCCCGCTGCACCACAGCCTCGCCGGCAATCATGTCGCCGATGGGCTGCGCGCCTACCTGACGATCTTCTTCTGCATCTGGTGGGCGTGGATGAACTTCACGTGGTTCGCTTCGGCGTACGACACCGACGACGACCTCTACCGAGTGACGACGCTCGTGCAAATCGCCGGGGCGCTGGTGCTGGCGGCGGGGGTCGCACCTGCCTTCGAGCGCGACGACTATCGCGTCATCACCGCGGGCTACGTGGTGATGCGGCTGGCGCTGGCATCGCAATGGCTCCGTGCCGCCAAGTCCGACCCGCCCCGCCGTCGCACAGCGATCCGCTACGCGGTCGGCGTGATCGGTCTGCAGGGCTGTTGGCTGCTGTGGCTGCTGCTGCCCGGGGAGTGGACACTCGGCGCCTTCCTCGTGCTGGCTCTGGCCGAGTTGGCGGTGCCGATCTGGGCGGAGCTGGCACCGGGCGGTCCCACCATCTACCACCGGCACCACATAGCCGAACGCTACGGCCTGTTCACCCTCATCGTTCTGGGCGAGGCGGTCGCCGCCGCCAGCATGGCCTTCCGCAGCGGGCTCGACGAGACCGGCCGGCACACGCCCGAGCTGCTGAGCCTGGCGGTCTCCGGCCTGGTCATCGTCTTCGCGCTCTGGTGGCTCTACTTCGACCAGCCGGTCCGCTGCCGGTTCGGCTCGCTCCGAGCGTCGACGGCCTGGGGCTACGGGCACTACCTGATCTTCGCGTCGGCCGCCGCCGTCGGCGCCGGCCTCGCCGCGGCGGTCGATCATGTCACCCACCACGCCGACGCCTCCGCAACGCTGAGCGGTTTCGCGGTAGCCGTGCCAGTGGCGACCTACCTGCTTACTCTGTGGTCGCTTTTCACATGCCCGCACCAGCGTCCTCGCACCCGCTGGATGTTGCCGGTGACGGTAGTACTGGCGCTTGGCACACCGCTGCTGCCGGGCTCGGTCGAACTGCTGGCCGCGCTGCTGGCCGCGCTGGTCCTCCTGACGGGGCCGCGTCGATGACCTCGAACGGCGCTGCTGTCCGAGCAGTGCCAAGGCCGCGTCCACACCCAACCACGAACCTGAACCCATTGACATGGATGTCCCGGAGCGGGCCAGGTATCGCCAGGTCGGCGTGCTGGCCCGCCACGCCATACTGTCCCCAGCGGCGGGCGCGCGTTGTTCGTCGATGCCCCAGTTCCGGTCGTACCTGTGCCGGCCCGACGCGAATCCGGGCACGTTTTCAGTCTGTTCGAAACGTCGACCGTCGCCTCGGCGGCACGAAGGCAAGGTCGGCGGCGTGCTGGCCGCTTTGACGGATCCGAACGATTCTGCGCGCTCCCATTCGGCGCCGCGGCTGTCCAACGGCCGCACCCCCGACCCGGACGCCCCCGGGCTGCGGTTCGACGCACCCCCTCGACCGGCAGGTGGCGCACGTGCCGGTCGAGGCGCCGGGCGCCCAGGAGCTCATCGACGCCGTGACCGACGCCTACGCCGACGTCTACGGCGAGCGCGCTCGCGCGACCACACTCGTGCTGGTCGACGAGGTCATCGAGGGCGGCTGGGGGCTCGGCGGCAACGTCCTGCTCGGCCGTGGCTGGCCCTGCCGGAGTGCGGCGGGTGGACACCCCGCCACACTCCGGCTCTCCCCACCGAAGAACCCCGGAGACCCCATGGCGCCGACCGGCCCCGCACTGCAGGTTCCCGGCAGCCACCGCGATCTACTCACCGCGGCCACCGTCGCGATGAGCACCCTCAACGCCGACGATACTGTCCGGACCACTGCCGTCTAGCTGCACCTGAACGCGGATGGCGTACTGCGCACCTCGCTGGCCGAACCTCACCTTCTGCGCCCCTGGGCGCACTTAAACACCAAGCTAAGATCGACGACGTGGTTTCCTTCGCTCCGAGCCGAAGCGCCACGTTCCGGGCGCTGGCGCGGTGGGTGACGGCCCGGCACCCGCGGGTCTGGGACGGCGCGATCGCGGTCGTCTGTTTCGTCGCCACGGTGGCCGAGCGCGGGGCGATCAGCGACCGCCGCCCGGTCGTGCTGGTCTGCGCGTTGGTGTCCGCGCTGCCGATTGTCTGGCGAAGGCGGGCGCCGTTCACGGTGGCCCTGGTTTGTGGCCTTGGCGCGGTCGGAGTGATCGCGGCGCACGGCGAGGTGAACTGGCCGTACGGTCAGCTCGTCGCCACGTACACGGTCGCCGCGAGCAGCCCGGTCGCCGCGCGTGCCGTCATCCTGGCGGCCACCGCTGCCGGAATCGTCTTCAACCAGCAGGCCTACGACAAGGATCCCGGCTCGATCCTCTACACCGGTGGGGTGTTCGCCACTGCGTTCGCCCTCGGCATCGGCGCCCGTGCACACCGGGACCGGATCGCGCTGCTGGAGGAGCGGGCGCTGCGGCACGCCGAGGAGCGGGCAGCCGCGGCCGCGCGGGAACGGGAGAGCATCGCCCGCGACATGCACGACATTCTGGCCCACTCGATCAGCCTGATCGCGGTGCAGGCCGAGGCCGGGCCGCTGCTGACGCACCGCACACCTGACCGGGCCGCCCGTTGTTTCGACACGATCTCTGAGACCGCGCACGACGCGCTGGCCCAGTTGCGAAACACGCTCGGCGTCCTGCGCGCCGGTCCGCCGCCGGACCTGGTGGGTATCCCGGCTCTCGCCGAACGCGCCCGCGAGACCGGTCTCGCCGTCGCCGTTGCCGAGCACGGCACGCCGGTCGAGGTCGGGCCGGAGGTCGCCGCGGCGGCCTACCGGGTGGTGCAGGAGTCGTTGACCAACGCCGTCCGGCACGCCGACGCCGAAGCTGTGACGGTCGAACTCGGCTGGTCCCCGGCTGGGCTGCGGGTCGAGATCGCCGACGACGGCCGAGGTGTCAACACCGTCCGCTTCGGGAACGGGCTGACCGGCATGCGTGAACGGGTCGTCGCTTGCGGCGGCGGATTCCACGCGGGTACGCCCGCCGGCGGCACCGGATTCGTCGTCACCGCCGCTTTCCCGATTCGAGGGCACCGATGAGCGGCCAGTTGCGCGTACTCGTCGCCGACGACCAGGCCCTCGTCCGCGACGGCTTCAGCGTGATCCTCGACGCGCAACCCGATCTGACGGTCGTCGGCGAAGCCGGCAACGGCGCGGAAGCGGTCCGCATCGCCCTGGAACTCCGGCCGCACGTGGTGCTGATGGACGTCCGCATGCCCGTCAAGAACGGTATTGAGGCCACCGCGGAGATCTGTGCCGCCACCGAGGCCCGGGTGTTGATGCTGACGACCTTCGACCTCGACGAGTACGTCTACGACGCGCTGCACGCCGGCGCCAGCGGCTTTCTGCTCAAGAACATGCGCCGCGCCGAGTTGGTCAGCGCCGTTCGGACGATCGCCACGGGGGACTCACTGCTGGCACCCAGCGTCACCCGCCGCCTGATCACCGACATGATCGAACGGAACCCGCCCACGCCGGGTACGGCCCGGCCGCTGACATTACTGACCCCGCGCGAGACCGACACGCTGCGACTGGTCGCCAGGGGTCTTTCCAACCTTGAGGTGGCCGCTGAGCTGCACGTCAGCGAGAACACCGTCAAGACGCACGTCAGCAACATGCTCACCAAGCTCCATCTGCGGGACCGGGTGCAGGCGGTGATCGCGGCGTACGAGTCCGGCCTGGTCGTGCCGGGACATCATCCTCAGGAATGAGGCGACAGATCACTCACGCCGGTGATCCGCGAGGGGTTGTCCGACCGGAAAGCTGTCGGCATGCTCCGTTTCCTGGCCTGCACGTTCGGATTCAGCTGGGGCCTCTGGGGTGTCTGTCTCCTGGCCGGTGACACCTCCGAGCCGCTCTTCACCGTCCTCTTCACGATCGCCGCGTGCGGCCCGAGCCTCGTCGCCGGGCTGCTCGCCCTCACCGGGCGCCCCGGCACCCGGCAGGCCAGGCTGGCCGCCACACCGCGCTGGCTGCCGGCCGCGCTGCTGGTCGGGCTCGCGCCCGCCGTCGGCGCTGCGGCGCTGGCACCGCTGGCCGGCAGTTCGGGGCTGGATCTGGGCCTGTTCGCCGGTGCGGCGGCCGAGACCGGCGGCTGGTTGCCGTACGTCGGGCTCGCGCTCATCACCGGTCCGCTGGCCGAGGAGTTCGGCTGGCGCGGATATCTTCAGCCGCTGCTGCGCCGCAGGTTGTCGGCCGGGGTTACCCCGTTCGTCCTCGGCCCGATCTGGGGCCTCTGGCACGTGCCGCTGTTCCTCCTGGTCGGCACCAGACAGCACGACATGGGGCTGTTCACGGTCGAGGGGCTCGGCTTCTTCACGATCGTGGTGCTGCAGTCGGTGGGCATGCTGTACGTCACCGAGCGGCTGCGCGGCGGGGTGCCGGCGGCCGTGCTCGTGCATCTCACCTTCAACATGTCGATCGTGTTGGTGCCGCTGGATTCGCTGCCGGTGGCACTGATCTATCTTGGCCTCAACGCCCTGATGGCGCTGGTCGCCGGTCACCTGACCACGCGCTCGCCGGACAAGGCCCGGCTAAGGGATGTCTCGTAACCCGGTGATCGTCCGGGTAAAGCAGGTTGCGTTGCAGCATCATCCAGGCGCTGGTAGTGATCGGGATGACCACCGCCGGGTACTCCGAGCCCTGTGAGCGGTGAATCGTGTGCCGTGCCAGAACCTGTCGCACGCGGTGTGAGCTGGGGCTTTGAGGTGGTGCCGCAGGGTAGCCGGATGGTGGTTCGGTTTGTGTATCTGAGCATGGTGCGGATGTTCAGCTGGCTGCCGCAGGCCGCCCGCGGCGAGTCCGCGATGATCGCGGAGCTGCTAGTCCTACGGCACGAGGTAGCAGTGCTGCGCCGCCACGCATCAGCGACGATCTTCATGACCTGGTGTTGCGGCTGGCCCGGAGAACCCACGCTGGGGACACCGGCGCATCCAAGGCGAACTCGTCGACCTCGGCCGCCGCATCGGCGCCGGCACCATCCGCTGTATCGTGACCGGCTCCCGGGTCGGTCCGGCCCCGCGCGAGTTCGACACCAGCTGGCGGGCATTCCTGCGGGCGCAGGCATGCGGGCTGCTGGCGACCGATTTCTTCCACGTCGACACTGTCATGCTGCGACGCCTTTACGTCCTGTTCGTCATGGAGATCGCAACCCGACGGGTGCACATCCTGGGTGTCACCGCCCACCCGACCGCGGCGTGGACCACCCAGCAGGCCCGCAACTTGGCCGCGGATCTCGGCGAGAGAGCGACCCGGTTCCGGTTCCTGATCCGCGACCGTGACACCAAGTTCACAGCCACCTTCGACGCCGTGCTCGCCAGCGAAGGCATCGACGTGGTGACGACCCCGGCAAGGACGCCTCAGGCGAACACGTTCGCGGAACGCTTCGTGCGCAGCGTCCGGGCCGAGTGCACCGACCAGGCCCTGATCTACAGCGAACACCACGCCCGAACGGTGCTACGCCGACTACCAGGATCACTTCAACCGGCACCGGCCACACCAGAGCTTGGACCAGCATCCACCCAACTTCGACCCCGACGTCGTGGTCGCGACCGGCCAATCCGGCGACGACGGGTTCAGGGCGGCGTGATCAACGAGTGCAGACGGGCCGCTTGATCGACCCGCATAGCCCAGTTCACAACTCATGAAACGGTATTGGCGCGGTACAGGCCGAATTCGCGGTCGATCGGCTGTGGGGCGCGGTGGCCGCTCCGGCCGGCACGGGCTTCCCGGCCGGAGCATCCGCTGCTACCTCAGGCCCCGGGTCCGGGGACGGGTGTGGTTCTGTCGAAGGCCCAGTTGCCGGCGCCGGAGCCCCAGACCTGTCGGTTGAAGGGGGTGCCGCCGGCGGCGACGCGGTCGAAGAGCCAGAGTCCGGTGGTGGCGTTGTCGTAGTTGTAGAGGGCGGCGATGTCGGTTCTGCCGTCGTTGTCGAAGTCGCCGGTGACGGGTTTGGCGCGGGCGGGATCCCAGGCTCCGGGGCCGGAGTCCCAGGTGATGCGGTTGTGCGGTTCGCTGGGGGTGGCGACGTGGTCGAACAGAAACACCCTGACGTGTCCGTTGCCGTAGTGGTACATCGCGGCGATGTCGGCTGTGCCGTTCCCGTCGAAGTCACCGGCGAGCGGTGTGGTTCTGTCGAAGGTCCAGTTGCCGGCGCCGGACTGCCACACCTTCCGCGGCTCCGGCGGGGTGGGGGCGCCGACGTTCTCGAACAGCCACAGCGCGGTGGTGTCACCGCCGTTGTCGTACAACGCGGCGATGTCGAGCCGGCCGTCTCCGGTGAAGTCGCCGGACATCGGTTTGGTGCGGGCGAAGTCCCACTGGCCGGTGCCGGACTCCCAGGGCTTGCGGGGCGTCGCGCTGCCCGGGCCGGCCACGTCGTCGAACAGCCACAAACCCGTCCGGGCGCCGCCGTAGTCGTAGAAGGCGGCGACGCCGCGGAACCGGGTCGTCTCGGTGACCCATCCGGTGAGGTCGTCGAGGCGCGACTGGGTGGCGCCGCGCCGGGTTTCGTCTTCTCGATAGCAGCCGCCCTGCCAGGATCGGTCGTTGATCGCGACCAGCTCGACCCGGTTGTCGGTCTCGCGGAAGGCTGGTCCACCGGCGTCGCCCTTGCAGATCGCCGCCGTGCCCTGGCCGGTGACGTCCAGGCCGGCCGGGTGGACGGCGTCGACGGTGAACTGTCCGGTGTGCAGCAGGCCCGGCACCCATTCGGTGGCGGTGCGGCCGTAGCCGGCGACGCGCACTACCTCGCCGGTCGCGGGTGGAGCGGTCGCGATCGGAACCGGCGCGATGTCGGTGACCCGGGTCGCCAGCTTGGCCAGGACGACGTTGCGGTCCGACCGGCCGACCAGATCAACCACGGCGACCTGGTGGCCGGCACTCGTGGACAGGTTCGTCCGGCCCACGATGGCGGTGAACGCGACCTTAGGTGCGCCGCTCGGGGCGGTCTGCCCGTTCGCGATGTTCTCCGGAAAGCAGCTCGCCGCGGTCAGCACCCACTGCGGATCCACCAACGCTCCGGAACAACTTCGCGCCGTGCTCTCCACCTTCACCGCGAAGCCATAACGGCCCTCCGCGACCGGGTTTCCACCCGACACCGCCTGGGCCGCGCTCGGCCCGAACAGGCCCGCCGCGAGCATGACGACCAACGCGCCAGCCGCCCGCACCCGTCTTGCTGCCATCCCGATCCTCCCGGACTGTCCACGGTGGGGAGACGCGAGATGCTCGGCCGACAGTCCCCCCGATACGTGCCGGCCGCGGCGACTCTACCAATCCGCACTGTCCCGGCATGTCCGTCAACCGACCGGAAAGCCCGGGCCCGACCTTGGTCCAATGATCGAGATCGGCGGATCGACCGGCGCGAGGCTCGGCTTCATCATGCCACCATGGCCGACTGCCGACCTGGCCAGACGTCGCGGGGCAGGCTCGTGGAACCCCGGTGGACCGGGCGGGGCGCCGCAGATGGCATCGGGCGGCAAGACCGCACAGTGTCGCGAGTGCGACTCAGGCGTGCCGCCTGAGGCGCAGGATTCGTTGATGACGTCGCCCGAGCAGGAAGCCCGAGGGACCGGTTACCGCCTCTACGGGCGGCGTTCTCTACGGGCGGCGTTCGGACGCGGCGGTCGTCGGGTCCGGCCGAGATGGGCGGGCGGACCGACGACCTCCGCGCCTACGTCCGCGATGCCGGCCGAGGCGAAGCCGCTGAGCATGATCCTCGAGGCTTTCCAGGCCCGCCTCGCAGCCGTGACCGCAACGGAAACGACAGGGGCTTAGGCATTTGAAGAGTTCGAGTACGCCGGCGCGGTGACCCTCCTGACCATCCACCGAAGCAAAGGCCTGGAGTACCACACGGTCATCTTCCTCGGCCCGACGACGATCAGTGGTGGGCGCACCGTTACGACCCCGACGGCTCCACCGCGGCCTTCTTCGTCGGACTCTTCAGAGCGGACCACCGACTAATCTTTACCACCACGACCAACCGAACTTTAAAGATCGCCGATCTGTACGAAATTCTGACCGAGGCAGGAGTGTCAGAGCGACGCTGGACCTGACCCTCTGCCTCCGGATTCAACGCTTGTGCGGCGCCAGACTTGGGAAGCTCGAATAGATGTACGCTGTGAGCGAGGTGATGCGATTCTGATCCGCGTGCCCCTGGCGCCGGGGGAGAGGTGCGTTTCTCGTAGGCTTTCAAGCGGTCCCTAACTAAATCGCAATGCGCTCACCAATCCTGGCATACGACACCTGTGTCGGCGCACCGTAAATACCTCACTCATCGCCGCCAAATGGCTCGCGTATTGAATGGCAGCAGCCGCGCTTGATTGGCCGTCGTCACACGCCTGGTCGCGGCGGTGATCACCTCTCGAGGATTAGTTGAAATCGGACAGCATAGACATGTCGTTCTGTCCGATTCTGCGTACATTAAAGCATCTACTGGCACACTGCTTAACCGAATTGTCTGGGGGTCAGGGGGTGGCAGGTTCAAGTCCTGTCAGCCCGACCGGGTGTGACCAAGGGATACGCCGTGGGAGGCATATCCCCTGCGATCGTCGAGGGGCGTTGTTGTCGCCTCGCTGTGGCGGGCCTGCACGCAACCTACGCCCGTTCAGGCCCGCTCTGGCGTCGGCGGCGTCCAGCGCCCCGCAGGCGGCACTGACGCCACCGTCGGCAGCATCCCGGGCGGCGCATAGTCCGGCGATTCCAGGCTCGGCAGGTCGACGGCGAGAGCGCAGGTGCGGTGCCGTGCGTTGAGAAGCTTCGGGCAGCGGGCACCGAGTTGCCGGCCGTCGCTGTCACGGCAGGCGCAGCAGCGGTAGACCCGGCCACGATGCGGATTCGGCCTCATCACGTCATCGTCGGTAGAGGCGAATATCTGTCGCCTCTACCGGCTGCGACAACATCGCGACAACCCCACATGTCACCCCTGCGTGTGACCGCCGTACTTGTGACCCGGTCAAGGGTGCCGAAGCCGATCTCGGCTCCTGCTTCGTAGCGCCAGTTGGTCCGCGGACCGGCTGCCCGGTGAAGTCCTGGGTCCGGCGCAGGTCGCCGTCGGTGGCATCGAGCATCTCGGTGACGGCGGTGTCCGCAGACGGCATCACTGTTCGTAACACTGACAACGCCAGGTCCAGCGGCATGCCGGCGCGCTGGCAGGACCTGCCCGACGGGGTCAGCGCCCACCGGACGGGGCATAGGAGGGAGCACGACAACGGGCCGCCGGCTTCGGCCGGCTCGAACCACGATCACCGGCCATTCGTACCGTCAGGTGAACTCCCGCTTGTCACGCATGACGCGCACCGTTTCGGGGGTCACGGCGCTGTCATCGGTCAGCTCCAACACCGCCGTGCAGCGCTCGTTGCCCGGCAGGAGGGCCAGTGGAGCGCCGATCGGCTCATCGACGGACAACTCGAACACCGCGGCCGGGTGGCACTCACCATCTTGCGGCTCCGGCCCGCACCGCCACCAGCGCACCGTATGTCTGCACACCAACCAGCCGGTGGATCGGCTCCCGCAGACAGCCGGTGCGATCGAGCAGTGTGCCGGCGTCGAGTTCGGCCGTCAGCTCCCGCTCGGAAGCGGATCCGGCCCGTCGTCATCGCGCACGCTCTGTCTTCGTCGAACCGCGTTCGCTCCCGCCCACGCTACTCAACGCCCGGTCAGCTGGGTTCGGGGAGGATGTACTGGCCGGCGACGATGGAGTGGGCGACGTCGGTGAGCTTCTTGTTGTTGCCCCGGGCGTAGGTGCGGATGCGGATGAACGCCTCATCGACACTGATCTGGTGAACCTGGGCGATGGCGCCTTTGGCTTGTTCGATGACGATGCGGCTGTTCAGAGCGCCTTGGAGTTGTTCGGTCAGGACTTCGCCGCGGTGGATGGCGCGTTCCTGCAACAACGCGATCGCGGCGACATCGGCGAGAGCCTGCACGATCGGAACGTCGGCACCGTCGAAGTCGCCGCCGGTGGTGTCGCCGAAGACGTTCAAGGCGCCGATGGTCTGGCTCCGGAGTCGCAGGGGAAAGGCGTGCACGGAGTGGAATCCGGTGGCGGTGGCGCGGGGAGCGAAGCGGGGCCAGCGGGAGGTGGCTTCGCCCAGGTTGACGTTAATCACGGGATCCCCGGTGCGGAATGCCTCCTGGCACGGTCCTTCGTGGGTCTGCAGTTGAAACAGTTCGAGAAGTTTGGCGTTCTCGCTGGAGGCCGCCATGAACTCGAGACGACCGTCCTTGTCGGCCAGGACCAGGCCGACGGCGGCTGCACCGACCAGCTCGGCGGTCCGGTCGGTCAGCATGTGCAGGAAGTCGATCAGGTCGAACTCGTCGACCAGGGTGTCTGCGAACTCGACAAAGGTTGTCGCGAGCCGTTCGGCGGAAACGGTGGTCATGCCTGCCTCCCGGCATCGATGCGTGGATCTGCCGAGATCATGGGTGATCCCGGCTGAACTGAAGCTTGCGGTTCAGGACGTCGCGGGCGATCTCGCCCATACCGCGGTTCTCGGCGTAGGCGTGCGCGCGCATCCTGGCCATGGCCTCACCTATCGTCCCTCCGATCTGCACCATCACCATGCCCTGGGCCTGGAAGATCTCCGCCCGGTGCTCGATCTCGTCGGCAACCCCGGCACCACTGCTGGCCTCGTGCTGGTCGAGCAGAGCTTCCATGGTGATGTCGGCGAAGACCATCGCGTCGCTGAGCTGTTCATCCGACAGTGGCCCAGGGTGATCCCGGAGAACGTCAAGGGCCCCGAGTCGGGCGGCGCCCATCTGGAGCGGGAACGCGAAGACGGCGCAGAAGCCGCCGGCGTGAGCGGCCGGGCCGTACATCGGCCAGCGGGCAGCCGAACCATCGGTGAGATCGGGGATCAGGACCGGGCGGCGGGCTTCGAACGCATCGATGCACGGGCCTTCGCCGAGGACGAACTGGAGTTCCTCGATCTGCTCACAGTGTGGGTCGGAAGCCGCGCAGACCCCGCGTACACCGTCGTCGGTCAGCACGCTGATCCCGGTCCCGGACGCTGACAACGTCTCAGCCGCTGTCCGGCAGACGCGCTGAAGGTAGTCGGTGGTGGTGTGGGATTGACCGGGCTGCGCTGCGATAAGGTCCCTTATGACGGAGGCGCGGTCACGCACGACGGGAGCCTCGGCGGGGCAGCGGCAGAACGCGCCGGCCCGACATCACGGTGCGGAATATGGGAGAATGGGAAACCGGCACGGCTGCACCTCTACGGCGGATGAAGTAACCGCCAAGGGGCCAGGGCAGCTGGAAAGGATGATCCGATCCTGGTGACAGCTTACTCGCCCTGACGGGTTGAGATTTGTGGACCACGTGAGGACCGGTTGCGCCTGGCCGGACCAGAGTAGTCTGACAGGGCGGCCCTGCCGATGGGTCGTTGCCCCGGACCCGGCATGTGTACGCCACCTAAGGCGGGACCATGGCCATCCACGCCGCTGACAATTCCATGGATTCCGACGACGGTGCGTCGGTCACCTACCGCATGCTCCCTGGTGGTGATCGCCAAGCGCAGATTTGCCTGGCCGGTGACATCGACATGACGGCGTTGGCTGTCCTGTCCGGAACTATCGACTGGCTGACCATGGTAGAGCCGGTCAGCGTGCTGGTTGACCTCACCGGGGTCACCTTCGCTTGCTCTACGCTGCCCAATTTCGTCGTACGGCTCCGACACGTCCTGCCCGGCGGCGTCGAACTCATTCTATGGCAGCCCGGACCGACGATCATGCGCATTTTTCGGATCACCGGTATGGGCGCTATCGCGACCGTCCACGAGGGAACCGCCGAGCGTGCGCGAGCGCCCGTGGGAGGCGATTGCTTCTCAGGTATCGGTCGAGACCTCTGACAGTATCGGCTGGGCGCCGATCAGGCGTTCGCGGTACTGGTACGCGCCAGTCAGGACACGAACACCAAACTTGTCGACGTGGTGCCGGTCCTCACCACCACCGGAGACCTCACGGGTGCCGGGTCCGACGGTGAACGTCTGCGCCAGGGGTCATCACGTCGCCGACCGTGACTCGGCACGGCCCTGTGCGGCGGAGATCAGACGAGACGGGTCGCGTTCTCCGGTGTCGTGCGGGCGTCGCGAGCGGCCGTGCCGACGTCGCGGGCGAGGTCGGGGTCGGCCGCGGGTTGCGGTACGCAGAGCAGCAGGGCCTCCGGCCGTACGGTCACCGTCAGGTCCTTGCCGGGTTCGATGAGGTCACCGTCGAGCTGGCGGGGCTGGGCCCGTCGACTGCTGATCTGTACACGGGTGGCGGTGTAGGTCTCCATGCTCGGCACGCGCTGTTTGCGGCGCAGCACACCCCAGCCGAGAGCGGCCCAGTGCCGTAGGGTCCGCGGGCTGAGGATCGCGACATCCAGCAGGCCGTCGTCGGGCTGGGCGTCGTTGAGCAGCCGCATCCCGCCCTGCAGCCGGCCGACGTTGCCGACGATGACGGTGCGCGGGCGGCGGGTGAAGGCCGGTTTGTCGTCCAGGGTGATGCGCAGGTGCATGGGGCGGTCGCGGAGGTGCTTCGCGGCGCCGGCGGCGTAGGCGAGCCAGCCGATGTGTTTCTTGGCGGTGTCGTTGGTGGCATCGAGCATGTGGGCGTCGAAACCCATGCCGGCCATCACCGCGAAGCTCTGCTCCCCGACGACGCCCACGTCGACGCGGCGGCGTCCGCCCTGCAACACGACCTCGAGGCCGGTGGCCAGGTCACCGGAGAGCCCGAGGTTGGCGGCCAGCAGGTTGCCGGTGCCGGCAGGCAGAACGGCCAGGGCGACCTCGGAGCCGGCCAGAGCGGTCACGCAGGCCATGACCGTGCCGTCGCCGCCGCAGGCGAAGACGAGCTCAGCGCCGTCGCGGACGGCCTGGGTGGCCTGGCCGGCGCCGGGGTCGTCGACGGTGGTCTCGAGCCACATCGGCTCAGGCCAGCCCTGGGCGGTAAGGGCGTCGGTGATGGTGCGGCGCAGGTCGTCGAGGTCGGGCACCTTCACCGGGTTCACGACGACGGCGGATCGTAGGGGACCGGACACGGTCATGACATCCACGGGAAGGTCCTTCGCAGTCGGGGAAAAGCGACCGCCGCCGACCCGCGTGGGGTCGACGGCGGTCGTCAGTACTGTCAGGCGTCGTTGTGCTCGCGGCTACCGGACTTCGCCAGGCCCCGGCTGACCAGGTAGCCGATGGTCAGCAGCACGATGTAGAACCAGGCGCGGTCGGCGCGGAAGTAGTCGCCGCCGGAACCGTTGTCGCCGTTGCCGTTGCCGTCGACCACCAGGGAGGCGATCAGGACGGCCACCGTGATGACCACGTAGGCGATGAACTCGGTGGTCTTGAACGCGGCCTTGGTCTCGGTCGAGCGGCGGCGCAGCGTGCCGTTCGAGGAGGTGTCGGTGCGGTTGGTGGTGGTGCTCGACATGGATGTCTCCAGGAGCTGTTTACGCGTGGACCTCATACCGCTCAAGCGGCACAGGGTTGATACAGGAAGCTCCGGATGGCAACCAGAATTCGTTGCCTTCGATGAGAGAATGCCCGGGGTGGGCCTTTCCAAACAGGATGTGGGTCACTCTGGTCGGTCGCCCGTGCCACCTGTGGTGGGGGAGGCGGTTTGCTGGTCTCCGCCGGGGCGGACCGGCCCCGTGGTGGCGTGGATGCTGTCGCGGGCTGCCTGGGCGACGGCTTCGGCGGTGATGCCGAACTCCCGGTAGAGCCGTTGGTAGTCGGCGGAAGCGCCGAAGTGCTCCAGGCTGATGATGCGTCCGGCGTCGCCCACGATGTCGCGCCAGCCCTGGCCGATGCCGGCTTCGACGCTGACGCGGGCGCGCTGGGCGGGCGGGAGCACCTCGTCGCGGTAGGACAGCGGCTGCTGGGCGAACCACTCCCGGCACGGCATCGAGACCACCCGGGCGGCGACGCCGTCGTCGGCGAGCAGGTCGCGCGCATCCAGGGCGATCTGCACCTCCGATCCGGTGGCGATCAGCAGCACGGCGGCGTCGTCCTCCGCGCCGGCCAGGACGTAGCCGCCGCGGGCCGCGCCGCCCGCTGCGGCGTATCCGCCGGGTCCCCGGTCGAGCACGGGCAGATTCTGCCGGGTGAGGATCATTCCGGCGGGCCGGTCGGTGTGTTCCAGGACGGTACGCCAGCAGACGGCGGTCTCGTTGGCGTCGCCGGGCCGGACGACGTCGAGGCCGGGGATGGCCCGCAGCGCGGCGAGGTGTTCGACGGGCTGGTGGGTGGGACCGTCCTCCCCGAGGCCGATGGAGTCGTGGGTCCACACGTAGGTCGCGGGCAGCTGCATCAGCGCCGCGAGCCGGACAGCGGGGCGCATGTAGTCGCTGAACACGAGGAAGGTGCCGCCGTACGGGCGGGTCAGGCTCTGCAGAGCGATGCCGTTGAGGATCGATCCCATGGCGTGCTCGCGGATGCCGAAGTGCAGGGTCCGGCCGTACGGGCCGCCGGACCAGTTCCGGGTCTGCCGCTCGGCCGGGATGAACGAGGGTTCGCCGGTCATGGTGGTGTTGTTGCTCTCGGCCAGGTCCGCTGAACCGCCCCACAGCTCCGGCAGCACCGGGGCGAGCGCGGAGAGGACCTCGCCGGACGCCTTGCGGGTCGCCATGCCCTTGGCGTCGGGCGCGAAGGTCGGCAGGGCCGCCTCCCAGCCGTCGGGCAGGTGCCGCTTGAGTAGCCGGTCGAGCAGTGCGGCCCGGTCCGGATGGGCGGTGCGCCAGGCCTGGAAACCCGGCAACCATTCCTGGTGTACGCGGGCCCCGCGCGCGACGACCGTACGGGTCTGGGTCAGCACGTCGTCCTCGACGGTGAACGAGGCGTCCGGGTCGAAGCCGAGCAGCCGCTTGGTCGCGGCGATCTCGTCGGCTCCGAGGGCGGACCCGTGGGCCTTGCCGCTGTTCTGCAGGGTCGGGGCGGGCCAGCCGATGACGGTGCGCAGTTTGATCAGTGACGGCCGGCCGGTGTCGGCCTTGGCGGCCTCGATCGCGGCGTGCAGGGCGTCGATGTCCTCGACGTAGTTGCCGGTGCGGGTCCAGTCGACGGTCTGCACGTGCCAGCCGTACGCGGCGTAGCGGGCGGTGACGTCTTCGCTGAACGAGATGCCGGTGTCGTCCTCGATGGAGATGTGGTTGGCGTCGTAGAACACCACCAGGTTGCCCAGCTGCTGGTGCCCGGCCAGGGAGCTCGCCTCGGCGGTGACACCCTCCATGAGGTCGCCGTCGGAGGCGATGACGTACACGTGGTGGTCGAACGGGCTCGCACCCGGCGCGGCGTCCGGGTCGAGCAGGCCGCGCTCGCGGCGGGCGGCCATGGCCATGCCGACTGCGCTGGCCAGGCCCTGGCCGAGTGGCCCGGTGGTGATCTCGACGCCACGGGTGTGCCGGTACTCGGGGTGTCCCGGTGTGGCGGCACCCCAGGTGCGCAGGGCGCGCAGGTCGTCCAGTTCCAGGCCGTAGCCACTGAGGTAGAGCTGGGTGTAGAGGGTCATGCTGGTGTGCCCGGCCGACAGCACGAACCGGTCCCGGCCCAGCCATTGGTCGTCGTTCGGGTCGTGCCGCATGATGTCGTGGAACAGCAGGTAGGCCAGCGGAGCCAGGCTCATCGCCGTACCCGGGTGGCCGTTGCCGACCTTCTGCACCGCGTCGGCGGCCAGCAGCCGGGCCGTGTCCACGGCCCGGACATCGAGCCCGTCCCAGCCCACCGTGTCGGCAACCGGAGCGGTGACCTGCCGGTCGAGCTGATGGATCTGGGTCATGTCGATGTCCTTACTTGTGGGATGACAGGGGCGGGCCGGTCAGGACTGGACGAGCTCGGCCCGTTTGCCGGCGATGCCCTCGAAGAGTTTGTCGAACGACGCGACGAACGCGTCGACGCCTTCGCGTTCCAGCACCGCGGTGACGTCGTCGTAGTCGATGCCGGCCTCGGCGAAACGCTCGAACACCCGCCGCGCCTCGTCGAGGTCGTCGGTCAGCGTGTCGTCGACCTTGCCGTGATCCAGGAACGCCTCGACCGTGGCGCGGGGCATGGTGGTGACGGTGTTCGGGCCGATGAGTTCCTCGACATAGGTGACATCACGCCGATCCGGGCTTTTCATCGAGGTTGACGCCCACAGGCACCGCTGCGGGGACGCGCCGGCGGCCTGTAGTTCGTCCCACTCAGCTCCGGTGAAGATCTGCTGGTACGCCTGGTAGGCGAGCTTGGCGTTCGCGATGGCCAAGGTGCCCTTCAGCTCGGCCGGGCCGTCCTGAGCGTCGAGGCGCCGGTCGGCTTCGGCGTCGACGCGCGAGACGAAGAACGACGCCACCGAGGCCACCGTCTGCAGGTCGCCGCCGGAATCGCGCAATCGGTGCAGCCCGCGCAGGTAGGCCTCCGCTGCTGCCTGGTGTCGTTGCAGCGAGAACAGCAGTGTGACGTTGACAGCGATTCCGCGGGCGATGGTCTCCTCGACAGCAGCCAGACCTTCCTGCGTGCCGGGGATCTTGATGAACAGGTTGGGCCGGTCGATCAGCCGGTGCAGAGCGACAGCCTCCTCGACGGTGGCCTCGGCGTCGTGAGCCAGATGCGGATCGACTTCCAGCGACACCCACCCATCACGTGCGGATTCACCGCGGTCGTACACCGGCCGCAACAGGTCACACGCGGCGCGTACGTCGTGCTGCGCCAGGGCGAGGAACACCTGCTTCGGGTCGTCCTGGGCGCGCAGAACCTCACGTAGCTGCTCGTCGTAGGCGTCACCGTCAGCGATCGCAGCCTGGAAGATGGTGGGATTGGAGGTCACCCCGGCCATCCCCTCGGCGACCAGCCCGGCAAGGTCACCGTCACGAACGAAGGCCCGGGACAGATGATCGATCCAAGGACTCTGGCCGTGGTCGGCCAGGGTCTGCAGCGAAGTCATGGTGCTCCTCGAGTCTTGGTGCACGATCGGTTCATCGGTCTCGTCACGTCGACGCCACGACTGGCTGACGGGCGACACCTTTCCCGCATATGTGTTTCCGGCCGCGCAACCGGTACCGGCGAGTTGCCAGGGTCCGCTGAGCAGGCGAGAGAAGTCACGTCGGGCAACTGACTCAACTGGTGGTGCGGAGCGGAGATGTCTGCTCCGTGGATGCCCTTCAGGAATATTCGCAAACCCCACAATGATGGTCGGCTCGACAAACCGGTCGCCTGTCCTAAGCGCCGGGCGACAGGCGACGGCCCGTTTGCTCCTTCGATTCAGGGGTATCCACCGGGAGCCGCGATCTCGCTCCACCGGTGACGCGGCGGCCGTCCAGACTCCGCGGCCTGTCATCAGGCCACGTCTGCCCGCAGGGAATCCGTTGCGCAGCAGGCTAGTTCCGAGGAGTCGCGCCATGGGGAGCATCGATCATCCAGGGCGCGGACTGAACTATCAGATCGAACATGACCTGTTCCCGGCGATGCCCACCCCGAACCTGCCCAAGGCGCAACCTATCGGCAGGCGCTGCACCACCTGCATGCCGTCGGTGCCCCGCCGCGCGCGGCGCGACACGGCCGGGCAATTGCCGCCGCTCGTACACCAGCTTCTCGCTGATCCGCAGAGCTTTTTTCCGCGAGGGGGACAGTCCTGCGGGCGCCGGCCGGAGGGGGGTTTCCGGCCGGCCCGCAGGACTGCCCCACGTCTGACCCAGGGAGCCTCACCATCGCCATCCGGACACGCACGAGCCGGCCGGGGAGCCTCGGTGCTCGGGACCGCCGCGCAGCTCTGGCCGCTCCGGCCGAAGCGGACGGCTTCATCAGCCGCACGCACGACATCAACAGTCTTCTGCTGCACCTACGCGAACGCCCGGGTGACCCGGACGCGATGCCGTGGATGCTGCTGCACGGTCTCGCGGTGTCACACCGTTATCTGATGCCGACCGCACGCCGTCTCGGACCAGGCTCGGTGTACGTCCCGGACCTGGCCGGCTTCGGATTGTCCGGTAAGCCGGCGACCGCGCTGGACGTCGGTGCGCACGCCGCGACCATCGCTGATCTGATCGACCGGCTCGGCACCGGTCCCGTGCGGCTGCTCGGCAATTCCTTCGGCTGCCAGGTCGCCGTCGAACTGGCCATACGCCGCCCGGACCTCGTGGCCGCGCTCGTTCTGACCGGACCCACCACCGATCCTGCCGCTGCTACCGCGTGGGGCCAGGCCGGGCGGCTGCTGCGCGATCTGCCGCACGAGGACGTCCGGCAGACGGCCATTCTCGCCCGTGACGTCCGGGACGCCGGCGCGCGTCGCATTCTCGCGACCTTGCATCACGCGGTGACCGATGACATCTACGGCAAACTCATGGCGATTCGCGTGCCGGTGCTGCTCCTGCGCGGCAGTAAGGACCCTATCGCCCCGCAGGCCTGGCTCGACCGGATGGCCGGCAGCCTGTCCAGGGCGACGGCGGTGACCATCGGCGGAGCCGCCCACAATGTCGTGTCCACCGCCGGCGCCGAGGCGGCCGCCGCGATCCGGCGTTTCGTCGAGTCTCCACACGAGCACCCGGCCGCGTGACGGCGCCCGACTAACCCGTCCGTCGTTCAGAGGCTGAAGTCCCGGATCGACCAGGAAGGCCTGATCCGTTGGGCCTCGCGAGGCGCAGGGCCGACGGTGCGGCGGTGGGTCGTGGTGGAGTCGGCACCGTCTGCGACCAGGGCTCAGCGGGTCAGCTTCGTGGTCGGCGGGGATCCGAGCGCTGGGCCGGTCGGTTGCCCACGACAATGCTCTTTCCGACACGCGCTGGTGGTGCCGGCGACGGGTTCTGTGAGCTGTCCTTGATCGATCAAGCATATGCTGCGTCACGTGACCGATAGCGCGATGAGCGGTAGCGACCTCGACGGCGTGCTGCTGGCGGTGGAGAAAGCCGCGCCGGTCGACGCGGTCGAGGCGGTGACCCGCACCATCGGCAGGCACCTGGATGCAAAGTGGGTGTCGTTCCTCGTCGCGGACATGAGCGGTCGCGCCCTGGTCCGGCTGGTGCACCTCCCGACCGACGAAGTCACTGGCGGCCGCCGGCAGGGCCAGGACGTCGCTCAGGTGATCCCGTTCGACGGTGGCCCGCAGGAACAGGCGCTGCGCACCCAGCAGGTCCTGGTCGAGCAGGTCGATGACCGTTTCGCGGTGCGCGCGCCGGTCACCCAGCGCGGGGAAGCCATCGGCCTGCTGGAGCTCGCGTTGCCGGCCGCGCCGGATGAGACGGTGGTGCAGCGGATATCGCACGCCGCGCACACCCTTGCTTTCGTGGTGATCGCCAACCGGCGACACACCGACCTGTTCGAATGGGGTCGGCGCACGACACCGTTCACCCTGGCTGCGGAGATCCAGCGGCGGCTGCTGCCCGAGGCGTTCACCTGCGAGGCCGACTCGTTCTCCCTGTCGGCGTGGCTGGAGCCGGCGGCCAGCATCGGCGGGGACACCTTCGACTACAGCCTGGCTCGTGACGAGCTGCATCTGAGCATCACCGACGCCGTCGGCCACGGTGTGGACAGCGCGCTCACCGCGACCCTGTGCGTCGGCGGGCTCCGCAATGCCCGCCGTCGCGGCGCGACCCTGCTGGAACAGGCGCAAGCCGCCAACCAGGCGGTCATCGCCAACCGGCCGGCCGGGTCCCTGTTCGCCACCGGGCTGCTCGGCCGGCTGAATCTGGCTACCGGGATGCTCAATGTGGTCAACGCCGGGCATCCGGCGCCGTTCCTGGCTCGCGGCGGAGCGGTGCGTCCGGTGGCACTGGCGGTGAACCGTCCCTTCGGAGTGCTTGCCCAGAAGCCGTACCGGGCGGACCAGCTGCAACTAGTGCCCGGTGACCGTCTCGTGTTGCTCACCGACGGCATGCTGGAACGAGGTGCTGCCGCCCTCGATCTGCGCTCCCGATTGCCGGATCTGACTCGGCTGCACCCGCGCGAGGTCGTCCGCGTCCTCGGCGACGGCGTCCTCGAGGTGGCCGGTCCCACTCTGCCCGACGACGCGTGCCTGCTGGTCCTGGACTGGTACGGCGGCCACGGTGATAAGCGGTCCGCCACCGCCGGGGCCGACTCTCACCGAGCCAGCACTGATCGCTAACCGCAGCCCTCCAAGAATCGCAGTCCCTGAAGGCTGGTCAGCCACGAATCGCCGCTTGGTGACCCCTTGACTCGGGTGCTGTGACGGACCGGGATCGGTCATTGCGGGGAATGCCGCCTCGGACCCGACCCTGGTGGACGGCTGCCCCGGCATCCACGTCGGACACCACCAGCACGAGACGAATGACCGCCCAGCTGAAGTCTGCCCGCCAGGCAGGGTCGGAGGGTCGTACACCGGATGGTTCGGCGATGCCACCGGGCATGTACGCGGACGTTGGCATCAGTTCTTCGATTCGTCCGGCACCGCGTCGGCCCGGCACCGGGCGCGGACGAGCGCGATCACGATGGCGGCGGTGCGCTCCCGATGGGTACGGCCGTCGGGTAGCCGGGCCTCCGGGCTGAGGTAGCTGCGCGGGCGACCTGGGTGACCTTGTCCAGGTGATGGACCGTGATCTTCCCGTCCCGGTCGGCCCGGTTCCATCCGCTGCGGCGGAACACTCGCCAGCGTGGGGGGAAAGATGCAGGCGCCGACCCGCTCGATCCGGTCCTCGGCGCCGTGGTGGGCCGCCGGGAGCGAGCTTGCCAGCACCTCGGGGAGAAACGGCTGATTCGTCATGTGCGGCCGCGGATCGACCACCACGACCCGCGCTTCGTCGCGCCGGAGCCTCTTCTCCAACTTCCAGGCCGTGTAGAAGCCGGCCTAGCCGCCGCCCACCACCAGAATCGTCTTCACGTCAGTGGTGGCCGGGCAACACCCCGATCCGTGACAGCAGGACCCGGTGTCACACCTCCGGCGGCTGCGCTGTCCTGATCGGCTCATGCACGACGCACGACAACCTCATCTCACCGCAATTCACGTACCGCCTGTCACCGTCCACTCGCGAACCCGTCAGGGTGCCGCGCGCTCAACGACCTCTTCGCTCGTCAGAGGGCTCTTTGGGTGATGTGAGAGACAGAAGGGTGCCTGCATGCGTACGAACCGTGAGCCTTCCACCGCGGCGTAGAACTCGCCCCGGCCGAGCCGTCCGACGTCCGTGATGCTGCTGCCCTTGGCCCGGGCGATCTCCTGCGCCGCGTCGATCTGCGCCATGCTGGTGAGCAGCCCGAAGAACTGGGTGGCGGCGTTGCCGGGGATGCGGTTGTGGAGACCCTTCGGCGCTTGAGTGGCGAAGACCAGCCCGAGGCCGTACTTACGGGCCTGGGAAGCGAGTACCAGCGTGCTGTGGGTGCACGCGGTCATCGCGCCGGACGGAGCGAACGTCTGCGCCTCGTCCATCACGAACAGCCCGCCCAGGGGACGATCGCCGGCCGGGTGACGCCTGATCCAGGCGAACAGTGCCAGTTGAAGCTGATTGACGAAGGTCTGGCGCTGCGCTTCCTCGGGCAGGCCGACAAAGCTGATCACCGAGACCCGCGCGCGCCGTCCGGCCGTCGGCGTCAACAGGTCGCCGGGATCGACCGGTGCGCCGGCGCCGGCGAACAACGGGTCGTTGATCATGGCGGCGGTCAGCAGTTGCGCCATCTTGCCGGCGAGCTTCACGCCGTCCTCGCCGAGCGCGGTCATGTCCTCGGACAGGTCGGTGAGCAGGCCGATGAAACGCCGCAGGTCGCTGGATCCGGTGCGGGCAAAGCGGGTCAGCGCCTCTCGCAGCACGGCCTTGCTGAGCCGGGCCCGTTCGGTCTGGCTGTCGGCCCGCGCGTGCGGCGCCAGTGCGGCGACGCCGGCGTCGATGCCCGCGCTGAACACGTCCGGGTCGTCGCCGATGCCGGCGAAGTCCGGGAGGGGCTGAAAGCTCAGCGGCCGCCCGCTCTGACGCCGCGGTGTCCAAATCACCACCTCGGTGTTCGTGTGGTACTCGTCGGCCAGCTCCGCATCGCCGGGCCACCACGACTCCGGCGGCTCCGGGGAGCGGTCGCCGAGCCGGGCCAGGTCGTTGTTGGGATCGAGAACGATCGCCGAAACGCCCCGCAGCGCGCACTCCTCCACGAGGCGCCGGATGAGCACGGTCTTGCCGGAACCCGAGCCCGCGAAGATGGCCGTATGCCGGCGAAGCGCTTCCAGCGCGACTGTCACCCGGCTCCCGTCAGCGGCCGCGCCGAGCGGCACCGCGTCGTCCGATCCGCCGGCCCCCGGCTTCTCCACCTCGGCCGCCGCGGTGGCCGCCCGGACGGGTACCGGCCGCTCAGCCGGGCTCTCGTCCAGCGCCTCGCGGAGCACCGCGATCGTCGCGGTGAGCCCACGCTTCTCGAACCAGGGTCGCAGCGTCTCCTCACCGTGCCGCCGGATGAGTTCCCGCAGAGCGATGAGTTGCTTGATGTCGTCCTCGCCGAAAGGCAGGCTCCGGCCGCCTGCCTGCCGGAAGCCCTCCAGCACTTCGCCGGTGCGCCGCCCGCTCGACCACTCGGGTGTGCGCAGCAGGAAGAGCTTGCGCTTGGTCACCCCTTCGGTCAGCCCGGCGCCGGTGACGGCGTTGCGGATGCGGTTGAGCGCGGCGATGGGCTGCCTGGCGCTGATCGCCCGGAACGACCAGTGTTCCTCGTCCTCGTCGGACTCGCCGCCGACGTCCTGGCGGAGCCGTGCGTGCAGCACCGGTTTGCCACCTGTCGGCGGGTCGATGCTGTAGGACTGCCCGGCCGGGCCGCGCTCGGCGATCCAGGCGGTGAGCCCGGCCCGCAACAGGCCAGGCACGACGAGGTCCTCGGTCTCCGGGGCGAGCGCGTCCGCGGGGTCGGCTGCCGCGACGAGCGCTGGGAAGTCGTGGTCGTAGCCGGCCCAGGCGGCGGTGGCCGGCGCCGGTGACATGGCCGGCGAGAACTCCGGCCCCGTGCCGTCCGGCACGCTCACGAGCCGCCGGAGTTCTTCGATCACGTCGTCGGCCAGGCATTTCCGGACGTGTTTGTCGATCGTTCGCAGTAGTTCACGCGGGGTCAACTGCATGTCGTCCGTGAAGGCCGCCGGATCGACGGGCCACGTCGGGTGCGGCGGTGTGAAATCAGCGCCGGCGAACTTGTGAGCGAAGCGCCGCTCGATGAGTTCGCGTCCCAACGCGGCGGTCGGGATCTCCTTGAGCCAGACGGCTTCGCGGAACCGGTCCTGCACCGTGTCCGTGGCCTGGAGTTTGATCTCCTGCCAGGTCCGGGGGAGGCAGGAGACGACAGAGAGGGTACGGCGGGTGTTCTCCCGCAGGGTCATGAGCCCGCCGGCGATCTGTTCCAGCAGTAGGGAGGTCTGCCATTCGTTGCGGTCGTCAGCGGCGGTCGACTTGACCGACTGCCGGATCAGCAGGTCGATCTGGTCGACGGCGATGACGGTCGGTCCGGTCAGGGCGAGTAGGCGGGAGACATCCCGGACGATCTCCTGGGCCGAGCGCTTGCCGCGGCGCATTCCCCAGGCGGCCCGGCTGCCCGCCTCCTCCTCGTCGTTGCACCGCAGGAAGCAGTCGCCCACGTCCTGCGCGCGCAGCGAGCTCGACGCCTGCAGCACCAGGGCGCGGGCGGTGTCCTGGCATTCGATGCCGACCTGGCGATGGTGTTTACGCAAAAGATCGACGAACGCATCCAGTGCCGGGCGGGTGATCTCGTACTCCCCGATCACCGCTCGACGTACCGGCCGGGGTATCTCCAACTCCTCGGCCAGCTGCTTGAGGAAGAACGTCAGCTGGGTTTCCCCGTCGGCTCGGGGTCGCGCGAACCCCTCGACCATGTGCTGGGCGGTGCTGCGCCAGAACGCCTTCGACTCGAACAGTTCGACCAGGAAGAAGTAGCCGCCCTCGGCCTGGACCCGCTCGCGCACCGTACCGAGCAGGTGGGTCTTGCCGGTGCCTCGCTGGCCCTGGAGAGCGATCCCGATGGGGTTCTCCTCGCCTTGCGCCTCGGCCACACCGTCGAGGACGAGGTCGACGACGTCTCGGTGGAGGCCCTCGACGTGGTAGGGCGGCTGCCGCCAGACGTCGTCCGGCGTCGGCGCCCAGCTCAGCCGCAGCGCGGTGAGAGCGCGCCGTTCGTCGGGGTTCATCGGCCGTGGCCCGTCACGACACGATAGCGATGAGGTGACGTTCCTGGTTGCCGATGCTGACGGCACCTGAGCGCTCGCGCGGGGTCAACGCCTTCTGGTTGGACTCGGGCGTGATGTGGACGTCGGGGGACCGGTTCATCCGGATGAGAGTCGCGTCGAGCTCGGCCCGCCCCACATCGGGCAGGGCGTCCCGCACGTCGGCCAGCATGACGTGACCGCCGGGCCGCCGGGCCAACCCGGCGTAGGCCTTGCGGACCTGCTCCTCGACGGTGTGCGAGGCCGCCGCCGGGACGACCCGGCCGAGGTCTCGGAGCTGGAACAGGGCCCGGGGTTCGATCCCGGACCGCTCGATCAGCCGGTGCAGGAAGTCGAGGGTGGTGTAGAGAGTGAGGCCGATGGTTCCGGTCTTCTCCGGTTGCGCCGCGGTCAGCTCCCGCAAAGCGCGATCCTGCCCGTTCTGCGTCAATTCCAGCTGCATCGGCTTGCCGGAGACCTCGATCAGGCCACGTTTGACGAGATCATTTCTCTTGTCCGCCTTGAGGCTGTTGCTGACGGCGGTATTCGGCAGTGATTCCGCCCTGATCATCAAGGTCAAAAGAACGAAGCGCTGCACGGGGGTGAGATCATTTTCCGGCATTCGTCGCTCCTCAGCGGGCAGGGCAAATCGATCACCGCCGCAGGCAGGAGCGGCCGATCACGCACCGGCACGATTTTGCCGATCCCTCGTGTACAGCGCAAGCGACGGGGGCACCGGTTGCCAGTTTCCGACAACCGCTCGTTCGGCGATATCTATGTGGCCAGTTCAGCGCATTGATCAAATATTGTCGCCAAGGTTCTCAAAAAGGATCATGGAATGGCGGTTGCGAACTGCGTGACAGCCCGGGCAGCATAGCGGCGACGTGAATCCGGGCCCGGCGTCGCCTTGCCGGTACGGCTCATTTCCAGGGGGTGCCGGTGTCGTCGGAGATCGTGACGTATGAGGTGGACGGTGCGACGATCGCGCAATTCGAGATCGATCCCGTGGACGGCTTCCACCCCGCCGGTGTGGGCGACGTGGCGGGGCGCGTCCGGACGGCGGCAGCACCGGCCATCGAGGCCGCCCGGGAGATCCTCATCCAGGCCCGTGCGCTCGCGCCGGACGGCGTGGAGGTCAAGTTCGGCGTCAAGGTGACCGGAACGGCGAACTGGCTGGTGGCCCGCGCGGCGACCGAGGGCAACTTCGAGGTGACACTCTCCTGGCGGCCGGACACCGCGCCGACCGGCCGCCCCTGATCGGACCTCGTCATGAACCTTGCACCCACCGACGCCTCGTGGACGGTGGCGATCCACACCGGCGAGCGCTCGAGCACCGCGATCGGCACCGGTGTCGTGTTGGGTCCGACGCTGGTGCTGACCTGCGCGCACGTCGCCTGCCCGGGCGGGGAGCTCCGGGCCGATCTGTGGGTCTCGTTCCCGAAGTCGGGTGAGGGCTTCTGGGTGCGGCGCCGGGTGGCGCGCTGCCGGGACGACGGATTGCCGAGCCACGAGATCGACCTCGCCCTGCTGGAACTGGCCGAGCCCGTGCCCGGCCGGGTCCGGCCGGCGAGGTTGCGATGCCTGCCGGAGCATGCCCTGCTGCAGCGGTCGTGGTGGGCGTTCGGCTTCCCGAGCGGCTCCGGTGACGGCAGCAGCGCGTACGGCCGGGTCACCGACGGGCTCTCCTGGGGGAAGGTGCAGCTCACGAACGAGTCCGATGCCGGCCTGGCCAAGGGATTCAGCGGCGCGGCGCTGTGGTCGCCGGACTATGAGGCCGTGGTCGGCATCGTCGAGCAACACAGTGACAAGGGCCACGGCCGCGCACAGACCTTCCGATACGCCGACGAGCATCTGCCCGCGATGGGGCTGGCATTGATGGCGGCCTGGCGTGCCGGGGACGCCGACGACGCGGCGCTGGCTGCCTGGGGGTGGACCCTCACCACCGACGCCGAGGCCGGTCAGCACTGGCTGCCCCGGGCCCGGGGTGTGGCGGTGCGATCCGAGCGCGGGTTCCGGTTCCGCGGCCGCGAGGCCGCCCTGCTCAGACTGAAGGAGTGGCTGGACGACCCGGTCGCCTCCGGTCGCCCGCTGGTTGTCACCGGCTCTCCCGGCGTGGGTAAGTCAGCCGTGCTGGGCCGCGTCGTCACGACCGCCGACCCGGAGATCCGCGCGGGGCTCCCGGCCGACGACACCGCCGTGCGAGCGACGACCGGATCGGTGTCCTGCGCGGTCCACGCGAGGGGCAAGAGTGCGCTGGATGTCGCGGTCGAGATCGCCAAGGCGACCGGGGCCCGGTTGCCGCGGACACCGGACGAGTTGCCGTCCGCACTCCGTGACCACCTGGCCGGGCGTGACGTCAGGTTCAACCTGATCGTCGACGCGCTCGACGAGGCCGTGACTGCCCAGCAGGCCCGGCTACTCCTGTCCGCGGTGTTGCTGCCACTCGCCCGCATGTGTGCCGGAGTCGGAGTCCAGGTCGCGGTGGGCACGCGGCGGAGCGACGACCTGGGCAACATTCTGGACCTGTTCGGCACGGCCCCGGGCCGGGACGTGATCGATCTCGACGAGTCCGCCTACTTCGCCGAGTCCGACCTGGTCGAGTACGCGCGCGCCACCCTGCAACTGGTGGGCGACGAGCGGCCCGGCAACCCGTACGCGGAAGTCTCTGTGGCGTTGCCCGTCGCCCGCCGCATCGCGGCGCTGGCCCGGGCCAACTTCCTGGTCGCGGGTCTTCTGGCCCGAACGCGAGCGCGCAACGACACGGTGGCGCTCGATCCGTCGCAGGTGCAGTTCGCCGGCGGGGTCGGCGCGGCGATGGACACGTATGTGGACACGTTGTCCCCGGCGGGGTCGGCGTCGGCGCGATGCGCCCTCACCGTGCTGGCCTACGCGGAGACCCCGGGGCTGCCGCTGTCACTCTGGCGGGCGGGCGTGCAAGCCCTGGGCGCCGAGGTCTCCGAGGCCGAGCTGGCATCGTTCGTCCGTACCTCGGCGGCGAACTTCCTGGTCGAGACGAGTGGCGACCGCGAGGTCAACTACCGGCTGTTCCACCAGGCGCTGAACGACGAGCTGCGCGCCGCTCGGGAAGACACCCGCCGCGACGAGAGCCACCTGGTCGATGCCTGGATCGAGGCGGGCCGCGCGACCGGATGGACGCAGGCCCCCGTCTACCTTTTGACCAGCCTGGCCGAGCACGCCGCGCGCACGGGCCGGCTCGACCGGCTGCTGTGCGACGACGGCTATCTGCTGCACGCCCGGCTGGACCGGGTGGTACGGGTCGCCGGGTGCGCGGACGGTCCACGGGCTCGCGCGCGCATCCAGTTGCTCCAGCTGGCGCCGGCCGCCATCAGCGCCGCCCCCGCTGAACGCGCAGCCCTGTTCTCGGTCGCCGACACGATGGACGGGCTCGGCTGCGACCTCGATCTGCGCGCCGCCGGCCACGTGCCGTACCGGGCGATGTGGGCGCATACGCACCCCCGCGAGGAGCGCACCCTTCTGGAGGGCCACGCCGAGGCCGTGTTCGACGTCTGCCCGGTGACGGTGGACGGGCGCACGCTGCTGGCGTCCGGCGACGACAACGGCACGGTCCGTCTCTGGGATCCGCGGACGAATCAGTCCGAGCAGGACTGGCAGTGCCACGAGGACGGCGTTCGCGGCATCTGCTCGGTCCGCGCCGGCGATTCCCAGTTGCTCGCCACGGCGAGCCTGGACGGCACCATCCGCCTGTGGGACCCGCTCAGCCGAGCACTCGTCGGCGAGTTACGCGAGCACGGGGAATGGGTGCGCAACATCTGCACGATCCCCCTGCCTGACGGTGACCTGCTGGCCTCGGCCGGCGACGACGGCACGGTAAGGATCTGGGTACCGGCCACGGGCACGCTGTTGCACACGCTCGACGACCATGCAGGCTGGGTCACGGCTGTCACCCATGTCCCCACCGGTGGCCGCGATCTGCTGGCGTCCGCGGGTTACGACGGCACGGTACGGCTGTGGGATCCGCTGACCGGCGCGCCGCTGGCCAAGATGACCGGACATGACGGCTGGGTGACGACCCTGCACGCGCTCCGGCGGTCTCCGGGCCGGGCGCTGATCGCGTCGGCCGGTTACGACGGCACGGTGCGGCTGTGGGATCCAGAGACCGACGGGGAGGTACGTCGCTTCGACACCCCCAGCCCGGTGACCGATCTCTGCACTCTCGACACCGCGGGCGGCCGGCTGCTCGCCGCCACCGGGGAGGACGGGATCATCCGGCTGTGGGACAGCACCGACTGGTCCGAGCGCGAGCCGCTGACCGGCCATTCGAGCTGGATCCGAGCCGTTTGCGAGCTTCCGACCGATGACGGCCCGGTGCTGGCCACCGCGGGTGGCGACGGTACGGTCCGCCTCTGGGACGCCGACGCGCCGCGCCGAGGACCGATCGCGGACGCGCGGCAGCTGAAGGCGGTCACCTCGCTCTGCATGGTTCCCGGCGACGACGGCCCGCTGGTCGCGTCCGCCGGCGGCGACGACGGGATCCGGCTGTGGGACCCGCTCACCGGCGAGCAGAGGTTCGAACTGCGGGCTGAGTCGGGCACCGTCGCCAGCGTGTGCGTGGCCGACGACGAGGGAACCCCGGTTGTCGCGGCCGGCAACAGCAGCGGCGCCGTCGAGCTCTGGGACGACTGGTCGGCGCCGCCGGGCGAGCAGATGCGGGAGCACTACGACGCGGTGAACGCGGTGTGCGTCGTGCGGGAGAACGGCCAGGAACTGATCGCTTCGGCCGGCGAGGACATGACGGTCCGGCTGTGGACCGTTCACGACCGCGTCGTGCGCGGCCGCCTCGCGAGTCACAGCGAGTGGGTTACGGCGCTGACGGTGGTGTCCCGAGAGGGCCGCGTGGCACTGGCGTCGGCCGACAAGACCGGCACCGTACGGCTGTGGGACCCCAGCGGCACCCTGCACTGGGCATCACCGGGCCACCAGCTCATGGCGGTGAACGCCCTGTGCTCGATCGTCGTGGGGAAGCGAGAGCTGCTGGTCTCGGGCGGCTCCGACCGGTCGATCACGCTGTGGGATCCGGAATCCGGCCGTCCGGAGGCGACTCTGCTCGGCCACGAGCGCGAGGTCACCGGCGTCTGCCGCATGGCCTACGACGGCCGTGAGGTTCTGGTCTCCTCCAGCCTGGACCGCACCGTGCGCCTGTGGGATCCCGCCACCGGCCGCCTGATCCGGGCGATCCAGGTGTATCACCCGGCATTGAGCTGCCTGGCGGCCGGCGACACGCTGATCGTCGGCCTGGACCACGGCCTGCTCGCCCTGCGGATCACGCCATCCGGCGACGGTTAGGCGGGCATCTCGTCCTCGGCCCTTACCTTGACGCCGCTCGGCGTGTCCTTGGGCCGGTCAGGAGTGCATGGGCGGCGTGGTGGTTGCGGCCCGCAACCTGCCCTGGGCCCATGCGGAGCAGAACGCGCTACCGTACATCGGCAAGAATGAGGTGGACCCCGATCGCCGGTGAGGTCTACAACGCGAATCCGGGACGAGGATCGGGACGTTCGAGTGGTCGATGCTGAACCTGCTGTCCAGAAGTTCTTCGAGCGTGCGGGTGAGGGGCAGGTGAGCATGTTCGTCGCCGCATGTGCGGAGCGAATGGCTCAGCTCTTCACCGGCCCGGTCGGTGCCGACACGGCGCGTTCTCCGGATGTCGACACGGTGATCCGCTGCCTGGACCTGCTCTGGCAGTACCCCTCCGGCACTGCGTGGGGTGAGATCGCCGAGGCGATGAAGCAGTTCCCGGAGCTGACCGGTGACGAGCAGTCACCCGGCCTGTTGGCGTACGCCGACGACGCGGCCGCCGCGGTCTACTACGCGGTGAAGTACCGGAAGGATGGTGATCTGACATCGGTGGCGAGCTGTTCCAACAGCGCACTCAACTCGGCGGAGTACATCTCGGACCTGCTCGACGACGGCGTCGACCGGTATGAGATCGAGGTACAGAACCAGCAGGCCGACATGGCAACGCTGTCCGGTGCCGACGCTTCCGGCGACGACCTCGTTCGCTCGCTGCGGGAGCGTGCGCGGGAATCGTCCAGGACGAGGCTCACCGAGTTGATGTCAGCCTGATCCGACCCGTACCGGACGAACGACGGCAGCAGGCCTGCACGGGCCCGCCGCCGTCGCCGTGTACCGCTCGAAACCGGGTTCGGGGGTTGACCACGGGTTCTGTGCGTTGCCGGTCGCTGCACAGGGCGCGCTCCGCGCAGGGACGCCATGGTCACGTCCGGTGGCTACGGGCGGTGGTGGTCCCTTCTACCGATAGCGAATCGGGCTTGTGCGCGGCGCGATGGCCTCGCGGTGGGTGAGAGATTCGCCATGCGGCGTGGCCATGCGGAGCCGGTCCTGGTCGACGTCGCCAGGCTGATCCCCGGTCTGCTGACGCCGGGCGACGGCGCCACCGGTGAGGCTCTGCTGGAGGTTCAGGACGCGGCTCTGCTGATCGTTGCCACCCCGGCCTGCAAAGGGTCCTACGCGGGCGTTCTCAAGGCGTTGCTCGACCAGCTCCCGGCCAACGCGCTGGCCGGCGTCGTGGCGGTCCCCGTCGTGACGGCCGAGACCCAACCGGTGGCTGATCTCGCGGAGACCTTCCTCGCCCGGCTGCTCGGCGAACTCGGCGCCGACGTCGCCGATTTCGGCCTGACCGCGACCAGGTCCGAACTGAGCGACCTATCCTCCGTCGCGGACCAGTACGTGTCGGCCTTCGACCCCTGACGGGTCACCGCGGCCGGGTCTCTGGGACGCCGTCGCCCATGGAACTCCTTCGCCGTGCCCGGTTCACCGGCCACCTGCCGGCGATGCAGGACGAACTCGCCGGTTCGTCGACGCGGTGGTGCCGATCTCGCGCTTCGCCTAGTCCCGCAGCAGTGGCAGCAACTGGTCGCCCTGACGGCGGATCTCCCGCAGGTACGGGGTGTCGGAGAGGACGAAGTGGGTGATGCCGAGACTCTGGTAGCGGCGCAGCGACTTGGCCACGTCCTCGGCCGACCCGACCAGCCAGGTGGTGGCGGCGCCACCCCCGCCGACCTTGCCGGGCGTGGTGTACAGGTTGTCGTCGAGGACCTCGCCACGGGCGGCCAGGTCGAGCAGCCGCTGCTGGCCGACGGCGGCGCGCCGGTGCGGGTTCTGGGCCGCGACACCGTTGCGCCCGGCCATCTCGGCGACCTTGGCCTCGGCGTCGGCCCAGGCCTGTTCGGTGGTGTCGCGCACCAGGGTGGTGACGCGCAGACCGAACTCCAGCGGGGCGTGTTCGCGACCGAGGTCGCGGCTGAGCTGCTGAAGCCGCTCGATGCGCTCGCGGACGCCGTCGAGCGGCTCGCCCCAGAACAGCTGCACGTCGGCCTCGGCGGCGGCGACCCGCTCGGCGGCCTCCGACGCGCCGCCGAAGTACAGCCGCGGGTGACGGCGGTCGCCGCGCACGAGTGGCCGGGGCGTGACGGTGGAGCCGGTCACCCGGAAGTGCTCGCCGTGGTAGGTGACGTTCTCCTCGGTCCACAGTCGTCGCACGATCTGCAGGAACTCCCGGGTACGTCCGTAGCGGTGCGCCTGATCGCCCTCGCTGTCGCCGTACGCGGCGAGGTCGTCCTGACCGGAGACGATGTTGACCAGTACCCGGCCGCCGGTGAGGTGGTCGAGCGTGGCGGCGGCGGAGGCGAAGTTGGCCGGACGCCAGTAGCCGGGTCGGATCGCGATGAGCGGTTGAAACGTGGTGGTCCGCGCGGCCAGGGCGGTGGCGACGGTGAACGTGTCGGGCCGGCCCCAGCCGGTGCCGAGCAGGGCACCGCCCCAACCGTGGTCCTCGAGTGCCCGTGCCTGGCCGGTCAAGGTTTCGAGGCTGTTGTGCCCGGCCGTGACGGGTTCGCCGCGGTGTCCGGGCGTGACCTGGTTGGGGATGTACCAGAGGTATTCGTTGCGCATGTGGGGCCTCCCGGACCGAAGCGGATGCGTCGATGACACCGGCCGACGGCTGCCAATCGCTCAGCCGCGTGGACCACATTACCTGTAATGCCTATAGAGCCTATAGGTATGTTGGACTTCATGCAGACGGTGCTCCTTCACTCGGGGCGCGAGGTCGACCTCGCGCTCGTCGCCGGTGCGGTCTCGGCCGGATTCAGCGCGTCGACCCGGGCGCTGATCGCCGAACGGCCGGGCACCCCGCGCGACCGCATCCACCGCGGCGCCGCCGGCTCCGGGCACCGGCTGCCGCTTCCCACCCGCGCGGCGCAGGCGGCGGTGGCCTGATGCCCACGGACCTGATCCGCCCGCAACTGTCCCGCCGCTCGGTGCGCCGCTTCGCCAACCGCGACGTCACCGACGACGAATTGAGCACCCTGGTCGCGGCCGCCCAGGCCGCGCCCACCTCCCCGCGTACGACGAAACCCTCGCCGCCTACCACGGCCGGTACGGGTCGACCGGAACCTGGACCGGCCGGGTCCTGCCCAGGCTCCGCGGTCCGGAGTCGATGGCCGGACGGCACACGCTGCGGCAGGCGCTGGAACACCTCGGCCTGGCGTCACGGTGAGCAGGTGCCGGCCAGCTGGTGGCCTCCTCCTCCAGGCGGGCTGCTGACCGCGGTCCCCGTATCTGGCGGCGGAGCACTTCCGTTCAGGCGAGTCCCTGGGTGACCGGCAGCCCGATGAGGGCGGCGGCCAGGCCGAGAGCGGCGCTGACGGCCAGGACGCGCAGCACGGACCATTGGAGCGTGAAGATGAGCACCGTGGCGATGGCGGTGATGGCGACGGGTACCGGCTGGATGGTGCCGGGATCCGGCAGCTCGACTTGCAGCGGCCCGTGGGTGATGGTGCGACTGGCGCCGAAGAGGGTGTGCACGGCGAAGTAGAGACCGAGGTTGGCGATGACGCCGACGACGGCGGCGGTGATACCGGTCAGGGCCGCCGACAGTGACCGGTTGCCGCGCAGGCGTTCCACGTAGGGGGCGCCGAGCAGGATGAACAGGAAGCACGGCACGAAGGTCACCCAGGTGGTGAGCAGGGACGCGACGACGCCTGCGGTCCAGGGATTGAGGTTGCCGGGGTGGTGGTACGCGCCGAGGAACGCGACGAACTGAACCACCATGATCAGTGGGCCCGGGGTGGACTCCGCCAGGGCGAGGCCGCGGACCATGTCGCCGGTGGAGAGCCAGCCATAGTCCTCGACCGCGCGTTGGGCGACGTGGGCGAGTACGGCGTAGGCGCCGCCGAAGGTGATCACGGCGGTGCCGGAGAAGAACAGCCCTTGCTGGGTGTAGATGCTGCCGATTCCGGTGAGGGCGGCGACCACGCCGACCGGCACGAACCAGACGGCCACGCCGACGGTGAGGATCACGGCGGCGCGGCGGCCCGACGGCCGGTCGTGGTGCAGTGCGTCGTCGGCGATCAGCGGTGCCGGCCCGTCCTCGCCGCCGGCCTTGTGCCCGCCGGTGGTGGTGATCAGCCCCGGCCGCCATCGGTGCAGTGCCCACCCGGCGAGCGCGGCGGCCGCGACGACGATCGGGAACGGCACCCCGAACACAGCCAGGGCGGCGAACGCGGCGACCGCGAACCCGACCAGCACGGGATTGGCGAGCGCGCGCGTGCCGACGCGCCACACGGCTTGGACGACGATCGCGATGACGGCCGGGGCGAGGCCCGCGAACAGCGCGGTGACGACGGTGGTGTCGCCGAAGCCGACGTACACCGCGGACAGAGCGAGCAGCGCGACGAGTCCGGGCAGCACGAAGAGGATGCCGGCGACCAGGCCGCCCCGTAGGCCGTTGAGCAACCATCCGACGTAGATGGCCAACTGCTGGGCTTCCGGGCCGGGCAGCAGCATGCAGTAGTTCAGGGCGTGCAGGAACCGCTTCTGCCCGATCCAGCGCCGCTCGTCGACGAGGTGGCGCTGCATGACGGCGATCTGCCCCGCCGGGCCACCGAAGGTCTGCAGGCTGATGGAGAACCAGGCCCGGGTCGCGGCGCGGAACGGCACCACGTCACCGCTCACGGCCGGCGGCTGCGGGGCGCCGGCCGGGTCGGCACTCATGTCGGGGTCGGTGGTCGTCATCGCGGGCTCTCCCGGATCAGGCGGGTGGGCGGCCGAGCAGCAGCACCCGGCGGTAGTACTCGTACAAACCATCGAAGACCGGGCCGGTGAGCTCCAGGACGCGGTGGTCGTCGGTGAGCACCAGCGACAGCCCGCGCAGCACGACGTCGAGACCGGGGGCTTCGGGGGCGTCGTAGCGACCGTCCTCGATGTCGGCCTCGTGCACGATCTCGGCGAGCTTCCACAGCACCGGGTCGTGCAGGTCGTAGCGGCGCAGAATCGTCTCGAAGGTGCAGTCTGTGCCGTGGTGCGACAGGTCCACCCCGCGCATGTCGAACGGAGTCGCGTCGGGCGGCACCTCGTTCGGGTCGGCGACGAACACGAACTCCGGCCGCGGGTCGACGTGGCGGCGGATCAGCCAGGCGCACGCCGCCCGGTCGATGTGCACCCCGGCGCGGGTCGCCCACTTCACGACCGGGCTCCCGGCGCCGGTTCGGCGATCGAGCCGGGCTCTCGCTCGACGGCGTCCGGGTCGGTGAGCCGGCGTACCGCCAGCTGGGCGGCGTCGCGCTCGGACGGTGGAAAGAAATCACGGCGGCCGATCCGGCGCAGCTCGTTGCGCAGCCGGCGCACCGCCGCCTGGCGCTCCGCGCCGCTCAGGGTCGCGGCTGCGTCGGCGGCCGCGGTGACGGCGGCGTACTCGCCGCCGCGGGCCGCGGCCATCTGGGCGGCGAACTCACGTTCCGCCGCGGTCGAGGCCGGTCGGGCCAGCCACACGCTCGCCGTGCCACCGGCGGCGAGCACGTCGTCGGCGGCCCACTCCAACTGCTCGCGGGTGCGGGCGTCGGCGGGCAGCGCCACCAGGCCGTCGCCGAGCTGAGCGACGCCGAGCTGCTTGAGCTTGCGCCAAATGGCGATCCGTGGTGTCGATGGCTCCCGCGGCACCCGGTAGGCCAGCAGCACCCATTCACCGGTCGGTACCACGCCATCACCCACTCGCCGATGTAACCACGGTTACATCGCTCTGTCCAGGCTGGGCGCCGGGTGACCGGCCGCGTCGACATCGCGGCCGGTACGACGCCCGGGACGAATACTCCGCGCCGCTGGGCGCTTCGCTCAGGTCGCCGTGCAGGTCAGCGTCGGCGTGGTGGAGGGACTATCCGAGCCGAGCAGGCCGAACGTGGCCCCTCCGCCGGGTGGAATGGCGCCGTTGTGGGTCGCGTTGGTCACGGTGGCGGTGGTGCCGCTGGTGGTCAGCGAGCCGTTCCAGACCTGGCTGATCGACTGTCCGGAGCCCATCGTCCAGCTCACCCGCCAGCCGGTGATGCTCGCCGTGCCGGTGTTGGCGACCCTCACCTCGGCCTGGTGTCCGCCCGGCCAGCTGTTCGCCACCCGGTACGAGGTGGCGCACGCGGTTTCGGGCACGGGCGGGCCGGACGGCGGCGGGGACGGGGTGGATGGCGGCAGCAGGGTGATGGTGTACGCGTCGTTGACCGCGTTGTTGGCGATGGTCACCGTGGTGGCGTTGCCGTTGAGCGTGGTCACCTGGTCCTGCACGGTGGCCGGGCTGCTGACCGCGCCGCCGTTGTTGTGCGGGATGCGCTGCACCAGGACGCGGACCCGGTTGTCCGCGATGATCCCGGCGGTGCTGTCGAGCGCTCGCAGGGAGACGGTGAGGTTCCCGGTGGTCCGGCCGCCACCGACGAGTACCTTGCCGACGCCGATGTCCCGGGTGGCGTAGCCGTCGTAGCTCCCCGACGGCGTGGTGGTCACCGCGGTGCCGGTCTGTCCGGCGTAGAACTGGTAGACCCACCACTCGCCCTTGGTCTGGTACTGCCCGGCGGAGTCGTGGGTGAGCAGGTTGCCCAGGTCGTTGTGCAGGTTGCCGCCGCTGGCCCAGTTGGCCCGCAGCCCGTCCGCGCCGGCGCGTTCCAGCCGGGTGAGGTACCAGGCGCCGTCGGCGGGATTCTGCTCGTTCGCGGCGCCGTACTCGTTGATCTGATAAGGCCGGGGGTGTGGGATGCCGCGGGCGTCGAGCGTGGCGTCGGCGGCCGCGACGTTGGCGACCGGGTCGCTGGGCAGGGCGTGCCAGCTGAAGATGTCCGGCACCGCGTTGTTCGCCTTGACGTAGTCGAGGTACTGGGTCCACCAGGAACCGTTGGCGGTGCTCGGTACGCCGGCGTGGCTCGGGCCGACGATCAGAGTGCCCGGCAGGTCGGCGCGCAGCCTCTGATAGGTGCGCCGCCACAGCTCGAAGTACTGCGACTGCGGACGGTCCCAGAAGATTGAGATGTTGGGTTCGTTCCAGATGTCCCACTGGACCGGTACGCCGGTGGCCTTGACGTCGGCGATCACCCGGGTCAGGAAGGTGTGGTAGTCGGTCCAGTCGCCGTTGTCGCCCGGGTAGCGGCCGATGCGGGCGCCGTCGGCTCCCCACAGGTCATGGGGGAGCAGGACGAACGTGCCGCCGAGGGCCTGGGTGCGCAGCATCTGTGCGCGGGTGGCGTTCCACCGGCGGTCGTATCCACCGCCCTGCCAGCCGCCGCCGGGTAGCTGCGCGCCACCGGCACGCATGGCCCGGAACTTGATGTCGGTGAAGAATCGGTCGGGCGGGTTGGCGCCGTTCTCGGTCATGCCGTAGATCCAGCCGGACGCCCGGTAGGTGGGCGCGGTGGTCGCGGCGGCGAAGTTGACACTGATGGCCTGATCGTCGGCGAGCGCCGGTACCGGTGCGGCGAGAACGCCGGCCGCGACCAGGACGCCGATCAGGAGACGACCTACGCCGGTGCGAGACGGGGACGGGACGCTCACAGTGCCTCCACGATGAAGAATCAGGTACGGGGGAGTGGCGCAGGGGCGGTGCTGTCGCGCAGCGAGATGGGGGGCGCGAGGAGCAGGTGGCGGACCGGGTTCTCCGGCGCGGCGATCCGCTCCTGGAGCAGTTCGACGGCGTGGGCGCCCATGGTCAGGGCGGGTACGTCGGCGGCGGTGAGCCGCGGACGGAATCTCTCGGCCAGGTGCGCCGCGGCGACACCCGCGACGGACAGCTCGCGCGGTACGGCGACACCGGCCCGCTCGATGCCGCGCTGCAGGCCCGGCAGGGCCGCTTCGTTGATCGTGACGATGCCGGTGATCTCGGGATGGCGCTCGCGGAGCTGCGCGAAGCACTCCTCGCCGGCCGCGGGGTCGTCGGCGCAGGGCAGGTCGATGCCGGTCGCGCCGCGCTGCCGGACCGCCTCGGTGAAAGCCGTCTGGGCGCGGTGCGCCGGGCCGTACCCGGTGGCGGCCAGCTCGGCGGAGCGATTGATCAGCGCGATCTCCCGATGGCCCAGGTCGGCCAGGTGATGCACGCAGCGGGCCACCAGCGCCGCGTAGTCGACGTCCACCCAGAAGGTGCCCTCGGGGTGCGCGGTGCGGCCGATCGTCACGAACGGCAGTCCCGCCTGCTGCAGGAGGGTGACGCGTTCGTCCTCCAGCCGGATCTCCATGAGGATCACCCCGTCGACGCGCCGGCCGGAGATCAGCCGCTCGAACGACCGGTCGTGGTCGCCGCCGGACGGCGACAGCAGTACGTCGAGGTCGGCGCGTGCGGCGGCTTCCACCACGCTCGCCACGAATTCCAGCTGCGTGTCGGTCAGTCGCAGGCTGGCCGGCGGCACGACCAGCCCGAGGGTGCGGGTCCGGCCCTCCTTGAGTGCTCGCGCCGCGGCGTTGGGCCGATAGCCGACCTCGTCGATGACCGCCTGGATGCGCTGCTTCGTCGCCGCGCTGACCGACCGCCGGCCGCTGAGCGCGTAGGAGACCGTGCTGCGCGACACCCCGGCCCGGCGCGCGATCTCACCGATGTTCATGCGGATCTCCCACTGTCGAATCGGTTCGCATCGCAGGGTAGGCATCGGTCGTCCTCGATGTCAATGTGACCGCCGGGGAGGGTTCGACGCGATGCTCGAATGCGGACTGCGGAATGGCCGAGACTGCAGGGTGGGAGAATTTCTGACGTTAGAAATCCACCGACACCGATATCTGGTCTGAGGCGAATCGATTCGGTAACGTGCGAGGTGGTGCCGGAGGACGTGAGTCACACGACGGAGGGTTGCTGATGCGCACCGTTCCGGTGCCGGCCGCGCCGAACAACGTGGTGACCACGCCGCCGATGGGCTGGGCGTCCTGGAACACTTTCGCCGCCAGAATCGACTCCAACGTGATCCGGGCGCAGGTCGACGCCATCGTCTCCTCGGGACTCAAGGACGCCGGCTACGAGTACGTCAACATCGACGAGGGCTGGTGGCAGGGCACCCGCGACCCGGCCGGCAACATCACCGTCGACACCGCCGAATGGCCCGGCGGGATGGCCGCGATCGCCGCGTACATCCACAGCAAGGGCCTCAAGGCCGGCATCTACACCGACGCGGGCCGCGACGGTTGTGGCTACTACTACCCGACGGGACGTCCGGCCGCGCCCGGCTCCGGCAGCGGAGGCCACTACGACCGGGACTTCCTGCAGTTCTCCCGGTGGGGCTTCGATTTCGTCAAGGTCGACTGGTGCGGTGGCTACGACGAGCGCCTCGACCCGCAGGCCACGTACACGCGGATCGGCGACTCCATCGCCCGCGCCACCGCCCAGACCGGCCGGCCCATGGTCTTCGCCATCTGCAGCTGGGGCAACGGCAGCCCGTGGAACTGGGGCCCCGGCCTTGCGACGATGTGGCGCACCAGCCAGGACATCATCTACCACGGCCAGAGCGCCTCGATGGACCGGGTGCTCGCCAACTTCGGCTCCGCGCAGCACCCCACCGCCCAGAGCCCCGGCCACTACAACGACCCCGACATGCTCGTCGTCGGCATGCCGAACTTCACCGCCGGGCAGAACCGCACCCACCTGGCCCTGTGGGCGATCTCCGGTGCGCCGTTGCTGGCCGGCAACAACATCGCCACGATGAGCGCCGAAACCCGGGCCATCCTCACCAACCGTGAAGTCATCGCCATCGATCAGGACCCCCTGGGCCGGCAGGGCGCCAAGGTCGCCGAGGACGACACCGACCTGCAGGTGTACGGCAAGACTCTCGCCGGCACCGGAAAGCGGGCCGTCCTGCTGCTCAACCGCACCGGTGTCACCGCCGACATCACCGCCCGCTGGTCCACGCTGGGGCTGACCGGTTCGGTGGCCGTGCGCGACCCGTGGACCGGCACCGACCGGGGATCCTTCGCCACCGGATACACCGCGAGCGTGCCGGCCGAGCAGGCCGTGCTGCTCACCGTCACGGGCGCGGAAGGGTCGAGCCCCGGCGGCCACACCGGCCCGATCGTGGCCGGGTAGTCCGGCCGACGCCGGGGCATCGACACCAGCACCGCCAACGGCGCGTAGGCGCAGTCCGGGACGTGGTGGTGACGGCCCGTCACTCAGGCGTGGAGATCGCGGCGGCGGCAGCAGCCGACGATGCCGAGGGTTGCCAGCGTGGTCATGACGGTCGTGATGAGCCAGTTCGGTGCGGTTCGCGTGCCCGACTTTCCGACGGCCCGGTCGGCACGACCAGCGGCCGGCCCGTGGCGGGGCACTCCACGACCAGCGCATTCAGGTTGAACACCACGCTGAGCATTCCGTGCGTCCGGGATCTCGAGCGTGACACCGTCGACCGCCGGGGCGCCACCGTAGCCGAGCTGGATGTCGTGCACTGTGAGGCGAGCGGCCATGGACATCTCCCGGTCAGGCGTTGGCGCGGTGGAGAATCAGCAGGAGGGCGACGGCCCCGATACGGCCGTGACGGCGCCGACGGGCAGTGCGGCGCCGAAGGGGCCGCTGCGGGCCAGGGGGTCCGCGGCGACGACGAGAGCAGCGATCAAATCAGCTTGGAATCCGCGTCGAATAGTGCAGCTTGTGCCTGAGCGATGAATGCCTGAGTTTCCTGACTGAGTGCCTCTCTCGCCGCTCGTACCTCCGCCCTGATCGCATCCGGATCCCGCAGCTGCAAGGCGCGATCGAGGTCATCTCCCAAAAGATCAAGAGCGGCCTGGAGGCGATCGACCGATTCCCGGATCGACTCCGGACCTTCGAGGTAGACCACGTATCGACGACGGGCGAGTTCGCCGCCGACCGCGTTTCTCTCGGTGCGGAATTCGATCAAGGCGGTTTCGTCCCCGGCGGCTGCCCGGTGAACCAGATCTCTGACCCGCCAGCGCACCTCAGCTACGTAGGTGAGCAGATCAACGTACGCGGAGCGGCGCAGATCCCTGGCCCGCTCCCGGCGTTGGTTCTCCGCGTTGGTCGTGACATTCAGCCGCGCGGCGTTGATCGTCGCTCTACTCGTGAGCCAGCTTGCCGTCAATGCGGCGGAAGCGGTGAGGATTCCGGTAACCAGAGCCACCATCACGGTCTGCTGCATACCGGCATTGTGTCGCTCCGGGAAAGGAGCGCCACGGCCGCACCAGAGGACGGCATCGGCCGTACGCGGCTCCCGTCAGCCGGTCGATGACGGCGCGGGGGACCGTGAGCCCTCCGACGCCGGCGTCGAGGATCTCGGTCACCGGTCGGCGGTGGACCGCGCGGGTGCCGGCGCGTCCAGGTTGGGGATGGCGTATCGCTCGATCAGCTCGTTGAGCGCGAAGAAGCTGATCATCGGCTCGATGGCCAGCAGCCGGGTGATCGGCGTGTCGTACTTGCGGGCGATGTACCGGTAATTCACGGCGGCGGCCGCCTGCAGCACGTCGTCGACCTTGTCGTGCGGATAGTGGATGGCGGTGGCCCGGCGTTCGAGCTGGATCCGGGCGCCGGCCCGGTAGAGGCGATAGCCCAGATCCACGTCCTCGCCACCCCAGCGCTGGAACTGCTCGTCGAAACCGCCCACCTCGCGCAGCATGTCGGTCGCGGCGGAGGCGTTGGAGGTCCAGTACATCAACCAGGGAGCGGGCAGCCCGCCGAAGTCGTCGCCGTAGCGCCGGTAGAACGCGTCGCGGTGGTCGAGTGCCTCGCCGGCCCGGGTGAACGCGTCGATGGCACTGTCGGGGTCGTTGAGGTCGAGCGTCTCGAGCACCACGCGCTCGTCCTCGTTGTTCAGGTTGTATCCGAACACGTAGCCGCAGAGGGCGACCGGCCGGGGCTCCCGGAGGTGCCGCTCGACGTGCGCCGACAGGCACCCGGTGTGGGCGATCACCCCGGAGTCGAGGAAGACGCACAGCGGCGCGCGGGCATGGGTGATGCCGGTGTTGCGCGCCCGCGCGACCCGGTACCCGTCGTCGGGCTGGAAGTGATAGTGGATGTCGAGCCGGTGCCGGTATCCGGCTACCACCTCTGCCGTGTCGTCGGAGGAGCCGTCGTCGACGACCACGACCTCGTACGACCGCGCCGGCAGGTCCTGCCGGACCAGCGAGTCGAGCGTGTAGCTCAGCAGCCGGGAGCGGTTGTAGGTGGGAACGATGACGGTGCAGCACGGGGCTTCGGGCATGGCGGGCTCCTTACCGGGTCGTCGAACAATCGGGGAAGGGCGTCCTCTTCACCGTCGTACCTCGCCGGCGCGGTGTTGGTTCCGCCGTCGCGCCGTTCGAGCCGGCCGGTCGCGCGGTCGGCCCAGCTTCGCGGAGGGCGTTCATCGAATCTGCACAGACTCCGCTGCCGGCGGCCCGGGACTTTCGGCAGGGTCGCCAGGCGAGGGCCGGCGGTCGGTTGCTGTCCCGGGCGTGCCGGCGGGTGCGGGCGGCGACGGCGGTGATTCCGGCTGTGCGCCGTCCTGCTGCTGACCGAGGGCGCGCGGCGAGGCATGCAGGATCCGTGCGTTTCCGGTGAACGACGCGCCGCAGACTCCTCCCGGCCGTTCGGCGGACTCCACGTGAGTTCCTCCCGGGTGACCGCCGCGCAACCTCCGATTCCCCATCGAAAGCGAGACCGACATGGCAAATCCGTTCGATGACGAGGACGGCGTCTTCCTGGTGCTGGTGAACGACGAGTCGCAGTACTCGCTCTGGCCGGAGTTCGCGGAGGTCCCGGCGGGCTGGACCGTGGCCCGCGGGCCGGGCAGCCGCGCCGACAGCCTCCGGTACGTCGAAGAGAACTGGGTGGACATGCGACCGCGCAGCCTCGCAGAGGCCATGAACCCCGCCTGACCGACCCGCTTTTCGATCCTGGTAGGAGGACCCCGATGCGTGCCGACGAGCAACTGTGGCCGATGAGCTACGAGCAGGAACGTCTCTGGTTCATCGACCGTTGGGCTCCCGGACTGGCGACCTACCACGTCCCGGTCCGGTGGCGGTTGCGACCGGGGATCCCGGTGCCGGAGGTCGTCACCGCGGTCCGTGCGGTCCTCGTCCGCCATGGTGCGCTGTTCACACAGTTCGCCGAGGTCGACGGTGCGCCGATGCAGCGGCTGCCGGCTGTCCGGGACGTGCCGGTGGCGGTGCACGACCTGACCGGGGTGCCGGTGCGCGGCCGCGGTCAGCGGTGCGACGAGATCGCCGGCGCGCTGGCGGTGGCGCCGTTCGACCTCGCCCACGGACCGCTGGTGCGGATGGCGGTCATCGGCGACGCGACCGGTGCTACCGAGATCTGCGTGTGCTTTCACCACATCGCGATCGACGGCCTGTCGCTGGAGATCGTCGAACGGCAGGTGGCCGCGGCGCTCGCGGGCGCACCGCTGCCGGCCGCGCCGGACGACCGGTACCTGGAGCACTGTGTCGAGCAGCGACGCCGGCTGGCCGGACCCGAGGCCGCCGCGCTCCTGGCCCGCCGGGCCGGCGAGTTGCGCGACGCGCCGGCGGTGCTCGAACTCGGTCGCGACCATCCCCGGCCACGGAATCTCACCGACCGCGGCCGGACGCTGCGGTTCGATCTGGGGCCGCAGGTGCGCGAACGGGTGGTGGCGTTCGCCCGCCGCCACGGGAGCACCCCGAACCTGGTCCTGCTCGCGGCGTTCACCGCGTTCGTACACCGGCAGAGCGGCCAGACCGACGTCGTGATCGGGGTTCCGGTGTCCGGACGCAGCGATCCGGCCCTGCACGACGTCGTGGGCCTGTTCGTCAACACCGCGGTGCTGCGGACCGATCTCGGCGGGCGCCCGACGTTCATCGAGACCGTCACGCGGTCCCGGGCGTCGTTGCTCGACGCGCTGGAATCCGCCGAGCTGCCGTTCCAGTTGCTGGTCAGCGAACTGCTGCCGGAGCGCACTCCCAGCCACGCCCCGCTGGTGCAGGTGCTGTTCGCCTTCCACGAGAACAGCCCGGCGGCGCACGACGCCGCGCCGGTCCTGCGGCGCGAGTTCGTGCCGACCGGAACCGCCAAGCTGGACCTGACGCTCACCGTCAACGACACCGGCGAGCGGTACGAGGTCGAGCTGGAGTACGGCACCGACCTGTTCCTGCGGACGTCGGCCGACCGGTTCTTCGATCACTGGTCCCGGCTGCTGGACACGGCGCTGGATCAGCCGGACGTGCCGGTGGACGAGCTGTGCATGGCCGGTGCGGACGAGCGCACGGCGGTGGCGCGCTGGTCGGCCGGCAGCCCGGTCGAGGTCGAGCACGACGGACTCATCCACGACCTCGTCGGGTACCAGATCGGCCGGCGCCCCGACGCCACCGCCGTGGTCTGCGGCCCCGACCACCTGACCTATCGCGAACTCGGGGAACGCTCCGATCGCGTCGCCGGCCACCTGCGTGCCCACGGCATCGGGCCGGGCGACCTGGTCGGCGTCTGCGTCAGCCGTTCGCTGGCTCTCGTCGTCCACCTCCTCGGCGTCCTCAAGGCCGGCGCCGCCTACCTGCCTCTCGACGTCGACTACCCGGCCGAGCGCCTCGCCTTCATGCTCTCCGACGCCGGTGTCAGCACGGTCATCGGCGCCCCGGAGGCAGCCGGCGAACTGCCCGACGGACCCTGGCACGTCCACCACGGCCACCCCGACGGATCCCTCACCGCCGGCCACCCGCCGGCCGGCGGACCCACCGCCCGCCGTACGGCCACCGGCGACGACCTCGCGTACGTCATCTACACCTCCGGCTCCACCGGGCGGCCGAAGGGCGTCGAGATCACCCACCGCAACGTGGCCCGGCTGTTCGCCTCGGCCCGGCTCAGCTACGACGTCGGCCCCGACGACGTCTGGTCGATGGTCCACAGTGCCTCGTTCGACGTCTCGGTGTGGGAGATGTGGGGTGCGCTCAGCACCGGTGGCCGGCTCGTCGTCGTCCCGCACCGGACCACCAGGAACCCCGACGAGCTGCACGCGCTGGTGCGCGAACAGGCCGTCACGGTGTTCAGCCAGACGCCGTCCGCCTTCGTCCAGTTCGAGGCCGCGGACGAGCGGGCGGCCGGCGCGGCGCGGCTCGCCGTGCGGTACGTGATCTTCGCCGGCGAGCCCCTGGACCACGGCAGCGTCCGGCGCTGGGCCGGGCGCCACGGCTGGGACCGCCCGCGGCTGGTCAACATGTACGGCATCACCGAGACCACCGTGCACAACACCTTCCGCGTGGTCACCGCGGCCGACCTGGACCGGGCCCGCACCCAGATCGGCCGCCCGCTGGCCGACCTCGACATCCACGTGCTGGACGAGCGGCTGCGGCCGTGCCCGGTCGGCGTGGTGGGGGAGATGTACGTGGCCGGCGCCGGCGTCGCCCGCGGGTACCTGCGGCGCCCCGGGCTGACCGCGGGCCGCTTCGTCGCGGACCCGGTCGGCGGGCACACCGGCGGCCGCCTCTACCGCAGCGGTGACCTGGCGCGGTGGTGCCCGGACGGCACTCTCGAGTACGCCGGCCGCGCCGACACGATGGTCAAGATCCGCGGTTTCCGCGTGGAACTGACCGAGATCGAGGCCGTCCTCAGCCGCCATCCCGGCATCGCCCGGGCGGCTGTCTCGTTGCGGACCGACGACACCGGCACCCCGCAGTTGGTCGGCTACCTGGTGGCCCGGCCGGAGCAGGACATCACGCCGGTACGCGCGTGGCTGTCGCAATGGCTGCCGGAGTACATGCTGCCGACCCGGTTCGTCGAGCTGGCCGAGATCCCGCTGACCCCGAGCTGTAAGACCGATCACCGGCGGCTGCCGGCGCCGGGCACCGATCGTCCCGGCGACGCGGGCGAGTTCGTCGCGCCGGTGGGCGACGTGGAGCAGCGGCTGGCCGGCATCTGGGCCGAGGCGCTGGGGCTGGACCGGGTCGGCCGGAACGACAACTTCTTCGGCCTCGGCGGCGACTCGATCCGCAGCATCCGGGTGCTCGGTGCGGCCCGGGCCGCGGGGCTGACGTTCGGGCTGCAGGAACTGTTCCACCGGCCGACGGTGGCCGGTCTGGCCCGGGTGACCACGGCGTGCGACCGGCCGGAGGCCACCGGACTCGGCCCGTTCGAGCTGGTGGCCGAGGCGGACCGGGCGGCACTGCCGGACGGCCTGGAGGACGCGTACCCGATGGTGGCCCTGCAGGTCGGGATGGTCTACGAGATGTCCCGCGACCCCGAGCGGTTGCCGTACCACAACGTCGACAGCCTGACCGTGTCGGCGCAGTTCGACGCCGGGGCCTTCCAACGCTCGGTGGACCACGTGGTGCGGCGGCATCCGATCCTGCGCACCGCCCTGGCCCTGACCGACTACAGCGAACCGCTGCAACTGGTGTACGCGCATGCCGTCATGCCCGTCGGCGTGGACGACCTGCGGACGGCGGACCCGGCGACGCAGGAACGGGTGATCCGGGATTACGTGGAGGAGCAACGGGTCACGCCGTTCGACCACGCCCGGCCGCCGCTGTTCCGGATGCACGTGCACCGCCGCAGCGACGACGTCTTCCAGTGGACGCTGACCGAGCACCACGGCGTGTTCGACGGGTGGAGCCTGCACTCGACGCTGAGCGAGATCCTCCGCGTCTATCACGACCTCCGGACCGGCCGGCTCCCGGACGGCACACCGCCGGTAGCGCACTACCGCGACTTCGTCGCGCTCGAACGGGAGGCGGTCGGCTCGGAGACCGCGCAGCGGTTCTGGCGCGACCGGCTGGCCGACCACCCGGACACCCGGCTCCTGCCGTGGCCGCGGACGGAGCCGGCCGAACTGGCCGACGAGGACCGGTTCAGCCGGGAGTGGTGGTACGCCACCGAGGCCCGGCAGCGGTACGGCGCGCTGGAGACGCTGCTGCCGGACGACCTGTGCGAGGCACTGCGGGCGCTGGCCGGCCGCTGCGGCGCCCCGATGAAGACCCTGTTCCTGGCCGGCTGCCTGCGCACCATCGGGTACGCGACCGGATCCCGGGACGTCCTGATCGGCGTGACGGCGAACGGGCGCCCGGAGGAGAACGGCGGGGACGACGTCCGCGGCCTGTTCCTCAACACCCTCGCGTTCCGGCAGGCGCTGCCCGACGGAACCTGGACCGACCTGATCGACCAGGTGTTCGCCGCCGAACGCGACATGCTGCCGCACCGGCGCTTCCCGATGGCGCAGCTGCAACGCCTGCTGGGGGTGGACCGCCTGGTCGACGTCAACTTCGTCTACAACCACTTCCACGTGATGTCGAAAGTGCTGTCCGGCGACGTGGCCAGAATCCTGGACGACAAGATCAGCAGCTTCACCTCGGTGCGGGCCGAGCCGACGAACTTCCCGCTGAACATCGGCGTGGTCCGGGATCCGTCGTCCAGCCGGGTCCTGATGGCGATGGACTTCCACACCGACGCCCTCACCATCGACCAGGTGCGCCTTCTGCGCGACTACTACGTCCGGGCCCTGTGGGACATGGTGGAGGCGCCGGACGCGCGCTACCTGACCCGGCCGCTGGCCGGCGCGGCGGAGCGGGCGGCAGTGGCGCGCTGGTCGGCCGGCACCCCGGCCGGGGCCGGGCGGCCCGGGCTGGTCCACGACCTCGTCCAGCACCAGATCCGCCGGCGCCCCGACGCCGTCGCCGTCGTCTGCGGATCCGACCAGATCACCTACCGAGAACTCGGCGAGCGCTCGGACCGGGTCGCCGCGAGCCTGGGCACCGGACCGGGCGACCTGGTCGGCGTCTGCGTCAGCCGTTCCCTCGACCTCGTCGTCCACCTCCTCGGCGTCCTGAAGACCGGCGCCGCCTACCTGCCTCTCGACGTCGACTACCCGGCCGAGCGCCTCGCCTTCATGCTCGCCGACGCCGGCGCCACCACCGTCATCGGCACCCCCGAACACGTCGGCGGACTTCCCCGTGGCCCCTGGAACGTCCACGCCGGAGCCCGCCCCACGGGCCGTCGCCCGGCCACCGGCGACGATCCCGCCTACGTCATCTACACCTCCGGCTCCACCGGGCAGCCCAAGGGCGTCCGGGTCCCGCACCGCGCCGTCACCCGGCTGCTGCGGTGGGGCGAGCAGAACCTCGATGTCGGCCCGGACGACGTCTGGTCGTTGTTCCACAGCGCCTCGTTCGACTTCTCGGTCTGGGAGGTGTGGGGGGCGCTCACCACCGGCGGCCGGCTCGTCGTCGTGCCCTACTGGGTGTCGCGCAGCCCCGACGACTTCCACCGGCTGCTGACCGGGACCGGCGTCACCGTGCTGAACCAGACGCCGTCCGCCTTCGCGCAACTGGAGGCGGTGGACGCCCGTACGGCCACGCCGAACCGCTTGCGCTGGGTGGTGTTCGGCGGCGAGGCGCTCGACCACGCCAGTGTCCGGCGGTGGACCGAGCGGCACGGCTGGGACCGCCCGCAGCTGGTCAACATGTACGGCATCACCGAGACCACCGTGCACGTCACCGCGCGGAGGCTGACCGAGGACGACGTCCGGGGTGACCTGACCCGGATCGGCCGGCCGGTCGCCGGATTGAGCGCGCACGTGCTCGACCCCGTACTCCGGCCGGTTCCGGTCGGTGCGGTCGGCGAGCTGTACGTCGGTGGTGACCGGCTGGCTCTCGGATACGCCGGGCGGCCGGGACTGACCGCGCACCGGTTCGTCGCCGACCCGTACGCCGGATCCGGTGGCGGGCGCCTGTACCGCACCGGCGACCGGGTCCGGTACCGGCCCGACGGCGAGCTGGAGTACGTCGGACGTGCGGACGACATGGTCAACCTGCGCGGCTTCCGGGTGGAGCCGGGCGAGATCGAGAGCACCCTGACCCGGCACCCGGACGTGGGCTCCGCCACCGTGACGGTCCGCGAGGACAGCGCCGGCCGGCCCGCCCTGGTCGCCCACGTGACCCCGGGACGGGCCCGCCCGGCGGTCGCCGAGGTGCGGGCCTGGCTGCGGGACCGACTGCCCGAGCACATGCTCCCGGCCCACCTGACGGTGCTGGACCGGCTGCCGCTCACCCCGAGCGGCAAGGTCGACCGCCGGGCCCTGCCGGCGCCCGAGGTCGACGCCGCCCCGACCGGACCGGCTCCGGTGACCGCCGCCGAGCGAATCCTGGCCGGCCTGTACGCCGAGGTCCTCGGACTTGACCAGGTCGGCGTCGAGGGCAGCTTCTTCGAGCTCGGCGGCGACAGCATCATGTCGATCCAGCTGGTCAGCCGGGCCCGTCGCCAGGGACTGGCGATCAGACCGAGGGACGTCTACGAGCTCCGCACCGTGCGCGCGCTGGCCGCGGCCGCGACCGCGGTGACCGCCCCGGCCCCGGCCGCGAGCGAGACCGGCGCGGTCCCGCTCACCCCGGTGGTGGCCCGGGCCCGCGATCTGGGCGGCCCGATGGACGCCTTCAGCCAGACCGTCTTGGTCCGGGTGCCGGCACCCACCACCGCCGACCACATCCGGGCCGCGCTGCAGGTTCTGCTCGACCACCACGCCGCCCTGCGGATGGTCGCCCGGGTCGGCCCGGCCGAGCCGTGGCAGCTGGAGATCCCACCCGCCGGATCGGTCCGGGCCGAGGACTGCCTGCAGGTGGTGGACGTCGCCGGACTCGGTGACACCGAGCGGGCGGCCCGCGTCCGGGCCGAGGCGGACGCCGCCCGGAACCGGCTGCGGCCGGCCGCCGGGCGCCTGGTGCGGGCCACCTGGTTCGACGCCGGGCCGGCCGGGCCGCACCGGCTCGCGCTCACCGTGCACCACCTGGCCGTCGACGGTGTCTCGTGGCGGATCCTGCTCGCCGACCTGGAGGCGGCCGGCCGGGAACTGGCCGCCGGCCGGACGCCGGTGCTCGACCCGGTACAGACACCGCTGCGGGCATGGGCGCTCGCCGTTGCCGGCCGCGCCGATCCCGCCTGGTGCCGCACCGAGGCGCCGCGGTGGGCGCGGCTCCTGGACCGGGCGGAGCCGCCGATCGGGTCCCGCCCGCTGGATCCCCGCGCCGACGTCTTCGAGCGGCTGCGCACGGTGTCCCGGGACGTGCCGGCGGCCACCGCCGCGGCCGCCCTCGGCAGCGCCCCGGCGGCGTACCACGCCGGCGTGGACGACGTCCTGCTCGCGGCGCTGGCCCTGGCCGTGCCGCACTGGGCGGCCGGCCGCGGCCGGGACGCCGCCGGCCCGCTCGTCGTCGACCTCGAGGGGCACGGGCGCGACGGCCTGGTCCCGGAGGCCGACCTGTCCCGCACCGTCGGCTGGTTCACCAGCATCCACCCGGTCCGCCTCGACCCCGGCCCGGTCGACTGGGCGCGGCTGAGCCCGCCGGAGGTCGCCGCGGCGGTCAAACGGGTCAAGCAACAGCTGCGCGCCGTACCGCCCAGGGCCGAGTTCGGCGTGCTGCGGCACCTCGACCCGGACAGCGCGGCCACGCTGGCCCGCTTTCCCGCCCCACAGGTGGCTTTCAACTACCTGGGCCGGTTCCCGGCCGGGGACGCCGCCGGCCCCGGCGCCTGGACGCTGGCCGCCGACGAACTCGGGCTGCAGGGCGGCGCGGACCCCCGCCAGCCGGTGTCACACAGCCTGGAGATCGCCGCCGTCACCTACGACGGAACCGCCGGGCCCCGCCTGCGGACGACATGGAGCTGGCCGGACGGCCTGTTCGAGGAGGCCGAGATCAGCGCCTTGGCGCAGGACTGGGTCACCGCTCTGGCCGCGGTGGTGGCCGCCGCGTCAGCACCGTCCGCGGGGGGCCCGACGCCGTCCGACCTCACTCTCGCCGGCCTGACCCAGGACGAGATCGACGACATCGAGCACGAGATGTCGCTGGACGACGAGATGTCCGCCGAGCAGAAGGTGATGTGAATGAGCACGTCGACGGTCGAGGACATCCTCCCGCTCTCCCCGCTGCAGGCCGGCATGCTGTTCCGCTCGTCCTTCGACACGTCCGGCCCCGAGGTGCAGACCGCCCAGCTGATCCTGGACCTCACCGGGCCGCTGGACGTGGCGGCGCTGAAGGCAGCGGCGGCCCAGCTGCTGCGCCGGCATCCGAACCTGCGGGCCGGTTTCCGCGAGCGCCGCTCCGGCACCCCGATCCAGATCGTCCCGGCCCGCTCGGCGCCGGCCTGGACCGAGGTCGGGACCGGCCTGGACCCGGCGGCCGATCCGGCGCCGGCGATGGCCGCGCTCACCGAGGCCGAGCAGGGGCTCCGCTTCGACCTGCGCCGGCCGCCGCTGATCCGGTTCCGGCTGATCACACACCACGGTCAGCGCCACCGGTTGGTGATCACCTACCACCACATCCTCTTCGACGGCTGGTCGAGTGCCCTGGTCGTCCGTGAGCTGCTGGAGCTGTACCGGCTCTCCGGCGACGACAGCGGACTGCCGGCTCCGGTCCCGTACCGGCACTTCCTCACCTGGCTCTCCGAACAGGACCGGACCGCGGCCGAGCAGGCCTGGCGGGAGGCGCTCGCCGAGCTGGGCGACAGCACCCACGTCGCCCCGATCGACCCGGATCGCGCGCCGCTCTGGCCGCGCAGCCTGCACCACCGGATGTCCCCGGACCGGACCGCGGCGCTCGCGGCCTGCGCCCGGCGGCACGGTCTCACCGTCAACACGCTCGTCAACGGCGCCTGGGGCCTGCTGATCGGCCAGCTGACCCGCCGCGACGACGTCGTCTTCGGCGCGGCGGTGGCCGGTCGGCCGGCCGGCCTCGCCGGAGCCGAGAGCATGGTCGGCCTGCTGATGAACGTCGTGCCGGTGCGCGTCCGGATCCGCCGACCGGAATCACTGGCGACCCTGCTCGGCCGCATCCAGCGGGACCGCGCGACCCTGATGGAGCACGACCACCTGGGTCTGGCCGACATCCAGCGCGTCGGCGGGATCGGTGAGCTGTTCGACACCTGCATCGCGTTCGAGAGCTTCCCGGCGGCCGGCGCACCGGACCTCGGCCCACTGGACGTCTCCGTCGGCGCGGCCGACGCCGGGCACTACCCGCTGATCCTCAACGCCTCGATCGGTACCGAGCTGAACCTGCGGCTCTCGCACCGGCCGGACGTCGTCGACGACGACACCGCCGACCGGTTGCTGGCCCGTCTGGTGCGCCTGCTCGAGCAGCTGCCGGCACTGATGCCGGTGCCGGTCTCGCGGATCGACCTGTTGACCGGTACGGAACGCCGGCAACTGGACTCCTGGGGCCGCCGTGCGCGCCCGCGCCCGGCCGCCACCCTGCCGGAGCTGTTCCGGGCGCAGGTCGAGCGCCGTCCGGAGGCGACCGCCGTCCGCACCGGCGGGCGGACGGTCAGCTATCGCGAGCTGGACGCCCGTGCGGACCGGCTGGCGCGGGTCCTGACCGACCGTGGGGCCGGCCCGGAGCGGTTCGTCGCCCTGGCCCTGCCACGCAGCCTGGACCTGGTCGTCGCGGTGCTGGCGGTGACCAGGGCCGGCGCCGCGTACCTGCCCGTCGACCCCGGCCATCCCGCGGCGCGGGTGCGCCGGCTGCTCACCGACGCCGCCCCGGCCTGCCTGCTGCACTCCGGTCCGACGGTCGCGGCCGTCGCCGTTGGCACCGCGGCCGAGCTCATGGTGCCGTCCCTCGACCTGGCCGGGGTGGGCCTCGACGACCCGGCGGAGCCCCTCGCCGGCCATCCCGACCCACGACCCGACCACCCCGCATACGTGATCTTCACGAGCGGGTCGACCGGACAGCCCAAGGGCGTCGTGGTCACCCACCGCGGAGTCGCCGACCTGGCCGCGACCCAGGCCGAGCACCTCGAGGTGGACGAGCAGGCCCGGGTGCTGCAGTTCGCCTCGCCGAGTTTCGACGCCTCGTTCTGGGAACTGTGCATGGCGCTGACCTCCGGCGCGTCCCTGGTCATCCCGACCGAGCCGGTCCTCGCCGGCGACGTCCTGGCCACCTGCATCCGCGAGCACCGGGTCACCCACGCCACGCTGCCACCGGCCGTCCTCGCCCGGCTCGCCACCCAGCCGCTGCCGACCCTGCGCTCCCTGGTCACCGCCGGCGAGGCCTGCCCGCCCGAGCTGGTCGAACGCTGGGCTCCGGGCCGACAGATGATCAACGCGTACGGCCCGACGGAGACCACGGTCTGCGCCTCGATGAGCGCACCGCTGGTGGCCGCCCCGCCCGGCCCCGGCCGGCCGGTGCCGATCGGCCGGCCCCTGCAGAACACCCGGCTCTACGTCCTGGACCAGGAGCTGCGCCCGGTGCCGATCGGCGTCGCCGGGGAGCTGTACGTGCGCGGCGGACTGGTCGCCCGTGGCTACCTCCGCCGGCCCGGCCTGACCGCCGGCCGGTTCGTGGCCGACCCGATCGCCGCCGACGGCGCCCGGATGTACCGCACCGGCGACCAGGTTCGCTGGCGATCCGACGGGCAGCTGGAGTTCGTCGGCCGGGCCGACGATCAGGTCAAGGTCCGCGGCCACCGGATCGAGCTGGGCGAGGTCGAGGCCGTGGTGATGCGCCATTCCGGGGTGGCGCATGCCGCGGTCGCGGTCCGGGAGATCGGTACGGGCGGACCGCAGCTGGTCGGCTACCTCGCCGGTACGCCCGGTGCCGCGGCGCCGGACCCGGAGGTGGTGCGGGCGTTCGTCGCCGCGCACCTGCCCGACTACATGGTGCCGCAGGTGTGGGTTGCGCTGGCCACCTTGCCGCTGAACCGGAACGGCAAGGTGGACCGTGCGGCGCTCCCGGCGCCGTCGGCCGCCTCCGCCGGGTCCGGTGCCCGCCCGGTGACGCCACCCACCGCGCAGGAACGCCTGTTGGCCGAGCTGTTCGGTCAGGTGCTCGGCATCCCGCCGGTGGGTGTGCACGACAGCTTCTTCGCGCTCGGCGGGGACAGCATCACGTCGATGCAGCTGGTCAGCCGGGCCCGGAGTGCGGGCCTGATGCTGCGGCCGCGGGACGTGTTCCAGCACCGGACCGTGGCGAAACTGGCCGAACTGGTCGGCGGGACCGCGCCGGCCGTCGCCGAGCTGCCCGGCGCCGAGCGCGGCGACGACGGCACCGGTGAGATCGTGCCGCTGCCGGTGATGCGCTGGCTGGCGGAGCGGGACGGGCCGGTCGACGGTTACCACCAGTCGGTCGTCGTCCGGGTGCCGGCCGCCCTCACCGAGACCAGCCTGCGCGCCTCGATGCAGGCGGTGCTGGACCGGCACGACGCGCTGCGGCTGCGGCTGGACCGGTCCGGGGACGGCTGGCGGCTGGACGTGGCGGCGGCCGGGTCCGTGTCCGCCGCGGACGTGGTACGTCGCGTGCCGGTCCGGCCGGAGACGCCGGCCGACGAGATCCGGGCCACCCTGGTCACCCAGGCGGCCACGGCCCAGACCGGGCTCGCTCCGGGGGAGCGGCGCATGGTGCGGGCGGTCTGGCTGGACGCCGGCCGCCAGCACCGTGGCTGGCTGCTGATCGCCGTGCACCACCTCGCCGTCGACGTCGTCTCGTGGGGAGTCCTCCTGCCCGATCTGGCCGCGGCCTGGGCCGCGGCGTCCACCGGCGGGCAGCCGGACCTGGCGCCGGTGTCGACCTCGCTGCGGGAGTGGACCCGGATGCTGGCCGCCGAGGCGGCCGGGCCGGCGCGGCGCAGCGAACAGCAGCTCTGGCGCTCGACCGTGCGCCCACCCGCGATCCGGGTGACCACCCGCCCGCTCGATCCGGCCGAGGACACCGTGGCGACTGCCCGGTCGCACCACAGCATCCTGGCTCGCGGGGTCACCGCCGCGCTGCTGGACCGGGCGGCGTCGGATCTGCGCGCCGGTGTCGACGAGCTGCTGCTGACCGCGCTCGGCGTCGCCGTGGCCACGGTCCGGGCCGGCGACGGCGGAGTGCTGGTCGACGTGGAGAGCCACGGCCGGGTGCCGCTGGCCGGCACCGACCTCTCCCGCACCGTCGGCTGGTTCACCACCCTGCACCCGCTCCGGTTCGACCCGGCCCGGCTCAGCTCGCCGATCGGCGCGCTGGCACACGTGAAGGACCAGGTCCGGGCGGTGCCGGACGACGGGCTCGGCTTCGGTCTGCTGCGGCACCTCGACCCCCGCACCGGGCCCGAGCTGGCCGCGCTGGAACGCGCCGAGATCTCGTTCAACCACCTCGGCCGGCTCTCCGGCAGCGGAACCTCGGACGACTGGGTCCCGCTGCCGGAGGTGGGCTTCGGCGGCGGCGCGGACCCGGCCATGCCGCTCGGGCACGCGCTCGCGCTCGACACCGTCGTCGCCGACGGGCCCGGCGGGCCGGAACTGCGCGCGGCGTGGCGGTGGGCCGGCCGGGCGGTTCCCGACGACGTGGTGCACCGGCTGGCCGACGCCTGGGTGACGGCGGTGCAGGCGCTGGCCGACCCGCGGACCACCCCGGCCGGGGGCTGGGTGCCGTCGGACTTCCCGCTGGTCGACCTGGACGGTCCCGAACTCGGCCGGGTCGCCGCCGAGCATCCCCACCTGACCGATCTGCTGCCGCTGGCACCACTGCAGACCGGCCTCCTCTACCAGTCCGCGTACGCCCGGGGGACGGGCGCCGACCCGTACACCGCGCAGCTCACCCTCGGCCTGCGCGGCCCGCTCGACGTGGCGGCGCTGCACCGGGCCGCCGACGACCTGCTGACCCGGCATCCCCACCTGCGGGCGGGCTTCCGGCAGCGGCCGACTGGAGATCCGGTCCAGGTGATCGGTCCGGTGGTCGGCGTCGGCTGGCGGGAGGTCGACCTCAGCGCGATGCCCACCGGGCTCGCCGAGGCCGAGGCCGATCGGCTGGCGGACGCGGACCGGGCGGACGCCTTCGACCTGACCCGCCCACCGCTGATCCGCTTCTGCCTGCTGCGCCTCGGCGCCGACCACTACCGGCTCCGGCTGACCCACCACCACATCCTGATCGACGGCTGGTCACTGTCCCTGCTGATCCGGGACCTGCTCGAGGCCTACGAGCACCGGCGCGGGGCGGCACCAGCACCGGCACCGGCCCCGGCGTTCCGCGACTACCTGTCCTGGCTCGCCGAACAGGACCGGGGAGTGGCCGAAGCGGCCTGGCGGGACGCGCTGGCCGGCGTCACCGAACCGACTCTGCTCAGCGCTCCGGCGCCGGGCACCGGCTCCGCCCCGGACTTCCCCCGGACGCTGTCGCTCGACCTGGACGAGACGCTCACCGCGGCCCTGTCCGCCCTGGCCCGCGACCGCGGCCTGACCATGAACACCGTGCTGCAGGGCGCCTGGGGCGTGTTGCTGGCCGGCCTCACCGGCCGCGACGACGTCCTGTTCGGGATGCCGGTCGCCGGCCGCCCGCCGGAGGTCCCGGACGCGAACCGGATGGTCGGCCTGTTCCTCAACACCATCCCGGTACGGGTCCGCACCGACCCGCGCGAGCCGTTCACCGGCCTCCTCACCCGGCTCCAGGACGAGCAGTCCGCCCTGACCCCCTACCAGCACCTGGCCCTGCCGGCGGTGCAGAAGCTGACGGACGTCCCCGGAACGCTCTTCGACACCCTGTACGTGTTCGAGAACTATCCGGCTGCGGTGGACGGCTCGGCGACCCTGGGGGAGGCCCGGATCACCGACATCGCCGGCCGGGACGCCACGAGCTATCCGGTGACGCTGGTCGTGGTGCCGGGAACGCGGCTGCACCTGCGACTGAGCCACCAGAGCGAGGTCGTGGACGAGGCCGCCGCCCGGGCGCTGCTGGACCGGCTGCACGGGCTGCTGCGCGCCGCCGTCGCCGGCCCGGACGAGCCGGTGGCCCGGTTGCCGCTCCGTACCGATGCCGAGAGCCGGCTGCTCGCACGGGTCAACGACACCGCCGGACCTGTCCCCACCGGGACGCTGCCGGAGCTGTTCCGGGCGCAGGCGGCGCGGACGCCGGAGGCCGTCGCGGTGCTCGCCGACGACGACGCCACCACCTATCGCGAGCTGGACGCCCGGTCGAATCGGTGGGCCGGCCTGCTCGCCGTCCGTGGCGCCGGCCCGGAGACCGTCGTCGCGGTGGCGCTGCCGCGTTCGGTGGCGAGCCTGACGGTGATCCTGGCCGCGACGAAGGCGGGCGCCGCCTACCTGCCGATCGATCCCGACCTGCCGGCCGGCCGGCAGGCGCTGATGGTCCGGGACAGCGACCCGGCCTGCGTGGTGGGCACCCGCGCCGTGCTGAGTGGACTGGTGGCGGCCGGCCTGGAGCCGCGGCGGTGCGTCGCGGTCGACGACCCGGCCGTGATCGCGGCGCTCGCGGCACGGCCGGACACCGAACCGCCGGTCCCGCTCCCCGACCCGCGCAGTCCGGCCTACGTGATCTACACCTCCGGCTCGACCGGGCGGCCCAAGGGCGTCGTGGTGCCGCACACCGGCATCGTCAACCGTCTCGCCTGGATGCAGGACGAGTACGGCCTGACGCCGGACGACCGCGTGCTGCACAAGACCAACCTCAGCTTCGACGTCTCGGTCTGGGAGATGTTCTGGCCCCTGCTGACCGGGTCGTGCGTCGTCGTCGCCGACGCCGAGGACCAGCGCGACCCGGTGCGCCTGGCCCGGCTGATCGACCGGCACGCGGTCACCACGGCGCACTTCGTACCCTCGGTGCTGAGCGCGTTCCTGGCCGAGACCACCGCGGCGCGCTGCGCGGGCCTGCGCCGGGTGATCTGCAGCGGCGAGGCCCTCGACGCCGACCTGGCCCGGCGGTTCCACGCCGCGATCCCCGCCGACCTGCACAACCTGTACGGCCCGACCGAGGCGTCGGTGGACGTCACCGCCTGGCCGGTGCCGCGCGACGACCGGCTGCCCGCCGTCCCGATCGGACGACCGATCAGGAACCTGCGCACGCACGTCCTCGACCGGTACCTGCGACGGGTACCGCCGGACGTCGTCGGCGACCTGTACCTGGCCGGGACCGGCCTGGCCCGGGGCTACCTGCGGCGGGCCGGACTGACCGCCACCCGGTTCGTCGCCGACCCGTTCGGCGGCCCCGGCGAGCGGCTCTACCGCACCGGCGACCGAGCGGCCTGGTCCCCGGACGGGCAGCTGGTGTTCCACGGCCGCGACGACACCCAGGTCAAGATCCGCGGCCACCGGATCGAGCTGGGTGAGGTCGAGGCCGCGCTCGCCGGTTGCACGGACGTCGCCGCCGCGGCCGCCGCCGTGCACACCGACGATCAGCGCCGCCCCCGCCTGGTCGGGTACGTGACGACCACCCCCGGCGGATCCTTCGATCCGTCCCGGCTGCGCGCCGAGCTGCCGGCGAGCCTGCCGGCGTACGCGGTGCCGGCCTCCTTCGTCCGGCTGGACGCGATGCCGCTGGGCGCCACCGGCAAGCTGGACCGCTCGGCGCTCCCTCCGCCGGAGGTTCCGGTCACGGCGCCGCAACCGGCCCCCGCGAACCCGCGGGAGCGGCAGATGTGCGAACTCTTCAGCCGGATCCTCGGCGTCCCGGCCGGGGTCGACGACGACTTCTTCGAGCTCGGCGGCGACTCGCTCCGGGTGATGCGCCTGATCACCGGGGCCGAGGAGGTGCTGGACACCGAGCTGACGATGGCCGACGTGATGCGCCGGCCCACTCCCGCCGCCCTGGCCGCCCTGGCGCCGGCCGCCTCCACGCCTTCCCCCACACCCGCGAACTGAGAGTGGTGACCCCATGCTGACACTGGGATTCAGCGGCCTCGACCGCAGCACGGCCTACAAGCGTGCCGTCCTCGGCACCGAGCGGAGCCGCGAGCACCGGATCCGTCAGGGCCTCGACTCGGCCGCCGCGCTCCTCGACGACACCGGGGTACTCGCTGCCTCGGCGCAGGAACGCTACGACGGGGTCAAGGGCACCGGCCGCTTCCCGAAGGACGCGATCGACGCCTGCCTGCGCGCGGCCGGCGCCACCCTGGCCGACGTCGACGTCGTCGCCCACGGCTTCCGGTACGAGCCGTCGGCGGTCTGGCAGCTCGACCACCTCTCGGCCGGCTGGTACGCCGACGTCTACGCGATGGACCTGCAACGGCAGATCCTGCGCGAGCACTACCCGGCCGAGGCCGGCTGGCCGAGGTTCGTGCACGTGCCGCACCACCAGGCCCACGCCGCGAGCAGCTACTACCTCAGCGGTTTCGACGACGCGCTGGTGGTGGTGGCCGACGGGATGGGCGAGCAGGAGTCGCTGTCGGTGCGCACCGGCCGCGGCCCGGACCTCGACCTGATCGCCAGCTACCCGATCATGAGCTCGCTCGGCATCCTCTACAGCGTCGTCACCCACTACCTCGGCTTCCAGTACGGCATGGACGAGTACAAGGTCATGGGACTGGCGCCGTACGGGGACCCGGGCCGGTTCCGGGCCGCCTTCGACGAGTTCGTCCGGCACGGGCCGGACGGCGGCTTCGCGGTGCCGCTGCTGACCGCGAACAAGTCGCCGATGGAGCGCGAGACCCACCAGGGCGTCGTCCGGCGGCTGGAGGAGCGTCTCGGCGCCGCCCGGGAACCGGACGCCGAGCTGGACCAGCGCTACCTGGACATCGCCGCCGCCCTGCAGTCCTGTCTCGAGACGACCCTGATGCACGTGCTGCGGGAGTTCCGCGCCCGCACCGGCCTGCGCCGGCTGTGCCTGGCCGGCGGGGTCGCTCTGAACTGCTCCGCCAACGGCGTGATCCTGCGCAGCGGGCTCTTCGACGAGGTGTTCGTGCAGCCGGCGGCCGGCGACGACGGCACCGCACTGGGCGCGGCGCTGGCCGCCGCCCGGGAGCGCCGGCCGGCCGCCCCGGGCCGGATGGACATGCCCTACTGGGGCGACGGGTTCACCGACGCCCAGATCGAGACGGCGATCAGCGACGCCGGCGGAGAGCTGGAGGCCCGCCGCCTCGGCACCGGCGAGCTGGTCACCGAGGCGATCGAGCTGATCACCGGCGGCGCCACGGTCGCCCTGTTCCAGGGGCGCATGGAGTTCGGCCCGCGGGCACTGGGCAACCGCAGCATCCTCGCCGACCCGCGCTCGCCGTCCATGCGGGCGCACCTGAACGAGGTGGTGAAGCAGCGGGAGGAGTTCCGCCCGTTCGCCCCCGCGGTGCCGGAGGAGGACGGCGCGACGTACTTCGCGCTGCCGCCGGCGTCCGAGCGTGCGTTCCGGCACATGTTGATGGTGACGCCGGTCCGCGAGGCGTACCGGGACCGGTTGCCGGCCGTGACACACGTGGACGGGTCGGCGCGGGTGCAACTCGTGAACCAGCGGTCCGCGCCGCTGTTCTGGGCGCTGCTGCGCCGCATGGGAGCGGTGACCGGCATGCCGGTGCTGGTCAACACGTCGTTCAACCTGCGCGGCCAGCCGATCGTGCGGACCCCGCGGGACGCGCTCGCCACGTTCGCGCGGTCGCGGCTCGACGCACTGGTGATCGGCGACTTCCTGGTCCGCCACCGCGAGCGGGCCGGCGAGCCGCGGCGTACGGCGGGAGACGCGGCATGATGGTCCAGGACGAGACACCGCCCGGCGGCGCCGGTTCACCGTCCTGGCTGGACCTGGCGTGCTCGGTTCTGGCCGAGGCCCTCGGCCGGGCCACGGTCGGGCCGGACGACGACTTCTTCGCGCTCGGCGGCCAGTCGCTGCAGGCCGTCGAGGCGGCCCTGGAGCTGCGCCGCCGATGCTCGGTGGACCTGAATCTGGACGTGTTGTTCACCTGCCGGTCGCCGAGCCAGGTGGCCGCGCTGCTGGCCGAGACGGTACCGGTGGCCCGGCCGACCGACATCTCGCCGGCCGAGGAGAGGCTGCTGTTCGTCGACCGCCTGCACCCGGGCACCGCCGTGTACAACGTCCCGGTCCGGTACCGCTTCCGGGGCCGGCTCGACACCGCGGCGCTGCGGGACGCCGTCGAGGAACTGGTGTCCGGGCACGACGCCCTGCGCACCTGCTTCACCGCCGACGGGGGCCGGCTGGTCAGCGCCACCGCCGACCTGCCGTGGACGACGCTGGACCTGACCGGCGAGGAGCCGGCCCGGGCCGCGGCGCGGGCCCGGGCCCACGTGGCCGAGCAGGCCCGCCGGCCGATCCCGGCCGACACGGTCCCGCTGGCCCGCGCCTGCCTGGTGCTCGAGCCGGGCGACCGGGCGACCCTGCTGCTCACGCTGCACCACCTGATCGCCGACCAGCACGCCCTCGACCTGCTCGACCGGGAACTCCAGGAGTCCTACGGGCGCCGCGCCGGGCTGGCCACGGACCTGCCCGGCCGGATCCGGCGAGGGCTGGGCACCCGTCCGGACCCGCGCGCGTCCGCCGCGTACTGGCAGCGCGAGCTGGCCGGCCTGCGCGGCCCGCTGAACCTGCCGGTCGACCGGGACCGCCCGTACGTCACCGGACCGGACGGCGATGTCGCCGAGGCCCCGCTCGACGCCCGGCTCGCCGAACGGATCAGCCGGCTGGCGACCGGCTGCTCGGCCACCGAGTTCATCGTGCTGCTGGCCGCGTACGCGGGCTTCCTGCACGACATCGAGACCCCGGCGGACCCGGCGGTGCCGTCGGACGTCGTCATCGGGGTGCCGATGAGCGGCCGGACGCCGGCCGACGAGGACCGCGTCGGGATGTTCGTCAACGTCCTGCCGGTCCGCGTCCGGTTCGCCGGCGCCCCCACCTTCCGCGGGCTCGTCGCCCAGGTCCGGGCGCTGGTCGGGGATGCGCTCGCGCACCAGCAGACCCCGCTGCAGGACCTGGTGGCACAGGTCCCGCACCGGCCCGGGACGGGCCCGCACCCCCTCACCCAGATCGGCATCTCCCACGTCGACGACCGGTCGTGGCGCTGGGCGCCGGCCGGCCTGACCGCGGAGCGGGACGTGCTCGCCACCGGCACCGCGAAGTACGACCTGCTCTGGACCGTCACCAGTGGACCGGCGTCGACCCGCTCGGCGCTGGAGTTCAGCCTCGACCTGTTCGGCCGCGATCGGGCCACCCGGCTGCACCGCCGTCTGCTGGACACCGTGGACCGGCTCACCGCCGACCCGGACGCGCCGATCGCCGACGTGCTGGCCCGTCCGGAACCGCCGGTGCCCGAGGAGCACGGCTACGTCCGCCAGCCGGTCGCTCCGGTGCACGACGTGGTGGCCCGGCAGGCGAGCAGCACCCCGGACGCGGTGGCGGTGCGCGAGGAGTCCCGGGTCGTCACGTACGCCGAACTCGACGCCGCGGCCGACCGGCTGGCCTCGGCGCTGGCCGCCGACGGCGCCGGGCCGGGCAGCCGCGTCGCGGTGGCGGCCGAGCGGGGTGCGGACGCGGTCATCGGCTACCTGGCGGTGCTCCGGGCCGGTGCCGCCTACCTTCCCGTGGACGTGCACCAGCCGGTCGCGCGCAGCCACGTCGTCGTCCGGCAGAGTGAGGCCCGCTGGGCGCTGTGCGCCCCCGGGCAGGAGACGCACGTCCCGGCCGGCGTGCGGATCCTGCCCCTGCCGGCCCCCTCGCCGGCCCCGGTCCCGGAACCACCGGACTCCGGCGGCCACCCGGCCGTCGGCGTCACCCATCCCGCCTACGTGATGTTCACGTCCGGCTCCACCGGCGTCCCCAAGGGCGTGGTGGTGCCGCACGAGGCGATCGGCCGGCTGGTACCCCGCTCGAACTACGTCCGGCTCCACCCCGAGGACGTCGTCGCCCACCTGTCCAACCCGGCCTTCGACGCCGCCACGTTCGAGATCTGGGGCGCGCTCAGCGCCGGCGCCACGCTGGCGGTGGTGCCGCGGGACGTCGCGCTCGCCCCGCACCGGCTCGCCCGGTTCCTGCGCCGGACCGGCGTGACCGTGATGTTCACGACGAACGCCCTGCTCAACGCGGTGGTCACGCATGCGCCGGAGGCGTTCGCCGGGCTGCGGGTGCTGCTCATCGGCGGCGACCAGTACGCACTCGGCCCGCTGCGCCGGATGCTCGCCGCCGGTCCGCCGCAGCGGCTGGTCAACGCGTACGGGCCGACCGAGAACACCACGTTCTCCGCCGCCCACGAAGTCGTCCCGGCCGACCTCGCGGACGGCGTGATCCCGATCGGCCGGGCGATCGACGGCAGCTGCCTGCGGGTCCTGGACGAGCGGCTCGAACCGGTGAGCGCCGGCGGCACCGGTGAGCTGTACGTCGGCGGCCAGGGGCTGGCACACGGCTACGTCGCCGATCCGGCGCGCACCAGCGTCACCTTCGTGGCCGACCGGTGGGCGGTCCGGGGCGGGCAACGTCTCTACCGGACCGGGGACGTCGTGCGGCTGCGAGCCGACGGGGCGGTCGTCTATCTGGGACGCAGTGACGACCAGGTCAAGGTCAGCGGATTCCGGATCGAGCTGGGGGAGGTGGAGGCCGCCGTGCGCGGCTGCCCTGGCGTGCACGACGGCGCGGTCGTCGCCGTGACCGGGCCGGAGGGCACGGAACTGGTCGCGGTGACGACCGGCCCGGCCGAGCCGGCGGCCGTGCGCGAGCACCTGCGGTCCCGGCTGCCGGGCTACATGGTGCCGGCCCGCCAGGTCCGCGTGCCCGGTCTGCCCCGCACCGCCAACGGCAAGCTGGACCGGGACGCGTTGTCCCGGACGGCCAGGGACGTACCGGCGGGCGAGGAGCCGGTGCCGCCAGCGCCCGGGAGCCCGTCCGGCGGACCCGGCGACCCGTCGGCCGCCCTGGTGCACTCGGCGCTCGCCGGCATCTGGCACGAGCTGGTCGAAGCCGGCGACCTGCGCCCGGACAGCGACTTCTTCACCCTGGGCGGCACCTCGATCAAGGTGCTGCACATGGCCGCCGCGGTGCACCGCCGGTTCGGGGTCGACCTGCGGGTCGCCACCGTGTTCCGGCGACCGGCCTTCGCCGAGGTCGTCGAGGAGGTCACCCGGCTGGTCCGGGCCGGCGCGGGGGAAGGCACCCGATGACCCGCCCGGCGGACCTGCCCGAGGGCACCGACCTCGGCGACCCGGATCTCTACCGCGACGACCGGCGGTTCGCCCGGTGGGGGTCGGCGGCCGCGGCGGACGCCGTGCGCTGGAGCCCGCCCGGCACCGCGCCGTCCGGCTTCTGGTCGGTGTTCTCCCAGGCCGCCTGCCGGGCGGTGATGTCGCCGGCCGGCCCGTTCTCGTCCGAGTACGGGATGATGATCGGCTTCGACCGCGCGCATCCCGACAAGGCCGGCGGGGACATGCTGGTGGTGGCGGACGGGCCGCACCACGACCGGCTGCGCGGCATCGTGCTGCCGTACCTGTCCCGGGCGATGGCGCAGAGCCTGCGGAACGGGGTCGAGGACGAGGTGCGCCGGCTGGTCGGCGACGCCGTCGACGCCGGCGTCGCCGACGTGGCCCGGACGCTCGGGCCGCTCGTGCCGGCCGGGGTGGTCTGCCAGATCCTCGGCGTTCCGGCGGCCGATCGCGACGAGCTGATCGACCTCACCAACCATGCCTTCGCGGGCGCGGACGCCACGTACGCCGCGATGTCACCGTCCGCCGCCCACGCCGAGATCATCTTCTATCTCTCCGAACTGGTCGAGCAGCGCCGCCGGCACCCCGGTGACGACCTGATCAGCGCGATCGCGGCCGACCCGCGGCTGAGTCTGCACGACGTGCTGCTCAACTGCGACAACGTCGTGGTCGGCGGGAACGAGACGACCCGGCACGCGCTCACCGGCTGTTTCGAGGCGCTGAGCACCGTGCCGGATCTGCTCGCCGGGTTGCGGGCCGACCCCGCCGCGGTCGACACCGCGGTCGAGGAGGTACTGCGCTGGACGTCCCCGGCGATGCATGTGCTCCGGGTGGCCACGGCCGACGTGGAGATCGCCGGTCAGCGGATCGCCGCGGGCTCCGCGGTGGCCGCCTGGCTGCCGGCCGCGAACCGCGATCCCCGGTACTTCACCGACGCGGACACGTTCCGGCCGGCGCGTTCCCCCAACCGCCATCTCGCCTTCGGCCACGGCGGCCACCACTGCCTGGGAGCCGCCCTGGCCCGGCTGGAGCTGCGGACGCTGCTGCTGGCGCTGGCCGAACGGGTGGAACGGGTCGAGGTGACGGAACCGCCACGCCGGCTGCGGTCCAACCTGGTGCAGGGGTACACCGGCCTGTCGGTGCACCTCGAACCGCTGCGCAACCCGCGGACCGCCCCCGTCGGGGCCGTGGGATGAGCGCCTTCGCGCATCCGGCCTTCCGGCGGCTGTACGTCGGCGACGCCCTGTCCGGGTTCGGTGACACGGCCCTGCTGCTCGCCCTGGGTGTCTGGGTCAAGGATCTGACCGGCAGCACCTCCGCCGCCGGTCTGGTGTTCCTGGCGATGGGAGCGCCGGCGCTGATCGCGCCGCTGGCCGGCCGGCACATCGACCGGGTACGCCGCAAACCGCTGCTGATGGCCACCAACGGCGTCGCCATGCTCGCGGTGCTGTGTCTGCTCCTGGTCCGGTCGGCGGAACAGATCTGGCTGATCTACCTGGTCGCGGTCGGCTACGGCTGCGTGTTCACCCTGGTCAGCGCCATCCGTGGAGCCCTGCTCAAGGACCTGCTGCCGGACGCCGAGCTGGCGTCGGCCAACGCGGCCTTCGGCACGCTGGGCGGCGTCACGCGGATCCTGGCCCCGCTGGCCGGCGCGGCGATCTACGCCACGGCCGGTGCGCACGCGCTGGTGGTGCTCGACGCCGTGACGTTCCTGGGTGCCATCGCGGCGCTCGCCACGGTACGGCTGACCGAGAGCAGCCCGGACCCGGCCACGGTGCCGTTCGCCGAGGAGGTGCTGGCCGGATTCCGCTTCATCCGCTCGGTGCCACTGCTCTCCGCCGTCACCGCGGTCAGCGCGGTCGCGTTCGGTGCGGTCGGCTTCCTCGAACCCACCATCTTCGCGGTGATCCAGCACGGCCTGGACCGGCCGCCCTCGTTCTTCGGCATGCTGGCCAGTGCCCAGGGATGCGGCGCGGTGCTGGCAGGACTCGTCGGTGCGCGCCTGCTCCGGCATCTCGGCGAAGCCCGGACGATCGGCGGCGCCCTGCTCGGGATCGCGCTCGGCAGCGGCCTGCTGATCGTCGGCTCGACGCCGGTGGTGGTCGCCGCGTGTACCGGCATCGGTGCCTCGGTGACCTGGTTCGCGATCGGCTGGAACACCGCGCTGCAACGGCATTCGCCGGCTCGGCTGCTGGGCCGGGTCTTCACCACTGCCGGGATGCTGGTGACCGTCCCGCAGACGGCCGCCATCGGCCTGGCCGCCGGGCTGGTCATGGTCCTGGACTACCGCGTCCTGCTCGTCGTGGTGGCGGTCGCGGTGGCCGGTTGCGGCCTGCTTCTGCTGATCCGCCCGGGGCCGGAACCGGTGGTTCTCCCGGCCGGATCCGGCCCGCCGATCGAGGACGCGGACGAGCCGGTGCCCACCCCGAGAGGAGCAACGTCATGAACCCCGCCGGTACCGTCGAGACGGTCTCCGAACCCGCCGTCCGGACGGTGTCCGTGCCGTTCCGGGCGGACCGGGGCGGCACCTGGCCGGTCACCTTCTCGCAGGGCAACGTCTTCGACTGGTTCGCCTGGGAGGGCAGCGGCGCCGTCTTCGGCCTGCACGCCGACCTGCCCGGCGGCTGCACCGTGGACGACCTCGCCGAGTGCCTCGGTGTCCTGGTGTCCCGGCACGAAGGGCTGCGCACGGTGTACCGGACCGAACCGGCCGACGCCCGGCAGCAGATCGTCCACGACGCGGGCCGGATCGACCTGACCGTCGTCGAGCTGGGCGCCGCGGCCCGGGACTGGGACCGTACCCGGGGGCCGTTCCGGCAGTTCGACCACGCCCGCGACTACCCGCTGCGGCTCGTCGTCGCCACCGATCACGGCCGGCCCGTGCGAGCCCTGTTCGAGTGCTCGCACGTCGCCTTCGACCTGGCCGCGGCCGGCCTGGTGGTGGACGAGTTCCAGGCCCTGCTGGTGTCGCCGGGCCGGCGCGAGGTCGGCGCCCGGCGCTGGCAACCGGTCGACCAGGCCGAGTACGAGGCCACGCCGCAGGCCGCCCGGCACGTCGCCCGGACCCTCGACTACTGGCGCCGTCAGCTGATCGACCTGCCGGTCTGCCTGCTCACCGTGCCGGCGCGGGCACCCGGACCGGCGCAGTTCCGGCTGGCCACCCTCCGGTCGACGCCGCTGTCCACCAGCCTGCACCAGGTGTCGCGCCGAAGCGGGGTGTCCCCGGCCACGGTGCTGGTGTCGGCGATCGCCGGGCTGCTGTCCTGGTGGACCGGCTCGGGTCCGGTACCGGTGGACGTCATCTTCAGCAACCGGTCACTGCCGAACATGGACCGGTACGTCGGAACGATCGCGCAGGCGGCGTTCGTGCCGTTCCGCCGCGACGAGACCTTCTACGGCACCCTGCGCCGCACCCACACGAACCTGTTCGAGGCCTACCGCTACGCCTACTTCGACGCCACCGCGATCGCGAACCTGGTGACGGAGATGGGCGTGCTGCGCGGCGCCCCGAGGCACCGCGACCTGGTGGTGAACGACATGAGCACCACCGGTGGGAACGCCTTCAGCGGCGGGCCGGACGCCCGCGGGGAGGCGCCGGAAACCGTGGTGCAGAGCGGCCTGCCGACGACGACGACCGACCCGGTCCGGCTGACCGTGCTGCGGGTCGAGCCCACCGTCGTTCTCGGTCTGACCCACGACGCCTGCCACGTCACCGACACCGAGGCGGCGGCCCTGCTGCACGGCATCGACCGGCTCCTCGGCGCGGCGGCCCACCACGACGTGGACATGTCGGCGCTCGGCGACCTGGTGGACCTGCGGCCGGTGCGGCGCGACGCCGGGTGGGCCCGGGTCGGTTCGGCCTGGATCGACGTGGCGTCCAGCGAACGGAGGTTCCGGCAGGCGGTCGGTGACGAGCGGGCCCGGGTGTTGTTGCGGCAGCGCGGGGACGGCACCACCGCGCTGGTGGGCTGCGCCTCGGTGGCCGACCCGGCGGCCGCCCTGAACGAGGTGCACGCCCGGTGTCTCGGCGCGCTCGGCGGTGGGCACGGCGTGATCGCGCCGGACGAGTACGTGTTGTGCCCCGCGCCACCGTCCACCCGCGACGATCTCGCCGCCTGGCACGGCTCGCCCGGCGTCGTCGCCGGCAGCGGGCGCTGAGGCTCGGCGGCACGTCCTTCGTTCTTCATCGGAAATCCAGGGGGTAGGTACTGTGCAATCGGCGAAGCCCACGGGCGACGAACTCGAGACGATCATCCAGCAGTTCCGTCAGCAGGCGCGGAGAACACCCGATGCGGTGGCGGCGTCGGACGCCGCCGGGACCGTGTCGTACGCCGAACTCTGGCGCCGCACCGAGGCGGTGGCCCACCTGCTGCGGGCTCGTGGGTGCCGGCCCGGCCGCCCGGTCGGCCTGTGTCTGTCACCGTCGGTGACCCGGCTGGCGTCGATGCTGGGAATCATGGGGATCGGTTCGCCGTACGTCCCGATCGACCCGGCCTTCCCGGACAGCCGATCCGCTCGATCGCCGACGCGGCCGCCGTCGAGTGCGTGCTCGTCGACGAGGTCACGGCCGAGCGGTTCGCCTCGATGCCGTACGACCTCGTCGACCTGCCGGCCACCCTGCCGGCCGACCGGCAAGCCGGGCCAGGGGTGATCGATCCGGGCATCGGCGACCTGGCCTACGTCCTCTTCACCTCCGGATCCACCGGCGAGCCGAAGGGCGTGGCGATCGAGCACCGCAGCGTGGCCAACCTGCTCGACGCGCTGGACGAGGTCCTCCCGCGGCCCGAGCCGGGCCGGGCCGAGCGCTGGCTGGCCACGGCCAACCTCTGCTTCGACCTGTCGGTGGTGGAGCTGTTCTGGCCGCTGACTCGGGGCATCCCGGTCGTGGTGGCCGCGTTGGAGTCGCTGACCGGCCGGGTCCAGGGCGGCGCCGCGTTCCTCACCGAAACGCTGACCGACGGACGGATCACCCACTTCTTCGTGACCCCGTCGCTGGTCCAGCTCCTGCTGCGGGACCGGAAGCTGGCCGCGGCGATCCGCCGGCTCCGGGTGCTCATCCTGGGTGGTGAGATCGTGCAGCCCGAGCTGGTCGCCCAGCTGCGGCCGGTGCCGCACGTCTTCAACCTGTACGGGCCGACCGAGGGCACCGTGGCCACGACGGTGCACGAGTGCACCGATCGCGACGTCGAGTACGTGCCCATCGGACCGCCGCTGCGCGGTATCGACGTCCGCGTCGTGAACGAGGACGGCGTGGACTGCCCGGCGGGTGAACCGGGGGAGCTGCTGATCGGTGGGGCCGGGCTGGCCCGGGGCTACCTCAACGACCCCGAGCTCACCGCCCGCAAGTTCCCCGTGCTGGGCCACGGGGAGAACCGCCGGCGCTGGTACCGCAGCGGCGACCTGGCCAGCATCGGCGCCGACGGGGTCGTCCGCTTCCACGGCCGGATCGACCACCAGGTCAAGGTCCGGGGCGCCCGGGTCGAGCTGAGCGAGATCGAGGCGGCGATCCGGTCGGTCCCCGAGGTCGACGAAGCCGTGGTCCTCCCGATCCCGGACCGGTCCGGGCGGGTGACCGGACTGACCGCGGTGGCGAAGTCGGCGGCGGCCGACCTCACCGGGGCCGCGATCCTCGCCGCGATCAGCGAAATCCTGCCGTGGTACGCGGTGCCGGGGACCGTGATCGTCGTGCCGGATCTGCCGCTCGCGGTGAGCGGCAAGGTCGACCGCCAGGCGGTGGAGCGCCGGCTGCCGGAACTGGCGCCGGCTCCAGCCGGCGGGTGAGCGCGCGAACCCCCAGCCGCGAAGACGAAAGGGTCACGATGGCGAAGACGATGCTTCCCGGCCGGGCCACCGAGGTGCCCACGGTCGGCCGGGCCGACGGTATCGGTGGCACCCTGGCCTTCCGCCGGGACCAACTGGGCTTCCTCGCGCGCGGCGTGCGGCGGCACGGTGACATCTTCCGGTTCCGCCTGTTGGGTATCCCGATGATCCTGGTGAACCACCCGGACCACATCCGGCACGTCCTGGTCGACAACGCGATGAACTACGACAAGGACGCGATGCTGTTCCGGGTCGTCCGGCCGGTGTTGCGGACCGGACTCATCGCGATCGCCGACTGGGACCACTGGCGCCGGCAGCGGCGGCTGATGGCACCGCACTTCACGCCGCGCGCCGTCGCCGGTTTCGCCCGCAACATGACCGACGAGATCGGGGCCATGCTCGGCCGGTGGGAGCGGGATCACCGCCCCGGCGACGTGCTCGACATCACCGACGAGGTCGGTCAGCTCGCCCTGCGCATCGTCAACCGGTCGCTGTTCAGCGCCCGGGTCGGCGACACCGCGCAGGGGTTCGAGCGGGCCTTCGGCGAAGCCAACGACATCCTCGGCGCGTTCTTCCGGTTCCCGTTCCCGCCGCTGAGCGTCCCGACCCCGCGCCGGCGCCGCCTCCGGCGAGCCATCGCCTCGATGGACGACTTCGTGTCCGGGTTCATCACCGAGCGGCTGCGCCGCGCCGACGCCGACGCCGAACCCGACCTGCTGACCCTGCTCCTGCACTCGGTCGACGCCGAGGACGGTGCCGGCATGGCCCTGGAGAACCTGCACCACGAGGTCCTCAACATCTGCATCGGGGCGTACGAGACCACCACCAACGCTCTGTCGTGGGCGTTCTACCTGCTCGCCCGTCACCCCGAGGTGGCCCGACGGGTCCGGGACGAGGGCGACGCGGTGCTCGGCGGACGGCCGGCGGACCTCGCCGACCTGCCCCGGCTGCCGTACACCCGGATGGTGGTGGACGAGACCCTGCGCATCTACTCGCCGGCGTACATGTCGATGCGGCACGCCCGTGCGCAGGACGAGATCGGCGGTCACCGGGTGCCGGCCGGCAGCAACCTGCTCATCAACAGCTACCTGCTGCACCGGCACCCCGACTTCTGGCCGGACCCGGACCGCTTCGACCCCGGGCGGTTCACCCCGGACCGGGTCGCCGCCCGCCCGAAGCACGCCTACGTCCCGTTCGGCAGCGGCGCCCGGGTGTGCATCGGCAAGCACTTCGCGCTCACCGAACTGGTCCTCGCGCTGGCCACGGTGAACCAGCGGCACCGCCTGGTGCTGCCGCCCGGTGCGCCGGAGGTCGAACCGGAGCCCTTGATCACCCTGCACCCGCGCGGCGGGATTCACCTGGCCTGGGAGCCCCGATGACATCTCGATCCCCGCAGTCGACCCTCGACCGGTTCCCCTTCGCGGTCAACCCGCACGCCGACCGCGCCCGCGCTCACCTCGGCGAGTGGGTGCGCCGTACCGGCCTGGTGCTCCGGCCCTCGGCACTCACCCGGTTCCGGCACGCCGACTTCGGCGGCTTCGCCGCGATGGTGCATCCCTCCGCGGACGCCGACCGGCTCGACCTGGTCGCGGACTGGTTCGCCTGGCTGTTCCTGGTCGACGACCAGCTCGACGACGGCGCCGACGGGCGCGCCCCCGACCGGCTCCGCGCGGTCGTCGAGCAACTGGTCGGCGTCCTGGACGGCGCTCGCCCGCCGGCCCGTTCCGCGCCGGTCGCCGCCGCCCTCGCCGACCTCTGGCACCGGACGTCGACGGGCGCGAGCGGCCGGTGGCGGCGGTTGTTCGCCGGTCATCTCCGGAGCTGCCTGGTCACCGCCGCCACCTGGGAGGCGGGGAACCGGCGCGACGGCGTCGTGCCCGGCGAGCGCGACTACATCGAGAACCGCCGCCACACCGGCGCCATCTACGTGTGCATGGACCTGATCGACATCGTCGAGGATCTCGACGTGCCGGACGCCGTCTACGACAGCGTGTGGTTCCGGGCCGCGCTGGACGCCGCGTGCGACGTGGTCTGCTGGACGAACGACGTGTACTCGCTCGAGAAGGAACACGCGCTGGGCGAGTTCCACAACCTGGTCTCCGTCATCGAGCATCACCACCGGACGACCCCGGAGGAAGCCGTCGCCCGGGTGTGCGCGGCCATCGAGACCCGCACCACCGAGTTCCTGTCCGCCGAGGCCGAGTTGCGCGACCGGTTCGCCCGCCAGGCCCACGTCATCGACCGCTACACCGCCGGCATGCGCAGCTGGATGCGCGGCAACGTGGACTGGTCCAGCCGTACCCCGCGGTACCGGAACTCCGGCGGCGCCCCGGGGCGACCGGCGGACTATCTGGAGAGTCTGCTCACCGGGCGCACCCGGTGACCCTTCGACACCGGGCTGACGTTCCGCACGCGGTCGCCGGGCGCCGGCGCTAAGCCCGGGCGAGACCGTCGACGATGTCCACCGTGGACGCCCAGCCGCGCGGGTCGGGCAGGTGGGTGGTGGCGATCGAGCGTACGTCGAAGCGGTTGTCCGGAGTGAGCCGGTCGGCCTCCCGGATGAAGCGGTCCTGCAGCGCGAGCGGGATCATCCGGTCGCGGGTGTGCCGGATGTAGGTGCGCGGGATGCGTCCCCAGGTGTCCCGGTGTGCGCGCGCGTCGTCGAGCGGGATCTGCGTCGACTCGTCCGGCTGCATGGTGTTGAGCAGCGCCAGGAACTCGGCGTCGGTGGCGTCCGCGCAGAGCGCCTCCTTCAGCTTCGCCAGCACCCGGGCTTCGGCGATGCGGAAGTTGCTGCGGGTCGCGCCGATCACCGCCGGATCACCCACCGCCGCGCCGCCGAGTTCGAGGATCATGCTGTCCGCGGCCTCCGGCTCCATCAGGTACGCGGCCATGCTCGGGAGGTCCACGCAGCAGAACGCCGAGCTGTAGACCAGCCGCTCGATCAGGTGCGGTACCGCGTTGGCGACCCGGTTGACGGTGGCGCCGGCCATGCTGCCGCCCCACAGGAGCACCGGTCCGTTGCGCGCGGCCCGGCGCACCGTGGCGACGGCCGCCTCGGCGTAGTCGTCCAGGGTGAGGCCGGCCATCGGGGAACGCTCGGTGGCGAGCGCCGCCAGGTTCTGCGGACACTGGTACGCCAGGCGGAACTGGCCGTCGCCCAGGCCGTGACCGGGCAGCTCGACGCCGACCGTCCGGTGTCCACGCAGGGTGAGTTCGTTGTCCCCGCCCGCTCCGCCGTTGGCGCCGGCGACGATCACGATCGTGGTCACGCCGCGCGGCCGGCCCGGATGCCGGTCGCCGGCGCCGGGCACCGCCGCTCCGGTGCTCAGAGCCGCGGCTCCGCCGAGTACACCACGCCTGGTCAGTCCCATGATGTTCTTCCCTCTCTGCCGTCGCGGCCCACGGGCCCGGGTGCCGCCGTGCGTTCCGCCTTCATTGGGCGCCGCGCGGCCGGTGCGGCGGTAGCGGAGGAGGTAGGCGCGGAAACCTACTTTCGTAGGCTCGGCGGTGCGGGACGGACACCGGTAGCGTCGGATCGGTGAGGCGGGTCCTGGTCGACGCTGCGGTGCTGAGCCTGCTGGTCGCGGCGGCCGTGACCGGGGGCCTGATCACGGCGCACATCGCCGGTTCGGGGGCGCTGGTCTGGGCGATCGTCGGGATCCAGCTGCTGACCTCGGTGGCGATCCTCGGCCGGCGGCGGTGGCCGGTCGGTACCGGGGTGCTGGCCGCCCTGTCCGCGCTGGTGCAGGCGCTGATCGCGTTCGCCGGGCCGCCCGGTGTGGCGGAGAGCCTGCTCTCGGTCAGCGCCTGGGTGCCGCTCATGCTGTCCGTGTCGGTCGACACCATCGTCGAGCGGGGCGTGCCGGCCCGGCGTACCGCCTGGGTCTGGATCCTGATCGGGGTCCTCACGGTCGTCAGCATGCGGCCGTGGGACCCGACGATCGGACTGGTGGTCAACGGGCTGCTGCACAGCGCGGTGGCGCCGCTCTTCGGGCTCTACCTGGCCGCGCGCCGGCGGAAGCTCCAGCTGCTGGAGGAGCGCGCGGAGCGGGCCCGGGGCGAGGAGCGTACGCGGCTCGCGGCGGAACTCCACGACCTCGTCGCGCACCGGGTCACCCTGATGACGTTGCAGGCCGGGGCGCTGTCGGTGAGCGCACCGGACGCCGCGACCCGGCAGGCCGCGGAGGAGGTGCGGGACAACGGCGCCCGCGCGCTGGACGAACTGCGGGAACTGGTCGGGGTGTTGCGCCGCGACGGCCGGGCCGCGGCGCCCGCCCTGCACGAGCCTCCGGCACCCGCCCTGGCCGACCTGGTCGACGACGCGGTGCGGGTCGGGCAGGCGGTTCGGCTGACGGTGGACGGCGCTCCGTCGCCGGAGATGTCGGGGGTGACCGGGCGGACGGCGTACCGGGTGGTGCAGGAGGCGCTGACCAACGCGCGCAAGCACGCCGCCGGTGCGCCGGTGCGGGTGGACGCGGTCTATCGCGCGGGCGAGGTGCGGATCGTGGTGCGCAACACGCGGCCGCGCGGACGATCCGCCCTGGCGGCGACCGGCGCCGGTACGGGACTGACCGGTCTGCGGGAACGGGTCGAGTCGATCGGTGGCTGGTTACGCGCGGGCCCGGAGGAGGGCGGCGGCTTCCGGATCGAGACGGTGCTGCCGGTGCGCGGGTGATGTCTGGATGCGCTCAGGGGGAAGCGCCGTGATCCGGGTGTTGATCGTGGACGACGAGCCGATGGTGTGCCGGCATCTGACGACGATCCTGTCGGCCGCCACGGACATCGAGGTGGCCGGCACCGCTGCCGACGGGGCTGAGGCGGCCGAGGCCGCGGTGCGGGAGCGGCCTGATGTCGTACTCATGGATCTGCGCATGCCCGGGGTGGACGGCCTGGCCGCGACCGCGCGGATCCGTGCGTTGCCGGATCCGCCGGTGGTGCTGGTGCTGACGACGTTCGACGCCGACGGGTACGTGATCGAGGCGCTGCGCGCCGGGGCCGCCGGCTATCTCGTCAAGTCGACGCCGCCGGGTGATCTGGTCGATCTGATCCGGGTCGCGGCTCAGGGGCACACCGTGCTGTCGCCGGTCGCCACCAGGGGTCTGGTGACGGCGTCGGCCACGGCGCGGGACGAGCGGGCGCAGGCGCTGGGCCGGCTGGACGGGCTCACCGAGCGGGAACGGGAGGTGCTGGCCGGGATCGGCGACGGACTGTCCAATGCCCAGATCGCCACCCGGCTGTTCCTCTCCGAGACGACCGTGAAGGGCTACGTCTCGCGGATGTTCGACAAGCTGGGGTGCGACAACCGCACCCAGGCGGGACTGCTCGCCAAGGCCGCGGGGATGACCGGCGGTCCGGCCGGTCGCAGCCCGAGGTAGGCGGCCCGGGCCGCCAGGAGGACGGGCGAGGCCGCCGGTACCGGGCGGTGTCATCGGGAGAGGACGCGGTCCATGAGCCGGGCGGGCAGGAGGCGATTGAGCGGCAGGGTGAGCGCGGCGTCCGAGCCGAGGCTGTAGCGGATGCGAGGTCGCCGGGTCGTGGTGATCCGCGCGATCGTCGTCGCCGCCTTCTCGGCGGTGATCGCGCGGTGCAGGAAGGCGGACTGGAACCGCACGGTAGAGGAGATCAACCGTCCGTAGAGGGCGGTGTGCTCCTCGTTCATCCGTGCGGCGAGTTCGAGGGCTCGCGGCCCGCTGTCGTCGGCCATCGGGGTCTGCACTCCGCCGGACTGGACGATCACGACCTGGATGCCCTGCGCGGACACCTCCCGGCGCAGGGCGTCGCTGGCCGACTCGAACGCGGCCTTGCTGCCGGCGTAGGCACCGTAGATCGGGAGCACGGCTTCCGCGCCGACGGAACTGATGTTGACGATCCGGCCCCGGCTGCGCCGCAACGCGGGCAACAGCGCCTGGATGACGGCGATGTGCCCGAAGAGGTTGACGTCGAAATGCTCGCGCCAGATGCCGAGCGGCAGCACCTCGACGGGAGCGTTGATTTCGATCCCGGCGTTGTTGATCACCGCGCGCAACGGTCGCCGGCGCGGATCGCCGGACACCCGGGCCGCGAGTGCCCGGACGTGTTCGCCGACGGTGATGTCCAGCATCACCGGTTCGATGCGTGCACCCCGGATCGCGTCGCCTTCCCGATCGCTACGTACGCCCGCGAGAACGTGATAGCCCCGGGACGCGAGCTTCCGGGCGGTGGCCGCTCCGATCCCGGTCGAGGCGCCGGAGATGACGATCAGTTCTTCCTCCGGCCGGGTCATCGTCGCGCCGCCGCATCGGTGGTGGTGGTCGTGCGTCCGTCGAGTGGCCGGATCTGCGCCGTGCCGAAGGAGGTCATGACTGAATGTTGTCATCGGCTACTTATGTTGTCAACGGAAACATCTCGACTAGCATGCGGGTCATGAGTAGCCGGACCGACCAGCGCCAGTACCACCACGGCGACCTCCGCGCCGCCCTCCTGAAGGCCGCCGAGAGCGGCCTGCGCGCTCACGGCGTGGCGCAGCTCTCCCTGCGCGACCTGGCGCGCGAGATCGGCGTCAGTCATGCCGCCCCGCGCCGGCATTTCCCGGAGCGCCAGGACCTGCTCGACGCACTGGCGAAGAACGGATACACGCGGCTGGGCGAGCAGATCCGTGACGCGGTCGCGAGGGGCGACGATGGTCTCGCCGCACGACTGCGCCGAGCCGCCTCGGCCTTCGCACACTTTGCGATGGACAATCCCGCGCTTCTGGAGCTGATGAACGCCACCAAGCACCGGCCCGGGGTGCCGCAGGTGTCCCGTTCCGCCGACGTGGCTTTTGGGCCGCTCGTCGATCTGATGCGCGAGGGGCAGGAACGGCGGGTCCTGCAGGGGGGCCCGGTCGAGGAGATCGGGCTCATCCTGTACGCGACGATCAACGGCCTGGCCACGCTCGTCAACGCCGGCCTCGTCGAGGCGCACCGGCTGGACGACCTGACCGATACCGCGGTGAACCAGTTCCTCAGAGGGGCCGCGCCGTGAGGCTACGCGCCCCGACGGGTCCGGTCTCGCCGCCGGGTAGCCCCACCGGAGCCACGCGGTGCGCCACGCGTGGACGCGGGGGCCGGGCAGAGCATCCGGCCCCCGCGCGTCTCACCCGGTGCAGTGGGGAACGATGAGGCTGGTGCCCAGGTCCGCCGAGACTGCGGAGGCAGGCGCCAGGCGCCTGGCCGGTACGGTGCCTACGGTACGTCCACGGGGGAGGAACAGGTGCGGATACGGGTACGGGTATGGACGGTTGCGGTGATGACGGCGGCGTCGCTCGTGGGGTGTGCCGGCGTGGCACCGGAACCCGCGGCAGAGCCGACGGGTGCGGCGCCGGTCGAGTCGGAGCCGTCTGCGGCCTTCCTTCAACCAGGGTGGCGCTTCTCTGAGAATGCATCGCAGACGTACCAGGAGGCGCTCGCCAAGATCGATAAGAACCTCGCGGAGGACGACAACGCGTTGCGCTATGCCGGAGAGATCTGCCACGGCATTCGACAGGGTAGGTCCGACGCCCAGGTGGTGGAGCACGCGGCCAGGCAGTTCGAGGTGGAGGCCTCGGTTGCGATGGCCATCGTCGAGGCGACGAAGAGTACCGTCTGCGCGAAGTAGGCGTGCCGCGCCCGGCGGATCGTGGCCTTGGCCGGCCGTGGCGACCCGGCTAGCCGGCTAGCCGGGTCGCCGTCGGTGTTCGCGTCGGGGCAGCGGCCTTCCGGTGGGTCGGACGCTGCCCGCAACGCTTGCCGCAGGGGTGCCGGCGTTACTGCCGATGACGGCGACCGGTGTCGTCGGTCGCCTTGTGTACGGTCGTGGACCGCCAGGGCGACGGCCACACGGCGATCCGGTGTTCCTCGACCACCGTGAACGGGTTCTCATTGCGTGGGTCGTCGCGACCCCGCATGTGGAACCTGATGCGGTAGCTGCCGGGTCCGGCATGGCTCACGGCGGGGATTCCCTGGACCGGAGCCCCGGGGTAACCGGCGAGCCGGGCGTTGTCCGTCGTGGCGCGGTAGCCCACGTCGGCCGCCTCGTCCCAACCGTCCAGCTCCAGGCACGGCTCTTCGTCGAGCAGGTCCACCGTGAGCCGGAGTGAGCCCGTGTTCGTGCCGGCGATGACGTGTAGCCCGCCGTGTTCGGTGACGCGTACCACGCCGTTGCGGTCCGGCCGGAATTGCGTTTCGCCGGCCTGGTTCTCGTCCTGGATGTAGTACTGGTTCTCACCGACGTGGACGGAGACGGAGTACCGCGTCATCCGGGAACCGTCCTCCGTCAGTAGTTGGACAGGGCGTACGGGTCGACGTGGTACTGCTCGCCGTTCAGCACCCGGTTGGTCTGCAGGAAGCTCGACAGTACGCCGCCCTGGGCGCTGTTGTCGGCACCCGGCACGGAATAGGCGCTGGACCCGGTGCCGCCTTCCCACGAGCGGGCGAAGGGGTACTCGTCGCACTGCTCGCCCGGGTTCGGAGTGAACCCGCCACACGCCTGCTGGCGGCGGATGTCCTCGTTGGCGTCGCTCGGGTCGTACCGAAGCGGTGTCCCGCCCGGCGCGCCCGGGTGGCCTGCTGCCTGCGCCTGCCGCACGTGGGTGGTGACCGCGCCCAGGCCGGCGTGCCGCACCGTCGGACGGTGCTGACCGAAGACGCATCCGCTGGCCGACCAGTAGGACACCCGGTCACACCGGATCTCGGCCGTGGTCAGCGTCATGGGCCGCTCCGTGCCGTCCACCGCGTCCTCGTGGTCGAACCACACCTCGTAGGAGGTGCGCGCGAACGCGTACGAGCCGGCGCCGGGCGTGGCGCTGAACGTGTGCCGGGACAGCGAGTTGTCGCCGTAGTCCCAGGTGACGGACGAGTCCTCGTAGGAGCCGGTGCAACCGTAGTCGCACGACGCGTTGACCTGGAAGGTCATGTCGTCGTCGTTCTCCATCTCGCCGTAGGACTCGCCCCGGGCAAGCCACATCTCGTCGACGAAGGTGAGGCCGTTCCAGCTCGCCGACGTCAGGAACTCGACCCTGAAGTCGGTCCGCCCGATGATCGCGCCGGTGAGCACGTCGTACATCTCGACGTAGCTGTCGAACCGTCCACACATCTGGCTGCGGTTCCACGCCCAGCCGTCGGAGACACCGGAGCAGAACGACGGCAGCGCCGCGGACCGCAGCCGGTCGAGCTTCGTCGCTTTCGTCGTCCCGTAGCACAGCGCACGGTCGACGTTGCGGGCCCGCAGCTGCGCCAAGCGGGACTTCATCGTGTCGCAGTCGGCGGACGGGGGAATGGCGAGTCGGCCGCCGGCGGGTGTGGTCTCCGCGGAGGCGGGCGCGGGAGCGGGCTCCGCGTTGGCGGGCGTTGTCCACCCGCCCAGCGTGATGGTGGCCGCGAGTATCGCGGCACCGACAGAGATCAGCGGTCGGATCTTTTCTCGTGACGACATGGTTCTCCCCGTGGTCGTGACTCGAAAGGTTGCCGCCCTGGACTCCAGGGCGGTAGCGCGATCGCCAGCCGACTATATCCATCGTCGATGATCAATATTGCCCCGCTTCTGGTGTCACCGCCGCCGGTGTCGGACCGATGTTGTGGGCGACCGTGCCCGCCTCGAATGGGGGACACCGGGCGGGTTCCACCCATCCGGTTCGCACCGGAGCGCCGAATCACCGCCGTCCACCGCTCTCGCGGGGGAGCCGCCCACCGGGCGGCTGCGGATTGCAGGAGGTCGGTCATGAAGAACTGGAAGATGATCAGTGTCTCGGGAGTCGCGGCGACGACCGTCGTGTTGGCGCTGACCGGGGCCGCGATCGCCGCCCCGTCGGGCACCGCGCGGCTGGCCGCGGTGGGTCTCACCGCCGACCAGAAGTTGGTGACGTTCACCCTGCAGGGTCGTGGTGATCGGGCGGCGGTCGCCGCGGTACGCGGGCTGGTCGGCGACCACCGGTTGATCGGCATCGACCGACGGGTGCAGGACGGCCTGCTCTACGGCGTCGGCAACGCCGGCGGCGTCTACACCCTGCGGTCCGCCGACGGAAGGGCGACCAAGGTCAGCCAGCTGACCGTCGCGCTCAGCGGTGCCGCCTTCGGCGTCGACTTCAACCCGGCCGCGGACCGGCTCCGCGTCATCAGTGACACCGGGCAGAACCTGCGCCACAACGTCAACGCCGGCGGTACGACCATCGCGGACACCACCATGACCTACCCGCCGGCCACCACCGCGGCCGGCGGTGTCACCGGTGTCGCCTACACCAACAACGACCTCGACGCGGACACCGGGACCACGCTGTACGACATCGACACCACGCTCGATCAGGTGGTGCTGCAGTCGCCGGCCAACTCGGGGCAGCTCAGTCCGGTCGGCAAACTCGGCGTGGACGCCGCGGGCGACGCCGGCTTCGACATCTACGCGTCGGTGCGCAAGGGCACGGCCACGGACGCCGTCGGCTTCGCCGTCCTGACCGTCGGCTCCCGGACCGGCATTTACCGGATCTCGCTGGTGACCGGCCGGGCGCACCACATCGGCACCGCGCCGAAGGCGCGGCAGCTCACCGACCTCGCGGTCGGGCTGGACCGCAACTCACCCGGCCCGGTCCGGCCGGGACGCGCCAGCTGACCGGCGGCTGACCGAACGACCGGGCTCGTCCCGGACTCTGCGCACGACGTGACCTGCGAGAGTGCCTCTCCGCCGAATGCCGCGATGCGGGATCGCCGGCCGGCGGAGAGCACGCAAGGCCGGAAACCACTGTCGGTACGGAGCCGGGCCAGGCGCAGCCCATGGCCACCGCCCCGGCGTCGCCGACCGGCGTGCGTACCGAAATTGGACAGTGCCGGTCGGTCCACCGCCGGACATTGTCGGACCGGGCGTGACCTGGTGGCCTTCTCGCCATTCCGTGAGACTCGGTCAGGGCAATGCCGTAATCGTCACGGGGTGGATTATGGATAGCGTCGGATACGAGTCCTATTGCCAGCCGGACTCCCTGTTCTACGAGTCGCCCGCGCGCCGCCCGGCGCCGGACCCGCCGTTCGCGGACGTGCCGGGCGGAATGCCCGCCGACTGGACCCGCGAGACCACGGGCGTGTGGACACACTGCCGTCCCCCGGCCGCCGAACTGCCGGCGCAGGGCTGGAAGGTGCACGTGTCGGCGTGCCGCGACAACGCCGGCAAGGTCCTGTCCGCGGTGTGGGAGCACTGCGTCGGTGCCGGGCACGCGTTCAAGTTCCTCGCCAACGCGGCGGCGCTGGACGCGCTGAACGGGAAGTACGCCCCGCGTGGCTCGGCCGGCAAGTTCATCACCGTCTATCCGGGCGATGCCGGCGGCTGTGCCCGGACGGTGCGCGAACTGGGGGAGCGGCTCCGGGGGCAGCCGGGCCCGGACATCCCCGGCGACCTGCGCTGTGGCGACGCCCCGGTGTTCGTGCGCTTCGGCGGCTTCCGGCCGCGCTACTGCTGGCACCGCGGCCGGCGGGTCCGGGCGATCGAGGCGCCGGACGGGACGCTGGTCCCCGACGAGGCGGGCCCGCGGTTCCGTCCGCCGCCATGGGTGCAGCCGCCGGGGTTCCTGGCGCCGTTCCTGGCCGCGCGCGACCGCGAGGAGCGGGTGGACCTGCCCTACACCTGGGAGCGGGCCCTGCATCTGTCCAACGGGGCGGGCGTCTTCCTGGCGCGGGAGCCCGGCTCGGGGCGGCCGGTGGTGATCAAGGAGGCCCGGGCGTTCGCCGGCCTGGATGCCGGCGGCAATGACGCCCTTGCCCGGCTGCGCCGGGAGTGGGACCTGCTCACCGCCTGCCGCGGACTACCGGCGGTGCCGGCCGCCCACCGCTTCCTGGACCAGGAGCGGCGCGGCTTCCTGGTGCAGGAGTTCCTGGCCGGAGTGCCTCTCGACCGCGCGGTGGCCGCCCGGCATCCGCTCGCCACGCGGGACGCCTCCGGCGCCGACCGGGACAGGTACGCGGACTGGGCGCGCCGGATGTGCGAACAGGCCGAGGCCGCGGTCGCCTGCCTGCACGACCGGGGCATCGTCTTCGGCGACCTGCACCCGGGCAACCTGATCGCCGGCCCGGACGACCGGGTGCGCCTGGTCGACTTCGAGGCGGCCTTCCGGCTCGGTGAGCCCTGGCAGCCCGCCCTGGGGCACCCAGGCTTCGCGGCTCCGCCCGGCGTGTCCGGCGCCGACGTCGACCGGTACGCGCTGGCGGCGCTCCGCCTGTCGTTGTTCCTGCCGCTGACCGGCCTGGTGCCGTTCGCGCCGTCGAAGCCGGCCGAGCTGGCCCGCGCGGCCACCGAGCTGTTCCGGCTGCCGGCCGGGTACCTGGCGGAGGCAGCCGAGACGTTAATCGCCGCCCACCCCGGGCCGGCCGGGCGGACGCCTCGCCCTGCCGGCCCTGGATCCGCATTCACCGATCCGACACCTCACCCTGCCGGCCCTGGATCCGCATCGGCCGATTCGACGCCTCGCCGGGCCGGTCCCGGATCCGCACCGGCCGACCGGCCGCCGGCCGGCGACGTGGCCTCGATGGCCCGGGCGATCCTGGCCGGCGCGACGCCGGAGCGGGAGGACCGGCTCTTCCCCGGCGACATCGCGCAGTTCCATCCCGGCGGCGCCGGTCTGGCGTACGGCGCGGCCGGCGTCCTCTACGCGCTCTGGGCGGCCGGCGTCCCGCCCCACTCCGATCACGTCGCCTGGCTGGCCGGGGCCGCCCGGCGCCGGCGCGATGCCCGGCCCGGCCTGTACGACGGGCGGCACGGCGTCGCGTACACGCTGGCCTGCCTGGGCCTGCCGGACGAGGCCAGGACGGTCGCGGCCGAGCTGTCCCGAGAGGGCCTGCGGCGGCTGGACGTGGACCTGTTCGGCGGGCTCGCCGGGATCGGTCTGGCCCGGCTGGGGCTGGCGGAGATGACCGGCGACACCGCCTACCTCGCGGACGCCGCCGAGATCGCCGCGGCGATGACGGACCGGCCGGAGCCCGACCGGGCCGGCCTGATGCGCGGCGCGTCCGGCCCCGCCCTGTTCCTGGTGCGGTTGTTCGAGGCGACCGGCGACGCCGGCTACCTGGACCGGGCGGCTCGCGCGCTCCGGCGTGACCTGGCCGGATGCGTGACCGATCCGGACGGCCGCCGATACGTGCGGCGCGGCGCGAGCCGGCTCTCGCACCTCGCGGCGGGCGCCGCGGGTGTCGTGTGCGTGCTGGACGCGTACCTGGCGCAGCGCGACGACGAGGAGTTGCACACGGCTGCCGAGCAACTCGCGCGCGCCACCGACGCGCCGCTGTACGTGCAGTCGGGCCTGTTCAACGGCCGGGCCGGTGCGCTGCTCTGCCGCGCCGGCCGGTCCCGGGGGAGTCCGGCCGTGCCGCACGACCGGGTGGCGGCCGACCACCTGCGCAGGCTGAGCTGGCACGCGCTGTCCTACCGCGGCGAGGTGGCCTATCCGGGCGACCGCCTCCTGCGTCTGTCGATGGATCTGGCCACCGGCACCGCGGGCGTGCTGCTCGCGGTGGCGGCGGCGACCTCCGGCGACGCCGTGCACCTGCCCTTTCTGGCCGTTGATCGAGGGAAGTGAACCGTGCGGTTGAGCCCACGCCAGGAACAGATCCTCGAATTGGTGGCGCAGGGTTACTCCGACAAAGAGATCGCGCGCCGGCTGAATATGTCGGTGCGCACGGTCGGAACCCATTTGAGTCGACTGTACGCACGTTATCAGGTGCACAGCAGAAGCGCCGTCATCGCCATGTGGATCCGCTCCGGTAGGTAATTTCACGGACTCCTTTCGTCCCGCGCTTCTTGCCAGCATGGGAACAGGACACGGAGAACACGTGAGGAGGTGAATTGCGATGCAGAAGGAGGATCTGGAGCGGGCTCTCGAGATCGAGGAGGCCGACTTCGAGTTCGTCGGAACGCTCGAGGACGTGACCGCGGGCTGGAGCAGCTACACGTACGACGTCAGCTGGGGCGACCGCGACGACTGACCCCGGGTGAACGTGACGTGAGAGGTGGTGCGGGCGCGACGTCACAACCCCGCCCCCCCCGTGGGGGGGGGGGGGGGGCGCGCCCCCCCCCCCCCCCCCCCCCACCACTGTCACCGAGCTTGCGAGGGGGGTGAATGCGATGCAGGAGAAGGTGGAGCTGGAGCGCGCCTTCGAGACCGACGAGCCCGATTTCGAGTTCTTGGGAGCACTCGAGGACGTGACCTACGGCTGGGGCACGTACGTGTACGACGTCAGCTGGGGCGACTTCGAGGAATAACGCGGCTGACCATTCGAGGAGGGGGTTTCGATGACGGCGCGGTCGGACAGCAGTCGGCACCTTCGTCATTTCTTGTTGGGCGGCGTGCCGCTGACGCCAGGCGCCTGGGTACGGACGGCCGAGCTCGGCGCGGCGCTGGTCGCTGCGGTGCGGATCGGACGCGTCTTCGCCGCCAGCGGATTGGCCGCCGCCCTGGCCGAGATGCCGCCGGTGTCGTCACGAAAACCCGCGCGGCGCGACACCGGGCGGGCCGCGATCTTCTGCGCCCGCTCGGCGGGCTGGCGGTTGCAGGGCCTGCTGCGCACCGTCACCGGCTGGCACCGGTGCCTGCACGAGTCGCTGGCACTGGTCGCCGGCCTGCGCACGCTGGGCTTCCCGGTCGAGGTGGTGATCGGCTACCCGGTCATCGAGCGGCCGGACAACCGCGACGAGTTGCACGCCTGGCCGGCGCTGGGCGGCACGCCGCTGGTCGGGCGGCCCGACTCCAGCCGCACCAACTACCTGGAGCTGGCCCGCTATCCGGGGCCGGGGACCACGGCGGTGCGGCCATGATCGTCACCGGTTTCGGGATGTCCGGCTGGCTGGCGGCCGGCGGACCGGCGGACGGCGTGGTGCGGCGCCGGCACGGCGCTCCGGGCAATGCGTGGGACGGCTCCCGGCGGGGCGGGGCCGGGGCGGAGCGGCTCGCCGGCGAGTTCGTCCAGGGCCCGGCCGCCGCGGGCGGAACGCCGCCGCGGGTGCTGCTCACCGGCTGGGTCGACCTGGACGCCCCCGGCTCCGACCCGCTCGCGCACCTGCAGGATCTGGTGGACGCGAACGGGCCGGCGGCGGTCCGCCGGCTGCGCGGCGACTTCGTCCTCGCCCACCTGGCCCGCGACGGCGGCCTCGCGCTGTACCGGGGTGTCAGCTCGCTGATCCCGCTGTTCTGGCGCGCGGACGAGCACGCGCTGGCCTGGGCGACCGACCCGATGCACCTGGTGGCCGGGTCCCGGCCCGGTCTGTCCGACGTGGACGGAAGCCTGCTGCCGATGGTCGTCGCCGAGATGGGCATGCCCGCCGACCGGTCCTGGTTCGGCGCTGTCCGCCGGCTCCCCAACGGCCACCGGTTGACCTGGGAGGCCGGCGTCGGGCGTCCGGTGCTCTCCCGGTTCGACCAGTTCGAGCCCGTCTCGTCGATGCCGGCGACCCTGCCGGCGGCCGCGGACGCGCTGACCGACCGGCTGAGCCGCGCCTGCGGCCGGCTGCTGTCCGGCGACCGGCGTTCGGTGCTGCTGCTCAGCGGCGGCATCGACTCCGCCGTGGTGGCGTGCGAGGCCGGCCGGCGGGGCGCGGCCATGACCGGACTGCACTTCACGCTCGAGTCGTTCCCGGGCTTCGATGAGGACCGGGAGGCGGCGGCCGCGGTCGCCGCCGCCCACGGTCTGTCCTTCGTGCCGTACGACCTGACCAAGCACGTCCGTCACGACGGTGGCTACCTGGACCAGGCCACCGGCCGGGCACTCCCGCAGACCCACGTGCCGCAGCCGGGCCCCTGGGCGGCCGCCGAGCAGGCCGGGTCGGATCAGGCGACGTTCATCCTGTCCGGCCTGCTCTCCGACCAGATCCTCGCCGACGACCAGTTCCGGGAGAGGTTCGAGGTGGCCGGGCTGTCGATGCTCAACCCGCTGGTGGCCGGGGAGCCGTTCTGGCAGACCGCCAAGAGCCTGGCCGGCTCGACCTTCGCCGCGCCGGGCGGCGTCGGCGTGCTCCGCTACCTGCGTGACCGGCTGGTCGGCCGGTCGACGGTCGCGCTGCCCGGCCGCGACGCGATGGTGCGCCCGCTGGGCTTCACCGCCGCCGCGGCGGAACGGGTCGCGGCCGGCATCCAGGCATCGGTCGAGGCGGCCCGCGGTGACCTGCGCGACGCCGACCGGCGGCGCCGGCGACTGCCGCGCGGCATCACGCCGATGTTCCTCGTCAACGAGGCCTGCAACACGCCGAACCTGCAGGCCGCATGGCTCAACACCTACCTGCCGCGGCGGCAGCTCTTCGCCACCCCGTTCGCCGACCGGGACGTGATCGAGTTCGCCCTCGCGTTGCCGGCCCGCTACCGCACCGGCTTCGACTACGGGGTGACGGTCGACAAACTCGCGCTGCGGATCGGCTATGCCCGGCAGGGGATGCCGGAACAGGTGAACCAGCGGATGCACCAGGCCCGGATCGACGCCATCCCCGCCGTCTTCGTCCACCAGCACGTGCCCGTCTGGCGTGGCCTGCTGGGACCGGAATCGCTGCTGTGCGAGCTGGGTGTGATGGACCGCGACTTCGCCCGGACGCTGGCGCCCCGGCTGGCCTACCGCAACGGCGAGAAGATCGCCCGGCTCTGCGCGATGGAGCTGTGGCTGCGAAGGGTGGCGTCATGATTGTCCGGGCCCGGCTCACCCCCGGGATCACCTTTCACGAGATGCCCTTCTGCGGGGTGCTGCTGGACACCCGGGTCAACGTGGTGTTCCGGCTCTCCCCGGAACTGGCCGGCATCCTGCGCCGGGCGCTGCACGGGCGGCCGGCCGTCGGCCCGTACGAATCCTTGACCGGCCTCGAACCGGAGTCCGGCCGCGACGAGATGGCGGCGCTGCGGCCACTGGCCGAGCGGGGCCTGATCCAGCCGGTGACCGGCACCCGGGAGGGCCGGGACGATGGACGCTGACGTGGTGATCGTCGGCGCCGGCCCGGCCGGCCTCATGCTCGCCTGCGAGCTGCGCCGGTGGGGCGTCGCGACCGTGGTGCTGGAGAGCCGGCCGGAGCGCGACACCCGGCTGCGGGCCCAGGGCATCACCCGGCTGGCCGCTCAGGCGCTGGACCGGCACGGCCTGCTGGAGCGGGTGACCGCGGCCCCGCCCGCGCCGGATCTGCCCCCGGCGGGCGAACGCCTGCCGGCGGTCCTGCCCGGGGTGGCCCAGCAGGTCGTCGAGAAGGCCCTGGAGGAGCAGGCGCTCCGTCTCGGCGTCGTTCTGCTGCGCGGCACCGAGGTCAGCGGCGTGCGCGCCGGGGCCGATCAGGTCGTGGTGGCGACGAGCGCGACCGGCCGGGCGGGGGTGACCGGGCGCTATCTGGTCGGGTGCGACGGCAGCCACAGTGTGGTCCGCCGCGCCGCCGGCTTCCGCACCGACGGCACCACTCCGCGGATCACCGGCTATCAGGCGTTGGTGACCGTGGAGGCGCCCGCGACCCGGACCCTGCCGCCGGGCACCCACCGCACCGGCACCGGCATGGTGACCTGGCGCCCGGGACCGTGCCGGGTGGTGTCGATCGAGTTCGTCCCGCCGCCGGACCGGGACGGCGAGGTGACGCTGGGCGAGGTCGAGGCGAGCGTACGACGCACGACCGGCATGGCGCTGACCCTGACCGCGCCACGATCGCTCGCCCGCTTCACCGACGCCACCCGGCTGGCCGGCACGTACCGCCTCGGTCGTGTCCTGCTGGCCGGCGACGCCGCCCACGTGCACCCGCCGAACGGCGGGCAGGGACTCAACCTGGCCCTCACCGACGCGGTGAACCTCGGTTGGAAGCTGGCCGCCACCGTGCTCGGGTGGGCGCCGCCGGGGCTGCTGGACACGTACGAGGCGGAACGGCGGCCGGTCGCGGCGAAGGTCATCCGCAACGCGCTGGCCGACATGACGCTGATCGACCCGGATGAGCGGATCACTCCGGCGTACGAGTTCTACCGGGAGCTGAAGAACTCACCGGCGATCCGGCCGCTGCTGTTCGACCTGGTGTCCATGACGCATCTCGCCTACGACGTGGGCGCGGACCCGGAGAAGTCGCATCCGCTGCTCGGCCGGACCGTAGGCGACCTGACCGTCCGCTCCGGCGACGACGCCGTCCGTCTGGCCGTGTGCCAGCGCACCGGCCGCGGCCTGCTGCTCGACCTGACCGACCGCCCCGACCTGCGGGCCGTCGCCGCGCCGTGGGCGGACCGGCTCACCGTGCTCGGCGACGTGCGGGCCGATCGGGTGTCCGGCGCCGCGGCGCTGTTGGTCCGCCCGGACGGCTGCGTCGCCTGGGTGCAGCCGGCGGACGGGCCGCCGCAGCCGGCGAGCCTGGACACGGCGCTGCGAACGTGGTTCGGCGAGCCGGCCGGGGCAGTGCGATGAGTCGGGTGGTGCTGCTGAGCGGCGCGCCGTGTGCCGGCTCGCGGGTCGAGCGGATCGCCGCCTGGTGCGCCCGGCAGTGCCTGCGGTCGGGCGCCGAGGCGGAGGTGTTCACCGGCGACGACCTGGACTTCCCGTCGTTCCGGCCGGACCGCCCGGACCGGGACGTCCGGCAGCGCCGCTACCTGTCCGCGATGGCGGACTGCGACGGCGTCGTGCTGCTCTCACCCGCCTACCACGGCACCCTCTCCGGCCTGCTGAAGAACGCGCTCGATTACGTCAACGACCTGGCCGGCGACCACCGGCCGTACCTGGACGGCCGGGCGGTGGGCTGCGTCGCGGTGTCCGCGGGCGGGCAGGCGGCGACCACCACCCTGGCCACGCTGCGGGTCGTCGCCCACGCCCTGCGCGGCTGGCCCACCCCGATGGGGGTGGCGCTCGCCGGTCCGCGGGCCGCGCTGGACGCGGACGGCGACCCGGCCGACCCGGTCAGCCGGGACCGCCTGCGGCTGATGCTGGACCAGGTGCTCGACCTGGCCGAGTTCTCCCGCGGACGGCGCGGGTCCCGGACGGCGGGAATCCCGGCGCCCGCGGACCCGGCGGGGGTCTGAGATGGCCGTCGCCGAGCTGCTGGTGATGCCCCCGGCCGGGCCGGCCGTGCGCGTCCTGGCCGCCGTCGCGCTGGTCGTCGCCGGTTGCGCGGCGGCCGGCGCGGTGGCCCGGCGGCTCGGCCAGCCCCCGGTGATCGGGGAGATCGCGGCCGGCATCCTGCTGGGCCCGTCGGTGCTCGGCGCCGTTTGGCCGGCCGGCGAGCGGTGGCTGTTCGGCGCCGACCTGATGGCCGGGCTGTCGCTGCTCGCGCAGCTCGGCGCGATCCTGTTCGTGTTCCTCGCCGGTGCCGAACTGCGCCCGGCGGCGATCCGCGCCGAGGGACGGCTCACACTCGCGGTGAGCCAGGCCGCGTTCGCCGTGCCGTTGGGCGTCGGCGTGCTGCTGGCCCTGCCGGCGCACGCCACGCTGGCGCCGGCCGGGGTCGGCACGGCGCCCTTCGCGCTGTTCCTCGGCGTGGCGATGACGATCACCGCGGTGCCGGTGCTGGCTCGGATCCTGATGGACACCGGCATGTGCGGCAACCGGGTGGCGGTCGTCGCGATGACCTGCGCGACCACCGGCGACGCGCTCTGCTGGGTGGTGCTGGCCGCGGTGCCCGCGCTGCTGGCCGGCGCGGCGGTCCGCGCGGCCGCTACCACCGTGGTGCTGACCCTGGCGGTCGTCGCGGCGGTGCTGTTCGCCCTGGTGCAACCGGGGTTGCGGCGGATGTCCGCCGACGGCGGGCGGTACGGCGTACCGGTCGTGCTGGCCGGCCTGCTGCTGACCGCGGCGGTCACCGAGTGGGCCGGGGCGCACGCGATCGTCGGCGCGTTCCTGTTCGGGGTCGCGTTCCCCGGCGACTCGCCGCTCGGCCACCGGGTCCGGGGCGCGGTCGAGGGCCTGCTCTTCCCCCTGCTGCTCCCGTTGTTCTTCGTCCACTCCGGACTACGTACCGACCTGGGCGGGCTCACCTCGCCGGAACTGTGGCTCTGGTGCGCCGTGATCCTGCTCGTCGCGGTCGGCGTCAAGTCGGCCACCGTCTGGCTGACGGCACGTCTCGCGGGCGCCGACCGGTCCACCGCGGCCCAACTGGGCGTACTGCTCAACTGCCGCGGCATGACCGAGCTGGTGGTCCTGAGCATCGGCCTGGAGCTGGGCGTCATCCACGGCACCACGTACACCATCTTCGTGATCATGGCGCTGGTCTCCACCGCCATGACCGCGCCCCTGTTGCGCCGGATCCGCGGCACGGACGTGCCGCCGTACACCTGGGAGGATCACCATGACCAGAACGACGCCGCCGGAGTCGCTGATCGGCGCGCTTTCCGCGGATGAGGCGGAGGCGCTGCGTGCCTGGCTCGGCGGCCGGGACGGCGCCGTGAACCTGACCGGCGTACTCCGCGACCACGAACGGCCCGTCGACGATCCGGCGCGTCCGCGGGACGGCGATCCGCACGCCGTACGGTCGGTCGGCGTGATCGGCGGCGGCACCGCGGGCTATCTCACCGCGCTGGCGCTGCGCGCCCGCCGGCCGTGGCTGGACGTGACGCTGGTCGAGTCCTCGGCCATCCCGATCATCGGGGTGGGTGAGGCCACCGTGCCGTCGATGCTGCTGTTCCTGCACCACTATCTCGGCATCGACCCCGCCGACCTGTACAAGCAGGTGCGGCCGACGTGGAAACTGGGCATCCGCTTCGACTGGGGTCCGGACCCGCGGGGATTCATGGCCCCGTTCGACTGGGGCGCCAACTCGGTCGGCCTGCTCGGCTCGCTCGCCACCCAGCAGGACATCAACGCGGCGTCCCTGCTGTCGCTGATGATGGCCGCCGACCGCACGCCGGTGCTCCGGGCCGGCGGCGAGCTGATCTCGCTGCTGCCGTACCTGCCGTTCGCCTACCATCTGGACAACGCGACGTTCGTCGACTACCTCGTCCGGCTGGCGCGCGAGCGCGGGGTGCGGCACGTCGACGCCAAGCTGGCCACCGCGCGGCGCCGCGACTCGGACTGGATCGACCACCTGCTCACCGAGGACGGCGAACGGCTGGAGTTCGACCTCTACGTCGACTGCACCGGTTTCCGCTCCATGCTGCTCGGCGACGCGCTGGAGACCCCGTTCCAGAGCTTCGGCGACAGCCTCTGGACCGACTCGGCGGTGACCGGGAACCGGCCGCACGGCGGCCACCTCAAGCCGTACACCACGGCGACCACGATGTCCTCCGGCTGGTGCTGGACCATCCCCACCCCGGACAGCGACCACCACGGGTACGTGTACGCGTCGGGCGCCCTGTCCGACGACGAGGCAGCGGCCGAACTCGCCCGGCGTTTCCCCGGCGTCGGCACGCCCCGGCAGGTGCGCTTCCGGAGCGGGCGGCGGGAGCGGGCCTGGCGCGGCAACGTGATGGCGATCGGCAACTCCTACGGGTTCGTCGAGCCGCTGGAGTCCAGCGGCCTGCTGATGATCACGCTGTCCGCCATGTCACTGATCTCCGCCCTGCCCGCCTCCTGGTCGGACCCGATCAGCCGGGACGTGGTCAACGCCGCGCTGGCCGCGAAATGGGACGCGATCCGGTGGTTCCTGTCCATCCATTACAAGTTCAACACCAAGTTCGACACCCCCTTCTGGACCGACGTACGCGCCCGCGCCGACATCTCCGGCCTCCAGCCGCTCGTCGACGCCTATGCCGCCGGAGCGCCGCTGCGGTTCCGCGATCCGGTGATCCGGGGTTTCCTGCAGTCGACCTCACCGACGTTCTACGGCCTCCCCGGCATCGACTGCCTCCTGCTGGGCCAGCGGGTGCCCACCCGGCTGCTGCCGAGCCGGGAGCCGATCGAGCGCTGGCGGGCCCGCAAGGCCGCCGCGGACGCGCTGGTCGCCCACGCCCTGCCGCAGCACGAGGCGCTGGCGGCCGTGGAGTCCGAGGCGTGGCTCAACGCCGAGCTGTTCTCCGGCCGGGACAGCTGGGCCGGACCCAGCGCCCGTGTCCAGTTGGTCTAGGCCGGCGTGTCCGGGCTCGCGATCGAGGCCGTGGGGCTGGTCAAGCGGTTCGGGGCGACCACGGCGCTGGCCGGCCTCGACCTGTCGGCCCGGCCCGGCACCACGCTGGCAGTGCTCGGGCCCAACGGCTCCGGCAAGACCACCGCGGTGCGGATCATGTCGACGCTGCTGCTTCCCGACGGCGGCACCGCCTACATTCACGGCCACGACGTGCGGCGCCGGGCCGGGCAGGTCCGCGAGATGATCAGCCTGACCGGGCAGTATGCGTCGCTCGACCCGCGGCTGACCGGCTTCGAGAACCTGGTCCTCATCGCCCGGCTGCGCGAGCTGTCCCGTCGGACGGCCCGGCGCCGGGCGGACGACCTGGTGGACCGGTTCGGGTTGCGGGAGGCGGCAGGCCGGCTGGTCCGCACGTACTCCGGCGGGATGCGGCGCCGCCTCGACCTGGCGGCCTGCATGCTCGTGCCGCCGCGGGTGCTGTTCCTCGACGAGCCCACCACCGGCCTCGATCCACGCGGCCGGATCGCGCTGTGGGAACTGGTCCAGGAGTTGGCCGGCGACGGCGTCACGGTGCTGCTGACCACCCAGTACCTGGAGGAGGCCGACCGGCTGGCCGACGAGATCGCCATCCTCGACCGGGGCCGGGTGGTCGCCGTGGGCGGTCCGGACACCCTCAAGGCGAAGATCGGCGGGCGTACGGTTCGCCTGCGGCTGGCGGACCCGGCGGCCCGGGAGGCGGCCGCCCGGATCGTCGCGGCGGTCACCGGCGTCACCCCGGGACGGGATGCGGGCCAGGCGGGGCTGGTCGTGCCCGCGGCCGCTCCGCACGTCGCCCCGGAGCTGCTGCGCCGCCTCGACGAGGCGGGCATCGTCCCGTCCGAGCTGACCGTCCGGCTGCCGAGCCTGGAGGAGGTCTTCTTCACCCTGACCGGCGACCCGGAGGGCCGGCCGTGACCACGATGACGCCCGGGCGGGCCGCCCGGCACGGTGTCACCCTGGCGGCCCGGTGCCTGCTGCACCTGCGTCACTCACCCGGGCAGCTGCTCGACATGGTGGTACAGCCGATGCTGTTCCTGGTGCTGTTCGTGTTCCTGTTCGGCGGGGCGGTCGCCACCGACTGGCGGCTCTATCTGCAGTTCGTGCTTCCCGGCGTCCTCGTGCAGGCGGTCCTGCTGGCCACCGTCGCGGCCGGGGCGATGCTGAACGCCGACCTGACCACGGGCATCTTCGACCGATTCCGGTCACTGCCGATCGCCCGGTCCGCCCCGCTGGTCGGCGCCGTGCTCGGCGACTCGGTGCGCTATGTGCTCACCACGGGTGTGGTGCTGGCGTTCGGCGTGCTGCTCGGCTTCCGGGTGCGTACCTCGCCGCTCGCCGTGGTCGCCGCGTGCGCGCTGGTGCTGGTCGCCGCGTTCGCGGTGTGCTGGATCTCCACGCTGATCGGGGTCCTGGCCCGCACCCCGCAGCGACTGCAGATGCTCCTCGCACTGGTGATGTTCCCGCTGACCTTCGGCAGCAGCGTCTACGTGCCGACCGGCACACTGCCCGGCTGGCTGCGGGTCTGGGCCGAGCTGAATCCGGTGTCGGCCCTGGCGGACGCCGTCCGGGCCCTGTTGCTGGGCGGCCCGGCCGCCGGCCCGGCACTGCGTGCGCTCGTCGCCTCGGGGCTCGTGTTCGCCGTCTTCGCGCCGCTCACGGTGGCGGCGTACCTTCGTCGCATGCGACATTGATCGCCAGCTCGATCGGCTCCGCCATAGTCGGAACGCGGATCGACACCTGGACCCGCACCGCCGGCTCCCCGGCGTCCGCCCGGTCCCCACCGGCGGTGCCGGTCGGCGCCGTGGCGACGTGCACCACGGCGCCGTTGTGGCCGTCCGGGCGGGCCGAGATCCGACCGGCCCGTTCGGCGAGCGCCCGGCTGTGGAGATCGACCAGTTTCCCGGCCGGCAGCTGGAGCGCCCGCTCGTACCCGGAAACGATCTCCAACCCGGGCAACCGGCGCGCCCGCTCGTAGTCGGCCAGGTTGCTGTGCCCGCTGAGGTGCAGCCGCCGGGCCATGCCGCGCAGGGACAGCCCCTTGGCGATCCGGTGATACCGCATCGCGACGCCCAACTCCGCGGCGGCGCTGTGCCCGCCGCCGTCCTCGGTCGCCGATGACCGGAAGCCGGCCGTCACGACCATCCACCTTCTCCGATCACCGACCCCGGCCGGCGCTCGTTCATCCCCGTTGCTGTCATCCCTGCCGACCTCGTCACGAAACCCGATGGACCCCCGTCGTGCGCCCTGGTGTGGTGCGCACCTCCGCCGAGAAGCGGAACCGTTGCCTCCTGCCGTAGTTGTCAGACAGCCGTTGGCGGGCCTCCCGCGGGACACCTGCTCGGTGCGCGGACCGGCGGTGCGCCGAAGATCGTTTGTCTCGTCATGGTTTCTCCGTCCTCAAGGATTGCCGTGCGCACCCTGTCTAGCGGCTGGAGCGTTGTTTGACCCCTGCTCCGGGCCGTCAGACAACAACTTCGGACAACGAATGGACAACCGAAGGTCGACGATGGACGCGCGGCACCGGCGCTTGTCGAGAGTCCGAAGCGGAATCGGTGCGTGCCGGAGCGGCGTCGACCAGCATGTGCCGGCCGGTGGTGACGAGCGCGATCTCCGATCCGAACCTCACCCGCTTCTTCTCGATTGTTCGTTTTCGTCAGTGTCCGGAGCTGACACCCGGCAAGGGCGGAGTTCGGACGAATCCGGACGCGGGCCTTTCGGGCCGGCCTTCGGTCCCGGCGCGAGCCGGCAGCCGCCACGGCGGCAACGGCGGACACGCCGAGGCCCCGGTACTCCTGATGGTAGGAGCCCGAGGCGTGCACTCGGCGTGGCAGGCGGTCTTGTCGGTGGTGGCGACGAAAGCGACTAGGCAGCGCTTCCCGCCAGGGCCTTGGTCTTCAGCTGCTCGTACTCGCTCGCGTTGATGGCACCGGAGTCCAGCAGGGCCTTCGCCGACGCGATCTCATCGGCGACGCTGCCTTTGCTCCCGTTGGACGTCGCGACCTGCCTGATGTAGGCATCCTGCCGCTTCTGCGCCTCCGCGTGGGCGGCGAGCGCGCGCTCGGTCATGCCGCCGCCGCGGGCGATCAGGTAGATCAACATGCCGAGGATCGGCAGCACGATGAGGAACAGGGTCCACAGCGTCTTGGCCACCCCGCCCAGGTCCCTGCTCCGGAAGAGGTCCCCGAAGATCCAGAACAAGGACATGAACCAGGCGAAGAAGATGAAGAACTCGAACATCGCCAGCAGGAACGAACCATTGTCGTCAAACACGGAACTACCTCTCCGGGTCGGCGCCGACTGCCTCAGCGCGTCAGGGATCGATGTCTCCTCCAGTGCACCGCTCGCCGGCCGTCCCCGCCTCATCCGCCTGGGATCACTTCGGTGCCCGGACACGGCCTCGGGCGGCTCGGTCCGACCCGACGCTGCGGCCCGCAGACGTCGAAGATCACCCGGTCGACGGGTACGGTGCGGAGAAGTGCGGACCATCGAGGACAGGACCGGTGCCGCGTGAATCTCACTCGCGGTGACGTATACACGGTCGTCAGAAATGACCCCGCCGGGTGAGATGACGTCAACGGGTAACACCTCTCGGGGGACCCGCCGAGTCGGTGATTTCTCTTTCCGTCCCTGCCGCGCGGACCAACGAGAATCCGGTCTACTGAGGATGGAAAAGGCTCGCTGTCAGGTGCACCGCGCCGACGACCAGCAGCAGGAGGCCGGTGGTCACCACAAGAGCGCGGGTAAGGAAAATTGCTATCCGATACCCGTTCCCGTCCTCGCGGATCTTGATGCTGAGAAGCTGAAGGTTGCTGATGAGCACCGCACGTGCGAGTTGCTTGCTCGCCGTGGCGATGGCGATGCCGCCGAGGGCGACCAGGGCGAAGACCAGTCTACCCATCCTCAGAATGCGCCACGATAGTCGATCATGAGGGCGTCCAGCGTGCCAAGGATCAGCATGAGCGAACCTACGATCACTGCCAAAGTGCGTGAATACAATACCATCACGCGGTACTCGCGAGTTCCCTTTCGGATGTCCCTGCCGAAGATTTCGCGGCTGTTGGTGATGGCGACGCGACCGAATCGCCGATTCAGGATGACGATCGCGAGACCGGCAAGTGCGACTATGACTGACGTGGTGCGTTCCATTGCCTTCGCTTCCCAGATAAGCCAATCGTAGGGGCGACGTTCGTCGTCCTTGTGGTGGTGGTGGGTGCCGTCGCGGAACTCGCCCGGCGGGCGGCGGTCCGGTGGGAGCTGTGGCCATGGTTCCGGTCGCCGTCGTGGTCGGGAGCGACGCCGGCGCCGCGAGTCGGGACTACGACGGCGTCGCGGCACTGCCGCGCGTGAGCATGCGGTGCGGCGCCGCCGCGCCGGGCGGGGGTGTGGTGGGGATGGTGAGGACGAAGGTGGCGCCGCGGGGCTCGGTGGGCTGGTAGTCAATGGTGATGCCGCTGGCGTGGGCGAGCTGGCGGACGAAGTACAGGCCGAGTCCGGTTCCGGGTTTCGTGGTGGCCACGCCGGTCGCGGCCCGGGTGAACCGGTCGAACAGGTGCGGTACGAACTCGGCGGGGACGCCTTCGCCGTGGTCGCTGACGCGGACGTGTATCGCGCCCCGGCCGCGCTCGACCGTGACGTCGACCGGCGGGCGGCCGTACTTCACGGCGTTGCCCAGCAGATTGGCCAGGATCAGCTGCAGGTGTGCGGCGTCGGCGAATCCGCGCGCCTCGTCGGGTGCCGTCACAGTCACCGTGTGGTCCGTCCCGATGCCCGGCGCGGTGACCGCCTGCCGGACGGCCTCCCGCACGTCGAGGCGGGACGGCCGGACGGTGATCGCGCCGGCGTCGAGCTGAGCGAGGGTGAGGATCTCGGTGACGATGGCGTCGGCGCGGTACCCGGACGTGGTCATGCGTTGCACGTAGTGGTGTTTGGCGTGGTCGTCGATGTCGGCCCAGTCGCCGAGCAGCAACTCGCCGCCGGACACGATGTTCGCCAGCGGCTGGCGTACGTCGTGGGTCAGCATGGCGATGAAGTCGGTCATCTGGGTGTTGGCCCGCTGCAGTCTTTCCGCCCGGTCGGCCAGTTCCGCCTCGTGGCGGGTCCTGGCACGTTCCAGTGCCCGGCGTTCCGTGACGTCGATGATCTGGGTGGCGAAGTGCTGCGGCCGGCCCTGGTCGTCGTCGATCAGGACAGTGGTGACGGACGCTTCGACGGGGTGCCCGTCGGCGTGTCGGTAGCGTTTGTCGAGGTCGAATCCGTCGATCCGCCCGGCGAGGCAGTCCTGTAGCCGGTCCAGGCACACGGCCAGGTCGGCCGGATCGGTGAACCGGTCGAAATGGGTGCCCCGCAACTCGGATTCGGGGTAGCCGAGGATCTGGCACAGCGCCGGGTTGACCCGCACGAACCGGCCGTCCGGGTCGTTCAGGGCCATGCCGATGCGGGAGCTGTCGAACACCTTGCGGAAGCGTTCCTCGCTCACCTGCAGCTCGCGGCGGTTGCGCGCGGCCCGGCCGGCGGCGGCCACCACGAGCAGCCCGACCGCGGTGGCGGCGCCGAGCGCGGCCCGGCCGGCGATCTCGTTGTCGGCGATCGAGGCGAACAGCGCCTCCTCGGTCACCGTGGCCGACAACTGCCACGGCGTGCCCGCGATGGTGTACGACGCGTAGCGCCACCACCGGCCGTCGTCCTGATAGCGGCCCTTCGGCTGCTGCCGCAGCGCGTTGGCGAGTGCATGGTCATCGGTGTTCAGCGTCGGCACGGTGGCCTGGTGGGTGTGGTTCGCGGCCACGATGGCCCCGGAGGTGTCGACCACCCGGAGCCGCACCCCGGGCAACGAGATCGCGGTGGTCAGGTACGACGCCAGGGGACTGTCGCGGATCTCCACCGCCCCGGAGAACACCCGCCGCCCGCTTGCCGTCTCGAACGGCACCGCGAACGCCACCACCGGAACGCCCCGGGCGGCCGAGGGCACCACCACGGACACCGCCGGCTCACCCTCGACCACGGCGGTGCGCAGGTGGGCGTACCGCAGGGTCAGATCCCGGCCGATCACCGCCGGATCGGTCGGCGTCACGTGCAGGGCGCGGCCCGCGCTGTCGAGCAGCACCGCCGCCGGATAACCGAAGCCGCTGACCGAACGCGCGAAGTCCCGCTCCTGGACGACCGGATCGGTCAGGAACGCCTCGGCCTGTACCCGTTCCCGCGCGATCAGGTCGGCGACGTACGTGGTCACGAAGTCGGACGCCAGGCCGACCCGGAGCTGGAAACGCTGCGCCAGGGCGTCCCGGCTGCTGCGTTCCAGCCACCACAGCCCGGCGGTACCGGACATGGTCAACAGCAGCCACACCAGCAACGGCAGGGCGACGAACCGCAAACCGCCGGGCCGCAAGAACCGCATAACCCACTATGACTCAGGCGGCCCCGGCGTGTTGCACGATCCGCGCGCCGCCCCCGTCGCGCTTGGCCTCGTACATCGCGGTATCGCGGCGTGCAACAGGTCGGTGATCATGGTGTCCGGCGACTGCTTGGCGACGGTGCTGGCCGGCAGGGTGACCGCGCCGATGGAAACACCGACCGTGACCGGGCCGCGCGCGGTGTCGATGGGCTCACCGACCGCGCGCTCGATCCGGGCCAGTTCGTCCATCGGCCGCGCGCGGTTGGCCAGGCCGGTGAGCTGGTCGTGGGTCGCCTGCTGGCGGATGACGTGGCGCAGGGTTGAACGCGAGCCACGCATCCGGTCACGACCGGTTGCCGCCCGGGATCCGGGCCCGCACGAGGAAGCCACCGCCGGCCTGCGTGCCCGCGCTGAAGTCGCCGCCGAGGACGGTGACCCGTTCGCGGAGTCCGGCGAGGCCGCGCCCGCTGCCGCCCGGGGAGACGCGGCCGGATCCGGTGCCGTGGGTGCTGATCTGCACGGTCGTCTCCCGTTCCCCGTGGTGTACGTGAACCCGGGTCCGGCTGCCGTGCGCGTACTTCAGCGCGTTCGTCAGCGCCTCCTGCACGACCCGGTACGCCGCCACCTCGGCGCTGCCGGTGATGCCCTCCGGCGCGCCGTCCCGGACGAACTCCACCGGCTGTCCCGCCTGCCGGGTCTGGTCGACGAGGGTGTCCAGGTCGCCGACGGAGGGCGTACGCGGGTCGCCGGTGCTGTGGTCCGGGTTGAGCAGGTCGAGCAGCTGCCGCAGGTCGCCGACGGCCCGGCGGCCGGTGCCGGTGATCGCGGTCAGGGTCTGGTCCAGCTTGCCGGGGCTGCCCGTGAGGTAGCGCGCGGCCTCGGCCTGCACGACCATCGCGGTCACGTGGTGGGTGACGACGTCGTGCAGTTCCCGGGCGATGCGCGCGCGTTCCGCGGTACGGCCGGCCTCCTCGGCGTGGCGGCGGCGTCCCGCCTCGGCGGCCCGGCCCTGGCGCAGCCACGCCCCCGTGCCCCAGGCGAGCGTCAGCAGCAGGTAGAAGGTGATGAACCCGGCGAGGCCCTCACCCGAGCCGAGCCGGTCGAGGCCGATCGTCAGGGTCAGGTACGCGGCCGAGGCGAGACCCGCGACGACCCGGCGGCGCCGTTGCAGGTGGGCGCCGGTGCTGACCAGCGCGACGGCCAGGGCCGTACCCGCGACGGTGTGGTAGCTGCGCAGCTGGTCGATCGCGAAGCCGAGCGACACCAGCGCCAGGCAGACGGCCGGCCACCGGCGGCGTACGGCCAGCGGCAGGCACTCCAGGGCGACGACCCCGACGGTCAGCGCGTCGTACGGACGGTCCGGGAGGTCGCCGAGCTGCGTACCCTGGCGCTCCAGGGCCGGGACCACCGACGCGAGGGCGAGGGCCAGGGCCAACGGGAGGTCCCGGACCGTGACGGGCCACTGCCGCCACCGGTCCGGGAGCCTCCGGAGCCTGGTCACCGGGTGACCGCGGCGGTTGCCGGGGCCGGCGCGGTGCGGCGACGGCGCGGGACGATGTGCCCGCGGCGCTTGGCCAGCCACAGGAACGCCACGGTCAGCGCCACCCCGGCCAGTACCGCGTACAGGCTGCCCTCCGGCCCGAAGTCGCCGCCGCTGAGCGCGGCCGGTCCCGACGTCGAGGCCTCGAGCAGGCCCTTCGAGTCGCCGTTGCCGGAGACCACGACGCTGAAGATGCCGCCGGCGGCGAAGTTCCAGCCGAAGTGCAGGCCGATCGGGACCCACAGGTTGCGGGTGGCGGCGTAGCAGGCGGCCAGCATGAACCCGGCCTCGATCGCGATGGCGGTCGCACCCCACAGGGTGGCGTCCGGGTTCGCCAGGTGCATCGCGCCGAACACCAGGCCGGTCAGGGCGAGGGCGATCCAGGTGCCGGTACGCTCCTCGATGATCCGGAACAGTACGCCCCGGAACAGCAGTTCCTCGGTGACGGCGGCGGCGGCCATGAACCCGAGCAGGCCCAGCGCACCGGCCGGCGAGCCCCAGCCCTGGACGTCGTAACCGCCGAGGAACGCGATGTTGGCGATGACGGCCGCGAACATGGCGAGGCCGATGAGCGTCCCGCGGCCGAGCTTCCCGCGCCAGCCGTCCGGCCCGAGTTCGGCCGGTTCGCGGCGCTCGGTGCGCCGCACGACCCACCGGTAGACGACCACGGCCAGGACGGCCGTCGCGGCACCGATCACCAGGGTGAGGAAAGGGTTTCCCGCGACGGCGGTGGCGCCCAGCCCGCCGACGACGGTGACGGCGAGCACCGCGAGAAGCTGTTTGACGAACCGCATGATGACTCCTTCGCACGCCGCGACCGGAGCGCCGCGGACACGAAGAAATCTATGGATCTGCGCCGCCACAATCGTCACCGTGCGGTGGACACTTGCGGGTAGCTCGCACGGGGGACAAGACCCGGCCCGGCCGGCCGCGGCACTGGTTTCGATCCAGATCCCGCGGCCGGTCCGGGCCGGGTGAGCGGCGGATCAGTTCGTGGTGACCGTGCCCAACGGGCGCGTGCGCAGGGTCTCGGCCCGGCGCTGCTCGCCGTCGCGGTCCAGGTTCAGTCCGGACCGGGCGGAGGCCGCGCAGGTCGTGTCCGGCGGGAGTACACCGTCGACCAGCCAGGCGGTGCCGACGCCGAGGGCGCACGGGTTGTCGTCGAACACGTAGACGCCGTGCTGGTTCTCGTCGACCGTGACCAGGCGGGACCGGTGGGCGAACTTCGCCCGGATGAGCTGCCCGCCCCGCAGCGGCGTGCCGGCGTCCCGGCGGTTCTGCAGGATCAGGATGTTGGCCGGGCCGTCGTCGTTGACGGCGACCTGCGGCTCGGCCGGCCCGAGGGACCAGAAGGCGCACGGGTTGATGTTGGCCGACGCCGCGCCGAACATCGGGTACTTCTCACGGTCCTCGGCGACACTGCGCCGGTACCCACCGACGTTGCTCGGCCAGTCGCTGTCGTTGCAGGTCACGGCCAGGAACACGGTGAAGAAGTTGGAGTACGGGCTGGGCGCCGCGGCGGCCCGCGCGCCGGCCGTCACCGCACCGGCCCCCTTCACCTCCTGCCAGGCCCGGGCCAGTGCCGGGTACTGGGACTCGCCGTACAGCGAGGCGAAGGTGTTGACCCGGAACTCACGGCCGTTCATGAACGGGAGCGGCTGCTCGTCGAGCCGCTCGGCCAGCGCGAAGTAGGTGGCGCGGACCTGTTCGGGCGTGCGGCCCAGGCCGTACGAGGCGTGCCGGGCCGCGGCCCAGCGCGCGAAGTCCGGGAACGCCTGCTCGAAGCCCAGGCCGAAGCGGCGCACGCCGGCGCGGGTCAGGGCGGTGTCGCCGGCGTTGCTGTCGATGATGACCCGGTCGGTGGTGTCCGGGAACATCGAGGCGTACGCGGCGCCGAGCGCCGATCCGTACGAGTACCCCAGGAAGCTGGCCTTCCGCTCGCCCAGCGCGGCCCGGATCCGGTCCAGGTCGCGGGCCGTGTTGGCCGTCGAGATGTGCGCCATCCGGCCATCGGTGTCGTGGGCCGCGCACTGCTCGGCGACCGCCCGGGCGGCGGCGGCCTGCGCGAGGACCGCCGCGTCGTCCTCGGCCCACGGCGGCACGTTGCCCGGGTAGCCCTGGTCGGTGGTGAACCCGCAGTCGATCCGGGCCGAGTAGCCGACCCCCCGCGGGTCCATGCCGATCAGGTCGTACGCGTCCGTGACGCTCGCCGGAACACCCAGGTTGACCAGGTCGTGCGGCATCGTCAGCGCCGAGCCGCCCGGACCGCCCGGGTTCAGCAGCAGCACGCCGCGCCGCTTCTCCGGATTCGTGCTGGGAATCCGGGACACCATCAGGTCGATCCGCGTCCCGTCCGGATCCCGGTAGTCCAGCGGCACCGTCACGGTCCCGCACCGCACCGTCGGGGCGGCCGCCGCGATCGGATCCGGGCAGGCGCCCCACTCCACCTGCCCGGTGCTGCCGCCGCCGGCTGCGGCCGGGGCCGCCGCCAGTGACCCGAGGAGTCCGATCGTGACGGTCAGAGCCAGTCCTCGCCGTATGCCATGCCTTCGATTCATCCGTACAGTGCAGCCTGTGTTCCCGGCACACGGTCAAGCGACGGCGCGTTCGAGCCGGAGGCGGCGGGGCCCGCCGGGACCTGCCGCCCTCGCCGCGGGCGGCACCGCGGCGGTCATCCCGGCGGCGAGCCAGCACCGCCCGCGGGCGTCTGCCGCCACCGGAAGGGGTCGTCCTCCAGCGCGGAGCGGTCCCACTGTCCGAGGTTCGCGGCGGCCTCGTAGGTGGTGCGGAGGAACTCGGCGACCGCGCGGTCCGGGTCGGGTGCGGCGCGGGCGACCTCGTAGGGGAGCAGGAACTGCCGGAACTCGGTGCTGAAGTACGCCCCCGCGGGGCCGGCCGGCTGATCGGCGAACCCGTCGGGGGTGGGGTAGGCGTACGAGTAGAACGCGCCCTCCTCGCCACCGCCGGGCCAGAACCCGCAGCTGGACAACTCCCGCGAGTAGCCCTCGACCATGACCCAGTCCCCGCAGTTGGGTGCCCCGCCGGGGTGTGGCGGCGCCGGCCGCCCGGAGAAGCGGGTACAGGCGAGGTCCATCGCGCCCCAGAAGAAGTGCACCGGGCTGACCTTGCCGACGAAGCCTGACCGGAACTCGCCGATCACGCGGTTCGCCTGCAGCAGCTGCCGCCAGAACAGGGTCACCGCCGCACCGTCGTAGGAGGCGTGCTGGTAGTCCTCGGCGAACGGAATGGCCGGCTCGACCTCGTTGGGATGCGGCCGGATCGACGTCTCGATCCCGAGCTGGTCGAGCAGGCCCATGATCTGGGCGTAGAACTCGGCGACCGGCATCGGCCGGAGCGGGAAGCTCCGCGTGCCGCCGTCGCTGCTGCGGATCTCGAGCTGGTGGCCGACGACGTCCAGCTGGATCTCGAAGCAACCGGTGCGGTACGGGATGGTCGACGTCGTCAGTCCGCGCGAGTTCACGTACAGCGTCACCTGCCACCAGTGGTTGACCAGCGGAGCGTGGGCCATGCGGATCTTGCCCACGATCTGGGTCCACATGTGCAGGGTGTCGCGGGTGGGGCTCCAGTCCGCGACTCTGAGGCTCGGCCAGGTCGTCCTGGGGGAGGAGGTCATCGGTTCTCACGTCCTTCGCTGCGGCTGCCAGAGGGGCCGATCCGGGGGTCACCCGGGACTGGTGTCGTCGCCGGCCTCGGACGCGGGCCGCACCAGCCGGTGCGCGATGAGGCTGGCCCGGGTGAGCACGTCGACCTGAGCGGGGTTGTAGATCGCGACCACGGCGTCGACGAACGTCTGCATGGTGACGCTCTCACTCTTGGCGAGGTGCGCGCCAGGATCGGTCAGCCACGGGTACTCGGTGAGGTTCCGGGCGATGACCGGCGCGAGCCGTTCGGCGAGATCCTGCCGGGTGGCCTCGTCCGCGTCCGGGGACAGGGCATCCATCTCCGCGTTGACGGGATCGTTGTCGGTCTCCGTCATGCGCTGCAGGTCCTTCATGGCGTCGTCGTCGTACAGCCGGGTGTAGACGTGGATGAGCGAGGTGTCGGCGTCGGACAGGCGGGGCGCGACCGACGCGAAGCCCGCCGGGGCATCGGCCGGTGCGCCGTCGCGGAGGATCACGGCGATGTCGGAGCGGGCCTTGCTCAGGCGCTCGATCTCGGCGGCGAGTTGGGCGTCGACCTGGCGCAGGACCTCCGGGGGCACGTCGCCGTTGGTCCGTGCCACGCCGATCTCGGACAGTGGAACCCCGAGCTCCACGAGGCGCCGGATCCGCAGCAGGCAGACGAGATGCGGTACGCCGTACTGCTTGTAGCCGTTGCGCCGGCGGTCCGGCTCTTCGAGCAGACCGAGCCGGTGGTAGTGCCGGATGGTGTTCACCGTGGTGCCGGCGAACTCGGCGAGTTCCCGGGTGCTCCAGGCCACGTCCGGCCCCTTCGAATCGGTCCCCATGGGCACGCTAACACACAAGATCCGGTCGGTACGGCCGGTCCGGACCGGCTCTGCCGCGTGACCGGTACCGCGCGTCACCGGCGGGGTTCCCACCGGAACAACCGCAGCGCGAGCACGATCGCCACGACCACCCAGCCGAGCGTCGGCGCCAGCAGCGGCAGCGAATCCGCGAGCGGCACGCCGCCGTTCCAGGTGTGCACGATCAGTTCGGTCGCCGACCCGCCGGGCAGCAGCCGCTTGAGCAGGGCGAAGCTCTCCGTGCCGGTGATGCCGACCCAGCTGGCCACCGCGATGGTCAGCAGGCTGATCGGCAGTGTGGTGACCTGAGCCTGTTCCGGCGAGCCGGTCAGGCCGGCGGTGGCCATCGCCAGGGCGAGCATCATGCCGAACGTCGCCAGGACGGCCACGGCCAGGAGCGCGACGTTGGCCGGGCGGCCGCTCACCACGGCGAAGACGCCGAGGATGACCACGACCTGGACGACCGCGGTGAGGGCGACCGGCAGGGTCAGGCCGGACAGGATCGCCGGGTCGCCGGCGGTGGTGGAGCGCAGCCGCTTGAGGAACAGGTCCTGCCGGCGGGCGGACAGGGTGGTCACCGCCGTGGTGTAGAGGCTGAACGCGCCGACGGTGAAGACGAGGACCGCGGCGATGTAACCCAGGCTGCCGATCTGGGCGAACGTGTCGCGGCGGTAGATGAAGAAGGCGCTCGCCACCAACGGCATGACGAGGTTGGAGATCAGCACGGCGCGGTTGCGGAAGATCTGGGCGAATTCGGTGTACGCGATGGGGAGCATGTCGTTGCCTTCAGCGGGTCGGGGTGGGGGCCGGGTCGGTCTCGATGGCGCGGAAGACGTCGTCCAGCCGGGTCGGCGCGGCGGAGAGTCCGTGCAGGTCGACGTCGTGCAGGTCGGCCCAGTCGAGCAGCCGCTTGAGATCTGCCTGCAGTTCGGACGTCTCGATCCGGTACGCCGGGCCGGCCGGCTGGGCGGCACCGAGGGGCGGCACGGGGGCGCCGGGGGAGAGCGAGAACTGGATCGCCGCCGGCAGTGTCCGGGTCAGCTCGGGCACCGTTCCCTGGCTGCGGAGCGTGCCCCGGTGCATGAGCCCGATGCGGTCGGCGTACTGCTGCGCCTCTTCGAGGTAGTGCGTCGTCAGGATGACGGTCGAACCGTTGCCGCGCAGTTCCTTCACGGCCTCCCACAGAGCGTCCCGCGACTGGATGTCCAGTCCCGTGGTGGGCTCGTCCAGGAAGATCAGCTCGGGTCGCCCGTAGACCGCGGTGGCGAAGTCGAGTCGCCGCTTCTCGCCGCCGGACAGCTGCCCGACCCGGGTCGCGGCCTTGTGCGTGAGGTCGACGAGGCCCAGGACGCGATCGACCGAATCGGCGCGGCCGGACAGCCGGCCGACCAGCCGGACGGACTCCGCGACGGTGAGGTCGGCGGAGAACCCGCTCTCCTGCAACATGATTCCGGTCCGGGGCCGCACCGCCCGCCGGTTCGCCGGACTCTCACCGAAGACCCGCACGGTGCCCGAGGACGCCCTCCGATGTCCCTCGACGACCTCCAGAGCCGAGGTCTTGCCCGCTCCGTTCGTGCCGAGCAGGGCGTACAGCTCACCCCGCTCGACCCGGAAGGTCAGATCCTTGACGGCCGGAAAGTCGCCGTACGAGACGCTCAACCGGTCCACCTCGACAACCGGCCGGGACGGTGCGCCGGATGTCGTCTCCGCGTACCCCATGTCGGTCCTGCCTCCACTGACTGCTCGCCTGTGATCCGTGCGGGCACCAGTGCAAACCGTGTCCCCGGAACACAGTCAAGGCAGGAGTTGGGAAGCTCACGGTGCAGGTGCGCGCCGCCGGCGGCCGATGCCGTGCGTCAACGCCAGTCGAAATACTCGCGGTGGATGTGCCGGGAGGCGACGCCGGCCCGCCGCAGCTGCGTCTCGAAGGCGGACAACATCGCCGCCGGACCGCACATGAACACGGACAACTGGTCCGGGTGACCGCCGGCGCCGACGAGCACACGTTCCACCGTCAGGCGCCCTTCGAGGCTCGTATCGATGACGTGAGCGTGCAGGGCGTCGTGCCGGTCGGCGATCGCTCGGATCTCGTCGGCGAACGCCGGTGTACCGACTGCGGAATAGAAGAAGTCCACCCGGTACGGCAACGGGCCGTCAAGCGAGCGCAGCCAGCTGAGGAAGGGCGCTACGCCGACGCCGCCGGCGATCCAGACCTGCCGGTCGGTGCCACGCCGATGGTCGAAACGTCCGTGTGGGCCACCGATGACCGCGGGCATGCCCGGCTCGACGAGCTCGTGCAGACGCGACGTGTAGTCGCCCAGAGCCTTGATCGTGAAGCGGAGGTTCTGGTCGGTCGGGGCACTGGCGATCGTGAACGGGTGTCGATGCCAACCGTCCTTGGCCTCCAGGTACACCATGGCGAACTGACCCGGCACAAAGTCGACCCCGCGCCCGATCGGTCGCAGGGCAATCTCCACCAGTCGTGGCTCGATCTCCTTCACCGTGGCGACCTGATAGTCGTGCAACGCCCGGAAGAACCTGGCCAGCAGTTCGCGATAGAGGTAGAAACCGAGGCCGACGGCGCCGACCGCCAGGTAGGTCCAGTACCGCAGCGGTGAGGTGTCGAACGCCGTTCCGTCGAGCACGCCGTGGACGAAACCGGCCGCGACGAACAGCCCGGTCGTCCGGTGCAGTGCACGCCAGCGGTCGTAACCCCCGAAGATCCGACGGAACGCCTTGACGCCCCGAGCATTCCGGGCCGCCAGAAAAAGCGGGCGCAACGAACCCGGAACCACCGACTGCCACCTCGGCAGGATCGCCCACAGGGCGAGCCCGACCATGCCGGTGGCGCCGATCACGGCGAGGGCCCCGCCGAGCTGAGTGACGGTCGGGCTCGACGAGAGCAGGATGTGCGGCGCCAGCAGGGCCAGCCCGGTGATCGCGAGCCGGCGATGCCAGATGGCGGCCCGGTCGATGCCGTCGAACCACGCTTCCACCCACGGCAATGTGCTGATGAGCACCAGCGCCACCGACAGCAGCAGGACGGCCTCGGCTCCGAGGAACTGCCCGAGGTAACTCCCGAGACTGACATCGGACGGACGCGAGACGACCCATATCAGGCCCTGCACGAGAACGAGACCTGCGATTGTCGCCGGCCCGACGTGGCGGGCCGGCACCCCCGGCGAGGGTGACCTCATGTGATCAACTTCTTCCATCTCGTGGGCAGTTGGGCGCGGCGTCCGGAAACCCGGGCTCAGCCACGTGCGCGCGGACTCCGCACCCTGCGGAAGTACGTCGTGGCGAGCAGGAGCGCCAGGAGCGCCGTGAAGACGTTGAGGCGTACCCCGACGATGGTGTTGGCGGCATCGATGCGCAGGGTCTCGATCCACAGCCGACCGGCGGCATAGCCCATCACGTAGAGCGCGAACGCCCGTCCGCGACCGAATTCGTGCCGGCGGTCGAGCCGCCACACCAGCAGGGCGACACCCAGGTTCCAGATCGCCTCGTACGCGAAGGTGGGGTGATACAGCCCGGGCCGGACCGCTCCCGACCGCATGTCGTGGACCTCCAGGCCCCAGGGGAGCGTGGTGAGCCGGCCGTAGACCTCGTTGTTGAACCAGTTCCCGAGTCGCCCGATCGCCTGCGCCACCGGAAGTCCCGGGGCGAGGGCGTCGGCGACGAGGCCGAGAGGCAGACCGATGCGCCGGGCCGCGAGATAGGCGCCGATCGCGCCGCCGGCCACGGCACCCCAGATGCTGAGTCCACCCTCCCAGATCGCGAACACCCGCAGCGGGTCCCCGCCCGGGCCGACATAGCCCTGCGGGGACGTCACCACGTGATACACGCGCGCGCCGACGATGCCGGTCGGCACCGCCCAGATCGCGATGTCCAGCGACGTACCGTCCGTCACGCCACGCGCGCGCAGCCGCCTCTCCGTGATGAGCATCGCTACGCCGATGCCGGCGAGGATGCACAGGGCGTAGGCCCGGATCGGCACCGGGCCCAGGTGCCACACCGCCGTGGCGGGACTGGGAACAGCCGCCAGGGTCACGGCCGGGCCGTCCGACGGTGGAGCCGCCGGGCGGGGGCGCCGCGGCGAACCACCGGGCCCCGTCGCTCGATTCGGTCGAGCCGGCTCATCAGGGTGGTCTGGTCCAGGCTCAGGGCTCTGCCGAGTTCGCCCTGGGTGAGGCCGGGGGTCTTGTCGAGGGCGCTCAGCACGGTCCGTCCCCGTCAGGCGCGGGATTCGGCCGAGCGCCGCACGGCTTCCATCGCCAGCGAGGTGTACGGCTGACCGAGGTAGGCGGTGAGCAGGATCATCAGTTCGGTGAGGGCCTCGTCGTCCAGACCGGTGCGGCGGGCCAGCGCGAGGTACGTGGACAGGCGCCCGTCGGTCACGTTCTGGGCGACGAGCGCGGTGATGACGGCGATGCCGCGGTCGCGGTCGGTCAGGTTCCGGCCGTGCCAGCCGGGTCCGCCGGCGGCTTCGAGCGCTTCCCGGGTGTACGCCGCGCCGGCGTGGTCGCGCATGATGCGTTCGGCCTCGGCGGGCGCCACTCCGAAATTGCGGGCGTAGACCTCACGTCCGGCGGCGGCGCGGGCGCTCATCTCGGAGGGGTGGGTGGAGGTCATGTCGGGTGCCCGGACGACGGGGGCGTGACCGGGCCGTCCACCGGTGCCGGCAGCAGCGGGAGTCCTCGGTATGCGTCGAGGTCGTGGGCGGGGACGATGTGCATCAGCCCTTCGACGGCGATCACCCGGAGCAGGCCCTGCCGGAGCTGTTCGGGATCGCTGTCGGCGAGTTTGCTCAGCAGCCAGGGTCGTTCGACGCGGCGGCGGATGCCGTCGATCTGCCAGGTGAGGTCGCCGATGAAGGCGTATCTCCGGCCGGTGGGCAGGGTGACGAAGACGACGACCGAGCCGGTGGTGTGGCCACCGGCGAGGGCGACGACCACCGAGCCGTCGCCGTACACGTCGTAGCTCGACGGGAAGCCCAGGTAGGGCCCGTGGTCGAACCCGTACTCGTGGATCTCGTGACCCTCCGACACGCTGCGGTAGACCTTGCCGTCCGGGTCGCCGGCCGCATACCGGCGTTCGTGGGCGTTGATCCAGACGGGCGTGCCGTGCAGCCCGTCGAGCCCGCTGACGTGATCCCAGTGCGAGTGGGTCGGTAGCACACCCAGCAGCCGGCGCCGGTCGTAGCCGATGGCGTCCAGCTGCTCGCTGACGGTCAGGCCCGCTTCGAAGGGAGCGCGCACGAACCGGGGCAGCATCGCGATGTGCGCGGCGACGCCGGTGCCGAAGCCCGCGTCGATCAGCAGATCACCCTGCGGATGCCGGACCAGCACCGCCGACGAGGCGAAGTGCCGGACGTCGCGGAACGACCCGCCCTTGAAGGCGAACGCCGCGCGAGTCAGGTAGGTGCCGGTCGGCAGGTGGTGGATGGCCATCTCGGCCGGCGGAGAAGCCTCCGGCAGCGGGATCGGCCACGGGGTGGGTTCGGCGAGGGGCGGCATATCCAAGATCGTACGAGCCAAGAAGTTCTCAGTCAAGACGTTCTTGACTCAGACGACCTGCGGGTGCGGCGCGGGGGGAGCGCGGGTCGGGCGCCGGCCTTCCACAGTGGAGCGGATCACTGGTGGATTGGCGACAGAACCAACCGATCGACCGATCGGCATGTTTCGCTCCCGGAGTCATCTCACGGGGAGGTCGTCGTTCATGTCGTTCGCGCAGAGGTTCACGCGGGCCCGCTGGATAGCGGGTTTCACCGCGGTACTACTCGTCGGGACTCTGGCGCCGCCGGCCGATGTGCCGGCCCGGGCCGCGCCCGGTGACGTTCCGGCGGTCACCGCCGGGGCGGGTCCGCAGCAGCGGGGTCTCCCGTCCGGAGCCGCCAGGAACGTCGCGGTCGCCGAGAATCAGCGTCCGCCGGTCGTACCGCCGCCGGTGGAGGCCGGCGGCGAGGCCGAGCGGGTGGGCAGGACCGCGGTGGCCCGGGCGGCGGCCGCGGCGCCGGGCGAGACGTTCGTGGATGTCTTGCTGCGTCCCGGATTCGTGGTCGGCGACACCTCGCTGGTGACCTACTTCAACGTGCGGGATCAGGACTTCGACTCCTGGCGGGTGGACCTCTACGACGCCGCGTCGCAGACCAGGCAGGAATCGGTCGTGCTGGGCCGGGACAAGCTCGGCAACGACGGCTGCGGATCGCTGCGCACCTACTGCAAGTCGCTCGGCGCGGCCGAAGGGTGGCGGCTGGACGCGGCGAAGCGCTACTTCGTCACCATCACCGGGCTCTATCCGGACGGCGAGGTGCCGTCGGCGAACTCGGAGGAGGCGCAGCCGCGGACGACGATCGACCCGCCGGCCATCCCGGACCGGCAGGCGGCCGGTTGCGGTTGTTCCGCCGCGCTGGGCATGACCGACGCCGGCCAGGCGGTCCGGGCGACCGGCGTGAACACCGGCACCGGCGCCTTCACGCTCAGCGTGAGCGACCTCGCGATGACCTCGTTCGCCGTCCCGTTCTCCTCGGGCCGGGCGTACTCGTCGCTGAACACCGGTCCGTCGGCATTCGGTCCGGGCTGGGCCTGGGTCTACGACCTGAAGGTCACCGCCACCGCGGACGGTGCTCTGGTGCGGGCCGAGGACGGCTCGGACACGCAGTTCCGGGCCGACGGCGACGGCTATGCACGGCCGCCGGGTGTGCGGTCCACGCTGCGCAAGACCGGCGCCGGCTGGGAATTGGTGACCCGCGACAACCTCGTGTACGCCTTCGACGCCCAGGGCCGCCTCACCTCCATCGTGAACCCGCGCCAGGTGGGGTTGCGGTTCGCGCACACCGACACCGGCATCACGGTGACCGACGCGTCCGGGCGCACGGCGGTGGCCAAGCTGGCGGCCGGCCTGATCGAGTCGATCTCGCTGCCGGACGGCCGCAGGACGCAGTACTCCTACACCGGCGGTCTGCTGACCAAGGTGCGTGACGCGGCCGGGGAGGAGTGGCAGTACCGGTACAACGCGGCCCGCCTGCTCACCCAGGTGATCGACCCGCGCAAGGTCGTGACGCTGACCAACGAGTACGCCACGGACAACCGGATGGTGCGTCAGCGGGACGCGCTGGGCGCGGCCACGACGTTCGAGTGGAACGCGGCCGAGCAGGAGTCGAAGACCACCGACGCGGACAACGTCGTGGTCTGGGACGGCTACCGGGGCAACGTCCTGCTCTACTCGCAGCGCGGCAACGGCGACACCAACAACCACCGGTACGACGGCACGCTCAACCGTGATCTGGTGGTCAACGGCAACCAGAACCAGCACGAGTCCCGGTACGACCCGGCGGGCAACCTGATCGAGCAGTTCGCCCCCGGCCGCCGGTTCAGCGAGAAGACGCAGTACGACGCGCGCAACAACCCGACCACCCACGTGGACGCCGACGGGCAGACGTGGAAGGACGAGTACAACGAGTTCGACGAACTGGTCAAGAGCACCGACCCGGAGGGGCACTCGGTCAGCTACACCTACGACACCCGGGGCGCCCCGCTGACCGTCACCGACCAGCGGGGCAAGACGGCCCGGTACGAGAACATCCCGGACGGCGCGCCGAACGCCGGCCTGACCAGGAGCACCGTCTCGCCGGAGGGACGCCGGGTCGCCTACGGATACGACAAGGTCGGCCGGCAGACCGCCGTCACCGATCCGCGGGGCACGGTGGCCGGGGCCAGGCCGGAAACTTACACCACCCGGACCGTCTACGACGAGCTGGACCGGGTGGTGGCCGTCCACGCCCCGGGCAAGAGCAGGCCGGACACCAGCGAGTACGACGCGGCCGGCCGACTGCGGAAGACGACGAGCGCCGGCGGGGTCTCCGTCTCGTACACGTACTTCGACAACGGTCTGCCCAAGGCCACCTACGAGGCGCGCAAGACCCTGCTCTACACCTACACGGCGGCCGGGCGGCGAGCCACCGCCGCGGTCGACATGAAGCACGAGGCCGACCTGGTCACCAGCTGGGCGTACAACGTCAAGGGTCTGGTCGAGTCGGTCACCTCGCCGCGCGGCAACGTGCCCGGGGCGACCAAGGCCGACTTCACCACGTCCTATGTGTACGACCACAACGACAACCTGATCCAGATGCGCCGGCCGTACCCGGGCGGCAAGGTGGTCACCAGGGACTACAAGGTCGACGACCTCGACCGCAGCGTCGAGACGGTGGACGAGTTCGGCAAGTCGTCCACCTCCGGGCGGGCCAACAGCGGCCTGGTCACCCAGACCAAGGACAGCCTGGGCCGGACGGCGGCGATGTCCTACGACAAGGCCGGGCGGCAGACCGGCATCACCGACTCGGGCGGGGCGCAGACCAGGACCGAGTACGACGAGGCCGGCAACCGGATCAAGCAGATCTCCGCGACCGGCGGGATCACCACGTACACCTATACCGACGACGGCCTGATGTCCTCGGTGACCGAGCCGCGCGGCAACGTCGCGGGCGCGGACAAGGAACGGTTCACCACCCACTTCGCGTACGACCTGGCCGGCAACCCGACCAGGACCGTCGACGCGCTCGACCACGTCAGCACGACGGCGTACGACGCGCTGAACCGGGCGGTGTCCAGCACCGACGCCAACGGCCACGTCACCCGCTACACCTACAACGCCGACGACCAGCCGCGGACCGTCACCGCGCCGAACGCCGAGTACGACGCCGACGACCCGGAGGAGGAGTCGACCGTCTACTCCTACGGCGAGGACGGCTCGCTCGCCTCGGTCACCGACCCGCGGGGCAACCGGACGACGGTGTACTACGACGAGGCCGGCCGGGTGATCCGCAGCACCGACCCGATCGAGCGCAGCACGTACGCCAAGTACGACGCGGACGGCAACCGGATCCAGACCCTCACCCTCGACGAGGACGAGGAACTGGACGACCTCCACCAGAAGGAACTGGCCAAGCGGACCACCGTCGACGAGTACGACATCGTCAACCGCCTGGCCAAGCGCACCCTCGGCACCGGCGGACCGGTCTACGCCTTCGGGTACGACGCCAAGGACCGGGTCACCTCGTACGGCGACCCGCTCGGCGTGCGCGAGGTGGTCTACGACGACGAGGACCAGATCAGGTCGGTCACCCGCAAGGAGGCCGGCCGCCCGGACGAGACCTTCGGATACGACTACGACGCGAGGGGCAATGTCACCGACCGCCGGTACCCGGACGGTACCGCGGTTTCCTACGGCTACGACGCGGCGAGCCGGATCACCTCGCTGACCGCCCAGGGTGCCACCTGGAACTTCGGCTACGACGTGGCCGGCCGGCGGACCACCACCACGCTGCCGGAGCCGACCGGCCTGTCGGAGAAGCGCGTCTACGACGACGCCGGCCGGCTCACCTCGATCGGCACCGAACGCACCGGCGCGGCCGTGCCGGGCGTGCAGGACCCGGTCTCCCGGTACGACCTGACACTGGACCCGGTGGGCAACCCGAGCCGGGTGGTGACCACCCGCGGTGGCGTCGCCGAATCGGTCGCCTACGGCTACGACGAGGCGGATCAGCTCACCTCGGCCTGCTACGGCGTGGCCTCCTGCACCGACAGGACGGTCAAGCCGGTCGGCCGGATCGACTACCGGTACGACCTGTCCGGCAACCGGACCAAGCAGACCCGGACCGGCACCGTCGGCAACGACGTCACCGAGTACGAGTACGACGACGCCAACCAGTTGACCGAGGAGGAGATCGAGGGACCCGGTTACGAGCGGGAGATCGAGTACGCATACGACGCCCGGGGCAACCAGATCAAGGCCGGCGGCGACAGGTTCGAGTACCACCTGGACAACACGCTGGCCAAGGCCACGCTGTCGGCCGGTCAGTCCACCACGTTCAACTACGACGCCGCCGGGTTGCGGATCGCCTCGACCTCGGCCTTCCACCAGCAGACGCAGAGCCAGCGCTGGTCGTGGGACGTGGCCGGCACGCTGCCGCAGATCGCCCTCGACACCGTCGCGCAGGGCGGCTCGGTGGTCGAGAAGCGCGGCTTCACCTACGGGCCGGACGACGAACCGCTGGCGCTGCTGGACCCGGCGAGCGGGGTGCACCCGTACACCCACGACTGGCTGGGTGGCACGGCGAACATGCTGTCGCCGACCGGAACCCTGGAGGAGGGCTACGACTACGACCCGTTCGGCAAGCCGCGGGTCGGGCCCACCCTGGCCGGGCAGACCCTGCCCGAACAGAGCGTGGAGAACCCGCTGCAGTTCACCGGGGCGTACCAGGACTCCACGTCCGGCGAGGGCAACTACTTCCTGCGGGCCCGCAACTACGACCCGGGCACCGGCCGGTTCGCCAGCCGGGACCCGATGCCCACCGGGGCGGGCGCCACGTCGGCCTACACGTACGCCTCGAACAACCCGGTGGCGTACAGCGACCCGACCGGCATGGTCCCGGACGCCGGGCCCACCACCACCGGGACGACCCCCGCGGCCGTGCAGGGCCCGTCCCCGGAGGATCTGGCCAAGGCCAACCAGCTGCAGTCCAAGAGCACGCTGGACGTGATCCTGGAGGCCGGCGGCCAGATCCTGATGGAGTTCCTCGGGATCAACGACATCCTCAACTGCCTGAAGGGCGACCTGGTCGCCTGCGTCTCGCTGGTCGTCGGCGCCCTGCCCTGGGGCAAAATCTTCAAAGCCAAGAAGATCGCCGAGGCCATCTTCAAGGCCGGCAAGGCCGTGGTCACCTTCTTCCAGGAGCTGAAGTGGGCGCGGGCCATCATCCAGGGCGCCGAGGACGCGGCCAAGGCGGCGAAACAGGCGGCCGCCGCGGCGGCGAAGGCCGCGGCCGACAAAGCCGCGGCCGCGAAGGCCGCCGCCGAACAGGCGGCCAAGAAGGCGGCCGCGGAGGCGGCGGCCAAGGCCAAAGCCCTGGCGGCCAAGGCCAAGGCGAAAACCAAGAAGGACGCGGGGGACGGCGCGGCCTGCCCGATTCCGCACAGCTTCGTCGCCGGTACGACCGTGCTGATGGCGGACGGGACCAGCAAGCCGGTCGAGGAGGTCGAACCGGGGGACACCGTCCAGGCCACCGACCCGGAGACCGGTGAGTCCGGCGACCGGCAGGTCACCCACACCATCCGCACCGACGACGACAAGCAGTTCGTCGACCTGACCGTGACCGGCTCGGCCGACTCCGACGGCGAAGACCACACCGTCACCACCACCGAGACGCACCCGTTCTGGTCGGAGACCCGCAAGAAGTGGGTGGACGCGGGCGACCTCCGCGACGGTGAACTGCTGCGCACCTCGGCGGGCACCTACGTCCAGCTCTCCGCGGTCCGCTCGTACCCGCACCGGGAACGCACCTACGACCTCACCGTCGACGACCTGCACACGTACTATGTCGGCGCCGGCGACCAATCGCTGCTGGTGCACAACTGCGGTGGCAAGGGCACCACGAACGGCAGGCAGCACTCGACCAAGTGCGACTGCGCGAACGGCGCCCCGGAGCGGGTCCCGAACAACCCGTGGGGCGGGCGCGGCAAGCCGGCGACCCAGGCCCAGCACGACGACCTGCGGGACGAACTGATGGACGCCAACCCGGGGTGGAAGCACGTCGCCGGTGGCCGGGACCGCAACACCGGTGACATCCTCCCCGAGGTGGTGGAACCCAACGGGCGCCGAGCCGACCTGAAGTTCGAGATGGAGGACGGGTCGCCGGTCTTCGTGCAGACCGTGACCACGTACAAGAACGGTGCCATGATCATGGAGGAGTTCGAGGCCGCGCACGACCTCAGTAAGCTCGGACTGGTGATCACCGTGCCGAAGGTGGGCTGAGCACCCGCGGCGACGAAGGGAGTGAGCAGGTGGCAGGCGAGCGAACCAAGCAGATACAGCTCCTGCTCACTCCCGTCGACGAACAACGCATCGCCGGCCGCATCCGCGCCGACTTCCCGGAAGCCGTCTTCCTCGATCAGCGCGGCTGGGTCGATCCGGACCAGCCGCCGGTGCGACAGTCGATCGTGGAGTGCAGCTCCACGGCCGCAATCTGGGACCGGTCGATCTGGCCGGTGCTGACCGGCGCCCGGTACCCGAACGGAACCGTCGACGGGCCGACCATCGGGCCGGTCGTGCAGTGGCTGCGCAGCCTGGAACGGACGCCGGGGGTGCTGTCGCCCGGCCGATGGGCGGCGTCGTTCTCCGACCGGACACCGCCGGCGATGCGGACGTTCGTGAACCGGCTCTGGCGGATCGCCGGCCAGGAGACGTCGAACGACATGACGTGGGCCGACCAGGGTGGCGCCCAGGTGAAGACCTACCACGTGGGCCACGACGCGCTGCGGGCCTGCCGCGAGGGCTCACTCCGGCTGGTCGGGACCCCGCTGCTCGTCCCCCGATAGCGCGTCGGCGGGGCCGTAGGTTCGGGGTGGCACCGCACACGCAAGCGCCGGCACCTCGGCCGCCGCGAAGCCCGCGGCGCTGAGCGCCGAGACCTACCTGCCTCCGGGCGGCGACCAGCTCTTCTCCACCTGGTTCTGGGAACGACCCAGCTGTGCGCGACGAACTACGACGGCCGCACCGGCCGTCTGAAGGTCCAGTCCAGCAGTCCCGCGGCCGGCCCGGAGTACATCGACGTGCCCGCCGGCAGCACCTCCTGCATCGCGCGCTGGTGGTGGGGCGTCCCGGTCTGGGCGGTCAACGAGGGCGTCACCGACCTCTACGTCACCGCTTCCTGACCACCGAGCGGCGCCCCGGCGGGCCACACCTCCCGGGGCGCCGCGTCCCGCGTCGTTGGACACGAATGGACACCGAGGCCTACTGACTTCCGGCGACGACCTCGCCGGCCGTACTCGGCCGGTAGGGACCGGGGACGGCCGGCTCACCGCGGCGGCGAGCCCGGGTGCCGAGGTCGCGTAGGCCGGCGCGGCCCGCCTGGGAGCCGGCTCCTCGGGCATCGACCGCAGATCCGTGCACCTCACCTCGGCCGCCGCGCGGGTGGAATGATCGCCCGATGCCTTTCGTCGTCGACGTCTGCGTCGTCTTCCGCGCCCGTCAAGGCTTGCCGTCGCCGGTCAGGGCCGCTGCTGGGCAGCAACGGCTGGGTCCCGGCGAGGCCGTCGAGGTGGCCCTGCGCGCGGGTGTCGGTTTCGCGGACGCTGATCTCACCGAGCGCGGATGGTTCGTCGACACGGACGCGGTATCGGCGCGGCTGGCGGTGTGGGCGGGCCTGCTCGGGGACGGGCCGTGGACCGAACGGTTCCCGTTCCGCCCGACTTTCGAGCTGGTCGCCCGCCACCTGTACGGCGAACTCGTACCCGAGATCCCCGGCCTGGCCTTCGTGGAGTTCGAGGACCGGACGTACGGCAGCCGCACGCGCTACCTGCCGGGCCCTGATCCGGGGTCGGCATTCGGGCTCGCGGCGTCCGGACGTTCGTAGCGGCACACTCTGGTGGCGAATTCCGGTGGAGCGGGGCGGGCCTGGTCGGCGAGGATCGGGGGCGTGACCGTTGCCTCCCGCCAGATCCGCGCCCGCTACACCGCCGGGACCGTCACCGTCTACCAGGCGTACTCGCCGCACATCGCGGCGTCCGCGGTCGCCGCGGGCCGGTTCGTGACGCCGTTCAAACGTGACCGGATGACGTGGATCAAGCCGTCGTTCCTGTGGATGATGTACCGCTGCGGTTGGGCCACCAAGCCGGGACAGGAACGGGTGCTGGCGGTGGACATCACCCGGGACGGTTTCGAGTGGGCGCTCGAACGAGCCTGCCTGAGCCACTACGACCGGGAGACCTACCCGGATCGCGCCGCCTGGTCGCGGCGGCTGAAGACCAGCGCGGTGCGGGTGCAGTGGGATCCGGAGCGGTCCCTCCGGCTGGCCGCCCTGCCGTACCGGTCGCTGCAACTCGGCCTCGGCGGCGAGGCCGTCCACCGGTACGTCGACGAGTGGACCGTGGCGATCAGGGACATCACGTCCACCGTGGCCCGCATCCGCGCCCTCGTACGGGACGGCGAGCTCGACGCGGCGGCCGGCCACCTGCCCGCTGAACACCCGTACCCGTTGCCGGATCGCCTCCGCGCCCACCTCGGGTGAGGCCGGAATCCCGCCGGACCGGCGGGGCCGACGCCCGCAACGCCATGCCGGCAGGAACGGTCGGCGAACGTCCGACCGCCAGGGCCGGTCTAGGGCAGAGACGGTGCGGGCCGGTGTTCGGTGTCGCGCAGGCGGGCGGCGTCCTGGCTCGGCGGCGCCCCGAACTGTCGGCGGTACTCGCGGCTGAACTGTGACGGGCTGTCGTACCCGACGCGCTGGCTGACCCCGGTGACGTCGTTCGGATGGGCGGCCAGCAACAACCGGGCCTGCTGGAGCCTGATCTGTTTCTGGAACTGGATCGGGCTCATCGCGGTGACCGCGTGGAAGTTGCGATAGAACGCGGACACGCTGCTGCCGGACAGCCGCGCCACCTCCTGCACCTGGAACGATTCCTGGTAGTTGTCGCGGATCCACCGGACCGCGCGGGCGATGTGGGTCAGGCTGCTGTCGGCCAGGCCGAGCTGGCGCACGGCGGCCCCCTGCGGCCCGGTGACGACTCGCCAGAGGATCTCCTGTCTGATCAGAGGCGCAAGGACCGGGATGTCGCGCGGCCGTTCGAGCAGGCGGAGCATCCGTACGGCGGCGTCCACGAGTTCGGCCGGGGCGTCACTGACGGCCAGTGCCGACGGTACGCCGCCGCCGGGCCGCAACCCGCTGCCCGGCGGCGCGTCGAGCAGCAACTGCGCGATCGCCGTGGGTTCCAGCGTCAGTCCGAACCCGAGCGCCGGACACTCGGGGCGGGCCTCGGTGTAGTGGCCGGTGACCGGCAGGTCGACCGAGGCGATCAGGTACTGCCCGGCTCGGTACTCGTACACTCGATCGCCCATCGCGAGCGTCTTCGCGCCCTGCGCGATGAGTGCCAGCACCGTTCCGGACATCGACGCCGAGGACTGGTTCGCCCGCTCGGCCTTCCCGATCAGCACGCCGTCGATCGCGGTGGCCCAGTCGGGTCGAGCGTGGCGGGCCAGCAGGTGACGCAGTTCGGCGAGCGACATGCCCCTATTGAAGCACTGCCGTGTCTCGGCGATAAGAGGATCGTGCAAGCATACGCGAGCATGGTTCTACCGAACAGCGTCCCTGAGCTGGTCTGATTGATGCATCACCGGAGCGCCAGTCGCTCCAACACATGCAGAGACAGGCGGAATCATGCGAATCGCGATCGTCATCGGCGCAAGCTCCGGCATCGGGCAGAGTGCCGCCGTCCAGCTGGCCAAGCGGGGAACGGACGTCATCCTGACCTACAGCGGCAACCAGGCGGGCGCGCGGGACACCGTGGCCGCCGTCGAGAAGGTGGGCGGCACCGCCGTCGCGCTTCGGCTGGACGTCGGCCACAGCGAGACCTTTCCGGCCTTTCGCGAACAGGTCGTGGCTGCGCTGCGCGACAACTGGCAACGGGACACGTTCGACTGTCTGGTCAACAACGCCGGGTTCGGCGGGATGGCCCCGTTCGCGGACACCACCGAGGAACTGTTCGACAAGTTCATGCGGGTTCTGCTGAAAGGGCCGTACTTCCTGACCCAGACGCTGCTGCCGCTGCTGGCCGACGGCGGTGCCATCGTCAACGTCAGCAGCAGCTCGGCGTTGCCGGCCGGACCCGTGGACGCCGGCTTCTCCGCCTACGCCACCATGAAGGGCGGTCTCAATGTCATGACCCGCTACCTTGCCACGGAATTCGCCCCGCGCGGCATCCGGGTCAACGCCGTCTCGCCCGGCCCCACCCGAACCCGGCTCGCCGACGCCTCCGGCGTCGTGGGCTTCGAGGCGTACCCCGAGGCGATTCCGGCGCTGGCCGCGGAGACCGCCCTCGGCCGCATCGGCGAACCCGACGACATCGGTATGGTGATCGCGGCCCTGGCCGGCGAGGAGAGCCGGTGGATCACCGCGCAGAACATCGAAGTCTCCGGTGGATTCAAACTCTGACCCGCGCCACCGCCGAGCCGCGGCACGCCAACTGCCGGCAGTTCTACGGCGACCGTCGACGACTGAGGCCGTGGTGACGGAAGGTCGCGCCCGGACGGCTTCGACTTCGAGGGCGTCATCCGGCGCTGCGTGGGGGAGTGGGCGCGGTCCCGGGGCCGGGATCAGAAGGCGTACGGCCCGAACCGGCCCCATGCCACGATCGCGGCCAGAATCAGCAGCACGCCGCTCGGTCCCAGTGCCGGGAATTCGCGGCGCCGGACGTGCATCAGCACGGCGCCGGTCATCACCAGGGCCAGCCCGGTCACCGCCGCCCACGGTTGGGCGGCGACGAGCCCGGCGATGCCCCAAAGGGCGATGTTCACGGTTCTCCATGGGGCGAGATGACTTGAACAGGGAAGTCAAGCTAGCGGGCTAAGACTTAAACATGCAAGTCATATCGGGGTGCGGTGGTTCACCTCGCCGGCCCGCCTGCAACGGCGGCGATCAGTTAAAGATGCAAGTGGCGGGTACGATCGGCGGCGTGTCCGACGAGACCCCCTGGCTGGACCAGGACGAGCAGAACACCTGGCTGACGCTGTTCTCCGTGCTGACACGTCTGCCCGGCTCGCTTGACAACCAGCTCCAGCGCGACGCCGGGATCAACCTGTTCGAGTACATGATCCTGGCCGCGCTCTCGGTGCAGCCGGAGCGCCGGATGCGGATGAGCATGCTCGCGGCCATCTCCGAGGGGTCGCTGCCCCGGCTCTCCCAGGCCGTCGGCCGGTTGGAGAAGCGCGGCTGGGTGCTCCGCTCGCCCGACCCGGAGGACGGCCGCTACACGCTCGCCACCCTGACCGACGAGGGCTTCGAGAAGGTCGCCGCGACCGCGCCCGGCCACGTCGCCGAGGTCCGCCGGCTGGTCTTCGACCCGCTGACCAAGGCGCAACCGCGGCAGCTGCACGACATCTGCGGACGCATCATGCGCGCCGTCGACCCGGCCGGCCCGTACCCGGGTGCCCGCCCCTACTAGCTCCCGCCGCGGTCGGAAATCGTGGCCCGTCCCATGGCGCGGGCCGTATGCCGGGACGGCCGCCGAGTGCCGGCCGCCGCCGCCGGTGGCGATGCCAGGCTGGGCCCGTGGAGTACGTGTCCAGAACGCCGCGACCGCCGCTGGACGGGCTGATCGACGACCTCTATTACCTGGAGGGCACGCCGCCGTACGCCCGGCTGACGCTCCCGGCAAGTCCGGCGGCGTTGCTCATCGTCAACCTCGGGCCGCCGTTCCGGATCCGCGCCGGCGCCGACATCGAGACGGCCGAGTACGCCGACGGCTGCGTGGTCACCATGTCCACCCGCGCGTGGGACTTCGGCTACCCGGCCGGGACCCGGTCCGTCGGCGTGCACTTCAAGCCGTGGGGGCTGGCGCCGTTCCTGCCGATGCCCGCGGCCGAGCTGTGTGACCGGCCGGTGACGGTGGAGCAGGTCTGGGGCCGGCCGGCCGTCGCTGAGCTGCGCGACCGGCTGGCCACGGCGGACGGACCGCGCGAGATGCTGTCGCTGCTCGAGGAGGAGCTGATGCGGCGGCTCGGCGAGACCGCCGGGCTCGGGCTGATCCGCCACACGAGCCGGGTCCTCGCGGCGACCAGGGGAGCGGCGCCGATCGGCGACCTGAGCGTGGCGGCCGGGGTCAGCAGCACCCATCTGGCGCAGCGGTTCAAGGACCTGATCGGCGTCACGCCGAAGCGGCTGGCCCGCGCCTACCGCTTCACCGCCACCGTGTTGGCGATCGACCCCGCCGTTCCGATCGACTGGAGCGAGCTCGCCGGGGGCGCAGGCTACTTCGACCAGGCCCACTTCGGCCACGAGTTCCGGGCGTTCACCGGGCTCACGCCGACCCGGTACGTCGAGGTCCGGCGGCGGTTCCTGCGCGACCATCCCGGCCACCCGCTGGAGGGCTGGCCGTTGCCGGCCGATTGATTTCCTACAAGAACGGCGGCCCACGACACGCTAATTTGAGGGCATTCCGACAAGCAGAGGAGAGCCCCCGTGGGCAAGGTGGTCATGTACAGCTCGGTTTCGGTGGACGGCTTCATCGCGGACGAGCACGACCAGCCCGGACCGCTGTTCGACTGGCTGTCCAGCGGTGACGTCCCGTTGGACGAGAGCGGCGCGTTGACGGTGTCGCAGGCGTCCTACGACTACACCCGGGCGTACTGGGACCGGATCGGGGTGACGATCGCCGGCCGCCACGTGTTCGACATGACGGACGGCTGGGACGGGAAGCCGCCGAGCGGTATCGACCACGTGGTCGTCGTGACGCACCGGCCGGCGCCCGAGGGCTGGGACCCCGAGGCGCCGTTCCACTTCGTCGACGGCGTCGAGGCGGCCGTGGCCAGGGCACAGGAGCTCGCGGGTGACCGCATGGTCGAGGTCGCCGCCGGGAACGTCGGTGGCCAGGTGCTCGCCGCGGGTCTCGTCGACGAGGTGCGCATGGATGTCGTACCCGTGGTGTTCGGGTCCGGCAAGCGCTACTTCGGATCGGTCGACGCGCAGCACCTGTTGGCGGATCCCGACGTGGTGATTCACGGCAACCGGGTGCTCCACCTGCGCTATCAGGTGCGCCGCTGACTTCGGCATCGCGCCCGCGGCACGTGCCTTCAGCTTAGGTTCCTAGGACGGTTTACGCGGTGTGCCCGGAGCGGCAGCAGGATGACGTGCAGGACTTCGGCGCGCGGCACGGCATCCGCACCCAGGCGCCGGAGACGTTCGGCGGCCCATCCTCGAAGCCTGACCGCGCGACTGCCGGTCACCCCGATCCTGGCCATTGGCTGGTCGACTGGGCCGCCACCCGCCTGCGGACGGACCGCGATCGGCACCACGGTGGGCTACCGCAGTCGGCGAGGAGATCGCTAGCCTCGGACGCGGAGACATCGACCCGAATCGTGGGGTGGGTGATGCAGCTGTCGGAAGACCCGGTGACGGTACGGGCAGCGGTTTTCCACGCGCCGCCCGACCCCGGGCAGGCGAACAGCCTTGCCGATGTCGTCGAGCAGTTGCGCCGGTTGAAGGTGTGGGCCGGCGACCCCTCCTACGAGACGATCAAGGACCGGGTCAACGCGGCCTGGACCGCGGCGGGCCGGCCGGCCGGTGAGCTGACGCGCAAATCCACCGTCGCGTACTGCTTCCGGCCCGGCCGGCGACGCCTGGACACCGACCTGGTGCTCGCGGTGGTCCAGGCGCTGCACCCCGACGCCGGATACGTGGCGGCGTGGCGTCAGGCGTTGCGGGTGGTGGGCGGGGAGATCGAGGCGGTGTCCCAGGTGCGGGTGCAGGACGGCCTGCCGCGGGATCTGGCCGGGTTCACCGGGCGGGTGGGCGAACTCGACCGGCTCTGCCACGCCGCGCGGGGTGCGGACGCGGTGGTGATCTCCGCGATCGAGGGGATGGCCGGGGTCGGCAAGACCCAGCTCGCGGTGCATGCCGGGCATCTGCTTCACCGGCGGCGGCCGTTCGAGCGGGTGCTGTTCGTCAACCTGCGGGGTTTCGATCCTGATCCCGCGCAGCCGCCGGCCGATCCGGCCGCGGTTCTGGACGGGTTCCTGCGACTGCTCGGGATGCCCGGGCAGCAGATTCCGCACACCCTGCCGGCGCGCGCCGCCGCCTACCGTGATCGCCTCGCCGGTACGCGTGTGCTGGTGGTGCTGGACAACGCCGCCACCAGCGAGCAGGTTCGTCCGTTGCTGCCGAACGTCCCGGGCTGCCTCACCCTGATCACCAGCCGGCGCGGCCTGACCGACCTGTACCCGGCGACCCGGCTGTCCGTGGACGTGTTCACCCCCGACGAGGCCGACGAGTTCCTGACCCGGGCCGTGCCCGGCGTTCCGGTCGGCGCGGATCCGCACGCCGCGGCCCGGATCGCCCGGCGCTGCGGCTACCTGCCCCTGGCGCTCGGCCTGATCGCCGGGCACATCGACGGCACACCGGGTTGGACGCTCACCGACCACGCCGACCGGCTCGACGAACGCCACCGCGACCGGCGCCTGGACACCGGCATCGAACTCGCCCTCGACCTGTCCTACCGGCACCTGCCGGCCGACCAGCGGAGGCTGCTGCGACTGCTCGCGTTGCATCCCGGACAGGACTTCGACGCCTACGCCGCCGCGGCCCTGACCGGCACCGACCCCGCCGTCGTCCAGTCACTGCTGAGCCGCCTGGGCAGTGATCACCTGCTCCAGCCGGCCGGCCCGGGCCGGTACACCTTCCACGACCTGGTCCGGGCGTACGCCGCCAACCGCGCCGCCGACGAGGAACCCCCGGCGGAACGCCGGACGGCGCTGACTCGCCTGTTCGACCACTACCTCGCCGCCTGCGACACCGCCGTGGACGTGCTGTACCCCGCCGAGGCGGGACGCCGGCCCCGGATCCCGCCGGCGGCCACCCGCAAGCCACCCCTGACCGACCCGGACGCCGCCCTGGCCTGGCTGGACACCGAACGCCTGACCCTGATAGCCGTCACCGTGCACGCCGCCGGCCACGGCTGGCCCGTCCACGCCACCAGGTTCGCCCGGACCCTGTTCCGCTACCTCAGCGGCGGCCACACCAGGGACGCCCTGACCGTGCACGGCCGCGCCCACGACGCGGCCCGCCGCAGCGGCGATCCGATCGGACAGGCGCATGCCCTGAACGACCTGGGCATGGCCCGGCAGCGCCTGGGCGAGCCGGAGCTGGCCGCCGGGCACCTGCGCCAGGCGCTGACGCTGTTCCGGCAGGCCGGCGACCTCGGGGGACAGGCCCGTACCCTGCACCACCTCGGCGCGATGGAGGACTCGTCGGGCCGTTACCGCGCGGCCGCCGACCACTGCGCGCAGGCCCTGGCCCTGTATCAGCAGGTCGGCGACCGCATCGGCGAAGCTCACGCGCTCGGCGACCTCGGCGTGTTCCACCTGCGGCTGGGCCGGCCGGGCCCGGCCGCGGAGTACTGCGGGCGAGCCCTCGGCCTGTTCCGGCGGACCGGCAGCCGGGACGGCGAGGCCAAGGCGCTGATCACCCTGGGCGAGGTCGAGCTTCGCTCCGGCCGGCACGGTCCGGCCGGCGACCGTCTACGGCAGGCACTCGCCCTGTGCCGGCAACTCGGCGACCGGCACGGCGAAGCCTGGACACTGGACGTCCTCGGTACCCTCCATCGGTTTCTCGGCCAGCACGCCCAGGCCACCGGCCATCACCGCGAAGCCCTGGCAATCTTCACCGAGAGCGCCGAACGCGGAGGCGAAGCCTGCGCGCTCAACGGCCTCGGCGAGGCGGCCCACGCCGCCGGGCGCCCGACCGAGGCTCTCGCCCACCACACCGCGGCCCGGACCATCGCCGCGGACATCGACGACCGGGTGGAGCAGGCCCGGGCCCACGCCGGTCTCGGCCACGCCCACCGCCTCCTCGGCAGGCCGGTCCACGCGCGTTCGCATCACCGGCGGGCCCGGGCCCTCTATGCGGAACTCGGCCTGCCCGAACCAGAGGACCTCCACGACCTCACCGGCGCGAGCAGGCCAGGTGATCAGCGGAGGCAGGTTTCCGGATCAGCCCCGGGCGGACGCGGACGCAGGCGACGGACTCCCGTCACGCGGTCGGCAGGGCGCCGACGCAGATGAACGAGGCCCAGTAGAACGGGTCGGGGTGCCGGGCCCTCAGCGTTCGGCGCGCGGCGTCCAATGCCTCGACCGGCGCGCGGCCCGCCGCCAGTTCCGCATAGAACGCGGTCATGAAGCGAACCGTCGTGGAGTCCGGCACCGGCCAGAGGCTGACCACGACACACCGCGCACCCGCCGCGAGCAACGCCTGTGTCATGCCGATGACGCCTTCACCCGGCTCGAACCGGCCGACGCCGGTCTGGCAGGCGGAACAGACCACCACCTCCGCCCGCAGACGCAATCGGGCCATCTCGTACACCTGGAGGAAGGCGTCGTCCGGCGTGCCCGACGCCAGCGGACTGACCACGAGTCCCGAGTACAACGAGTCCACCGGATCAATCACGGAATGGGTGGCGAAGTGCAGATACCGGGCCTTGGGCGCCAGCTCTCGCACCGCCACCTCGGTGAAGTCCGCTCCGGTGACGACGGCGGCGCCCGGGAAGAGCTTGGCGATCTCGGCGACCTCCCGGGCCGTGCCGGGCAACGGGCTGAGCCGGCGGCTCTCCGAGGCCAGCCAACTGCCGAGGTCGCCGGTGTACTCGCGGACCTCGTCGGCCGGGACCATCACCGGATCGCCGAAACCCACGAAGTCGTGTTCCGGCGCCGGTTCGGGCGGCCGGGCCGCGAGCTTGGCCAGCACCGCCAGCGACGGGCCGTAGGTGGTGGGCCAGCGATCGGCGATCAGCGCATCCGGGTCCAGCGGCGAAGGCAACAGATCCAGGGGTACGAGGTGCAACGGGCCGTCCGGGATGACGAGCAGCCGGCGGGCCGCCACAAACACCGAAGGCGGCACCCGGCCGAACAACTCGTTCCCGAGCTGCCGAGCGGCCGCCCGCCGCGCATCGAACGAGCAGCGGCGTTCGGCGCCGGGGTCGTGCAGCGACCCGACCGTGTCCGTGCAGAGCACGGCGATCCGGTCCCGCGCCGCCTGGTCGAAGCGAATCACACATTCGGCTCCGTCGGGCGCGACGATCCACAACACGATGCCGTCGGTGACGTCGAGGAACGCCAGTAGCGCGGTGCCGTGCGTCGCGGCGATCAGGGACCGGGTCCCGGCGGGGGACGGCGGGACGGCGGCAACCAGCCGCCCGGCCGGCTCGGCACGCACCGACTCGCGCAGCCGCTCGGCGCGCTCCTCGAGGCTGGGCAGTTCCTTCAACAGTGCCGCGTGTTCGCTGAGCAGCCTGGTGACCAGTTCCTGACCACCGGTCAGGTGCGCCTGCGCGGCCGCCTGCACGACAAGGTCCACCGGGGCCGTGCGGGCGGCCTTCGCCGCCGCCAGCCGGATCTCGGTCGTCCGCAGGTCGGCCGCGAGCGGTCCGGGCAGCTCGTGCCAGCTGCCGCCGGTCTCGAGCTGATCGAGCAGCGCACGAGCCCGGCACAGCTCCGCATAGTGCAGGGCCGCATCATGGTCCCCGTCGGCGCCCCGGTCCAGCAGGAGGCCCACCAGGAGGCGGTACGGCTCGTGGCGCTCGGCGAACGAGGAGATCCGTACGCGCAGACTGTCGCTGACCTCGGCACGGGCGTACTCCACGATCTCGGTGGCACGCTGCAGGTCCACGATGGCCGCGTCGACATGCCCGGCGCGCCGATGGACGCGGGCGCGGACGGTCAGGGCCATCGCCAGGCCACGGGATTCTGGTGCGCGGCGCGTCAGCACATCAATTGCGTGATCCAGCAGGGCCATCGCTTCTGGTCCCGGCGCCGCGCCGGCGTCGGCCAGCAGCGTCGCGGCCAGGTGGACCCGAAGCTCCGCGGTGGCCGACGCGTCGGGTGCGATCCGGTGTCCGAGCGTCACACCGTCCCGGAGCAGGCGGATCGCTTCGTCGACGGCATCGCGCCGCAGCAGCGCCGTCGCGAGGTTGGCCCGCGCGGTCAGCCGTTCCGCCGGGTCGCCGGCCTCGAGCAGGTCACCGGCACGTCGTAAGCGTCGCAGGGTCTCGTCCGTGAAGTCGGCGCCCGGTTCGAGGTCGAGGCTGGCCAGGTTGCCGATGGCTCGGCCGGCGATCACATCGTCGAGGCCGAGTTCCTCCGCGAGCGCGACAGCGTCACCGAAGGCGACCGAGGCCCCCCACACATCACCCCGCGCCCGGCGTACCGCGCCGAGGGAGGAGAGGCAGACCACCATCCGCGCCGACTGCCGTTCCGCGCCGGGCATGGCCGACATGGCGTCGTCGAGCAGGCGAGCGGCCCTGCCGTGCTGTCCACGCTCGAAGGCGGTGGTGGCGAGGTTCTGCAGACAGATGGACACGTCCAGCTCGGCGCCGGCGGCGCGGGCGATCCACAGCGCGCGCTCACCCAGGTCCTGGGAGCGGTCGAGGTCACCCAGCTCGCGGCAGGTCGTGGCCACGTTGTCCATCGCGATGGCCAGCTCGCGGGAGTCTTCTGCGGAACACCGCTCGTGTAGGCGCAGGAGGTGCTCGCGGAAGCTCAGCGCCACCGTGGGGAGGCCGAGCCGGGCAGCCGTCCGAGCGGCGGCCGAGAACCGGCGATCGGCCTCACCGACATCCCCGCGTGATTCGGCTGCCTCCCCGAGAGCGCTGGACAGGTCGACCACGCTGGGCCATTTCTTACCCTGTACGTAGTGGTCCAGGGCCTCGGCCAAAACGGCCTCGCCTTCCGCGGACCGGCCGCACAGCACGAGCGCCTTGCCGCGGTTGGTCAGCGCCCACAGCCGCCGGGACTCCTGTTCCGGGTAGCGGGCGAAGATCCGCCCGGCCCGGACGAACCGCGAGATGGCCTGCGAGAAGTCGTCCCGCTCCATCCGGGCGTTGCCGGACCAGAGGTACAGCATGCCCGTTGCCGGCGCGTGCGGTGCCCGCATGTCGAGCCGGCGCAGGTTGCCGTCGATCAACCGTTCGGCCTCGGCGGACGGCAGCCGGTCCAGCGTCAGCGCACACCAGCGCTCCATCGCGTCGGCGGTCTCCGGGGCCGCCGGGCTGTCGTTGACGAGCCGCTGCACCTGTCCGATCAGGGCCTCGACGTCGACCGTCTCCCGGTTATCGACCATGGGCTGCCATCGCCGTGGGGGTACGCGCACCGAGCGGCACGACAGCCGCGCAGCCGGCCAGCACGAGCGCGGGCAGCAGGACCCAGGCGCCGGGTGCCACGTCGAGCAATCGGCATACCGTGAAGGCGGCTGCACCGGCCGTGACGGCCAGCGCGATCCGTACCGAGACCGGTTGCCGGGCCCGCAGCCAGTGCGCGACCATGAGCGGGGCCGTGACGAGCGCGCCGGCCAGGAGAAGGGCCAACGGCCACCGTGCCTGACCGGGCACGGTGAGGGAGGCGCGGAACGTGTTCAGCGCGCCGAGCCCGGCCAGCAGGCCGGCCACGATGGCGGTCTGGGCGAGGGTGTGCCGGCGCTGTCGGGCCGCGAGGATGCTCTGATCGAGCGTCAGCCGGGTACGCAGCAGGCCGAGCGTGGTCTCGCTGCGCTGCCGCGTCGCCTGGGCGCGGGTCAGCGACAGCGCCGCCTGGGCCACGAGCAGGTCGGCCCGGTTACGGTCGCCGGCGGGGGACCGGCAGTCCGCGAGGGCGCCCAGGCTTCCGGTCAGCCGGATCATGTTGCGGCCCAGCTCACCCGCGACCGCGTGGGTCTCCTCCAGGTCCGCCGCGGCGCAGGTCAACTCGGACACGCGCGCGGTCGTCTCCGCCAGCGTCGCCTCCGCCGCTTCCAGCGATTCGACGCTCCAGAGTCGAACGGGCCACCCTTGGGCGGTACGGGTCACCTGCTCGTCGAGCCGGGCGCAGGCCCGGCGCAGCCCTTCCTCCTGCGCCGTCACCGTCTCGGTGAGCCGGCGGATCAGCAGCTCGTTGATCCACTGGTAGGCGGCCGGGGGTGCGGCGAGGTCTCGCTGTCCCGGCAAGCCCCAGACCGGGGCGTCGAGTGCGGCGATCGCGGGTGGCCCGCCCAGCGCCACCAGCAGGCGGGGGCCGTCACCCGGGTTGTCCCATTCCCAGAACCACGGTTTCCCGTCGGCGGCGCGGACCCCCTGCCAGCAGTCGAGCCCGATACTGCGCAGCACCCGGCGCACCTGACCGCCGGCATCCTCCCCGGCGTCGCCCACCTCGCCGCCCTCCGCGGTCACGCCCAGGAACGTCAGCGATTCGTCGAGTTCGGAATCCGCCGCAATCGTGCGCCACCGCCGGTAAAGATCCGCCCACGAGTCGGCCTCGTGTTCACCCTTCCGGGCGAACGCCGCTACAATTCCGACACCTGCCGGATGGCGAATCCCCATCGCCTGCTCGAGGTTCTCGGCGCAGCCGCCGCGGGCCGCGGCGACAACCCGTGCCGGAGCACCGGAAAGAGGACGTGCCGCCGATTCGGCGGACCATCCGGTCGGTACGTCGGTGCGCAACTCCTCCGGCATGACAACGGTTAGCGCACCCCATACCTGTGGCACGTGAGCGGCCGCAGCCGAGTCACGGTGGGCGAACGCACAGACCACCATCGCCGGTTCCCGGACCCTCACGACGTCTCACCGGTAGAGGCGCCGATCGACCGCCGCAGATCGATCACCAGCTGGCGAACGTCGGCCGGTGGGGGCTGCGGCCGCTCGTCGGCGGGGGCGGTCTCGAGCGAACCGAGGCGGGCCGGGGCCCGCTCCTCGAGGGCAATCGTCAGGTCCAGAACGTCGGCCGGATCACCGCGGTCGGATGCGGCGACAAGTCGCTCGAGAAGCAATTTCACTTCGGCCCATTGCGCTTTCCGCATCGACCAGAACTCGATCATTTCGATGACCGGAAATATGCCTTCGGCACCGTCTTCACGCATCATCGTGAGCCTTTCTCTCGTCGGACGAACCGCAGCGCGAGGGAATAACGGGGAAGTGATAACGTGCCGTCGGGGTCGCGTTCCGTCCCGGCACGCGAAAGCATACCGAGACGGGAGATGTCGATGACCGGCAACCGAGTGGAGGCGGATAGGGCAGCAGAACGCGGAGAAGCATGCTTCCGGGCCGGCGACATCTATGGCACCTTGACGCATTACCAGCAAGCCCTCGCATTGCACGAAAAGGTGAATCCGGCCGGCGTGGAAGTGGCGTGGTGCCTCGACCGGGTCGGCGCTGCCCAGTTCCGTCTGGGGCGGATCGACGACGCTACCCGGACGCTGCAGCGGGCGGTCGCGCTGCGCCGCGCCCTGCACATGCCGGTGCATCTCGCCGAGGCCCTCACCTCGCTCGCCCTGTGCCGTCTCGGGACCGAACAGTTCGCGGCGGCGCACGCCGCCCTGCACGAAGCCCTCGACACGGTGCGGCGGCACCGGCCCAACTCCCTGATCGAGGGCCAGATTCTCACCCACCTGGCGATGATCAGCGCAGACCACGGCGATCCCACCGCCGCGATGGCGCAACTGCGGGCCGGGCTCGACATCATGGCGGCCATCGACCCGATGTCCCGGGACACGGCGATCACGCTGGGGAAGATGGGCACGGTCGCGCGCCAGACCGGTGACCTGGACGAGGCCGTCGAGATGCACGAGGCCGCCGTCGCGATCTCCCGCCGGGGCCCGTGGCCCAAGGACCTCGCGGACACACTCGCCAACCTCGCCGTCGCGCTGCTTGACGCCGGGCGCGTTGACGAGGCGCTGCAGTGCCTCTTCGAGGCCCAGGACATCTATGAGCGCGTAGCGCCGGAGTCGAGGACGTACGGCGGCTGCCTACGCACCCTCGGCATCGCCTACGAACTGGTGGGGGACTCGGCGCGGGCAGCCGCCTGCTTCGACCGCAGCGTGGCGATCCGCGACCCGGCGTAGAACGACCGGAAAGCCGGTGGTCGCGGCCACGATCGTCGCCGGCCTCGCCGGTCGGTGTGCGTTCAGCCCTGGAACATCCCGTAGACCCCCGTGATGGTGCCGACCAGCCCCGTGAGCGTCGCGAACCTCGCCGCCGGGCCCGCCCACGATCCGGTCCACCACAGGCTGCGACGTTTGTCGCCCGCGCGGCGGCACGGTGCAGCCGCCTGCCTTCCCCGGTGCCGTCCACTGCGGAGGGTGCCCGGCTCGGGCGGAGGCGCTCCGGCAACCCGGGACGCCCGGTGTCAGCGACGCGACCGAGGGACACCACGCCGGACCCGTGATGGCTAAGCTGACCTTCGCGACCGGGCGCAGGCAGTGGTCGGCGGCGGTCGCCGCCATCAACACGTGCCTAAGGAGCAACGAGTGGATGCGACGGGGGTGGCCGCTCGCGCGGCCGATCTGTGGAAGGTGTACGGCAGCGGCGAGGCCCAGGTCGTCGCGCTGCGCGGGGTGAACGTCGAACTGGAACGCGGTCACTTCACCGCGATCATGGGACCCTCGGGGTCCGGCAAGTCCACGCTCATGCACTGCCTGGCCGGGCTCGACTCGGTCACCCGCGGCCAGGTCTACATCGGCGACACCCAGGTCACCGGCCTCGGCGACCGCGGCCTGACCAAACTGCGCCGGGACAAGGTCGGCTTCGTCTTCCAGCAGTTCAACCTGTTGCCGACCCTCACGGCCGCGGAGAACATCCTGCTTCCGCTGTCCATCGCGGGCCGCAAACCCGACCAGCAGTGGTACGACACCGTCATCGACACCGTGAACCTGCGGGACCGCCTCGGCCATCGCCCCACGCAGCTCTCCGGCGGACAGCAGCAGCGCGTCGCCTGCGCCCGCGCCCTGGTCGCCCGGCCGGAGGTCGTGTTCGCCGACGAGCCCACCGGCAACCTCGACAGCCGCTCCGGCGCGGAGGTCCTGTCGTTCCTGGCCAGGTCCGTCCGCGAATACGGCCAGACGATCGTCATGGTGACCCACGACCCGAACGCCGCCAGCCACGCCGACCGGGTCATCTTCCTCGCCGACGGCCAGATCGTCGACGAGATGCGCGACCCCACCGCCGAGGCGGTGCTCGACCGGCTCAAGGGCCTCGACACTCCCGCCGCGGCGGTTCCGCCGGTGGGGAGCGAGCGCTGATGCTGCGCGCCAGTCTCCGCGGGCTGCTGTCCCGCAAGCTGCGGCTGACCCTGGCCGTGGTGGCCATCGTGCTGGGCACGGGCTTCCTGTCCGGGGCGTTCGTGCTCACCGACACGCTCGGCGCCCGCTTCTCCAAGCTGTTCGAGTCCATCAACCAGAACGTCGCGGTCCAGATCACGCCGACCGACGAGTCCACGGAGGACGGCGAACCGCCGCGGCTGACCCAGCAACAGGTGGAACGGCTGCGGGTGGACGGCGCCGCGGCGGTGCAGGGCGACGTGAGCGCGGAGGGCGTGGTCCCGTTCGACATGCGCGACGGCGACCCGGTGACCACGTCCGGCACGCCGCAGATCGGTGGCGGCGTCACCGGCGACGACCCGTTCTCGCTGGTCGGCGTCGCCGAAGGCCGGTGGCCCACGCGGGCCGGCGAGGTGGCGATCAGCCGGTTCACCGCCGAGCAGGCGCACGCCGCGGTCGGCGACCGGCTCAAGATCTACCTGCCCCGGGTCAACGAGGCCCGGGAGTTCTCGCTGGTCGGGGTGGTCACCTACAGCGGCGACCGGGACTCGCTGGCCGGCGAGACCCTCGTGCTGTTCCAGGAGGCGGAGGCCCAGCAGATCTTCTACGGCCGGACCGGGGTCTACTCCGGCGCGTTCGTGGCCGCCGACGAGGGGGTGTCGCCCGAGCAGCTGCGCGACCGGGTGGCGCCACTGCTGCCGGCCGAGTTCGAGGCGATGACCGGTGAGGAGGCGAATGAGGAGCAGGCGAACGCGGTCAACGAGGGACTGTCGCAGCTCAGCACGTACTTCTTCGGTCCGTTCGCGATCGTCGCGGTGCTCGTCGGCATCTTTCTGATCTTCAACACGTTCAACATCGTGGTCGCGCAGCGGGCGCGGGAGCTGGCGCTGATGCGCGCCATGGGCGCGAGCTGGACGCAGGTGGCGGGGTCGGTGCTGGTGGAGGCCGTGCTGGTGGGGGTGGTGGGCGCGACGCTCGGCCTGCTGGCCGGCATCGGGCTCGGGTACGCGGGCAGCGCGCTCCTGACCGGTCTGCTCGGCGTCGATCTGCCGGGCGCGGGCCTGACCGTCGGCGTGCTCCCGGTGGTGCTGGCGTACACGGTCGGCATCCTGGTGACGGTCTTCTCCGCGTTCGTGCCGGCGGTGAAGGCGTCGTCGGTGCCGCCGCTGGCGGCGATGCGCGAGGTGGCCCGGCCGGACAAGCCGTTGCGGACGTTGTCCATCGTGGGCGCGGCGCTGGCGGTGCCCGGCGTCGCGCTGGTCGGGCTGGGGCTGACCGGCGTCGGCGACCTGACGCTGCCCGCGCTGCTGCTCGGCGTCGGGATGGTCTTCCTCGGGGTGGCGCTGTTGTCGCCGCTGCTGACCCGCCCGCTGGCCGGTCTCATCGGCCGGTTGGTCGGCTGGGGGACGAGCGGCAAGCTGGGCGTGCGCAACGCGCTGCGTAACCCGCGCCGCACGGCGGTGACCGCGGCCGCGCTGATGATCGGCGTCACGCTGGTCAGCGCGGCCAGCGTGGTCGGCGCCTCGTTCAAGACCACGATCGACCAGGAGGTCAACTCGTCCATCGGCGCGGACGTCATCGTGCAGACCAACCAGACGCAGGCCGCGCCGACCGGTGAGACCGGATTCTCCGCGGCGGCGATGCAGGAGGTCCGCGAGGTTTCCGGGGTGGAGCGGGCGCTGTCGCTGTTCGTCACGGTCGACGCCGAGATCGAGGGACGGGCCAACCAGTCGCTGGGTTTCGGCGCCCTCGACCAGGACTTCCCGGTGGTGCGCGACATGTTCGGGATGACGCCGGTGGAGGGCGACCTGAGCGCGCTCGGCGAGGGCGAGTTCGTGACCGACGAGAACACCGCGGACGGGCGCGGCTGGGAGGTCGGCGACCAGGTGGCGATCGCGCTCAGCAAGGGCGGTGAGCGACAGTACCGGCTGGTGGGCACGTTCGAGAGCACACCGATCCTGACCGGCACGGTGTTCCTGCCGCCGTCGGCGGTGCAGAACTTCGCCGGGCCGCTGGCCAGTCAGGGGTACGTGGACCTCGCCGAGGGCGCCGACGCGGCCGCCGTCACCGCGCGGGTCGAGCAGATCATGTCGGACTTCCCGCTGGTCACCGTCGGGGACCGGTCCAGCCTGGTGGAGCAGTTCAACTCGTTCGTCGACATCGCCCTGGCGATCGTGGTCGTGCTGCTCGGCCTGGCGATCCTCGTCGCGCTCCTGGGCATCCTGAACACGCTGCTGCTGAGCATCTACGAGCGGACCCGGGAACTCGGCATGCTGCGAGCGGTCGGGCTCAGCAGGTTCGGCGTCATGCGCATGGTCGGCACGGAGTCGGTCGTGATGGCGGTCTTCGGGTGTCTGCTGGGGATCGCGGTCGGGGTCGGCCTCGGGGCCGCCCTGTCGGCGGCCCTGATCGACATCGACTTCCTCAGCACGATCTCCGTGCCGTGGCTCAGCCTCGCGGGCTTCGTGCTGCTCGCGGCGCTCGCCGGGGTCGCCGCCGCGCTGTGGCCGGCCTGGCGGGCCGCCAGGCTCAACGTGCTGGACGCCATCGCCTACGAGTGACCGCCGCCGGGCATTCGCAGGCTGCGGCAAATGACGGGATGCCGACAGCACTGGTCGTCCGCATCCGCGACGCTCGTTGCCCGTGACCGGCAAGACGGAGGACCGCAGTGTCGAACGAAATGATGAAGATCGAGGCGGCCGACGGCACCGAGGTGCTGATCGAGGTCGACCCCCCGGGCGGATTCACCGATGTCAAGTTCGAGGGCAATGTGCTGCGGGCCCAGGAGACCCTGGAGAAATCGCTGACCAACATCCGGGACATGGCGGTCAAGGCGATCGAGGCGTTCGAGGCGGCGGGCCCCGACCATGTCGAGCTGGAGTTCGGGGTGAAGTTCAAGGCGGAGGCGAGCGCGGCGGTGTTCGCCAAGACGGCCGCCGAGGGCCACATGATCGTCCGGATGTCCTGGTCCGCCGCCGCCTCCGCCGCCGGTGCCGAGGACGACGACGAATGACGGATACGGCCTGGCGGGCGCGGATCGCGGCACCGGTCGGCGGGGGCAGCGGGTTTCTCGTCGACGACCGCCACGTGGTGACCTGCGACCACGTCGTCCGGGGACACTCTGCGGTGCGGGTGTTCCTGGACGACGGCGCCGTCCGGGCCGAGGGCACTGTCCTCGGCCCGGGGGAATGGTGTGCGGAAACCGCCGCCGCCGGTGATGTGGCGGTCGTGGAACTCACCGAACCGGTGACCGGGATCGCGCCGGCCCGACTGGCGTCGTTCGCCGCGCTCACCTTCGCGCCGGACGAGGAGCTGTCGGCCTTCGCGGTGGTGCAGGACTACCCGGACGGCGTGAACGTCAAATTCACCGCGAACCCGGCACAGAAGATCGGCCGGAATCTCCAGGTCGAACCGGTGGACAACCGTCCCGTCTGGATCAAACACGGCTTCAGCGGCGCCGCGGCCTGCCGCAGGGACGCCACGGTGGCCGGAATGGTGAAGGCCACCGCGGCCAAGGACCAGGTCGGCATGATCATTCCGACCAGGGAGCTGGTGCGGCACAGCCCGAAACTGGACGACCTGATCGGGCTGGGTCTGCTCGGCCCTCCCGCCTATCAGGCCCTGCGCCGCACGATAGCGGCGTGCCGGCTGTCCCCGGACCAGGTCAGTCAGTTACGCCACGGGCTCCGGCAGAAGGTGCCGGATCTGCCCGGCCACCTCGATTCGCTGCTGGACCTCGTCGAGAGTCTCGTCGTGCAGACCGGCAACCAGTCCCAGCAGGAGATGGAGTACCACCTGGCCGGGCTGCTCCTCTGGCTGGGCACGCCGGAGGCGCACGAGTGGGGGAGCCGGTGGCTCTGGGAGGGACTGGTCGCGCGGACGCCGGGCGAGGCCGAGGCCACCGATCGGATGCCCGAGGTGCAGACCGTCATCGAGGCGATCGAGCGCGCGGTGCCGGAACCGCCTCCGCTGCCGCCTCCGGCGCCGCCCGTGGAGGTGTCGTGGCCCGGTGACGGCCTGGCCGCCCGGGCGCTTCGGCTGCCGGCGGACGGTGTGTCGGGGGCGGCGGTCTACGGGTTCGCGGTCGACCGGGACACCGCCTTCGTACCCGGGGGTGCCGTGCGGGAGAGCCCGGTCCGGTTCGTCACGGCGACCGGCGAGCAGGTGGTCGCGGACGTCCTGGCCATACCGGAGGGTGAGGTGGCCGTCCTCGGTCTGCGCCACCCGGTGCCGGCGGCGGAGCCGCTGCGGTGGGGCCGGTTCGTCGTGCACGGCAGCGAGGTCGCCGGTGACGTCCTGGGGCTGCCGGGCAACGGCTCGCCGCCGGTCACCATGACGAGCACCGTTCGAGGAAGTCACGACCGTCGTGACCGCTACTGGCTCGGTCCCGGCCGGGCGCCGATCTGCCCCGGTTCGCCGGTCCGGTGCGCCGGCCGCTGGGTCGGCTTCGTGGCCGCGGACGGTCAGTCCGTCGTCCCCGCCGCCGTCGCGGTGCGGCAGGCCTGGGAGGCCGGCGCGTTGCCGGCGTTGCCGGCGATCGAGGCTATCGAGTTCGTCGACCACGAGATGTCCCTGCCGCCGCTGCCGGAACCCGGCCGGAAGCTCGACGCGACCGCGTCCGGCCTGCGGGAGTGGACGGCCGGTGTCGGCGGGGAGCTGCGGCGCCTCGAGCACGTTCCGGCCGCCGCCCTCGCGCCGTTGCTGCACCGCCTGCGCGGCGCCGGCTGGACGGTGCTGGCGATGACCCCGGCCGAGGTACGGCAGCACTGGTCGCGGATCAGCACGGCGATCGCCAACGTGATGGTCGTGGTGGACGGCCGGAACGGCGACGCCGACGCCCTTCCGCCCATGCCGGTGACCGAGCGACCGAGCGCGCCCGTCCTCAGGCTGCTCGTCCTGACCTGACCGGTTCCCGGCACCTGCCGGGCAGCCGATAGACACGTGGCCATCGATACGCCACCCTGGGCGGCAGCTGTCGTCACCGAGAGGGATCGCGGTGTTGGGGCTGGTGATGGAGGAGAGCCGGTGCCGGAGCAGGATTCAGCGTGGAGCGCCGGCGATTACACCCGCCGAGTCATCCGGCCGCACCTGCGGAACGCCAACGACGTGGCGGTGAGCGTCCGCTACGACCTGGAGAGCCTGCGTGCCGATGAGCTGACGTCGGACGACGTGGTGCTCCAGCGGGTCGCCGACGTGGTGGCGTTCTGGCACCGGCAGTTGCAGGGCACGTCCACCCCGATCGGCCCGGTCTGCCGCCGCTGGGTGGCGCTCGACGGCACGCTCCGCGAGGAGGTGGGCCCGTCCTACCAGGACGCGAGCTGGTGGCGTGCGCAGGTGCCGTCCCTTGCCCGGCCGCCGGACGCCGGCATCAGGCCGTTGCGGCGGCTGCTCGCTGAGATCGTCGACGAGGAGGAGCCCGGCGAACCTGCCCCGGCACCCCCTCCGTTCGAGGTGAAGGTCGAGATCAGCGCCGGCGGCGTCGACCTTTCCTGGACCCCGCCGCCCGAGGTACGGCACGGCACCAGGTACCTGGTGGAGCGCTCGACGGCGGGCGGCCACCGCGCGGTCATCACCGCATGGCTGGCCACCACCCGTTTCCGGGACGAGGACCCGCCGGTGGCCGAACAGGTGTGGTACTCCGTCACCGCGGAGGGGTCGGACCGGACGGGCCGGCAGACCGCGTGGTTCGACCCGCCGGTCACCGGTTTCGACGTCTACTGCGGACCACCGGGCGTGGTGCGGGGCGCCTGGAAGCAGCATCGTGACTGCGTCGGCGTGCTGGTCTGGCGAACGACCGGTCGGGAGACCTCGGGCACGGACGACGGCGTGCCCGTCCGTACCGGCCCCGGCGCCACCGAGTTCACCGACGATCCGGGACTTCTCGGCAAGGTCCAGTACCACATCGTTCCGCTCTACCGGCACAGGCTGACCGGCCGGCAGGTGGTCGGACGGCGTACCTCCCGGGGGGTGAATCTGCGTCCGGCCCCGCCCGTCCCGGAGCTGGCCGGCACCACGGTGCTCGACTCCGGTGGCCGGGTCGTGGTGCGTACCCGGTGGAGCCCGATGCCCGCGGGTGTCCGTCCGGCGCTGCTCCGGGCGTGGGAGAACGCTCCGGCGATGGCCGGCAAGGTCGGCCCCGACCGCTTTCTGCCCCAGCTGGGCGACGAGATCACCCCCTCCTCGGCCGGCGGCGGCACCATGGAGTACCGCCTGCCGACCGGACTTTCGAGGCTCCTGCCGGTCGCGGTCGCCGACGGCCTGGCCTGCTTCGGCGCCGAGGTCGAGGTGGAGCGCGTGCCCCAGCTCATCGACCTCAGGCTGAACCGCACCGGTCACTGGGTGCGGGCCACCTGGGACTGGCCGGAGAAGGTGCAGGTCGCCAAGCTCGTCTGGCGGAGCGCGGGGCGCGAGGTCCCGGTCACGGTCACGGACGTCCAGCTGCGGGACGGCGGGGGATACGTGGAGTGGGAGGACGCCGGCCCGGTGTCTCTCGTCGCCACGGCCGAACTCCACCTGGCCGGGCGCGGCGTGCTGGTCTCCGAGCCGGACACGGCGTCCGTGCGGGCGGCGCCGCTCACCCTGATCTACGCGGTCGTCCGGCGATGGTGGCACGGACCCGGCCGGAGGGCACTGGCCTTCACCGCCGACCGGCCCTGTGCCGGCGTCACCGTGAAGGTCTGGCTCCACGAGGCCGGGACGCCACCCGAGAAAGACCGTCTCCTCGGGGAGTACCCGGGGGTGAGCTGCGGCCCCGGACGGCACTGCACGATCCGCGTGCGGCTGCCCGCCCGGCCCGAGCACTCGGCCGTCACCTGGTACGCCCGGTGCGAGGCGTGGATCGACGGCGACGAGGTCGGCGTCGACAACTTCAACAGCCGGCGGGAGCTGTGAGCCGATGAAGGACATCTGCCCGTACTGCTACCACGAGATCGACCGGCGACGCCTGTCGTTCGCGTGCACCGGCAACTACGCGCCCGGCCGGCGCCCGTGCCGCCGGACGGTCGACGAGCAGCGGTTGCAGGAGACCGGGTACGCCGAGGAGAGTTACCCGGTCTTCCGGCCGCCGGCGCCGGATTCCCTGCTGGCCTGGTGGCGCAGCCACCGTTCCCGCCAGGCCTACTGCCCGTTCTGCGGCGGGCGGACCGGGAAGCAGGCGTGCCCGTGTTGCCACACGCCGCTGCCGTCGAACTTCCGGGACTCGTTCAGCCCGGTGATCGGGATGGCCGGCGCCGTCTCCACCGGCAAGACCGTCTACCTCACCGTGCTGGCGCAACAGCTCACCAACGTCCTCGGGCGGCGGTTCGCCGCCGACGTGACCGTGCACGGCGACGCGGCCAACGCCTGGATACAGCGGCACGTGACAGCGGTCATGGACAAGGGCCGCCTGCCCGCCCTCACCCAGCAGCTCGACGGTCGCAGCGAGCCCCTGTTCTTCGAGTGGCGGCGACGTGCTCCGCGGCGAAGCGCGCGGTATCAGAGCACCTGTCTCTCCTTCCTCGACACCGCCGGTGAGTCACTGGGCACCAAGCGGGGCATCGAGGAGCTCAAGTTCCTCGCCAAGGTGCACGCGTTCATCGTCCTTCTGGATCCGTTCGCCATCCGCGGGCTGGCCGACAAGATGAACCTGCCGGAAGGACGCAAACCGGCGAGCGAGCCGCTGTCCGTCATCCAGCAGGTGACCGAGGTGCTGCGCATGGAGCACGCGGTCAGCGACCGCCTCGACCTGCCGATCGCGGTGGTGTTCGCCAAGGTCGACGAGCTGCGGGACGTCCTCGGGCCCCAGCATCCGATCTTCCACCCCGCTCCGGACCGGGGCATCTACGACGACGAGGCCGGCCGCCGGGTGCACGAGTCCGTACGCGAACTGCTCCTCGACCATCAGGCCGACGACATCGACCGCGCGCTCCAGTCGAACTACCGGAACTACCGCTACTTCGCCGTTTCCTCGCTCGGTACGCGCCCCAACCCGGACAACACCCTGAACCCGGGCGCGGTCCGGCCGATCCGGGTGGCCGACCCGCTGGTGTGGCTGCTCGCGCACTACGGCCTGGTGCCCAGGACGCGCCGTGGCTGAGAATTTCGAGGCGGCGATCTACACCGACTGTGCCGCCGGGCAGGGCCTGGACGGCATCGCCGGGATGCAGTTCCAGGCCGGCACGCCGCGCCTGACCGCCGATCTGCGGGCGGTGATCAAACGGCACCTGCTCTACGAGCCACCCAGCCAGCTGCTGGAGGACGGCCGGCCCGTCGCGGAGTTCCCGCTCTCGTTGGCGCACGTCTGTGCGGACGGCATGTTCGCCACGGCGAGCGGACGCTACCTGGGCCGGGAGGCGAAGGGAGCCCGTGGGGGCAACCATCTGACACACGCGATCGCCACCCGGGATCCGACGACGTACGGCATCATCCGGCCGGCGCAGCTGGCCGGCGCCGGGTTCTGGAGGGCGGGGCCGTTTCCCACCACGGCGGCCACGTCGCCCCCGGACGACTGGCAGCCGGGACCGATCACGCCACAGGCGGCCGCGTCCTACGTGATCGACTCACCGGGCGGGCCGCGGATGCTGGGCGGACTCGTGTCCGTGCTCGCCACCCCCCGGCTGGGCGGCCACCGCCGGGTGGCCGTCGTCACCGACGACGCCCTCGCCGCACTGCACCTGCTCGCGGCGGCGACGTTGCTGCTGCCGCAACGACGAGCCCTGGAGATCGGCTTCAAGGTCTTCGCGATGGAACCGGCCCGGTCGGCGCTTCCGGTGGTGGTCGTGCACCCGTCCTGGAGCGACTTCGCCGCCGACGTCGACCGCGATCAGGGGTACGCGGTGTTCGATCTGGTGCACGGCCGGTGGACCCGGACGCCGGCCGACGCCGAGGCCGATGCCTGGGCCGACCTGTTCTGCACCGCGGACCCCGATCTCGTCGGGGAGGCGGTGGATCTGGCGGACGCCAGCGGCCTGCGAGGCGTTCCGGCCCGGGCCATGGCCACCGCCGCCACGCTGGACATCGTTCCCCCGCCCGACGTGATGCCACACCTGCTGCGGTGGCTGCGCGGGCAGGAATTCCGGGAGGTACGCGAGGCGTACGGAGAATCGGTGGTCCGCGCCCTCACCGCCGCGCCCGATCCCGCGCTGTTGTTCGACCTGATGCGGGTGGCGGAGGCGGACTACCCGTCCCAACGGGACGCCGTGGCCGAGGCGCTGCTGGTCGCCGAGGTACGCGCGGCCGCCGCGGCGGCGCCGGGGGGCGGTGCCGTGACCCGCGCGCGGTGGCGGGTGCCGGGCCATCAGCAGCCGACCGCGCGGCGCGTCGTCGTCGAGGCGTTGCGGACGGCGGAACCCGCGGCCTTCGCGGCGATCCTCACCCTGGCCGCCGCGCGGGACGTCACGGTACGCCTCGACCAGGTCGCCGAGGCCGCCGATCGGTTCGTCGCCGGATGGCTGCACGATCCCGAGGCGCCCTACCAGCCGTCGTCGTGGCGTACCGAGCCGTCGCTGGTGCCCCGCCTCGAGGAGGCGATCGTGGGGCGGGCCCGGCAGGAACCGATGATGCGGGTGCTGGCCGCCACCTGGTGGAAGGTCCTGCGGCCACGCCCGTTCGTGGCCGACCTCGACAAGCCCTTCGACCGGGCGCTGCTGTCGGCCGCGATGCGCGACGGCGGCGCGGAACTGCGGACAGCGCTCGTCCGGGCCAACGTCGTGGAGGCGAAACGGCGTCATCGGGGCGGCGACCGGGACGCGTACCGGCGTCTCGCGGAAACCCTGTGGGACGAGGTTTCCCCGCCGACCCTGGACGAACTGCGCCTCGTCGGCGACCACGTCGGCCCTGAGCTGCGCCTCGAGCCACGGTTCGCCGCCGAGATCGCCCGGGCGCTGGAGAGCCGGCCGCTGTCCGCGACGACACTGACGGACTGGCGCCGCGTGGTGCGGGTGTTCTTCGACGCCGACGACGACCAGGTCCGCGAGGCGAACCGCCGGGTCGAGGATCTCGAAGCCCAGGACCGCCGGTTCCACGAGATGCTGCGCCGGCCCTTCGACGACCGTCACCCCACGGCCGCCGCGGTGGAGAGCAGCATCGGGCTCATCCGTGACCGCCGCGGGGCCTTCGTCGAACGCCTGCACGGACTGCAGAACCCGGCGCGGCTGCGTGACCTTCTCGACGTGTTGCCGCCCGACCTCGTCGACGGCTTCCTGCAGAGGTGTGCCCAGGACGGCAGGGCGGGCGCCTGGTCACCACCCCGGGCCGCGGTCATGTTCTTTCTGCTCAGCCGGTACCGGCCGGAACGCCACCCGGCCGGCCGGGTCCTCCACGCCGCCTGCGGCCCACGGCTGGACGCGTGGGCCGCGCGCAGCATGGGCACGCAGCTGTACGAGGTGATGCTGTGCCTCCAGCCGCTGGGCCAGCCGGTCGCCGACGATTGGCGACGGTACGCCGACCAGTGGTCCCGGCCGCCGAACGCACTGACCAGCCACCTCAACTGGCTTCGCGACACGACGACGTGACCGGGGTATGACTCGTGTGGCTGGTGCTCGTTCTCGTGGTCCTCGGCGTGGTCGTCGTCTGGGCGTTCCTGGCGTACCTGTTGATCCCGATCGTCCTGCTGCTGATCGCCGCGGGCACCGTGACCGGACTCCTGGTCGGACTGTCGGGCGCCGTCCGCGGACTGTCCGGCAACGAGACGGGCGGCGTCCCGGACGAGGCGCCGGACGACAAGCGGCCCCGGTCCTCGTCCGCGCCGTACCCGTTGCGGGACCGGGCGTGGCCGCACTATCTGACCGCGCAACTCCTCATCGACCTGCGGAACACCGTCGTCCTGCCCACCGCCCTGACGTTGCAGGTGCTGCGGACCCTGGCCGCGCCGCTCGACGACCGCCGCAGGACGCACGACGGACTCTGGGCCTGGGCGCCGTACCTCGCCGGTGCCCTGGTGTTCACGATCGCCATGCTGGCCGGGACGCTGGCGGCGCTGCTGCTGGTGCTGGTGCTCGGCCTCGCGGTCGCCCTGATCGGGTCGGCGGTCGGTGTGGCCGGCGCCGTCCTGTTGCGGTCGATCGATCTCGGCGTACGCCGGTGGCGCCGGGCCGCCGCGGTGTGCCTCCGGTGCTCCTGGGTGACCGCCCTGCCGGCCTACCGGTGTCCGGACTGCGACCACCTCCATCGCGACGTACGACCCGGCCCCCTCGGCATCTGGTCACGGGTCTGCGGGTGCGGCGCCCGCATGCCGACCACCGTCCTGCGCTCGGCCCGCCGGCTCGCCCCCACGTGTCCTCGATGTGAGGAGCCGCTGCCGGACGAAGCCGGCGTCGCCACCGTCCACCGCATCGTCATCGCGGGCGGGCCGGGCACCGGCAAGACGTCGCTGTGGCGGGCTGCGGTGCCCGCACTGACGAAGCAGCCGCCGGAGCCGGCCGGCGGACTGTCCGACCGGAACCTGGCCATCCGGGTGGTCCGACCGGCGACCGCCGTGGTGTCCGGGCCGGCGCTGCTGGTCACCTTCGACCCGCCCGGTGAGATCTTCCGCACCGAGGAAGCGGCGAGGCACGTGCTCAGCCCGGCCGGCTACGCCACGAACCACCTGTTGACCCTCGACCCGTTGGCGTTGCCCGCGGTCCGCGCCGCGGCGTCCGCCGCCGACCGGGGCGATCCTCCCTTCGAGCAGATCTCGCTGGAGTACGCGGAACGCCCGTACCGCCTGTTGGTGGAGCAGATCCGGGAGCACGGCGGGAACACCCGGCGGTGTGTCCTGGCCGTCGTGGTGACGAAGATGGACGAGCTGTGGACCGGCGCCGGGGCACAGCGACTCGGCCTCAGCGGGCACAGCGCACCGAAGCCGCGGACCTGGCTCGCCGACGTGGGCCTGCGGAACCTCGTCCTCGCCGCCGACCGCGACTTCGGCCGGGTCCGCTACTTCTTTCACGGCGTCCCGCCGGACGGCCATTTCGCGCACACCCCCCGGCACTTCGCCGAACCGTCCGCGCCGTTCCACTGGTTGATGCGGCACAGCGCGAAAGGAATGGCCATCCGATGAACCGACCGGGCACCGGCGGACTACCGCACTCCTACCTGGCCTTCCGCGTCCTGCTCACCACCCTGCTGCTGTCCGCGCTGACCGGTCTCGTCGCGACGGCCGTGCGCCGTGAGGTGCCCGCCTGGTTGTGGGGCCAGGCGACAGATCTCTGCCGGTCGGTCCGGGACGGCCTGCTTCCCTGATCGGCCGTGGACCATCGGTCAGATCGGCTCGGCCGGGTGGTTCCGGTAGGCCGCCCGCAACGCGGCCAGCACGGGATGGTCCGCCGGCCAGCGGACGTCGTCGATCCCGGCGATCGGGCGCACGCCGTACACCGCGTTGGTGGCGAAGGCCGCCGCCATCCGCGGCAGGTCCGGCAGGCGGACCGGCGCGCGGGCGATGGGCCCCGGGTACGCGCGGCGCAGGATCTCCGCGGTGACACCGGGCAGGCACTCGCCGTCGGGCCAGAGCACCCGCTCGCCGTCGACGAAGCCGGCGTTCCAGGTGGCGCCCTCCAGGACGGTGCCGTCGTCGGTGGTGAAGATCGCGTCGTGGTAGCCCGCAGCCTGGGCCGCGCGGCGTCGCAGCAGCGGGCCGAACAGCCCGGCGTGCTTGACGGCGGGTACGTCGCGGCGGTACGGCTCGGCGCGGACCAGCAGGGGAGGGCCGTCCGCGCCGGCCGGTCGCAGCGTCACCAGGACCGCGGGGCGGGCCGGCGTGGTCAGGTGCCCGATGTCGAGATCCGGATCGAAGATCGTCACGCGGGCGGTCACCGGGCCGGTGCGCTCGCGCAGCGCATGCCGGAGGTGGTGGCGGACCCGGTCCGGGTCGAGCGCGGCGTCGAACACCGTGCGGCAGTCCCGGACCAGGCGTTCCAGGTGCAGCGACAGGCCGCGGACCCGGCCGTCGGCCACCGTCATCGTGGTGAAGTGGCCGTAGTTCGACAGCGCCAGGCGGCGCAGCTGCTCCGGACCGGCCGGTGCGCCGTCGAGTTCGGCCATCAGACGCCCGGGCCGGCCGGCCGGTCGGCGCGGGGTCCCGCCACTCCGCCCAGCTTGTCCGGGTTGACCACGCCGTAGAGGCCGCAGATGCGGCCGTCCACCAGGTCGGCGACCAGCACCGCGTACAGGCACCCGCCGGCCAGCACCAGCGCGGCCGGCGTGCCGTTGACCTCCTGGTAGCGCACCACCGGGTCGGGCGGGAGGCTCGGCCGGATGGCGAGCAGCAGCCGGACGACCTTGTCCCTTCCGTGGATCACCCGCCGCGCGGCCGACCGCCGGCCACCACCGTCGCTCCACAGTGCCACGTCCGGTGCCAGCACCTCGACCAGCGCCCGCATGTCGCCGCCGAGCGTGGCCGAGATGAACCGCTCGGTCGCGGCGCGCTGGGCCTCCCGGTCCACGTCGTACCGTGGGCGGCGCTCGCGGACCCGCTCCCGGGCCCGGTGCGCGGTCTGGCGCACGGCGTCGGGGCTGCGGTCGACGATCGCGGCGATCTCGCGGTATTGAAAGGAGAACGCCTCCCGGAGGACGAACACGGCCCGCTCGATCGGCGTCAGCGTCTCCAGCACGACCATCAGCGCCAGTGACAGCGACTCCGTGCGGAGCGCGTGGTCGGCGACGTCGGGCTCGGTCAGCAGCGGCTCGGGCAGCCACGGGCCGACGTACCGCTCCCGGGCCCGCCGGACGTCGCGCAGCCGGCCGATGGCGCCGTTGACCGCGACCCGGACCAGGTACGCCCGCGGATTGCGCACCTCGTCGTGGCGCACCGAGTTCCACGCCACCCAGGCGTCCTGTACCACGTCCTCGGCGTCCGAGACGCTGCCGAGCAGGTTGTAGGCGATCGCGAACAGCAGCTGGCGGTGCGTGGCGAAGGGGTCGGCGAGCTGCGCCGCTTGCTGGTCGTGCGCCATCGCATTCTCCCCATTGTGAGCCGCGTCACACCCTCCGGCATCGCGTCACATCGGCGACGGTCACGGACCTCAACCCTGCGTACGTCCGTTGCGACCGACCGGAAGGACGAGATCGTGCTGACTCGCCTTGCTGACGTAATCCTACGGTGGCCGAGGCTGGTGCTGGGGGCAGCGCTGGCGCTCGCCGTGCTCGGCGGCGCGGCCGGACCGGTGCTGTTCGACCGGTTGACCGTGGGCGGTTTCGACCATGCCGGCGGCGAGTCGGCGCGCGCCGCCGCGGCCCTGCGGGAGACGTTCGGGCAGAGCGCGCCGAACCTCGTGGTGCTGGTGACCGACCCGCGCGGAGTGGACGATCCGGCGGTGACCGCGGCGGGCACGGAACTGACCCGGCGGCTGGCCGCCGAGCCGGGCGTGTCCTCGGTGGTGTCGTACTGGACGTCGGGCAACGCGCCGCAGATGCGCGCGTCGTCGGGGCAGCGGGCGCTCGTGCTGGCCACGATCGACGGCAGCGAGACCCAGGTGGACCGGCGGGTGACCGAACTCGCCCCGCGCTACCGGGACGCGGCGGGCCTGGACGTGCAGGTCGGCGGGTACGCCGTGCTCCAGCACGAGATGACCGAGCAGGCGCAGGAGGACGCGACCTTCGGTGAGTCGATCGTGTTCCCGGTGACGCTGGTCGTCCTGGTGCTGGTCTTCGGCAGCGCGGTCGCCGCCTCGCTGCCGCTCCTGGTGGCCCTGGCGACCGTGCTGCTCGGGATGGGCACGATCTGGCTGCTCACCACCATGACCACGCTGTCCGTCTTCTCGGTCAACATCGTCACGCTGCTGGGCCTCGGCCTGGCCATCGACTACAGCCTGTTGATGGTCAACCGGTACCGCGAGGAGTTGCACGCCGGGGACGGCCGGGACAACGCGATCCGGCGGATGCTCGGGTCGGCCGGCCGCACGATCGTCTACTCCGCGGCCACCGTCGCGGTGGCGCTGGCCTGCCTGGCCTGGTTCCCCATCCTGGCGATCCGGTCGATGGCGTACGCCGGGGTGGCCACCGCGGTGCTTTCCGCCGCCGCCTCGCTGATCATCCTGCCGGCGATTCTCGTCGTGCTCGGTCCCCGGGTGGAGCGTGGGCGGTTGTTCGGGTATCGAGGGTTGCTCGGCGACGCGGGGCAGAGCAGCGGGTTCTGGCACCGGCTGGCCAGCATGGTGATGCGGCGCCCGCTCCCGGTCGCCCTCGCCGTGACGGCGTTCTTCCTGCTCCTGGGCACCCCGGCGCTCGGCATGAACCTGGCCCTCCCGGACGAGCGGGTGATGGGGGAGGAGTCGGTGGCGCGGGACGTGGCCGCCACGGTCCGGGCCGAGTTCGACACGGGCGAGCAGAACGCGCTCCAGATCGTGTTGCCGGCCGCCCCCGACCGCGCCGCCGTGGCGGAGTACGCGGGCCGGCTGTCCGGGCTGCCGGGCGCCGCCCGGGTGGACACGGTCACCGGCAGCTATCAGAGCGGCGCCCAGGTGGTGCCGGCCGGGGCCGCCCACCAGGGGTTCGCCGCCGGCGGCGCGGTCTATCTGCAGGTGGTGCCGCGGTCCGAGGCGGCCGACGACGGCGCGGACCTGGTCCGTGCGGTCCGGGCCACGCCGGAACCGGGTCCGATCCTGGTCGGCGGGCTGGCGGCCACCGGCATCGACACGAACGCGGCGCTCGCCGAGCGGCTGCCGGCCGCGCTGGCCACCCTCACCGTCGCCATGATCATCCTGCTGTTCCTGCTCACCGGCAGCGTGCTGCTGCCGGTCCTGGCGCTGGTGCTGAGCGTGCTGAGCCTGACCGCGACGTTCGGGGCCCTGGTCTGGATCTTCCAGGACGGCCACCTGGCCGGGCTCTTCGGTGACTTCACGGTCACCGGCACGATCAGCTCCACGTTGCCGATCATGCTGTTCGCCCTCTCGTTCGGCCTCGCCATGGACTACCAGGTGTTCCTGCTCTCCAGGATCCGCGAGGAGTACGAGCTGACCGGCTCGAACACCGCGGCGGTCGCGCAGGGGCTGGAACGTGTCGGGGGAATCGTCACCGCGGCCGCCGTGCTCATCTCGATCGTCTTCCTGGCGTTCGTCTTCTCCGACATCACGTTCGCCAAGGCGTTCGGCATCGGCCTGCCGTTGGCGGTCCTGATGGACGCCACGCTGGTCCGTGGCGCACTGCTGCCCGCCACGATGCGCCTCGGCGGCCGGCTGACCTGGTGGGCACCGGGCCCGCTGCGCCGCCTGCACGCCTCGATCGGCCTGCGCGAAAGCAGCGCACCGCGCGCCGAGCCGGTCGGGGCGGGCGCCCCCACGAGCCCGGTGAGCTAGATGTGAGGTAAGTCACCTTCGCGAGCATTGAGATGTTAAGCGTCAAGTGTCACGCTTTCTCCACGCGCAGCCTGTCCGCGTTCAGCCGCCGCCGCGCGTGAGTCGACCGGGCTTCCGGAGGTTCCCCCCTCGCCTCCGGAAGCCCCCCGCATGTCCGGCGCGATTCCACCGTGGTCGCGCATTCTCTCCGCATCCCGGTCCTCCACAGGGCGTCCCCGCCGATCCGGCGGGGACGCCGTCGGTGTGGCCGCCGGGCGGAACCCATCGATCGCTCTGGAAGGCGGCCGAGGCATGGTGCCCACACTCTCCACGCGACCGGACGGCCACCCGGCGGGCCGGACGGTGATCCTGGCCGAGCCGCGGGGCTTCTGCGCCGGCGTGCGCCGGGCCATCGCCATGGTCGAGCGGGCCCTCGAGGTCCACGGGCCCCCGGTGTACGTCCGCAAGCAGATCGTCCACAACCACCACGTGGTGAGCGTCCTCGAACGCAAGGGCGCCCGGTTCGTCGAGTCGGAGGACGAGGTGCCGGAGGGCGCGGTGTGCGTGTTCTCCGCACACGGCGTCGCGCCGGCCGTGCACGAGAACGCGCGGCGCCGCGACCTGGACGTCATCGACGCCACCTGCCCGCTCGTGTCCACGGTGCACCAGCAGGCCCGCCGGGTGGTCCGCGACGGGCGCCTGCTGCTGCTGATCGGCCACGCGGACCACGAGGAGACCGAGGGCACGCGGGGCGAGGCGGCGGAGCGGACCGTCGTGGTGGAGACCGAGGCGGACGTCGACCGGCTGGACCTCCCGCCGGACACCCCGGTCGCCTACCTGACCCAGACCACCCTCTCGGTGGACGAGACGGCCGGCATCGTCGACCGGCTCCGGGACCGCTTCGCCGACCTGCTCGGACCGGCGAAGGACACCATCTGCTACGCCAGTCAGAACCGGCAGTCCGGGATCAAGGCGCTCGCCGCCCGGTGCGACGTGGTGCTGGTGGTCGGATCCGAGAACTCCAGCAACTCGCAGCGCATGGTGGACGTCGCGCGGGAGAGCGGCTCGCCGGCGTACCTGGTGCCCGACGTGTCCCGGATGGACCCGCGATGGCTGGACGGAGCGACCCGGGTCGGCGTGAGTTCCGGCGCCAGCGCCCCGGAGGTCCTCGTCGACGACCTACTGGCCTACCTGGAGCGGCACGGCTTCGCCGACGTCGAGGTGGACACCACGTCCGTCGAGGACGTGGTGTTCGCGGTGCCGGGGCCACTGGCCGGCGGGCCACCCGGCCGGGATCCGCGAAGCCCGCAGCGGACGCTGTTCGACGGCGCGCCGGCGGATCCGACGAACGGGGGAATCCGATGACCACGAACATGACCACGCCGGGCTACGTGCGTCCGGTGCGGCAGGACATCCTGGCCGAGGTGGAACGCGAGCTGCGGGACTTCCTCGCCGCCGAACGCAAGCGATGGACCGCCGTGGACGCCCGGGCCGGCACCCTGTTGGACGCGGTGACCGACCTGATCGAGGCGGGCGGCAAGCGGATCCGGCCGGCGTTCTGCGTCACCGGCTACCTGGCCGCCGGCGGCGATCCGGACCGCGCCGAACGGGTCGTGGCCGCCGCGGCGGCCATGGAACTGCTGCACGCCTGCGCCCTGATCCACGACGACGTGATGGACGAAGCCGACCGGCGGCGCGGCGCGCCCACCGTCCACGTGCGGCACGCCCGGCGGCACCAGGAGAACGGCTGGCGCGGTGAGGCCCACCGGTTCGGCGAGAGCGTGGCGATCCTCGCCGGTGACCTCGCGCTGATCTACTCCGACCGGTTCATGGCGCGGGCCGCCGGCGACGCCGCGCTCTGGGCCGAGCTGCGGGCGGAACTGATCGTCGGCCAGTTCATGGACGTGCAGGCGGCCGCCGACCCGACCGCGGACGAACAGCTCTGCCGGTGGATCGCGGTGACCAAGTCCGGCCGGTACACCATCGAGCGGCCCCTGGTGATGGGTGCCGGCCTGGCCGGGCGCACCGACCTGACCGCCGCGTTCGGCCGGTACGGCGCGGCCGTCGGGGAGGCGTTCCAGCTCCGCGACGACCTCATCGACGCGTTCGGTGCCGGGCCGGACGCGACCGGCAAGCCGGCCGGGCTGGACTTCGAACAGCACAAGATGACGCTGCTGATGACGTTGGCGGTGCGGCACGACCCGCGGATACGCGACCTGCAGGCCGGCGGGGCCGACGCCGCCCGGCTGCGCGCGCTGCTGGTCGAGACCGGCACCCGCGCCGAGATCGAGGCGCACATCGGACGGCTCACCGACCAGGGCTGCAGGGCCCTCGACGACGCCCCGCTGGACCCGGCGTGGCGTGCGGAACTGGCCGCGATGGCCCGCCAGGTGGCGTTCCGCGACCGGTAACCGGCGCGACCGAGGACGCCCGGCACGCCCGGGCGGCAGGCGAGAAGAGACGGTGACATGGGACTGCTAGACGCGATAACCGGGCCCGCGGACCTCGCCGGGCTGTCGTCCGCGCAGCTGGGCGAGCTGGCCGGCGAGATCCGGACCTTTCTGATCGAGAACGTCTCCCGCACGGGCGGACACCTCGGCCCCAACCTGGGCGCCGTCGAGCTGACCATCGCGCTGCACCGGGTGTTCCGGTCGCCGCACGACCTGATCGTGTGGGACACCGGCCACCAGGCGTACGTGCACAAGCTGCTCACCGGGCGGGCTGGGCTGTTCCCCCGGCTGCGGCAGAAGGACGGGCTGTCCGGCTACCCGTCGCGGGCGGAGTCGCCGCACGACCTGGTCGAGAACTCGCACGCCTCGACCGCGCTGTCGTACGCCGACGGGCTGGCCAACGGCCTGCGGCTGTCCGGTCGGACCGATCGGGCGGTGGTGGCCGTGGTGGGCGACGGCGCCCTCACCGGCGGGATGGCGTGGGAGGCGCTGAACAACATCGCCGCGGCCAAGGACCGGCCGGTCATCATGGTGGTCAACGACAACGGCCGGTCGTACGCGCCGACCGTCGGCGGTTTCGCACACCACCTGGCCACGCTGCGCACCTCGCGGGGATACGAGCGGTTCCTGGACTGGGTGAAGCGCACGCTGGCGTCGGCGCCGGCCGTCTACCACCCGTTGCACGGCCTCAAGAAGGGCGTCAAGGACCTGGTGGCGCCGCAGGGCCTGTTCGAGGACCTCGGCCTCAAGTACGTCGGCCCGGTCGACGGCCACGACATCGAGGCGGTCGAGTTCAGCCTCCGGCGCGCCGCCCAGTTCGGCGGGCCGGTCATCGTGCACTGCCTGACCCGCAAGGGCAACGGCTACCCGCACGCGGAGAACGACGAGGCCGACCGGTTCCACGCGGTACGCGTGATCGACCCGGTGACCGGCCGGCCGGTCCAGGTCTCCGCGCCGTCCTGGACGTCGGCGTTCGGCGCGGAGATGGTCGCGCTCGCCGAGGAACGCCCCGACGTCGTGGCGGTCACCGCCGCGATGCTGGAACCGACCGGCCTGGCACCGCTCGCCGCCCGGTTCCCGGACCGGGTCTTCGACGTCGGGATCGCCGAGCAGCACGCGGTCACCTCCGCGGCCGGGCTGGCCATGGCCGGTCTGCGGCCGGTCGTCGCGGTCTACTCCACGTTCCTGAACCGGGCCTTCGACCAGGTGCTGCTGGACGTGGCGCTGCACCGGCAGCCGGTCACGTTCGTGCTGGATAGGGCCGGGGTGACCGGCGACGACGGGCCGTCGCACAACGGCATGTGGGACCTGGCGGTGTTCCAGGCCGTGCCGGGGCTGGCCATCGCCGCCCCGCGCGACGCACGGACCCTGCGGGCGGCGCTGCGCGCGGCGGTCGCCCGGGACGACGGCCCGAACCTGATCCGGTTCCCCAAGGGCGCGCTCGGCCCGGACCTCCCGGCGGTGCAGCAGCGCGACGGCGTGGACGTGCTGCGCCGGTCCGGCGAACCGGACGTGCTGCTGGTGTCGGCCGGCGCGATGGCCGGCCTCTGCCTCGACGCGGCGGACCTGCTGGCCGCGCAGGGAATCGGGGTGACCGTGGTCGATCCGTTGCGGCTCAAGCCGGTTCCGGCCGGCCTGATCCGGATGACCGCCGGGTTCCGGCTGGTGGCCACCGTGGAGGACGGCCTGCGGGTGAACGGGTTCGGCGCGGTGCTCGGGCAGCGGCTGCGGGACGTGGCGGCCGGCACCCCGCTGATCGTTTTCGGTCTGCCGCAACGCTTTCTGGACCAGGGCAGGCGGCCCGAGGTGCTGGCGGATTGCGGGCTCACCGCCGGCGCCGTCGCGGCCGCGATCACCGGCCGGCTGGGCGGGTGCCCGCCGCGGTCGCCGGAACGGGACATCCGGGTGAAGGAGACCGTGGCGTGACCGTACAACTGGGAATTCCGACGACCCGGCCGGCCGTACCCGCGCCCCGCCGCCCGACCCGGCAGCTCAAGGTCGGGCCGGTCGGTGTCGGCAGCGAGCATCCGGTGACGGTCCAGTCGATGACCACCACCGTCACCGCGAACGTGGACGCCACCCTGCAGCAGATCGCCGAACTGACCGCCGCCGGGTGCGACATCGTCCGGGTGGCCTGTCCGTCGCAGGACGACGCCGACGCGCTGCCGGCGATCGCCCGGCGCTCCACCATCCCGGTCATCGCCGACATCCACTTCCAGCCGCGGTACGTGATCGCGGCGATCGAGGCCGGCTGCGCCGGAGTGCGGGTGAACCCGGGCAACATCCGGGCGTTCGACGACCGGGTGGGCGAGATCGCCGCGGTGGCGGCCGACCACGGCACGCCGATCCGGATCGGCGTCAACGCCGGCTCGCTGGACCGGCGGCTGCTGGCCAAGTACGGCCGGGCGACGCCCGAGGCGCTGGTCGAGTCCGCGCTGTGGGAGGCGTCGCTCTTCGCCGAGCACGACTTCCACGACCTCAAGATCTCGGTGAAGCACCACGATCCGGTCGTGATGATCCACGCGTACGAGCAGCTGGCCGAGCGGTGCGACTACCCGCTGCACCTCGGCGTGACCGAGGCCGGACCGGCGCTGCAGGGCACGGTCAAGTCGGCGGTGGCGTTCGGCGCCCTGCTGCGTCGGGGCATCGGCGACACCATCCGGGTCTCGCTGTCCGCGCCGCCGGTCGAGGAGATCAAGGTGGGCACGCAGATCCTCCAGTCGCTCGGCCTGCGACCGCGCAAGCTGGAGATCGTGTCCTGCCCGTCCTGCGGCCGGGCCCAGGTGGACGTGTACAAGCTGGCCGACCGGGTGTCCGCCGGCCTGGACGGCATGCCGGTCCCGCTGCGGGTGGCCGTCATGGGCTGCGTCGTCAACGGTCCCGGCGAGGCGCGGGAGGCAGACCTCGGCGTGGCCGCCGGCAACGGCAAGGGGCAGATCTTCGTCCGCGGCAAGGTCGTCAAGACCGTACCCGAGGACCAGATCACCGAGACCCTGATCGAGGAGGCCATGCGGATCGCCGACGAGGCCGCGCCGGACGGGGCGGAGTGATGGGCGTGCTGCGTACCCAGGTGGGGATCATCGGCGCCGGGCCGAGCGGCCTGCTGCTGTCCCACCTGCTGCACCTGCACGGCATCGAGTCGGTGCTGCTGGAGGCCCGGAGCCGCGAGCACGTCGAGCGGCGCGTCCGGGCCGGCCTGATCGAACAGCGCACCGTCGATCTGCTGCGCGACGTCGGCCTGGCCGGGCGCCTGGACTCGGAAGGGCTCACCCACGAGGGATTCGAGCTGCGGTTCGGTGGCCGGCGGCACCGGATCGACTGCACCGCGCTCACCGGCCAGACCGCCACGCTCTACGGCCAGCAGGAAATCGTCAAGGACATGATCGCGGCCCGGGTCGCCGCGGGTGGCGCGCTGCACTTCGGTGTCACCGACGTGACCGTCGCGGACCTCGACGGCGACCGGCCGGTGCTGCGCGGCACCCTCGACGGCACGCCCACGACGATCGCCTGCGACTTCATCGCCGGCTGCGACGGCTACCACGGCGTGGCCCGGCGCAGCATCCCGTCCGGGCGGCTCACCGCGTACGGGCACCACTATCCGCTGGGCTGGCTCGGCGTACTCGTCGAGGCGCCGCCGGCCACCCGCGAGCTGATCTACTCCGTGCACGAGCGCGGGTTCGCCCTGCACAGCATGCGGTCGCCGCGGATCAGCCGGCTGTACCTGCAGGTCGACCGGGACGAGAACCTGGCGAACTGGCCGGACGAGCGGATCTGGAAGGAGTTGCGGGACCGGCTCGCCACGGACGACGCGCAACCCCTCAACGAGGGCCCGATCCTGGAACGGGGCATCACCGCGATGCGCGGCTTCATCGTCGAACCGATGCGCTACGGGCGGCTGTTCCTCGTCGGCGACGCCGCGCACATCGTGCCGCCCAGCGCCGCCAAGGGCCTCAACCTGGCGGTGGCGGACGCGAGGCTGCTCGCCGACGCCTTCGCCGCCTGGTACGGCCGCGGCGACGGGGACCCGCTGGCCGCGTACTCGCCGGCCGCGCTGCAAGCGAACTGGCGTGGCCTCGAGTTCTCGCACCGGATGACGCACCTGCTGCACCGGTTCCCGGACGCGACACCGTTCACGTCGCGGCTGCAGCGGTCGCGCCTGGACCAGCTCGTACGGTCCACCACGGCCGCCACCGCCTTCGCCGAGGAGTACCTCGGCATCGCCCGCCGCTGACGCGCCGCCCGACCGGTACCGACCCGATCCGCTGGAAGGGGAGAGTTCCGTGACCCGGACGCTCCTGATCGACAACTACGACTCCTACACCTACAACCTCTACCAGTTGCTGGCCCGGATCAACGGCGTCGAGCCGGTCGTCCTGGCCAACGACGCGCCGGAGGCGCGCGGGCTGGACCTGGCGGCGTTCGACAACATCGTCATCTCGCCGGGACCCGGGCACCCCGCGCGGGCCCGGGACTTCGGCGTGGCCCGGCGGATCGTGGCCGAGGCGCCGGTACCGGTGCTCGGTGTGTGCCTCGGCCACCAGGGCATCGCCGCCCTCGCCGGCGCCCGGGTCGGGCCGGCGCCGCGGGCCCGGCACGGCTGGCTCACCCGGGTGCGGCACGACGGGCAGGACCTGTTCCGCGGCCTCCCGCAGGACTTCGCCGCGGTGCGCTACCACTCGCTGTGCGTGGCCGAACCGCTGCCGCCCGACCTGGTCGGCACGGCATGGGCCGAGGACGGGGTCAACATGGGCCTGCGCCACCGGCACCGGCCACTGTGGGGGCTGCAGTTCCACCCCGAGTCGGTGGCCACCGAGTACGGGGCCGAACTGATCCGCAACTTCCGGGAGCTGACCCGCGAACACGGTCACGGCCGGCCGCGCCGCCCCCGGGCGTACGGCACCGCCCGGACGGCGCCGGCCGCGCCCGCGAACGGCCGGGTGAGCCACCCGCCCGGGTACCGCCTGCACGTCCGCACCGCCGGGACCGCGGTGGACACCGAGGCCGCCTTCGGCCACCTGTTCGCCGCCGAGCCCACCGCGTTCTGGCTGGACAGCGCGCTGGCCGAACCGGGCCGCGCCCGGTTCTCCTACCTCGGCAGCGCGTCCGGCCCGCTGGCCGAGACGGTCACCTACCGGGTCGGCTCCGGGCGGGTCGAGGTCCGCGGGGCGGACGGCACGGCGCGGTCCCACCCCGGCACCGTGTTCGACTACCTGCGCGCCGAACTCGGCCGCCGGGACATCGACGCACCCCCGCTGCCGTTCGACTTCACCGGCGGTTACGTCGGTTACTTCGGCTACGAACTCAAGGCCGACTGCGGTTCGCCGAACCGGCACCGGGCCCCGACGCCGGACGCGCAATGGCAGTTCCCGGACCGGATGCTCGTGGTCGACCACGAGAGCGACGTCACGTACCTGCTCGCCCTGGGCGACGGCGGCCCGGCCGCCGAGACGGCCGCCGCCGGCTGGCTCGACGACGCCGAGGCGCTGCTGCCGACGCTGCCGGGGAGACGCGCGCCGGCCGCGGTGGCCCGGGCCGGCGAGGACGACCGGGCGGAACGGTGGCTGGTCCGCGACCGCGACCGCTACCTGGCCGACATCCACGCCTGCCGGCGCGCGCTGCTGGCCGGGGAGAGCTACGAGGTGTGCCTGACCAACGCGACCCGGGCGCCGGCGACCGAGGACGGGTTCGCGTTCTACCGGCGGCTGCGCGCCGGCAACCCCGCGCCGTACGCGGCCTACCTCAAGGCCGCCGGGACGGAGGTGGCGTGCTCGTCGCCGGAACGGTTCCTCAAGGTCGACCGGGACCGGGTCGTGGAGACCCGGCCGATCAAGGGTACGGCGCCGCGCAGCCCGGACCCCGAGGAGGACCGGCGGCTGCGCGACCAGCTCGCCTCCAGCGGCAAGACGCGCGCCGAGAACCTCATGATCGTCGACCTGCTGCGCAACGACCTGGGCCGGGTCTGCGAGGTCGGCTCGGTACACGTGCCGCGGCTGATGGCAACCGAGACGTATGCCAGCGTCCACCAGCTCGTGTCGACCGTCCGCGGCCGGCTCCGGCCGGACCTCGACGTCATCGACTGCCTGCGGGCCTGCTTTCCCGGCGGCTCGATGACCGGCGCACCCAAGCTGCGGACGATGGAGATCATCGACGCGCTGGAGACCGAGGCGCGCGGCGTCTACTCCGGCGCGCTCGGCTTCCTGTCCTGCAACGGCACCGCCGACCTGAACATCGTCATCCGCACCGCCGTGCGGATCGGTGACCGGTGGCGGATCGGCGCCGGCGGCGCCATCGTGCTCGACTCCGATCCCGTCGAGGAGTACGAGGAGATGCTGCTCAAGGCGAGGGCCGTGCTGCGCGGCCTGGACCCGGACGGGGTGGCGGGCCGGGACGGCACCGCCGCCGTACTCGCGGACCTGCGCTTCTGACCGGCGGGAGGCCGAACGGTGACACCACAGTTGTCCGGCGCTCCGGCCACCGGCACCCGCTCCGCGCGGCGGGTGGCCGTGGGCCTGCTGCGCCTGTCGAAGTGTTTCGTGTACCAGCAGTACTACGGCTGGGCCCTGGTGTGGTTCATGCTCCCGGCCGAGGTCCGGCAGGCGCCCGGCACGATCGCGGCGATGTGCTGGTACCTGCTCGGCACCGGCGCCATCATCTCGTGCGCCTGCGCGGCCGACGACCTGGTCGGTTTCCGTAACGGCAGCGACGCCGTCAACTACCGGTCCGGCACCACCCTCCGCAAGCTCAGCAACAAGCCGCTGCTGAGCGGCGCCGTGACCGAACGGCAGGCGCGCACGTTCGTGCTGTGCGCCGCCGTCGTCGCCGTGCTCAGTGGCGCGGCGGCGTTCGGGTCGCTCGGCTGGGACGCTCCGCCGGCCGCGTACGCGCTCTATGCGGCCGGCTTCGCGCTCAGCGTGCAGTACTCGACCGGGCTTCGGGTCAGCTACCACCCCGGCGGCGGCGAGACGACGCTGTGGCTCTCCGTCGCCGCCGGTCTGCTCGCCCCCTACGTGGCCGTGACCGGCGACTGGAGCACCGGCGCGGTACTGGCCGCGTTCCTGCTCGGCCTGTGGCAGGTGCTGGTGAGCAGCTACTCCAACGTCAACGACATCACCGGCGACAGCGGCGCCGGCCGGCGCACCCTGGCCGTGACGCTGCCCCGCCGGGCCCTCCGGCGGGTCCTCGTGGGGCTCGTCGGCACGTCGGCCGCCGGCGTCTGCGCGCTCGTGGTGGTCACCCCGTGGCCCTGGTGGACGCTGCTGACCACGGCGCCGGCCATCGCCCTGCACGGATGGCAGCTGTACGTCGGCCCGGTCCTCGGCGACTGGCTGCGCGCCCGGCGGATCGGCTTCCTCGCCTTCGACGCCGGCTTCCTCGGCCTCGCGCTGCCCACGTTCGCCGTCTTCCATCTCTGATTCCCGCACGCATCCGGCCTAGACAAGGGGAAGCACATGCCGCGCAACCGCTCGCCGGTGAACCTCGGGCTGATCTTCGACTGGCACGCCGAGCAGGCCACCCAGACCGTCATGCATCTCGACCGGCCGTTCGACATCGAACCCGACGGCGGCACCGTCTACGACGGGGCCCGGCTCGCGTCGACCGTGGCCGCGATGGCGGCCCGGCTGTACGCCGCCGGGCTGCGCCGGGATGACCGGCTGGTCGTCGTCAAGGACAACCACTACGACACGGTGCTGGTCGCCGCGGGCGCGGCCCGGATCGGCGCGCTGCCCGTCATGATCGGCGCGATCGGCTCGATCGAGACGGTCGGCACCATGATCCGGCGGGCCGATCCGGCGGTGCTGGTGATCGGCGCCCGCTTCCTGGACCAGGCGGTCCGCGCCGGGGTGGACCTGACCGCCGACGACCGGCGGATCGTCCGGATCGGCACCGGCGAGACCACCCCGCCGGCCGGGGTCATCCCGCTGGACGACCTGCGGGACGCCCCGCCCGTACCGCCGCGGGCCCGGGCCGACGACGAACCGATGATCGTCACGCACTCCTCCGGCACCACCGGCGTACCCAAGCTCGTGGTGCACTCCGCCGGCACCGCCATCGGGGCGCAGGCGCGGCTCGAGTCCTCCCGCCTGCCGGTGGTGGTCAGCCGGCGCACCGACACGGTGGGCTCGTCCATCTCGTTCGCGCACTTCCGGGTGCTGTCGTGGACCGCCGGCCAGCTCCGGCTGGCGCCGGGCAAACTGCTCGTCATCGCCGACCACGCGCCGGACCAGGTGGCCCGGTTCCTCGACCGGCACCGGCCGACCACGCTGGAGGCCTGCCCGAACATCTTCCAGCGCTGGGAGGAACTGGCCGACCGGAAGCCGGAACTGTTCGCCGGCGTCCGCTTGTACATCAGCACGTTCGACGCGATCCACCCGCGCACGGTGCGCACGTTCCTCGGCACCTCCCGCCGCCGGATGCCGCTGTGGGCGCACGGCTGGGGGCAGTCCGAGACCGGCCCGCTCTGCTCCACGCTGTTCACCCGGCGCTCGGTGCGCCGCCGCACCAAACCGCTCGGCGTCACCAACCAGGTCGGCTGGCCGCTGCTGTGCCGGGTCCGGGTGGTGGACCAGGGCACCGGCCGCGGCACCGGCCGGCGGCCCGGGCTGCTGATGGCCGCCACCACCGGCCGCTGCCTCGACTACCTCGGCGAGGAGGACCGCCACCGGGCGAAGATCGACGGGCGCTGGTGGAACACCGGCGACCTCGGACAGCGGGCCGGCCTGTTCCGTTACCGGCTGCTGGACCGGGAGGTCGACATGATCCCCGGTGCCAGCTGCATCGAGCTGGAGAGCGTCCTGCTGGACCGCCTGGAGACGGCGACCGAGGTGGTGATCCTCGGCGTGCCCGGCCGGCTGCCGGTGCCGGTCCTGGCGATGCGCGACAACCACCTGGACCCGGCCCGCTGGCGGGCGGCGGTGGCCGACCTGCCGCCCCTGTCCGACCCCCGCGTCGTGCCGTGGGAGGACATGCCCCGCACCGCGACCTGGAAGATCCGCCGGCTGGCCCTGCGCGAGCAGGTGCTCGGAACGAACGAGGCGATCGGCACCGGCCGGTGGACGTGACCCGGCCCGGCGAGTACGAGTAGGAGACGCCCATGTCCTGGATACCCGACCCGCTCATCTACCTGCCCGACCCGGCACCGGTGCTCTCGGCGAAGGCCGACATGCCGGACTGGCTGTACTGGACGCTCCTGCTCGCGGTCGGCGTGTTCTGGCTGCCCGCCTACGCGTTGGCCATCCACCGTGGCCACGTGGACAAGCGGGTCGGTGTGCCGGTGACGCTGGTCGGCATCAACTTCGCCTGGGAGTTCACCCACTCCCTGGTCATCGAGCAACTGCCCGAGCAACGGCCGATGAACTTCGGCGCGCTGCTGCTCGACATCGTCATCCTCGGCCAGGCGCTCAAGTACGGGTACAAGGATCTCCCGCGGCTGTCCCGCCGTACCGCCCAATGGCTGGTCCTCGGCATCCTCGCCTACGCGTCGGTCTTCCTGGTCGTGCTCACCTGGGAACTCAGCGACTTCTACGGCATCTACACCGGCCTGGGGATCAACCTGTTCCTGAGCATCGCGTTCATCCTGATGCTGCGCGCCCGCGGATCGTCGGCCGGCCAGTCGGTGTACGTCGCGCTCGGCAAGTGCCTGGGCACGCTGATGGTCGGCTTCCTGTTCCTCTTCCTGTTCCCGGACCGGTACCTGCTGATGCTGCTCGCCGCCACGGTGTTCGTGATCGACGTGGCGTACATCGTGCTGGTGCACCGGCAGATCCGGGCCGAGGGGCAGTCGCCGTGGGCGCTGAACCGCCCGCCGGTCACCGAGCAGCCGACCGTGGACCGGCTGCCGCCGGCCGTCGTGTCGTGACCGCCTCTCCGATGTCGCGCCGTACGCGCGCGTCCGCCCTCCGGACCGGGCTTGCGAGTACGGTGTGGCGGTGACCCGGTGATCGCGTGCGGCGACCGCTTACGGATACCGACGCGCGGGCCCGAAGGAGCGAACAGTGCCAGGTGCTGAACTGCGCGGGGTGACGCTGGACTGTGCCGACCCGCAGACGCTGGCGGGCTTCTACCGGGAGCTGACCGGGATGCGCGAGCTCTTCGGCACGGACGAGTTCGTCGCTCTGACGGATGGTTCCGGCCGTGCTCTGGGATTCCAGCGGGTCGACGGATACCGGGCGCCGCAGTGGCCGGGTCAGGACGTGCCACAACAGTTCCACCTGGACTTCCGCGCCGACGACCTCGATGCGACGGAGGAACTGGTGCTGGCGCTCGGCGCGGCCAAACCGGACCATCAGCCCGGCGACGGACGGTGGCGGGTATTCCTGGATCCGGCCGGCCATCCCTTCTGCCTGACGTCGTCCTGACCTCACGGCGGGGTCGTGGTCGGCTCCCGGGCGTACGGCCTCGCCGACCCGGACTCCGACCACGCGAGGGATTCCGCGGACCGACACGGCCGTCCCACCGTCGGAATCTGCTTCCGATCGGCGTCCCGGGACCGGTTCGGCCCGGCGGTGTGGCGCGTCAGCATGCGGCCGAGGCGTCGCGCCTCCCGCCGCGCGTCCGGCGATCCATCAGGCCGGCCAACTCTTCGAGGTCGTACTCCGCGCGGCCGGGCGTGCCGTGGCGGGTGAGCTTGCCGCGCCGCGCCCATTGCCGGACCGTGTCCGGTGAGACGCCGGTCGCGAGGGCGGCCAACTCGGTGGGCACGGTGCGCCGCCGAACCTGTTCCGACGGCGCACCGGACCGGCCGGCCGCCGCGCCGTGGCTTCCGGCCGCCGTGCCCTGGCTCTCAGCGGCCGTGCCGTGGCTCTCAGCGGCCGTGCCGTGGCTCTCAGCGGCCGTGCCGTGGCTCTCAGCGGCCGTGCCGTGGCTCCCGGCCGACGGGTCGTGGCGGTCGGGTGTCATGCCGGGGTCGCGCCGGCCATCCGGCGGCTCAGTAGAAGCCACTGGCCGGCGGCCCAGGAATGGCCGGCGCCACAGCCGACCCGGCGGCCCGGGCCGGAGCCGAACGGGGCCAGCGTCGCGTCGCACCCCGGTTCCACGCACGCACCGAGCCGGGGCGGCTGCCGGCCGTCGCCGTTCAGCGCGCGTTCCGCGGCCGCGACCAGGCCGTCGATCTCGTCGGCGAAGTCGCCGGCCGCCGGGTGGGCAGCCAACCAGTCGAGGTGCCGGCGCAGGAACGTGGTCAGGCTCGGGACGGCACGCGCCGGTGCCCGGGTCAGGGCCCGCTCGTCGACGACCATGCCGGCCCACGACGCCAGGACGCCGTGCATCCGGTCCCGCGTCTCGACCGCGGCGTCGTTGAGCGGCGGCGGGGCGCCGGTCCGGCCGGTCCGCCCGCGTCCGATCACGCTGCCGCCGGGCAACGGCACCAGGGCGTGCCCACACGCCTCGTACAGCCCCGGCAGGCCGGTCAGGCCGGCTCCCAGAGCAGATCGGCAGCCCCGGCACAGGCGCGAGCCGGGCACGGCCGGTGGGGGCTCCGCGACGTGCCGGGGGCGCTCGCACGCGCCGATGTCGAGCGTGGTCATGCGGCTCAGTCAACCAACGCGGCAGCCGGGAACCTAGGCTGCTTCGAGGATTTGATAGTGGCCCCACGACCGTTCCGGCCGCAACCACTCCAATGTAGAAGAATTCATCCGGCCCGGGACGGCCGACCGCGGACCGCTGCCACGGCCAGCAGCACCACACTCGGCAGATAGAAGAGTCCGAACGAGGCGGCGCCGAGGACCGCACCGGCACCGAGCACGACGGCCGCGGCGGTGGCGGCCGGCGTCCGGCGTCGCCGCGCGGGAAGCGGCGCGGAGGCGATCCGCGGTGACCACGGCCGCCGCGAGCACCCAGCCGTGGCCCTGGTCGTGCCCGGGACGGACGGTGCCGGGCGCGGATCGCGGGTCCATCCAGTCCTTCCGGGGGGCGTCGCGGGTCGGGGGCGTACCCATGGTGGTGCTCCCGGTGAGCGTCCGGCACCGCGGCGCCGGACCTGTACCGCGCGGGCGGGTCGGCACGGGGGAGTGGGCCGCCGCGCCCGGCCGGTTCCGCCTCGGTGTCGACGCCGCTCCGTTGCATCACCGGCCCTTCCTGGCGGCCGCATCCCCGGACGGCCGGCGGCGGGGAAGATCGGCCGAAGACTCCGTTTCTCGGAGAATACCGGCGCCTCCGGCGGAACCATCCGCCATGTCGCGAACCCGAATACGGCTTTCGGTGGAGCGGCGGGCGATGATCGGCGGTTGGCGATGGGCGGGGCGAGCAGCGGGCGGTGGGGCGACACGGCCCGCCGGGGATCAGCCGGGTGGGGCTCGGTCGCTGACCCGGTGGGTCAGCCGGCCGCGAGCCGCCGCCTGCTCCTCCGGGTGCTCGGACACGGCGGCGAGCTGTCCGGCGTAGCACCGCAGCAGGCCGTGGATCCGGTACCGGCCCGAGGTCTCGTACTCGATGAGGTTGGCGTTGGTGAGCACGCCGAGCAGCGCGGTGGTGTCCACCCCGCTGGTGCCGAACAGGGTGCCCGCCTCGTCGGCGGTGAACTCGTCGGCCGGGAGCAGCCCCAGGTGGCGGAACGCGCGCCGGGCCGGCGGGCTCAGGGCGCGGTACGAGTAGCCGAACGTGGCGCCCACGGCCGCGCGTTCGTCGCCGTGCACGGACAGCGCACCGAACCGGTTGCCGGTGCGTACCTCGGCCACGTACCCGGCGATGGACAGGTCCGGACGGTTGGCCAGGTTCGCGCCGACCGCCCGCAGCGCGATCGGCAGATGGCCGCACAGCCCCGCCAGCTCGGTGGCGACGTCGAGTTCGCGGGCCACCCGGTCACGGCCGACCAGGGCGGCCAGCAGGTCGAGCGATGCCGCGGCGGAGAGCGCGTCGACCCGTACCCGGCGCGCGCCGTGCAGGGCGACCAGACCCGGCAGGTTGTCCCGGCTGGTGAGCAGCACGGCGCAGCGGGGCTCGGCCGGCAGCAGCGGGCGGACCTGGTCGGGGCTGAGCGCGTTGTCCAGCACCACGAGCACCGCCCGGTCGGCCAGCAACGAGCGGTAGAGCGCGGTCTGTTCCTCCACGTCCTCCGGGACGGAGCCGGCCGGCGCGCCGAGGCCGCGGAGGAAGCGGGGCAGCAGGTCGGCCGGGCGTACCGGCGTCTCGGCGGCGTAGCCGTGCAGGTCCGCGTACAGCTGTCCGTCCGGGAACCGGCGCCGCAGGCGGTGCCCGACGTGAATGGCCAGCGCGGTCTTGCCCACCCCGGGCGGACCGCACACCGCCACGACCGGTACGGCGGCCGGCACCGCCTCGGGTGCGAGGAACCGGACCAGGACATCGACCCGGTCACCGCGGCCGACGAAACCGGTGACCTCGGGAGGCAGCTGGGACGGCGGGCGCGCCGCCGGCGGACGGCCGGGTGGGTGCCCGGCGAGCACCGAGTCCCCGCGCAGGATCCCGCGGTACAGCGCCTGCAGTTCCGCGCCCGGATCGAGCCCGGTCTCCTCGGCCAGCACCGTGCGGGCCTGGTGGTAGGCGGCCAGCGCCTCGGCCGACCGGCCGAGCCGGTGCAGGGCGAGGATCAGCTGCGCCCAGAAATTCTCCCGCAGCGGGTACTCGCCGAGGAGCGCGCGCAGCTCACCGACCAGCTCGGCGTGCCCGCCCAGGTCCAGGTCGACGGCGATGCGCCGTTCCAGGGCGGCGATCCGCTCCTCCAGCAACGCGGGTGCCTCGTACCGCTGGAGCAGGTCCGACGAGACGTCGGCCAGCGGCCTGCCGCGCCACAGCGCCAGCGCCTCGCGCAGCCGATTCGACTCGCTGTGCAGGTCGCCCGCCTGGGCGTCCCGCCTGGCCTCGGACACCAGCCTGCGGAAGCGGTGGAGGTCGACGCTTCCCGGGTCGGTGACCAGCCGGTACCCGCCCGGTGTCGTGACGATCGTGGCGGAGCCGATCGACTGGCGCAGCCGGCGGACGTAGTTGTGCACGGCCGCCCGCGGCGAGGACGGCAGTCGTTCCCCCCACAGCGCCGCGTACAGCTCCGGCAGGACCACCGCACCGTCCCCGCGCAGCAGCAGACATGCGAGCAGGGCGCGCTGTTTCGCCGCGCCGAGCGGCACCGGGCGGTCACCGTGCCAGACCTCGACCGGGCCGAGAATGCGGAAGCGGAGGTCGGTGCTCACGCCCGTCCTTCCGTGGCGGATCAGAATGCCGCAACGCCGCCAGGGCCACGGACGGTCGGACGCGGACCGTGGCGGAATGGGCTGTCCGATGACGATTCCAGGCCGGCGATCAGCACGGTTCCGGGGGTGTCCCGGAAATCCGGCGGGCCGGCTCGGCGACGAGTGTGTGCCTAGGCTAGATCAATGTCCATTGTGTTCCCCGTGTCCATTGCCTCCCCCGATTCAATGGATCTTCGCTCCACCTGCCACGACCGCGTCGCGTCAGTTGTCACGGACTCCGAAGAATAGCCTCGCGATATTGCCGGCGCAACACGGTCCGAAACGCGACACCCGCCGGCACCTGCGGTGGAAGATGGCCACCGTCCGGAGTGGATGGTCCGGATCCGGGCATTTCGAAGGTCGCGTGCCGTCCGGTGCCCGCGGGCTTACGCACAGGCAGGTTCACCTTCCGCTGAGCGCCGATGTGCCGTACCCGCGATAGCGGGCGGATAGTGAGACGTCAGCCTGTCCGGCGACACTATTGGCTACCCGTGTCCGCGTCCGGACGAGGGACTGGCGCAGGGTTTCGCCGACCCGCTCGACACGGGAATCATCGAAGGCGACAAAACGGGGGACAGGATATGCATGAGCGGGAGCTGAGAGCGTTCGTCGCGGTCGTCGACGCGGGGCGGATGGACCGGGCCGCCGCGTCGCTCGGATACTCGCAGCCGGCCATCAGTTACCAGATCAAATGTCTGGAGCAGGAGCTGGGTCTGCGGTTGTTCGGGCGCCGGTCGGACGGCGTGCACCTCACGTCGGAGGGCGTGATGATCCTGCCGTCGGCGCGGGCCGTGCTCACCCTGATGGACGGGATCAAGAACCTCCCGGCCGTCACCCGGGAGGTTCCGGCGCCGATCTGCGAGGCCAGCTGAGACGGGTACGGTCAGACGCGCGAACGGTGCGCCGGGGGCACGGCGGGGACGTGGTCGGGCCACGGCACGGCGTACGCCGAGTCCACCCCGCCGGCAGCGCGGGTGAACCGCAGAAGTTCGCGGACGATGCCGGCGCTGCCCATCGCCCAGCCGACGCGGGGGGCGAGCGTGCTGGGCCGCACGCGGTGCTCGTGGTTCGACCAGCGCACCCCGTCGGCGTCGGCGGTCGCCCGAGCGGCGAGGTCGTCGACCAGCCCGGTGGCGAAGTCGAGCGGCTGGGCCTGCTCGGCGTGCCGGTCGCAGGCCAGCGCCAGCACGCCCGCCGTGCCGCAGCACCGGCCGTTGTTGTCCCAGAAGCCGGGCCGCACGCGGCGCGGAAGGCCGCAGTGGGTGACGGTGTGCCAGCACCGGTCGGCCAGACCGGTCCAGGTGGCGTCCCCGGTCAGCGCGCCGAGCAGCCGGAAGACCTGCGCGTCGCCGGCCGGGCCGTTGCACCAGCCGTAGCTGTACCGCTCGATCAGGTCGGGCCGGTGCGGCGGGTCGGAGTGCGGGACCAGGAAACCCGCGGGTCCGGCCTCGTCGCGGGAGACCACGTCGGCGGCACCCGCCAGGGCCAGCTCGATCAGGTCGGCGCGGCCGGCGGCGGCCCCCACGGCGGCAAGGGCGTGCACGATGCCCAGCGTGCCGTGCGCGACGTGGTGCGAACGCGCGGGACCGGGGCGCACCGCCCAGTTGACGCCGCCGGGCGTCGGGTCCGCGGTGTCCAGGTAGGGCGCGACCGCCAGGACGGCCAGGTCGAGGTCGCCGGCGTGCAGCGCGCCCAGCGCGACACCGGCGTTGCCGAAGAGCAGCTCGACCATCTCGCCCCAGCGCCGTCCGTCGAAACGCGAACGTACGTGGCTCAGTGCCCGGTCGGCCGCCCGGGCCGCCCGCTCGTCGCCGAGCAGGCGGTGGACCGCACTCAGGGCGACCGCCGTCCCGGTCAGGCCGAAGTACAGCGAACAGCCGTCCTCGCCGTCGACCGCGGCGGCCAACGCTCGCGCGCCGCGCAGGGCGACGTCGCCGTACCGGTCGTCCCGGAAGTGGCGCTGGGCCTCCAGCAACGCGAGCACGATTCCCGCCCCGCCGCTGTACAGCGTGTCGTCGTCCGCGCCACCGGCCACGGACGGCCACCGCAGCCCGGCGCCGGTGCGGCGCGCCGTCCCGATCATCCAGTCCAGCGCTGCCGCGGCCAGCGCCTCTGCCGTGTCCGTCCGGGGCATGCTCGGCCGGCCGGGGCGGGGAGGCTCCATCTGCCCATTCCACCAGACCGATCATGCCCGCGCGGCCGGCGGGCGGACACCCGCGAGCGCCGCGACCGCATCGAGCGCCGACCGGCTCCGGGCGTCAGGCCCGGGCGGCGTTGGTGGCGATGGCGTCGATGATCCGGCCCCATGCGCCCGCGGGCAGGTCGTGGCCCATGCCGGGAATCAGCACCAGCTCGGCGCCGGGAACCGCGCCGGCCGTGGCCCGTCCGCCGCTCACGTCGACCAGGCGGTCGGCCTCGCCGTGGATGACCACGGTGGGCACCTGCAGGGTGCGCAGGCGCGGGGTACGGTCCGCGGCCGTGACGATCGCGGCGAACTGCCGGGCCGTGCCGGCCGGGTGGTAGGCCCGGTCGACCTTCGCGGCGGCGACGCCGACCCGGTCCTCCTCGCTGATCTCGACGCCGGGCGAACCGATCAGGCGGTACAGGGAGACGTCCGCGGCGATCGCGGCCTCCCGGTCGGCGTCCGGCCGGGGCATCAGCACGGAGACGTCGTCGAGGGTGGCCTGCCCGACCGTGCGGTCGCCGGTGGTGGACATGATCGACGCGAGGCTGGCCACGAGGTCGGGCCGCTCGACGGCGACCAGCTGGGCGATCATGCCGCCCATCGAGACGCCGGCCAGGTGCGCACGGCGCAGTCCGAGTGCCTCGATCAGGCCGGCGGTGTCGGCGGCCATGTCGGACAGTCCGTACCGCACGGACGACCGGTCTCCGGCGAACAGCGCGGGTACGTCCACGTCGCCGAGCTCGTCCAGCCAGGTCGACAGGCCGATGTCGCGGTTGTCGAACCGGACCACGTGGAACCCGCGGGCGGCGAGGTCCACACAGAACCCGTCGGGCCAGGCGACCAGCTGCTCGCCCAGGCCCATGATGAGCAGCATCGCCGGGTCCGCGGGATCACCGAACGTCTGGTAGCAGAGGTCGACAGCGTTCGAGCGTACGAAAGGCAAGCCGTACTCCCATCCTCGGGCCGCGGAGATGATCATGGTTTTGTGCGACGGTAGTCGATGTGGGCAACCGTCGACGGGCCCGGCGCCGGCCGGCGAGGCCCCGGTACGACCTCGCCGGCAGGCCGGCCCGGCGCGTCAGGCGGGGCTGACGTCGGTCGTCAGGGCCAGCTCGCGGCCCGCCTCGACGTCGCTGCGCAGCGACTCCAGGCGCGCCTGTGCCAGCCCGTACGAATCGGAACCGAGCACCTGGTGCAGGGGCGAGGCGGCGTTCGAGGCGACCGCGATGATGGCCGCCACCACCTTCGCCGGATCACCGAGCTGGGTGCCCGGCATCGCGAGATGCGCGGTGGTCATCTCCCGGATCGCGCCGTACCCGTCGGCGGTCGCCGCGGGCAGACCCAGCGAGACCGGTCGCAGGAAGTCGGTCCGCGTGTAGCCGGGCTCGACCAGCGTGACCCTGATGCCGAATTCGGCGACCTCGGCCGCGAGCGACCCGGTAAGGCCCTCCAGGGCGAACTTGCCGGCGGAGTACAGCCCCCAGCCGGGGAACGTGGTCAGGCCGAGGACCGACGACACGTTGACGATGTGCCCCCGCCGGGCGGCCCGCATCCCCGGCAGCACGGCGCGCAGCACGTTCCAGACGCCGAAGACCTGCACCTCGAACATGCGCCGGACCTCGGCGTCGCTGGTTTCCTCGACGGCGCCGAGGAACCCGTAGCCGGCGTTGTTGACCACGACGTCGAGGCCGCCGAACCGGTCCGCGGTCGCGGCGACCGCGGCGGCGACGGCCCGCTCGTCGGTGAGGTCGAGTTCGATCGGCAGCAGCCGCGTGCGGTCGACGTCGCCGAGAGCGGCGGCGAGGCGTTCGGCGGAGCGGGACGTGGCCGCGACGTTGTGCCCCTGCGCCAGCAGCTGCCGGACGAGTTCGAGGCCGAGGCCGCGGGAGGTACCAGTGACGAACCATGTGTTGGACATGGCTCCATGCTCGGCCGCCCGGACCCGGGCGGACACGGCTGAGCAGGCCCAGCGCTTCCTGGGAACGCCATACCCACCCAGGCGGCGGGCACCGGCGCGGAGCGCGATCAGCCGGGGGGTTCCGGCAGGTGGGCCGCGGCCATCGGACTTCGGACGGTCCACCCGAGGGCCCGGTACAGGTCGCGGCCGTCGTCGGTGGCGACGAGAACCCCGGTGTGCATGCCCCGCCGGGCGGCGTTGTCGCTGAGCGCGCGCACGACCGCGGTGCCCAGGCCCCGCCGACGGTGCCGGGGTGCCGTTTCGACCCGGTCGATCACGCCCGTCCGGCCGGCGGGCGCGAGCCGTCCCGAGGCCGCGGTGTCCCCGGCGGCGTCGACGACGGAAGCGACGATCACCGCGCCGGTGGTGGTGATCCGGATGGTGTAGGGCGCGGGCGCGGTCGCCGCGCCGGGGCTGAACGGCGCGGTCATGAGGTGGCCGGTGTCGGCGATCGCCCAGGGGGAGGGCAGGCGCCGGCGAAGGCAGGCGGGTTCGCCCGCGACCTTGATCCAGGTGCCCGGCGCGTGGGGTCGCCGGCTCAGGCCGGCCAGGGATTCCTCGTCGCAGGCCGGTAGGACGTACCGGAGGCGATGTCCGGGAAGCCCGACCGGGATGCGCCATCCACCGGGGACCGCGGTCGGCGCCGGCACGGTGCGGGAGATCGCCCAACCGTGCACCCAGGCGGCGACCACCCCGGACAGGTCGGTGTCCGCCAGGCCGTGCGGGTGTTGCGGCGCGAGGAACACGACGACGTCGTTGCCGGTGCCCGGCAGGGGCGTCACCGGTGTCCAGCCGGTCCGCCGGTAGAACGCGACCGTGTCGGCGGCGTGCCGCGAGGTCAGCAGCCAGGCCCGGCCGTGCGGTGCGGTCCCGGTGATCAGGTGCAGCAGTCGGCGGCCCAGGTTCCGGCCGCGTGCCGCGGGCCGGACCGCGAGTTCGTCGACCTCGAACGCCGTGTCGAGCAGCGCGCGGACCCGGTCCGGGCCCAGCTGGCGGGTGACCGCGGGGTAGGCCCGCTCGGCGGGTAGTGGGGTGCGGGTGAGCCACCCGGTCGCGAAGCCGTCGATCCGGTCGCCGGTACGCGCGGTGACCAGGCGGAATCCGTCGCGGCCGGCATCGGCGGCCAGCCGCCGGCGGAACCGGTGGGCGGCCGCCGGGTGCTCGTGCCAGGGCGCTGCGCCGAACACCTCGGTGTAGACGTCGACCAGGTCGTCGACGAGCGGCGGCGGCATGGCCGCACCGGTGTGGACTTCGAGCATCGTCAACCTTCCGTGTGGATCTGCCGGTGCGGGCGGCGACGGCGCCAGTCTTTCGTAGTTGCAAACTCTTGGCAATAAGGTCGCGATCATGGCGCCGATCACGCCCGGTTGTCGGTAGACACTGAAAACCATTTCCAATAAGGTCGTCGCCATGACATCAACATCTACGTCCTGGCTTGTTCCTCGGCGGCGTGCGCTCGCGGCGATCGGCTCGGCGGTGATCCTCGGCCTGACCGTCGCCCCGAGCGGGACGGCCGCCGCGGCGCCGGCCGCGGCGGGCCGCGGCGCGTTCCTGGTGGCGGCCGATGCGGCGGCCGGCGCGGTGCACGTGTTGCGCGCCTCGGACCTGCGCCGCACCGGCTCCCTCGACGACCTCGACGTCGATGTGCACGCCGGCACCGTGCCCCTCCCGGACGGCCGGGTGATCCTCGCCGACGAGCACGGCACCGTCCACGCGGTACGCCTCGACCGGGCCGGCCGGCCGCGCATCGAGCGGTCCGTCGCCATCCCGACCGCGGGGCGCACCTGGGCCGGCGCCGCCTGGGCCGCGGTCGACCCGTCACTGCGCTACTACGGCATCACCTCCGCGTACGAGGACTCCGCCGACCAGAGCGTCACGGTCGTCGACCTGCACACCTTCGCCGTCCGCCAGCTTCCCGTCGAGGTCGACCGGGTCGGCGGCGCCTACACCGAGGTGCAGGTGACGTTCGGCGGGCGGCCGACGCAGATCGTCACCGCGGCCGGCGGGAAGTTCCGGACGTTCCCGCTCGCCGACGTCCTGGCCGGTCGGGTGCCGGCGGCGACGAGCAGTGCGCCGCTGGGTGACGGCAACCACGGCCCGCTCGGGTCCCGCCGCGGCGACCGCCACTTCAGCACCACCGCCGACGGCGTCGACGGGGTCGCCCTGCCGGCGACGACCCTGGTCGGCCGGACCAGCGTGGCGTACTCCGCCACCCGCGCCATCGTGCAGAACTACCGGCCGCGCTGGGGCGCCGACGACCGTACCGTCTGGGGCTCGGTGGCCGAGGACACCGGACTGGCTCCGGAGCAGTGGGCGGAGCAGCGCAACCACGTGCACACCCTGGACACCTCGACGGCACGGTCCGGCCTGACGAAGCTGCCCGACGGCCTGCCCGGCCGGCTGGCGCTGTCCGCGCGGTACGCGGCCGTCACCACCGCATCGCCGCAGGGCGACGTCACCACGCTGATCGACGCCGACCCGCGCTCGGCCACCTACCGGCGGGTGGTGGGAACCGTCGCCCTCGCCCCGCTGGCGAAGGGCCCGGTCGAGGGCCGGCCGCCGGCGGGCGCGGAGACCCGGGCCACGGCCATCACCCCGGACGGCGCGAAGGCGTTCGTCACCAGCGGCGGCGAGGGACGCATCACCGCGATCGACACGCGGACCCGCTCGGTCCACCGCACCGCGCGCGTGCCCACGCCGCTGACCGCGGGGGGCCACCTGACCGTCGTCCAGTTCGGCGCGCCCGTCACCGATCTCGTGGCCCGCTGACCACACCCCTCCGCCGGAGTCCTGGCGGGTCGGTCCACCCGGGTCCGTACGTCCAGCGGTTCCGGGTGGCCGGGTGTCACCGGCTACTGTGGAGGCGATGGCTGACCGCCGTCATTTGTGCCTTTCACGGGGGTGGGGCGCGCATGGGTGGAGAATCGAATGCGGTCGTTTCCGGTGGCTTCGACGCGGGCCGGCTGCGCTACGGCGTCTTCGGTGGCCTGACCATCTTCGACCGGGGCGGGTCCGTGCGGGTCGCGGCCGCCAAACAGCGTTCGCTGTTGGCCCGGCTCCTGATCCGGGCCAATGCCACGGTCGGCGTGGACGAACTCGTCGACGAGCTGTGGCCGGTCGACCCGCCACGCACGGCGCGCAACGTTCTGCAGTGGTACGTGTCCCAGCTGCGCCGCACGCTTCCGGCGGACGCGGGGCCGCTGGCCTGGGACACGTACGGCTACCGGATCACCGTGGCTCCCGGTGAACTCGACGCCACCGAGTTCGCCCGGTGGATCGCGGACGGCCGGGCCAGCCTCGCCGACCGGGACTATCCGGCGGCCCGCGCCCAGCTCGGCAACGCGATGAACATGTGGCACGCGGCGCCCTACGGCGACGTCGCGTCGAGCGCGGCGATCGACGCCGAGGTCGCCCGGCTCACCCAGTTGCGGCACGTCGGCCTGGTGGCCCGGCTGCGCGCCGACCTGGTCCTCGGCGACGGCGCCGCGATCATCGGCGAGCTGACCACGCTGGCCGCCGCGCATCCGTTCGACGAGGAGGTCAACGGGCTGCTGATCGAGGCGCTCTACGGCCTGGGCCGGGCCGCCGACGCTCTCGGTCACTGCCGGCAGCTGCGCCGTACGCTCTGCGACGAACTGGGTCTCGACCCCGGACCGTGGCTGTCCGAGCTGGAGCACACGATCCTCAACCGGCGCCCGCTGGAGCCGGGTCCCGGTGTGCCGGGCCGGGGCGAGCCGGACCCGCCGGAGATCGGCATCCGCACCCCGCCGCGCCCGCAGCCACCCAGACCGTTCCAGCTGCCGCCCGACCTGCCGGACTTCGTCGGCCGCGCGGGCGCCGGCGAGACGCTGGTGCGGATGCTGGGCGACCACCCGGACGGCGCCTACCCGGCGGTCGCGGCGATCACCGGTGATCCCGGCATCGGCAAGAGCGCCCTGGCCGTACACGTGGCGCACCGGGTCGCCGGGAACTTCCCGGACGGCGCCATGTACATCGACCTCCTCGGCGGCGAGACCCGGCCGGTGGACCCGGCGGACGCGCTCGGCCAGCTCCTGGTGGGCTTCGGCGTACCGATGCCGTCGGTGCCGCCCCAGGCCGGCGCCCGGTCCTCGATGCTGCGTTCCCTGCTGGCCGGCAAGCGGGTACTGCTGGTGCTGGACAACGTCGCCGGTGCCGAGCAGGTGCGCGCGCTGCTGCCCGGGTCGTCGAGCTGCGCGGTGCTGATCACCAGCCGCGCGCCGATGCCCGGGATCGGACCGCACCCCGCGGTCGAGCTGTACCGGCTCTCCGCGGCCGAGTCCACCGACCTGCTGCGGCGCGTCGTCGGCCAGGCGCGCACCGCGCGGGAGCCCGCGGAGACCGCGCGCGTCGTGGCGCTGCTCGACGGGCTGCCGCTCGCCCTCCGGGTGGTCGGCAGCCGCCTGGCCGGCCACCCGCACCGTGGATTCGCCTGGGTGGCCCGCCGGCTCGGCGACGAACGGCGGCGCCTGCAGGTGCTCAACGGCCCGGACGCCGCGGTCACCCGCGGGCTGGACCTCAGCTACCAGGCGATCAGTCCGGAGCAGCGGGCGGCGATGCGGCTGCTCGCGGCGCTGGAGGTGCCCGACTTCGCCGCCTGGCTGGCCGGCGCCGTGCTGGACCGCCCGGCCGCCGACATCGAGGACACCATCGACGCGCTGGTCCAGGCACGGCTGCTGAGCGTCGCACCCACCGCCCGCGCCGGCCTGCCGCGCTATCGCTTCCACCAACTGGTGCGCTGGTACGCCCGGCAACTGTCCAGCCGCGCGGACCAGGCCGCGGTCCGCGAGGCGGCGCTGCGCCGGGCGTACACCGCCTGTCTGACCGTCGCCGAGGAGATGGACCTGCGGCTGCGGCGCACGCCGCGGCTCGCGTACAGCCGCTCGCCCCGCCGCCCGCTGGCCGGCCTGCTCCGGGACCTGGACGTGGGCGAGCCGCTGCGCTGGTTCGAGGCCGAGCGGGCCACGCTGGTCGCGGCCGTGCTGCACGCCGCCGCGCACGGCTGGGACCCGCTGGCCTGGGACCTGGCGCTGTCCCTGTCGCGGTTCTGCCAACTGCACAACCACATCGAGGACTGGCGTACCACCGGGATCGTGGCCGTGGCCGCCACCCGGCGTGGCCACGACCCGGCCGGGCTGGCCGCGGCCCGCCACAACCTGGGCGAGTTCTATTCGGTGCAGGACCGGCACCGCCCGGCGCTGCGCCATCTGAGCCGCGCGGCCGAGCTGTTCCGCGAGCACGGCGACCGCCGCGGCGAGGGCTGGGCGCTCGCCGCCTTCGGTGTCTGCGAACGGTCCCTCGGCCGTCGCGACGCCGCCCGGGTCAGCGCCGAGCGGTCGCTCGCCCTGCTGTCCGGCCACCGGGCTCCGGCCGACGAGGCGGTCGCCTGGCACAGTCTCGGCGCGGTGCACTACGAGCAGGGGCGGGTCGGCGAGGCGGCCGGTTGCTACGTCGAGGCGCTGCGGCGCTACGGGCAGGTGGGGGACAGCCTGAACGAGGCGATCCTGCACTGTGATCTCGGCATCGCCTACGGCGCGCTGGGCCGGTCGGACGAGGCGGAGGCCGCGCTGGACACCGCGGTGCGCCGCAGCCGCCAGGTCGGCTTCGGCAACGGCGAGGTGTACGGGACGGTGGCGCTGGGCCAGTTGCAGATGCGGACCGGCCGGGACGACCGCGCGATCGCCACGCTGCACCAGGGCCTGGCGCTCGCCCGGCGGATCGCCGACGCGTACGCCGAGGGCATGAGCCTGTTGCTGCTCGGCACGGCGTACCGCACCTGTGGTCGTCTGCCGGAGTCCGGCACCCACCTGGCCGGCGCCGAGGCCGTCTTCCGGCGGCTGGACATGCCGGGCCCGCTCGCCCGGGCGCTGGTCGGCCGCGGCGACACGGCGGCCGCGGCGGGCACGCCCGACGAGGCGGCGGCGGCCTGGCGGGAGGCGCTGGACATCCTGCAGGGCCTGGGCGCGCCGGACGCCGTACCCCTGGCGGCTCGCCTCGCCGAGGTGTCCTGACCCGGTCCGCGACCGGGCGGGGCGGTGACCACAGCGCCGTTACAGTGCCGCCACAGCGGCCCCTGGGACGCTCGCCGCCATGGACGCCATCGCCGAATTCCACGTGGTCCGCAACGACGAGGAACAGTACTCGATCTGGCCGGCGGACCGGCCGCCGCCGGCCGGGTGGCACCGGACCGGCGTGGCGGGTGAACGGGAGCGCTGCCTCGCGTACATCGACCAGGTGTGGACGGATCTGCGCCCGGCGAGCCTGCGCCGGGCGTCCGAGGCAGCGGCGGCGGGCGGCGATGAGTGAGGCGGTGGCGACGGCCACCGGCCAGCTGTCGCCCTTCGACCCCTCCGATCCCGCGCTGCTGAGCGACCCGTACCCGGTCTACGCCCGGTACCGTGCGGCCGAGCCGGTCCACTGGGGCCTGCCGGCGCTGGTCGGATATCCGGGCGCCTGGTACGTGTTCGGTCACGCCGACGCACTCACCGTGCTGCGCGATCCGCGCTTCGGAAAGGCCCGCCGGGCCGGCGCCCGGGCCGGCGCGCAACCGGCCGCCGACGCGATCCCGGAGGAGGCGCGACCGTACCTGCTGATCGGCCAGCAGTGGATCGCCCACCGGGACCCACCCGATCACACCCGGCTGCACGGCGTGCTGTGGCCGCACTTCACGACCGGCGCGGTCCAGGCCCGCCGGGACCGGATGACCACGCTGGCCGACGGTCTGCTGGACGAGATTCTCCGGCCCGGCGGCGGCGAGATCGACGTGGTCGCCGACTACGCCGCGCGCCTGCCGTTCCACGTCATCTGCGACATCATGGGCATCCCGCGGGCGGACTGGCCGGACTTCGCGCGCTGGTCGGCGCCGATGCGCGCGGTCGGCACCCGTACCCCGCTGCCGGTCTGGGCGCGGGCCAGCGAGGCCGCGACCGCCGCCCGGGACCGCCTGGCCGAGCTGGTCGCCGAGCGCCGCCGCCGGCCCACCGGCGACCTCATCGACGACATGCGCCTGGCCCGGGAGGGCGGCCACTTCGTCAGCGACGAGGAACTGCACGCCAACCTGCTCTTCGTGCTGTACGCGGCGGCCGGCCTGCACACCATGACCGCGCTGGTGTCGAGCGCCGTGCGCCTGCTGCTGGCGCACCCGGACCAGCTCGCCGCGCTGCGCGCCGACGACGGCCTGCTCGCCGGTGCCGTCACGGAGGCCCTGCGGTTCGAGCCGCCGCTGCAGATGACCAACCGGGTGGCGGTGGCCGACGTGCCGCTCGGCGGACGTACCGTCCGGGCCGGTGACTCGGTGCTCGCGATGCTCGCCGCCGCCAACCGCGACCCGGCCGCGCACGAGCAGCCGGACCGGTTCGACATCACCCGCCGGCGGCGCCCGCACCTCAGCTTCAGCGCCGGCATCCACACCTGCTTCGGGGCGCCGCTGGCGCTGGCCGAGGGCGAGGTGGCGATCGGTGCGCTGCTGCGCCGGCTCGACCGGCCCCGGCCCGCCGGCCCGGCGCAGTGGACCCCCACCGGATCGCTGCGCCTGCTGCGGACGCTGCCGCTGCGGTACCACGACGACCACCGGAGGAACCGACCGTGACCGGCACCGCCCCGCTCTTCGACCACGTGTTCCTGGTCCTCGACGACGACGCCTACGCCGCGGTGGCCGGCTCGTCGTTCCTGCGCGAGGACTTCGCCCGGGTCAAGCTCAAGCGCCTGACCAGCTCGATCGCCGGCACCTACGCCGGGGTCGGCGTCGCCGGCAGCAACACCATCGTGGAGTTCTTTCCGGCGTCGGCACCGCCGTTCCCCGGCCTGTGCGCGGGGCTTTCGCTGTCCTTCGAGCGGCCGGGCACCCTCCGGCAGGCGCGCGACCGGCTCGCCGCCGCCGGTCTGCCGGCCCGCTCCGAACTGGTTCACCGGGACGTGCCCGGTGCGGGTTCGCGGCCCTGGTACCACCTGCTGGAGCCGGAGCTGGACGGCGACCACGGCATCCGGCTGATGCTGGCCGAGGTCGCCGGTGAGTACTTCGACCGGGTCGGTGCCCGGCGCGGCGACGACGGGACCCTGGCCCGGTCCGGTTACCTGGACGCCGCGCTCGGCGGACCGCCGGATCCCGGCCTCGCGCTGGTCGACGTGAGCGGTGTGACGCTGCGGCTGACGCCCGCGCGGACCGCCCGGCTGGCGGCGGTGCTGCGGGCGCTGGGATACACCGACGCCGGTACGGCCGGCGAGATCGCGTTGCGCGGCCCGGACAGCCTGCTGCGCCTGGTCGCCGACGACACCGCGGCGGAGGGCGTCACCGCGGTCGACCTCGTCCTGCGCCGGCCGGTCACGCCACCACGGGCCTTCGGCCCATCCTCCACTCTGGACGGATCGACCTGGTCGTTCGTGCCGCATGCGGCGCCGCGCCGGACCGTCGAGGCGGGGGAGGCACGGTGAGCGCCGCGTTCGCGCAGAGGTTCGCCGCGCAGGTCGCCGCGGGCGCCGGAACGGCCGTCGAGTACGGCCCGGACCGTCTCACCTATCCGCAGCTGGACCGGGCCAGCGCAGCGCTGGCGGTACGGCTGCGCGCGGCCGGCGCCGGGCCGGGCGCGATCGTCGGAGTGGCGCTCCGGCGGGGCCCGGACGCCGTCGTCGCGATCCTGGCGGTGGCCCGGGCGGGCGCGGCCTGGCTGCCGCTGGACCCGGAGCACCCGGCCGAGCGCCTGCGCTACTGCCTGCGCGACGCGGACGCGGCGGCGGTGATCACCGACGGCCTCGCCGACCTCGGCGACGAGCCGGTGATCCGCATCGATCCGGCCGCGGCGGCGCCCACCGGTGCGTTCCCGCCGGTGGTGGTCCCGCCCGGCGAGGCCGCCTACTGCATCTACACCTCCGGCTCCACCGGCCGGCCCAAGGGCGTGGTGCTCACCCAGGCCGGGCTGGCGAACCTCATCGCCACCCAGGAGGCCGCGCTCGGCCTGGGCACCGACACCCGGATGCTGCAGTTCGCCACCCCGGCGTTCGACGCGTCGGTCTTCGAGATCGCGTGCACGCTGGCGGTCGGCGGCACGCTCGTCATCGCCTCGGCCGCCGAGCGGCTGGACGGCGAACGGCTCGTCGCCCGGCTGCGCGGAGCCGCCGTGACGCACGCGCTGCTGCCGCCGTCCGTGCTGGCCATGCTGCCGGTGACCGATCTGCCCGCCCTGCGGGTGCTGCTCAGCGGCGGCGAGGCGCTGTCCGGGCAGGTCGCGGCGCGCTGGGCGGCGGGCCGCCGGCTGATCAACGCCTACGGGCCGTCGGAGACCACGGTGATCGCCACCGAGGCGGACATCGACGGCGACGACGGCACCCGCCCGCCGATCGGCCGGCCCCTGCCCGGGCTGCGTGCCGTGGTGCTCGGTCCGGACCTGCGGCCGGTACCGGACTCGGCGGCCGGCGAGTTGGCCGTCGGCGGCGTCGGAGTGGGGCGCGGCTACCTGAACCGCTACCGGCTGACCGCCGAGCGGTTCGTGCCGGACGCGGACGGCCCGCCGGGCGCGCGCGTCTACCGCACCGGCGACCTGGTCCGCCGCCTGGCCGACGGTCAACTGGAGTTCCTCGGGCGGATCGACCACCAGGTCAAGGTGCGCGGCCACCGGGTCGAGCTGGAGGAGATCGCGGCCCGGTTGCGCGAACACCCGTCGGTGCACGACGCGGTCGCCGTGGTGCGGCCCGGCCCGTCCGGTGACGCCGGCGACGAGGTGCTGGCCGGGTACGTCACCGGGGCCGGCGTCGATCCGGTGGAGCTGCGCGCGGTGCTGGCCGGCATGCTGCCCGGCTACATGGTGCCGGCCGCGCTGGTCGTCCTGCCCCGGATGCCGCTCACCGCCAGCGGCAAGATCGACCGGGAGGCGCTGCCGCCGGTCGGGACCACGGCGGCCGGCGCCGGACACCGGGCGCCGCGCAACGACGTGGAACGCACCATCGCCGGCCTGATGTCCGACCTGCTCGGCGGCGTCGAACCCGGCCGTGACGACAGCTTCCTCTCGCTCGGCGGCCATTCCCTGCTGGTCGGCCGGCTCGCGGCCCGGATCCGGGCCGCGCTGGGAGTGGAGATACCGCTGCCGGACATCTTCGCGGCACCGACCGTCGCCGGACTCGCCGCGCTGGCGGCCACCGGGACCGCGGCGCCGGTGCTGCCGCCGGTGTGCCCGACCAACCGGGACCGCTACCTGCCGCTGTCGTTCCCGCAGGAACGGGTGTGGTTCCTGGAACGGCTGGCGCCGGGCAACCTCGCCTACAACACCCAGATGACGATCCGGCTGACCGGCCCGTTGGACGCGGGCGCGCTGCACGCCACGCTGAGCGAGATCGTCCGGCGGCACGAGATCCTGCGCACCGCGTTCGTCGACCATGACGGCCGGGGAGTGCAGCGGGTGCTGCCGCCGATGCCGGTGACGATGCCGGTGCGGGACCTGACCGGCATACCGCCGCGGCAACGGCGGGCCGAGGCGGAGCGGCTGGTGGCCGAGGCTCTGCGCGCCCCGTTCGACCTGACCCGGCCGCCGCTGGCCCGCTGGACACTGCTGCGGCTGGCCGCCGACGACCACATGCTGGTGCAGGTCGAACACCACTTCGTCCACGACGGATGGTCGTTCGCGGTGCTGCTGGGCGAGATCGAGCACCTGTATCCGGCGCTGCGCGACGGCCGGCCGGTTACGCTGCCGGCACCGCCGATCCAGTACGGCGACTTCGCGATGTGGCAGCGCGGCCGGATGCGCGGCGAGACGCTGCACCGGCACGTCGCCCACTGGACCGGCCGGCTCGCCGGCGTACCGCAGGCCCTGGACCTCCCCACCGACCGGCCACGCCCGCCGCGGCAGACGTTCCAGGGCGATGCCGTGCGGCGCGACCTGCCCGCCGAACTGGCCGCCGGGTTACGGCGGTTCGCCCGGCGGCACGGCGTGACGCTCTACGCCGTCATGCTCGCCGGGTTCGGCGCGCTGCTGCGCCGGTACACCCGGCAGACCGACCTGGTCATCGGCGCGGGCTTCGCGAACCGGCGGGCCGCCGAGCTGGAACGGATGATCGGGATGGTCGTCAACACGCTCCCGCTGCGCCTGGACGTCTCCGGCGACGCCGGACTCGCCGAGCTGGCCCGCCGGGCACAGGACACCGTGGTGGACGCCGCCGCCTGGCAGGACGTACCGCTGGACCGGGTGATCGACGCCCTCGGCGTGGCCCGCGACGCGTCCCGCAACCCGCTGTTCGGCGTGATGTTCAGCTTCCACGACTCGGCCGTGCCCGACCTGGAGTTCGGCGGTCTGCGCGGGACCGTGACCGAACGGCACAACGGCTCGGCCAAGACCGACCTCAACGTCGTGGTCATTCCGCGCGCCGAGCAGCGGGTCGGCCGCCCGCACCGGGACGGCGCCGACTCGATCACGCTGATCTGGGAGTACGCCACGGCGCTGTTCGACCGGGCCACCGCCGAGCGGATGGTCACGCACTACCTGACGCTGCTCGACCACGCCGTCGGCGCACCACAGCAACCGGTGCGCGCGCTGTCGGCGATGCCGGCCACCGAACGCGACCAGGTGCTGCACGGGTGGAACGCGCCGGCCCCGCCGTTCCCGGTGGACAGCGACCTGCCCACCCTGTTCGCGGCGCAGGTCGCGGCCGCCCCGGACGCGCCCGCGCTGGCCCTCCTCGACCGGGACGGACGGCAGGTCGCGGTGTCCTACCGGGAGCTGGCCGGGCGAGCCGACGCGCTCGCCGGCCGGCTGGCGCGCGCCGGCGTGGGACCGGGCACCGCGGTCGGCGTGCTGCTGCCGCGCGGCGTGCCGCACATCACCGCGCACCTGGCGACGCTGCGGCTCGGCGCCACCGTCGTACCGCTGGACGTCGCCGCACCCGCCGCCCGGCTGGCGCAGGTGATCACGGCGGCCGGCGTCCGGGTGGTGGTCACCGGAACGGCTCACCTCCCGGCCGGCACCGCCCTGCCCGCCGTGGTGGTCCACGCCGACGATCCGGAGGCCGACCACCCCGAGGCGGGCGATCCGCTCCTGCCGCCGACGGCGCCACCGTCGCCGGTCGCCGCCGCGTACGTCTTCCTCACCTCCGGTTCCACCGGCGGGCCCAAGCCGATCGCGCTGACCCACCGCGGGGTGTTGCGGTTGTTCTCCGGCACCCGCTACGTCCGGTTCGAGGCCGGCCTGCGGTTCGGGCACGCCACCAATCCGATCTTCGATCCGAGCCTGTTCGAGCTGTGGGGCCCGCTGCTGTGCGGCGGCACGGTCTGCGTCATCCCGCCCGACGTCCTCCCGCACCCGGCGGCGCTGGAGCACCACCTGCGCGCCCTGTCCGTCGACACGCTGTTCCTCACCACCGCCCTCTTCAACGAGGTGGCGACGGGACGGCCGGAGACGTTCGACGGCCTGCGCACGCTGATGTTCGGCGGCGAGGCCGCACACGCCGGCGCGGTCCGCACGCTGCTGGCCCGCCGCGGCACCGGCACCGGCCCGGCCCGGCTGCTCAACCTGTACGGCCCGACCGAGACCACCACCCTGGCCACCTCCCACCTGATCACCGGGCTGCCGGACGGCGAGGCCAGCGTGCCGATCGGCCGGGGCGAGGCGAACACGCCGGTCTACCTGCTCGACGACCGGCTGGACCCGGTGCCGGTCGGCGTGGTCGGCGAGCTGTACATCGGCGGGCCCGGGGTGGCGCTCGGCTACCTCGGCCGGCCCGGGCGTACCGCCGAACGTTTCCTGCCCGACCCGTTCGGGCCGGCCGGCGCCCGGATGTACCGCACCGGCGACCTGATGCGCTGGCGCGCCGACGGCACCCTGCACTTCGTCGGCCGCACCGACGACCAGGTCAAGATCCGCGGTTTCCGGATCGAGCCGGGCGAGATCCGGACGGCGCTGCGGGCCGATCCGGCCGTGGCCGACGCGGCCGTCCTGCCCACCGGCCCGCCCGGGCACCAGCGCCTCGTCGCCTACCTGGTGCTGTCCGGCCCGGACGGCACGGACGCGGTCGCCCGGCGGCTCGGCGGAATCCTGCCCGCGCACCTGATCCCGGACGTCTGGGTGGCCCTGGACGCGCTGCCCTTGACCACCACCGGCAAGCTCGACCGAGCCGCGCTGCCCACGCCCGCGCCCACCGGGCCGGACGACCGGTACGTGCCGCCCGGCACCGGCACCGAGCAGCGCCTGGCCCGGATCTGGGCCGACCTGATCGGCGTGGACCGCGTCGGGCGCACCGACGACTTCTTCCGGCTCGGCGGCCACTCGCTCCTGGCCACCCGCCTGATCAACCAGGTGGAACAGGACTTCGGCGTGGACGTACGGCTGGCCGACTTCCTGCAGCGCCCGGAGTTGGCCGCCCTCGCCGCCCTGGTCGACACGGGCCCACCCGTGCCGGACCGGAGACCCGGCCCCGCCCGGCCGGACGCCGGTGACCTGCTGGACCGACTCGACGAACTGTCCGACGCGGAGGTCACCGCCCTGCTCCGGGAACTCGAGCAGACGGACGGCCCGGGCGCGGGCCGCGGCGACCGCGGACCCACCGGCACCCGGACCGCGGAGGTGGACGGATGACCACCGGACACCTCGACGACCGGGCCCGGCTGGCGGCGCGCCTGCGTGCGCTGGCCGAGCCGGCCCGCCCCCTGTCGTACGCGCAGCGCCGGCTGTGGTTCCTCGATCAGCTGGTGCCCGGCTCGGCGGTCTACAACGTGCCGCTGGGCTTCCGGATCCGCGGCCCGCTCGACGTGACCGCGCTGGACGCGGCGCTGAGCACGGTGGTGCGCCGGCACGAGTTGCTCCGAACGGTGTTTCCCGCCCCGGACGGTGAGCCGGTGCCGCGGGTGCTGGACGCCGGCGTACCCTCGCTGACCCTGGTCGATCTCGCCGCCGAGCCGGACCCGGCCGCCGCCGTGCGGGCCGCCGCCGCGACGGCGGCCCGGCAGCCGTTCGACCTGGTGTCCGGGCCGCTGTGGCGGGCCGTGGTGTTCCGGACCGGGCCGGCCGATCACCTGTTCACGTTCACCGCGCACCACATCGTCGCGGACGGCTGGTCCGCGGAACTGCTCGGCCGGGAGATCAGCGAGTGCTACGCCGCGCACCTGGCTCGCCGTCCGCCGCAGCTGCCGGAGCTGACCTGGCAGTACGACGACTACGCGCGCTGGCAGGAGGAACGGCTGCGCCGCGACGGTGCCGGCTCGCTCGACTACTGGCGCGCCGCGCTCGCCGACGTACCGGAACTGGCCGCGCTGCCGACCGACCACCCGCGGCCGCCGGTACTCGGATACGACGGCTCGGCGATCGCCGTCGCCCTGCCGGACGGCGCGTCGGCACGGGTGGCCGAACTGGCCCGGTCCACCGGCAGCACGCCGTACAGCGTGCTGCTGGCCGCGTTCGCGGTCCTGGTCTCGCGGTGCACCGGCGACGAACGGGTGGTCATCGGCACCCCGGTGGCCAACCGCGACCAGCACCGCACCGCACCGCTGATCGGCTTCTTCACCAACACGCTCGCGCTGCGCGTCGACGTGCCGGCCGGCGAGTCGTTCGCGGCGCTGGTCGCCCGGGTCGGCGGCGTGGTCCGGGCCGCGCTCGCCCATCAGGACGTGCCGTTCGAGTGGCTGGTCGAGCAGCTGCGGCCGGAACGCGACCTGGCCCGCAACCCGCTGTTCGACGTGCTGTTCAGTTACCGGACGGACGAGGTGACCGCGTGGCGGCTGCCCGGCTGCGAGGTCACCGCGGAGCCCGGCGAGACCGGCGCGGCCCGGTTCGACCTGACGCTGAGCCTGGTGGACGGCGCGCACGGGTGCGGCGGGCGGCTGGAGTACCGCACCGACCTGTTCGACGCGGGCACCGCCGGCGACCTCGGGCGGCGCTTTTCCACCGTGCTCGGCGCGGCGCTGGACGCGCCCGGTGCCCCGGTGGGTGACCTGCCGGTGCTGGCGCCGGAGGAGGCGTCCCGGCTGGCCCGGTGGTCCGGCCGGGACGCGACGGCACCGGGTGTGCCGGACACGGTCGACCGGCGGATCTCCCGGCGGGTGGCGGAGCGGCCGGCGGCGGTGGCGCTGCGGGACGCCGACGGTGCCTGGACCTACGCCGAGCTGTGGGCCGCCGCCGGCACGGTCGCCGCGCGGCTGCGCGCGCTCGGCGCGGGACCGGGCAGCCGGATCGGCGTCCACCTGCCCCGGACCCGATGGCTGGTCGCGGCGCTGCTCGGCGTGCTGCGGGCGGGCGCCGCGTACGTGCCTCTCGACCCCGCCTACCCGGCGGCCAGGCTGCGGCTGGTGGCCGCGGACGCCGGCCTGCTCGCGGTGCTCACCGACGGGCCGCGCCTGCCGATGGCCGCCGGTCTGGCACCGCACGCGCTCGACGTCACCGGCCCGGCCGGCCCGGCCGCCGGCCCGGAGCCGGTGGTCGGCCCGGACGACCTCGCCTACCTGATGTACACCTCCGGCTCCACCGGCCGGCCCAAGGGCGTCGCGGTGAGCCACGGCAACCTCGCCGCCTTCGCCGGTGGCATGGACGCGCTGCTCGGCGACGGGCCGGACCGGGAGCAGCCGACCTGGCTGGCCGTCACCAGCGTCTCGTTCGACATCTCCGTGCTGGAGCTGCTCTGGACGCTGACCCGGGGACACCGGGTGGCGATCGGCGACCCGGCCGCGGCGGGGGCCCGCGCGGTCCGGCGCACCGACCTGAGCGTCTTCTTCTTCGGCAGCGACAGCGCCGCCGCGCACGCCGGCGACCGGTACCGGCTGCTGCGTACCGCCGCCCGGTTCGCGGACCGGCACGGCTTCGCCGCGGTGTGGACGCCGGAGCGGCACTTCCACGCGTTCGGCGGGCTGTTCCCGAACCCCGCCGTGACCGGCGCGGCGCTGGCCGCGTGGACCGAGCGGGTCGACATCCGGGCCGGCAGTGTGGTGCTGCCGCTGCACGACCCGCTCGAGGTCGCCGAACAGTGGGCGGCCGTGGACAACCTCTCCGGCGGCCGGGTCGGGGTGTCGTTCGCCTCCGGCTGGCACGCCCGCGACTTCGTACTCGCGCCGGACCGCTTCGCCGACCGCAAACGGGTGATGGTGGACGGCATCGAGGAGGTCCGGCGGCTGTGGCGTGGCGGCACCGTGACCCGGCGCTCCGGCGACGGCACGCCGGTCGAGGTCGGCGTGCACCCCCGGCCGGTGCGGGCCGACCTGCCGTGCTGGCTGACCAGCGCCCGGCATCCGGACACCTTCCGGGCCGCCGGAGAACTCGGCGCCGGCCTGCTCACTCACCTGCTCGGACACGATCTGGCCGAACTGGCCGACAAGATCATGGCGTATCGGCAGGCGTGGCGGGCGGCCGGACACGGCCCGCACGCCCGCTCCGGCCGGGACGGGCACGTGGTGGTCATGCTGCACACCTTCGTCGGCCCGGACCGCGACCAGGCGCGCGGCACCGCCCGCGAACCGCTGCGCGCCTACCTGCGGACGTCGCTCGACCTGGTGGCCGGGCTGGGCGGTGCGGCCGGCGCCGACCTGCGCGCGCTGCCGCCGGAGGACCTGGAGCCGCTGATCGACCGCGCGGTCGACCGGTTCACCGCCACCGCGGGACTGCTCGGCACCCCGGACGACGCCGCCGCGATGATCGAGCGGCTGGCCGGGATCGGCGTCGACGAGGTCGCCTGCCTGCTTGACTTCGGCGTCGCCGAACCGGAGGTGATCGCCGGGCTGGAACACCTGGCCCGGGTGCCGGCCGCGCTGGAACGGCGGGCCGCCGCGGTGCACCCGGTGAGCGACCAGCTGCGCCGCTACGGTGCCACCCACCTGCAGTGCACGCCGTCCCTCGCCCGGCTCGTCCTGGCCGAGGACGGCGGCCCGGCCGCGCTGGGCGGGCTGCGCCGGATGCTGCTCGGCGGCGAGGCCCTCGGCGCCGACCTGGCCGGCCGGGTGCGCTCGGCCGTGCCGGAGGTGCACAACATGTACGGACCGACCGAGGCGACGATCTGGGCGACCAGCGCGCCGGTCGACGGCGGCGCGATCCGGATCGGACGGCCGCTGCCCGGCGCACGGGCGTACGTGGCCGACGCCCGGTTGCGTCTCGCCCCGGTCGGGGTGCCCGGCGAACTGCTGCTCGGCGGCGACTATGTGGCCCGCGGCTATCACGGACGGCCCGGGCTGACCGCCGACCGGTTCGTCCCGGACCCGTTCGGCGAACGGCCCGGCGCCCGGCTCTACCGCACCGGCGACCTGGTCCGGTGGCGCCACGACGGGATGCTGGAGTACCTCGGCCGCCTCGACGACCAGGTCAAGATCCGGGGGCACCGGGTCGAACTCGGCGAGGTCGAGGCCGCGCTGGCCGCGCACCCGGCGGTCGAGGCCGCGGTGGCCGCGGTCCGCGGTACGGGCGCGGAGCGGATGCTGGTCGGGTACGCCGTGCCCCGGCCCGGCACACCGATGCCGGCCGCCGAGGCGCTGCGTGAGTTCCTGGCCGACCGGCTGCCCGAGGCGATGATCCCGGCCACCTTCGGCCGGCTGGACGAATTGCCGCTGACCCCGAACGGGAAGGTGGACCGGCGCCGGCTGCCCGAGCCCGGCACCGGCGCGGCCGACCGGCCGCACGAGCCTCCCGTCGGACCGACCGAGGAACTCGTCGCCGGCGTGTGGCGGGAACTGCTGCCGGTCGACGCGGTCGGCCGCTCGGACAGCTTCTTCGCGCTCGGCGGGAACTCGCTGCTCGTGGTGCGGGCCCGGGCCCGGCTGATCGCCGCGACCGGGGTGGACGTGACGCTGCTGGACCTGTTCCGGTATCCGACCGTGGCGGCGCTCGCCGCGGTGCTGGACGCCCGCCGGCACGATCCGGGCCACCCGCCCGGCGGCCCGGCCCAGGTGGCCACCGAGGCCGCCGCCGACGGCGCGCGGCGACGAGCCGCGCTGGCCCGGTCCGCACACCCGCGGCGTACCGGGAGGGCCGGATGAGTGACGACACGCCCATGCCGATCGCGCTGACCGGGATGGCCTGCCGGCTGCCCGGCGCGGACACCGTAGACGAGTTCTGGCGCACCGTACGCGACGGCACCGAGCAGGTCCGCCGGTTCACCGCCGGCGAACTGGTCGCGGCCGGCAACGACCCGGCCCTGGTCGACGATCCCGACTACGTCCCGGCCGCGGCGGTGATCGACGGCGCGGACCGGTTCGACGCCGGCTTCTTCGGCCTCACGCCGGGCGAGGCGGAGCAACTCGATCCGCAGCACCGGGTGTTCCTGGAGTGCGCCTGGTCGGCGCTGGAGGACGCCGGGCACGACACCGCGCGCTTCACCGGCTCGGTGGGGATGTACGCCGGCTGCTTCATGAACAAGTACCTGTCGGCGAACCTGCTCACCAACCCCCGGTTCCTGCGTTCGCCGGCCGCGTACTACGCGCGCAACTTCAACGACAAGGACTTCCTGGCCGCCCGGGCCGCGTACCTGCTGAACCTGACCGGTCCGGCGCTGACCGTGCAGACCGCGTGCTCCACGTCGCTGGTCGCCACGCACCTGGCGGTGCAGGCGCTGTTGGCGTACGAGTGCGACATGGCCCTGGTCGGCGGGGTCTGCCTGCACGTGCCGCTGCACACCGGCTACCTGGCCCACGAGGGTGGACTGCTGTCACCCGGCGGCCACTGCCGGCCGTTCGACGCCAGCGCCGACGGCACCATTCCCGGGTACGGCTGCGGCGTGGTGGTGCTGCGCCGGCTGGACGACGCGCTGCGCGACCGCGATCACATCCGGGCGACCATCCGGGGCACCGCGGTGAACAACAACGGCGCCGGCGCGATCAGCTTCACCGCCCCGAGCGTCGACGGCCAGCTGGCGGTGATCGCCACCGCCCAGGCCGTCGCCGGAACACCGCCGGAGACCATCGGGTACGTCGAGGCGCACGGCACCGGCACCCCGCTCGGCGACCCGATCGAGGTGGCGGCGCTCACCGAGGCGTTCCGGGCCGGCACCGACCGGGTGGGCTTCTGCGCGCTCGGCTCGGCGAAGGCGAACCTCGGTCACCTGGACGCCGCGGCCGGCGTGGTCGGCCTGATGCGGGCCGCGCTGGCACTGGAGCACGGCCGGATACCGCCGCTGGCCAACCTGGACACCCCGAACCCGGAGCTGAAGCTCGACACCTCGCCGTTCTACCTGCCGCGCACCGCCCGGGACTGGCCCGCCGCCGGCCACCCGCGCCGGGCGGCGGTCAGCTCCTTCGGCGTCGGCGGCACCAATGCGCACGTGGTGCTCGAACAGGCGCCCGCGGTGGAGCCCGCCGGGCCGGACCGGGACTGGCAGCTCCTCCCGGTCTCCGGCGTGGACACCGGTGCGGTGGCCGAGGCGATGCGCCGGCTCGCCGACCACCTGGACGCCGGTGACACGCGGCTGGCGGACGCCGCGTACACGTTGCAGGCCGGCCGCCGGCACTTCGCGGAACGCGGATTCGTCGTGGCCGGGAACCGCGCCGCTGCCGTCGCGGCGCTGCGGGCGCCCGGCGCCGCCCGCACCGTCCGGTGCGCGCCCGGCGAGCGGCAGGTGGTGTTCGCCTATCCCGGCGGCGGCAGCCAGCACCCCGGCATGGCCGCGGAGGCGTACCGGGCCGAGCCGGTGTTCGCCGCGGCCGTCGACGAGTGCGCCGACCTGCTCGCGCCGCGCCTCGACCTGCGGGCCGCGCTGCTGTCCGGGCAGACCCAGGAGCATCCGTCGGCGGTGCTGGCCGGCATCTTCGCCGTCGAATGGGCGCTCACCCGGCTCTGGGAGTCGTGGGGCGTACGCCCCCGGGCGGTCCTCGGGCACAGCCTCGGCGAGTACGCCGCGGCCTGCGCCGCCGGGGTGTTCACGCTCGCCGAGGCGCTGGATCTGACGGTCCTGCGCGGTGACCTGTTCGCCCGGATGCCGCCCGGCCGGATGCTCTCCGTCGCCCTGGCCGAACGGCCGCTGCGGGAGCGGCTCGGCCCGGACGTCGACGTGGCCGCGGTCAACGCGCCCGGGATGACCCTGGTGTCCGGGCCGCGCGAGGCCATCGCGGAGCTGGCCGCACGGCTGGCCGCCGACGGCGTCGACGCGCGGCCGGTGCCGATCGACGTGGCCAGCCACTCCGCCATGGTGGAACCGTTCCTGGACGAGCTGACCGCCCGCGTCGGCCGGTACCGGCTCGGCACGCCGGCGGTGCCGGTGCTGTCCGGCGTCACCGGCACCTGGCTGCGGGCGGAGGACGCGACCGACCCGGCGTACTGGGCCCGGCACCTGCGCCGGCCGGTGCGGTTCGCCGACTGCGTGCGGGAGGCGGTCCGCGGGCCCGGCCGGGTCGTGCTGGAGGTCGGGCCGGGTCAGACGCTGACCTCGCTGGTGCGGGCGCAGGGACTGACGCCGGTACCGGTGGCGGTGAGTTCGCTGCCCCGGGCCCAGGACGGCGGATCGGACCTCGCCCACCTGGTCGGTGCCGTGGGACGGCTCTGGCAGGCCGGCGTCGACGTGGACTGGGCGGCGCTGCACGGGCCCGCCCGGCCGCGGCGGACGCCGCTGCCGGCGTACCCGTTCCAGCGGCGCCGGCACTGGATCCCGGCCGGCGGCCGGCCACCGGCCACCGCCGCGGACGGCGACGGCCCTGGAGCCCTCCCTGCGGACGGCGACGGCCCACGGGCCCTCTCTACGGACGGCGACGGCCCACGGGCCCATTCTGCGGATGGCGACGGACGCGGAGCCCGTTCTGCGGACGGCGACCGGCGCGGCGACCGGGGGCCGGTTGCCGATGCGCCGCGCGGCGACCGGGAGCGGCGGCTCGCGGGGCTGTGGCGGGACCTCCTCGGCGTGCCGCACGTCGGCCGGAACGACGACTTCGGCGCGCTCGGCGGGCACTCGTTTCTCGCCATGCAACTCGGCCGCCGGATACGCACCGACCTCGGCGTCACGGTGACGGTCCGGGACCTGTTCGCCCACCCGACCGTCGCGGAACTCGCCGGCCTGCTCGCCGAACGCGCCCGCGGCGGCACCGCGGACCGGCCGGACCTGATCGCCGAGGCGCGGCTCGACCCGGCGATCACCGCGGACCACGTGCCGCCCGCAACCGGGCCGGTCACCGACGTGTTCCTCACCGGGGCCACCGGATTCCTCGGCGCCCACCTCTGCGCCGAACTGCTGCGCCGCACCACCGCCACGGTCCACTGCCTGGTCCGCGCCGACGACCCGCGGGGCGCGGCCGAACGTCTGCGCGCGGCGCTGGACCGGTCCGGGCTGGGTGGTGCCGCCGAAGCCGCGGGGGAGCGGTTGGTCGCGGTGCCCGGCGACCTGTCCCGCGAGCGCCTCGGACTGACCGGCGCCGCCTTCACCGAGCTGGCCGAGCGGACCGGCCTGATCGTCCACTGTGGCGCCTGGGTCAACTTCGTCCGCCCGTACCGGGCGCTGCGGGACACCAACGTGCTCGGTACCCAGGAGGTGCTGCGGATGGCGGCCACCGGTCGGCGTACCCCGGTGCACCACGTCTCCACGCTCGCCGTGCTGGCCGGTGCGCTCGCCGGCGGGGTACCCGGCACGATCGGTGAGGACGGTCCGCTGCCGCCCCCGGTCGGGCACGACACCGCGTACAGCGAGAGCAAATGGGTCGGCGAGCAACTGGTCTGGGAGGCGGGCCGCCGCGGCGTACCGGTCGCGGTGCACCGGCCCGGGGTGGTCCTCGGTGCCACCACCACCGGGGTGAGCAACCCGGACGACTACTACACCCGGCTGGTGCAGGGCTGCGTCCGGCTCGGCCTCGCGCCGGCCCGGTCGTTCCCGCAGCACGGCGGGCCGGTGGACGCCGTGGCCCGGCAGATCGTGACCATCGCGCTGCGGCCCGACTCGCCCGGCCGTGCCTTCCACAACATCGCCGAGCAGCCGTTGGCCTGGGACCGGATCTTCGAGCTGGTCCGCGACGCCGGCTACCGCCTGGACCGGGTGCCCTTCACCCGGTGGCGGACCGCGCTCGACGAGCGGCTGGAGACCGATCCGGACCCGGCGCTCGCCACGCTCGGCAGCCTGCTCACCGCGGCACCGGACCGGGAGATGCCCGCGTTCGCCACCGCCAACGCCCGCGAGTTCGGCGGCGCCGACCTGCCCTCCCGGCGGCTGGACGACCCGCGCTACTTCGACACGCTGCTCGGCTTCTTCGCCGGCCAGGGCTGGATCCCGCAGCGTCCCGTATCCGACCAGGAGGCGTCGTGACCACCCAGACCACCGCCAGTACGTCCGCATCACCGCAGTCCGGCATGCGCACCTGGGTGGCGATCTGGGCCGGCCAGTTCGCCTCCGTGATCGGATCCGAGGTGTCCGCGTTCGCGCTCGGCGTCTGGGCGTTCCGGGAGACCGGCTCGGCCACCTCGTTCACGTTGATCATGTTCTTCGCGCAGTTGCCGATCGTGCTGCTCGTACCGTTCGCGGGCGCCCTGGTGGACCGCTGGGACCGGCGTCGCACGCTGATGGCCGCGAACGTGCTCGGCGCCGCCGCCATGGCCGGCCTCGGCGTGCTGGTGCTCACCGGGGTGTTCCGGATCTGGCACATCTATCCGGTGATCGGCCTGGTGGCGGTCGCCAACGCGTTCTACTGGCCGGCGTACGCCTCGGTGCCCCCGTTGCTGGTCCCCAAGGCGCAGTTGGGCCGTGCGGCGGGGATGGTGGAACTCGCCAGCGCCGCCGCCAAGACGCTGGCGCCGGTGCTCGCCACCCTGCTGGTCGAGGCGGTGCTGCTGGCCGGGATCGTGCTGATCGACGCCGGCACCTTCCTGGTCTCGATCGCCGCGCTGTGGCTGGTCCGGATTCCCAGCCCGCGCGGCGGCGCGCCGGCCCGCCACGGCTCACTGATCGCGGACGTCCGCGAGGGCTGGCGCTATCTGGTCGGCCGGCCCGCGCTGGTCCGGCTCCTGCTGTTCTTCATGGCCATCAACGTCTTCTTCTCGTTCGCGCTCGTGCTCGGCGTGCCGCTGGTGGCGTCCTTCGCCTCCGCCGGCGTGGTCGGCCTGACCACCTCGGCCGGCGTCGCGGGCCTGTTGCTCGGCGGCGTGGTGATGAGCCTGTGGGTCGGCCCGAAACGCAAGGTCTACGGCGTCGTCGTGGCGGGTCTGCTGCTCGGCGTGAGCACCGTGCTGGCCGGGCTGCGCCCGTCCGCCCCGCTGGTCGCGGCCGCGCTGTTCGGGCTGTACTTCTTCATCCCGGTGATCAACAGCTGCAGCCAGGCGATCTGGCAGGCCAAGGTGCCCCTGGAACTGCAGGGCCGGGTGTTCGCCCTGCGCCGCACGCTGGCCACGTCCACCGCGCCGGTCGGCTTTCTCACCGCGGGGCTTCTCGCCGACCGGGTCTTCGGCCCGATGATGCTGCCGGGCGGGGCGTTGGCCGACTCACCCGCGCGGCTGCTGGGCGTCGGCCCCGGACGGGGGATCGCGCTGATGTTCGTGCTGGTCGGCGTCGCGTGCGTACTGGTGGGCGCGGCCGGCCTGGCATCATCCCGGCTGATGCGCATCGACATCGACCTCCCGGACGCGGTGCCGGACCGGCCCCACCGGTGAGCGCCGGCGGCGGTGCGGGCCGACGGCTTCGCTCCTGGCTTAACCGCCGGGACCGCGCGGCGGCGCGGTCCCGGCTTAGGGTGAGGCCATGGCGGACTTCCGGCACACCGATCGTCGTCCCCGGCCGCTGCTGCGCACGGTGGTCGGCGAGGTGTTGCGCCGCCGGCGGCAGGAGCAGTGCCGCACCCTCGCCGAGGTGGCCCGCGACGCGAACGTCTCGGTGCAGTACCTCTCCGAGGTCGAGCGCGGCCGCAAGGAGCCCAGCTCGGAGATCCTGGCGGCGGTCTGCGACTCGCTGCGCATCGAGCTGGCCGACCTGCTCGCCGAGGTGCGGCAGGACCTCACCGCCGGCCGCGCCGCGGTCCTGTCGCTCGACCCCGCCCGGTCGGGCCGGGCGGGGCGGGTTCAGGCCCCGATCCCGAACCGGCCCGGGCGCCGCGGCGACGTCATGCTGCTCGCCGCTTGATCCGCGCGGTGCCGCCGGTGAGCGCCCCGCCGGCGCCGCGCCGGACCGGCCCGCGTGCTACGCGCTGAGGCGGTAGGTGCGGGACGGGCGGGTGATGATCACCCGGTCGGCCAGCCCGTAGGCGACGGCCTCCTCCGCGGTCAGCGCCATGCTGCGGTCGGTGTCCTCCCGGATCTTCGCGGTCGAGTGACCGGTGTGTTCGGCGAGGATCCGGTCCATCTGAGCCCGCACCTTCGCCACCTCCTTCGCCTCGACGGCCAGATCGGGCAGCGTGCCGCGGGCCTGGCTCGACGGCTGGTGCAGGGTCACCTTGGCGTGCCGCAGCACCGCGCGTTTGCCCCGGGTGCCGGCCGCCAGCAGGGCCGCGGCCGCGGAGGACGCCTGCCCCACACAGAACGTCGTGACGTCGCAGCGGACGAAGTTCATCGTGTCGTAGATCGCGGTGAGCGCGCTGAACGAACCGCCCGGCGAGTTGATGTACAGCGCGATCTCCTGCTCGCCGGCCGACTCCAGATGCAGGAGCTGGGCGATCACCACGTTCGCCACGCCGTCGTCGATCTCGGTGCCGAGGAAGATGATGCGGTCGGAGAGCAGCCGGGAGTAGATGTCGTAGGCGCGCTCGCCGTTCGGCGTCTTCTCCACCACGGTCGGAATCGTGTACTGGCTCATACGCTCAACCCCATCGGCAGGCGCTGGATCAGCGGACGCACGTCGTCGACGCTGCCGAGGATGTGGTCGATCAGCCCGTACTCCCGGGCCTCCTCGGCGGTGAACCACCGGTCCCGCCGGCTGTCGCGCTCGACCGTCGCGATGCTCTGCCCGGTGTGCTCGGCGGTGAGCCGCAGCAGGGTGGCGCCGACCCGCTCCAGCTGGTCGGCGTAGATCTCCACGTCGGCGGCGGTGCCGCCGAAGCCGGCGGAACCCTGGTGCATCAGCACCTGCGCGTGCGGGAGGCTGAAACGCTTGCCGGGTGTGCCCGCGGTGAGCAGGAACTGTCCCATGCTTCCGGCCAGACCGAGCGCGAGCGTGCTGACGTCGTTCGGGATCAGCCGCATCGTGTCGTAGATGGCCAGCCCGGCGCTGACCGACCCGCCCGGCGAGTTGATGTAGAGGCTGATCGTGCCGCGCGGGTCCTCGGCGGACAGCAGCAGCAGCTGCCCGCACAGCCGGTTGGCCACCGGGTCGTCGACCTCACTGCCCAGCACGATGATCCGCTGATGGAGTAGCCGCGCGGCCACCTGGTCGTCGATGGACCCCGCGGTCCAAGGGCTGATCCCGTTCGAGAGTGGCATGGTTCGTCGCTCCTCGTGTCCGTGTTCCGGACTCCACCATCGGCCCGGGAACGCCGACACCCCAAGGAGATCTGCTGTCAGCAGACGGCCGGGAGATCGGCGAGGAGGCGCGCCATCCGGCGGCGACCGGCCGGCCGGACGTAGGCCGCGAAGGCGCCGGCGAACTCGGCGCGGGCGCGCTGCTGCTCGGCATGGAGACGACCGGTGAGTTCGCCCATCGCGAGGAGGGTGTCGGCCGGGGCGCGGCCGGCGACCATCTCGTGCGCGAACCCGCGCAGCGTCGTTATCTGGACCTCCGAGTCCTGGAACCGGCCGAGCACGTTCTGCAGCTTCTTCAGGTCCTTGATCGCCGTGCGCACGGCGGCGTCACCGAGCACCGGCGCGAACATGTCGAGCGCGTAGCGCAGCTCCTTGCACCGCTTCCGCAGGTCGTGCAGATCCTCCGGCGGCGAGGCGTCGGAGATCGCGGTGCCGTCGCGGACCACCCGCCGGTGCGCCCGCGCCAGATTGGCGCGGGCCAGGGCCCCGGCCGACCAGGCGGCACCGTCCGGCCCGTGTGCGGAGTCGGCCAGCTCGGCCAGCGCACCCGGCCAATCGTCGAGCAGTTGCCGCAGGCGGGCGCCGCGCAGCGCACCCACCAGGGCGCGGCGCTCGGCGGCCCGCCGGTGCGCCAGGTGCACCCGGAACGGCTCCAGGTCGGCGGCCGCGGCCGCGTCCAGCCAGCCGGCCATCTCCGGCAGGCCGAGCTGGTACACATCGAGATCGCGGACCGGTGTGGTGCGGTCGCCGAGCCACTTGAACTGCGGCTCCCACACGTCCCGGACGTGCGGCGGAAGCGCCGGCCGGCCCAGCTTCAGCGACGAGCGGGTCCGCCGGACCGCGACGCGGACGTGGTGCAGGAACTCGGTGTCGATGTCGGCGACCGCGCCGGGCAGGTTGTCGCGCAGTTGGCCGAGAAACCGGGTCAGCTCCGCGGCGAGCAGCGTCTGCGCCGGTACCCCGGGATCGATCGGCCGAACGCGGGCGGCCGGAGGAGCCGCCGGCTCGCACGGGACGGGTTCCAGCATGGTGGTGACGAGCCGCCAGGCGTGGTCGGCCTCTCTCCGGTGTCCGGGCACCGGCCAGACGGCGACCGTCGGCGGCGGTGCGGCACCGTCCTCGGCGGGTTCGTCCACGTCGAGGCGTACCACGGTCTCGCCGTTCGCGTGGCGCAGCTCGACCCGGCACGTCCGCCTCCGGTGCTCGCCGACGGCGAGCAGGGCGCGGATGCCGGCGCGCGGCGCGACCCGGTCCTTCAGCGTGCCGTCCGGCAGCGCACCCGCCATCGCCGGCACCCGCAGCGCCGTGCCGTCGAGCGCCTGCGCGACGGTCCGCCCGTTGCGCGTCAGCTCGAGTCGTTCGTCGCCGGCCCCGGCGACCAGGACGAGTCGCTGCCCGGCGCGGGCGAGACGCCGGTCGAACGTGTCGAGCACCGTGCGCCGCACCACGGACTGCCGGCCGGCCGACACCTCGAACGCCGGGGTCAGCAGAACCCGCAGGGCATCGAGGTCGAGGGCCGCGCCGCCGGGCGGACGGGCGATGCGGACGGCCACCGGTGCCTGCATGAACGGTTTCAGTGCTTGGACCTCAGCTTCCGGAATCCCTTGGACACCTTCGCCTGCGTCTTCGGGTCCTTGGCCTTGCGGACCATCTCCTTCTCGAGCTTCTTCGCCTTCGGTGATTTCGCGGCCCGCTCGATCCGGCCCATGAGCTTTCCCATGACGCCTCTGCCCCTCTACTCGGTCTGAGTCACTGTGGGTGGCTCCGGGCGAGCCCGCCTCATCCGGCCCGGATGACCTCCGGGCCGGGTTCGTGCGGCCACCGAGCCCGCCGCGGGCGGGAGTGGCCATGACCGTCTGCGGGACCGTGCCGTCCGGCGCCCGCCCGCGGAGTCCGCCGGTCAGCGGTTGCCGCCCCGGAAGATCCGCAGGAAGAACAGGAACACGTTGAGGATGTCGAGGAAGATCGACGCCGCCAGAAGCGGCGCGGCCTCGACGTCCGAGGAGCGCCGTAGCCGCTGGAAGTCGAACATGATGAAGCCCGCGAAGATCACCAGGCCGAGCACGGAGTAGATGAGGGCACCGTTCGGGATGTTCACGAAGATCAGCACGATGCCGAAGACGAGCAGGGCCACCAGCGCCCAGAAACACACCCGGGCCAGCGCCGTGAGGTCGCGGCGGGTGGCGTATCCGGCCGCGCCGAACGCGGCGACGAACAAGGCCGTCGCGGCTCCGGCCTGCCAGAGCGCCTGCGGGTCGGTGTTCGCGTAGTAGACCAGAGTCGGCGCGACCGCCACGCCGGTCAGCAGTCCGAACGCCGCCAGCAGCGCCACCGTCGCCGGCCGGGATCGGCGGACGGCGAACTGCATGGCGATCAGGGCGGCGAACGATGCCAGGTAGGCGGCCAAGGCGATGCCGCCGGGCAGGTTCCGGCCGAGGTAGGCGCCGACCGCGAACAGCGCGGTGGTCGCCGCGACATAGCCCATCGTCTGGGCGAACAGAGTGGCGGCCGCGCCGGCGGCCAGCCCGACCGGGTGACGTGCGTAGGCGTCGTCCATCGAACTCCCCTGCGGCGTCGAGATGGCATGGCCACCACACTGTGCGCCCGCGGCCGGAGACGGGCGCCCTTCGCCAGGGGTGATACTCGCCGGGCCGGCCGCGGTCGACGACGTCGTCCGGTGGCCACTGCGCCGCGAGTCATCCGCACGTGATGAGGTCAGCGGAGGGCCGGCCACCGGACGATGGCGACGTGACGGACAGGGACTGGCGCGAGCGCCGGGTCGAGGTGCAGGGACGCCCGGTGTACGTCCGCATCGGACCCGAGGTGGCCGGCTCGGTTCCGTTCGTACACGTGCACGGTTTCGCGGTGTCCGGGAGTTACCTGATGCCGACCGCCCGGGCGCTGGCCGGGCGCGCGACGACGCTCGTGCCGGATCTGCCGGGCTACGGGCGCAGCGCGGCCTGGGGTCCCGCGCTCGGGATCCCCTCGCTGGCCTGGGCGCTGCTCGACCTGCTCAACGCTCTGGGGCTCGAGCGGGTGTTGCTGATCGGCAACTCGATGGGCGGGCCGGTGTCGCTGGAGGTGGCGCACAGCGCGCCGGAGCGGGTGGCGGGCATCGTGCTCGCCTCGCCCGCCGGCGGCGCGCACAACCAGCCGTTCGGCCGGGCGCTGCTGCAGCTCGCCCGCGACGTGTTCCGGGAGAGCCCGCGCATGCTCCCCGTCGTGCTGCCCGACTATCTGCGCTTCGGTCCGGTCAACGGCCTGCACCTGTTCAGCGAACTGGCGCGGTTCCCCGCGCTGGAACGCCTGCTCTGCACCCCGGTGCCCACGCTCGCCGTGCTCGGCGGCCGCGACCCGCTGATGCCGCCGAGGGCGCGGGTCCGCGAGATCAGCCGGCTGGCGCCTCCACATCTGACGGTGACCACGATCGCCGGCGCGGCACACGCCATGAACTACAGCCACCCGGACGACCTCGGCCGGGTGATCGGCCGTTGGCTCGACGGCGGCGACCTCGCCGGCGGACCCGGGGCGCCAGGCGTCGCGGGTCGCCGGCCGGCCCGGCCCGGAGATTCCTGACGGTTGCGGGATTCGCGCGAGGGTCACGGTGACGGGCGCGGGCCGTCGGCGGTGCCCGACTTGAGGGTACGGGCCGGCGTGGTGTGGTAGCGGGTCCGGTAGTCCGCGGCGAACCGGCCCAGGTGGACGAAGCCCCAGCGGTAGGCGACCTGACTGACCGTGGTCACGCCCGGGTCGGCGGCACGCAGGTCCTCGTGCGCCCGGGCCAGCCGGACCGCACGCAGGTACGCCAGGGGAGTGCAGTCGAGGTACCGCCGGAAACCGGCCTGCAGGGTCCGCACGCTGACCCCGGCGAGCTGGGCGAGCGCGAGGACGGTGAACGGCTCCTCGGGCCGCTCGTGGATGGCCTCGACGGCGCGGACCTGGTTCTCCAGGTACTCCTGGTCGATCCTGACGACGGCCATCCGGCAGTCCGTCGACCACCGATCGATGACGACGTCCTCCTCGGCCCGGGAGACCACCGCCCGGTTTCCCGCGCCCACCAGCAGTCTGCCGGCCTGGTGTGCCTGCACGTGGCCGGAGAAGGGGATGCCGACCTGTACGAGTCCGGGTTGTCGTAGCCGAGGGTGACATCGGCGCCGTATCCTGCGTCACAGATCGCCAGTGGACCGAGCTGGATGACGTGGTGTGCGGGACTTCCACCGCGACGTCACCTCAACGATAGCGACCCCTCCGGCCGAGTCGTCAGGTGTCGGCGACCGGCGAGACCTCGCGCGGCGGCCACGTCTGAGCGTGGGGGTGCGCGAGAACGGTGGCGCAGAGATCGGCGACGGCGCTCAGGTACTCCCGCTCCGCGGCGGTGAAATAGTGCCCGGTGGCGTCGTAGATCAGGCCGATCGCGCCGACGGCGACGCCCCCGGCCATCAACGGCACGCCCGCGAAGGCGCATCCCCACAGCGCGCCTCCGTCGGGATACCCGAGACGGATCTCCGGCGGCGACGCCAGCCAGATCGCCCGCTCGCGGACGACCACGTCGGTGAGGGGGTACCGCGAATCGACGTCGAGCACGCCGATCTCATGCACGGTCGCGCCGGTGTCGAAGAGCAGCGTCACGTCGATGACGTCCTGGTCCGTCACCCGGCCGAGGACCGCGATGTCGGCTCCGGTCGCCGCGACGGCCTGGGCCAGGGCCAGCTGAAGCACGGTGGCGTCGCTCGGGGAGGCGGCGGTGGCGTGCAGCAGCAAGGACAGCCGGCGCAGCAGATCCGCCGCGCCGAGATCATCGTCCGGGACCATGTCATTCCCTCCAGGCGGCATTTTCTCCCCTTGGCACGCATGGTGCCCGGATCTGCCGGGCCGCTGCCACGCGTGGCCGGCGCGTTCGTCCGCGGGACGCCGTCGCTGATCCGAAAAGCGCAGCAAAGTCGCCGGCATCGACGTTCGTGGTGGGTGGCGGCTGATGGGGGAGCCGGGCGGCGGCCCACTTGTGTTGACACATTGCGGCCCCTCTTGTATCAAGTACATGACACAAGAGGGGGTTGCCGTGTGGGTTGTGCCCTGGGTCGCGTCGGCGGTCTCGCTCTTCCTGGCTCTGGCCACCGTCGGCCTGGTCCTGATCCGGTGGTTGTGGCCGTCGCGCGCGCCGGCTCCGGTCGGCGAGTTCGCCTGGGCCGAGGACGGCGACGTGCCGCGTCCTCGCCGGCTGCCGTGGCCCGCCTCCGGGAGCGGCGCAACGGTTCGAGCGGTGCGGTGGCGGTGGGCGGGCATGGCGGTCGGTGCGGTCGGCGCCGTCGTGGCGGTCGCGACGGGGGAGTCGGCACGGGGTGCGATGCTCGCCTGGCCCGTGTTCGGCCTCGGCGTGCTGGTCGGGACGCTGGCGGGGGAACTGGCCGTGCCGGCACCGACCGGGCCGGTGCGCCGTGCGGAGCTGCGGGTCCGGCGGGTTCTCGACTATGTGCCGCGTCCGCTCGGTGCGCTGGTGTGCGTCGCCGCGACGGCCCTGTGCGCGCTGGCGACCGCGACGACCACGGGGGTCTCGGGGGGCTGGAGCGCCACGGACCGGGACATCGTGTGTGTCGTGGGGGAGGCGACGTACACCTCCGGGCCGTGGCCCGGCACCCACTACACCGTTCCGGTCCTCTCCGTCGTCGTCGTCGGACTGGTGCTGGCCGGCCTGGTGCTCCGCCGGGTGGTGCGCCGGCCACGGTTGACCGATGTCGTGGGCGTCGACGACGTCTCGCGGCGGCGCTCTGCCGAGGTGGTCACGGCGGCGGCCGGCGTTCTCGTGCTCACCCCCGTCATGGGCGTCGCGGCGACGGCGGGCACGGCGATGAGCGCCTCCGGCGCCGGCTGTGGTGAGCCGCTGGGGGCATTGACGAGTCCGGTGCTGTCGGGACTGTTCGTCGTGGCCTTCCTGGCGACGGCGTGGTGCGGCGGCTTCCTGTTGTTGCCGTCGACCCGGTCGGCGGACCGGAGGCCGGCGTGACCGAACTGCCGACCCTGGTGGTGGAGTCGGCTGATCCGACACCGCCCTACGAGCAGCTGCGCCGGCAACTCGCGGCACTCATCCGCGACGGCGTCGTGGCCGGCGGTCAGCGACTGCCCCCGTTGCGTCAACTGGCCGGCGACCTGGGGCTGGCGGTCGGGACGGTGGCGCGTACCTATCGGGAGCTGGAGGCCGCCGGCCTCGTGGAGTCGCGACGGGGTCGCGGCACCCGGGTGACCGACGTCCCGGCGCCGGCGCTGCGGGAGGAGCCGTCGTCGCTGGCGCGTGCGGCCGAGGACTTCGTCCGTCGCGCCCGGGCGTCCGGCGCCGAACGGCCCGCCATCCTCGCAGCCGTCCGGCAGGCCCTGGACAGCACGGCCTGATCGGCACACCCGACCCGACACGTCCGTGCGACGTGCGTTCCGCGGCCCGCCCGGTGCGGTTCGCGTTCCCGAAGGAGACCTTGCTGCCGTGATCGCGCTCGAAAACGTGACGAAGACGTACCCGAAGGCGTCCCGGCCGTCGCTGGACGCGGTCACTGTCGGGATCGAGAAGGGTGAGTTCGTCTTCTTCATCGGGCCCTCGGGTTCCGGGAAGTCGACGTTCATCAAGCTCCTGCTGCACGAGGTGCAGCCGACCAGCGGCCGGGTCGTGGTCAATGCCAAGGACGTGACCACGATGCGCCCGTGGCGGATCCCGCACTTCCGGCGCTCCATCGGCTGTGTGTTCCAGGATTTCCGGCTGCTGCCCAACCGCACCGCGTACGAGAACGTGGCCTTCGCCCTCGAGGTGATCGGCAAGACCAAGGCGGTCGCCCGGCGGGTGGTCCCCGAGGTGCTGGAGCTGGTCGGCCTGGGTGGCAAGGAGCACCGCTACCCGCATGAGCTGTCCGGCGGTGAGCAGCAGCGGGTCGCGGTGGCCCGGGCGTTCGTGAACCGGCCGCTGATCCTGCTGGCCGACGAGCCGACCGGAAACCTCGACCCCGACACCTCCATCGAGATCATGCGACTGCTGGACCGGATCAACCGCACCGGCACCACCGTCGTGATGGTCACCCACGACTCCAACATCGTCAACCAGATGCGCCGCCGGGTCATCGAGATCGAGAGCGGACGGATCGTCCGTGACCAGGCCCGCGGCGTGTACGGCTAGACCGCCCCCTGCCCCGTCGTCTGGTTCTCGACGCGGAGATCCGGAAGGGACCACCCCATGCGCCTCAAGTATGTCCTCAACGAGGTTCTGGTCGGCCTGTGGCGAAACGTCACCATGACCATCGCCATGATCATCACCCTGACCGTGTCGCTGACCATGCTCGGCGCCAGCGTGCTGCTGTACCTGCAGGTCGACGAGATGAAGGACGTCCACTACGGCCGGATCGAGGTCTCGGTCTTCCTGCGAGACGACGTCACCGATGCCCAGCGGACCAGTCTCCAGGCGGCACTTCAGCGCAACCCGCTGGTGAAGAGCCTCACCTACGAGAACCGGGAGCAGGCGTACGCCAGGTTCCAGCGGATCTGGAGCGACTCGCCGGTTCTCGTCACCGCGGTCCGGCCGGGCGCCCTGCCCGAGTCCTTCCGGGTGAAGCTCAAGGACCCCGAGACCTACGACAAACTCGCCGCCCAGCTGAAGGACCAGTCCGGCATCGGGACGATCGTCGACCAGCGGGAGCTCCTGTCGAAGGTGTTCGCCATCTTCGGCTCGGTCCAGAAGCTCGCCCTCGTCATCGCCGTGACGATGGCGGTCGCGGCGCTGCTGCTGGTGGCCAACACCATTCAGGTGGCGGCGTACAGCAAGCGCCGGGAGGTGGCGGTCATGAAGCTGGTCGGTGCGTCCAACTGGTTCGTCCAGGCGCCGTTCGTCCTGGAGGCCATGGCCGCCGGCGTCATCGGCTCGATCGTCGCCTTCGCCGCCCTGTACGCCGGCCGCAGCGTTCTCTTCGGCGGCCCGTCCGGCGCCCTGACCACCGTGCTCACCCCCATTCCGGAGGGCAACATGTGGCTGATGCTGCCGCTGCTGGCGGCCGTCGGCGCGGGCGTGAGCGGCATCACCGCCTGGTTCACCCTGCGCTTCTACCTCCGGGTCTGACGGCGGTCCGGCGACGGCCGCGGTCGTCTCCGCGGTGGGGTATTGCATGATCACTTCCCGGCTCGGCAGAGTGGTGGCGTGAGCGACTACCGGCTGAGCGAAGACCCGGCTGATCTCGACCTGGACCGCGTCGTACGGTGGATCACCACCGATGCCTACTGGGCCAAGGGCCGCACGCGTGAGGTGGTCGAGCGTTCGTTCGCCCATTCGGTCCCGGCCGGCCTCTACGCCCCCGACGGGCGGCAGGTCGCGGTGGCGCGCATCGTGTCCGACCGGGCGACGTTCATCTGGCTCTGTGACGTGTACGTCGATCCCGACTTCCGTGGCCGCGGCCTCGGCACCGTGCTCGCCGCCTGGAGCGTCGAGTGGGCCGAGCGCCACGGCATCAAGCGTGTTCTGCTGGCCACGCTCGACGCGCACGGGGTGTACGCGAAGGCCGGATTCGTGCCGGTCGGACACCCCGAGCGCTGGATGGAGATCGACACCCGGCCGCCGTTCGGCTGACTCTCCCGCAGCGTCCGCAGGTCGCGGTAGAGCGCACCGATGTCCGGCTCAGTCGTCCCGGGTCGCGATCAGGCCGGTCAGCTCCGCGGTCCGCTGCGGGGTCCAGCCGTCCGGCGGCGCGATCTCCGCCCAGGCCGCCACCGGTTCGGCGCCGTAGCTGTGCCCGTGCCCGGCCGGAACCCCGGTGGAGAACGCCATGTCCGCGGTCACCTGCCAGAACGTCACGAACGGGTACCACCGGACGCCGGTCGACACGTCGGCCCCGCGCGGCTCGCGCAGCCAGTCCGGCCGGCTGAGCATCAGCCGCGGACTCCACCACACGATCGGGTCCGACGGGTGCTGCAGGTACGCCACCCGCGGCGTCGCCCACCCCGGCGCCGGACCGTCCAGGTCGACGGCCGGATCACGGGCGAAGCGGATGGTGGCGCCGTTCTCGTAGCTGGGCAGGATCTCGGTGCTGCCCGGGTCGCGGCCGGCGACGAACTGACGCCACAGCTCGTTACGGTTGGGCGGACCCACCAGCAGCATGCCGTCGACCCGGTTACGGATGTCGTCGGCGCCGCTGAACGCCGACTCCGCGCCGAAGGAACCCAGACTCTCGCCGAACAGCAGCAGCCTGGGCCGCCGGGCCGCCGGCAGCTTCGACCAGTCCCCGTACACGGCGTTGAACAGATCCCGGCCGGCCTGCCGGGCGCGTTCCTTGTCGACCAGGAAGGACAACCAGCTCGGCAGGTACGAGTACTGCATGCCGACCATGGCCGAGTCGCCGCGGTACATGTACTCCAGCGGGTCGACGCCGTCCTGGTCCACCCAGCCGGTACCGGTCGTGGTGATGACGACGAGCACCTCGCGGTCGAAGGCGCCGGTACGCCGCAGCTCGGCCACCGCCAGCGCGGCCCGTTCCCGCGAGGTCGGCGCCGAGTCCAGTCCGGCGTAGACCCGGATCGACCGCTTGACACCGAGGCCGCCGAACCGGCGCAGCTGCTCGACGCTGGGCCCGCCGGTGACGAAGTTGCGGCCCTGCTTGCCCAGCGACGCCCAGGACACCAGCGAGCCCGGGCCGCCCGAGCGCAGCGCATCCTGCGTCGGTGACACGTCGGGCTCGGTCTCGGAGTTGATCGCCTTGAAGCTGTTGTCCGTGACGGCGAAGAATCCGTCCAGAACCACGCCGTTCAGCACGCCCAGCGCCAGGACGAACACCGACAGGCCGGCGAGCACCCGCGCGGTCGGCGCCGGCACCACCCGCCCCAGCAGCCGGCCGACGGCGCGGGCCGCGCGGCGCAGCAGGCGGAACAGGCCGATCAGGCCGACCGCGACGAGGACGGCGAGCGGCAGGACGAGCAGATACCGGGGACGAGCCGGCTCGTCGAGGCCCGTCAACCGGTGGATCTCCCGCTGCCAACCGGCGCCCAGATAGAGCAGGACCAGCACCGCCACCACCGCCATGAGCGCCAGGACCCGCCAGGCGGTCCGGCCGGGCCGGCGAACCGGGCGGTTGCTCAGCTTCCCGGCCAGCCAGACCACCAGCACGCCGAGCCCGTACCCGATCGCCGCCGAGATGCCGCCCACCACCGCCTGCAACCCGGGACCGCGGGGCAGCAGCGACGGGGTCAGCGACAGGCAGAAGCAGATCACCGCGCCCAGCAGCCCGACGAAGTCGTAATGCCACCGGTGCACCAGCCGCCACCACCGGCCGTGCGACGGCGGTTTCGGCTGATCCGGTTCCGGCGGCGCCTGCGCCGCGGACGTCGCGATAGTCATCGGCGTGCCACCTTCTCTGTCGGCCGTCATGCGTTCCACCTCGCGATGCCGGCGGCGACCAGGACACCGAGTCCGTTCACCGCCCAGTGCAGACCGATCGGGGCCAGCAGGCTGCCGCTGCGCCGGCGCAGCTCACACAGCAGCACCCCGGCCGCCGCGGTGAACACCACCGCCCCGGCGACGGTGAGGATCTGCCCGGCCGGACCGGGACCGACCAGGCCGGTCACCGCCGGATTGACCCGGTTGAGGCGCAGCGACGGCAGGACGTGCCAGAGGCCGAAGACCCCCGACGACAGGAGCGTGGCCCGGGTACGGCCCCCTCCCGCGCACACCAGCCCCCACAGCACGCCCCGGAACGCGACCTCCTCGAACAGCACGGTGCCGAGGGGGATCACCACGAGCGCGGTGCGCAATGCCGCGCCCAGATCCGTGCGGTACCGCTCGTCGAGGAACGCGGACCGGGTGACGGGCAGCCACGCGGCCAGCAGGTAGACCACGGCCACCGCGACCAGACCGCACAGCCCGTACGCCGCGCCGCGCCGCATCGACCGCCGGCCCAGGCCCACCTCGTCGGCGCTGAGCCCCGCCGCGCGTGCCAGCAGAAGCAGGAGCAGCGCGCCCAGCGGCCCGGCCAGGAGCATCGTTCCCGGCGGTCCGAAGCGCGCGGCAGCCAGGGTCGCGGCCAGCCAGCCCACCGTCGCGACCACCGCCGTCGCCGGCGACACCCAGCGATTCGACGGCTCGGCTGTCACGCCTCGAGCATCGGCGCCGGGACCGGCACCCGCGTCACCCGCGGCGGATGGCCGGGTCAGCCGGTGGCCGGAACGGCGGCATCCACCTGGTCGCCGAGCGGCAGATCGCGGCCAGCTCGTGCGCGCTCGGACGGTCGCGCGGATCGTGGGCCAGCGCCGCGCGTACCGTCGCGCCGACGGCGCGGTGCAGCCCGGCGAGGTTCGGCCGCCCCGAGCCGACACGCCGGATCCACTCCGCGTCGTGCCGGGCGGCGAACGGGTGGACGCCGGTGGCCAGGTAGGCGATCAGGCTGCCCCAGGCGAAGACGTCCGCGCTCGGCGCCAGCGGCTCGCCGCGCAGCTGCTCCGGAGCGGCCCAGCCGCGGCTGCACCGCACGCATCCGTCACCGGCGGGGCGTTCCCCGACGTACTGCGAGATGCCGAAGTCGATGGCCCGGACGTCATCGCCGCCGATCAGCAGGTTGGCCGGTTTGACGTCGCCGTGCACGACTCCGCTGTCGTGGATGGACGCGAGCGTACCGGCCAGCTCGCCACCGAACCTCAGCAGCGAGGCGACCGACATCGTCTCGCCCATCAGCCCCGCCCCGCTCTGGTAACCCTGCAGGTACGCGGTGGCCAGATAGGAGCCGGTCGCGGTGACACCGTGCGTGATCGGGGCGGCCGTACGGGTCACATCCACGGCCGAGGCGATGGCGAACTCACGCCGGCAGGCGACGGCCGTACCGCGGCGGAACATCTTCACCGCGACCGGAGGACCGCCGGCGAGTGGCGTCGCCAGAAAGACCGTCGCGTCCCGCCTCTCCCGATCGCGGACAACAGGCGGTTGCCGTCGACGATCCGCCCGTCACCGCGCCGGGACCACGGGTCGTGCCGTCGGGGCAGCGTGGCACACCGGGCGGGGAGGGGCACGCTCATGACGTCTCCATTTCCGGGAAGCAGGGCATCAGGCCTGCACGGCGGGCGTGCCCGGCTCCGCGGCCGGTGGCTCAGGCGGTGGTCGTCCGCAGAACCGGAGGCAGCCGGGTGGCGCTGAGTTCCGCGGGTTTCCGGCCACCACGCGCGGGCCTCGGTGTCCCACTCCGTTCTCCGCTGCGAACGGGCGGCCTGCACCCAGGCGACGACCAGCGCCGCGGCGAGGGCGAGCAGCAGGCAGACCAGGACGGTGACGCGCGGTCGACGGCGCAAGCACGGTTCGGCCATGACGTCAGCGTCACAGCCCTCCGGCGAGCGCGGCCCATCCGCGAAGGATGAGCGCACGACCCGCCGTCCGGGGCGATGCCACCCGCACGGGATGAGAACCGCACCGGCCACCGCCATGTTCACTGGACCCGCGGATGTACCCGCCGTGGCGCGGCTCCGAATGGAAGGTGATCCTCGTGCTGTGCTCCCTGATCGTGCTGGCGTGCCTGATCGCGGCAGTTGTCCTCGCGGCGCGGCCCCAGCTGCGCCGAGCGGTCCTCGAGGCGGCCGGCCGGCCGGCCATGGCGGTCGCGCCGCCGGCCGCGGTACCGGAGCCGGACCCGCAGACCCTGGAGGGCGTCCTGAGCCGACAGCTGATGACGGGGGAGATCACCGGACTGCAGTACCGGAACGCCATGGCCAGCATCGCCAGCCGCGACGCCGCGCGTCACCCGCTCGACGTGCCCTCCCAGACCGATCCACCGGAACCCGCCTGAGCGGCGCCGGAAGCCGGCCGCGCCCGTCGCTCCACCCGGTGACGTCCGCCCGCCCGGTCACCGGTGGCGTGCCGACCGGGCGGCGGCCGACCGGTTCCGGCCCGCGCCGGGTTCGTGCCGCGCAGATCCGGTGCGCCCGGTACGCTGTGCCCCCTCAGCACCCTGTTGACCCGGGAGTTCACAGTGGAGTACAGCGCCGCACCCGCCGGCCAGGCGGAGAGTCCGAAGCGGAAGACGCCGGTCGGTGTGGATCCCACGGTGCCGAGCGTGGCCCGGGTGTACGACTTCCTGCTCGGCGGCAAGGACAACTTCGCGGTCGACCGGGAGTTCGCCGCCAAGCTCATCGAGCTGACCCCCGGCGGGATCGACGTGGGGCTGCACAACCGGGCCGCCCTGGGCCGGGCCGTCCGGCACATGGTGAACCAGGGCATCGACCAGTTCATCGACCTCGGCGCCGGCCTACCCACGGTGCAGAACACCCACGAGGTCGCGCAGAGCGTGAACCCCAAGGCCAAGGTGGTCTACGTCGACAACGACCCGATGGTGCTGGTGCACGGCCGGGCGTTGCTGGCCGAGAACGGGAACACCACGGTGATCACCGCCGACCTGTGCGACCCGGACGAGGTCCTGAACAGTCCCGATTTGCGCGCTCTGATCGACTTCGACCGGCCGGTCGGGCTCCTGATGGTCGCGGTGCTCCACCACCTCGACGACTCGCAGCGCCCCGGCGAGCTGGTCGCGCGGTACCGCGACGCGGTCCCGTCGGGCAGCCTCGTTTTCATCACCCACTTCATCGACGGCGGCGCGGAGACCGCCGACATCGAGCGGGTGATGCTGGGCGACCTGGGCAGCGGACGGTTCCGGAGCTTCGACGAGGTCCGCGGCTTCTTCGCCGGCATGGAGCTGCTGGAACCCGGCGTGGTCTACAACCCACTCTGGCGTCCGGACCCGGACGACGTCGTGCCCGAGCCGATGAGCTTCGCCGGGAAGATCATCGCGGGCGGCCTGGGCCGCAAGCCCTAGACCCGCGCACCAGAGCCGGCCGGCCCGCACGTCAGCGACGGACCCCGATCCCCGCGGAGGTGCGGACCACCACCGTGGTGGTGGCCCGCACGCCGCTCAGCCCGCGCCGGCCAGCAGTTCGGCCGCCCGGCGGACGGCCCGGTCGTCCGCCGGCTCACCGAAGCGCCGGGCCAGGCCCTCCTCGATCAGGCCGGCCAGCTCGTCGACGGGCATCCCGTCCACCGAGCCGCCCGCCCCGGCCAGGAGGACCAGGATCTCGCGCACCACGTCGTCGTACTCACCGGGATTGCCGGGGTAGACGACGTCCATCGGATCGGCCTGCTCCAGGGCCGCGGCGAGCCTCCGGTACGTGTCCGGGAAGCGCCGCCGCAACAGCCGGTCGACCGCGCGTTCCTCGCCCGGCTCGGCGAAGGACCAGAAGGGCTCCCGCAACGGCTGTTCACCGGGTGCGAGCCCCGCCATCACGGTCACCTCTTCTCCAGGATCGTCTTGAACACGGCGTTCCCGTTGGGCTTGATCTGGTAGACCGCGTACCCCTTGTCGCCGATCGGCACCAGCACCCGGTCGGACCGCGCCGTGTCCGGAATCGTACCTTCCGGGAATCCGTCGCGATTGACGCGCGTGCTCAGGTCACGGACCGCGGCCTGCGCCTCCTGCGCCGTGCTGTAGCCGGCCCGCTGTGCCCGCGCGTCGTCGACGTGGGCCATGTTGCTGTTGACCACCTTGCGGGGCACGTCGCCGACCTTCGGCAGGCACGGGATCCGCGGCGGATCCTCGTTGTGCGTGAGCACGGTCGCCGCCCCGGCCACCACGTAGTAGGTGTGGAGGTCGGCGACGGTGAGGTTGTACACCCGGGTGGTCTCGGTGCGCGTGGCGACCGCGGTCACCCGGACCGGTCCGCCGCCCAGCTGCTGCACCGCGGTGCCCGCCGCCAGCTTCCGGGCGGGCACCCAGGCCCGCTTGGCCGGGACCCAGAACGGGTGCTCCGCCGTGGCGGACAGCACCGCGGCCGGGGTGGTGGCGTCGGCATCGTCGTCGATGCTGATGTCGACCAGTTGTCGGACGCCGTACCCGGTTCTCGTGGCGGTCACCGACCGGGCCGCGGTGCGGCGTCCCGCCGGGTCGGTCGCGGTCACCGCGTCACCGATCCGTACGGTCTCGATCGCCTTGGTCTGGCCGTCGGCCAGGCGCACCCGGGTGCCGGCCACGAAGCTGTTCCCGACCGGGCAGCTGCCGCCGCCGTTCCGCAGCTTCTCGATGATCTTCTGGATGCTGCGGAACTTGTCGCCGTTCTTCCACGCCTTCAGACCGGTGGCACCCCAGCCGAGGATGGGGATCGCGGACCCGAGCGACAGCAGACCGCCGGTCCAGTCGCCACGGCCGAAGGACACCGCGGCGTCGATGCCGTCGCACACCTCGCCGGCGCCGGGGATCAGCCCGCACGCCATGAGCGTGAACTGCAGCATGTCCAGGAGCAGGTCGCCGTTCTCCTTGGCGAACTGATTGAGGTCGGCCAGCATCGTGCAGCCGGCCGTTCCGGCGTTCGCCGGCGTGCTGCACTTGGCGGGGTTGATCAGGGCGTCGGCGAAGTCCTTGAAGACCGTCAGGCACTCCTTGGACACCGACGACGGGTCGATCGCCAGGCAGCCCCACGTCTTGTGGGCGTCCGCGGCGGTGCCCTCGCCGTCCGGCCCGCTGCCCGGCTCGTTGCTGCGCCGGTCCAGCTCGGCCTGCTTGAGCCGGTCGACGTAGATGTCCGCGGCCTCCTGGGCGGCCTTCGCCGCCGCGGCGGCGTCCTGACCGGCCGCGTCCGCCGCCGCCCGGGCCGCATGCTTGGCCTGGTAGGCGGTGTACGCATCGGCCTGCGCCCGCTGCGCAGCGGCGGTCGCGGTGGCCGCCGACCGGGCGGCCTGGCTGGCGCTGGCCTGCGCCCGGTTCGCGGCGTTGCGGGCGGTGACCGCGGACTGCGCCGCCTGGTCGGCCGACTGCTTCGCCTGGTCGGCCGAGGCGGCGGCCTGGTTGGCGAACGTCACGGCCTGCTGCGCGGCGGCGTCGGCCCGGGCCTTGGCCGCGTTCGCGTCGTTGGCGTACCCCTGGGCCCGCTTGGCCGCCTCGACCGCGCGGTCCGCGTCCTCCAGGGCCTTCTGGGCGTACTGCTGGGCCTCGGCGATGAGCTTCCTCACCGTGGCCACGTGCGCGGCCTGCTCCAGGTCACGCTGCTGCGCCTGGTACAGGCCGGTGGTGAGGAAGTACGAGAGGTACGACGGCGGGCCGGCCAGCGCCACCTTCGCGGCGGCCTGGACCTCCGGGCCGCCCTGCTCCATGACGCGGTACACCTCGAGCCGGTCGTCCGCGGCGCGGGCCGTGTACTGCCCGGTGCGGAGGAACTGGTGCAGCTCCGCCGCCGTGCCGGCCAGGGCCCGGTCCGCGGCCGCCTTCAGGTTCGTGCCGGCGGTCGGCAGCATGGCGTACACCTGCTGCCGGTCCTTCGCCACCTTGCCGGCGTAGTTCCTGGTGCGCAGGAACGACTCCACCACGGCGTCGCTGCCGCCCAGCGCGGCCTGCGCGGCGGTCTTCTCCGGGCCGTCGGGCAGCGTGTCGACCAGCCGCCAGAGCCGGGCCCGGTCGTCCTGACCGGCGGCGCTCCGCCGGCCCTCGGTCAGCCACAGGCGCAGTTCCGCGTCATCGCCGCCGAGCGCGTCCTGCGCGGCCTGCCGCGTCCACTCACCACCGATCGTCACCAGTGCCAACGCGGCCCGCCGGCCTTTGTCCCGCACGACCTCGACCGGCGCGTCCACGGCGGCGGCCTCGGCCAGAAGGGTCCTGGTGGTCGCGTCGACGCGGTCCTGCTCGGCGGTGTCCCACAGCAGCGTCCGGTTCCACGCCGCCAGCTCACCGCTCGCCGCGGTGTTCTGCCGTTCCGCCTCCAGCGCCGTCTGGGCCGCCTGGACCCCCTGCTCGGTCCACTCCGCCAGCCGGGCCTGGTCCTCGGTACGCGCCAGCGCCTCCAGCTCGACGGCCTGGTTCGCGGCGTTCACCGCCACGTTCGCCGCGTCCACCGCCGACTGGGCGTGCTTGGCCGCCTCGGCCGCGGAGATCTCGGCCCGGTCGGCGGCGTCCGCCGCGGCCCGGGCCTGGGTGACCGCGTTCTCCGCGTGCTCGGCGGCCTGCTGGGCGTACCGGAACGCCTCGTCCGACGCCTCCTTCGCCTGCCGGGCCAGGCTCTCGGCGCGGTCCGCGGCCCGGTCCGCGGTCGCGGCGGCCCGGCGGGCCTGCGCGGCCGCGTTCCGGGCGCGCTGCGCCTGCTGTGCCGACACACCGGACTGCCGGCCGGCCTCGTCCGCGGCGTTCGCCGCATCGTCGGCGTTCGCACCGGCGGCCTTGGCCGAGAGGGCCGCCGCGGTCGCCTGGGCCATCGCCCGGTCCCTCTCGGCCTTGACCTGCTCCAGTTCGCGGGCGCGCTCGGCGGCGTCGCGGGCGGCCTCGGCGGCCTCCCGCGCCAACCGGGCGTCGCCGGCATTCAGCCGCGCGGCGGCGGCGGCGCGCTGTGCGCGCGAGGCGGCCTGCGCGGTCAGTGCCGCCGCGGTGGTCGCCTTGCGGGCGGCGTCGGCCGCCACCCGGGCGGCGCGCATCGCGGCGTTGGACGCCGCGACCGCCTCGCGGGCCGCGTCGGCCGCACCCTGAGCCGCGTCCGCGGCCCGCCCGGCCGCGGCGGACGCCTTCCGGGCGTCACCGCCCGCCGCCTTGGCCTCCGCCTCCGCGGCCTGGGCGGCCCGCTTGGCCTCGGCGGCCGCGTTGCCGGCCCGGATCGACGACTCCTCGGCGGCGAGCGCCTCCCGTGCGGTGGTCTCACCGGCCTGCTTCGCCTGCTCGGTCAGGCTCCGGATCGAGGCCAGCTCGGCGTCGCGGGCCCGGGCCGTGAACTGACCCCAGCGCAGGAACTCCTTGAGGTCCTCCGGCGTCCCGTTCAGGGCGGACTGCGCGGCCGCGTTCAGGACCGGGCCGCTGTTGTTCGGCGCGCCGGTCAGCATCCGGGTGGCGGCCAGCCGGTCGTCGGCGTGCTCCGCCGCGTCCCGCCCGGAGGTCAGGAACTTGTCGATGCCCTCGGCGCCACCGGCCAGCGCCTGCTGGGCCGCGGACTTGACGGTCGTCCCACCGGCCGCGAGCGCCCGGTACACCCGCTGGCGCTCGTCGGCGGCCCAGGCGTTGCGCCACCCGCCGTAGACGAACTTCTCGATCTCCTCCGGCGACCTGTCGAGCGCGGCGTGCGCGGCGGTGCGCAACGTCGCGCCGTCCATGCCGGCCAGCACCTGGACGGCCGCCCGCTCGTCCGCCTCCAGCGCGACCTGGGCGCCGTGATCGAAGTAGGCCCGGACGTCGGCGTCCGAGCCGAGCAGCGCCGCTTCCGCGGCGCGCCGCACCGACGGTCCACCCTCGACGAGGTCCGCAGCCGCGTGGTCGCGCATCTGCGCCACCGTCGCGCCGGACTCCGCCGCATGCGCCGGCACACCCGGGCCGCCGAGCTGGACTACCAGCGCCAGCGCGACGGCCGCACCGCCGATGCGGGCACCGCCGGGTATGCGGCGGCCTGAACGTTTGACCACGGACCAGACGGATGGCAAGGCCATCACAACCCCCATGAGTGAGAACGGCGTCGGCGCGCCGGAACGGCGCGTCCACAGTGGTGAGGTGGAGAACGGCCGATCAGCCGGGTTGCGTCGCGCGGTGCCCGCCGCCATCACGTACGGGCCACTCGTATCCATGCAGTGCCATCAGCCGCGCGCCTCCCCCGTGCTTGGCCAGGTCATCTACATACCGTTGCCGCTCCCGTTCTGGCCAGCCCGGCGGAATTGATCTACCACTATCCGTAAAGCGGACATGCGTGACCCGTCCCGGTCTGCGGCCCAGCCCGACCTTACGGCCCCGGGCGCGGCGGTGTCATCCCGGTGGCGCCCAGACCCAGCCGGGGAACCGTCGCCGCAACAGGTCGAGGGCGCGCGTCCATGCGTCGTGTTCGGTTCTCCGTGGCGGGAAGACGGTCGGTGGTTCTGGTGGAGTGTCGGTCTCGCGGTAGCCCCAGGTGAAGGACGCGAGCCGCCTGATGGGCTCGGCACGGGTACGCCGGGGGACCGTGGTGAGGAACATGTCGGCGCGCCAGTCGAGGGCGTCGGCACCGCGGAGATTCCGTGCCGGGGCGTCGAATGCCGAGGGCAGGTATCCGAGCGCGAGGAACGGAAGGTCCGTGTCCTGCCAGACCGGGCCGAGGTCCACCTCGCTGGCCTCGTCTACCCGCCCGTCGCGCCAGGAGCGCACGCTGTGAACGATCTGGATCCACCCCATGAGCTGCCGATAGCCCTCGCCCGCGTACACCAGGGTCGCCGACATGCTCGGGTATCCCGCCGCTGCCTCCGGCCCGAACGGCAGGTTCGCAAGGATGTCGAACCCGGCTTCGGCGCCGGTGGCGATCCGCTTGACCCGGACGACGACGTCGCCGTCGCGGTCCTCGTGCGTGAAGGGAATCCGGAGATCGCCTGCCATGTCGGCGAGCGTAGCCACCGGCCCGATGCCCAGGTCTGTCGCGGCAACCGCCGAAGCCGGGCGGTAAATGGAGTTGCCGGCGCCGGTGGGGTGGCCCTAGCGTAGTGATCACCACCAGGACGAACCGATCACGGTCAGGAGACCAACCATGTCGTGGCACACCTCGATCGCAGCGCACCGGCTGATGCCGCGCGGCGAGGTCGCCATGGCCTGTGCCGGGCGACCCGGCTATCCGACCGGCGGCGAGGACAGCCACGACCTGGGCCGGCGGCGCAGCTAGTACCCGACTAGCGATCGCCGCCCTCCCGGTTCGGGACGGGCGGCTTTTCCGTTTCCGGCACGGCCGGCCTCTCGACTCCGGCCTACGGGTGTAGCTCAACCGGCAGAGCACCGGTCTCCAAAACCGGAAGACGCGGGTTCGACTCCTGCTGCCCGTGCGCACTCGCCCCGGCCCCTGGCCGGCGGCATGGCTCATTGACAACTCCACAGCGGATGGCACATCACCGACGCCGCGCACAGCCGTGCGCCGCGTCGCATCGTGCCCGGCCGCCGGCAGATCCGCCGGCGGCCGGGTGATCCGGAGCGGGGGAGACGGCACGCCGCGCGCCTGGGGAGCGTGAGACACCCCGTTCGACCCGGGGTTCCGGACGACATGGGCTTGTGGCGCAGCTGGTAGCGCACCGGTTCGGCAGACCGGGGGTCGGCGGTTCGAATCCGCCCAGGTCCACCACGGAAGGTGCGCGGCGAATCGGGCGGGCCGACCGGTCACGGCGGTCAGGCCAAGCCGGCCACGTTCCGCCTGTCCTCGTAGCTCAGCGGAAAGAGCACCGGATTACGGATCCGGGGGCCGGGAGTTCGAATCTCTCCGGGGACACCGAAGGCACCAGCCCGCCGGCCTGAATGAGCCGGATCTCGCCGGTTCGATCCGGCCAGTCACCCTCATGCGCGTCGTGGACGGCGGCACGTCCAGCGGTCCGTAAAACCGCCGCCTTCGTGGCAGACCTGGGTCGGCACCAGGGACGCGCACTTCGTTGCCCTCGTAGCTCAGCGGACAGAGCACCGGATTCCGGATCCGGGGGCCGCTGGTTCGATCCCAGCCGGGGGCGCAGCACGGTCGTATGCCCGAGTCTGGTCAGGGGACCGCCTGCAAAGCGGTGGACGCCGGTTCGAATCCGGCTACGGCCTCTCGATGATGTGCCGTCCGCGGTGGAGTACACCGCAGGCGAGCGTTGGCTGCTCAACCGCCCCTCATACCGGCGGACCGCCCGGTTCGACACCGGGGCCTGCGACCGTGTCCGGGGACGGCACGCTAGTTCACCGAGACCGCCCACCAGTCGCGGGCCGGTAGCCGCACCCACCGATCGGGTTCGGTGAACGGGCGGGCGTCGGCGGGACGCACGCCGGCGTAGGCACAGCAGTACTCGACGGCGTGGTTCTGGTACAGGAAGACGCGCAGGACCTCGGCGGCGGGTGCGCCGGCCGCAGACCATCCGTCGCCCGGGCTGAGGTCCCATCCGGTGATGACGCCGTCGTGTACCGCCGCGCCCTGATCGCCGCTCTTGGGATTGGCGTACATGCTGTAGCCGACCGTGTCGGCCGACAGCAGCAGCGCGACCAGCGGCATGGAGGCGCCGTACGCCCACGGCTGGCTGACGACGCATCCGCCGGGCACGTCGGTGACACCGAGCGTCTGCATCGACTCGTCGTCGGTGGCGTCCCACATGTCCGCGACGGCGATCTCGTCCTCGACGACCGTGGCCTGCAGGCGCCGTACCGCTTCGGCGGCGTCGATGCCGCCCACGCAGCACAGGCTCATGCCCTCGGCGTCGATCTCGGCGAGCGCGTCGATGAGCCTGCGGGACTCCGCGACGGCGGCGGCCTCCGCCTCCGTCAGTGTCGCGCTCGTGTCGAACAGGTCCGGCGTCGCGCCGGCCAGACTCAGCCGCGCCGGTGACCAGCCGCCCATCATCGGACGCTCGGGGTCCGCGCCGGCGGCCACCAGCGCGCGGGCGTTGGCGGGTCTGCCGGTATGGACGGCGAGCCAGAGCGCGGTGCGTCCGTCGTCCACGGCGTCCACGTCGTCGACGAGCCGGGCCAGCTCCGTCACCACCTCGGCCGAGCCCACCCGCGCCGCGTGGTGCAGGGGCCGCCCGCGCCCGCGTACCAGGGTGTTCGGGTCGGCGCCGGCCGCCAGCCGTTGCCTTACCACGGCGAGGTCCGACCAGGACCGGTAGCCCATCCGCGACCAGTCGACGTCCGTCATGCCGTGCCTCCCCGATGCTCCCCGACCGGCTCAGCGTAGGAGACGACGGGCGAGCACCCGTACCCGGTGGAATTGCTTCTCGGCCGTGCTTCGGATTCGCCGAGCGGGCTGCCCGGCGGTGGGCGCAGGAACAGCCGATCAAGGCGGCGGTTACGCTGGGTCAACAGCGACCCGAGGATGTGACTGCAGATGATCAATGTGCAGGAATTCGCCCGGCGGCTCAGCACTCTCGGAGCCGACGAGTTCACCAGCGACGACGTCGTGGACCTGGCGACCGAGGCCGATGTCCGGATCAGCGCTGACCTCGAGATCGACGCCGGCCTGGCGCAGCGCCTGCTGGACCACATCTCGCCGGCGGTGCCGGTCACCGGAGCACAGATGACGGCGTCGCAGTGGCCGCCACCGGTCTCCGCACGTCCTGCCGCCCCTCCGGTGTCGTTCTCCAGTCCCGGCGCGGTCGACGGCCCGAGCGCACAGCCGGCCCGGTCCCGCAGGTCCGGGCCCGCGCGCGGCGGCCGGCGACCCGGCTCCCGACGAACCGGCAGGTGACAGGGCCGTCCACGGGGATCAGCGCGACTTCTTCGGCCGCCCTCGCCGCCGCCGCGGGCCGAGGGGGGACCGCAGTGTGGGGACGCGCGGAGGCTCAGTGCCGTCTGGCCGTTGCCACCGGTGCGACGGCGCGGAGTTCGTCGGTCAGCCGGGTGGCCAGTTCCTGTGCGGACTCCGACGGCGACGACGGTGTGGGTTCGAAGAACGTCACCTTCAGCCGGGGGCGCCGCGGGAAACGGGTGATGTCCACGGTCCCGGAGACCGCCGCGCAGACGATGCGGGCCTGCGGTACGGCATGAGCCATGCGTCCCGCACCGCTGCGGGCTCGCAGTTGCCGGCCTTGCGAACGGCTGCCTTCCGGGAAGATCCCGACGCAGCCCCCGGCGGAGAGGCACCGCACCGCGGCATCCAGTGCGTTCGTGTCGGCCTGGCCGCGCCGGACGGGAATCTGCCCCATCCCGTCGAGTACGCGACGGAGCAGCGGATTCTTCCAGAGCGACGCCTTGGCGAGGGCCTGGATCTGCCGGTGCCGGCGGGCGGCGAACGCGATGACCACGGGGTCCCACGCGCTGTCGTGGTTGGCCGCGACGATCACCGGGCCGTGCGTCGGGAGGTGGTGTACGCCGACCACCTCGAGACGACCCCACCAGCGGACGACCGGCCCGGCCGCCGCCATGACGGCCCGATAGACCGGCGGGATCCGGCCGGCGTCGCCCCGCGCAGCGGCAGAATGATGGCGCTCCATGACTCACTCTCACTGTTCGGGCCCGGGCCGGGTCACCAGCGGACGCTTGCTGGTCTGCGTGACGTCGCCCGTCCACCGCGTGGACGGCGAGCCACCGGCCCCTGTCTAACAGGTGGAGCGGCCCTCGGCAAAGCGGCACGGCGCCGTGGGCGGGCGCTGTCACGTGCGGCGATCAGGCGCCGCGGACCTCGCGGTGAAGCAGGGCGGACCGGTGCTTGAGGGCGGTGACCATGGCTGCCGCCCGGGCGGAGCGGTCCCGGGGTGTGACGATGACGGCGAAGCGGCCGGGCCATCCGGCGTCGTCGACCGGGAGGACCCGGACGCCGGCCGGCACGGTGGGGGCGGCGAGATGGGGGAGCACCGGGATGCCCAGGCCGGCGACCGGCTGTGGGTGGCGATGCTCGACGTGACCCGGCCGGACGACGTCCGCGCGCGGGTCGACGAGGCGTTCGCGCATTTCGGCACGGTGGACGTGGTCGTCAACAAGGCCGGGTACGGGCTGTTCGCGGACGGCTCGTTCGTCCTGGACAACGACCCGGAAGCGATCGTGCGCGCGATGATGGCCGGCGACCGCGTTGTCGGTGCGCAGAACCTGAGTGGCGGCGGGGAACCGGCGGCGCCCGCAGGGGACGCCGCCGGCCGGCCGGTCACCGGGTGGTTCAGCGGCGGGCGTAGACGTACGGCTTGAGGGCGGGTTCCGCGGTCGCGGTCGGTGCGGCGCCCCAGTTCGCGGTGAGCGTGGCGTTGAGCTGCGCCAGGTCCCGCTGGTAGGTGGTGGGGTCGACGCCGGGCATGGCGGGCTCGGCGCACACCGACGGGGGGATCCGTGCGGGTTGCGCCGGCCCGCGGTGGGTGATGGCGTCCAGGGCCAGGGCGTAGGCGACCGCGTCGGACGTGCCGACGGCGATGTGCTCGCCGGTGTTGTCGGCGCACATGCCCTGCAGCGACACGTTGGTGATCGAGCCGTCGGTGCCGTGCAGGCTGGAGGTGCCGGTGTGGTCGCGGTTGGGCGTGACGTACTGGTCCAGTGTGGTGTAGACGTTGGTGTAGGAGATGCCGCGGAAGGTCTCCTGGTAGGAGTTGAGCGCCCGGATGAAGTTCGCCTGCGGTGTCATCTGCCAGAAGGCGGGCGGGCAGGCGCCGCCGGCGCAGTTGGCCGCGCTGACCAGGCTGCCGTGATTGGGCGTGCCCAGCGAGACGTAGTCCGAGACCATCCCGCGGGTGTCGGGCCAGAAGCGGAGCGCGAAACGGGGTTCGAGGCCGCCCTGGCTGTGCCCGACGACGGCGACCTTACGGCCGCTGATCCGGTTGACGTGGCGGATCGCGTGGACGACGTACTCGGCGGACTCCTGGATGTCGCCGAGGCCGTGGCCGGGCAGGGCCACCGAGCAGTACGGATGGCGGATCTTGTCGAGAGCGGCGAACCAGTTCCACGAGAACTGGTCGGGGTCCAGTGCGGTGGCGGGGACGAACAGGGCCACCTCGGTGCGGGCGCGGGTGGCGTTCGGTGTGCAGGTCACGGCCGCGGCGAGTCGGGCGGCCGGAACGGACAGCCGCGGCCCGGCCTGGTCGAGCGGGGCGAAGTCCGGTGCCGTGGCGGCCGGTGCCCGGCTCGCGGAGGCGTGGCCTGCTACGCCCATGAACGCCGCGGCCAGCGACAGGCACAGCAGGCCGAGGGCTGCTCTGCGCCAGGTGGCGGTCATGCGGCTTCCCCCTGGGCTGGCGATGTCCATACGGGTCTCCCTTGGTGCGCGAAACCTCGGCCGGTGATGTCCGAGGAGGGGCGACCGCTACGCTAGAACCTGACGTTAACGTCAAGGGCAACAGAAAGCCGGCGGAAATCCCTACCGGCCGAGGACGGCGCCGCCGTTGAGGCCGATGACCTGACCGGTCAGGTATCCGGCTTCGGCCGAGGCGATGTAGGTGATCGCCGCCGCGACGTCCGCCGGTGTACCGGTCCGGCCGACCAGGGTGTCGGCAATCTTGGTGGCGACGAAGTCGGGCGTGTCCTGGCCATCGAAGATGTCGGTGTCCTGAATGTAGCCGGGAGCCAGGACGTTCACCGTGATGCCGTCCCTGCCGAGTTGCCTGGCCAGCCCGAAAGCCCACCCGTGCAGCGCGGCCTTCGCCGCCGCGTACGATCCGGCCGAGTGCGTGCCCGCGCCGCCCCGCTGAGCCGCCGCCGAGCTGATCATGATGAGCCTGCCGCCCGGCCGGGTCAGGCGGTTCAGCAGCGCGTTCGTGAGCAGCACCGCGGTGATGAGGTTGACGTCCAGATCCCGGTGCCAGGACGCGGCCAGGGCGTCGAGCCCGTCGTCCGCCGGCGGCGTGCTGATCGCGCCGGCGTTGTTGACCAGCACGTCGACGTCGCCCAGTGCCGAGATGCGGTCCGCGGCGCGTCGCACCTGTGCCGGATCCGTCAGGTCCGCACCGACCGGGATCACCACGTTCGACCCGACTGTCTCGTTGATCTCCCTGCTGGCCTGATCCAGCAGCTCGGTACGCCGACCGACGATGACCACCCGGTCCCCGTGGGCGGCGAAGGCGCCGGCGATCTCGCGGCCGATGCCCGTCGCGCCGCCGGAAACGACCGCCAGACGTGAAGAAGTGACCATACGGAGACGGTAACGAACCGCCGGCTCGCCTCGGCCGACTCGATGGTCGCCGTAACGCCGTCGCCCCATGCCTGTCCCTCGAACCTGCGGACCGGCACGGGGCTACGGCATCCGACGGCCCCTAGTAGATGGCGCCGGTTGCGCCGCCGACGAAGCAGAAGCGCAGCTCCAGGCGGTACCAGTTGGTGAGGCCCGTGACCCGGCCGGCGTAGCTCCCGACGACGGAGCCGTCGCGGACCGGCCGGCCGTTCGTGACGTCACGGATGTAGTAGTGGCAGGGCGCGACGATGCCGGTGTTGACATTGAAATAGACCGCGCCGTCCGAGCCGGCCTGCACGGCCGCGGTGTTGCACTCTCCAGAGATCGGTGCTGTCACGCACGTGGCGGGCAGGAGCCCGGCGGACGGTGCCGACGGCGCGGCTTGCGCGGCCGCCGGCCCGGCAGCCAGCGCACTGGCCGCGGCCATGCCGACCGCCAAGGCAAGGGCGGTAACGATTCTCCTCATGGGGACCTCCGAGTTCTGGTCGACGAACGGCTCTCGCCGGTCCTGACCACTGAAGTCTCGGTTCTCAATTCCGGCGCGGGTGGAGTTCGGACGAATTTGGACGGCGCCCCCCGGCCCGCGCGCCGGCCGGTCAGGACCGGTCGCAGTCCTTCTCCGCTGCCTTCTCGAAGGTCGGCTCCGACACCACGTGCTGGTCCCGGTATCCCACGCCGGTCAGCACCGTCCCGGGCGCCAGTTCCCGCAGCCGCGCGACGGTGAACTCCAGCGTGGCCACGTTCGCCGGGCCGCCGTACACCCGGTACTCGGCGCCGTCCCGGAACTCGCGCAGCGTCTCCCGACTGATCAGCCAATCCGACGGTCGTTCGAACAACGCGATCCGGGCCGGGGCGGTCGCGACCGGGCTCCGGACGCCGTCCGGACCCGGCGCGCTCAGTGGCGCCCCCACCGACCACTCCCGAGGCCGGTGCCGCACATCGCTGGGCGCCGGCGACGTGGTGTCCTCGCGCTCCGCGAGCGTGACGTAGGAGAGTTCGCCGCGGGCGCATGCGGCGACCAGAACCGTCGGCCGGCCGTCCACCATGGCGAGTGCGATGTACGGATGCGGATCCGGTGAGCAGCCCGCCAGGCCGAGGAGCGCGACGATACCGAGGAGTGCGCTCACCAGCCGGTCGCACGGGCGACGTCGTGCCATAGGAACCCCCGCAGTCATCGATCGTCCCCCAAGCTAGAGAGGACCAGCACGACGTACGGTCTCGGCGGCCTAACGAAACGGTTGCGCGTCGGCCGGTCGGTGCTGCGGGGCCGGCCGCAGGGGAACCGGTGCGACCGACGTGGCCGCGCCGGGCCCCACAACTCGATGGCGGACGGCTCCGCACTCGAGGATGATGCGGCAATGCCCGGTACACCCGAGGGATTCACCTACCGCCTCCGCAAGAGCGGGGAGGTGGAGGTGCTGCACCACGGCCGCCCTGCCGTCGTGCTCCGCGGTGCCGCCGCAGCCCGGTTCCTGGCGGACGTGGACAGCGGTGGTGATCCGCAGGAGCTGATGGCACGCATCACCGGCAACTACCGGCACGGCAACGAGCGAACTGCCAGGAATCATCCCCGCAACCGGCGCCGGTAGAACGCGCGGTATGAAGAAGACCTCGGTGCCTCATCCGCCGTAGGTCACCCGGCACAGGCGGGACCTGGCCGGCAAGGCGGACCGCGACCACATTACCGGCGAAGACCATCGCAGGGCGCGCACGACGGCGGTTGAGCGTACGTGCGCCGCGACCGCGCCCACGTCCCGGCACTCAGTCGGCGAGGGCGGCACCGATATCGAGCCGCGGCACCGTCACGGTGTTGTCCGGGTCGGTCACCGGGACGCCGGTCGCCCGCAGTGCGGCGAGCACGGTGTCCACCGCGGCGTCCGGGAACCGTTCCCGGTACACCGCCCAGGCGCCCGCCACGTGCGGCGCGGCCATCGACGTGCCGGTGAGCGCGGCGGTGCCACCGCCCGGCACCGACGACGTGATGGACGTGCCGGGCGCCAGCAGCTCGACCTGGGGCGACGAGTTCGACGTGGTGCGTACCTCGTCGGCCTTCGTGGTGTTGCCCACGGTGACCGAGGTGGAGATGCAGGCCGGCGTGCTCACCCCGGTGTTGGAGGAGCCGTTGCCGGACGAGATGACGGTGGGGACGCCGAGCGTACGCAGGGTGTCGATCGCGGTTTTGCGCGAGTCGGTGTCGCAGGCCGTCGACCGGGTCGAGGCGGAGCCGATGCTGATGTTGACCGCGGCGACGTCGAGGCCGGCGGTCACCCGGTTGATGATCCGGTTGAGGCCGGCCAACTGGTCCGAGGCGAACGACTGGGCACACACCGGGGCGTCGTTGCGGCAGTCCGCGGTGACCCGGCTGAACACCTGCACCGACATCACGCCGGCGTCCGGGGCCACCCCGTCGAACGTCATCGTGCCGGCGCGCCGCCCGGCGGCGATGCCGGCCACGTGGGTGCCGTGCCGGCAGTCGGTGGCCGCGAACGTGCAGGGCACCCCCGACCCCGTCCCGGTCTGTGTGGTGGCACCGTTGGGACAGGTGGCGCTGGACGAATAGCACGCCTCCTCGACCACCCGGCCGGCGAGGAACGGGTGGGCGCGGTCCACGCCGGTGTCCAGCACGGCGACGATCTGGCCGGTGCCGTCCAGGCCGCGCGCGGTCAGCCCGGTGGCGCCGACGATGCCGGTGCTGTCGTCGAGCAGTGGTTCGCCTGCCTCGTCCGGCTGCACCGAGACGATGCGGCCGGACGCCCGCAGCGCCGCGACGGCCGCCGCGGGTGCGGTCAGGGCCAGATAGGGCACCGCGTCGTAGCGGTGGTGGACGGTGTGCGGGACGCCGTGCAGCCCGGACTCGACCGCGGCCCGGGCGGCGGCGATCCCGGACCGCTGCGCGTCCCGGTCGGCGGACCGGCGGGCCGCCTGCGGATCGAACGGGGTCCTGAGCCGGACGATCACGCGAACGTCCGCGGCAGCGCCGGGCGGTGCCGCCGCGACGACCGCACCGGCCGGCGCCGGGACCAGGGCGGCGCCGAGCACGGCGGCGAGGAGTGCCGCGGCGACGCGCCGGGCCACCGCGAAGGTGATCGTCGGGTGCCTGTCGATTCGCATGCCGGAAGAATCCCATCGATCGCCGCCGCGCGTTGTCCCGTGCGGACCCGGCCGGCCGGCGACGGGTACCGCCGGCACGTCCGTGGAGTCGATCGGCCGCGTGTTCGCACGCACGCGGAGCTGCTGTCGGTCAGGCCGTGAGCCATTGCCTGATCGTGGCGAAGTCCGTGTCGGCGAGACCGGCGAACGGGTCGACGCGATGCACCAGAGCCTTACCCGGGTGATGCCTGGCCACCCAGTGCCGATCGACGTCGGTCGTCTCGTCGTCGATCCAGACGAACGAGCGTCCGGCCGCCCACTGAACGAGGAACGCCGTCTTCCAATGAAGCTGACGGACCGGCGGCATGTCGTTCCCTGTGCGTGGAATCCGACAGGTCGGGGACTGTTCGGATCGTCGCGGGGATCTAGCGGGTCACCACGATGCTGCCGTCCATCGCGTGGTCGCCGGAATCGCACCGCGCCGTCGAGGTGGGGCCGTGGACCAACAGCGGCGTGTGGTACGTAACCCGAATCTGGAATATGACACCTCGGCGCCGACGTCCCAGCACACCAGCCGGGCGTAGTAGGCCGTGGGGGTCGCGGTGTTACGCGTGCAGCTCCCACCGAGGTATGTCCAAGGGTTGACGTCGTTCACTCCCCGGCACGACGTTCCGCGCAGCGACTGCTCGCCGGTCACCTGCGGTGTCCCGCTCGCGGCCGCCTGAGCCGTGCTGCCGGGAAGCAGGGCGGCGAACAGTGCGACGACTTGTCTGGGTCCGGTTCGGTGCGGTCAGACAAACAACGCTGGACAACCGATAATGGGTGGTGCGTGTCGGGGGGTGGGGGAGGCCAGGAAGATGCCGAGACCGGAACGACCGTTGGAAGGACTGGACGGCCCGGCGGCGCGACTGGCGGCTGAGCTGCGGCAGTTGCGGGAGAAGGCGGGTAAGCCGGGCTACCGGGAGATGGCCGCGAAGGTGAACTATTCGGTGGCGACGCTGTCCGCGGCGGCGTCGGGGCGGCGACTGCCCACATTGGAGGTCACGCTCGCGTACGTCGCCGCGTGCAATGGTGATGTCGGCCGGTGGGAGCGGCGCTGGCGGGAGGCGGAACGCCTTTGCGTGGCCCCGGCCGGCGAGCGGATCGAGGTGAACGGGCAGGGCCGATCGCCGTACCCGGGGCTGGCGACGTTCCAACCGGAGGACGCGGAGCTGTTCTTCGGCCGTACCGCACTGGTGGAGGAATTGACCCGCCGCCTGCGGGAAAAGCGCTTCCTCGCGGTCTTCGGCCCCTCCGGGGCGGGCAAGTCATCGGTGGTACGAGCGGGCCTGGTCCCCGCCGCGGACGGGCCGGTGCTGGTGCTGACCCCGGGCGCGCATCCGATGACCGAACTGGCGGTGCAGCTCGCCCGGCATGCCGGGGTGCCGGCCGGCCGGCTGCTGGACGAGTTGCGCGAGGACCCGACCAGGGCACATCTCGTGGTACGGCAGGGGCTGCCCGCCGACGGCGACCTGCTCGTGGTGGTGGACCAGTTCGAAGAGGTCTTCGCCTCCTGCCGGGCCCCGGCGGAGCGGGCGGACTTCATCGCCGCGTTGCTGTCGATGTGCCGGGAACCGGACGGACGGGCCCGGGTCGTGCTGGCGGTCCGTGCCGACCACTACGCCCGGTTCACCGAACACCCCGCACTGCTGGCCGAGTTGGCCGATGCGCAGGTGCTGATCGGCGGGATGAGCCCGGTGGAACTGCGCGAGGCCGTGACCAGACCGGCCGAGCTGCGCGGCGCCCGCGTCGAAGGCGCTCTGGTCGCCACGATCGTCGCCGAGGTCGCCGACTCACCCGGGGCGTTGCCCCTGGCCGCGCACGCGCTGCGCGAGGCGTGGCACCGCCGTCAGGGCGCGATCGTCACCCTCGCCGGGTATGCGGCGGCCGGCGGGGTGGCCGGTGCCGTGGCCAACACCGCGGAGCAGACGTACGCGCGGATGTCCGCTCAGGAACAGGACGTCACCCGGCGGGTCCTGCTGCGGATGGTGGACGCCGGGCAGGACGGGCTGATCACCCGGCGGCGGCTGAGCCGGGCCGAACTGGACACCGTGGACCTGGCTCCGGCCGTCGTCGACGCGTTCACGGCGGCCCGGCTGTTCAGCACCGACCGCGACACCGTGGAGATCGCGCACGAGGCGCTGATCCAGGGCTGGCCGCGGCTGCGTGGCTGGGTCGAGGAGAGCCGTGCCGGGCTGCGGCTGCACCGGCAGCTCACCGAGGCCGCCGCCGCCTGGGAGTCACTCGGCCGCGACGACGGCGCGTTGTACCGGGGCCTGCGGCTGTCCGCGGCGCTGGAGGCGAACCTCGCCGACCTGACCGGTTCGGAACGGGACTTCCTCGAGGTCAGCCGGGTGCGGGAAGCCCGCGAGGCCCGCTCGCGGCAGCGGCGTACCCGGTGGGCCGTGATCAGTCTGGCCGCCGGGGTGACGGTGATGAGCGTGATCGCGGCCGTCGCGTTCCGGCAGGCCGGCCGCGCCGACGACGAGCGCGAACGGGCGCTGTCGCATCAGCTGGTGGCCAACGCGCGTGACCAGCTGCAGGTCGATCACGAGCTGGCCGTGTTGCTGGCCCGGGCGGCGTACGACACCAAACCGACCGCCGAGGCCGCCGCCGCGCTGCGCCAGGCCGTCGTCGACTCGCGGATGCGGGCGAAACTCGTCACCGGGCAGCGGCAGGTGCTCGGCGTCGACTACAGCCCGGACGGCCGGCGGGTGGCGGCCAGCGGCGACGACGGCACGGTCCGGGTGTGGACGATGAACGGCCCCGACCGGTTCGGCGGGGAGCCCCGGGTGCTGCGGGACCATCCGAGCTACGTCCGCATCCCGAAATTCAGCCCGGACGGCCGCTATCTCGTGGCCAGTGGGGTCAGCGGTCTGGTGACGGTGTGGGACCTGGCCACCGGCGTACCCCCGCTGGTGTTGCGTGGTCATGGCGGTGAGGTGTCCGCCGTCGCGTTCAGCCGCGACGCACGCCTGGTCGCCGGGGCCGGGGACGACGGCACCGTCCGGATCTGGGACCGCCGCAGCGGGAACCCGCAGCCCGTCCGTGCCCTTCCGCTGAACGCCGGACCGGCGCGGGCGGTGGCCTTCAGCCCGGACGGCCGGCATCTCGCCGCCGGCAGCGGTGACGGACCGGTGAAGATCTGGGACCTGTCCTCCAGGACCGCGCCACCCGAGGTGCTGAGCGGCCACGAAGGCACCGTGTGGAACATCGCCTACAGCCCGGACGGCCGTCTGCTGGCCAGTGCCGGCGCCGACCAGACGGTCCGGATCTGGGCGCGGGCCGGCGGCGCGCCCCCGCTGGTGCTGCGTGCCGGGGACGGCACCGTGGAGACCGTGGCCTTCAGCCCGGACGGCCGGAAGATCGCCAGTGGTCACAGTGGCAGTGACACCGTCCGGGTGTGGAATGCGACGGCCGGTGACGGGGAGGACCCGCTGCTGCTGCACGGTCATTCCGGCCCGGTGTGGAGCGTCGCGTTCAGCCCCGACGGTCGTCGGCTGCTCAGCGGCAGTGGCGACGGCACGCTGCGCACCTGGGATCCGAGCCACCCCGGCAGCCCCCGGGTGCTCGACGGTCACACCGGCGCCGCGTGGGCGGTGGCGGTCAGCGCCGACGGGAACACCATCGCCAGCGGCGGCGCCGACAAGACGGTCCGGATCTGGCGGGGCGGTACGAGCCTGGTGCTCCCCGGCCACGCCGAGGAGGTGCTTGCGGTGTCGTTGTCCGCGGACGGTCGCCGGGTGGCGAGCGCCTCGCGAGATCGGACGGTACGGGTGTGGGACACCGCCAAGGGGAGTTCCGTCGCCGTGCTCCGCGGTCACACCAAGACCGTCTGGGGTGTCGCACTCAGCCCCGACGGCCGGCGGGTGGCCAGCGGAGGCCATGACGAGGTGGTACGGATCTGGGACGTCGACCGGCCGGGCGCTCCGCTGGTTCTCCAAGGACATGAAGCGTCCATCCGGGGCGTGGCGCACACCGACGGCCGGCGCCCACCCCGCATCCTCCGGGGCCACCGGGGCCCGGTCTGGACCGTGGCGTTCCGCCCCGACGGCCGCCAGATCGTCAGCGCCGGCCACGACCGGAGCGAACGAATCTGGGACACCACCAGCGGCGAGGAACTCGTCGCCTTCCGGGGCCACGGCACCTTCGTCGAACAGGCCCAGTTCGCACCCGGCGACACGCTGGTCACCGCCCACGGCGACGGCACCATCCGGTTGACCCGCTGCGAAGCCTGCGGCCCCGTCAACCACATCCGGGCCGTCGCCGACTCCCGGGTCACCCGCCCCCTGAGCCCCGACGAGCGCCGGACCTACCTCCACGAGACCGAACCCCGGTGAGCGGACGACCGCGCCGTCCGTGTTCACGGCCGGCCGGTCACCGACCCGCCGGTTCGCCGCCGCGCACACCGGTGCAGGCCAGCGCGATGCGGGCCACGTCCGCCGGGTAGGCGAGGTGCGGGAAGTGGCCGCCGGGCAGCACGGTGATCTCCGCCGCCGGCAGCGCGGCGACCAGCCATCGGCGATAGGCGGCGGGCGGCTCGGATCCGGTCACCCAGTGGTAACCGACGCCGCGGTCACGGAGTTCGCGCAGCTCGGCCTCGCGGGCCGCGGTCAGCTCCTCGTCGGTGCTGTCGAGGATCTCCGCCCAGTAGCCGAGCAGCAGGTCCTGGCGGGGGTCGGTGGCGGTCTCCACCAGGTCCCGAGCCGCCGGCGGCAGCCCGGTCACGCCCATCCCGGCGACGAACCCGTCCCACACCTGCCGCCAGCGCGGCGACCGGAGCACCGGTTCCGCCGTCCGGACCGCCGCGCCGAACGGTCCGGTCAGCAGCGGCTGGTCGAGGTTGAGCACCGCGCGGACGGGATAGCGGGCCGCGTAGGCGGTGGCGAGCACCGCGCCGATCGAGTGCCCGACCAGCACCGGCGTCGTTCCCGGCGGCACCTGATCGTGCACCGCGGCGGCCACGCCGGCCAGCCGGTACTCCTCGCGCGGCGGCGCGGCACCGTGGCCGGGCAGATCGAGCGCCCGGATCGGGCAGCCGGGCGCCATCGCGGTCAGCTCACGGACCAACGGCCCGAACTGGCGGTGGTCATAGGTGAGGCCGTGCAGCAGGACGAAGGAATCACTCATGCCCGGGACGGCGTAACCACCGGTGGAACGAGTTGTTCACACCTGCCAGCGGTCCGGGCCGCCGGGGGCCGGCTGGTAGCGGAACGTGCCGCCGGTGCGCAGCGACGCGCGCAGGTGCGCGGCGACCAGCGGGGCGGCGGCGTCCAGACGGTTCAGCACGGTGTGCAGGGCCCGGGTGGCGTTGACCCGGGCGCGTTCCGCCTCCGCCGTCGGCCGGCGCGGGCGCCCGCCCAGCCCGGTGGCGCGGCGCAGCTCCTCGATCAGCGCGGAGCGCTCGGCGGTCAGCTCGTCCCGCCGCTGCCCGACCGCCTCCGCGACGAGCCCGTCCAGCGCGGTCAGGCGCCGGCGGAAGGCGTCGCGGGCCGCGCGGTCGAGAATCGGGTCGGGCGGGCATACGGGTAACCCGGCTCCGCCGGCGACCAGGTCGAGCGCGGCGATCTCGCGGCCGGGGGCGGACACGAGCGTACGCAGGAAATGCAGTCCCCGGACGTCACGCAACCGGGCCTGCTCCGTACCCGCCGACAGGAGCCAGTCGTCGCCGTCCCGGACCAGCGACCAGGCGGCCGGACGGCGCACGCCCAGGCGGGCAGCGATATCGCGGGCGCGCACCGCGTCGCCGGCGCGACCGCGGGCGGTCAGCGTGGAGACCAGCCACGGCAGTGCGCCGAGCCGCTCCTCGACCGCCACGGCCCGGTCGAAGTGGGCCGCCGCGTCCGCCGGCCGGCCGAGGTGGGCGGCCAGCCGCCCGAGGTAGTCGTCGACCGGGCCGGTGATCATGTTGGCGCCACCCCAGACCACCAGCCTGCCGGCGTACGGGCTGAGCGTGTCGTAGAGCAGCCCGGCCGCCGCCGGAGGCCCGCCGCGCGCCGCCACGAACGCCAGGTCGGCGACCGCGCCGAGCCAGCGGGGACCGGTGCCGGCCAGCACCGCCGGCAGCAATCGGTCCAGCTCGAGCAGCGCCTCCGGCACCCGGCCCGACTCGGCGAGCACACGGGCCGCGGTGGCCTCGAAGAAGTGGCCCGGCAACCGGCGGGCGAGTTCCTCCAGCCCGTCCACCCCGGCCGGGTCGCCACGCAGACCGGCCAGCGCCGCGGTGAGCGACGCGGTCAGCCGCGCGGTGTCGGCCAGCCCTGCCCGCCGCCCTTGCCCGGCAGCCCGGGCGATGAGGCGTTCAGCGAGGTCGAACCGGCCACGGATCATCGCGAGCAACGCCTGCCGAGTTAGCGTCACGACGCCGGCCTCGGCGTCCCCGTCCAGCTCACCGGCCCGGGCATACATGGTCAGCGCGGCGGCCGCCGCGTCCAGATCGCCCAGCTCGGCGAGCGCGGTGAATCGCCACATCAGCCCGCGCCGCTGCAGCGCCGCGTCCCCGGCCCGGCGGCCCAGTTCGACGATGTCGGCCGAGGTGGACAGCCGGTCCTCGGTCGCGGCCGGATCCCACAGCGCGTGCAGGCGACCGTCGAGCGCGTACCCGGTCGTGCCCGGATCGTCGGCCAGCGCCAGCGCCTGGCCGATCAGCGTCTCCCGGCGGTCGGCGGCAGACGGGTCACCGAGCAGTTCCCGGGCCAGCCGGACCAGGACCCGGGCGCGGACGGCGGGCGGCGCGGGGCGGCTCGCGGCCTCCTCGAGGAGCCGTATCAGCGCGACGTCGAGGGTGAGGAACTCGGCCCGCGACGGCAGGGACAACGCCAGCGCGACGACCGGTCGCTCGGCCGGGACCAAGGCTGCCAGCTCCAGTGCGGGGCCCGGCCAGCCCGCGGTCGCCAGCCACACCGCGTCCCGCTGTTCGGCGGTCAGCGCGGGAAGCAGCGCGACGAGTTCGTCGCGGGTGAGCGGGGTGAGCCGGAGCTGCGGCACGGCGCCGACGTCGTCGGTGGAGGTCACCAGGACCCGTTCGCCGGGCACCGGCGTGGCCTCGTCGAGCAGCAGCAGATGCGGGCCGGACGGCACCTGGTCAGCAGCCCGCGCCACGGCGAGCCCGTTCGTCCCGGCCATCTCCGCCGCGGCTTCGAGCAGCGCGGTCTTGCCCGACCCGGCCGGCCCGACGACCGCCAGCGTGCCGCCACGGTCGACCAGCCGGCGCACCGCGGCCAGCTCACGGGCGCGCCCGATCAGATCCACGTTCGCCGAATCTACCGTTCCGGTCAACGGTCCTCGACGTCCACGGGTGGGCGCAGCCGGCGTCCGTACCGCGGCCGACAGGCGAACCCGGCCGTTTCCTTTCGGGCAGCAGCATGCTGCCGATGGTGAACGGTGAGTTTCTGACCGAGGAGAGGCCGGCTTTTCGTGAAGCGCAGTCGTGTGGTCGTTGCCGTCGCTGTCCTCGTGTCCCTGGGCGGTCTCACCGGATGCGCCTCCAGGACCGTCGAGGAGCCGCCGTCTCCGGGCACCGCTTCGGTCAGCTCGGCCCCGGCCGAGCCGGTCATGACGATCGAGCATGCCGGTGAGACGTACGCGAAGCTCAGCGCCGCTTCGAACGCCGCCAGGGAACGATGGATGGGCGCGCCCGTACCGACCGAGGCGAATCTGTCCGTGCACCGGAAGCTCGCGGCCGGCGCGGGCAGGGCCACCGTCGCCTTCTCCACGGGACTCCGCAAGCACCGCTGGCCCGCCGAGGTCCAGCCCATCATCGCCGCCCTGGACGAGCACCTCCAGCAGCGCGCGGCCGCGTACCAGCGGGTCGCCGCCGCCGGCACCGTCGCCGAATACCTTGCCGCCGTCGGCGAGGTACCGGTGACCAGTTCCCTGACCGGCCAGGTACGTCAGGCGCTCGGCCTGCCGGAATCCGCGGTGGTCCCGGGCGTGAGTCCCCGATAACCGGCCGGCGGCCACGCTCGGGACCTCTCGCCGGGACGGGCCCGGACGGGTACAGTCGGCGGCAGCCACGCTCTGCCCGACTCCGAGTTCGGCTCGACGCCCCTGCCGTCACCGTGCCGCACGACCGAGGACAAGCCGTCGATGACGCGGCGTGGAACCGCCCGCACGAGGGCGTGCCGGTTCTGCTGGTGCACGGCAACGGCTCGTCCGCCGAATACTGGCTGCCGCTCATCCGCCGGCTCCCCGACAGCGTCCGGGTCGTCGCCCCCCACCTACGCGGGTACGGCCGCAGCGAGGCGGCACCGGTGGACGCCACCCGGGGCCTGCGGGACTTCGCCGACGACCTGGCCGCGCTGCTCGACGACCGGGACCTGTTCCCCCGGGGCGGCCCGGTGATCGTGGCGGCGCACTCGATGGGCTGCGGCGTGGCCATGCAGATGATCGCCGACCACCCGGACCGATTCACGTCGGCCCTGCTGGAGTCGCCCATGAGCCCGTACGGCTTTGGCGGCACCCGCGGCCTCGACGGCACCCCGGCAACCGCGGACTTCGCCGGCACCGGAGGCGGCGGCGCCCACCCCGACTTCGTGGCCCGCATCGAGGCGGGTGACCGCAGCGCCGAGGCGCGGGCCAGCCCACTGTCCGTGCTGCGCTCCCGGTACGTGGCGGACCCGGCATCGCTCGGCGACGACGAGGAACTCCTGCTCAATCGGTGCTCAGTATGGCGATCGGTGACGACAGCTACCCGGGCGACAGCAGGCCGGCGACCAGCTGGCCGTTCTTCGGGCCCGGCGACCGTGGCGTCCTCAACGCCATGTCACCCAAGCACGTCAACGTCGCCGACGCTCTGGTCCGCGCGGCGCCGAAACCGCCGATCGTCTGGGTGCGCGGCGACCGGGACGTGATCATGTCGGATACCTCGCTGTTCGACCGGGCATACCTACCGTGAGGTCGTCTACGACAAGTGCGGCCACTCACCGCACATCGAACGTCCGGCCGAGTTCGCCGCCGAGCTCCTCACACTCGTCCACGACGCGGCCGGCTGAGCGGGCGGGACGGACGGGCCGGCGTCGCCCGCCGGCCCACCGCGCGAATTCCGGAGGTCAGGAGCCGTCGGACGCCGTGGCTTCCGCGACGACCGAGCCGCCGGGCCCGTACGCCGTCACCCGCGCACTCCTGACGGAGTCGGTCGGGTCCCAGACGACGAAGATCCCGCCGTCGTCCGTTCCGGTGACCACCCGACCGGACGCCAGCCGGGCCCGCACCGTAGTCGCCCCGGCAGGCAGCTGCCCGACGAGCACGTTCGCCTTGACAACGGCGTCCCCGTCACCGAAGAGGCGGATGCTGTCCGCGGGCCCGCTCTCCATGACCGTGCCGAACGTCAAGTCGACGCCCGCCGTGCCGCTGCGGCAGACACTGATCCAGTCGTCCGCCTCCGAGACGTAGACGCGGAGCGTGCTGTCACCCCGCTCGACCTCCAGCCGCTGAGCCGGCACACCGGCGAATCCGTGCTGGAGGCCGGCGGAAAGGCGGTGACACTCGGCGCCCGTCTCGGCGTCGGTCATCGGACGTGCGTCCGCCGCGACCGAGTATCCGTCGTGCCAGCTGATCATGTTCGACGCCACCAGGACGCCGACGCCGGCCACCACGGCAGCGGCCGCCCGGTACCAGACGCCCCGGCTCCGTGCGCCGGGCGGATCGCCGGGGTCAGCGGACATCGGGACCCGGGCGTGCGGCGGAAGACGGACAGCAGGACATGGACGCTCCGTGGTGAGGGAGGTGTCAAGCTACCGATCGCCGGCCGGTGCTCACCATCGAGCTTCCGGTCGATCCCGGGAAGGCCGCTCGGCGGAGCCGGGGTGTTGACGCTGATCGACCCGTACTGTCTATACTGCACATAGACAGTAGGTGCAGGGGAGGCTTCGCGAATGCGCGTCATCGTCTCGCCGACCTCCGGGGTTCCGCTCTATGAGCAGATCGTGGAGCAGGTCCGGCAGCAGATCATGGCGGGGGAGCTGGCGGCCGGGGCGGCGTTGCCGTCATTGCGTGCGCTGGCCGGGGAGTTGCGGGTCAGCCTGATCACCACGACCCGGGCGTACAACGACCTGGCCGCCGAGGGGCTGATCGTGAACGTGCCGGGCAAGGGCTCGTTCGTCGCGCAGCTCGACCCGGACGAGGCGCGCCGGCACTCGCTGGAGCGGGCGCGGGCGGGACTGCGGCAGATCGTCGATCGCACCCGGCACACCGGGCTGGTCTCGCTGGCGGAGCTGACCGCCATGCTCGCGGAGGAGTGGGAACGATGAGCAGGACAGAGCACATCGTGGAAGCCTTGGGGCTGGTGAAGCGCCGCGGGGAGTTCACCCTGGGCCCGCTGGACCTTCGCGTTCCGCGGGGATTCGTCACCGGGATGGTCGGGGCCAACGGCTCGGGCAAGACCACCACACTGCGCACGCTGCTCGGTCTGGTTCGCGCGGACGCGGGGAGTGTCGCGATGCCACCGATGGGCGCGGTCGGGGTCGCGTTCGACCAGCCGTTCGTGCTGCCGTACTGGCGTGTCCGCGACGCCGCCGAGGTCTATGCCGCGTCCCGGCCCGGGTGGGATCAGGACTGGTTCGACCGGCTGTGCCGCCGGTTCCGGCTACGGGCCGACGAGCGGGTGAAGGAACTGTCGCGCGGCCAGGGCAACAAGCTGATGATCGCGCTGGCGATGGGCAACCATCCCGATCTGCTGATCCTGGACGAGCCCACCAGCGGTCTCGACCCCGCCGCCCGCGCCGACCTGGTCGACCTGCTGCGCGAGCACATGCGCCGGGAGGACGCGTCGCTGCTGTTCTCCACGCACATCACCGGCGACCTGGAGCACTTCGCCGACTACCTCGTGTTCGTCGACAACGGCCAGGTCGTCTACTCCGGCGCGCTCGACGAACTCGTCGAGAGGTTCGCGTACGTCAAGGGAGCGCCGGAGGACCTGACCGCACAGAACACGCCGCTGATCCGCGGTCTTCGCCGCGGCCAGGCGAGCTTCGACGGCATCATCCGGACCGCCGACTCCGCCGCGTTCGGCCCGGGCGTCCACCTCGAGACTCCGACGGTCGAGCAGATCGTGGTCCACCACGAGCGGCGCAACGACGAGGAGCACTGACATGCGCGCGATCGTCCACTTCGTCGGCCTGGACCTGCGATCCATGCGGCCCAACGCGAAGTACATGCTCATCCCGGTGCTCGTGGTCATCGTCCCGGTCCTGCTCCTCCTCGGGCCGTACATGCTGATCCCCGCGATCTCCGGCCTGGCGGTGGTCAGCGCCCCCTCGTCGCTGTTCGCCAACGACGAACTCGGCCGCCTCGACACGCTCTACACCGCACTCGGCATCCGGCGCCGTCAGGTCGTCGCCGGCCGCTACGCGACCTGCCTGCTGCTGATGATCGCTCTCACCGTCGCCGGGGTCCTCCTGGCTCCGATCGCCGCGCTCGCCCTCGGTACCGCGTTCGACTGGGCGACCGCCGCCGCCCTGGCCGCCGGCAGCGTCGCGCTCGTCGGTATCTTTCTCGCCTCCGGACTGCCCGCCTATTTCGGGCTCGACCCCGGACCTCTCCGCATCGTCGTCTCCGTCCTGCACGTCGCCGTCCTGACCTTTGTCTGCGTCGGCTGGGCGGTTCCCGAGGTCCGCACCGCGCTGCTGGCGTGGCTCGGTGATGCGAACCTCGCCTGGCTCACCCTCGCCGCGTTCGCGATCCTCGGCGTCCTCATGGCCGCCTCCACCGCGCTTTCCACCCGCCTGTACGCCCAGCGCGATCTCTAGCTCCGACCACTGTGGACCACGGCGACGACGGCCGGCCGTTGGCGGTGACCGGCGGCGTGAGACCGCGTTGTCACGGGACTTCCGGCCCTGGTCCGCGCAGGCCGGCGGGGTGACGGTCATGTCCACGGCCGGTCGGTCCACCCCGCTTCGATGCCCGCCCTAGCAGTCTCGGAAGTTCTCCGCGTTCGCGCGCGCGTGCGCGGCCAGGTCGGCAAGGTGGAGGGCGGCACCCTGCAGGCTCTCCGGCACCAACCGGTAGAAGGTGAAGCGCCCCCGCGGTTCGGTCGTCACCACGCCGGCCTCACGCAGGAGTTTGAGGTGGCCCGAGACGTTCGGCTGCTTCGCGCCGGTGTCCGCCACCAGATGAGACGTGCAGGCCGGCCCGTCGGCGAGCAGTCGTACGATCTCCGCGCGCAACGGATCACCCAGCAAACGCAGGACATCAGAGTTTGGTGATATCAGTTTTTGCTGATCCAGTTGCGGTTCCGGTGCGACGGGAGCCGGCTTCCCGCCGGCCGGTTCCTGCTCCGGCGCCAGCAGTAGGCCGCCCAGCAGGTCGAGCGTCTCCCGGCGCATCCGGTAGTAGACCCAGGTGCCGCGTCGCTCCGAGTCGACCAGGCCGGTCTCGCGTAGGACCCGCAGGTGATGCGAGACGGTCGCGCCCGTCACGTCGAAGGCGTCGGTCAGGTCGCAGACACAGACCTCGCTCTGCGAGGCGATCAGCGACAGCAGCCGCAGCCGGATCGGGTCGCTGAGCGCCTTGAACATCGGTGCCAGCCGCCCGGCGGTGCCGGGCGCCAAGGCCTGCACCGACAGTGGCGGGCAGCATTCCTGGGCCGGCACGGCGTGCGAGGACGGCGGAACAGACATGCCGCTAGCTTGACAGCCATCTAACAAAGATGCAAGGTGTGGGCCTCGCTTCGACATCTGTCGAAGTTATATCAGGGCCGGCTGATGAGCGGCGTCGCCGGGGCCCGGGCGGCGTGCGCCGGCTGAATCGACTGCCGCCGGCAGCGGACTTCGAGGAGAACACCGATGAGCCAGGACACCAGTGCCCCGGACCCCTGCTGCGGCAGCGCGCGGGCGGCGGAGCGGGCCGGCGAGCGGAAACTGCCGGTCGCGGTGATCGGTGCCGGCCCGGTCGGGCTGGCCGCCGCCGCGCACCTGCAGGAACAGGGTCTGCCGTTCACCGTCCTCGAAGCCGGTCCCACGGCCGGCGCCGCCGTCGCGGCGTGGGGTCACGTCCGGCTGTTCTCACCCTGGCGCTACAACATCGACCAGGCCGCCCGCCGGCTGCTCGACACCGCCGGCGGCTGGACCGGCCCCGATCCGGACGTCCTGCCTACCGGCGCGGAACTCGTCGACGCCTACCTGCAACCGCTGGCGATGCTGCCGCACCTGTCCGGCGCGATCCGCTACGACGCCCGCGTGGTGGCGATCGGCCGCGTCGGCGTCGACCGGGTCCGGACCAGCGGCCGGGACCGGGCGCCGTTCGTGCTGCGGCTGCACACGGGCGAGGACATCCTGGCCTCCGCCGTGATCGACGCGTCCGGTACCTGGCACACCCCGAATGTGCTCGGCGCGAACGGGTTGCCCGCGCACGGCGAACGGGCCGCCGCCGCCCGGATCGCATCAGCGCTTCCTGATGTCCTCGGCGTCGGGCGCGACGGCTACGCCGGCCGGCACACCCTCGTCGTCGGTGCCGGTCACTCGGCCGCCACCACCCTGCTCGCGCTGGCCGAACTCGCCGGACAGGAACCCGGCACGCGGATCACCTGGGCCACCCGCGGCGGCAGCATCGACCGCGCCGTCGGCGGCGGCGACGCCGACGCCCTGCCCGGCCGCGGTGCGCTGGGCAGCGGCGTCAGGCTGCTCGTCGACGCCGGGCGGGTCACCCTGGTCACCGGCTTCGCGGTGCACGCCGTCCGGGCCACCCCGGCCGGTGTGGAGCTGACCGCCACGGACGGGCGCACTCTCGCCGGCGACCGGGTGGTGTCGGCCACCGGTTTCCGTCCGGACCACTCCATCGCCGACGAACTGCGCCTCGACCTGGACCCGGCGCTCGGATGCACCCGCGCGCTGGCGCCGCTGATCGACCCGAACGAGCACTCCTGCGGCACCGTCCGCCCACACGGCGTCGACGAGCTCGCCCAGCCCGAGCCGGACTACTACGCCGTCGGGATGAAGTCCTACGGTCGCGCACCGACGTTCCTGCTGGCCACCGGCTACGAGCAGGTCCGCTCCGTGGCCGCCGCGCTCGCCGGGGACTGGACCGCGGCCCGTGACGTGCGGCTCGACCTCCCGGAAACCGGTGTCTGCTCGGCCACCCGGGGCTATCGGGCGATGCTCGACGACGCCGCGGCCCGCTACGGCCTCGCCCCCGAGATCCCCGCCCGGCTCGTCTCCGCCGGGCTACGGCACCTGACCACCGCAGGGACCGTCGAGGCCGCCACCCGAGCTGCCGCCGCCGAACTCGGCATCGACGCGGACGTCGCCCTGCACCTGGCCGCGCTCGCCGGGAACCAGTCCGCCGGCGCCGGCCCGTCGACGCTGCCCGGTACCGAACCGAACCTCGCCACGGTGACGTCCGGCGGCGGCTGCTGCGGGTGACCCGGGGCGGCGCCCGGCCGCCGGGCCGGCGTCGCCCGCGGAGACGTCCGCGACGACGCCGCGCCCGGCTCGGCGCCGGGCAGTGGGTAGAGTCTGGTGATGCCCGGCCGTCGACCGCACCCGTTGACGGTACGTGGACGCGCCGGTTCGATCGGTGTGCTGATCATCGTCCTGCTCAGCGCGATCATGGCCGGGGTCGGCAGCCCGCACCACGCCCACGACCACCACGAGACGGTCGCCGTCGCGGGCCCGGCGTGTGCGCCCGCGCCGGAGACGCCGCCATCCGGCCATGACCATGAGGGTGCACCGGAGCACGCCCGGTCCACCACGGGCGGTCCGGCGGTCGGTTCGCTGACGCCGGCGGTCACGGTGGTGCTGCCGGCCTCCGCGATCCCGGCGGCCCGTCGATGGCCTGCGCACCGACCCGTCTGCATCAGTATCCGAGTCCTTCGGGTGTAGGAGCCGGTCGTACCCCGGCCGTCCCTGCTCGTGTTCCGCACCGAAGGACCCGTTTCGATGACTCCTGCCCACGACCCGTCAGAACCACCCGCGGACGAGACTTCTCCGCCGCTGCGCAGCACGCACACCTACCGGGGACTGGCCTACGACCGGTGGGGCAGCGGCGGGCGACCGGTCCTGCTGCTGCACGGCGTGCTGTTCGACCGGCGACTCTGGTGGCCGGCGGCGGCCGAGATCGCCGGCGACTGCACCGTCATCGCGCCCGACCTGCCCGGGCACGGCGAGACGCCCGCCAGGCCGGAGGATGATCCGGGCACGCTCGCCGCGGACCTCGCCGCCGTCGTGTCCGGCCTCGCCCTGCGGCGCGCGCCGGTGGTGGTCGGGCACGCCACGTCGGTCCACCTGGCGCACCTGTTCGCCGGCCGGTACGCCAGCCGCGCCGTGGTGGCGGTGGACGAACTCACGCCGGCTCCCGGGGACACCCCCGAGCACATCGTCGCGGCCATGGGCGGGGAACACGTGCCCGGCGTGTTCCAGCCGTTCGCCGTCGCCCGACGCGATCCGGCCCTGCTGCGGGCGTACCGGTGCTGCTGGGCCGCCGGTCCGCCGCCGGCCGCCGACCTCACGGTCCTGAGCCGCCCCGGGGCCGGCGACAACGACGACGATCCGGGCGACGGCCGGGTCCGGGTCTACCGGAGCCGCGGCCGGTTCGCGCACCTGCACCAGGTGCGGCGGTTCGCCGAGGATCTACGGTCGCTGCTGTGACGCGCCCCGCCGCTCACCTCACCGTGCGGGCCGGGGGAGCACACCCAGGAGGGTCGCGGTCAGGGCCAGCTTCAGGGAGTCCTTCAGTTCCAGGTGGAAGCGGGCCAGCTCGGGTTCGGCCTGGTAGGCCGCCCGCAGGCTGGGTGGGGGTGTGCTGTACGCGGAGAGCGCGCCGGCCAGGACCATGGTCTGCAGGCTGAACAGTGTCGCGTTCTCGCCCAGCTCCGGCAGGTACTTCTGGATCGTGGCGGTCATGCTGGTCAGGCGGTCCAGGGAGGCGCGCTTGTAGCGGGTGACGACCTCGACGGAGACGTTGTGTTCCAGGACGCTGCCCTGGGCGCCGAAGAGGTCGCACAGCACCGCCCGGCCGGACAGGGAGCGGCTGAGGATGTCGGCCACCGCCGTCGCCCGCTCGGCCATGGGCGCGTCCCCGTCGACGCCCGCGGCCAGCTCGCCGGCCAGGTCGGTGAGCCACTCCTGCAGGAAGCGGTCCAGCAGTTCCAGCAGCACCGCCTCGCGGGATTCGAAGTAGCGCAACACGTTCGGCTTCGCCAGGCCGACCCGGCGGCTGAGTTCGTTCAGCGTGACCGCGGCCACCGGCATCTCGTCGAGCATCGCCGACGCCTCGTCGAGGATCGCCCGCCGACGGATCTCCCGCTGCTGTTCGGTGCGTGCCCGCTGGAAAGTCACGATCACCAGCCTAACTTAAGTACCCCCGGTACGTTGACAACGTACCGGAAGTACCTTAACGTCGACGGCACAAGATACCTACGGTACTTTAGTCAGCTGGGAGCCGACATGACCGACAAGTGGACGACCGCCGACATCCCCGACCAGCGCGGCCGGGTGGCCGTGGTGACCGGCGCCAACACCGGACTGGGGTACGAGACCGCCAAGGCCCTCGCCGAGCGCGGGGCGTCGGTGGTGCTCGCCGTGCGCAACGTCGAGAAGGGCGAGCGGGCCGCGGCCCAATTGACCGGCGACGTGACCGTGCAGGCGCTGGACCTCACCTCGCTCGACTCCGTCCGGACCGCGGCCGCGGCGCTGCGGTCCCGGCTCGACCGGATCGACCTGCTGATCAACAACGCCGGCGTGATGTACACCCCGCAGCAGACCACCCGGGACGGCTTCGAGATGCAGTTCGGCACCAACCACCTCGGCCACTTCGCCCTGACCGGACTGCTGCTGGACCGGATGCTGCCGGTACCCGGCTCGCGGGTGGTCACGGTCAGCAGCACCGGCCACCGCATCCGGGCCGCGATCCACTTCGACGATCTGCAGTGGGAGCGCGCGTACAGCCGGGTCGGCGCGTACGGCCAGTCCAAACTGGCCAACCTGATGTTCACCTACGAGCTGCAGCGCCGGCTCGCCCCGCACGGCACCACCGTCGCGGTGGCCGCACACCCCGGCGTGTCCAGCACCGAACTCGCCCGTAGCACCCCGGCGGCCCTGCGGCTCCCGCTCACCTGGCTCGCCCCGCTGATCACCCAGACGCCGGCGATGGGCGCGCTGCCGACCCTGCGTGCCGCCACCGACCCCGCCGGGTTCGGCGGCCAGTACTACGGCCCCGGCGGACGCCACGAGATCAAGGGCCACCCCCGCCTGGTCACCTCCAGCCCCGAGTCCTACGAGGTAGCCGTCCAGCAGCGGCTGTGGGCCGTCTCCGAAGAACTCACCGGCGTGACGTTTCCGGTCGGCCGGCCCACCCGGACCGCGGCTCCCTCCGCATCGGCCGTCACCGGCTAGCTGAGCCCGCGGAGTGGACCCGTCCGGGAAACGGCCGGCCGACATGGTCACACGGGTCGCTTGACCGCGGGCGGAGGTGGCGCCGCCGCCGGCACGGGGGCCGGCCGGACGGTCCGCTGGGCGATGACGGCACCGGCGATGATGATCGCGCCGCCGATCGCCTGGAACCAGCTCAGGTTCTCGCCCAGGAAGATGACGCCCATGATCGCCGCCACCACGGGGAACAGGAAGGTGACGGTGGAGGCGATGGTGGCGCCGATGCCGCTGATCAAGCCGTAGTACAGCACGTACGAGATGCCGGTCCCGACGGCGCCCAGCACGACCATCGCGAGCACCACGTTCAGCGGGATCTCGGCCGGGGCGTTGGTGAACAGCGGCATGATCAGGCTCATCTGGATCGTCGCACTGATCACCTGGCCGGCGGACAGCGCCACCGTGGAGTATCCCGTGTCGGCCATGAACCGGCGGGTGTAGACGAACACGATCCCGTAGCAGAGGGACGCGCCGAGCGGCAGCAGCAGACCGACGGTGAACGCGCTGGACAGGTCCTGCAGTTGCGGCACGAACACCACCAGGACGCCACCGAAGCCGACGAAGATGCCGAGCGTGCGCCAGAAGGTCGGGCGCTCGTTCGGCAGGATCGCCAGCGCGAACAGCAGGGTGAACAGCGGCGACGTTCCGTTCAGGACGCCGGAGAGCGCCGACGGGATCCGCTCCGCGGCGTAGGCGAAGAACGTGAACGGAATGGTGTTGAAGAAGATCGCCGCGACGCTCATGTGTCCCCAGATGCGCCAGCCTTTCGGCAGTTTCTCCCGGCGGAACCAGAGCACGATCGCCAACGCGAGCGCACCCAGCGCCACTCGGCCCCAGACCACCTGAAGGGGGGCCAGCGCCTGCACGGCGATGGTGATGAACATGAAGTTGGAGCCCCAGATAAGAGCGAGAGCGCCGTATCGGATTCGCCAGTCGATCGCGGTCATACCAGGATCTTGGCGAACGTCTCGAATGCCGGACAGTAGCCGTTCTGACCTTGTCCGATAATATCCTGCCAACTACAGTGAGTGAATGATCGCTAGCGTGGCCGCCGTGGTCATCGACCGCGTCGAGCCGTTCGAGTTGGGCGTGTTGTGCGAGGTGTTCGGCATCGACCGGACGGTCGACGGCGTGGCGCCGATCGATTTCCGGGTCTGCGGGGAGCAGCCGGGCGTCCCGGTCCGGTCCAGCGTCTGCCTGGAGATCACTCCACGGTACGGGCTGGACGCGCTCGCCGACGCCGATGTCGTGGCCATTCCCGCATGCGCCGTGCGTGACACCTATCCGCCGGCCGTGCTGGCCGCTCTGCGCGAGGCCGCGGCGCGCGGGGCGACGCTGCTGTCCATCTGCAACGGTGCGTTCCTGCTCGGCCAGGCCGGATTGCTCGACGGCCGGAAATGCACCACGCACTGGCGCTACGCGGCCGAGTTCCGGCGCCGTTTCCCGTCGGCCGTCGTCGATCCCGACGTGCTTTTCGTCGACGACGGCAACGTGGTCACCAGTGCGGGCACCGCCGCCGGAATTGACGCCTGTCTCTACCTGGTACGCCGGGACATGGGCGCGCGTACCGCCATGTCGATCGCCCGCTGCATGGTGGCCCCGCCGCAGCGCGACGGAGGGCAGCGGCAGTTCATCGACCTGCCCATCCCGGACGCCGACGGCGGCAGCCTTCGGCTGGTGCTCTCCTGGATGCTGGAGACCATCAACGTCGATCACAGCGTCGCCGCGCTGGCCCGCCGGGCGAACATGTCGGAACGCACGTTCGCCCGGCGGTTCGTCGCCGAGACCGGCACCACCCCGCACAAGTGGCTCACCCTGCAGCGGGTGCTGCACGCGCGAACCCTGCTGGAGGAGACCCGGCTGAGCATGGAGGAGGTCGCCCGGCAGTGCGGCTTCGGCACCGGAGCGCTGCTGCGGCACCACTTCCAGCGGACCGTCGGCATCACCCCGGCCGGCTACCGCCGCAACTTCTGCCACGGTGACGTGGTGGTCACCGGCTAGGGCCGGGCGTCGCGGCCCACTCCGTCACGACGTCGGCCAGCACCGACAGCGGCAGCGCCCCGTGACCGATCACGAGATCGTGGAACGCGCGGATGTCGAACCGGTCGCCGAGCGCGGACTTCGCCGCGGCCCGCAGCCGCCGGAACTCCAGACGCCCCACCATGTACGCCAACGCCTGACCGGGCCAGGCGATGTAGCGGTCCACCTCGGTCTCGATCTCGGACCGCGGCATGGGGGTGTTGGTGCACAGGTACTCCACCGCGCGCTCGCGGGTCCAGCCGCGGGAGTGCAGTCCGGTGTCGACCACCAGCCGGGCGGCGCGCAGCGAGTCCAGGGTGAGCAGGCCGAGACGCGCCACATCACCGGAGTACAGGCCCATCTCCTCGGCCAGCCGCTCGCAGTACAGGCCCCAGCCCTCGGCGTACGCGGTGACGTCGGCGATGCGGCGCAGCAGCGGCAGGTCGGTCAGCTCCTGGGCCAGCGTGAGCTGGACATGGTGTCCGGGCACGGCCTCGTGGAACGCGTACACCTCAGCGTTGTAGCGTGGCCGGTCCTCGGCCAGCGCGGTGTTCGCGAAGTACGTGCCCGGCCGCGACCCGTCGAGCGCGGGAGCCAGGTAGTACGCGGGCGGCGCGCCGCCGGCCTGGGCCGCCGGCACCGGCTCGACGACGCAGCGCTGCTCGGGGAGCCGGCCGAACCAGCGCGGCGCGACCTGCTCCGCACGGGCGATCGTGGTGCGGGCGGTGGCGAGCACCTCCTCGCCGTCGGTCCAGCGCAACGCCGGATCGGTGCGCATCCGCTCGAAGATCTCGGCGTGCTCGGTGGTGCCGAAGACCCGGGAGCCGACCTCGGCGAACTCCGCACGGACGTCCGCGACCAGTTCCCGGCCCACCCGGTGCAGGTCGTCGGGTGCGCTGCCGGTCGTGGTGTGCACCCGGATCGCCAGTGCGTAGGCGGCCTCGCCGCCGGCCATCCAGCACAGGCCGGGCTGCTCGGTGGAGCGTCCGTGTTCGGCGATCTCGGCGGCGAGCGTCTCCCGGTACGCGGCGAACGCGGGCCGGACGACGTCGGTCACCAGGCGGTCACGGGTGCTGGCGAAACGCTCCGAGTCCCAGCTGGTACGCAGCAGCGGATCGGCCGTGGGGTCCGCGAGGTGCCGGTCGAGCTGACCGACCGCGCGGTCGACCAGACGCCGGACCGGGGTGCGGCCCGCCCGGACGCCGTTCCGGTGCCGGTGCGCCGCGGCGGCGAGGTAGTCGGGGATCGCGGCCAGCCGGTCCAGGTACGCCTGCGCGTGATCCTCCTCGGCGAAGGAGGTCTGCGGCAGCATCGCCAGCAACCCACCGGCCGGCGCGATGAACATGTCGGTGACGGTGTACTCCACCGCCCGGGTGTCCACCCGGTCGATGAGCGAGCGGGCCTGCTGCTCGACGACCGCGAGGGTGAGTCGATCCGAGCCCGCCACGGTGGCGGCGAGGGAGTGGGCGGTGGTCAGGATGCGCGTGGCGATGGACCGCAGCTTCTCCTGCGCGTCCTCGCTGGGGTCGCCGAGCCGGTCCTGCCCGTCGCGCAGGCCGTACCGGGCACCGATGAGCACCGGCTCCTCGATCAGCAACGCGTCAACCAGTTCATCGGCCAGTCGCGTGACCTCGTTCATGTCAGTCCCATCGGTCGAAAGGGCCCGGTCGGGACGCGGACGGGCCGCGTCCCGACCGGATGGCAGGTGCGGCGGTCAGGCCGCCTTGCGGACCTTCCAGATGTTCTCGACCGGGAACCGGCGAGCCCATTCCTTGCTCACGTACGGGTACGTGGTGGTCGCGTCCGCCGGCGGGCGCAACTCGATCAGGTCCTCGACCACGAACCCGCCGGCCCGGAACAACCGGATCCAGTCGCCGTAGGTGAGCTGGTAGGCCACCACGGTCTCGGTGTGGAAGCGGAACAGGTCGAAGTAGTCCTCGGTCAACCGGTCACCCAGCTGATTCGCCTCGTTGTCCCAGCACAGGTCCCGGAAGACCGAACTGATGTTGAACGAGAGCAGCCCACCGGGGCGGAGCAGGCGCGCCATCTCCGGAATCGACTTGTGCGGGTCGGCGTAGGTGAGCGCGCCGTGGTCGCAGAAGACGATGTCGAAGCTGGCGTCCGGCAACGGGATGTTCTCCACGTTCGCCTCGATCAGCGGGAACTCCACACCCGCCGCCACCTGGTGCTCCTTGGCGTGCACGAGCTGCTGCCCGGACATGTCCACACCGACCGGACGGGCCCCGGCCTGGGCCAGGGCGATGGAGCACTGCCCGCCGCCGCAGCCGACTTCGAGGGTGTCCTTGCCCTGCACCTCGCCCAGCGCGTTGACCTGCGACTCCGGGGCCTGCCACAGGCCCCAGGCCATGCCGTCGGCGCACAGGAAACCGTTGTGGTCCTTCTGGTAGCCGTCGCTGACTCGGTTCCAGGTCTCCCGGTTGCGGTCGAGGTAGACCTGGCTGACGACGTCGTCGGCGTTGTCGCGGGTCGCGCGGGTGCGAACGACCTTGGCCTGCGTCATGGCAATTCCTTTCCGTTGGTTGTTGCCGGATCTATGCGGGACGCCACGGCGGCCGCCATCGCGGCCACCGTGCCGTGTTGGAAGACGTCGCGGACGGTCAGGAGCCATCCGCCCTCGCGAGCGCGGGCGGCGAACACCGCCGCGCCGATCGAGTCGCCGCCCAGTTCGAAGAAGTTGTCGTCGCGGCCCGGCCGGGTGAGACCGACCACGTCGGTGAGCAGCTCGGTGAGCGCGCGTTCCACCGCACCGACCGGTGCCGCGTACGCGGTCGCCAGGTCCGGCCGTTCGCCCTCCAGGGCGGGCAGCGCCGAATGGTCGACCTTCCCGTTCGCGGTCAGCGGGATCGAGTCCACCGGCAATACCCGCGCGGGCACCATGTACGACGGCAGCTCGGCGCCCGCGAACCGGCGGAGGTCGTCGGGCGACACGGGCTCGGCCAGCACGGCGTGCGCGATGACCCGGTCACCGTGCACCGACGCCACGGCCTGCCGGACCGCGGGGTGCCGGACCAGGCTCTCCTCGATCTCGCCGAGTTCCACCCGGAAGCCCCTGATCTTGACCTGGCCGTCGTCACGGCCGAGGTACTGCAGGTGCCCGTCGCCGGACCAGCGCGCCTTGTCGCCGGTGCGGTAGAGACGCGCGCCGGGCGGGCCGAACGGGTCGGGCACGAACCGCTCGGCGGTGAGACCGGGCCGCCGGTGGTAGCCCCGGGCGAGCCCCGGGCCGCCGACGTACAGGTCGCCGACCACACCGATCGGAACCGGCTGGAAACGCGAGTCCAGCAACCAGATCCGGGCGTTGGCGAACGGGCGGCCGATCGGGACCGGACCGTCGGGGACGTCGGCGGGCAGGCGGTGGATCGCGCAACCGACCGTGGCCTCGGTGGGTCCGTACTCGTTGTAGATCGCGAGATCCGGGTCGGCGTCGAGCCAGCGCCTGACGTGTCCGCCCTGCAGTTGCTCGCCACCCAGGACGATGCACCGGGTCGTCCCCGCGAGCCGCTGCCGGGGAAGCTCGTGTTCGAGCAGGCGCAGGGCGCTCGGCGACAGCTTGAACAGGCCGTACCGGGTGCCGCTGGTCACGGTGTCCGCGAGGTCGGCCGCCACCGCCGCGTTCGCCGTGATCTGCAGCGTCGCCCCGGCGACCAGCGGGGTGTAGACCGAGGTGACGCTCATGTCGAAGGAGAAGGAGGACTGCAGCGGCACGACCTGCCCGGGCCGCACGCCGTACTCCTCGACCGCCCACGCCAGGTAGTTCGCCAGCGAGCCACGGCTGACCATCACGCCCTTGGGCCGCCCGGTCGATCCGGAGGTGTACATCACGTACGCCAGGTGGCCGGGTGCCGTCCGGGCGTCGAGCGGGGCGGACGGCCCGGTGCCGTCGACGAGCAGCACCCGGGCGGCGCCGGCGGGCAGGCGCTCCGCCTGGTCCCGGCCGGTGATGACGTGCCGCGCCCGGCTGTCGTCCAGCATGTAGGCCAGCCGCGCGGGAGCCAGCGACGGGTCCAGGGGAACGTACCCGCCTCCCGCGCGCAGGACGGCGAGCACCGCGGTGATCAGCTGGGGGCCGGGTGGCAGGCAGATTCCGACCAGGACGTCCGGGCCGACCCCGGCGGCCCGCAGCCGGCCGGCGAGCGTGTCGACCGCGGCGCGCAGCTCGCCGTAGGACGCCGGGCCGTCCGGGCCGCGCAGCGCGGGGGCATCCCCGTGCTCCAGCGACAGCAGCTCGGCGAGGTCCGGCGCCGGTGCCGTGACGGAGGCGGCGTTGATCTCGTCGAACCGGGCCCGTTCGGACTCGAGCAGCAGGGGGAGCGCGGAGATCGGCGTGTCCGGCGCCGCGACGGCGGCCGCGGCGAACTGGACCCAGCGGTCGGCGATCCGCCGGGCCGTCGCGGCGTCGAACAGGTCACGGCGGTATTCCAGGCTGCCGCGCAGGCGGTCGCCGTCGGCGTGGAGCCAGAGGGTGGTCTCGAACTTCGCCGCATGCCACGGCACGGCGGCTCGGGTCACCTCGATGCCGGGCAGGCGAAGGCCGGGCTCGGCGTTCTCCTCCCAGACGAACATGGTCTGGAACAGCGGCGACCGGGCGAGGTCACGGCGCGGGGCCACCTCCCGGACGATGCGCTCGAACGCGATGTCCTGGTGGAACAGCGCGCCGGCGACCTCCCCGCGCACTCGTCGCACCAGTTCCCGCACGGTCGGATCGCCGCCGCACCGAGCCGGGACGGGCAGGGTGTTGACGAAGAACCCGACGACGTCCGCCAGCTCGGGGCGGGGCCGGTTGGCGACCGGGACCCCCACCGCGAACTGCGTCTGTCCGGTGTGCCGGTGCAGGAACGCCTGGTAGAGAGCCAGGAAGGTGGCGAACGTGGTGGTCGCCTCGGCGTCACCGAGCGCCCGGGCCCCGGCCAGCACCGACGGCGGCGGGTGGAACTCCACCGTGCCGCCGGCCGGATCGGGGTCGGCGGTGCGGGGACGGTCGGTGGGGAACTCGAGGACGTCGTCGACCCCGCTCAGCGCCTGGCGCCAGTACCGCGCCTGCTCGGCCATCCGGCCGCCACTGAGCCACTCACGCTGCCACACCGCGAAGTCGGCGTACTGGATCGTCGTCGGCTTCAGCTCGGCGCCGGCGTACACCTGACTGATCTCGCGCTGCACCAGCGCGTCGGACCAGCCGTCACCGGCGAGGTGATGGGTGCACAACAGCAGCACGTGGTCGTCGTCGGCGACGCGGACGAGGTCGGCGCGGAACACCCGGCCCGCGCCGAGGTCGAAGGGCTCTTCGGCCAGCCGGGTGCACCGCTCGGCCAGCGCGGCGTCGTCGAGGCCGGTGGCGTCGACATGCCGGAGCCCCCCGTCGATCGGCATCGGTGTCTGCACCGGCCCGCCGGCGCAGACACTCACCGCGCTGCGCAGCACCTCGTGCCGTTCCACCACGACGGCGACGGCGCGTTCGAGCGCGGCGACGTCCAGCGGCCCGCGCAGCCGCAGCGGACTGACCAGGTGGTACGCCGCCGAATCCGGTTCGGTCTGGTGGAGGAACCACAGCCGGTTCTGGCCGTACGACAGGGGCAGCGCTCCGGCGGCACGCTGCTCCTCGGCCCGGCGTACCCGGGTGGCCCTGGCCTCGGCCGCCCGCAGCAGCAGAAGCCGGCGCTTCTGCGGGGATAGAGCGGCGATCCGGGCGGACAGGTCAGTCATGTGAGGCTCCCCATCTTGCTGAGGACGACCGCGGGCAGGGTGGCCCAGGACTCCGCGAGGAAGTGGTCGCCGGCCACGCCGAGGTGGGTGAAGGGGCCGGTGGTGTGCGCGGACCAGCCCGCCATCAGCTCGGCGGTGACGCCGGCGTCCGACTCGGCGTGCACGGCGGTCACCGGGCAGTCCAGCGGCGCGGTGGGGGTGAACGTGTACGTCCGGCACATCTCCGTGTCCGCGGTCAGCACCCGGATGGCCTGGGCCGCTGCCTCGTCGCGTTCCGGTCCGTCGGGCACGCCGGTCAGCGACGCGGCGACCTGCGCGGCGATGTCGTCGGCGCCGGGCCGGTCCGGGTGCTCGAACTGCGGTGGCGGGCTGGCCGCGACGACCAGGTGCACGGCCTCGATGCCGAAGTTGGCGCGCAGCGCGCGGTTCAGCTCGAAGCCCAGGAGCGCGCCCATGCTGTGCCCGAACACCGCGAACGGCGTCTCCAGCAGCGGGGCGATCGCCGGCACCAGCCGGGCCGCGAGCCCCACGAGGTCCGTGGCCGGTCGCTCGGCGGCGCGGTTCTCCCGGCCGGGCAGCTGGATCGGGCAGAGCTGGACGTCCGGCGGAAGCAGCCGCGACCAGGACGCGAACTGCGCCGCGCCGCGACCCGCGCACGGCAGGGCGAAGAGACGGAGGCGGGGTCGTGCGCCCCGGTCGAACCCGGGCAGCCAGGCGTTCATCGCGCACTCCCGGGCAGCAGCGGGAACAGCGGCCGGTCCACGCGTTCCCTCAGATACCGGGCGCCGGATGTCCCGCCGGTGCCCGCGGCCGAGCCGACCAATTTCACCGCGATCCCCCAGTGTGTGCGTTTGAAGGCCTGCCAGGCTCCCTGCAGCCTGGCCATGGACCGGTGGATCCGGTCCCGGTCCGCCGCGGGCAGCAGTGCGGGGTCGAGTGCGGCGGCCGTGGTTTCGAAGTCCCGGAAGCTGCGCGACTGGATCGCGCTCGACCCCTCGGTGGTCATCCGCAGGACGGCGAACACCTCGGCGGGCATGGTGGCCAGCAGGCGGAGCAGCGGCGCGGTGCCCTCCACCCGCCCGGCGGCGGAGTCCAGCAACGCCGCCGCGGCCCGGACGTCCCGCTCGGCCAGCGCCTTGTCCGCCTCCCGCGCGGCCGCGGCGAGCACCGCGAACAGCCGGTCGAGGATCTGGACGGTCCGGACGAACATCACCTCGTCGTGCAGCGCGGTCATCGGCAGCATCGTCAGCGTGACGACCTGGGCGACGGATCGCGGTGTGGCCTCGAGCGTCCGCGCGGCCAGCACGGCGGCGGCCACCGCCGAATCCGGTTCGTCCGCCTCGGTGCCGGCGGCCACCGCGTTCGTCGCGTACGGCGCGACCTCCCGCACCCGGAGCAACGCCCGCAGCGCCGCCCTGGTCCGCTTCTGCTGTCCGGAGCCGGCGGTCCGGGACCGCTCCCGCGCCTCGTGCCCGGCGAGGTCGGCGACCAGGGCGGTGATCAGCCCGTCCACCGCGGCGGTGCCCCCGTCGACCGATTCCAGCAACGGGTTGCCGATGTAGCTGTCGTAGCTGACGGCATCCCGGTGGAGATCGAAGGTCAGCGGCAGCCACCGGTCCAGCACGCCGCCGGGTGTGCCGGCGTCGAGCCCGGCGCCGAAGCCGCGGGCGCACTGGTGCAGCGCGCGGTGTGCGTACTCCAGAGTGGTGGGCAGCCACGGGGACACGGCGGTCTTGCCGAACCGGCGGACGTGGTCGACCACGGCGGCGAACGGGAAGGCGGCGCAATGCTCCGAGAAGGCATCCCCGCCGGACGCGGACGCGAGGAGCAGCAGCCGGGTCCACCGCTGGACGTCGGCGGCGGGGTCCGTGGTGTCGGCCTGCACGGCGTGGGCGGCCAGCCCGCCCACGCCGCGGACCGGCGAGACGGCGCTCATCGGGTGTTCCACTCGCTGAGCAGGGCGGCCACCTCGGCATCGTCCAGCTGCTCCAGCAGGTCGATCTCGGCGAGCAGGTCCTCCGACAGCGTGGCCAGCTCGGCCTCGACGGCGCGGTCGATCCAGGCCGCCTGCTCGGCGAGCGTGCTGTGCTCGAACGCGGTCCGCAGCGACATCTCGACGCCGAACGACTCGGCGACGGCGAACACGAGACGAGTCGCCAGCAGGGAATGGCCGCCCCGGAGGAAGAAGTCGTCGTCACGGGCGGGCTCGGCGGGCAGCAGCCGGGCCCAGATCCGGGTCAGCTCCACCTCGGTCGGCGTGGCGGCCGGTAACCGGTCGCCGGTGCCGCACCACACCGGTTCGGGCAGCGCGGCCCGGTTGATCTTGCCGTGCCGGGTGGGGAAGCCCGCCAGTCCGAGCACCAGCCCGGGCGTCATCCAGCGGGGCAACGCGCGCCGGGCCTCCTCGTGCGCGAACCGGGCCAGCGCGGCGAGGCCGTCCGCATCGGTGGGCCGGTCGGGCGTGACGTAGCCGATGAGCCGGGTGTCGCCGGTGGGGTCGGTGTGCGGGACGACGACGGCCTCGCCCACCCCGGGCGTCGCGGTGAGCACGGCCTCGATCTCCGCCGGCTCGATCCGGTAACCACGGATCTTGAGCTGGCGGTCGCGCCGGCCCAGGAAATCGATCCCGCCGTCGGCACGCAGCCGGCCCAGGTCGCCCGTGCGGTAGAGCCGCGCGCCCCGGACGTCGGTGAACGGATCGGGCCGGAACCGCTCGGCGGTCAGGGCGGGCTGGCCGAGGTAGCCCCACGCCACGCCGACGCCGCCGATGCAGATCTCGCCGACCACGCCGGGCGCGACCGGACGCATCCGCTCGTCCAACAGGTAGACCCGGGCGTGCGGGAACGGCGATCCGATGTGGACATGGTCGACGGTGTCGCGGAACCGGGCCAGGGTCGCCGACACCGTCGCCTCCGTCGGGCCGTACGCGTTGTAGAGCGTCCGGCCGGCGGCCCAGCGACGGGCGGTGTCGAGCCGGCAGGTGTCCCCGCCGAGGAGCACGGCGCGCAGCGCGGGCAGCGCGGTGTCCGGCAGGGTGGCCGCGGTGGTCGGGGTGACGTTGAGCAGGGTGACCCCGCGGTCGGCGACCAGCGCGGCCAGCGGCGCACCCGCCACCTGGTCGTCGCCGGCCACCACGAGCGTCGCGCCGGCGGCCAGCGCCAGACCGACCTGGAAGACCCACGGGTCGAAGGTGGGCGCGGCGGCGAGCAGGATGACGTCCTCGGTGGTCACCTCCAGTGCGGCCACGTGGGTGCGGATCAGGTTCGCCAGCCCGCGGTGGGCGACCATCACACCCTTGGGCGCACCGGTCGACCCGGAGGTGTAGATGACGTACGCCAGGTCGTCCAGTCCCGCCTCGGGCAGGTCGGCGGCGTGCGTCTCGGTCACCGCGACACGCTCGACGTCCGCCTCCGCCAGGGTGTCGGAGCCCGGATCGACCAGGACGATCCGGACGCCGCACTCGCCGAGCTGGCGGACCCGCCGTTCGGCGGGCGCGGCCGGGTCCAGGGGCAGGAAGGCGGCGCCCGCACGCAGCGTCGCCAGCGCGGCGACCACGCCGCCGACGCCGCGGCCGCAGCACACGCCGACGACGTCGCCGCCGTGCACGCCGCGCTCGACCAGCCGCCCGGCCAGTCCGGTGACCCGGTCGCGCAGCTGGGCCCAGGTGAGCACGGACGACTCGTCGCGCACCGCGATCCGGTCCGGCCGGGACCGCGCCCAGCGGTCCACGGCGAGGTCCGCCCGGACCAGGCCGGCCGGGTCGTAGGCGGTGGCCGACAGCCAGTCGGCGGTCGGCGCGGCCGCGTCACCGGTGAGTTCCAGCGCGGACAGCGGCCGGTCTGGCGCCGCGAGCACCGCGTTCAGCAGCGCCGACCAGTTGGCGGCCAGCTGCTCGATCGTCGCGCGGTCGAAGGCCGCGGCGCGGTACTCGAAGTAGCCGTGGATCTCCGCACCCGCCTGGGTCAGCGAGAGGGTCAGGTCGAACTTCGCCCACGGCCAGGTCAGCGGGAAGTCGGCGCAGCGCAGCCCGGTCCAGTCGCCCGCCGGCGGAGGAACGTTCTGCCAGGCGAGGAACGCCTGAATCGGGTCGCGGCCGGCGCCGATCTCCCGGACCACCTGCTCGTACGGGGCGTCCTGGTGCTCGTAGGCGTCCAGCAGGTCACCGCCGATCCGGCTGACCAGCGCCGCCGGGGTGGGATCGTCCTGCAGGTCGACCGGGAAGGCCAGGGTGTTGACGAAGAACCCGACGGTGTCGAACTCGCCGGCCGATCGCCGGTTGGCCGCCGGAAAGCCGATCAGGAACCGGTCCTGACCGCTGTAGCGGGCCAGCAGGGCCGCGTACGCGGACAGCAGCACGGCGAACTCGGTGGTGCCCTCGGCGGCCGCCAGCCGGCTGAGCCGGGCCGCCTGTTCGGCCGGGACCGTCACCGGGACCGTGCCGCCCCGGTGGTCCGACGCCTCGGCCACGGTGCGGTCGCGGGGCAGCGCCAGTTCGGTGGGTACGCCCGCCAGCCGTTCCCGCCAGAAGCGCATCGATCCGGCGAACGGGTCGGCGGCGCGGCGCTGCGCGTCGGCGAAGTCGAGGTACTGCGGACGGTCTCGGACGGTCTCGGAGTTGTAGGCCAGGCGCAGCTCGTCCACGAGGATCGGGTGCGACCACCCGTCGGACACGATGTGGTGCAGGCCGATCACCAGGATGTGGTCGGTGTCGTCGAGCGTGAGCAGGCCGGCGCGCAGAACCGGGCCGGTGGCGAGGGTGAACGGTTCGGCCAGGAACGCCTGGCAGACCTCCCGGGCCCGGTCCTCGGCCGGCTCCGGTCCGGCGAGTTCGAGGTCGGCCAGGGGGACGGCGGTTGCCGGGGACACGTGCTGGCGGGCGGTGCCCGTGTCGTCCGGGCGGTAGGTCGTGCGCAGGATCGCGTGCCGCCGGACCAGACCCGTGACCGCGCCGGCCAGCGCGGCCCGGTCGAGGGCGCCGGTCAGCCGCAGGGCGAAACCGCTGTTGTAGACGGAGCTGCCCGGGTCCAGCCGGTCCAGGAACCACAGCCGCTCCTGGGCGTACGACAGCGGCGCCTCGGACCGGGTCCCGGCACGGGCGGCATCGCCCAGGCGGGCCGCCAGCAGTTCGTGCAGCCGCCGCGGGTTCTCGCCGGTCACCGGGCATCCACCGGGATTCCGGGCGCGCCGGCCAGTTCCTCGGCCATCGCCGCGACGGCGGCGAGCCGTTCCGGCGCCGCCGTGCGCCGGGCCGCCGCGGCCAGGGCGGCGACGGTCGGTGCGGCGGCGAACTCCCGGACGCTCACCTCGGCGTCGAACAGCTCGTTCACCTGCGCGACCAACCGCATCATCAGCAGCGAGTTGCCGCCGAGGTCGAAGAACCGGGTGTGTACGGGGACCGTCTGCGCGCCCACGGTGTCGGCGACGAGGTCGGCCACGACCCGCTCCACCGGATCGCCGGCCGCCGGAACCGTCTCCGCCTCGCCCGCCGGCGTCCCGCTCGGGCCGAACGGATCGGGCAGTGCGGCGGTGTCGATCTTGCGGGCGGCGTTGCGCGGCATCTCGGGCAGCGGGACCACCACGTCCGGGACGTGGCTGCGGGGGAGCCGGTCCTCGAGCTCCGCCCGCACCCGCGCGGGCTCGGCGTCCCCGCCGGGAACCGCGGTGATGTACGCGACCAGCCGGGCGCCCTCGGCGTGCGGCACGGCGACCGCCTCGTGGACGCCGGGAGTGGCGACGAGCGCGGCCTCGACCTCGCCCAGTTCGACACGGACACCACGGATCTTGACCTGGCGGTCGCGCCGGCCCAGGAAGTCGATCCCGCCGTCGGCGCGCGCACGTCCCAGGTCGCCGGTGCGGTAGAGCCGGGCGCCCGGCGTGCCGCCGAGCGCATCGGGCACGAACCGCTCGGCGGACAGCGCCGGCTGCCCGAGGTAGCCCCAGCTGACCCCGGCCCCGCCGATGTGGATCTCGCCCACCGCGCCGGGCTCGACCGGTCGCTGCCGGTCGTCCAGCAGGTGCACGTCCACGCCCGGGAACGGCGCGCCGACGTGCAGCTCGGCCACCGTGCCGGGGAAGCGGGCCAGGGTCGCCGAGACGGTGCCCTCGGTCGGCCCGTACGAGTTGAACAACACCCGGTCCCGCGCCCATCTGCGGGCGACGTCCAACCGGCAGGTGTCGCCGGCGACCAGCACCGCGCGCAGCGCCGGCAGGTCCACATCGGGCAGTGCGGCGAGCAGCGACGGTGGGATGGGCGCGAAGGTCACCCCGGTGTCGGCCAGCAGGCGGGTCAACCGCACCGGGTCGAGCCGGGTCTCGTCGTCCGGCAGGACGATCGTCGCGCCGGCGTGGAGCGGGACGAACAGTTCGAACACGAAGCCGTCGAACGTCATCGCCGCGTAGTTCAGCGCCACGTCGCCGGGACCGATGCCGAGCAGGTCGGCATGGGTCGCCGCGAGGTTCGCGAGGCCGCGGTGCGGCACGAGCACGCCCTTGGGCGTACCGGTGGAGCCGGACGTGTAGATGACGTACGCCAGGTCGTCGAGCCGGGCCGGTGGGAACACCGCCCGGCCGGCCGCGGCGCCGGGTCCGGACACCGCCACCTGGTCCGCTCCGGACCCGTCCAGTACCGCGGACGGCTGATCCACCAGCACGGTGCGCACGGCGCATTCGCCGGCCATGTGCGCCAGTCGTTCCCGTGGTGCGGTGAGGTCCAGCGGCAGGAACGCTCCGCCGGCCCGCAACACCGCGAGCACCGCCACCACGCCGTCCACGCCGCGGCGACAGCCGACGCCCACCACCTCACCCGCCCGGACGCCGTGGCGGGCGATCAGCCGGGCGGCCAGCTCGGTGACCCGGTCGCGCAGCTCGATCCAGCTCACCGCGGACGTGGCATCCCGGACGGCCACCCGGTCGGGTGTGGACGCCGCCCACCGGTCGACGGCCAGGTCGGCCCTGCTCAAATCAATGGGAATCGAGCCACGCGGTGCCATTCATCAACCCCGTTCATTATTACCATCAGATAAATTCATCGCTCTGCGGGAAGGCATACTCGGCAGCCCGGGAATCCCGGGCTGTCCGTGGCTAATCAGTCACCGGCTTCGACGCTGAATTGCCTGGTGAGAAGGCCAATGCCGCACCCGGTCCCGGTGCGTGGCGGAGAGGATTGTCATCGGTGCGCGTCGATGGCATTGATCTCCCCTTGATCAATAGTCACAGCGACAACGGCGGTTCGGGACCAAGGTTCACACAGGCCCCCTAGGGTGTCAAGGAAACCGGACGGCCGCCGTTCTGCGGTCCCTTGACACTGTCGTGAGTGCCTGGTTACCGTCCTCGGCGGTGACCATGGACAAACGTCGGCATCGAAGGCCGGCATTACATTGGGGTCGTCTTGATTGTGAATACGGGGAATTCAAGAACGGACGCGCACCATTCGGACCCGCCGCTTCTTTCGGCGCCGGACACACATCTCGAGTCGCTTGCCGCAGGTTCGCTCTACGACGTATTCGTGCGGACCTCGGATCGGTATCCCGAGAAGACCGCCATCGTGGCCGGAGAACAGAGCGCGACCTATCGGGAATTGCGTGCCACGGTGGAACGCCTGGCCGCTCAGATCCGGGAGTCGGTGAATGTCGACGGGGTCGCCGCACCCCGAGTCGGGGTTTACCTGCCGCGCTCGGGGGCCGCGGTCGCCACCATTCTCGCCGTACTCGCGGCGGGCTGCACCTACGTGCCGCTGGACCCCTCCTATCCACCGGAACGGCTGCGGCACATGGTGTCCGACAGCGGGATCGTGCTGGCGATCAGCGGCTCGGGCACCGAATCACCGGTCGCGCTCGCGGGTCTGCCCCTCCTGCCCGGACCAGCCGCTCTGGTGGAAACCGGCGCCGATACCGCGCCCGGAACGCGGACCACGCCCGCTGCGGACGCGGACGCGTACATCATTTACACCTCGGGCTCCACCGGCGCTCCCAAGGGCGTGGTGGTCGGCCACGACAACGTTCTGGCACTCCTCAGAAGTACCTTGCCGCTCGTCCGGGCCACGGTGGACGACGTGTGGACACTCTTCCATTCCTGCAGTTTCGATTTCTCGGTGTGGGAGATGTGGGGCTGCTTCGCCACCGGCGCGCGGCTGGTCGTCGTGGACGAGGAGACGGCCCGCACGCCGGGGGAGTTCCTGGCGCTCGTCGAGCGCGAGGGCGTCACCTTCCTGAACGCCGTACCGTCCGTTTTCAAGCAGGTGAGCAGGTGGTACACCGAGGCCCGGCCGCATCTGGCGGTGCGCCTGGTGCTGTTCGGCGGCGAGCCGATCGACCGCCCGTCCATCCGCGCCTTCCTCGACGCCTGGCGCGGGCCGGCGCCGCGCATGGTGAACATGTACGGCATCACCGAGACGACCGTGCACACCACCATTCGCGACATCAGCGACGACGATCTGCAGCACGGTGGCCCGACAAATATCGGTCGACCGTTGCCGCATCTCTCCATTCACCTGATGGCGGACGACCTGACGCCGGTGCCGGACGGTGAGGTCGGTGAAATATTCGTGGGTGGAGCGGGCGTCGCACGCGGTTATCATGCCCGCCCGGAACTCACTGAGCAGCGGTTCCCCAGGTTGCTGACAGACGGAGCGCGGGAACGTTTCTACCGCAGCGGGGATCTCGGGAGGAGGCGGAGTGACGGCACCTTCGAATATCACGGCCGCGCGGACAATCAAGTCAAGGTACGCGGATTCCGAATCGAACTCGGCGAAATCGAGAACTGTCTCGTCGAGCATCCCGAGGTCCGGGAAGCCGTGGTGGCGCCCGGTCCGCCCGGGGCAGAACAACCGCGGCTGATCGCCTTTGTGGTGGCCGCCGGATCCGATCGCCGCGCGGCGGCCCTACGGGCGCACTGCGCCGCCCGGCTACCGGCGCACATGGTGCCGAACGACATCCTGTTCGTCGGCGAACTGCCGTTGACCGCGAGTGGCAAATTGGACCGCCGCGCGGTCTTCGGTCTGCCGACTCTCGCCTCGTCGGCGCAGGACGATCCCGCATCCGGAGTGCTGGCGGTATTGCGGGAGGCGGCCGACGTGCCCGACCTCGCGGCCGACGAGAATCTGTTCGCCGCGGGCGTGACGTCCCTGCAGATCGAGGCGATCGCCGCCCGGTTGATCGCCGCCCAGGGGCGCCGGGTGACCAGTGTGGACATCTACCGGAATCCGACCGCCGACGCGCTCAGTGTGTTCCTCGACACGGCGGCGCCCGTCACGGAGCCGGCGCCCGGCGCCGATCCGGACGCCCTGGTGCCGCTCACCCGAAGTCAGCGGCAGTTCTGGCTGGCCGAGCAGTTCCTGCCGGGCAGCCCGGCGCTGCGCGTCGTGACCGTGCTCGACGTCGACGGCGAGGTGGACCCCGCGGTCCTGCGCGCCGCGCTGGTGGACTGCGCCGCACGGCACGAGGCGCTGCGCACCGTCTACCCGCTGCACCGGGGGCTTCCCGGTCAGCGGCTCATCGACCCGGACTCCGCCGTCCGGCTGGTGGTGTACGACGCGGGACACGTCCTCGGCGACCTTGTCGAGGATGCGCTGAAGGCCCCCGGCGAGCTGACCGATCCGCCCGTGCTGACCGCACTGTGCACACCCGGCTCGCTCGCGCTGCTCACCCACCACATCGCCATGGACGGCCGGTCGCAGGCGATCCTGGTGCGTGACCTGGTGACCGCCTATCACGCGCGGCGGCACGGCCAGGCGCCGCGCTGGCCGGCCCGGGCCGGCAGTCCGCGGGGGTACGCCCTGGCGCAGGCCGGCCGGCCCGCGCCGGTGTCCGAGACGGACCGGGCCTGGGCGGCCCGGCTGCGCGGCGCCCCGGACCTGGCCCTGCCGGGCCTGCAGCCGGACGTCCCGCTGGCGGGGCAGGGGGTGCGGCTGCATCCGGTGACCGTCCCCGCGGACGTCGTGGCGGGCCTGCGGGCGCTGGCGGGCGGTCGGCGGGCCACGCTCTACGCGGCGCTCACCGCCGGGTACGTCGCCACGCTCCAGCTGGCCGGAGCACCGGCCGGGCTGTGCGTCGGCTGCCCGGTGTCCGGGCGCACCGACCCGGCGATCAGCGACGCGGTCGGGGTGTTCATCAACACCGTCCCGCTGCGGCCCGGCATCGATCTCGCGCGCGGGTTCGGCGACGCCCTGGACCGGACGGCCGCCGAGGTCCGTACCGCCCAGGAGTTCCAGCACCTGACCGTCGAGGAGATCGTCGCGGCGAACGGCACGCCACGCACCGGCCGGTCGCCGCTGTACCAGTCGGTGCTCGTCTACCAGGACACCCCGCTGCCCGCGGTCGGCCGGGACGGGTTCGGTGTGCGCCCGGTCCGGTGGCCGCCCACCGCACCGATGCACGAGCTGATGCTCGAACTGTGGCCGGCCGGCGACGGCACGGTCGCCGGTCACCTGCACTGCGCGGCACAGACCGTTCCGGAGCCGCTCGGCCGCGCGCTGGCCGAGAGCTACGTCCGAGTACTCGCGGACGGGCTGCGCGACGCGGAGCGGCCGCTGTCCCGGCTCGGCAGTCTGGTCCAGTGACCGGTCCCGTCGAGCGGACCTTCCGGGTGCACGGCGACACGGTGTCGGCCTACGTCCGGGGCGGGGCGGAGACGCTCGTCTTCCTGCACGGGCTGGGCTGCGCCAAGGAGTCCGCGCTGGGCGCGCTGCGGGAACCGCGGCTGGACCGGTTCGGCCTGTGCGCGATCGACCTGCCCGGCCACGGTGCGTCCACCGTGCCCGACGGCCGGGCGGTGACGGTGGAGTACTGCGCCGAGGTGGTCGACGCGGTGCTGGCCGAGGTGGGCGGCACCGTCACCCTGGTGGGGCACAGCCTCGGCGCGGCGGTCGGCCTGGTGTCGGGTACCCGCTTCCGCCGTTTCATCAGTGTGGAGGGCAACCTGGTCCCCGCGGACTGCGGCACCGTCAGCAGGCGGATCGCCGGACAGCCGCTGGCCGGGTTCCGCGCCACCGGCTTCGCCGACCTGCTCGCCGAGCTGGCCCGGCCGGACGCGGACGTACCGCCGGAGTGGGTGCGCTGGTTCGCCGGCTGCGACCCCACCGCAGTGCACCAGACCGCATGCTCCCTGGTCGCCCTGACCGACAGCGGACGACTGCTGACGCACTACCTGAGCCTGCGCAACCAGACCTACGTCTACGGAGACTCCGCCAGCCGGCCGGAGCAGGCGCTGTTCGCGCTGGCCGGCACGCGTACCCGTGGCATCCCGCGATCCGGGCACTTTCCCATGCTCGACAACACGACCCGGTTCTACGCGCTCATCGCCGATCTCGCCGAGTCAGAGGAGGACTGACCCATGCCCACGCCCGACACCTACCTCGTGGTCGTCAACCACGAGGAACAGCGATCGATCTGGAACGCCGACCTGCCCCTGCCCGCCGGCTGGCGCGCCGAGGGCACCCGCGGCAGCCGGCAGGAGTGCCTCGATCACATCGAGGCGACCTGGACCGACATGCGCCCGCTGAGCGTGCGCGGCGCGAACCCGGCGCCGAGCTGACGTGACCGAGCGCGATGTCGACCACCGGAGAACTCAGCGCATATGACCGCATCGTTCGGCTGCTCGACGAGTACGGCGCCGACTACCACCTGATCGAACACGAGCCCGAGGGGCAGACCGAGGCGGCCAGCGAGATCCGCGGCCACGACCTCGTCCAGGCGGCGAAGTCCATCGTCATCCTGGCCCGGCCGGACAAGCGGACCACCAGGTTCATCCTCGCGGTGGTGCCCGGCAACCGCCGGGTCGACCTGCGCCGGCTGAAGAAGATCATGTACCTGCGCAGCGTCGGCTTCGCCCCCCGGGAGGTCGCCGAGCGCCTCGCCGGCAGCGTCGCCGGCTCCATCATGCCGTTCGCCTTCCATCCCGAGCTCGACCTCATCGTGGACGAGGAGATGCTGCGGCAGGACGTCCTCTATTTCAACGCCGGCCGGCTGGACCTGTCGGTCGGACTGTCCACAAAGGACTACATCCGGATGGCGCAGCCCCGGACGGCCCGGATCGCCGAGTGAGACCGGACCCGGGCCCGAGCGAGTCTCGAGCCCGATTCGATCCGCCTGAGGAACGCTGCGAAGAGCAACTCGTCGAAAGGGTTGATGATGGCAAGCCGCCTGTTCACCTCCGAGTCGGTCACCGAGGGCCACCCGGACAAGATCGCAGACCAGATCAGCGACGGCATCCTCGATGCGGTACTGGCGCGGGATCCGCGCAGCCGGGTCGCGGTGGAGACGCTGATCACCACGGGCCAGGTGCACGTTGCCGGCGAGATGAGTACGACGGCGTACGTGGACATCGCCGGGATCGTGCGGGACGTGGTCCTCGAGATCGGCTACGACTCCTCGCAGAAGGGCTTCGACGGCGCCTCCTGCGGGGTGAACGTGTCGATCGGTGCCCAGTCGCCGGACATCGCCCGGGGCGTGGACGCCTCGATGGAGGTGCGGGCCGGCGACGCGGCCGAGGCGCTGGACCAGCAGGGCGCGGGTGATCAGGGCATGATGTTCGGCTTCGCCTGCACCGAGACCCCCGAGCTGATGCCCCTGCCGATCGCGCTGGCCCACCGGCTGGCACGCCGGCTCTCGGCGGTGCGCAAGGACAACGCCGTGCCCTATCTGCGCCCGGACGGCAAGACGCAGGTGACCATCGAGTACGACGGTTACCGCCCGGTGCGGCTCGACACCATCGTGGTGTCGTCGCAGCACGCCGGGGACATCGACCTGGAGGGCCTGCTCGCTCCCGACATCCGGGAGCACGTCATCGCGCCCGAGCTGGCCGGCCTGGGCATCGAGACCGAGGGTTACCGGTTGCTGGTGAACCCGACCGGGCGCTTCGAGGTCGGTGGCCCGATGGGCGACGCCGGCCTGACCGGCCGCAAGATCATTGTCGACACGTACGGCGGGTACGCCCGGCACGGCGGCGGCGCGTTCTCCGGCAAGGATCCCTCCAAGGTGGACCGGTCGGCGGCCTACGCGATGCGCTGGGTGGCCAAGAACGTCGTGGCGGCCGGTCTGGCCGAGCGGTGTGAGGTCCAGGTGGCGTACGCGATCGGCCGGGCACATCCGGTCAGCCTGCTGGTGGACACGTTCGGCACCGAGAACGTCCCGGTGCACCGGATCGAGCAGGCCGTCGGTGCGGTCTTCGACCTGCGACCGGCGGCGATCGTCCGGGACCTGGACCTGCTGCGGCCGATCTACCGGCAGACCGCGGCGTACGGCCACTTCGGCCGCGAACTGCCCGGCCTGGTCTGGGAGAGCACGGACCGGGCGCAGGACCTGAAGGACGCCGCCGCGGAATGAGCGGCAGTGCCGGAGCATCCCCGCCACCTGAGGAGACCTCGTGCCCGCCGTCATCGTGACCGGCTCCATCGCCACCGACTATCTGATGCGGTTCCCCGGGCGGTTCGCCGAGCAGCTGCTCGCCGACCGTCTCGCCGACGTCTCGTTGTCCTTCCTCGTCGACGACCTGGTCATCCGCCGGGGCGGGGTGGCCGCCAACATCGCCTACGGGATGTCCCGGCTCGGACTCGCGCCGCGGCTGGTCGGTGCGGCGGGCTCGGACTTCGGTGACTACCGGAGCTGGCTGGAGAGTCAGGGCATCGACTGTTCCGCCGTGCTGATCAGCGCCACCCGCCACACCGCGAGGTTCATCTGCACCACCGACGAGCAGATGTGCCAGCTGGCCTCGTTCTATCCCGGGGCGATGGCCGAGGCGCTGGACATCGACCTGGCCGCGGTCGTCCGCCGGGCCGGTGTGCCGGACCTGGCGGTGATCGCCCCGGACACCCCCGAGGCCATGGCCCGGCACGCGGACGCCTGCCGGCGGTTGGGCGTGCCGTTCGCCGCCGATCCGTCCCAGCAGGTCGCCGGGATGGCGGCGGACGACCTCCGGCGGTTCATCACCGGGGCGCGCTACCTGCTCACCAACCAGTACGAGTACGACCTGCTGCGGCACAAGCTCGCGGTGACGGAGGCGGAGCTGGCGGGCCTGGTGGACATCGTCGTGACGACCCGGGGGTCGGCCGGTGTACGGATCCGCGACGGTGCCGGTGCGGTCGACGTGCCGGCGGTCCCGATCACCGGCGCCGCCGACCCGACCGGCGCCGGCGACGCCTTCCGGGCCGGATTCGTGACCGGCATACTGAGCGGCCTGTCGCACGGCACCGCCGCGGCCGTCGGCTGCCAGATGGCCGCCTACGCGTTGCGGGCCACCGGTCCGCAGGAGTACAGCGTCGGCGTGCCGGACGTGTGCCGGGACCTGGACCGGGCCTACGGGACGACGCTGTCCCACGAGGTGCGCGCCGCGCTGGCCGCCCCGGTCTCGCGTTGAGTGCCGGCCGGGCGCTGCGAGCCGACGGTTCGGCGTCCGCCGCTACGCCGAACCGTCGCCGGGCCACCCGCCTTCCGGCCCGGCGGTCACGGCGCGCCCACCCGGCCGGAGGCGATCGGGTTGCGGTGCAGGGTGATCGGGGTGTCGTCGCCGAGCAGGTGGCGTACGTCCGGCGGGCCGTCCGACGTGGCGCGCAGCACGGCCTGCTGGGTCTGCTGGATGGACCAGGACGGCTCGAGGCCGAGGTCGCGGACGAGTGCCGACCGCAGCCGCCGATAGACGTCGAGAGCGTCGGACCGCCGCCCGGCGAGGCAGAGAGCTGACATCAGATGCGAGTGCAGACCCTCGTGCAGGGGATACCGCGCGGTCAGGGCGGTCAGCTGGCTGATCAGTTGCTGGTGCCGGCCGAGGCGCAGGTCGACCTCGACGGACCATTCCAGTGCGGTGAGGCGAGCCTCCTCCAGCTCGATGGCGTGGACCTTGAGCCGCGGACCGAGGCGTACGCCGGCGAAGGCGTCTCCGCGCCAGAGCCCGAGCGCCTCGCGGAGCAGCGCGGACGCGGCCGTCAGGCGCCGCTGCTCCATCGCCTCCCGGCCCTCCCGCACCAGGTGCCGGAAGTGCAGCAGGTCCGACTGCCCGGGCTCCAGGCGCAGCAGGTAGCCGAGCGGACGGGTGACCAGGGTTTCCCGGGCCCGGGCCCGAGCGCGGGCCGGGTCCGCCGGGTCGCCGGCCAGGTGCGCCAGCATCTTGCGGAGATGCAGGATGTACGTCTGCAGCGTGGTCGGCGCACTGGCCGGCGGGTCCTCCTCCCACAGCTCCTCGGTCAGCGCGTCGGTCGGCACGGTGGCGTTGGCGTTGGCCAGGAGAAGGGCCAGGACCGCGCGCGGCTTGGCCGCGGTCAATCGCACCGGAGAGGTGCCGCCCCGAATTTCCAATGGCCCAAGTACGTGAAACTGCACAAGTCCTCCCGTTAACTGTGCGGAAAGTGATAATTACTTCGGTCGCGCCGCTTCGATCGGCCGGCGGGAATGCATTCTCCGGAGTCCCTTATTTGTTTGCCTTCCCGTCCTCGCCCCGTCTCAACCGCCGGTGTCCTAATCGTCCGAACTGGCGGCCGCCGCGACCGGCGGGCCCCGCACGTCTCCGTCCGACCAGTGGGCTTTGACGTGCTGCGAGACGGTGATCAGGCGCTCCGGTCGGATTTCGGACCGGGTCGGTCCCACGTGCACGGCCTGCCACCCGGCCACGGCGGGGGCGCGCCGTGGCCGCTCGCATCGAAGATTCTTGGACTTTGTACGACGCGGCAAAAATACTATTGTTCTTCGGATTTAGTCAACGGGTCCGGATCTATACAATTACTGACACGTCCAATGACGAATTTGAATGACAGCCATGATTTCGATGGATCGGTGCGGCGTTTTCCGCGGGTACGCGGCCCGCCGACGGCCCGGAGAGCGTCCCGGGTGCCCGCCCGAGTGATGCTCGAGCCGGATTCGACGTGCCCGGGGAACGGTTGACGGACATGACGCGGAGAAGATCGACGATTCCGCCCGAGGTCCGCACCGCACACGTCGACCGGTGCTCCGGACCGTTTCACCAAGCCCACGACCGGCCGACGAGCCACGCGCTCGCCGGCCTCTGACGTGATCACGCTCGATTGTTCGAGATATGGGGGGTTCACGATGAGGGTGCCCGACGTGCTGCCGGACGTCGACTGTTCCGGTCCGCTGCCACAGGTGGACAGCGAGACGCTGACGCTGTACCGCCGCGTTCTCGAGATGGACGTCCTCGACACCGCCGCCCTGGAGCGGGAGTTCGGGCCGGACGAGGCGCAGCGGGTGGTGCGGAAGCTCTCCGACGCGCTCCTGCTGCGCCCGGTTCCCGGCGGCCTGGCGGTGCTGCGCCCGGACGTGGCGGCCTCGGCGGTGATCCATCCGCTGGAGACCACCATCCGCGAGGCGCAACGCCGCATCGAGCAGGTCTCCGGCGACTTCGACCGCGTCATGGCGGTCTACCGATCCACCGTGGAGAGACGCAACCAGCAGGAGGGTCTGCTCGACACCGTCACCGATCCGGCCACCTCGCGGGCCCTGGTCCGCGAGCGGATCGCCGGCGCCCGCCGGGAGGTGCTGCTGATGTGCGGCACGGATCCGGAGTCCGAGCACCGGTTCGAGCTGATCCCGGCGGCGGACGGACTGCCGACCCGGCCGGGCGTTCGCCTGTGCGTGCTGCACCAGCACGCGGCCCGCTATCAGCCGGCGGTGCAGGACCACGCCGCCTTCATCTCCCGCGCCGGCGGTCAGGTGCGGACCATCGAGAAGCTGTGGAACCACATCTGCGTGATCGACCAGGAAGTTGTCTTCCTGTTCGACAGCTCCGGCGTGGTGTCGGTCAACCACCCCACGGTGGCCTCGGCGATGACCGCCCTGTTCGAGCAGATCTGGTGCCAGGCGCGACCGTTCCAGGGCGAGTTCGTGTCCCGGTCGGAGGGCGTGCAGCTGCGGGAGGACGTGCAACGGGCGATCGTCTACTTCCTGGCCGAGGGACTGCGGGACGAGAGCATCGCCCGCCGGATCGGTGTCTCGGTCCGGACGTGCCGTCGTCACATCGCGGAACTGCTGGAGGAGATGGGGGCGGAGAGCCGGTTCCAGGCCGGTTACCTGACCGCCAAGCTCGGGTTGCTCGAGTCCTCGCCGAACGGCATCGCCGATCGGGTGCACGACGGTGCCGCGCCGGATCGGCTGAACGGATGATGCGCCACCGGGCACACGGTGTCCAACCGTGGAGGTGACCATCTTGATGCATGGCTACAACGTGTCCGCATGGCCGTGCTCCCGTTGTTGCCATGCAACACCCTGAAGGCATCGACGGTGGCCGATCGATACGGGCCGTGTAAGTGTTGTCACTGTTGGCCGATCAAGTTCGGCCGTGTTCCACCGGGTGCTCCGGCGACGGCCGGGCTCCGGTCGCCGGAGTCCTCAGCCAGGTGAGTTCCCGGCGCGTTTCACTCGTCCCGCAGTGCTGCGGCGAGCCGGCTCCCTGCCGTCCCCGGACCGTGCGCCTGGCGGTCCCTCCGGAAACGCCGGAGACGACGGCACGCGAGCGAGAACCGTCCTTCACATCACGGTCCGGAAGGGGATCAATCATGCCCACGGTGTCAGTAGGAAACGCACGCGTCCCTTACACGGTGACCGGGTCGGGACCGAGCCTGGTGCTCGTACACGGCGTCGGCAAGGGTGGGCAGAGTGCCTTCGGCCACCTGGTCGATCAGTTCGCGGAGCGCAACACGGTGATCCTGCCGGAGCTGGCCGGCAGCGAGGCGGCGGAGGACGACGGTGGCGACCTCACCATCGAGGCGCTGGCCGAGCAGGTCTCCGCGGTCATCACGCACGCCGGCACGGAACCGGTCGACCTGCTGGGCTTCTCCCTCGGCGGCTCGGTCGTGGCGGCCACCGCGGCCCTGCACCCGGAGCAGGTGCGCCGGCTGGTCCCGGTGGGCGGTCTGGTGCGGACCGACGCGTACATGCGCAATCTGATCGGGCTGACCCTGAGCCTGGCGCACGACCCGGTGGCCTTCGGACGGGTCCTGACCACCACCGCGTTCAGCCCGCGGTACATCAACAGCCTGGACAGCATGGCGGACATCGACAAGCTCGGTGCCGAGTTGAGCCCGTCGCGGGGCCGCCTGCGCCAGCTCGAGCTGCTCATCCGGATCGACCTGCGCGGCCTGGTGGAGAAGGTGCAGGCGGAGACGCTCGTGGTCGCCTGCAACCCGGACGCCGCGGTTCCCACGGAGCACTCCCGCGAGCTGCACGCGGCCATCCCGAACTCCGCGTACCTCGAGATGGACAGCGGGCACATGGTGCTCTTCGAGCAGCCGCAGGAGTTCCTGAAGCTGGTCAACGAGTTCCTGCACAAGCCCTGACCCGGCACACCCGCGGCGGGACGGGTGCGGCCTCCGCGGCCGCGCCCGTCCGCCCCGGCACCCGTCGCACGTTCGGTCCCACCCACACACCTGTCAGGGGAGAGAAATGGCCAAGATTCTGCTCGCCGTCAGCAGTCATGACGTACTGGGCGACACCGGTAACCGCACGGGCTACAGCGTTTCCGAAGCGGCCCATCCGTATCACGTGTTCACGTCCGCCGGGCACGAGGTGGACTTCGTGTCGGTGCGCGGCGGTGAACCGCCCGCCGTGGTGTTCGACGGGGAGGAGGACGACCCGCAGGTCGTCGCGTTCCTCACCGACGCGGAGATCCAGGCGAAACTCGCGGCGACCCGGCCCGCCGCACAGGTGCGGTCCGACGGGTACGCGGCGATCTTCTACGCCGGCGGGCACGGCGCGATGTGGGACTTCCCGGCCTCGCCGGACCTGGCCCGGCTGGCCGTCGAGATCTACGAACGCGGCGGGGTGGTCTCGGCCGTCTGCCACGGTCCCGCCGCACTCGTCGACCTCCGCCTGTCGAACGGGTCCTATCTGGTGGACGGCAGGCGGGTGAGCTCCTTCACGAATGAGGAGGAGCAGTCGCTCGGCCTGGTCGAGGTCATGCCGTTCCTCCTGGAGGACCGGCTGAAGGAGCGCGGTGCGCGGCACACCAAGGCCGCGAACTACGTCGCCCACACCGAGAACGACCGCCGGGTGATCACCGGCCAGAACCCGGCGTCGGCCGGCCTGGTGGCGGAACTCGTGGTGGCCGAGATCAAGCAGGTCGGCGGCGACCAGCCGCGCTGAGGTCCGGACCGATCCACCGCTGACGGTCGTCGGGGACGGCCGCGATCGAAGGAGAGACGACGATGCAGGGTTTGATCCAGGTCGCAGGCATCAAGGACCAGGCCGAGGCGGACCTGATCCTCGAGGAGGGTGCGGACTGGCTGGGATTCGCGCTACGCCTGCCGGCGAAGAACGAGGACCTGTCGGAGAGCGATGCGGCCGCCATCATCAAGAACCTCCCACCGGCGAACAAGGGCGTCATCATCACCTACCTGACCGACGCCGACGAGATCGCCGCGTTCTGCGCCGAGATGGGCGTCGAGACCATCCAGCTGCACGGCGACGTGACCCCCGCCGAGTTGCGCCGGCTGCGGCGCAAGGCACCGAACCTGTACCTGCTCAAGAGCCTGGTGGTGAAGGCCGACAACATGGCGGAGCTGTCCCGGACGGTCGCGGACGCCGCCGACTGGGTCGACATGTTCATCACCGACAGCTTCGACCCGGCGACCGGCGCCAAGGGCGCCACCGGCCGCGTCCACGACTGGGAGGTCAGCGCCGCCCTGGTGCGGATCGCGCCGCGCCCGCTGATGCTGGCCGGCGGGCTCAGTCCGGCGAACGTCGGTGCGGCCATCGAGCGGGTACGCCCCGCCGCGGTGGACGCGCACACCGGCCTGGAGGACGCCACCGGGCGCAAGGACCGGTTGAAGGTACGCACGTTCGTCGAGGAGGCGCGCCGGGCCTTCACCCGGACGGCCGCCGAGGTACCGGGGAGGTGAGCGCGATGACCCACGCGACGGAGGCGGCCACCGAGACGGTGCACCTGCTGCCGCAGACCAGGCACCTGCGTGCGCTGCACACCGGCATGCGGGACCGCGACGCGGACCGGGCGGTGTTCGTCCGCAACGCCGGCCGCATCCACCGCCGGCTGGTGGAGGCCGGACTGGAGTTGCTGCCGTTCGAGCCGTACGACGTGCAGACCCCGGTCGGCCGTACCTACCGCGGTGTACGGCTCACGTCCCAGGTCTGTGGCGTGTGCATCGCCCGGGCCGGCGACAGCATGGAGACCGCGCTGACCGAGGCGGCCCCGAGCGCCCGGATCGGCAAGATCCTCATCCAGCGCGACCCGGTGACCAAGCTGCCGCGCCTGTACTACGCCAAACTGCCCGACGACGTCGCCCAGCGGCACGTGCTGCTGCTCGACCCGATGCTGGCCACCGGCGGCACCGCGCTGGCCGCCATCGACATCCTGCTCGACCGGGGGGTGCCCGAGGCCCACATCGTGCTCGTCAACGTGCTGTCGGCGCCGGAGGGCATCGCCGCCGTCCGCAAGCGCTTCGCCCGGGTGCGGATAGTCACCTCCTCCATCGAGGAGCGGTTGAACGAGAACGCCTACATGCTGCCCGGCATCGGCGACTTCGGCGACCGCTACTTCGGAACCGACCCCGTCCGGTGAAGCGAACCGCCAGAGGAGCAACCATGTCGACCGAGGACACCGCCGGAACCGTCCGGATCGCGATCGTCTACTACTCCGGAACCGGCAACATCCACCGGCTCGCCACCGCCGCGGCCGCCGCGGCCGAGCAGACCGGTGCGCAGACCCGCCTGCGCCGGGTGCCCGAATACGTCAACGAGAGCCTGGCGCCCGGCTTCACCGAGTGGACCCAGGCCTGGTCCGAGCACGCCGAGGCGGTGCGGCACCTGCCCGCGGCGGACATCGACGATCTCGAGTGGGCGGACGCGATCCTGTGGGGCAGCCCGGGGCGGTTCGGCCTGCTCGCCGCGCCGCTCAAGCACTTCATCGACCGGGCCTGGCCGCTGGCCGCGCGCCGCGGGCTGGTTAACAAGGTCATGTCGTCGTTCACCTCGACCGGCGCGCCGCACGGCGGACAGGAGGGCACCATCCTGTCCCTGAACACCGTCTTCTATCACTGGGGCGCGATCATCGTCCCGCCCGGCCTCGCCGACGACATCCAACTGGCACCGAGCAACGGCAACCCGTACGGAGTCAGCTCGGTGTCCGGGCCGAAGGCGGTCCCCGGCCGGCTGGCGGAGAACGTGACCGACGACAACCTCGCCGCCATCGCCTTCCAGACCCGCCGGACGATCGAGATCGCCACCGCGTTGCGGCTCGGCTCCCTGGCGGGCGCAACCCGATAGAGCAACGCCGCGCCCGCGGCCCGTTCCGCGCCCGCGGCCGGCCGCTTCCGGACGCCGCCATGACCGGCCGCTGACGCGGGCTCCGGTCTCCGCCGGAGCGTGGCCCGATCCGTCCCTGGTGATCCCCGGCGTGCGCGATCGCCACCGATCCGAGGAGGAACCGATGAACGTAAACCGTGAGGCCGGACGGGAACCGTCCATGCCACCCCACCTGCCCGAGTTGCTCCGCGCCCAGGCGCTCAGACGGCCGCGGGACACCGCAGTCGTGTCCGGCGACGACCGCCTGACCTTCCGGGACCTGGTCCAGCACAGCTCCGAACTGGCGGGCTGCCTGCACGATCTCGGCGTTGCCGCGGACGACTGCGTCGGCCTGTTCGTCGAGCCGTCGACCGACCTGATGGTCGGCGTCTGGGGCATCCTGTTCGCCGGCGGCGCCTACCTCCCGCTGTCGCCGGAGTATCCCGAGGAGCGCCTGCGCTACATGATCGAGGACTCCGCCACCCGGGTCACCGTGGCCCAGGCGGAGCTGGCCGACCGCCTCGCCGCTCTCGCGCCGCCGGACACCACGATCATCACCGTTCGGGACGCCGCCGGGCACCCGCCCGCTCCCGCCACCGCCGGCCCGGAGGACCTGGCATACGTCATCTACACCTCCGGCAGCACCGGCCGGCCGAAGGGCGTGATGATCGAGCACCGCAGCATCGCCAGCCAGATGCGGTGGCTGTCCGCGGCGTACGGCCTGAACGACGAGACCGTCGTGCTGCAGAAGACGCCGATGAGTTTCGACGCCGCCCAGTGGGAGATCCTGGCCCCGGCGTGCGGAGCCGCCGTGGTGATGGGCCCGCCCGGCGTGTACCGGGACGCCGAACGGCTGATCGAGACCATCCGGGCGCACGGCGTCACCACCCTGCAGTGCGTGCCCACCCTGCTGCAGGCGCTGCTGGACACCGAGGAACTGGCGACCTGCAAGTCGCTCACGCAGATCTTCACCGGCGGCGAGGCGCTACCCGCGACGCTGGCCCGGGCCTGCCTCGACGCCGTGCCGTGGGCCGACCTGATCAATCTGTACGGGCCGACCGAGTGCACGATCAACTCGTCGTCGTTCGTCGTGCAGCGGGCCGTTGTCGGCGACGGTCCGAACGTGATCTCGATCGGTACCCCGGTGGCCGACACCGAGTACCACATCCTCGACGAGTCCGGCTCCGCGGTGGCCGTCGGTGAGATCGGTGAGCTCTACATCGGCGGCGTCCAACTCGCCCGTGGCTATCTGCGCCGGCCGGAGATGACCGCGCAGCGGTTCGTGGACAACCCGTTCGGCGCCGGGCGGCTGTTCCGGACCGGCGATCTGGTCCACTGGAACTCCGACGGCACCGTGCAGTTCGTCGGCCGGGTGGACAACCAGGTGAAGCTACGCGGCTTCCGGGTCGAGCTGGACGAGATCAAGCTGGCGATCGAGACCCACGACTGGGTCCGGCACGCGGCGGTGCTGGTGAAGGACGATCCGCGCAGTGGTCACCAGAACCTGATCGCCTGCGTGGAGCTGAACCCCCGGGAAGCCGCGCTGATGGACCAGGGCAACCACGGCGCCCATCACCAGTCCAAGGCGAGCAAGCTCCAGGTGAAGGCGCAACTGTCGAACCCCGGTTGCCGGGACGCGGCGGAACTGCGCGACCGGCCGGCGGTCGACCTGCCCGGCAGGACCGCCACCGAGGCGCAGCGCCGGCAGGCGTTCGCGCGCAAGACCTACCGGTTCTACGAAGGCGGTGAGGTCACCGAGGCGGACATCCTGCGGTTGCTCGACCGGCGGGCGCCCAGCGCGGCGGCGCGGCCCCTCACCGACGTGAGCCTCGCCGAGTTCGGCGAGATCCTGCGCTACTTCGGGCAGCACCTCAGCTCGGAACGGCTGCTTCCCAAGTACGGCTACGCGTCTCCCGGCGCGCTCTACGCCACCCAGCTCTACCTGCAGTTCACCGGCGTCGGTGGCCTGCGCCCGGGCTTCTACTACTACCACCCGGTCCAGCACCGGCTGGTGCTGATCACCGAGACGGACCCCGCCCCGGAGACCGGCGTCCGGCTGCACTTCATCGGCAAGAAGCGGGCGATCGAACCGGTCTACAAGAACAACATCCAGGAGGTACTCGAGATCGAGGCGGGCCATATGGTCGGCCTGTTCGAGGAGATCCTGCCGTCGTACGGGCTCGGCATCGTCGACGGGGAACCCGTGCCGGCCGTGCGGCAGAGCCTCGACGTCGCCGAGGACGACTACTATCTCGGGACCTTCGACCTCGTCCCGTACCCCGGTCCCGCGCCGGACCACGGGCTGGACGTGTACGTGCAGTCCCACCCGGGCAAGGTGGCGGACCTGCCGGCCGGGCTGTACGCGTACACCGGCGGCCGGCTCGAGTCGGTCTCACCCGAGGTCGTCCTGCGCAAGCAGGTCATCGCCATCAACCAGGCGGTGTACGACCGGGCGAGCTTCGGGGTCACCGTGATCAGCCGGTCCGGTCCGGACTGGCGGCGCTACCTCGACCTGGGCCGCAAGCTGCAGCACCTGTCGATGAACGACGACAACCTCGGCTTCATGTCGTCCGGGTACAGCTCGAAGTCGGGCGACGACCTGCCGTCCGCCCGGCGGATCGACGACATCCTGCGGTCGCTGGGCCGGGACACCGGACCGTCGTACTTCTTCCTCGGTGGCCGGGTGAGCGACGAGCAGCGGCTGCACGAGGGCATGAAGGAGGACACCGTGCACATGCGCGGCCCGGCCGAGATGATCCGCGACGACCTGATCACGCTGTTGCCGGACTACATGATCCCGAACAAGGTCCTGATCCTCGACGAACTGCCGACCACCGCCAACGGCAAGATCGACGTTCGGGCGCTCGCCGCCTCCCCGCTGACCGACGTGGGCAGCGAGGAACGCCCGTACGTGGCGCCCCGCACGAACGTCGAGCGCCGCATCGCCGAGCTGTGGGCGCGGGCCATGAAGCGGGAGACCGTGTCGGTGCAGGACGACTTCTTCGCCTCCGGCGGGAACTCCCTGGTCGCCGTCACGCTGGTGAACCGGCTCAACCGGGAGTTCGGTACCGAGCTGCCGCTGCAGGTGCTGTTCGAGTCGCCGACCGTCGAGGCGCTGGCCCGGCGGATGGAGGGGCCGGACGCGGAACGTTCCTCCCGGCTGGTGCCGCTGTACACCGGGGGCGAGGCGGAGCCGATCTTCTGCTGGCCCGGGCTGGGCGGCTACCCGATGAACCTGCGACTGCTGGCCGAGAAGGTGGGCGTCGACCGGACGCTGTACGGGATCGGGGCGTACGGACTCAACGCCGGCGAGGACCCGTACCGCACGATCACGGAGATGGCGGCCGCGGACGTCGACGCCATCCGGCGCGTGCAGCCGGCCGGTCCGTACACGTTGTGGGGCTACTCCTTCGGCGCCCGGGTCGCCTTCGAGACGGCCTACCAGCTGGAGCGGGCCGGCGAACAGGTCGCGAACCTGTTCCTCATCGCACCCGGCTCGCCGCGGGTCCATGCGGACGACGGGCCGGACGGCGTGCCCACGTACGACAACAAGGCCTACGTGACGATCCTCTTCTCCGTCTTCGCGGGCCGGATCAGCGGTCCGCTGCTGGACGAGTGCCTCGCCGTGGCGGAGGACGACGAGAGCTTCGCCGCGTTCATCAGCGAGAGCTTCCCGGAACTCGACATCGAGCTGGTGCGCCGGATCATCCGGGTCGTCGGTACGACGTTCGAGTTCAGCTACACGTTCCGGGAGCTGACCGAGCGGCGGATCGCCGCGCCCATCACCATCGTCAAGGCGCGCGGCGACGACTACTCGTTCCTGGAGCGGGTCAGTGGTTACTCGGACCTGACCCCGACCGTCATCGAACTCGAGGCCGACCACTACTCGATGCTGCGGGTACCGGACGTCGAGGAGCTGGCGTCGGCCCTGCGCCAACGCCTCGGGATGCGAAAGGAGACTGTCATGCCGCACGTCAACATCAAGCACTTCCCGGTGTCGCTCAGCCCCGATCAGCAGTCCCGGCTGGTCTCCGACGTGACCGAGGCGCTGACCAACGCCTTCGGCTGCGACGCGGGCGCGGTGTCGATCGCGCTGGAGCCGGTCGCCGAGGAACTCTGGAAGGAGAAGGTCTACATACCGGAGATCGTCAACAGACGCGACATCCTCGGCAAGGCGCCGACCTACGGCTCGGACTTCAACTGACATGGCGGCGACGATCCCGCGGACCGCACGTCCGCCCGAGACCATCCCGCTCACGGTCAGCGCCGAGGTGACCGACGCACTGCACGACGGCCGTCCCGTGGTGGCACTGGAATCCAACGTGATCACGCACGGCCTGCCGTACCCGGAGAACGCCGCGACGGCGCGCAAGGTCGAGGCGGCGGTCCGGGCCGGCGGCGCGGTCCCGGCCACGGTCGCCGTGGAGGACGGCCGGATCGTCGTCGGCATGACCGACGCCGACATCGAACGCTTCGCCTCGGTGCCGGGCATCCCCAAGATCAGCAGCCGGGATCTGCCGGTCGTGCTGGCACAGGGCGGGATGGGCGCGCTGACCGTCGCCTCCTCCGTGGTGGCGGCCGAGCTCGCGGGCATCGCGTTCTTCGCCTCGGCCGGCATCGGCGGAGTGCACCGGGGCGCCCACCGGACCATGGACGTGTCCTCCGACCTGATCCAGTTCACCCGCTCCGCGGTCGCGGTGGTGTGCGCGGGCGCGAAGAAGATCCTGGACCTGGGCCTGACTCTGGAGTATCTGGAGACCCAGTGCGTGCCCGTCGTCTCGTACCGGTCCGACGACTTTCCGGCCTTCTACTGTGTCTCCAGCGGCTTCCGCAGCCCGATGCGGCTGGACGACGACGAGGTGATCGCCCGGTCGATCGAGAACCACTGGGCGCTCGGCAACCACAGCTCGTTCCTGATCACCACGCCGGTCCGGCCGGAGGAGGCGATCGACGGCGCCGAGGTGGACGCCGCCATCGCCGAGGCGGCCACCGCCGCGGAGCGGGACGGCGTCCGGGGCCAGGCGGTCACCAAGTACATGATGCGCGCGGTGGACGCGGCCACCGAGGGCCGCTCGGCCCGGGCCAACATGGCCGTGCTCATCAGTACGGCGGAGGTCGGCGGCCGGCTCGCCGCGGCGCACGCCGAGTACCGCGGGAAGGTGCGCGGCTGATGGACACCAAACTCGTGCTGATCGCCGGGCGCAGCCACCCGGAGCTGGCGGAGGAGGTGGCCAAGCGCCTGGACGTGGCGCTGACTCCGCAGGCGGTGTACGACTTCGCCAACGGGGAGATCTTCGTCCGCTTCGAGGAGTCGGTCCGCGGCAGCGACGCCTTCGTCCTCCAGAGCCACTGCGCGCCGATCAACACCTGGCTGATGGAACAGCTCATCATGGTCGACGCGCTGAAACGGGCCAGCGCCCGGCGGATCACCGCGATCATGCCGTTCTACCCTTACTCCCGGCAGGACAAGAAGCACCGCGGCCGGGAGCCCATCTCGGCCCGCCTGATCGCCGACCTGTTCAGCGCCGCCGGTGCGCACCGCATCATGACCGTCGATCTGCACACCGCCCAGATCCAGGGCTTCTTCGACGGCCCGGTGGACCACCTGTTCGCCCAGAGCCTGCTGGCCGACTACGTCGACGACAGGTACGGCGACGCCCCCATCACCGTGGTGTCGCCCGACTCCGGCCGCACCAAGCTGGCCGAGAAGTGGGCCGACCAGCTGGGTGGCCGGCCGATCGCGTTCATCCACAAGACCCGCGACCCGCTGCAGCCCAACCAGGTCGTCACCCATCGCATCGTCGGCGAGGTCAGGGGGCGTACCTGCGTGGTGATCGACGATCTGATCGACACCGGCGGCACCATCGCCAAGGCGGTCCACCGGCTCCTCGACGAGGGCGCCGCGGACGTGGTCATCGCCGCCACCCACGGCGTGCTGTCCCACCGGGCCACCGAACTGCTCGCCGCCAGCGGCGCCCGCGAGGTCGTCATCACCAACACCCTGCCGATCCCGGCGGAGAAACGATTCCCCGGGCTGACCGTGCTCTCCATCGCCCCGCTGCTCTCCCGGGCCGTCCACGAAGTCTTCGAGGTCGGCTCGGTGACCAGCCTGTTCGACGGAGACGCCTGACCAGGGAGGTCTATGGAAACCACCAGCACCACGGCACCGCAGCATCAGTTCGACTCATCTCGCGGAAGGAAACCGAGACCATGACAACGCACCAGGCAGCCGGCGACGCCGGCACGGTCCAGATGGACGAGTACCGGCCGCTGTTGCCGCCGGAAGGCGTCGAGCGGATTCGGGAACTGCGCCAGACCCTCCTGCAGGGACAGAGCGACGAGGCCGGCGAGGAGACCGTCTCGTTCCTGCACCTGACCCTGAAGGTGCCCGCCGAGGTCATGACGCCGTGTCCGGTGTCGCCCCTGTTCGGCCAGGCGATCGTGGCCGAACTCGACGAGGGCGAACGGATGCTCGACATGGGGACCGGAAGCGGCTCGCTCAGCGTCCTCGCCGCCGGAACGGCCGGACACGTCCTCGCCGTCGACCTCAACCCGCACGCGGTGGAGGCCGCCCGGGTCAATGCCGCGCTGAACGGCGTGTCCGACCGGGTCGAGGTGCGCCAGAGCGACGTCTTCACCAACGTCGACGGTACGTTCGACCTGATCGTGTTCAACCCGCCGTTCCAGTGGTTCGCCGCCCGTGACGTGGCCGACGCCGCCACCCAGGACGAGAACTACGGCGCCCTGACCCGGTTCTTCCGGGAGGTCCGCGGATACCTCGCGGACGACGGCCGGGTGATGGTCTTCTTCAGCACGATGGGCGACGTGCACTATCTCCACAAGCTCATCGCCGATGCCGGGTTCCAGCGCGAGGAGGTGCTCCAGCACAGCGCGCCGGTGGCCGGTACGCAGGTGGACTTCTTCGCCTACCTGCTGAGGTGACCGACCCGCACACATCGTGAGGGCCTTCCCACCGGATTCGCGGATCCCGGTGGGAAGGCCCTCACTCAGTGCACCAGCGGATGCAACGGGGGCGGAGCCTATCCGCTGGTGGCCAGCGCCTCGTCGGCGGCGGGCTCGGCCGCACGCCGGCGAGTGCTGAGGGTAACTAGCAGGGACAGCGCCGCCAGCGTCACACCGAACCAGACGGCGCTCTCGATACCGAGATGGTCGGCGAACAGCCCGCCGAAGAGCGCACCGAGCGCGATCGACAGGTTGTACCCCATGGTGTTGATGGCCAGGGCGGCCTCGAACTTGTCCGGTGCGGCCCCGAGCGTCATGTTGATCTGGCACAGGTTCGCGGCGCCGAACGACAGTCCCCAGACCACCACGGCAAGGATCAGACCGGGCCGGGTGTTCCCGATCGTCAGCAGCAGGAGCATGGCCACCACCAGGCCGCTGCAGGCGGTGATGAAGCTGGCCCGCAGGTTCCGGGTCACGGTGTACCCGGCGATGAAGTTTCCGGCCGCGCCACCGATGCCGTAGATCACCAGCAGGAGCGAGATGAAGGCCGGCGTGACGGCGGCGTTCTGCTCCGCGAGCGGCCGGATGAACGTGTACGCCGCGAAGTGGCCGAGCACGTACAACGTGACGGCGATGATCACGAGACGCAGCTGCACGTTCTTGAAGGGCAACGCGAAGACCTCGCGGGCCGGGACCGCGGTCTGCGAGGGCAGCGACGGAATGACGACGGCGACGGCGACGAACACCACCGCGCTGAGACCGGCCCAGATCAGGAAGGTCGTCCGCCAGTCCGTCAGGCTCTCCAGGAACGTGCCCAGCGGGATACCGGCCACCGCCGCGATCGAGATGCCGGACAGCGCCACCGCGGACGCCCGGCTCGCCAGGCGCCCCGGCACGAGCCGCATCGCCATGCTCACGCCGATCGCCCAGAACACCCCGTTGGCGAAGCCCATGACGAGCCGGGTCACCAGGACCAGGGCGAAGCTGGGCGCCAGGGCGGTGATCAGGTTGCCCACGGCAAGGATGACCAGGAGGACGGAGAGCAGTACGCGCCGGTTGACCCGCCGGGTCCAGGCGACGAGGAACGGGGCCCCGATGCCGGCCGAGATGCCGTACAGCGTGACCATGAGCCCGGCGATCCCGACTGTCACGTCCAGGTTCGAGCTGACCGGGGTGAGCAGACCGACGGGCATCAGTTCGGTGGTGACGAAGGTGAACAGACTGGCGGTGATGACCGCGACACCCAGCCACGACCTCGTCGCCGAGTACGGGTGTTCGTCGTTGGTGACCATCTCTTCTCTCTTATCGTGTGAGGTGCGTCCGGGGCTTCATCGGGAGCCGGGCGCCGCGACGTTCCCGCTGTCCGTGGTTTCCGGGGCAGCGGACCGGCGCGGTCCGGGCGGTCGGGGCTGCGCGAGCAGCACGGCCACGACGATCACGAGAATGCCGACGAACTGCAGGACGGACAGGGTCTGCTGCAGGAACACGTAGCCGAGGAGGGTGGCGACGACCGGGCTGCCCAGGGCGAGGAACGAGACCGCCAGAGCGGGCAGCTTCCCGATTCCGCGGAACCAGAGCAGATAGCTGATGATGGCGCCCAGTGAGATCAGATAGCCGAAGCCGATCAGGTTCGGCACGGTGATGCTGCTCGGCAGTCCTTCGAGGACCAAGGTGAACGGCAGCGTCACCAGTCCGCCGGCGGTGAGCTGCCAGCCGGTGAAGGGGAGCAGCCCCACCCCGTCCGGGCGTCCCCACAACTTGGTCAGTGTGATGCCGGTCGCCATGCACGCCGCCGCGGCCAGCGCCGCCGCCACTCCGACGAGGTCCAGCGCCGCCGAACCCCGGAATACGAGCAGCACCACGCCGGCCGCGCCGAGCCCGCAGGCCAGCACGTGGATCGGCCGGATCCGGTCCCCGATCAGCAGTGCCGCGAGGATCAGGACGACCATCGGCTGCACCGCCATCACCATCGCCGCGACCCCACCCGGCAGGCGGTAGGCGGCGACGAACAGCAGAAAATTGAACGCGCCGATGTTCAGCGTGCCCAGCACCGCGGTCCGCCACAGCCAGGTCCCGTTCGGTCTGCGCCGGCTGAAGGGCAGCAGGATCAGGCCCGCGGGCAGCGCGCGTACCGTGGTGGCCAGCAGGGGACGGTCCGGAGGCAGCAGCTCGGTGGTCACCAGGTAGGTGCTTCCCCAGATGGCCGGCGCCAGTGCCGTCACACCGGCGGTGACGAGTTGGTGGCCACTTCTCATGTCCTGCCTCCACGGCCGAGGGACGAATGAGCGTTCACGTTCACCCTTCGTGGCCTGGGACGACCGTTGCCGGTCAGTCGAAGATGGCTTCGCGGTCGCGAGTGCGCTTCAGTTCGAAGAAGCCGTCGGTGCCGGCCACGGCGAGGACGCCGTCCCAGAGCCGCCCGGCGGCCTCGCCACGCGGGATCGGCGTGATCACCGGCCCGAAGAACGCGATGAGGTCGCCGTCCGGCCCGGGCACGTGGATGACCGGGGTGCCGACCTCCCCGCCGACGGGGTCCATGCCGGCGTGGTGACTGGCGTACAGCTCCTTGTCGTAGTCGGTCGTGTCGGCCACGTCGGCGAGTTCCGCCGGAAGGCCGGCGTCGGCGAGCGCGGCGAGCAGCATGTCGCGCTTCAGGCCGGCCTTGCGGTGGTGGATCCGGGTGCCCATCGCGTTGTACAGCCGCCGCAGGGCATCGGGACCGTGCTGCTGCTCGGCGGCGATGCAGACGCGGACCGCCCCCCAGCCCTCGATCTGAGCCTGCTTGTACTTGTCCGGCACCTCGCGGCCGTCGTTGAGCACGGAGAGACTCATGATGTGGAACCGGGACTCGACGGCACGTACCTGTTCGACCTCGAGGAGCCAGCGGGAGGCGATCCAGGCCCACGGACAGCGGGGGTCGACCCACATGTCCGCGACGGTGGCCACCCGCGGCTCCGGTGGTGTGGTGGTCATGGTGAGCTGGTCCTTCCGGATGAGAACGGCCTGCGCGTGCGCGCAGACGCGAGAAGCGGCACGGGCGCCGCGCCTCGCGGCTTCCGGCCGACTCATTCAACGGAAGTCTCACCCGGCGGTGATTGATGAGTCCAACACATCTTTGTCACCCCATCAATCTTGATGGAAGATAGGTCCATGGAGCTTCAGCAGATGCGGTACGTCGTCGCCGTCGCCGAGACCAACAGCTTCACCCGGGCGGCCGAACGATGCCTGGTCGTCCAGTCGGCGCTCAGCCATCAGATCGCCCGCCTGGAACAGGAACTGGGCGCGAAACTGTTCGAGCGCACCAGCCGCCGGGTGCGGCTGACTCCGGCCGGCGCGGCGTTCCTGCCCGCCGCCCGGCAGTGCCTGGACGCCGCCGAACGCGCGGCCGCCGAGGTCGCCGCCGCGGTCGGCGAGATTCGGGGACGGCTCGCCGTGGGCCTGATCCCCACCGTCGCCGCGGTCGACATCCCCGCCGCGCTGCGCGAGTTCCGCCGGCGGTATCCGCAGGTACGGATCAGCCTGCGGGTGGGCGCCAGCGAGGATCTCGTCGATCAGGTCAAGGCGGGCGCCATCGAGGTGGCGTTCCTCGGGCTCCCGACCACCACGCGGCCGGAAGGGGTGGAGGCCCGGGAACTCGCCCGGGACCGCCTCGTCGCCGTGGTCGCGCCGGACCACCCGCTCGCCGGAGAGTCGTCCGTCGATCTGCGCCGGCTGTCCTCCGAGGTCTTCGTCGACCTGCCGGCCAACACCGCCGGACGGATCCAGTCCGATCTGGCGTTCTCCGCCGCCGGACTGACCCGCGACGTCGCCTTCGAGGTGACCACCGCTTATCTGACGTCCCGGCTGGTCGAGCAGCATCTCGGCGTGGCCATGCTCCCGTCCGCCTACGCGCCGCAGCTCACCGGCGTGACCACGGTGGAGGTGATCGACGCGCCGGCCCGGGTCGAGTACGCCGTCTGGAGCCGGGTCAGCCGTACGCCGGCGGCGACCGCCTTTCTCGCCATCCTGGGCATCCCGGCCGTCTCCGGCCCGGAAGCGGAGGGACCCCGCTGACGACGGTTCGCGGAACCGCGATCAAGGACTACCGTGACGCAGTCCTTGATCGCGACCAGTAACGCGTTGGCGGAATCCGTCAGCGGACGAACAAATCGAAGGAATTTCCGCTTACCGCGCACCGCCAGAATTCCCACCGGTGCTCATTCGACAGCTGCCTTCCGGTGTTGTCGCATACCGCCCTCGGGTTGGTCACGCCGTCCCGGTGCTGGTACAGAAGTTCGGTGGCCGAAGTGTTGTAGTTGTCGACCGAGAATTCGCCGAGTTCGGTGCCCGGATTCAGCACGCTGTCGGCATCGAAATGCCAGTGCACGCCGAGCCAGAGCCGGCTGTGGGCGTTCTCGTCGGCGGCCGCGCTGAAGCTGGCGAATGTGCGCCGGACGCCGGGTGCCACGTCGGGGTCGTCGGTGTCGCGCCACTGGTCATCGCGAAGGGCTGCAGCGCGCCCCACTGCGGGGTCACCGGGGGATTGCCGCCGATCTGCTGGTGCGCGCCGGGTACGCCGTCGAACGTGTAGGACATCGGCGCGTCGGCACCGTCGTTCGCGCGGTCCTGCAGGATCGCCCGGGCCGCCTGCTCGCCGACCGATCTGCCGGCGGCCTGCTCCGGTGAACTCGGGATGCCGTCCTGGGCCTCGGCCAGCTTGTCCTGGAAGAAGGTCGCCAGCGCGGGGAACTGGCCGGCGGGGTACAGGTTGGTCAGCGCGGTGTAGGCGGCGTAGTCCAGGGCGGTGTGGAAGTCCCCGCTGCCGGGCACCCGGATCACGTAGGGCTGGCCGAGGCAGTCGGCGGCCAGCCGTGCGCACAGCACCGAGTTGGCGGCGTCGTACATCGCGACGTGCATGATCGCCCCGGACCGGCTGATCCGGGTGGGGCTCGCCGGGTCGAGCCGGAGCTGCCGGTAGGTGTCCAGCAGGACGGTGTTCCAGAACGTGGTGTGATCTGTGGAAATGACCGCGTGCGCGGGCCGCGCCGGCGGGATGATCTGAATTGATCCGATGAAAAGGAGTGCGACGACGGCCAATGCACCAATTCGGCGCGGCTGGTGCGAATTCTCCCGGCGTACCCGGTGCGCGGCGCGGACCATTCCATGTCTTTACGGAGGAAACCGCGACGGGGGTTGCGGCGGCCGTTCGGCCGTCACTCGACGACGGTGAGCACGACCCCGCCGGGAAGATGGCGCAGCAGGGTGCGCTGCACCTTCGGCGGCACGCGGATGCAGCCGTTGGAGACGCTGCGGCCGAAGGTGGACTTGTCGTGCCACGCGTGGATCGCGGTGTGCCCGGCGCGCAACGATGCGGCGACGGCGTCGCGGTCGTCCGGGACGGCGCCCAGCACCAGGGCGTCGAGGCCGGCATAGACACCGCCGCGGGTGGTCGTGCGTCCCATCACGTACGTCCGTCCCAGCGGGGTGGGCGTTCGCGACGCGCCGATCGCGACCGTCCAGTCGTCGTGCGTGCGCCCGTCGCGCAGCCAGGTGAGCCGCCGTTCGCTGAGGTCGACGACGAGCTGGTCGCGCAGCGGCCGCACGGTCCCGGAGGTCTCCGGGACCCAGGCGACCCGCCGGTTGACCGAGGGCATCAGCACGGCGAACCAGCCGGGCCGCCGCTCGACGATCGGCACGGTGACCGGCATCCCGCTGATCGACCGGGGGAGCCACGCCCGTGCCCGGCCACCGGGGGCGTCGTAGGCGGCGATCTTCCGGTGTGGCCGGAGACCCTCGGTCACGGGCGCGAGCGAATGGGCCGCCGGGTCCCGCGGGAATCCCGGGGCCGCCCGCCAGTACGAGATCTCGGGCAGGCCGGGCGGGGCGGGCGCGGCCGCGGGCACCGCGGCTACCGTCGGTGCCGCCGTGGCGGGGACCCGACGCGCGGCCAGCACCCCGTCGTGCTCGTGTTCCGCGTACGCGATGACGGCGCACGCCGCGACCGCCAGGGCGAGCGCGCCGCCGGCCACGACCCGAGGGATACCCGACATGCCTCCACTATGCCGCCAGGACCGCGGAACGTGGGCCCTCGCCACACGGGTGCGCTGTCAGGGCTTCCACTCGCCGGTCATCTCGACGTAGTTCTCGCCACGGACCGTCCTGCCCTGGTACCGGCCGGCGAAGGTCGCCGCCGCCTCCAGATAGCCGCCCCCGTCCGGAGTCTGGATCTCCTGGTCGGGATTCCCGGTGACCCGCACGTCGAGCTCCGAGTCGAGGGCGGGCATCCGGATGCGCCACCGGGTGGGGTACACCTGGCCGGTGGCCGGGCTGGTCCACGGGCGGGAAGCGCCCCGCGCGAGCGGCTCGACGTGGACCACGTCGTAGGAGCCGTCCGGGTGCAGCACCGTCGCCCAGCTGTGCTTCGTCGCGGCGCCGATCGTGTCCCAGATGGCGACCTTGTCACCGCCGGGCATGGTGAGGTTCATCCACGTCCACCGGGTCAGCGACGGCGGCATCTCACCCCATTGCCGGTCCACCCAGGAGGTGCCCCGGACCTGGTGCCTCCTGCCGCCGACCACGAGCGCTCCGGAGGTCCGCATCGCCGGCAGCGCGAATTCGTAGTTCGGTACGCCGTCGACCAGATTGAAGACACCGGCCGCCGCGTAGTTCATCGCCGGGCCGGTGGGTACCAGCTGGACGTCCAGAGCCCCCCACGGCGTCGCGACCCGCACCGACTGGCGCCTGGCGTCCCCGGTCCAGCTCAGCCCGGGCGCGGTGATGTCGAGCCTGCCCTCGCTCCACCGGTAGTCCCCGGGTTCGACCATCGCGTCGTAGTCCCGGTACCACCCGGTCGTCTTGTTGATCACCGAGAAGGTCCAGCGGTAGGTGGCCTCGTCCCGGTTCGGGACGACGCGCGTGTGGACCTGGAGGCCGAACTCCTGACGGCCGGCCGTCACCGAGCTGGTGAAGTAGATCGAATCGAACCAGGTCGGCTCGGGCCCGGGCGCATGCCGTCCCAGATCGGCCGCGGGATCGACCACGGCCGGGATACCCGCTGGGGCGGTGCGGACGGCCGGTGGTGCCTGCGGTGCGGTCGCCGGGGCCGACGAGCTGACGAACACGCCGGACGCCACCACGGCCGCCGTCGTGATCAGGGCTGCCGCCACGCGCTCGGTCCGGACAGAGGGCCTGTGGGTACCGCGGCCCGCGCGCTGCGGTGCCGGTCAGGGACGTGCGGGCCGGTGGTTCTCCTGGAAGTCGACGATCGCCTCGCCGTTCTCCCGCGCCCAGTCGGTGAGCGCCGTGATCGGCTTGATCAGCGTGGCGCCCAGCTCGGTGAGGCGGTACTCCACCCGTGGCGGCGCTTCCGCGTACGCCTGTCGTTCGACCAGGCCGTAGGCCTGCAGCCGGCGCAGCGTCTGGGTGAGCACCTTTCCCGAGATGCCGCCGATGAGCCCGGCCAGGTCGCCGGGCCGCCGCGGTTCGAGGCTGAGCGCGAACAGGACGATCACCGCCCACTTCTCGGCGATGATCTCGACTGCCAGCCGGGTGGGGCAGTCGGCGAGGAAGACCTGACCGTGGGCGTTCTGCACAAGGCCGAAAGTTACCAGCGGGTTCCTATCGGCTCCGTAGCGTTCCCGGCGAATCCCGAGGAGAGGAACCGTCCATGCCCCGAGTAGTGGTGTTCGACCAGACCGGTGGTCCGGAAGTGCTGCGCATCGTCGACGAGCCCGTCGTCGAACCCGCGGCGGGAGAGGTGCGGGTACGGATCGAGGCCTTCGCCGTCAACCCGCTCGATCAGCTGGTCCGGGCCGGCCGGTCGCCGCGGCCCGTCCGGTTGCCGCACGCCCGGCTGGGCGTCGAGGGCACCGGCGTCATCGACGCGCTCGGCCCGGATGTCGCCGGGCCGGCGGTCGGCGACCCGGTCCTCCTGAGCGCGCTTCCCGATTTCGAGACCCGGGGCGCCTACGCCGACTACACCACGGTGCCGGCGGACCGGGTGGTGCCCCGGCCCGCCGGCCTGAGTGTGGCCGGCGCGGCGGCGCTCTGGGTGGCCTACTTCACGGCGTACGGTGCGCTGGTCGAGAAGGCCGGGATGCGGCCCGGCGACCACGTCCTGATCACCGCGGCGTCGGGCGGGGTCGGCCGCGCCGCGATCCAGATCGCCAACCAGATCGGCGCCGTGCCGATCGCGGTCACCCGGCACAGCGCGAAACGGGAGAGCCTGCTCGCGGCCGGCGCCGCCGCGGTGATCGCCACCGACCGCGAGGACGTGGCCGAATCCACCCGGCGGCACACCGGCGGGGTGGGCGCCGACATCGTCCTGGACGCCGTGCTGGGCCCGGGCCTGGCCGACCTGTCGCTGGCCGCGCGGCTCGGCGGCACCCTGTCCGCCGTTGGCTGGCTGGACCCGAGGCCGGCGTCGTTCCCGGCCAACCCGTCGCTGACCCTGCACCGCTACATGGCCTTCGCGGACATGGTGGACCCGAAGGTCACCGGGCGCGTCGCGGCCTTCCTGACCGCCGGCGTCCGGACCGGCGTGCTGCGGCCGGCGGTGGACCGGGTGTTCCGCCTGGACGACGTCGTCGAGGCGCACCGCCACCTGGACCGGGGATCGCCGGCCGGCAAGATCGTCGTGACCACGTAACGGAAGCGGGCGTCTCCGCCCGGGTGGTCGGTCGCCGTCGAGTGGAGCCCGCGCGGGGGAGGCCCTAGAGTCGGAGTCCGGCCCAGCCGGAGGGATCGCCGTTGCCCACCCCGAAGATGCACGAACACGAGCTGTCCATCGACCAGGCGCTGGTCGAGCAACTGGTCGCCGGTCAGTTCCCGCAGTGGTCGGGCCTCCCGGTCCGGCACGCGTCCTCGGCCGGTACGGACAACGCGATGTTCCGGCTCGGCGACACGATGGTCGTGCGCCTGCCCCGGATCGACTGGGCCGCGGAATCGGTGGTGCACGAACAGACGTGGCTGCCGGTCGTCGGCCCGCGCCTGCCGGTCGCCACGCCGGTGCCGCTGGGCATGGGCGAGCCGGCGTACGGCTATCCCTGGCGCTGGTCCGTCTACACCTGGCTGGACGGCGTGAACCCGAGCACCGGGGACCTCACCGAGCAGCTGGTGCGCGACCTCGCCGACTGCCTCAACGCGATCCATGCCCTGGACATCCCCGGCGGCCCGGTGAACACCCGCGGCTTCGGCTTCGCGGCGCGGGACGAGGCGACCCGCACGTCGATCGCGGAGATGGCCGGGATGGTCGACACCGCCGCGGTCACCGCGGTCTGGAACGAGGCCTTCACCCTGCCGCCGTGCCGGCCGCCGGGCACCTGGATCCACAGCGACACCGCACCCGGCAACCTGCTGGTGCGCGACGGCCGGCTGGTCGGCCTGATCGACTTCGCCGGTGTCAGCCGCGGCGACCCGGCCGTCGACCTCGGGCTCGCCTGGAACCTGCTGCCGGCCCGGCTGCGCCCGGCCTTCCGGGAGCAGCTCGACGTCGACGACGCGACCTGGTTGCGCAGCCGCGCGTGGGCGCTGTCGCAGGCGTGTCTGCAACTGCCCTACTACCACGAGACGAACAAGCCTCTGGCCGCGCAGGCGCGGTACGTGATCGGCGAGGTCCTCGCCGATGCCCGCGCGGCCTGAATCCGGCGCGGCGCCAGGAAGCCGCGGTCCCTGCAGGTGAGTCCCGCGCCGCTGCGCCGGCCCGGTACGGTGACGCATCCGGCTCTTACCCGTCACGATCAAGCGTGTCAGCATCCGGGTATGACTCACGACGCGGACCAGGTCTCCGGGGCCTATCTGGATGCCATGGAGATCCTGACGAGGACCGCTCCCGATGCCCACTTCGAGCGGGCGGCGAACGGCAGTGCCGTCGTCATCAGCGGCGTGCCGGTTCCCGCGCTGAACGGCATCCTGGCGACGCACCGCGCGTCCGAGGTGGACCTCGCCGAGGTCGCGACGCTGGCGAAGGAGATGCCCCGCTTCGAGGTGCCCTGGTCGATCCAGTTTCCGGGCGAGCCCACACCCCAGATTCTCGAGGTGGCCGCCGGCCTGGGCCGGCCCGTCAACCACGGCATGATGGTGATGACCCGGCCGGGGCCGACCGTCGCGGACGCCGCGGAGGTGAGCCGGATCGACGGCACCCGAGCCGCCGAGTATCTCGACGCGCTCGCCGCCGGATTCGGCGTACCACCGGCGATCTTCCAGAGACTCGCCGCCCCCGCGATGTTCGACGCCGCGGGCGTGACCGGCTATCTCCGCGAAGCGGACGGCGGAGCCGTCGCCACCGGTCTGGGCATCCGGACCGGCGGGTGGACCGGCATCTTCAACATCGCCACCCGGCCGGACCATCGCGGGCGAGGGTACGCGAGCGCGGTGACGCGGGCGGCACTCGCGGACGGCTACGCCTCCGGGGCGGCTGCGGCGTATCTGCTGTGCGAGCCGGAGGTCGCACCGGTCTACCGGTCGGTCGGTTTCGTGGCGGCCGGCCACTGGACGATGCTGCTGCCCGCCGGGTGACCGGGCGACCGCCGACGGCGGTGTGCGGGGGAGCACCCGGCCCGTTGTCCCCCGAGCGAGCTACCCGCAAGTGTCCACCGCACGGTGACGATCTCCGCCTCGACGATCCATAGCGTTCTTCCCAGCCGCGGCACCCCCGCTGCGGACCTGGTGAAGGAGTCGTCATGCGTTTCGTGAAGCAGTTCCTGGCCGTCTTCGTGGTCATGGCCGTCTGCGGTCAGGTCACCGTCGCGGTGCAGGAGGACCAACCGTGGCTGACGCTGGTGGCCGGCGTGCTGTCGGCGGTCCTCACCATCCTGACCTACCGGTGGGTGGTGCGGCGCACCGAGCGCCGTGCGGTCACGGAACTGGCCGGTGGCGGTTCCCGGTTCGGCGCGGGGGTGCTCATCGGAGCCGCGATGTTCGGGGCGGTCGCGGTCAACCTCGCGTTCAACGCCGGGTTCGACGTCCACGGCATCGGCTCGGTGCCGAACACGTTCGGTGTCCTCGGGGTCATGGCGGCCGCGGCCGTGACCGAGGAGGTGTTCTTCCGGGGCGTGCTGTTCCGGATCCTGGAGGAGAAGGCCGGCACCTATGTCTCGCTGCTGCTGACCGGCGTGGTGTTCGGCGCGATGCACCTGTTCAACGAGGACGCCACCGTGTGGGGGGCGCTCGCCATCGCGGTCGAGGCCGGGTTCATGCTCGCCGCCTGCTTCGCGGCGACGCGCAACCTGTGGGTGCCGATCGGCCTGCACTTCACCTGGAACTTCCTGCTCGCCGGGATCTTCAGCCTCACGTCCTCCGGTAACGGTCTCGGCAAGGGCCTGCTGGACGTCACGCTCTCCGGCCCGGAGGTCTTCACCGGCGGGGAGTTCGGCCCCGAGGGCGGCGTGGCGGCGGTCGGCGTGGGTGTCCTGCTGACCCTGAGCTTCCTGGTGATGGCGCACCGTCGCGGTCACATCGTCCGGCCGGGCGGCCGGGGCGCCGTCGCGGTCGGGCCCGGGGCCGGTCACGGCACTCGGCGGTGAGCCGTACCGAATATTGTGGTCACCTCGGACGCGCGCCGACGCACCAGCCCGACCCGACCGATTGGCGTGATCACCGTGGCACACGACCGACGACGCCGGCTCACCACCGCCGAACGGATCGACCGGTGGTCCGACGTGCTCGCCGCCTCCGCGGCGGTCGACCACGTCGACCCGCCCGGTTACTGCGCCGACCTGCTGGCCGTCCCGGCCGAACGACACGGCCTGCGGACGCTGAGCCTGATCGACGAGCAGAAGGCCGCCGGTGGTTCCCCCGAGCACCCGGCCGCGGACAACGACAACGTGATCGCAATGATGCTGATCGAGGCCGGGCACGCCACCGCGGGCTACGCGGACCGTGGCTTTCCGCTTCAGCCCGGTGACGTCCTGTTCTGGGACGGTGGCGTCGCACTCCGGCTCGACGTGACCGAGCCGGTACGCCGACGCACCCTGCTGTTCCCCCGCGCCCCGGTCATCCAGCTGTGCCCCGAGTACGACGCCCTGCTGGGCCGGCCGATCCCCGACCGGAGCGAGCCGGTGGGCACCCTCTTCGAGGTGGTGCACCTGCTCAGGCGGAGGCTTCCGGCGATGGAGGCGAGAATCCGGCACACCGCCGCGGAACTGCTGCTGCAACTCGTGGGCATGCTCGATCCGGCCGGGAACCGGTTGCACGACCGGCGGCAGGTGCAGCTGCTCGACCGGATCCTGCGCTACATCGACGACAACCTGGCGGACCCGGCGCTGTCACCGGCCGGCATCGCCGCCGCCCACGCCGTCTCCGAACGCACCCTCTACTCGTTGTTCCGCGAGATCGGTACGCCGGTCGGCGCGCACATCCGCGAACGCCGGCTCGTCCACGGATACCGCGACGTCGTCCACAACACCGACGACACGTTGACCCGGATAGCCGGTCGCTGGGGCTTCGCCAGCGCGGCCCACTTCAGCCGCCTCTTCCACCAGCGCTACGGCAAACCACCCAGCCATCTACGCCGCACGACGCCGCGCCGCGGTGAACTGAACCGCTGAACCGTCGCGTCAGACCGGATCCGGCGGGCGGGTGACGGTGCGGGAAACGGCAAGTGGTCTGCAGGCGTCGGCAAACAGGTCCGGGACGCCGGATCTAGCGTGGGCCACGTCGTTCGTCAGATCAAACCAGTGAATGGAACCGTCCCATGCCGTTGTCCGGATCCCTGCCGGCTCCGAGTGCCCTGGAGGCCGAGACCGCCCGGAACACCGACGTCCTGTTCCAGTTGCTCACCGGGCACTGGGTGGCGCAGACGGTCCGCGCCGTGGCCGAGCTGCGGGTGGTCGACCACGTGGCGTCCGGTGCCGACAGCCCCGGTGCGATCGCGGACCGGGAGGGCAGCGACCCCGCCACCACGTACCGTCTGATGCGGGCCGGTGCGGCGCTCGGCCTGCTGACCGTGCACGACGGTGGGCGGTTCCGCGTGACTCCGCTGGGCGGCCTGCTCCGCGAGAACGTTCCGGGCTCGCTGCGGGATGCGGCGCTGGTGCAGAACGCCGACGGGATGTGGCGGGCGTGGGCGACGTTGCCGGCGGCGGTCCGCGCCGGCCGGACCCAGGTGGAGTCGGCGGTGGGCACCGACATGTTCGGCTACCTGGCCGCGCATCCCGAGGAGGGCGCGTTGTTCGCCAAGGCGATGTCGAACATGACGGGACTGGTGGTGGCGGACACGGTCGCGCTCCTCGACCTGGGCTCCGCCCGCCGCGTCCTGGATGTGGGTGGCGCTAACGGCGCGCTGCTGCTCGGCCTGATGCGGGCCAACCCGCAGATCGAGGGCGTTCTGCTCGACCTGCCGCACGTCGTCGAGGGCGCGCGGCAGGCCGCCGGGGAGGCGGGCCTCGGCGACCGGTTCACCGCGGTCGCCGGAGACTTCTTCGAGGAGGTTCCCCCGGCCGACTACTTCCTGCTGAAGTGGATCCTGCACGACTGGTCCGACGACGACTGCCTCCGGATCCTGCGCACCTGCCGGCTCAGCGCCCGGGTGGGCGCCCGGGCCCTGGTGGTCGAGGGCCTGGTCGGCGACGCCGATCGGCCGGGCACGGTGGCGCTGCTGGACCTGAACATGCTCGCCATGACCGACGGCCGGGAACGGGATCTGGCCGAGTTCGACGCGCTGTTCGCGGCGTCGGGCTGGCGCCGGACCGGGGTGAGCCCGACGAGGTCGCTCTACAGCCTGATCGAACTCGAAGCGGTCTGAGGCCTGCCGTCCGGCCGGGCACGGCAGCCACCACTGTGGACACGGTCGCGGCGCCCGCCGGTCATGCCGTACCGGCCGGGCTGCCGGCGCCGTGGTCCGCGGCGGCCCAGCTGGCCAGCAGCCGCAGTCGGTCCGCGGAGTCGCTTCCGGGTTCGGCGCTGTAGGCGACCAGCGCCAGGTTGTCGGCGGACAGGTCGAGGGCCTCGTAGGTCAGGTGCAGGGTGCCCACGACCGGATGGTGGAAGGGTTTGGCGCCGTGGTGGTGCAGGCGGACCTCGTGGCGGGCCCAGCGGGCGCGAAAGTCGTGGCTGCGCGTGGACAGCTCGCCGACCAGGTCGCTGAGCTGCCGGTCCAGCGGGTCCCGCCCGGCCCGTGCCTGCAGCAGCGCGACGGTGTCGTCGGCGGCCGACTCCCAGTCGCCCCAGAAGTGGCGCGAGCGCGGATCGAGGAAGGTGAAACGGGCGTGGTTGGGGACGCCGCCGCCGGCGGACTCGATCATCGGCGCGAACAGGGCACGGCCCAGGGCGTTGGTGGCGAGCTGGTCCCCGCGACGGTTCGTGATCTGGGCGGGTGCCTCGGTCATCGCGTCCAGGAGCCGTTGCAGCGAGGGCCGGACCGTCAGCGCGGCCGGCCGGGCGCGGCGGCGTGGGGCCGGACCCGCGGCACGGGCCAGGTCCTCCAGGTGGGTCCGGTCGTCGTCGCTCAGCCGCAGGGCCCGGGCCAGCGAGTCCAGGACCTGGTCGGAGACGCCGGACAGGTCGCCGCGTTCCAGGCGGGAGTAGTACTCCACGCTCACGCCGGCGAGCTGGGCGATCTCGGCGCGGCGCAGGCCGGGAACCCGCCGGGTGCCGTAGGAGGCCACCCCGGCCTGCTGCGGGCTGATCCGCGCCCGGCGACTGGTCAGGAACTCACGGATCTGCCTGCGCTGGTCCACAGATCCAGGTTAGGCCGGGCACCGCGGGGCTGGGGTGCCCTGCCAGTACACCTTTCACCAGTTCCTTTCGCGTGCTCCAGGCACCGGTTTCGATGGGGCCGTCCGGGACACCCGGGCGCTTCCCCGACAGACCTGGAGACCTCCACCATGCGTGCCACCTTCCTGTACGGTGCCGGCGACGTCCGCGTCGAGACGATCGCCGACCCCGCCGTCCAGCAACCGACCGACGCGATCGTGCGCGTCGTACGGGCGTGCGTCTGCGGCACCGACCTGCACCCGTACCGTTCGGCACCCGCCTCCGCGCACGGCCGGCAGATGGGTCACGAGTTCCTCGGCACCGTCGAGCGGACCGGTACGGACGTGGCCGGCGTCCGGGCCGGTGACCTGGTCGTGGCCTCGTTCTCGTACCAGGACAACACCTGCGAGTTCTGCCGGGCCGGCGTGCAGACCGCCTGCGTACACCCGCAGTCCGGGTTCTTCGGCGGTGCGCAGGCCGAGCTGGTCCGGGTGCCCCTCGCCGACGGCACCCTGGTCAAGCTGCCGGTGGACGCCGATTCGGAGCTGCTGCCGTCCCTGCTGACCCTGGCCGACGTGTACGGCACCGGTTACCACGCGGCCAAGCGCGCGAACGTGGGCGCGGGGGACACCGTCGCGGTCATCGGTGACGGCGCGGTCGGCCTGCTCGCCGTCCTGTCGGCCAGGCAGCTCGGCGCCGAACGCATCATCCTGATGGGCCGGCACCGGGCCCGCACCGACCTGGGCCGCGAGTACGGCGCCACCGACGTCGTCGCCGAACGCGGGGAGGAGGGCATCGCCGAGGTCCGCGACCGCACCGGCGGCGGCGCGCTCAAGGTCCTGGAGGCCGTCGGTCACCGGCCCGCCTACGACCAGGCCGTCGGCATCGTCCGCCCCGGCGGCGTGATCAGTCGCGTCGGAGTGCCGCAGTACGAGGAGGCCCCGATCGGGTTCGCCAGCCTGTTCGCCCGCAACATCACCCTCAACGGCGGCCCGGCGCCGGTCCGCGCCTACATCGATCGGCTGCTGCCGGCCGTGCTCGACGGCACGGTGAATCCGGGGAAGGTGTTCGACCGCACGGTGTCGCTCGACGAGGTTCCCGACGCCTACCGCGGCATGGACGACCGCGCGGTCCTCAAGGCGCTCATCGCGTTCTGACCGCGCGGCGGGACGGAAGCGACGGGGTCACCGGTGCCGTGCCGCGACCGGTTCGCCCCGGGGGATCCGGACCTCGAACCGGCAGCCGTCGGAGGTGTTGCGTACCCCGACGTGCCCGCCGTGGGCTTCGATCAGCCCGCGGACGATGGCCAGGCCGAGGCCGCCGCCCGCGGTCGCGCCGTCCGGACCGTCGTCCTGCGGGGCCGGGGTACGGGCCCGTTCGCCGCGGAACGCCACGTCGAAGACTCTCGGCAGGTCCGGTTCCGGAATCCCGCCGCAGGTGTCGGTGACCGCCAGCCAGACCTCGTCCTGTTCGGCCCCGGCGTCCACCGTGACCGTGCCGTCGGGCGGGGTGTAACGCACGGAGTTGACCAGCAGGTTCGCCACCACGCGGCTCAGTTCCGGCTCGCCGCCGGTCACCACCGGCCAGCCGGTCTCGGACGCGAGGATGCGCACGCCGCGGCGCGCGGCGAGCGGCGCCGTGGTCGCGATGGCGTCGGACACGACGTCGCGCAGCGGTACGGCGGACAGCGCCAGCCGCAGGGCTCCCGCGTTGATCCGGGACAGCTCGAACAGGTCGTCGACGAGGTAGGCCATCCGGTCGGTCTCGACCCGGATGCGGCGGTGGTACTCGGCCATCGTCTGCCGGTCGTGCACCACGTTGTCCTCCAGCGCCTCGGCCATGGCGCGCAGTCCGGCCAGCGGGGTGCGCAGGTCGTGCGAGACCCAGGCCACGAGGTCGCGCCGGCCCGCTTCCAGCTGCCGCTCCCGCTCGCGGGCCTGCGCCGCCCACACCGAGGCGTTGGCGAGCCGGCGGCCGAAGGCCGCGCCGACGGCGAGGCTCACCGCCGCCGACGCCGCCACCGTGATCAGCACGACCTGCAAGTCGTGCGGGGAGAGGAACATGGCGTGGGCCACGGCGGCGACCCCGGCGGCGACCGAGGCCACGGTGATCGTCAGTAGCACGGCGACGTGCAGGAGGATCGACCGCTTCCGCAGCAGCCGGAGGGTGAACGCACCGGCCACGCCGACCACGGTGCCCGCGGCGAGGGCGTAGAGGCCGATTAGGAGCAGGTCAGACATGGCCGGGCGTCCGTTCGTAGCGGTAGCCGACGCCCCATGCGGTGAGGATGCGGCGGGGCGCTGCCGGATCGATCTCGATCTTCTCCCGGAGCCGCCGGACGTGGACGGTCACGGTCGACTGGTCCCCGAACTGCCAGCCCCAGACCTTGTCCAGCAGTTCGGCGCGCGACCAGGCCCGGGCGGGATGCCGCAGCAGGAACGCGAGCAGGTCGAACTCCCGGGTGGTGAGGGACAGTGCCCGCCCGCCGAGCCGGGCGATCCGGCGCCCGGTGTCGGCGGTCAGGTCCCCGTCCACCAGGAGAGCGGCCTCGGGTGCCGGTACCGCGCCGGACGCGGTGCTCCGGCGCAGCACCGAGCGGATCCGCAACACCAGTTCGCGCGGCGAGAACGGCTTGGTGACGTAGTCGTCGGCGCCGACCTCCAGTCCGACGACCCGGTCGGCCTCGTCGCCGAGCGCGGTCAGCATCACCACGGGCAGCTGCGGCAGCTGCCGGCGGAGGCGACGGCACACCTCGAGGCCGTCGATGCCGGGCATCATCAGGTCGAGAACCACCAGATCGGGCGTGTCGGCGGCCACCGAGGCGAGAGCGGCCAGGCCGTCGCCGACCAGCTCGACCCGGTAGCCCTCCTGCTCGAGGTAGCGGCGGACGACGTCGCTGACGGTCGGGTCGTCGTCGACGACGAGTACGCGGCAGTTCACGACTACGACGCTACCGAAGCCAGCGGGGCGGCCCCGAACGAGACCGAGAAGCGTTTGCACCAGACGCTGACACTGCGGTAATCCCGCACGTCGATGTCGTCCGGCACGGGATAGACCTGGTCGCCGCGATTTCCCTTCAGCCGGCCCAGTTCGACGTGCCGGCCGTCGTCGAAGACGCGCCAGGCGGCGGAGCCGGTCCGCACGTTCTGGTCGGTCAGCCAGATCCGCAGGTCGGGCCCGTCCGAGGTGTCCAGACCGACCAGCTCCAGCTGGTGGCTGCCGTCCGCGTTGCGGACCAGGCGGGCGGTACCGGTGGTCGAGTGTTCGTGGGTGACGAAGGTGCCCGCCCGGACCACCGCCGGCCCGCTCGGGGAGGCGGGCGCCGACGCCGGGCTGCTGGGCGCGCCGGTGGCCGGGGGCGATGCCGAGGACAGCTGCTCGACGACCGTGGTGGTGGTGAACAGCCGCCAGGGCTGGAACCAGTACAGGCCGACGGCGCTGCCGGCGCCGATCAGCAGGATTACCGCCCATGCCGCAGGTCTGGTGAGGAGACGCCGGATCATGGAACGAGTAAACCCGGCCCGGACGGCGAGGGTAAGGCGGCGCCTGCTTACGGACCGCTTACGGCGGCGCGCCGTCACCAGGTGGTGAGCAGGAGGTGATTGATCAGCAGGGCGGTCGCCGCCTGCACGGCGAGCCATCCGCGCCTGGTCGCGGGTGGGAGCAGGGCGGCACCGGCCATGAGCCAGACCGCGAACGGCAGCCAGATCCGCTCCACCTCCGCCTTGCTGAGCCCGGACAGGTCGGCGGCCAGGATCGCGACCAGGCCCGCCAACGGCAGCAGCACGACCGGAGCCGGTGCGGTGAGCGAGGACGGCCCGCGCAGCCGCACGGCGGGCGCGGCGCGGAGGACCACCCGCCGCAGGATGGTCGCGGCCACCGGTCCGGCGCAGGCGACGACCAGGGCGAGGTTCGCCCACATCCAGTACGCGTACGGCCGGTCGCTGGCGATGCCCTGGTAGTAGCGGTCGACGACCAGGTGGTAGCCGTCCAGCCAGCAGAATCCGGCGAGGGTGAACGCGGCGACCACGACGCCACCGGCGGCGAGCGCGGCGCTGATCGTGGACCATGGCAGCCCGCCGCCGCGTCGCGCGAGGACCAGGATCGCCAGCGCCGGCACGATGATCAGAACCAGGCCGTAGGACAGATAGAGGCTGGCGACCAGCAGCGCGCCGGCGGCCGCGCCGACCAGGATCCGGCGGCGGGTCAGGGCCACCGCGAGCAGTGCCAGCCCGCTCGCGGTCACTCCGGCGAACAGCCCGTCGGCGGACGCGCCGATCCAGACCGCGCCGGGGAACAGCACCAGGAACGGCACCGCCGCCCGGGCGGCGTCCTCGCCGCCGAGGGCCCGGATCGTCACCGGTACGGCCACCGCGAGGAGCGCGCCGACGGCGGCGCAGGCGAGCGCGGCCCAGGCGCCACCGCCGAGCCCGATCCGATCGAGGCCGACGAACAGCAGGAGCGCTCCGGGCGGGTGACCGGCGACGTGGGTGGTCCACGAGTCCGGCTGGAAGTCCAGGATCCGGCCGGTGAACCCGTCCAGCATGGCCGGGATGTCGGTGACCCCGCCGACCTCGCTGAGGTACTCGTGTCCGGTGGTGAGGCGGCCGGCGAACCCGCGCTGCCAGCCGTCCACCAGGGCGAGCGAGAGGATCCACGCCAGCGCGGTGCCGTAACCGGTGAGCATCAGCGGTCGCCAGCTCAACGTCTCGGCGAGCCGGAAACCGTGCCACCCGGCCAGCACCGCGACGGCGAGCGCCAACGGCGTGCCCGGGCCGGCGTGTGGCAGCCAGATCGCCGTGAAGGGTGCGGCGCTGGCGTGCACCGGCCGCCCGGCGAGATACGACGCGGCACCGACGACGGCGGCCAGCGCGACGAGCGCGAGAGCACCGCCGCCGGCGATCAGGTCGGCCCGGACCGGCGGCGGGGCGTCCGCCTGGCCGCCCGGCCGGGTGGTGCCGGCGGACGTTTCGCGGCCGGTCATCCGCGCAGTGCGGCGTGCGCGAACTCGGTCACGCCGGTGACCAGGTCGATCTGGGCGCGGAAGCCCAGTTCGGCGTCCGCGCGGGCCGGCGAGGCCACCACGTGCCGTACATCGCCGAGCCGGAACTCGCCGGTGACCACCGGCTCCGGGCCCGCCATGACGCGGGCCAGCGCGGCGGCCATCGCACCCACCGTCGTGGGCCGCCCCGAGGCCACGTTGTACGCACGCAGCCCGGCGACGTCGGCACGGGCGGTCGCGGCGAGCGCGGCGACGTTGGCCCGCGCCACGTCGCCGACGTGTACGAAGTCGCGGCGCTGCGCCCCGTCCTCGAAGACCCGGGGTGCCCGGCCGGCCTCGAGCGCGGACCGGAAGATCGCGGCCACGCCGCTGTAGGGGGTGTCGCGGGGCATCCCCGGCCCGTAGACGTTGTGGTACCGCAGCGCCACCACCGAGCCGCCGCACTGCCGGGCCCAGGCCGCGCCGAGGTGCTCCTGGGCGAGCTTGGTGGCGGCGTACACACTGCGCGGTTCGAGCGGGGCGTCCTCGTCCACCGTCCCGGGCGTCAGCGGGCGACCGCAGGACGGGCAGGCCGGCTCGAACCGGCCCGCGGCCAGATCGGCGACGGTGCGGGGGGCCGGACGGGTCGGGCCGTCGGCCGGGCAGGCGTAGGCGCCCTCCCCGTAGACCACCATCGAGCTGGCCAGCACCAGGCGGTGCACCCCGGCGCGGGCCATCTCGGCGAGCAGCACGGCGGTGCCGAGATCGTTGCAGCCGACGTACTCCGGCAGATCGTCGAGGTCGACACCCATGCCGACCATCGCGGCCTGGTGCACGACGGCATCGACGCCGCGCAACGCGGCGGCGACCGCGGCCCGGTCCCGCAGGTCCGCGCGCACGACCGGTACAGAGTGGACGGTGGCGGGCGGCGGGGAGCGGTGTGCGGCCGGGTGTCCGACGTCGAGGATGCTCACCTCATGCCCGGCTTCCCGCAGGGCCGAACTGACATGGGTGCCGATGAAGCCGGCGCCGCCGGTCACGAGTACATGGGTCACCGCGCCGACGCTAGGCGAGACGCGGGGTACCGGCCGCCGATCGGCGCGTCATGTCAGCGGATCGTAAGAACTGCGCACGCGTAAGGAACCCGTAATGCCCGACGACGGCCGGCGGCCGGGGCCCGCGGGCTAACTTCCGTCCGTGACCGATGTCGTTCTTCCCTGTCTCAACGAGGCTCCCGCGCTGGTCTGGCTGCTGGAGCGGATGCCCGCCGGATACCGGCCGATCGTCGTGGACAACGGCTCCACCGACGGGTCGGCCGCGGTGGCCCGCCGCTTCGGTGCCCGGGTCGTGACCGTGCTGCAGCCCGGATACGGCGCCGCCGTGCACGCCGGCGTCGTCGCCGCCGACCCGGCCGACGGACTGGTCTGCGTGATGGACGCCGACGGCTCCTTCGACCCCGGCGAGTTGCCGCTGGTCGCCGATCCGGTCCGGGGCGGTGCGGCCCGGCTGGCGGTCGGCCGGCGCCGGCCGGTCGGCCGGGGCGTGTGGCCGCCGCACGCCCGGCTCGGCAACGCCGTGCTCGCCCACCGGCTGCGCCGTACCACCGGCCTGCGGGTGCACGACATCGGGCCGATGCGCGCCGCGCGCCGCGACGATCTGCTCGCACTGGGCCTGCGGGACCGCCGGTTCGGCTATCCCCTGGAACTGCTGATCGCCGCGGCCCGGGCCGGTTGGCAGGTGACCGAGGTCGACGTGGCCTACCACCGCCGGACCGCGGGCACCACGTCGAAGGTCACCGGCACGGTACGGGGCACCGTCCGGGCGATCCGCGACATGAGCGCGGTGCTGGCCCGATGAGCGTCCAGATGCTGGTGCTGGCCAAGACGCCGGTGCCGGGCCGGGTCAAGACCAGGCTCTGCCCACCGCTCACCCTCGCGCAGGCCGCCCGGGTGGCCGCGGCCGCGCTCGCCGACACCCTGGCCGTGGTCACCGCCGCGCCGGCCGTGCGGCGCTGCCTCGTCGTCGACGGCGACCATCCGGCGCCGTCCGGCTGGCACCGGACGGCCCAGCGGGGAGCGACGCTCGGCGACCGTCTCGCCCACGCCTACGCCGACACCCGGATGGACGGCACCGGAAGTCTGCTGATCGGCATGGACACCCCGCAGGCCGGCACCGGGCTGCTCGCGGCGGCCGTCCAGCGGCTCGGCGGGGACGGCACCGACGCGGTGCTCGGGTTCGCCGAGGACGGCGGCTGGTGGGCGCTGGGGCTCCGGGATCCGTCCCACGCGCGGGCGCTGGCGGACGTGCCGACGTCCACCCCGGACACCGGCCGGCTGACCCTGGCCGCCCTGCGGGCCCGCGGGCTCCGGGTGGCGGCGCTGCCGACACTGCGCGACGTGGACACCTACCCGGACGCCCGGGCCGTCGCGGCGCTCTGCCCCGCGGGCGGCCGGTTCGCGGCCACGGTGTCCGCGCTCGCCCACCCGGTGACGGCATGACCACCGCCACCACGGCCCCGGCCGCCCCGCCCGCCGCGCTGGCCGTCTTCGACGCGGCGATGCGCCAAGCCGATGCGGGACGGCCCGGCACGTTGACGATCACCGACGATCGCGGTGCCGACCACCGGATCGACGCCGCCGCCTGGTGCCGCACCCACCTGCCGGGCGACCGCGGCCTGCTCGCTCGTTGCGCCGGACCGACCCTGGACATCGGCTGCGGGCCGGGCCGGCTGACCCACGCGCTGAACCGGCTCGGGCATCCCGCGCTCGGCATCGACGTGAGCGCGGCGGCGGTGCGCCTGGCCCGGGCGCGCGGCGCCACCGCGCTGTGCCGCGACGTCTTCGGACCGCTGCCGGGACAGGGCCGGTGGCGGCACCTGCTCCTCGCCGACGGCAACATCGGCATCGGCGGTGACCCCGCGACGCTTCTGCGCCGCTGCCGCGAACTGCTCTCCCGGGACGGCCGGTTGCACGTCGAACTGGCCCCGCCGGGAACCCGCAGCTGGTCCGGCCACGCGAGAATCCGTCACGGGACCGGCACCCCGAGCGTGCCGTTCCGCTGGGCGCGACTGGCGGCCGGCGATCTGCCCGGGGTCGCCGACGCGAGCACGCTGCGGATCCGGGCCACCTGGACGGAGGCGAGCCGATGGTTCGCGACCTTGAGCCAGGACTGAGCCCCGGCCCCGCGGCCCGGCCGGGCGGCCGGTCGCGCTCGTCCGCCGCGCGCCTGGCCGGCCCGGCCCGGACCGCCCTCCGGTGGCTCCGGGCGCCGCTTCCGCCGCCACCCGACTCGCTGCGGCGCGGACCGCTGCGGCCCGACGCCTTCCCCTCGGCACTGCGCTCACCACGGCTGACCAGCCTGCTCGGGATCGCCCTGGCGGTCGCGTTCACCGTCTGTTTCGGCACCGGGCTGATCAGCCACCTCATCCAGCACCCGCCCGCCTGGTTCTGGTGGCCGTCCCGACCGGTCGGCCTCTACCGCGTCACCCAGGGCCTGCACGTGGCCACCGGGCTCGCCACCGTCCCGCTGCTCGGCGCGAAACTCTGGTCGGTCTATCCCCGCCTGTTCGGCTGGCCGCCCGCCCGCGACCTGGCCCACGCGGCCGAGCGGGCCAGCATCGCGGTGCTGGTCGCCGCCGCACTGTTCCAACTGGTCAGCGGCGTCCTCAACATCGCACGCTGGTACGAGCCGATGCCGTTCTTCTTCACCGCGGGACACTACTGGTCGGCGTGGCTCGCGGTCGGCGCGCTCATCGCCCACATCGGCGTGAAACTCCCGACCGTCCGCCAGGCTCTCGCCCGCCAGCCCGACGGGCCCGCGCTCGACGGGCCGGCGCTCGACCGGTCCGCGCTCGACCGGTCCGCGCTCGACCGGCCCGCCGCGGGCGAGCTGACCCGGCGTGGTCTGCTCGGCACCGTCGGCGTCGCGGCCGGCGTCATCACCCTCGCCACGGCCGGGCAGACCGTCGCCCCGCTGGCACCCGTCTCCGTCCTCGCGCCGCGCCGTCCCCAGACCGGGCCGCAGCGCCTGCCGGTGAACCGGACGGCGGCCGGCGCCGGTGTGCGCGACGCCGCCTTCGACCCGCGGTACCGGCTGACCGTCGCCGGCCCGGTCCGGACCGTGCACCTCGGCCTGCCCGAGCTGGCCGCGCTGCCCCAGCACACGGTCGTCCTGCCGATCAGCTGTGTCGAGGGCTGGAGTGCCACCGGGACCTGGACCGGCGTCCGGCTGCGTGACCTGCTCGGCCTGGTCGGCGTCGACCCCGCCGACGCCGAGGCGTACGTCGAGTCCCTCGAGGTCCGCGGACGGTACCGGGCGACGACCGTGCCGCCCCCGCACAGCCGCGATCCGTTCACCCTGATCGCGCTGCGGCTCGGCGGCGAGATCCTGCACCCCGACCACGGGTACCCGGCCCGGCTCATCGCCCCGAACCGTCCCGGTGTGCTGCAGACCAAGTGGGTCGCCAGAATCACCGCCCGGAGGCCGGAGTGAAGACCGCGCGGCGTGCGCTGGTCGTCTCCGGCGTGCTCATCATGGGGTACGCGGTTGGCGGCGCCCTCACCGATACGGCCGTCCGGGCCGGCGTGCTGGTCTTCCTGGTCGCCGTCCTGATCGCCCACGACGTGCTGCTGCTGCCGCTGGCCATCGCCGCCGGTGCGCTGATCAGCCGGATCGTCCCGCCCGGGCTCCGTTCGCCGGTACGGGTGGCGGCGGTGATCAGCCTGGCCGTCACCGTGGTGGCGGTCCCGCTGGTGCTGGGCCGGGGCCGGGTGCCGGACAACCCGTCCCTGCTGCCCCTGGACTACGGCCGCGGCCTGCTCGTGGTCTACGCGCTGATCGGGACGACGACCGCGGTGGCCGTCGTGGTACGGCGCCGGCGCCGCCGCCCGCACGGTGACCGTGATGATCCCGGCTCCGGTTCCGCCTCCCGCTCCGGCTCGGTGGACCCCCGGTAGGGGCCCGAGCGGGTTTCCCGTCGGCGCGGCGCGGGCTACCGCTCGTTCCCGGCGCGGAACCAGGCGATGTAGTCGGCGACACCGGCGGCGATGTCGTACCGGGGCTCGAATCCGGTGTCCGCGCGCAGGCGGCCGATGTCGAGCCAGGTCCGCGGGCGCTCCCCGGCCGCCGGCAGCGCGAACCGGAAACCCGGCTCGACGGCCCGGATCGCGGCGATGACCTCGGCGTTGCTGGTGGCCCGGCCGGACGCCACGTTGTAGGTCGAGTGCTGCAGGCCGTCGGCGAGCTGCAGAAGGGCGAGCGCGCGACCGGCGTCCCTGGCGTAGAGGAGGTCGAGGGCGTCCTCGGCGCTCGGCGGCGTCCGGAAGCCGGACAGATCGGGTTCGCGGTGGCGCGCCGCGGCGTGCACGAGTGTCGACGTGACGAAGAACGGGTCGGGCAGGTGCCCGCCGGGTCCCCAGATGCCGGCGATCCGCGCGTTGACGATCTCCACGGAGGTCTCCGCCGACAGGTGACCGGCGAGCAGTTCGAAGATCTTCTTGAACGTCGGGATGGCGTGGGTGTGGTCCAGGGAGAGTGGCATGGACTCGGTGAGTGCGCCGGTGTTGTCGAAGCCGTAGACGCCGATGGTGCTCGCGGTCACGATGCGGCGCACGCCCCAGGCCCGCCCGGCGCGCACGACGTTCAGGAACTGCTCCAGCGTCCGCGCGGAGGCGTCGATCGGGTCGGTGCCGGTGTCCGGGCCCGGCAGGGTGACGGCCAGGTGGACGATTCCGGTGATCGGGTACTGCTTGCCGACGGCGAGCAGCGCGTCGAGGTCGGCGAGGTCGGCCCGCACGGCGTGCACGGGCAGGCCGGCGAGGTGCGCGGGGACCTCGGGGGAGCGGCGCTGCACCAGGACGCACTCCTGGCCGGACTCGGCGAGCGCGCGGGTGGTGTGGGAGCCGATGAAGCCGGCTCCTCCGGTAACAAGGATCATGACTCAACTCCTGCGGTTGCTCTGATCGTCAGTACTACTGACGATCAGGCTACGCATAGTATGGGGCGATGTCCACCGGGAACAGCGACGCTGCCGATCCGCACGACGTGCTGGGTTATCTCCTCAAGCACGCACACCTGCAGCTCACCGCGCGGACCGACGAGGCGCTGAAGCCGCTCGGAATCGACAGCAAGGATTTCGGGGCGCTCCGGGTCCTGGCCCACCGCAAGCCCGCCTCGCAACTGCAGGTGGCGCAACGGCTCGGCATCGACCGCACCACGATGGTCGCGATCCTGGACGTCCTGGAACGCCAGGGCCTCGTCGCCCGGCGACCGGATCCGGAGGACCGGCGCCGCAACATCGTCGAACTCACCGATCAGGGCGTGCGGACCTGTGCTGCCGCGGAGGCGGCGTACCGGGAGACCGAGAGCGCGTTCCTCGCGGTGCTCGGCCCGCGTGCGGCGGATCAGTTCCGCCGCACGCTCCGGGCGCTGCTGGAACGCTGAACGGCGGGATGGGCTGCCGGGCCCGCGCCGAACGGCGGAGGGGCCGTCAGGGCAGAGCGGCGACGGCCGCGTGGAGCCAGGCGGAGGCCGGCGCGCCGGATACCGGTTGCGGTGCGCCGTTGACCGTTGCGGTCAGCGCGTGGTACCGGCCGAGCAGTTCGACCTGCCGGGCCACCTGCGGCCCCGGATCGGCGTCGGCGAGCCGGCGCCGGACGTCGGCGATATTCCGGTCGCCGGCCCGCGCCGCCATGCACGCCACCCACCGGCCGGCCAGCTCCCGGGCGCGGGGCGAGTCGACCGGGAGTCCGGCCTCGGCGGCCGCCCGGGCTTCGGCGAGGATCGCGACCTGGTGCGCGACGTCGTCATCCGCCGGCGTGCCCTCCGGCCCGGACCCGGCCGCGGCGAAGGTTTCCGCGAAGAACCGGCGGACCGCCTCGCGGAACGCGACGTCGTGCGCCAGGTCGGCCAGTTCGATCCAGGCCTCGAGCTGCTCAACGGTCGGCTCCGGCGGCAGCTGCGGCCACCACGGGCGGAGGTACTCCACGAAGAAGCCCTGCACCTCGAGGCCGGCGGTGACGTCGGTCCAGAACTCCTCGATGAGCCGGGCCCGGTCGTCGTCGGACATCGACGCCAGCTTGTGCAGGAGGCTCACCTGCGCGGTCGTACCCTGGTGCCGGACGATGGTGCGCAGCACGGCCCGCCGGGCCTGGAAGCGGCCGAGCTGGCGTTCGACGAGTGCCAGGTGGGCGGACGCGAGATCCGGCAGCGTGATCTTGTCGGCCAGCAGCTGCCGGATGTCGTCGAGACCGGCGCCGAGCTCGCGCAGGGTACGGACGAGTTCCAGGCGCGCGACGGCACGGATGTCGTAACGCCGGTAACCGGCGGCGGTGTGCTCGGCGGGCGTGACGATCCCTGTGTCGGAGTAGAACCGGATCGCACTGACGCTCAGGCCGGTACGCCGGGCCACCTCCCCGATCGAATACAAATCCTCCATGGCAGGCACTATCGCGTCTCAAGCGACTGGAGAGTCAAGTGCGTTCCCGGGCTGACCGCCGCGGCGTCCGCGTCAGGCGGCGGGCAGTCGTGCGGCGTCGTGGACGCCGGCCGCGTACCGGGCCGGTTGTTCCCAGGCGGCGAAGTGGCCGCCCGCACGTTCCTCGCGCCAGATGCGAACGTCGAAGAAGCGTTCGGCGAACTCCCGCGGCGCGTTCACCAGGTCGTGGGGGTAGATGGTGAACACCGCGGGCGGCGTGCGGCGGGCGGACCCGGTGCTGGCCGTGGCGTACGGCGTGAAGGACGTGCCGATGGTCCCGGTGACCCAGTACGCCGTCACCCAGGTCAGTATCTCGTCGCGGGTGAAGACGGACTCCACGTCGCCGTCGCAGTCGGTCCAGCCGCGCAGCTTCTCCACCAGCCACGCCGCCAGTCCGGCGGGGGAGTCGCCGAGGGCGGCGGCCAGGGTGTGCGGCTTGGTGGACTGCTCGTGCATGTAGCCGCCCTCGCGGGCCTGCCAGTCCTGGCCGCGCCGGACGTAGGCGCGCTCGGCCTCGGACAGGTCGCCGGGCAGTCCGAACCGGAAATGGTGCTGGGAGACGTCGGTGAGGTGCAGGGCCGCGACCCGGGCGGGATGGCGGGCGGCGAGCGCCTCGGCGACGTCGCAGCCCACGTCGCCGGCCGAGACCACGTACCGGTCGTGGCCCAGTGCGGCCATCGTCTCGGCGACGGCGACGGCCATCTCGTCGGCCGACATGCCGTACCCGGGGACCGGTGTGGCGAACGGGAAGCCGGGCAGGCAGGGCGCGACCACGTGGAACTCGGTGAGCAGCGGCAGGAGGCGCTCGAAGCGCAGCACCGAGTCCGGCCAGCCGTGCAGCAGGACCACCGCCTGGGCGCCGGCGCTCGGGGACCGCTGGTGGATCGCCCGGGTGGCGGTCGATGTCCAGGGCAGCCGCCGGATGCGGTCCTCGTGGACGCGCCAGTCGTACGAGTCCGCCCAGTAGGCCACCAGGTCCGCGAGGTATTCCGGGTCGACGCCGCGCCGCCATCCCCAGCCGCCGGGCAGGGGCACCGGCCGGAACGCGCGCAGCCGCGCCCGCAGGTCGTCGACGACGTCCTGGGCGACCGGCTCGGGTGCGTGGTGGTTCATCGGAGTCCTCCCTCGGGTTGTCGACACCGCCTAACCGTATTACCGGTGTCGGGAGCTCGCAACACCAGCTATGCGATATGGTGGTGTCGTGGCGACGTTGTCCCTGATCGCGGAGTTTCTCAACACGGTCGACCACCGGACGTTCAGCCGGCACGGGGAGACCCACGTCGCCGCCGACCACCTCACCTCGCCCCGGGCCCTGGCGGACTGGCTGGCGGACCACGACCTGCCCGTCCCGAGGGCCGGACTGCGGCCGGCCGACGTGACCGCCACCGTCGCCCTGCGCACGGCGTTGCGGCAGGTCCTGACGGGCGAATCCGACGGCCCGGCGGCCCTGGCGGGCTACCGGCTGGGTCTCGCCCCGGCGCCCTCCGGCGGCCTGCGGATCGCCGCCCGCTCCGGCCGGCCGTGGCTGGACGCCATCGTCGAGACGGTGGCGCACAGTGCCGCCCGGGGCGACTGGGGGCGGGTCAAGTTGTGCGCGGCGCCGGACTGCCGCTGGGCGTTCCACGACACCTCCCGCAGCGGCCGCGGCCGGTGGTGTGCCATGGAGATCTGCGGTAACCGTCACAAGACCCGTACCTACCGGGAGCGCCACCACCAGGCCGGCTGACCGGCCGGCGGGCGCGTCGCCGGTGGTCGTCCGCGGGCAGAATCATCAGCGCGGAATGATCCGGCCGTTTCGGCGCCGGGGCTAGCGTCGCCGCTACCACTCCGGCGACTGGGAGCCCCGCATGGCGTCCACGCATGATCATCGACGGACCGGTACCCGGACCGTCCTCGCAGCGTTGCTTCTCGGCACGGTCCTCGCCACGGCGGCCTGCGGCGCCGGCGGCGAGGATCCGCCGGCCCGGCCGTCGGGCGGTGCATCGACACGGGCCACCGACCGGACCACCGCCGACGAACCGGACCCCACCCGGACGCGCGACGCGGAGCGGACCGCCGCACCGACCGAGACCACGGTCCGGCCGCCGACCTCGCCCGCGGCCGAGGAGCCGGCGCCGACGCGGACCACGCGGACCGCCGCACCGGCCGAGACCACGGACCGCCCGCCGACCTCCCGCGCGACCGAGGAGCCGGAGCCGGACCAGACGACCCGGACCACGGTGCCGGCCGCGGCCACCGCCCGGCCGCCGGCCCCGACCGTCGCCGCGGAGCCGGAACCCGTTCCGACCACCCGTACCACCACGCCGGCCGCGACCACCACCCCGGCGCCGGCCGGGTCCGTGTCCGCCGCCGTGGCGGTCGCCGGAACGTCCGGCCCGAGCCTGCTCGCCTGTACGGCACTGCTCCTGCTCGTCGGCGCGCTGGTCGTCGGCGGGGTACTGCTCAGCCGGTCGCAGCAGCGATCGGCGTGGGACACCGAGGCCCGGGCGCTGGAGTCGGAGACCCGCACCGTCACCGCGGTGCGTCTGCCACCGGTGCTCAGCACCAGCGCCGCCGCCCGCCGGGGGCTGGCGTGGCCGCCGGTGCGCGCCGACCTCACCGACGTGCAGGGCCGGTGGAACTCGCTCACCGAGCGCGCCTCCGGAGACGCCCGGCGGAACTGGTCGCTGCAGCTGAGCGGCCGGCTCGCGGAACTGATCGCGGCCGTGGACGCGGAGAGCGAGGAGATGGCGGCCGGACGAAACTGGATGCTGCTCCGCCCCCGGGTCAATCGGGCGGAGCACGCGCTCGCCGCGGTACTCGCCGGCCGGCCGGAGCCGGAGCCGCCCGCGGCCGGGGACCCGGGCACGCCGGCGTTCCAGCCCTGACCGGCGGCACCGTCCGCGGACGACCGCGGCCCCGGTGCGCCGGGCCGGCCTGTGGAGGGCACCATGGACCTGTTCGACTCCGACGCCGCCCCGTACGTCTCGACCGGTGAACTTCCCTCCCCGGAACAGGTGCGGCGACTGCTCGACGAGGCGTACGAGCGCTACCGCGGGGAGACGACGGGAGAGCGGTCGCAGGTCTACCCCGCCCTGGCCGGTGTGCCGGCCCACCTGTTCGGCCTCTGTGCCGCCGGAACCCGCGGCGGCCGGCACGCGGTCGGTGACGCCGGGTTCGAGTTCACCATCATGAGCGTGGCGAAGCCGTTCGTGTTCGCGCTGCTCTGCGACACGCTCGGCCCGCAGGAGGTGCGGCGGCGGCTGGGGGTCAACGCCACCGGGCTTCCGTTCAACTCGCTGGCGGCGGTGGAACAGGGCCGGGACGGGCGTACCAACCCGATGGTGAACCCCGGCGCGATCGCCACCGCCAGCCTGGCCCCGGGCGACACCGCGGAGGCCCGGTGGCGCTTCCTTCACGACGGACTGTCGCGGTTCGCCGGGCGCGCGCTGGCGCTCGACGACGAGGTCCACCGGTCGGCCTCGGCGACCAACCACCGCAATCGGGCGCTCGCCGACCTGCTGCGGGCCTTCCGGCTTCTCGGCTGCGACCCGGTCGACGCCGTCGACCTGTACACCCGGCAGAGCTGCCTGCGGGTCACCGCGATCGACCTCGCGGTGATGGGCGCGACCCTGGCCAACGGCGGAGTCAATCCGTGGACGAAGGAACGGGTGGTGCGTGCGCCGGTCTGCCAGTTCACGCTCGCGGTGATGGCGACGGCCGGCCTGTACGAGACCACCGGCGACTGGCTGTACGACGTCGGAGTGCCCGGCAAGAGCGGCATCGGTGGCGGCATCATCGTCGTGTCACCCGGCAAGGGTGCTCTGGCCACCTTCGCCCCACCGCTCGACGGGTACGGGAACAGCGTGCGGGGCCAGTTGGCGGCCAGGTTCCTGTCCCGCCGGATGGGCCTGACACTGTTCGCCTCGGAGCCGGCGACCTGACCGGCGGCGCCGGGGTCCCGGAAGTCGCTCCACCGGGATGACGCCGGGCCGCGCGGTGCCTGCCAGGGTGGGCACAGCGCAACTCGACGCGGTCCAGAGTGGAGGCTCGACGATGGTACGAAAACTGCCACAGTCCGCACGGTCGGTCCGCCGGCTCCTGGTCGCGGCGGCGGTGCTGGAGGCGACCGCCGGCGCTCTCGGGATCGCCGGGCTGGCCCTGTGCACCGTCGCGGTCGCGTCCCTGACCCGGAATCGTGTGGCGCGGATGGAGATCCCGCCGTCGGAGCTGGCGCGGCGGCAGTGGTTGCGGGCCAGGGCGGCCGGGTCCGCCGGGATGGGTGCCTGGCGCGGCGCGCCGGTCGGTCCGCGCGCCGACGGCACGCGACGGGAGCGCGCGACGTCGCCGCTGTGACCCCATGGCCGGCATGTCCGGCACGTCCACCCGGGCGTGCCGGACAGTCTGCGTTCCGGCCCTTCCGGACCACGGCCGGCGTCGCGGTTATCGCCCGCAGACCAGGATGCTTCCGATCCGGCCGGGTGCCGGGGCGCCGGGCCCGGCACCCGTCGCGGGAGGTGGTCCGGCCGGCTCGTCGAGCAGGACGACGATCGGGAAACACTCCGCGGAACCGGTCCCCACGTCCTCGGGATGTGTGCGCTGGGCGCTCCACCCCGCGGTCCACGGCACGACCAGCACCGCGGCCGTCACCGCGGCGACGGTGAACAGGGTGTCGGCGCGGGCTCCACGGCTGGGGTCCATCCCCTGAGGATCGCCGAGGGTCCGGCCGGCGCACGCCATCCCCGGGGAATGAACGCCGCGCGGCGGGCCGCACCCGCCGCAGGGCCGGCGGCGGCGCCGGTTCGGGCGGCGGTGCGGATGCGGATCCGGCGCCGAACCGAAACCATCCGCCCGGGGTGAGGGGCGGGTGTCGATCAGGCGTGAACGTGAACCCGTACACCGGGCGGGATCGGCCTGCTCGGACCCTGGGGGCGCGTGATGACCGAAGCGACCAGCATGATCGATCAGCAGCGGTCCGGCGCTGTGGCCGACCGGCCACCGTGGTACGCCCGTACGGCGCCCGAGGTGGTGTCGGCGCTGGGCACCGATGCCGAGCGCGGGCTGGACCGCGCGACGGCGGTCGACCGGCTCGGCCGGCTCGGGCCGAACCGCATCGCCGAGGAGAAGGCTCCGCCGGCCTGGTCGGTGGCGATGCGGCAGCTGCGCGATCCGATGAACATCATGCTGGTGGTCGTGGTGGCCGCGGGAGTCGTCATCGGCGAATTCTCGACGGCCGTGATCGTGGCGCTCCTGGTGCTGCTGAACGTCGTGCTCGGTGCCCGGCAGGAGCTCGCCGCCCGGGCCAGCGTGGACGCGCTGTCCAGGATGCAGGTGCCGGCCGCGCGGGTGGTCCGCGACGGCCACGTGGTGCTGCTGCCGGCCGTGGAGCTGGTCCCCGGCGACGTGGTGCGTCTGGAGGCGGGCGACATCGTCCCGGCGGACGGGCGGGTGCTGCGGTCGAGCACGCTGGAGACCCAGGAGGCGGCGCTGACCGGGGAGAGCGCGCCGGTGGCCAAGGACGCCGGTGTGCTGCCACCGGGTGAGGTGGCCCTCGGCGACCGGTCCAACATGCTGTTCCAGAACACGTCGGTGACCCGGGGAACGGCGACGGTGGCGGTCACCGCGACCGGCATGCAGACCGAGATGGGCCGCATCGCCACCATGCTCACGCAGGTCGAACGGACCCGTTCGCCGCTGCAGCGGGAACTCGACGCGCTGACCAAGGTGCTCGGCGTCATCGCCTGGTCCGCGGTCGCGTTCATCGTCGTGGTGGGCTGGATCCGCGGACTGGAGCTGGACCAACTGCTCCTGCTGGGCACCGCGGTGGCGATCTCCGCCATCCCGACCGGCCTGCCGGCGTTCGTCGCCGGGCTGTTGTCGTACGGCGCCAAGAATCTCGCCGCGGCGCGCGCCATCGTCAAGAACCTCACCGATGTCGAGACACTCGGCGCCACCAGCGCGATCAACACCGACAAGACCGGCACGCTGACCATGAACCAGATGATGGTCTCGCTGCTCTACACCCAGGGCGCCTGGTTCACCGTGGCGGGCGACGGCTACCGCAAGTCCGGCGCGATCACCTCGGTGGCCGGCCTGCCGGTGCCGGACTTCACCCGGCTCGCCCTGGGCCTGGTGCTGGACAGCGACGCGATCGTCGCGGACGACGGCGCCGTGGTCGGCGACCCGACCGAGGCGGCGCTGGTGGTGCTGGCGGCCAAGCTGGGGGTCGACGCCGAGCAGACCCGCCGGGCGTACCCCCGGATCGCCGAGGTGCCGTTCGACTCCGAGTACAAGTTCATGGCCACCTTCCACCGGTATCCGGTGGACGGCGGCGAGCGGGTCATCGAGTTGGTCAAGGGCGCGCCGGACGTGGTGCTGGCGCGCTGTGCCCGGGCCGGGGGAGCGCTGAGCGACCGGCCGGCCGAGATCGACGACGTCCGCGAGGCGATCGAGGAGGCCGACCGGCGGATGGGCGCGCAGGGCCTGCGGGTGCTGGCGTTCGCCACCCGGATCGTGGAACCCGACGAGGAGCCGGAGCTGAACCGCGACCCGATGGCGCTGACCACGGGCCTGAGTTTCGTCGGCCTGGTCGGCATCATCGACCCGTTGCGCGCCGAGGCGCACGACGCGGTCCGCACGGCGTTGCGGGCGGGCATCGACGTCCGCATGATCACCGGCGATCACGCGGTGACCGCTCAGGCGATCGCCGGCATGCTCGGGCTGGGCCCGGGCGCGCTCAGCGGCACCGAGTTGCGGCAGATGTCCGACGAGGAACTCGATCGCCGGCTGCCGGACCTGCACGTGTTCGGCCGGGTGTCGCCGGAGGACAAGCTGCGGCTGGCCCGGGCGATGCAGCGGCAGGGCCAGATCGTCGCGATGACCGGTGACGCGGTCAACGACGCGGCCGCGCTGAAACAGGCGGACATCGGCGTCGCCATGGGCAGTGGCAGCGAGGTCACGAAGCAGGCGGCCCGCATGATCCTCACCGACGACAACTTCGGCACGCTGGTGCGCGCGGTCGAGATCGGCCGCCGGGTGTACGGGAAGATCGTCGCCTACGTGCGTTACCAGATGACCCAGCTGCTCGCCCTGGTGATGCTGTTCGTGGCGGCCACCGCGTTCAACATCAACAACGGCGTGGCGCTGACCCCGTCGATGGTGCTCTACCTGTTCTTCTTCGCCACCGCCGTGGGCGTGATCATCATCGCGGTCGACCCGGGCGACCCACGGGTCATGCACCGCCCGCCGCGCGATCCGAAGGTGCAGATCACCAACCGCCGGGCGGTGCTGTTCTGGTTGCTCTACGCCCTGGTGCTGTTCGGCGCCGCGCTCGTGCCGCTCGTTGCCGGTCCGGACGAGCCGCGTACCGACGCCCCCAGCGCGGCCATGACCATGGCGTTCGTCGTCCTCGGCCTGGGCACCGTGGGCAATGCGATCACCAACCGCCGGGATCCGGCCGGCGGGCTGGTGCCGCCGATCCTCAAGGCCGCCGGGATCGGGCTGATCACGGTCGCGCTCCTGGTGCTCGCCACCCGGGTCGACTTCCTGCAGCAGAGCCTGCTCACCCAGCCGCTGACCGGCCCGCAGTGGCTGGCCTGCCTGGCCCTCGCGCTGGCCCTGCCGACGGTGGTCGAGACCGCGAAGCTGATCCGCCGGGCCCGGGTCCCGCACGTGGCCATCGACCCGGTGGAGGCCGTCACGCCGGACCGCGGCCGCGCGCCGGCTCCGGACCGCATGCCGCCGCTGCCCACCTGACCAGCCGAGGAGAGAGCCATGGCCAAGCACAAGAACGCGGCGCACGCCGGTCACCCGTCGCCGGATCCCGCGACCGGCAACGGCGCCCGGCCGAAACCCCGGATGAGAAACAAGCAGTACCGGCGCGAACTGCGGCTGCTGCACGGCGAGCTGGTCGCGATGCAGGAGTGGGTGCGGTCCACCGGAGCGAAGGTCTGCGTGGTGTTCGAGGGCCGGGACACCGCCGGCAAGGGCGGCACCATCAAGGCGATCACCGAGCGGGTGAGCCCGCGGGTGTTCCGGGTGGTCGCGCTGCCCGCACCGACGCCCCGCGAGCGGTCCCAGATGTACCTGCAGCGCTACGTGCCCCACCTGCCGGGCGCCGGTGACGTCGTCATCTTCGACCGCAGCTGGTACAACCGGGCCGGCGTCGAGCGGGTGATGGGTTTCTGCACCGAGGCGCAGACCGAGGAGTTCCTGCACGCGACACCGGACGTGGAACGCGCCATCGTGGACTCCGGGGTGATCCTGCTCAAGTACTGGCTGGAGGTCAGTGCCGACGAGCAGACCCGGCGCCTGCAGAGCCGGATCGACGACCCCCGCAAGATGTGGAAGCTCTCCGACCTGGACCTCAAATCCTACAGCCGATGGTACGAGTACTCGCGCTGCCGCGACGAGATGTTCCGCGCGACGGACACCCCCTGGGCCCCGTGGTACGTGGCACGTACCGACGACAAGAAGCGCGGCCGGCTCAACATCATCAACCACCTGCTCGGCAGCGTCCCGTACGAGCCGCTGCCGCGCCGCCCGGTGACGCTGCCGAAGCGGCAGAAGGCGGACGGCTATGCCGAGCCGGCCGTGCCGCCGCACTACATCCCGGCGCCGTACTGACCGTCCCGCAGAATCGGAGGATTCACCGTGAGCACGAAGGATGTCCCCGCGAGCCGGTCGGTACCACCGACCGACCCCCGGGCCGTGGCAGGCACCCGGGCACCCGCGGTCGCCTACATCTCGTGGGTCGCGCTGGCCCTCATGACGACCAGTTCGGTGGCCAGCCTGCGGCCGTCACCGACCATGGCCGTGTACGGGCTGGCCTGCGTCTTCCTCTACCTCATCCCGGCCCTGGTCTTCCTGATCCCGACGTCGCTGGTCTCCGCCGAGCTTGCGTCCGGCTGGAGCGGCGGTGTCTACCGGTGGGTCAGTGAGGGCATCTCCAAGCCGATGGGCTTCCTGGCCGTCTGGTGCCAGTTCGCCATGACGGTCTTCTACTACCCGAGCCTGCTGGGTTTCGTGGCGGCCACGCTGGCGTACGTCATCAACCCGGACCTGGCGAGCAACGGCGTCTGGACCGCGATCGTGATCGTGGTCTGCTACTGGACCGGGGTGTGGGTGTCGTCGCGGGGCACCAAGGGCGTCGCCGGTCTGGCCAGCAGCGGCCTGATCATCGGTACCCTGATCCCCGGCGTGCTGCTGGTCACGCTCGGCCTCGTCTTCCTGGGCCAGGGCAATGAGTCCGCCGCCCCGATGACCGCCGACAACCTGCTTCCGGCCTGGGCGGGACTGGCCAGCCTGGTGCTCATCGTCAACAACTTCCTGTCGTACTCCGGCATGGAGATGAACGCGGTGCACGTCTCGTCGTTGCGCGATCCGGCCAAGCAGTTCCCGAAGGCGATGTTCTTCGCGATGGGCCTGGTGCTGCTCATCTTCATCCCGCCGGCGCTGGCGATCAGCTGGATCGTGCCGGCCGAGCAGCTCTCCCTGACCGCCGGCATCATGCAGGCGTTCGACGCGGTGTTCGCCCAGTTCGGGTCGCAGTGGCTCACCCCGATCGTCGGGATCATGCTGGTCACGGCGTCCCTCGGCGGCATGCTCACCTGGCTCGCCGGTCCGTCCCGTGGTCTGCTGCTGATCTCCCGGCAGGAGGGCTACCTGCCGCCGTTCCTGCAACGCCTGAACTCCCACGGCGTGCAGCAGAACATCCTGGTCACCCAGGGCGTGGTCACCACGGTCATCGCGCTCGGATACGCACTGATCCCGGACGTGTCCAGCGCGTACTGGATCTTCTCGGTGATCACCACCCAGGTCTACCTGATCATGTACCTGCTGATGTTCATCGCGGCCGCCCGGCTGCGCAAGCGGCAGCCCGACCACCCCCGCGGATATCGCGCCCCGATGCTGGTCGGTCTGTGCGGCGTCGGCTTCGCGGCCTCCCTCGCCGCGCTGCTGATCGGATTCATCCCGCCGTCCCAGTTCGGCTCCGGCAACATCGGGGTGTACCTGCTGATCGTGGCGGGCGGCGCGCTCGGGCTCGGGCTGCTCGTGCCCTACCTGTTCTACCGGCTGCGTAAACCGTCCTGGCGGACGGCCGACCCCGAGGAGGTGCCGGCATGATCCGGGCCACCGTCAACGATGCCGACCGGACCCACCGGACCACCTACGTGGTGCTCGGTGTCAGCTTCCTCCTGCTCCTCGGCGTCGCCCTGTTCGCGTTCGAGTCGGCCCGGTCGTCGGAGGAGGCCGAGGCGAAGGCCGACCGGTACCGCGCCGAGCTGTCCGCCCGCGGCCTGGGCGTGCCGTCGCAGGAACAGATCGTCCAGGTGCTCGGCGACGACGGCGGCGCCCTCTGCGACGACCCGGACTCGGCGCTCAACCGGGCGATCCTGTACGGCACGCTGACCAACGGTGCCGGCGGTCCCGGCGCCCGGCCGGTGATCGCGGACAACAACGTGCTGCAGGGCCAGTTGCTGGCCATCAAGGTCTACTGCCCGGAGGAACTGGAGAAGTTCGTCGAGGTCACGGACGTTCTGAAGTTCGCCGACATGGTGCAGGGGTGAGCCGGATGGACCCGCGTGAACGGATCACCGGCCTGATGGCTCGAGCCCGCGCCGACCTGGCCGAGCTGGTGGCCATCCCCTCGGTCGCCGACCCGCGCCAGTTCCCGCCGCAGGAGTGCGAGCGGGCCGCGCAGTGGGTGCGCGACCGGTTCGCCCAGGTCGGATTCACGGATCTGCGGCTGGCCGAGACCGCCGACGGAAGCCGTGCCGTCTACGGTGCCCGGCCGGCGAAGGACCCGGCCGCGCCCACCGTGCTGCTGTACGCCCACTACGACGTCCAGCCACCGCTCGACGAGGACGCCTGGCACACCCCGCCGTTCGCACTGACCGATGTGGACGGACGGTGGTACGGCCGGGGTGCCGCCGACTGCAAGGGCAACATCGTGATGCTCCTGACGGCGCTGCGGGCGCTCGCCGGCGAGATCCCGGTGAACGTGAAGCTCATCGTGGAGGGTTCCGAGGAACAGGGCACCGGCGGACTCGAGGACTTCGTTCCGCGCAACGCCGATCTGCTTCGCGCGGACGCGATCCTGGTGTGCGACACCGGTAACGTGGCGGTCGGCGCGCCGGCCGCCACGGTCAGCCTGCGCGGAATGGTCAACGTGGTGGTCGGTGTCGAGGCGCTCGGGTCGGAGGTGCACTCGGGCATGTTCGGCGGACCCGCGCCGGACGCGCTCGCCGCCCTCGTGCAGATGCTCGCGACGCTCCGCGACAGCGCCGGCAACACCACGATCGCCGGCCTGGACAACACGCAGACCTGGACCGGCGAGGAGTACCCGGCCGACCGGTTCCGGGCCGACGCCGGCCTGCTGGACGGGGTGGCCCTGCTCGGCGACGGCAGCGTGTCGGACATGATCTGGGCACGTCCGGCGGTCACCGTCCTGGGCATCGACTGCCCGCCGGTGGTCGGGTCGGCCGCGGCCATCCAGCCGCACGCCAGGGCCCGGCTGAACCTGCGCGTCCCGCCCGGAGTGGATCCGGACAAGGCGTACGACGCGCTGGCCGGGCAGTTGCAGGCGACCGCGCCGTGGGGCGTGCACGTCACGGTCGCGCAGGAGGCGGCGGGTCACCCTTTCCGGGCCCGGACCGGGGGACCGGCGTACGCGGCGCTGGCCGGTGCCATGCACGACGCCTTCGGCCGGCCGATGACGGCGCTCGGGCAGGGCGGGTCGATCCCGCTGTGCAACGTGTTCGCCGACACCTACCCGGACGCCGAGATCATGCTCATCGGCGTCGAGGACCCGGCGTGCCGCATGCACGCGCCGAACGAAAGTGTCCATCCCGAGGAGATCGCCCGGATGGCGCTGGCCCAGGCGCTGTTCCTGCAGCGGTACGGCGCCCGTTGACCGCGGCGGGCGGCGGCATCCCGGGCCGGATGCCGCCGCCCGCCGTGTCTCACGAGACGAAACGCAGATCGTGGCTGGTGCGGTTGAGCCGCCGGCCGCCGTCCTCGGTGACCGTCACGATGTCCTCGATCCGCACGCCGAACCGGCCCGGCAGGTAGACGCCCGGCTCGATGGAGAAACACATGCCGGGCACCAGCGGTCGCGGCTCGCCCTCCACCAGGTACGGCGGCTCGTGCGTGGTCAGGCCGATCCCGTGCCCGGTGCGGTGGATGAAGTACCGGCCGTAGCCCGCCCCGTCGATCACCCGGCGAGCCACCCGGTCGATCTCCTGGCACGCGATGCCCGGGCGAACCGCCTCGAACGCCGCCTGCTGCGCCCGGCGTACCACGTCGAACACCTGCCGTTCCTCGTCGGTCGCCGGGCCGACGTGCACGGTCCGGGTGGTGTCCGACCGGTAGTCGGCCCACACGCCGCCGAAGTCCAGGATCACCATGTCCCCGTCCCGGACGATCCGCTCGCTCATCTCGTGGTGCGGACTGGCACCGTTGGGACCGGACCCGACGATGGTGAAGTCCACCCCGGAGTGCCCGTACCGGCGCAGCAGCGCCGCCAGTTCGGCGCCGATCTCGTGCTCGGTGCGGCCGGCGAAGCGTACGCTGACGATCTGCTCGAACGCCGCGTCCGCCGCCGCCCCCGCGGCGGCCAGCCGGTCCACCTCCTCGGGCTCCTTGACCGCGCGCAGCATCGGCAGCGCCTCGGTCATCGCGCGGAAGCGGGCACCCGGCACCGCCCGCTGCAGGCCGAGCAGGTGCAGCGCCCACGCGGAGTCGGAGATCGCGTAGTGGCCGACCGGATCCAGCAGCGGCGCGAGCATCGCGTACGGGTCGGTCCCGTCGGCCCAGCCGAGCAGCGAGACGGCGGACGCCCCCGGTGCCGCCTCGGCGTCCGGGCGCTCCAACGCCGGCACCAGGGTGACCGGGTCCCGGCCGGCGTCGAGGACGAGCAGCGTGATCCGCTCCGTGATCGCGGTCGGACGGTACCCGGTGAAGTAGGAGAGATCGGGACCCGGGGCCACCAGGACCCCGGAGAGACCGGCCGCGGTGGCCTGCTCGACCGCACGCTCCATGCGGCGCACGTAGTCCTTGGTGGTGAACGGGCTGGTGTGCATCGGACGTACCTCCTCGCCCCCGGCGCGGCCCCGTCTCAGCGGTGCGCCGTCGGCTGTGTCGGGATGGTGTGACTCGCCGCCGCGGCCGCGGCGGAACGCTCGAGGGTCGACGGCGTCGTGCCCCGGTGCCGGCCCATCAGCACGGCGAGGGCGATGCCGAGTCCCGCCATGCCGGCGAGCAGCAGCGCCGAGCGGGACAGGCCGGCCGCCAGGGCGTCGGCCGGCGCGGCGCCGTCGGCGGTGCGGGCCGCGGACACGGCGGCGGAGACGGTCGCGGCGGCCGCGACGGCCAGCGACCCGCCCACGTACCGGGCCATGTTGGAGATGCCCGCGGCCTGTCCCACCTCGGCCGGTGCGACGGCGGCGGTGGAGGCCGACGACGCCGGCCCGTTGGACAGGCCCAGGCCGATCGCGATGACGGCGAGCGGCAGGACGAAAGCGGCGTAGCTCCAGCCCGCGGTCACGAACGCGAGTGCCGCGCAGCCGGCCGCGGCTAGGCCGAAGCCGAGGGCCACCGCCTGCCGTGACCCGATCCGCACCGCGAGCGGCGTGATCAACGGGGTGACGGCGATCATCGCGGCGGCGGCCGGAAGCGTGGCGAAGCCGGCCTGCAACGCGCTCATGCCGAACCCTGCCGGATCCTGGAAGTACAGGCTGAGCAGGTACATCAGAGCGTTGATCGCGCCCGCGACGAGCAGGATCGCCGCGGTCGCGCCGATCACCACCCGGTTGCGCAACAGCCGCAGGTCGACCAGCGGCGCGGCGGCCCGGCGCTCGGCGGCCACGAACCCCGCGGCCCCGAGCCCGGAGACCACCAGGCAGAGCAGCGTCGGCGCCGAGACCCAGCCCCAGTCCGCGCCCTCGCTGAGCGCCAGCACGAGGGGCACCAGGGCGACCGCGACCAGCACCGTACCCAGCACGTCGATGGACCGCGGCCGGTCGGGATCGCGGGACTCCGCGACGGTACGCAGGGTCAGCGGAATGCAGCCGGCGGCGATGGCGGCGTCGATCCAGAACAGACCCGCCCAGCCGACGGTGTCGGCCAACAGCCCGCCGAGCAGGGGACCGGCGGCGGCACCGACCGCCGACGCCGCGCCCCACAGCGTGATGGCACGCATCTGGCCGGTGCCGGACGACGCGACCGACAACAGGCTCATCCCGCAGGCGAGGATGGTGGAACCGGCCGCTCCCTGGATCATCCGGCCGGCGATCACCCCGGCGCCGCCGCCGGCCAGCGCGATGAGCACGCAGGACGCGGTGAACAGGGCCAGGCCGCCGACGAAGATCCGCCGCCGGCCGAAGACGTCGCCCATCGCGCCGGCGGTCACGATGACCGCCGCGCCGACCAGCATGTACCCGGTCACCGCCCACTGCAGCTGGGACACCGTGGTGCCGAGGTCCGCACTGATCGCCGGCAACAGGATCGTCACCGCGGAGGTGTTCGCGTTGACCACCAGTGCCGACACACACGCCGCCAGCAGTACGCCACGACCTGCACTGCGGCCGGTCGCCGCCGTTGCCCCGGTTCCGGCCATGCCGTTCCCTTCTCTGGATCGTGCTGTCCCGTCCGGGTCCAGCCTGGTGACCGGGCGGTGCGCGGGCGTCACTCGCCGGGGATGAGCGAGCGCCGCGCGGTCGCCGGACGACGACACCTCACCCGCGCGTGGTGAGGTGGGTCCCCCTCGCGGCTGGCTAGCGTCGGTGACCGTGACGACGGACCGGACAGTCGGCAGAGCCGGAGATCTGCAGCAGTTCCTGCTCTTCCTCGGCAGCGCGCTGACCGCCGCCGGGGAGGCCGTCAACCGGGTCGAGGAGCATCTGCGCCGGGTGGCCGCCGCCTACGGTGCCCCGGACGCGCGGGTCAGTGTGCTGCCCACGTACCTGGTGGTGGCGCTGGAACCCGGGCGGCCGGCGACGCTCGAGCCGACCGGCCAGCTGCGCGGTGGACTGCGGCTCGACCAGACGGCGGCGTTGTTCGAGGTCCTGCGGTCGGCCGAGCGTGGTCATCTCGAGCCGGACCAGGGCTCCCGTCAGGTGCAGGCGGTCGTCGACATGCCGCCCCGGTTCGGCGTCGCCGTCCGGGTCCTCGGGCATGCCGTGCTGACCGTGGGCATCTGCCTGGTCCTGAAACCGACCTGGGGTGATCTGGTACTGGCCGCGGTGTTCGGTGTGCTGGTCGGCCTCCTGAAGCTGACCGGTGCGCGGCTCGCGGGCCTGCAGATGATCCTGCCGGTGGCCGCCGCGTTCGCGGTGGCGACCCTGACCTTCCTGCTGGCGGGGACCGGGTGGGCCGACGCGGATCTGCGGGCCATGGTGGCACCGCTGGTCACGTTCCTGCCCGGTGCGATGCTCACCATGGCGGTGGTGGAGATCTCCGCCGCCGAGATGATCACCGGCTCCAGCCGCCTGGTGACCGGTTTCCTGCAGCTGTTACTGCTGGCCTTCGGCATCATCGGCGCCACGCACGCCGTGGGCACGCCGCCGGCGAACCTGCACGCGGAGACCCCGGCGGGGGCGCTGGGGGAGTGGGCACCGTGGATCGGGGTGCTGATCGTCGGCATCGGCAGCTACCTGCTCCACTCCGGCCCGCCACGCTCCCTGGGCTGGCTGTGTCTGGTGCTGTACGCCGGCTGGATCGGTCAGTACCTCGGCGGTCTGATCCTGGGCGGGTACCTCAGCGGGCTGGTCGGCGCCGTGGTGCTGACCGTGGTGGCGTACACGGTGGAGCGGGTGCCGTCGGGGCCGCCGGCGCTGGTGTCGTTCCTGCCGGGCTTCTGGTTGCTCGTCCCCGGAGCCCTGAGTCTGATCGGGATGACCGAGTACCTGAGCCGGGACGTCGTGCGGGGCGCCGAGGACCTGCTGGGCGCGATCGGTTCCATGGTGGCGGTGGCCCTCGGGGTGCTGTGCGGCCACCCGCTCTTCCAGTCGCTGGCCCGGGCGATCGACCGGACCGGTGACCGGTAGCAGGTCGCGGACTACACCTGGTCCAGATCGAACGAGTGGCGGCCCGGATGGCCCTCGAACAGCAGACAGACGACCTCCCCGGCGGACTCCTCGGTGTCGTCGTCGACCGCGGCACACGCCGTGCCCTGCTCGACCGCCGAGGAGGTCAGGGTCCAGCGGACCCACCACTCGACCTTGTCGCTGCGCTGGCCGAGGTCGCCGTGGGCACCGTCGTGCCGGAACTCGAGTTGACAGTCGTGGTGACGCCGAACCTGGAGCGCGGCGAAGGGCCGCCGCCGGAGCCAGAAGACCTGAAGGTCGCTGAGCTCGATCCGAGCGGGACACCGTTCACCGGGCGAGAACACGTCAGACACCGTACTGTGAGCCCGCCAACATGGCGACCGGTGGCAGCGCTGGATTTGTGGCCGCCGGCCGCCTCCCCGGTGTGGCCGGCTAGCGGCGCCCGCTCCAGCGTGGTCCGACCGTCGCCCATTCCGTCTGCCACGCGATCATCCGGCGACGGTCGAGCCGGCGCCGGACCAGCCGGCGCACACCGGCCAGGACGGCCGCGACCGCGCCGACGGCCAGCACGGCGGCCACCACGGCGACCGCCCGCGGATCGCGGTGGCTCGGCGATGGGGTCAGCCGCCCGCCGTCGTCGACCCACACCTCCACCGTGCTGCCGGGACCCCGGTCGGCACGGACGAAGACGGTACCGGTGCGGACCACACCGTGCGGCGCCGTCCACCGGGCCCGGGCGGGCACCAGCTCCGGACCGCCGTCGGCGGTTGCCACCAGGACCGCGGGGACCCGGTGGTGCTCCCGCCGCTGCCCGGCGTTGTCGTCGGTGACGTCCCGGAAGGCGGCCTCCGCCGCCAGCCGGCCGGCCCACGGCGAGAGGACGAGCATGGCGAGCACGAGGACCAGGGTGAGCCCGGCCTCGATCCGGTCGCAGGTACGCCGCAGCGGATTGCGCCCCCGGCCCCGGTGCCGGGCCGTACGACGAGCCGGCATGTCTCCTCCCATCGGCCCGGCGGCTCCACCAGTCAGCCACAGGGCCGCCGGACGGAGCCTCATCCGGGCGGAATGAACGGGTCGCCGATCGGCGCCGGCCGCCGCGTGGTCCGTTCACCCCAGCTGGATGAGGCAGGCGCCGGGGTGTGTCGGGGAAGCTCGGCGCGACCGTGCGATTACTGGCAGCAGGAGGACACGATGACGGACATGCACCCGCCGGCGAGCGACGGCACGGACACCGGGGCCGCCAGTACAGCTGAGGCCGCCAGTACAGCTGAGGCCGCCAAGGCGCCGGAGCCGGCGTCCCGGAACGGGCTACGGCCGGCACCCGCGCACGCGGCGCCGGCCGCTGCGCTGACCGCCCGGACGACCGCCTGGCTGGGGTGGGTGCTGTTCGTCAGCATCATCATGCTCTCCGCGGGCCTGATCAATATCGTCCAGGGACTGGTCGCGCTGTTCGACGAGGACTTCTACCGGTCCTCCGCCTCGGGCCTGGCGGTCGATGCGAGCTACACCGCGTGGGGGATCGCCCTGCTGGTGCTCGGCGTGGCCCTGATCGCCGGCGCGTACGGCGTACTGACCGGCTACCGGTGGGGCCGGACCATCGGCGTGCTCGCGGCCGCGGTGAACGCACTCGTGAACCTGGGCTTCGCGGCGGCCTACCCGTACTGGACGGTGCTGGCCGTCTGTTTCGACGTCATCGCGATCTACGCCCTGGTGGTGCACGGCGGCGCGGCCCGGACGCTGCGCACGGGCAGCCAGGACCGCCCCGCCCGGGCCGTCTAGAGCAGTCCTTGCTCGCGGGCACGGGCCACCGCCTGCCGGCGTCGTGCGGTACCGAGCTTGCGATAGATCGCCCGCATGTGCGCCTTGATCGTGTTGACCGACACCCCCAGTTCCTCCCCGATCTCCGCCGCCGTCAACATGGTCGGCAGGTAGCGCAGCACCTCGGTCTCCCGTTCGCTCAGGGTGCTCGCGGCACGCGCGGTGCCGTTCCGGCCGGCCGCGCCGATGCGCTGGACGAGGTCGGCGACGAACGGGGGGTGTTCGCCCGCGGTCAGGTTCTGCCGGTCGATCAGGTGAGCGAGCCGCCCGCCGGCCAGCTCCAGGAACGGGCGGCGGATCCCCTCCGGCGCCGCGAGCGCGATCGCCCTGCCCAGCATCTCGCCGGCCCGGAGTCCGTGCCCGGCGGCGTCGGACACCAGGGCGTCCAGGATGCGCGCCTCGACGGTCGCCACGGTCTCCGACATCAGCGAACCCCGCTCGGTCAGCGACGACTGCGCCCCGCTCAGGTCGCGCGTGGCGAGCGCCGCGCGAACCAGCAGGTTCCGCTCCGGCAGGGTCAGCGTGGCGGGCCGGCCCGGTGGGCCGTACCGTTGCCGAACCAGATCGGGCCGGCCGGAGCGCAGGTCCGCCTCGGACTCGGTGGCCAGGAGCCAGCGGTCGACCTCCGGCAGCCGGGCCCGCGGGTAGCGCGGACGGCGGGCCTCCGTCAGCAACGCCCGTGCGTTGGGCACCCGGTCCTGTGCCATCGCCAGCCGCGCCGCGATGCCCAGCGTCATCTTCCACTGGGCCGCCTCGGGGTCGCTGCGATGCGCGCGTGAGCCCCGCTGCAGCGCCTGGTCGGCCCGTTCCGGGCGACCGCGTTCCAACTCGACCAGGGCCATGGCGTGATGCGCGGGCACGGTCTGCAGCGCGTTCGTCCATCCGCCACGGGCCGCCTTGTCCAACGCGGTGCCGGCCCGCCGCTCGGCCTCCCGCACCGACCCGAACATCACCTCGAGCAACGCCAGGTGCCCGAGCGCGTTGATCTCGACCAGTCCCACACCGGCCGCACCTGCGGCGGCCGCCCCCATGGCGAGGTATCGCTGGGCGGCCTCGGTCCGTCCGGTCCACAGCAGCGCCACGCCCTTGTTGTTCAACGCGATCGCCCGGTACTGCAGCGTCGAGGGCAGCCGCGCGAACGACACGTGGGCGAGCGCGGCGAGCTGCTCGGTGGTGCTGTCGAGGATCGCCGGCATGTCGCCGTCCACCCGGCTCACCGCGGCTCCCAGCGCCCGGATCGCGATTCCGGCCGGGCGGCCCTCGGCGTCGGACCGACCGGCCAGTTTGGCCCGCGCCTCGCCCAGCCGCTCGTGGAGGCCCGCGTAGTCGCCGGCGTTGAACAGCAGCATCGCCTCGGACACGGCCAGTTCGGCCGTGCGCGCGAACACGCCGGCCGGCACCTGCTCGATCACCTTCACCAGCCGGGCACGCTCGCGGGAGAGGATCATCGGCGCCGCGTCCACCACGAGCCGGCCGACATACGACCAGTCCTGCGCGGCGACCGCATGGCCGAGAGCGTCCAGGATGAGATCGTGCCGGGCGTACCAGTCGGCGGCCCGGCGGTGCAGCAGCTGCACCATCTCCGGGGCCTCCAGCATCAGACGGTGCTGCAGCACGTCCCGGACCAGGTGGTGGTAGCGGAACCAGAAGGGCCGGGAGTCGAGCCGGACGACGAACTGGTTGACCTGCTCGAGCTGTTCCAGGAAACGCTGCCCGGTGCGTTCCAGGGTGAGCGCGTCGGCCAGTTCGCCGCACAGCTGCTCGCAGATGCTGGTGTACAGCAGGAACGTCCGTACCTGCGGAGTCTGGCGGGCCAGCACCTCTTCGGACAGGTAGTCGTCGACCGGCCGCACGTCGCCGGTGAAGTCGGCGACGGAGCCGCCGTCCGGGCCGGCGACGAAGGCCGCCGCGAGTTGCAGGCCCACCGCCCAGCCCTCGGTCCGCTGCACCAGCACCGCCACCTCGTCCGGTGGCAGGCTGACCCCCTGACCGGCGAGCAACGTGGCCGCCTCGGCCGCGTCGAAGGCGAGCTCACCGGCGCGGATCTCGGTCAGTTCGCCGGCCGCGCGCAGCCGGTGCAGCGGCAGCGCCGGCTCCGAACGGCTGATCAGCACGGTCCGCAGCCCGGCCCGCGGCGGGCGCAGCAGGATGCTCAGCTCCCGGACCAGCCGGGCATCGTCGATCACATCGACGTCGTCGAGAACGAGCACCATCGGGGCCGGGAGCCGGTCGAGCACGCCACCCAGCTCCCGGAGCCACGCGAGGCCGTCGCCGGGCCCGGGACCGAGGTCGGCCGGCAGCCGGCCGGCCGTCGCGGACCGCAGGGCCGCGAAGATGTTCGCCGAGAACACGCGGGGATCGTTGTCGGTACGGTCGAGTGTCAACCAGGCCACCGGCCGGCGCTGGGTCGCCGCCCACGCCGACACCAGCGTGGTCTTGCCCCACCCCGGACCGGCACTGACCAGCGTGACCGGCCGCCGCGCGCCGGCGTCCAGCAGTTCGGTCAGGCGGGCCCGGTGCAGGCTGGACCGGCTGACGCTGGGCCGGGACACCTTGGGTGCGGCCAGCACCGGCGCGGCCCGGACGGCCGGCGGCCCACCCGGCTGGTTCGCTTCACCGTGCTGCTTCACCCTTGTTCCCCTCTTCGCGTCCCGCCACCTGCGTGCAGGCGGTGTTCCGCTGAGGGACGCGGATGCGTCGCCCGGCGGAGCAGCCACCGACAGGGTCCACGATTCCGCGGTGTGCAGCGCAGCGGTCCGCCGGCGCGCCTGGGCGGGCGGCGCGCCGGTGCGGACCCATGATCCGTTCCCTCACCGGCAGGCCATCACGGAAGGGCGGGCCGACGCAACAGTCGGCGTGGCAGTACTTGCACCGGGTCCACCCGTCATGGATGAGCTGCGCCGTCGCGGATCGGAGCACGATCGGGGCAGACGTTCCCCGTAAGCCGACCACGGCGGGAGAGCCCGAAGCCATGAATGTCCGCTATGAGATTCACGTCCAAGGTCTGCTCGGACCGGTTCTGCGAGCCACTTTCGCCGAGCTGACGTGCGAGGTGGTGCCCCGGCGTACCACCATCCGGGGCCGGCTGTCCGCGGAGGAGCTGCGCCACCTGCTGGACCGGCTGGACCGGTGCGGTATGCAACTGGAGCGGGTGCATTCCCCGGACGCCGACGACCAGGGCGAGTACTGAGCGCCCGCATCAGCCGCGGCCGGTGGACAGAGCGAGCCGGCGCAGGCGGATCCAGTCCAGGTCCGGCCGCGGTGTGACGCCCGGCCGGTCGCGGGGCACCCGTACCCGCAGTGCCGCGGGCTGGATCGTGCACCGGACCGGTGTGGACACCGTGAGTGCCTCGCCGTCGACGCCCACCGGCACCGACGGCGCGTCCGCATCGATCACGACCTCGGTGGCGGTGCGGACGGTGAGCGACCCCGACCCGCGGCGGCGACCGCGCACCAGCCCGGCGGCGTCGACCGCTCCGCGCACCGTGACCGCCAGGACGCCCAGCACGCCGCCGTCCAGCCGTGGCCGCCGGCCGAGCCCGGCGACGTCCCCCGAACCGTACGGGTTGTTGCTGATCAGCACGGCCTGCGGTCCGGTCCGGACGGTGTCGTCCACGTGCAGCCGTAACCGTGGCCCGCGATGCCCGGCGAGCAGCTCGGGAAGCATGTCCAGCGCGGTGCCGACCTTGTCGTCGCGGTAGGCGGAACTCTGCACGACCGCCGCGTACGCCCCGAACGAGGCGTTGTTCACGAACGTACGATCGCCCATCCGGCCCAGGTCGACCCGCATCTCGACACCGTCGGTGAGTGCGTTCAGACAGGTCGCCGGGTCCGTCCGGTCCAGACCCAGGTCGAGCGCGAAGTGGTTCCGGGTTCCCGCGGAGATCACCAGGAACGGCAGGCCGTGCTCGGCCGCGACGGCGGCCACCCGGGCCTGGGTGCCGTCGCCGCCGGCCACACCGAGCAGGTCCGCGCCGTCGCGCACCGCCCGGCGGGCCAGGTCGGCCACGTCCGTCTCCGCCGGCCCGGCGAGCAGGACCACCTCGGCGCCCAGTGCCCGGGCGCGCTCGACCAGCCCGAACCGCTCGACCTTGCCGCCCCCGGATCGCGGGTTCATGATCAGGAATGGGCGCCGGGGCGGCGGACTGTCGTACTCCACCGGCCCGTTCGAGGTGGCGAGCGCGCGGCGTCCGGCCGCGACGGCCGCGACCCACAACAGCGTGAACGCCACGACCTCCGCGATCAGCCGGTGGGCGGCGAACAGGACGGCCACGGCGAGCGGTGCCAGCACGACCAGCGTCCCGGCGACCCACCGCCGCAGGCCCCGGGAACTCAGGAACCACCAGGCGCCGGCCAGCCCGGCCGCCAGCCCGGCGATCGCGACGGCCAGGAGCAGCACGCCCGCCAGGACCCCGACGAGCAGCAGCAGGGCGGTGGCCGCGGCGGCCAGCACGAAGGCGGCCCGGGCGAGCCACCGTTGGGCCGGCCGGGACGGCACGGCAGCCGCCGGAGCCTCCGCGGCGGCGGTGTACCGGGCACGCGTCATCGGGTCGCCTCCCGTCGATGTGGTCTTCCGGCAGTGTCGTCGGCCGGGCCGAACCGGTGCCTCATGCCCGCCGGATGAACCGCGACGATCGCTCGGAGTGGCGACTGTGCACTTCACGCCGCCGGAGCGCCCGGCGTACCCTCCGATGCGGAGGACTGCGCACATCCTCCGAATTATCCGATCCGGAGGATGCGCTACTGACGCGTACCGCAGAGGCTGAATTCCTGATTAGCGCCCGCGGAAGGGGGTCCCGTGCGTGCTGTTACCTCCGCGTTGGTTTCGGTAAGTCACGAGACGACCATCGATGATCCGCTCCTACGCTCCAGGTTCGACGTTCCCGATCGTCCACCCTTCGCGGTCACCCGCCCGCGCCTGTTGAACCGGCTCAGCGGCAGCGATGCGCCGGTCACCGTGGTCGTCGGGCCACCCGGCAGCGGGAAGACGCAGCTGGTGGCCTCGTGGGTCACCGAGGCCCGGGCCTCCGGCGCGGTCGCCTGGATCAACCTCGAGGACGACGACCGGTCCTGTCCGTTCTGGACGGTCATCGTCGAGGCGCTGCGCGATGCCGGCCTGGCGATCTCACCGTCCGTGGCCGCCTCGCCCGTGTCGTCGCCGGTCGACCGGTCCTTCCTGGTCCGGCTCGCGGCCGAGCTGAGCCGTCTGCGGAAGCCCGTCCTGGTGGTCCTCGACGGCGTCTCCGACCTGGCCGGCAGCCAATGGGCCGCCGAGCTCGAGTTCGTGCTCCGCCACACCGCCCCGCTGCTGCGGCTCGTCCTGATCGGACGCTGGGACCCCCCGCTGCCGACGCACCGCTACCGGCTGGCCGGGCGGCTGCTCGAGATCCGCAGCGCGGATCTGGCCTTCACCGCCGACGAGGCCGCCAAGCTTCTCGGCCTGCACGGCGTGCACCTCAGTCCGGCGAAACTGGCCTCGCTGCTCGAACACACCGAGGGCTGGGCCGCGGGCCTGCGGCTGTTCGCGATGGCCCTGCAGGGCCGGGAGGACGCGGACCGCATCGTCGACACCATCACCGGCAACGAGGCGACGATCGCCGAGTACTTCTTCGACGAGGTGCTCCGGGTACAGCCCGACGACGTGCGGTCGTTCCTGCTGGACATCAGCGTGCTGGACACGTTCACCGCCGAGCTGGCCGAGGCGGTCAGCGGCCGGGCCGACGCCCGGGGCATCCTGACCGATCTGGAACGCCGCAACGCGTTCGTTCAGCCGGTCGCCGAGTACTCGACCGTCTACCGCTTCCACCGGCTCTTCGCCGAGCTCCTGCTGGCCCAGCTGCTGTGTGCCGCCCCGGAGCGGCTACGGGTGCTGCACCGCCGTGCCGCCGCGTGGTTCGCCGAACGCGGGCAGACCGCGGACGCGGTGGCCCACGCGGTCAAGGCCGGCGACTGGGACGCCGCCGCGACGGTCGTCATCGAGCACTACGCCATCGGCCGTCTCCTCATCGACGGCCGGACCGGAGGGATCGGCCGGCTCCTGCACCAGCTGCCCACCGACCTGGAAACTCCGCAGGTGGCGCTGGTCGCCGCGGCGCTGGCGCTCGCCGACGGCTCCGCCGCGGACTGCGCCCAGCACCTGTGGCGGCTGCGGCCGGACGGCGGGGCCGCCGCGGGTGACGACCCGGCCGTCACCCTCTCGGACCTGCTGCTGCGGGTCATGCTCGCGGACGCGTACGGCACGGAGGAGCAGGTGCTCAGCTGCTCCGCCGCGGCAGAACAGGCGCTGGCCCACGCACCACCGGGTCAGCTGGCCCGGCACCCCGAACTGTCGGTGCTGCTGCTGGCCGCGAAGGGCCGGGCACAGAGCCGGCAGGGCGCGATCGACGCGGCAGCGGTCACCTTCACCCGGGCGATAGCCAAGGCTGACCCGGATAACCAGTACCCACGAATTGAATGCCTCGAACACCTGGCCGTCATCGAAGCGCACCGCGGACGTCTCGGACACGCCGAGCGGCTCGCCGAGGAGGCGATCGACATCGCGGAGCGGTGTGGCCTGGAGGCGGCCCGGCGGCCGGTCACCGCTCACGCCGCGCTGGCGTGGGTGGCCATGGAACGCTACGACGTCGACGCGACCGGCCACCATCTGCGCATCGCCGGTCAGCGGCGGCGGTCCGACGCCGACCCGCTGACCACCGCGACCATCGCACTGGTGAAGGCGCGCCGGCTGCAGGCGCGGGGCGAGTTACGCGGCGCCGCCGAGCTGCTCGACGAGGCCGAGCGGACGGACGGACGAAGAAGACCGCGTTGGCTGGCCCGCGACATCGTCCTGGCGCGCGCCCGGCTGATGATCACCGTCGGGCGGGCCGGCGACGCGCTCCGGCTGGTCAGCGCGCTGCCCGCACCGGCCCACCACGCGGTCCGGGTGGCCCACGCCGCGGCCCTGGTCGGGGTCGGCGACGCGGAGCCGGCCCGGGAACTGCTCCGGCCGGTCCTGGTGGCGGTGGGGCTGCCCTCGCCGGTGGCGGTGGACGCCTGGCTGGTGATGGCGACGGTGGCGGCGCACGACGGGGACACCGAGGAGGCCCGGAGCGCGCTCGGGCACGCGCTCCGGCACGCCATCCCGGAGGCGCAACGGCGGGCGGTGCACCAGGTCTGGGCCCAGCTGCGCCGGCTGTTGCGCGACGACGACGAACTGGCCGAACAACACCGCGTGCTGCAGGGCGCCGGGCGTGACTCCGGCGGATCGGGCGCGCCGGACACCGGACCGATCCTGGTCGAGCCGCTGAGCCGGCGCGAGATGGAGGTGCTGCAGGGCATCGCCGCCATGTTGCCGACCGAGGAGATCGCCGCCCGGCTGTTCGTGTCGATCAACACGGTCAAGACCCACGTCCGCAGCATCCTCCGCAAGCTGTCCGCGTCCCGCCGCAACGAGGCGGTGCGCCGGGCCCGGGCCCTGGGCCTGATCTGAGCCGGCGCGGCCCGGCCCGGCCACCGGCCGGGCCGGCCGGCGAACTCACTCGCCAGGGATGGCGCGCGGCCTCGCCGGACGACGCGAGCATGTGCCGGGACAGCCCAGTGGAAGGAGCCCGGTCGTGTGGATGTCGCTCATTCTCGGCACCTTCCTCGTGCTGGTCGTGGTGCTGGTCGCACTGGCCGCTCGGAACAGCCGGCGGCGGTTCCGGGGATCGGGCCGGGCGTTCCGGTGCAGCCTGCGCGTCCGAGGGCACCGGTCCCCGATCTGGCCGGCACTGGGCCGTCGCTGGTCCCGGCCGATGTGGGCGATGTGGTCGGACGACGTCCTGCTCGTCCGCCGCGGCCCGATCCTCGCCCGGGTGATCCCGCTGCGCACCGAACCGCCCGTGGACAGCGTGCGCACGCTCGTGTTCGAGGCTCCGCGATGGCACGGCTCGCTGCCGATCGGTGTGGTGCTGAAGATCTGGGACGGGTCCTGGATCGAGATCACCGCTCCGGCCGACGACCGCCTGGCTGTGGTCGGTCCCTATCTGGCCGCGGCGATCAACGATCTCCCGCGGGCGCCGGCACCCCGGCGCCGCACCTGACAGACGAAAGGTGGCACAACCCATGTCGGACACACAGCAGAGCAGCACCGAGACGTCCCGGCAGCAGTCCTACCCGGTCGACGAGCCGTACGACGTGCCGAGCCGGTCCCGGCCGACGGCCTGGGTCGGCGTGGTCCTGTTCGGCGGCATCATGATGTTGATGGTGGGCGGGTTCCAGTGCACCCAGGGACTCGTCGCGATCTTCCGGGAGGACTACTACCTGGTCAGCCCGAACGGCCTGGTGGTCGAGATCGACTACACCGCCTGGGGCTGGGCGCACCTGCTGATCGGGCTGGTCGCAGTGGCCACCGGAATCGGCGTGATGGCCGGGCAGATGTGGGCCCGGGTGCTCGGCATCGTGATCGCGGTGGTCAGCGCGCTGGTGAACATCGCGTTCCTGGCCGCGTACCCGATCTGGAGCACGATCATCATCGCGCTGGACGTGCTGGTGATCTACGCCCTCGCGGTCCACGGCCGCGAGGCCGGGGAGTCCTGACCCATCCGCTGGAACGGGGTCAGGTCACGGATCAGGGAGGTGCCGGTGGGCCGGGCAGCAGGCAGGAACGGCCGACCGGCACTCCGCGTGCGGGGACACGGCAACGGCTCCGGTCGCGCGGCCACCGGCACCGGCGGCGACATGATCGGCCTGCCGCGCGGCCTGATCGTGCTGCTCGGTCTGGCCGGCGCGGTGGTGACGGTGGCCGGATTGCGGATCTTCGCGGAGATCCTGGCGCCGGTCTTCCTCGCGCTGATGCTGACCGTCACGGCCAGCCCGCTCAGCACCCGGCTGATCCGCCGCGGCGCACCGGCGTGGCTGGCCGCGGCGGCCATGGTGGGGACCGTCTATCTCGTCCTGTTCGCCCTCGGGGCCGCCCTGACGGCGTCGATCGCGCGCCTCGTCGCGCTGCTGCCGCAGTACCGCAGCCAGCTCGCCGGCCTGCGCGCCGACGTGACCGGCGCGCTCGCCGCCATCGGCGTGGACACCGACCGGGCCGGCGATCTCGCCGCCCCGATCCGTCCGGAAGCGGCCGGCGATCTGCTCCAGGCGACTCTGGGCGGCCTGCTGGCGACCGCGTCCAACACCTTCTTCCTGCTCGCCGTCCTGCTGTTCCTGTGTCTGGACGCGGTGAGCTTTCCGAGCCGGTTGCGCCGGGTCGCGGTGCACCGCCCGGAGGTGGTGGGCGCGCTGCGGTCGTTCGCCGGCGGCACCCGGCGGTACCTGCTCGTCTCGACGATCTTCGGGATCATCGTCGCGGTGATCGACACGCTCGTGCTGTGGGCGCTGGACATTCCGCTGCCGCTGCTGTGGGGTCTGCTGTCGTTCATCACCAACTACATCCCGAACATCGGTTTCGTGGTGGGCCTGGTGCCGCCGGCGCTGCTCGGCCTGCTCGAGGGCGGGGTACCGCTGATGACGATGGTCATCGTGCTGTACTGCCTGGTCAACTTCGTCATCCAGTCGGTGATCCAGCCCAAGGTGGTCGGCGACGCCGTCGGCCTCTCCGCCACCGCCTCGTTCCTCTCGCTGGTGTTCTGGACCTGGGTCCTCGGACCGCTGGGTGCCCTGCTGGCCATCCCGTTGAGCCTGCTCGCCAAGGGGCTGCTCGTCGACATCGACCCGCGGACCCGCTGGATCGACTCGCTCATCTCCGCCGGACGGCGGTGATCCGGTGACCACCCGGCCCGGACCGGGCGGCGGGGACCCACGGGCGGCGGCCCGGCTGCTGGCGGCGCTGCCCCACGGGGTGCGCACCCGGATCGACTGGATCGCGAACCGGGCGATCGGCCGGATTCTGATCCGGACCGCGTCCGGACTGGTCCGGGTACAGATCTTCGACCGTGCGATGACGCTGGCCGCGCAGGCCTTCACGTCCCTGTTCCCGATCCTCATCCTGGTCGGCGCGATCTTCGGCGCCGACCAGGTCGCCCGGTTCGCCTCCGCGGCGCGACTGCCGGACTCGTCCCGGCACCTGATCGCCGACGCGCTGACCGACCGCGGGCTGAGCACCTTCGGGGTGGCGGGCGTGCTGGTGGTGTTGCTGTCGTCCACCGGGCTCGCGCGTGCCCTCGCCCGCGCCTACGGGACCGTGTGGGAGGTGCCCCGGCTGCCGTCCGGTCCGCGGGCCGCCTGGCGCTGGCTGCTCGCCGTCCTGGTGGTGGCGGCGCTGCTGGTCGGCACGCGGCTGTCCGGCTGGCTCACCGCCGAGCTGCCCCGCCCGCATCTGTGGTCCGGGGCGCTGCTGGTGATCGCCGACTGCGCGGTGGCCGTACTCCTGCCGCTCCTGCTGCTCAGCCGCGCCGTGCCGATCCGCATGCTGGTCCCGGGCGGGCTGGCCTTCGCCCTGGTCATGCTGGCGGTACGCCCGGCCGGTGCGGTCTATCTGCCCCGCGCGCTGCAGAACAGCTACGACCGCTACGGCACCATCGGCCTGGCGTTCACCTACATCGGCTGGCTGTACGTGCTGGCGTTCTGCCTGCTGATGACCGCGGTCCTGGGACAGGTGATAGCCCGCGAGGCCGGCCTCGCGGGCGCGCTCACCGACCGCCGAACGTCTCGTACAGGACGTCCCGTTCCTCGTCCGTGAGGTTCGTCGCGATCAGGGTGCTGTTGTCACCGTGGAACCGTTCGCCGAGCCGGTCCAGGTCGCCCGCCTCGGTCACCAGGAACAGCGCCGAGGTGCCCCGGGTGACCTCGGTACGGATCCGCTCGAGCTGCTCCGAGGTGATGCCGGCGTCCTCGGTCGCCTTGCTGATCGCACCGATGGCCGCGCCGGCGGCACCGCCGACCAGCGGCACCAGGAACAGCGTGCCGATCACCAGACCCCAGAGCGCCCCCCAGGCGGCGCCGTGCCGGGTCTCTTCGTGCCCGTGCTCGACGGTGGGCTGAGGCGCGTCGACCGGCCAGCGGACCACCGCGTGGTCGTCGATGCGGACCAGCCGCTCCGCCGCGGCATCCTTCAGCACGGCGACGGCGCGGTCGGCGCCGTCCGGGTCCTCGAACTTCCACACCGTGAAGGTCGTCATGGCCTACTCCCGTTCGATTCGGCGGTGCCGTCAAGCTTCGGCCCGCACCTTTGCGGATGCTCCATCCGTGCCGGATGAATCCGGCACGGCCGCGCCGTTCGCCCGGCGCCGCTCGACCGCGTTGTCGATGGCCAGGGAGATCAGGACTCCGCCCGCCGCGGCGAGAAACGGCATCACCAGCAGCAGGCCGTAGTCGAACTTGGGTCGGCGTCCGCGCAGCACGTCGAGCGCGGTGACGAGACGCTGCTGGGCGATCTTGCGGTTGTCCCTCATCGGATCCACCTCTTCCGCTCGTGAACTTCTGGATACGTCAGTGCGGTGCCGGGCCGTCCAGGATCTGTCCCAGCCGCACGGTCTCGGTGCCGGCCCGCACCCGTCCGCCGCGCGGCAGCGCGGCGCCGGTCAGGACGCCGGCCGCCGCCATGGCCAGTCCCACCATCTCGACCAGCAGCAGTCCGGGCCCGACGGTGCGTTCCGGTGTGCGCATCCGCAGCAGCAGGAGCACCGCGACGAGCAGCAGCACCGCGCCGTCGAGCAGGAAGCGCCGGGCCACCGGCCGGTCGTCGGCCCGGTACGCCACGACCGCCTCGTCGATCCGTACCGCCAGCGCGGTCATGGTTCCTCCCACCAGGCCGGCCGCCAGCGTGCAGTAGGCGAGCGTCCCGACGAACCGCGGACCGCCGAGCACCTGGAACACGTCCAGCAGGACCGCCACGGTCAACAGGCCGAGCGGGAACATCAGAAGGACGGGCGCCAGAGCATTTCCGCGGATACTGAGCCGGCTCTCCATGTGGCACCACGGTGGTGTGACGCGCCGCCGGACACCTCATCCCACCGGGATGACCTGCCCGGCGACTCAGTGCAACAACGCTTTCAACACGATCATGGCGACCCCGAAGAGACCCGCCACCGCGGCCGACACCACCTGTTCCGGCCCCGACAGCCGCCCGTGCCGGCCGACCCGCCAGCCGGCCATGCAGAGCAGGACGGTGCTGCACACCAGTGCCGCGATTATCGCCGTACGCAGGGCCGCGCCGGTCAGCCGGACGGCGAGCAGGACACCGAGCGGGAGCAGCGAAGCGGTGATCATCTCCCAGCCGCTGGTCAGTTGGGTGCGCACCGTGTCCCACCGCGGGCGGCGGCCCTCGTGGATGCGCTCGGCGAGGATGCGGGCGTACCGCTCGGCGGCCCAGTACGTGGCGAGCGTGGCCAGCACGGTGACGGCGGTGGCGGTCGCGGTCCGCGCGTGCGAGGTGGCCAGCACCGCGGCGTTCACGATGATGCCGTAGATGCCCGCCGCCGTGGCCTCGCGTACCTCGTGCGCCGATCGCGCCCGCCGCGGTTCCCGGGACGATCTGGTGGGCAGGGTGGGCACGACGTGGCCCGTCAGTGGGCGCCGGCCGGGCCGATGCCGGGGACCGGTGCCGGCGTCCGGGAGCGGGCCCGGTCCGACCGCGCCGCCACCGTGACGGTGACCTCGAAGGCGGCGAGCGTCAGCACGATCAGCAGCAGCGACGCCCAGGAGGAGAGCAGCAACGCCAGCACGGCGGCGACGACCACACCGCCCACCCGCAGCGCGTCCAGGTGGCGGGCGGCCCAGCCGGGCCCCTGCGCCGCGGCCACCCGGGCGCCGGTGCGTACCCCGCGCGCCATCGCGCGCAGCCCGGCGGCCAGCCCGCGGCGCAGCCGGGTCGGTCCCCGGCCGGGTCCGATCAGGTACATCACGGACGCCAGCACGACGCCGATGACGATGATCTGCACCCCACGGGTACGCAGCAGCGCGAAGACGATGGTCAGCGTCTCGGCCACCCCCTCGCGGTACACACCGTCCGGCACCTGGAGCAGCAGCTGGTTGCGGACGGCGCGCAGCACCACGGTGACCGCCACGGCCGCGACCACCAGCCACAGGCCGAGCTGCAGCAACGAGCGCCGGCGCCGCGGGGAGACGACGAGCGCGAGCACCAGCAGGACGACGGCACCGATCACGGCCAGCACGAGGTTCCGCTTGGCGGCGGCCACCGCCTGCTGAGCGGTCCACAGTTGCCCGGAGTCGTAGACGGTGAAGCGGGCGAAGTTCTCCGGCAGCGTCACCCCGAGCGCGTCCTGCACCCGGAGCCGCAGGTTGTCGGGGATGGCGCCGGAGCTGAGGTCGGGCAGGGCGATCTGCCGGCCGAACAGGGTCGGCAGCTGCGTGCTGAGTTCCCGCAGCACCTGGTTGATCAGCGGCAGCAGGTCGATCTCGACGCGGTTCTCCCGTCCGATCACGACGGTGCTCTCGCCGTTGAGGATGGCCAGCGCGCGCTGATGGGCGCGGCGGTTCAGCTCCGCCCAGATGCGCGCGAAGCGGTCGCTCTGCAGGACGTCGGTGACCGTCGAGCGGACCACGCCGCGCAGCTGGCCGGACACCGGCCCGGCGATGAAGCCCGCCTGGGCGGGCAGCACCGACCGCAGCCGTTGTTCGACGTCGACGGCCTGGAACACCTGGGTCGTGGTGTACTCGGCGACCGCCGCGGCGATCTGCGGGTTCCGCGGCAACGGCGCCACGGTGCTGACCCACCGGTCGGTGTTGAGCACGGTGGTGGCCGCCCACACGCCGACCACGCTGGTCACCAGCGCGAACGCGGTGAGGACCACGAGCACGGCGGCGGTGGCCCGGCGTCCGGCGGCGAGGGCGGAGGCGCGACGCGCGCGGGTGTCGAGGCGGGCGTGCAGGTCCGACACCTCGGCGCGCAGCCGCGCCAGTTCGTCGGCGCCGACCCCGGTGTCTTCGTCGGGCCGGGTGCGCGGCGGGTCCTCGCCGGTCGGCTGCGCGGTGTCCGTGGGAACCCGTTCACTGGCCGTCATGGCGTCATCCGTTCCGTGTTCGCCCGGCCGACCGGGGCAGCGGTGTCAGCGGTAGGGCCGTGGCGTCGGGCCGACCGGTGCGGGCCGCATGGCCGCATGCGCGGAGCCGGCGACCAGGGACCCGATGGCCACGCCGAGCAGGAAGTTGAGGCCGGCGGTGAAGAACCGGGAGCCCAGGTTCTCCTCCGTGACGAACGGCGCCAGCATGGCCGTCACCGTCGCCAGCGTCATCACCCAGCCGAAGAAGAGCATCGGCCGGGGCGTGAACAGCAGGAGCAGGTGGATCAGTCCGGTGGCCACCAGGCTGAGCATCGCGGCGCCGAGGGCGTACCACCCGGTGCGGGCGTCGCCCCACACCCCGGCGCCCTTCGGTGCCAGCACGGCGACGCCGAACAGGCCGCGGCCCACCAGGATCCCGACGATCGCGATCAGCGCCGCCACCGCTCCGGTCGCCATGCCACCGGCCCACAGCCGGCCCGCGTTGACAACGGCCCGCGGCGGGGGAGTGGCGGACTGGTACATCGCCGTCATGGCGTCCCTCCTCGTCCCTGCGGCACGGCGGCCGCTCCGAGACGAGCGTCCTCGGGCGGTGACCGGGACGCCTCATCCGGTGGGAGTGAACGACGCGGGCGGGCGGCGCGGCGGCGGTCCGACGCGGTTCCGGCCGCTCCCTGCCGTCACTCGCCGCGGACGATCCCGGGGGACCGCACCGCGCGTTTGGATGAGGCGTGACCTCGGGCGCCCTGGCAGTGATCGCGGCCGTCGTGTTCGCCTGGGGGGCGTTCTCGGCGAAGCTGGAACGCGCCGACCTGACCGCACCGATGGTCTTCGTCGGCATCGGCGTGCTGCTCGCGGGCGCCTCTGACACCGACGCCGGGACCGCCGGGATCGCCGTGCTCACCGAGGTGACGCTGGCCTGGGTGCTGTTCTCCGACGCCTCCCGCGTGGGACTGCGCGAGCTGCGCGGCGACGCCGGGCTGTTCGGCCGGCTCCTCGGCCTGGCCCTGCCGATGACCGTGCTGTTCGGGGCGACCGCGGCCTGGGCGGTCCTGGACGCCCCGGCGCCCTGGTACGCGCTGCTCATCGGGGCCGCGCTCGCGCCCACCGACGCCGCGCTGGGCGCCGTCGTGATCACCCATCCGGCGGTGCCGGCCCGGATCCGGCGCATCCTCAACGTGGAGAGCGGGCTGAACGACGGCATCGTCACCCCGGTCGTGCTGCTCGCCCTGGCCGGCGCCGCGACGACGACCGGGCACGGTGGCCCGAACGCCGTCGCCGCCGCCCTGCAACTTCTCGGCGGCGCACTGATCGGTGCGGCCGTCGGCGGCACGGGCGGATGGCTGTTGCGGGCGGCCGGCCGGCGCGGCTGGACCGACGACAGCTTCGCCGGTCCCGCGGTGCTGGCGCTGGCGCTCAGCGCGTACCTGGTGGCCGTGGCCGGGCACGGCAACGGGTTCGTCGCCGCCTTCGCCGGCGGCATCGCCTTCGGGCACGTGGCCGGGCGGGGCGGGCCGCGGGAGGTGTTCTACGTCGAGGAGACGGCGGGCCTCGCGTCCCTGCTGGTCTGGCTGCTGTTCGGCGCGTTCGCGGTGCCGCTGCTGTACGGACAGCTCGACGTCGCGCTGCTGCTGTACGCCGTGCTGAGCCTGACCGCCGTACGGATGATCCCGGTCGCCCTGAGCCTGATCGGTGCCCGCCTCGGCGGCCGCACCGTGCTGTTCGTCGGCTGGTTCGGCCCGCGCGGGCTCGCCTCCGTGGTGTTCGCGCTGCTGGCGGTGGAGCACCTGGGCGAGCGGGCCGGCCCGGCGGTCGCCGCCATCGTGTTGACCGTGCTGCTCAGCGTGGTGGCGCACGGCGTGAGTGCGGGTCCCTGGGCCGCCCGGTACGGTGCGCGCAGCCACCCGTCCGGCGCCCCGGCCGTCCCCGGACCGGCCGCCGCCGCACGACTGCGGCGGCCCGGCGCGACCGCACCCGCCGCGACGGGCGGCGAAGCGCCGTGACCACGGACCGGGCGGTGCCGCCGCGCAGGGCACCGGTCTCCGCGGTGCTGAGCGTGGTCCTGCTGTGCTGGGTGGCGCTGGCCGTCACGGTCGCGGTGGTGCCCGGGATCGCGGCGGTCACCGGCGGGGCGGTCCTGCTCGCCGCGGCGGTCCTGGGCCTGCTCGGCGCGGTCCTGCGCCCCGCCGCCGCGGTGCTGCTCACCCATGCCGGCTGGGCCGGGGTGTTCGGCGGCTGGCTGCTGGGCCAGGCGGTGCTCTTCTACCTCGCCCTGTCGATCACCCCGGGCCTGCAGGTGGCCGGCTTCTGGACCGCCTTCTGGGCCTCGTGGATGTACGCCGGCCTGGTCAGCGCCGGACTCTGGGTGGTCACCGCGGGCCAGGGCGGTATGGTCGTCCGGCATCTGCTGCGGGTCAACCGCCGGGTCCGCCGTACCGCGGCGACCAGCGACGTCCCGGGTGTGGTGGTCGTCCAGATCGACGGGTTGTCGGCGCCGCTGGCGAGGTGGGCGCTGGCCGCCGGCACGATGCCGACGCTGGCGCGGTGGCTGGGCTCGGGCAGCCACACCCTGGTGGAGTGGCACGCGCAGCTGCCCGCCACCACCCCGGCCAGCCAGGCCGGCCTGCTGCACGGCGCGAGCGCCGGGGTGCCCGCCTTCCGTTGGTACGAAAAGGAATCCGGCCGGCTCGTGGTGACCAACCGGCCCCGCGACAGCGCGCTGGTCGAGTCCCGGCTCTCCGACGGGCGCGGGCTGCTGGCCGACGGCGGCGTCAGCGTCAGCAACGTCTTCTCCGGCGACGCACCCACCAGCGTGCTGACCATGAGCACGGTCGGGGGACGGGGACCGGCCCGGTACGTCGCCACCTACCTGCTCGACCCGTTCGGCCTCACCCGGTCGTTGTTCCTCACCGCCGCGGAGATCGTCAAGGAGCTGCACCAGGCCCGGCGGCAACGGCTCCGGCGGGTGCGGCCGCGCACCGCCCGGACCGCCTCGTACGTGCTGCTGCGCGGGCTGACCAACGTGCTGCTGCGCCACCTGAACCTCTCGATCGTCGCCGAGCACGTGATGCGCGGCGCCCCGGTGATCTACTGCGACTTCGTCGACTACGACGAGATCGCGCACCACGCCGGCCCGACCCGTCCGGAGGCACTGGCCGCCCTCGAAGGCATCGACGACGTGCTCGCCACGCTCGAGGCGGTGGTGGCGGCGGCGCCCCGCCCGTACCGGTTCGTCGTGGTTTCCGACCACGGGCAGAGCCAGGGCGCGACGTTCGCCCAGCGCTACGGTGTCACGCTGGACGACGTGGTGCAGCGGCTCGCCCCGGCGGCCGGCACCTCGGCCGCGGCCGGCGGGCAGGACGAGCACGCCGGACGGGTCCGGGTCCTGACCAACGAGCTGCGGCGCGGTTCCGGGTCCGAGGCGCCGGCCGCGCCGGGAGCGGAGATCGTGGTGGCCGCGTCGGGAAACCTCGCGCTGGTCTACCTGACCCGGGTCCCGGGGCGGGCGAGCATGGAGGAGATCGAGCAGCGGCACCCCCTCCTGCTGCCCGGCCTGGTCGAACACCCCGGCATCGGCTGGGTGATGGTCCGGTCGCGCCGGCTCGGGCCGGTGGTGCTGGGCCGGGCGGGCTGCCGCCACCTGCGCGACGACCGGATCGAGGGACAGGACCCGCTGGCCGGGTACGGCCCGGCGGCCGCCGCCGACCTGCGCCGTCACGACGAACTCCGGCACACCGGCGACATCGTGGTCAACAGCGTCTACGACCCGGTGACCCAGGAGGTCGCGGCGTTCGAGGAACTGATCGGCTGCCACGGTGGCCTCGGCGGCTGGCAGGACCGCCCGCTGCTGGTCCATCCGTCGGCGTGGCCGGTGGACGCGGAGCTGGCCGGTGCGGACGCCGTGCACCGCCAGCTGGTGCGGTGGCTGGAACGGTTCGGCGGCCGGGCCGGCCGGTGAGCCGGGATCACCGGCCGGTGTCGCCGGGCTCCGCGCCGGTGTCGCGCCAGCCCCGGGGCCGCCAGTTCTCCACCACCTTGGACACCGCGGTGACCAGGAACAGCGTGCCGAGCAACGCCTCCAGCACGGCGATGCTCTGCGCCGGGTTGGTCGCCGGCACCAGATCGCCGTAGCCGGTCGTGGTGAGCGTGACGAAGCTGAAGAACAGCGCCTGGGGGAGGGCGGGGTCGCCCGCGTCGCCGAACAGCGGGCCCGGTTGCAGGGCCGCGACGCAGGCGTACGCGAAGCCGAACGCCATGCCGATGAGCAGATAGGCGGCCAGGGCGCCGAGCATCGTCTCCCGGTCCACCCGGCGGTGGACGCCGATGTCGCGGACGATCGAGATCGGCGCCACCAGATAGAGCGCGCCGGCGGCCAGGAAGGTCAGGCCGGTGAGCGGGCGGCCGGGAGCGAACCAGGCGAACGCGGCCGCCACCAGCGCCAGTGCGAACACGGCGACGGAGGCGAGCCGGACCGACCGGCGGGCCCGGGACACCCGCAGCGCCAGCCACACCGTGCCGGCCTGCACGACCAGCAGCACCGTCGGCAGCCAACGGCCGCCGGGCACCAGGGACAGCACGTACGTCGAGACGATCAGCGTCAGGACGGGGCCGTAGCCGTGCCGGGCCGGCCGTTCGCGCATGCCGCTCGGCCGGTCAGCGGGTCGGATCCAGCAGGGTCTCGGGACCCTCGTCGTTGGGCAGCCGCCGCACCTCGATCAGGCGGAGCCCCAGCCCGTGAATGCGGGAGATCAGGCCCACCACCGCGGACTGGTCCGGCAGCGACCCGTGCAGCACCGTCTCCGGCGGCTCCACGCTGACCGTCAGGTCGTGCAGCTCCGACAACAACTCCGCCGGGATCACCCCGGCGACTCTGACCTGGTACGACGCCTCAAGCATGTCGCTTCCTCCCTCGCGGCCGCTGGCCGAACCGTCATCCGGTGAACCTGCCGTTGCGCCGTAAATCGGCTTGCATCAAGGCGATCTCGTCCCGGCCCGGGACGACGATCCGCGGATCCGGAGCGAAGTCCAGGTCCGGGTTCGGCTCCTTGTAGTCGACCGCGTTGAGGATGACCTTGATGGCGTTCAGACGGGCCTGCTGCTTGTCGTTCGCCCGGATGATGAGCCAGGGCGCCGCCTTCGTGCCGGTGCGCGACAGCATCTCGTACTTGCATTCGGTGAAGTCGTCCCAGCGGCTCTGCGCCTGTAGGTCGATCTCGCTGAGCTTCCACCGGCGTAGCGGGTCGGTCATCCGGCGGTCGAAGCGGTCGGCCTGGGTCTCCTTGGTGACGCTGAAGTACAGCTTCACCAGCACCGTGCCCTGCCGTACCAGGTCCTTCTCGAACCCGGTCACGCCGCGCAGGAAGTCCTGGTACTCCTTGCGGCTGCAGAAGCCGAAGACCCGTTCCACCATCGCGCGGTTGTACCAGCTGCGGTCGAACAGCACGATCTCACCGCCGGTCGGGAACTGCGCCACGTACCGCTGGAAGTACCACTGGGACCGTTGTTCCTCGGTGGGCCGGCCGAGCGCGACCACCCGGTAGTGCTTCTCGTTCATGTACCGGGTGACCCGGCGGATCGCACCGCCCTTGCCGGCCGCGTCGCGTCCCTCGAAGAGCACGATCATCCGCAGATCCTGATCCTCGAGATGGCGCTGGAGCTTGAGCAACTCCACCTGCCACGGGCGCAGATGCCGATCCGATCGCAGCTTGCGGTTGAGGACCGCCCGCTCGCGCCGTAGGGCGGCGAGCTCCCGCATCGCCTCCTGGTACGCCACCGCAATGTCCACCGGGGGTGGTGACGCCGCCATCCTGGTCCTCCTTCGTACCGCCTCCCATGAGCCTTGTCCCGATCGGGTCGCGGGGACTCATCCCCGGTGAGTGACGTTCCCCGATCCGGCGCCGGCGGGTTCGTCCCCGACGGATGGTGCGCCGTGGCCCGGTGCCGGTGTCTGGTGGCACCCGAGGGCCGGAGTTGGCCGGCCTCCGCAGGAGGTGTGCCATGGCAGTTCGGACCGCGAACGAGAGCACCGGCACGACGGCCTCGCCGTCCGCGGCCCCGGCTGCCCGGCGGGCCGCCGGGCGGGCCGCCCGCGCCCGGGTACCGTTCGAATCCCACGTGAGCGTGCCGGCGGACGGTGATCGGCCGAATCCGGTCGAGGTGCTCGTCGCGCAGTCCGCGACCCGGCTGCCCGAGCTGGTGCCGATCCGCTACGGCCGGATGCTGGTGTCGGAGTTCGCGTTCTTCCGGGGCGCCGCCGCGGTGATGGCCGCGGACCTCGGGCGTACCCCCACCTCCGGGTTGACCTGTCAACTCTGCGGGGACGCGCACCTGAGCAACTTCGGCGTGTTCGGCTCGCCGGAGCGGCGGCTCGTCTTCGACGTCAACGACTTCGACGAGACCCATCCGGGCCCGTGGGAGTGGGACCTGAAGCGCCTGGTGGCGAGCCTCGCCGTGGCCGGTCGCGGCAACGGCTTCCGGCGCCGCGAACGGGCCGGGGTGGTGCTCGCCGCGGCCGGCCGCTACCGGCAGGCGATGCGCCGCTTCGCCGACCTGGGGCACGTCGACGTCTGGTACGCCCGCGCCGACATGGAAGAGGTCAACGCGCTGCTCAAGGACCAGCTCAGCGGGGCCCGGCGGAAGCGCTTCGCCGCGGCCCAGGCCAAGGCGCGCACCCACGACAGCGTGCACGCGTTCCGCAAGCTGACGGCGCTGGTGGACGGCCGGCGACGGCTCGCCGCGGACCCACCGCTGCTGGTCCCGGTGCAGGATCTGCTGCCCGACAGCGGCCGCACGGATCTGGAGAACCGGGTCTGCGGGCTGCTCGCCGGTTACGCCGGCACCCTGGCCCCGGACCGGCGGCGGCTGTTCGAGGCGTACCGGTTCGTGGACCTGGCCCGCAAGGTCGTCGGCGTGGGCAGCGTCGGTACCCGGTGCTGGGTGGTCCTGCTCAGCGGCCGGGACGAGAACGATCCGTTGCTGCTGCAGGTGAAGGAGGCGCCGCCGTCCGTCCTGGCCGGGCACGTTCCGGACCGGCCGGAGGCCGAGTGGCACAGCGAGGGCGAACGGGTGGTGTCCGGGCAACGGCTGATGCAGGCCACCGGCGACATCTTCCTGGGCTGGCACCGGGCCGCCGGCTTCGACGGCCGGCGGCGCGACTTCTACGTGCGGCAGTTGCGCGACTGGAAGGGCTCGGCGGTCGTCGAGACGATGGACCCGGAGGCGATGCGGGTGTACGCCGCCCTCTGCGGCTGGACGCTCGCCCGGGCGCACGCCCGCACCGGTGACCGGATGGCGATCGCCGGATACCTCGGCGGCAGCGACAAGTTCGACCGGGTGATGGTCGAGTTCGCCGAGCGTTACGCGGACCGCAACGAGCGCGACCACGGCCTGCTGGCGGCCGCGGCGCGTTCCGGCCGGATCCCGTTCCGGGACGGCGTGTGAGGGCGGGTTCCGGCTCAGACCGGCGTCTCCGTCTCGGCCTCGCGCAGCCGCGCGTGGAACAGCCCGAGGCGGTACAGGCGTTCCAGCCGGCGGACGGTGAACGGGTGCGAGCGCGGCAGCTGGGCCAGCCCCACCCAGAAGCCGTGCAGCGACCGGCCCTGCCGGACCAGCTCGTCCACGTCGACGACGTGCTCGGTGTGGCGGCCCGACGCCAGCAGCACGAGGCCGGTCATGCCCAGCGGCGCCAGATGGGCGCCGTGCCGGTCGCAGGAGTACTCCCGCAGCCGTGACAGGGCCGGGCCGAGCAGCGGGATCCGTTCCGAGTAGGCCACCGCCAGCTGGTACCACAGCGACACGTGGTGCAGCCGGATGTGGCCCAGTTCGTGTCCCAGGATGAACCGCAGGCCGTCCCGGTTGCCGTGGTACAGGTTCACGAAGAGCTCGTTGGACAGCACGACGTAGTCGTGGCCGGTGGCCTGTGCCGCGAACGCGTTCAGCGCCCCGTTGCCGTTGCCCAGATAGATCTGCGGCCGCCGGCGGAGCCCGAGACGCTGGGCGAACTCGTCCGCCGTGCGGTACAGCTCCGGGTACTGGCGCGGGGACAGCTCGACCGCGGTGCCGCGGATCGACGCCCGCTGCGTCTCGCGTACCACGATCAGCGTCGGGACCAGGAGCAGCAGGCCGATCAGGGCACTGCGTACCGCGGTGGCCCAGCCGGTGTCGTGGAACCGCTCGGGCAGGCCCGGAAGCATCACGGCGGCCTGCACGATCGCGACGATGATGAGCACGTTGAGTACCACCATGAAGATGAAGAACGGCAGCTCGGCGGGGTGCCGTAGCCGGCCGGCGGGGGTGGCGGGGTGCCGCGTGGACTTCGACACAGCGATCCTCCTCGTTCGTTCCTGCCGCGGGGGCGCACGGCCGGAATGCCGTGCTGCCGCCGAGCGTGCGCCACCGCGCCGGGTGTCGCCTCACCCCGCCAAGGTGAGGTGGGCGCTCAGAACCGGCGGTCGCCGTCGCGGTGGGCCCGGACCCGGATCAGCACGGTCCGGGCCACCTTGTCGTGTACCGCCTGGTGCCGCCGGTCCACCAGGGCCCAGACCGCTCCCACCGGGAAGTAGGCCAGCACCAGGCCGCGCAGCAGTGCCGCCGGCCAGGTCAGCCGGCGCGGGCGCGCGGCGACCACCCGCAGGCCCAGTACCGCCATGCCCGGGGTCCGGCCGGCGAGCGTCCAGAACAGCGCGCAGTACGTCGCGAACAGGGCGGGCAGCACCACCAGCCCGGCCGACGCGGCGGCGAGCGCCAGGTCGTGCACCCGCGCTCCGACAACCAGGGTGATCAGGCTGGCGATCGCGGTGCCGGCGGTGAACAGGGCGGTGACCAGGAACGCGTCGATCAGGTACGCGACCGTCCGGGTGACCGGCCCGGCGTACGTCCGCTGCGCCGGGGCGCTCACAGCTCGGGAGGCGGTGCCGGGGTCCGGCGGGGACCCCGCCGGAACACCCGGACGGCCAGCCCTTCGACCGCGGTGTCGCCGGCGTCCGCGCCGGCCCGCAGCCGTCCGACCAGTTCGTCGACCATGCTCTCGCGCTGCCCGCGGATGAGCGCCTGGATCCGCTCGGGTTCCTTCTCCAGCAACAGCAGGACGTCGTCGAGGACGGCCCGCACCACCGGCCGGAGGATCCGTTCCAGCTGGTGGTCCACCACGCGGTCGAGGACCGGCGAGGTGGCGACCGTGACCACCGCGTCGTCGGCGGTCCGCTCGGCCCGTTGCCGCCAGCGCGCGCGTTCCGCGGCGCCCCGGTCGGCCAGCCCGGCGACGCGCCGCCGGTGCCGTGCCGCGGCCCGGCGCAGCCCGGTGACCAGATCCGACGTGGTGTCCTCGGCCGCGAACGCGGCGCCCAGCACGGTGTCCGCCCACCGCACGACCGCGGGGCGCGCCGGACCGGCCGGGGTGGACAGGGATGCGGCTTGTGGGTCGGTGGCAGTCATGTCGTCACCGTGCCCCGCCGGGCCGGCCGGCGCGCCACCCGCTGCGGGTGAAAGGCGCCCCGCGCCGGACACGCGGACGCAGCCGGGGCGAACTCGCCCCGGCTGCATCCCTGTGACACCGGCTCAGCGCCGGCGGCGCCGTGACACGCGCCGTGCCGTGCGCCGTGCCGTGCGCCGTGCCACCCGGCGGGATCCGAACATGTCCTCACCTCCCTGCGTGCCCGCGGCGGTCCGCTAGCGGGCCGCCGCCGTCTCCAGGTCGTGCAGTTCCTTGGCCTCCGCCGCCGTGGCCATGCCGATGGCGACCAGATCGAACGGACTGATGAAACCGTCGCTGATCCGGTAGCCGCCCGCGCGGGCGATGGCGTCGCGCAGCGGCACGGCCCAGTGGTGTTCGATGAGCAGGAGCGCCGCGGCGGAGTCGTCGGGGATGTCGGCGAGAATGTCCCAGGCGTCCTCGTCGGTGAACGCTCTCGTCCCCGCGGTGGCGGCCTGCGCACCGGCGACGGCGCCGGCCTCCATGCCGGGCTCGCCGTCGATGCCGAGCCCGATCAGCGCGCCGATCTTGGTGCCCAGCTCCACCGCCTCCGGCACGGAGAGATTGCTCAGGTGCTCGACCTCGACGTCACCGCGAGCGGTCTTGTAGACGGCGAGCGCGTCGATCACCCGAACGGTGTCGGTGCTGCGGAGCCTTTCCAGCTCCGCGATGACCTCGCCGTGGAAGTCCGGACGATCGAAGCCCAGCACGATGAGTTGGACCGGACCGATGGCCATCTGCCACTCCTTCCTGTAGCCCGGTTCCGATCCTGGGCCGGGCCCCGGCGGTGCACCTCATCCGGTGGGGGTGACACCGGTCCGGCGCCGGTCCGGCGCCGGACCCAGCTTCATTCGCCGGGAATGAGGCTGGGGTCCGGCCGCCGTGGCTGACTGGGTCGGACGCCGGAGACGCGAAACCGGCGGGGCAGATCAGCGAAGGGATGTGTACGAATCATGGCAACACTCGTCGCCATCGGTTACCCCGACGAGACCACCGCGACGGCTGCGTCGCTGGAGGCACAACGTCTCGCCAAGGATCTGATCATCCAGCCCGACGCCATCGCGGCCATCATCCGCGACCGGGAGGGCAAGTTCCACGTCACCACCAACCATCACGAGGTGGGCGGCGGCGCGACCTGGGGCATGTTCTGGGGCCTGCTGTTCGGCGTGCTCTTCTTCATCCCGTTCCTCGGCATGGCGGTCGGTGCGGGGCTCGGAGCCCTGATGGGCAAGATGACCAAGGGTGCGATCAACAAGGAGTTCCAGGCCCAGGTCCGCGACATGCTCGAGCCGGGCACGTCCGCGCTGTTCCTCGTGGTCGAGCACGTCACCCCGGACAAGGCGGTCGAGGGACTTGCGCAGTTCGGCGGCACGGTGCTCAAGTCCTCGCTCCCCAAGGAGACCGAGGCGGAACTGCAGGAGGCGCTGCACGGCGACGCCGACGGTGCCCAGGCGGACCCGGTGGCGACCTCGTCGGCCTCGACCGCCCCGTGAGACCGATCCGGCGCCCGCCCGGTCTCCGGCGAGGACCTGGGGACGGGCAGCCGGATTCCTAGGGGATGCCGGCCCGAGTGGTGACGGGCCGGCACCCATGGGATGCCGGCCCGTGTGGGCGGGCCGGCATCCCCCTTTCCCGGTGTTTCATCCCCGCCAGATGACGCACCGGCCGCACACAGAAATGAGGCTCGGCCCATGAGACGGATGCCCATGTTGATCGCCGCCGGGACGGCCGCGGCGACGCTCGCGATCGGCGGTTGCAGCACGGACCAGCCGCCGGTGTGCGAGAGCCTGGCGGCCGTGCAGACGACGATGAACCAGATCCGCACCACGAACGTGTCGGAGAACGGTCTGGCCCCGCTGAAGGCGCACCTGCAGCAGCTGAAGACCGATGTCTACCTGCTGCTGACCGACGCCGGGGCGCAGTTCGCGCCGGAGGTGGAGGCGGTACGCACGGCCGCCGACCAGGTCTCGGCGAGCGTCGCGATGGCCCGGGAGACGCCCGACGTGGCCAACCTCAGCGCCGTCCGGACGACGTTGCAGGGTCTGCAGACCAGCCTGCGCGGCCTCGCTGACGCGATGTCGGGGACCTGCTGAGGCCGGGAGGGACACCATGTCCGAGAGCGCTCCGGCGCCGGGTGAGTCGTACACCGGTGTCGACCACAGCGAGGCGACCGCGTGGATCGCCTGGGTTCTGCTCGGCGCACTGATGCTGGTCATGCTGGGCGCCGTGCACGTCGGCACCGGCCTGGTGGCGCTCGCCCGGCCCGAGGTGCTCACCGCGGGCCGCGCCGACCTGCTGCTGCCGGTCGGGCTGACCACGCTCGCCTGGTGGCACATCGGGATCGGTGCCGTCGCGGTCGTCGCGGGGGTCGGACTGGTCCGCGGGCGCGGCTGGGCGCGGCTTCTCGCGGTCCTGCTGGCCGGCACGTCCGCGCTGGTCAACTTCGCGTTCCTGGACGTCCATCCGGTGTGGTCGGTCACCGCGATCGGAATGACCGCCGTCGTCATCTACGCGGTGGCCGCGCACGGTGCCGAGGCCGCAGGCGCCTACGGCGACTCATGACAGGGGAGGCCGCATGTGCTCCAGGCGCATCGCCAGCCGGATGCCGTGGAACCGGAATCCGTTGCGCCGCGGTTCGGACACGGTCCAGGCCTGGCTGACGCTGGTGGTGGTGCTGGCAACGCTGATCGTCGCGCCGTGGCTGGCCGGACACGTGGCACACACCACCTACCGGTCCGGGATGCGCGCCATGGCGTGGGAGGAACAGCATCACCGGCCGGTGACGGCCGTTCTGCTGGAGGACGCCCCCGACCTCGTACCCGGCGGCGCCGAGGCACCGCCGGGCCCGGACACCGTTTCGGTGCCGGCCCGCTGGACCGGAGCGGACGGCACGGTCCGCACGGGATCGGTGCCGGCCGCCGGGGGCACGCCGGCCGGCGACGCGGTGACCGTCTGGGTCGACGACCGGGGAACGGTGGTGCGGCCGCCGGTGCGCCGCAGTCCCACCCTGGACGCCTGGGTGGCCGCGACGATGGCGGCGCTTACTCTGGTCGCCGCCCTGGTCGTCACCCGGCGGATCCTCGTCTGGCGCCTCGACCGGCGCCGGTTGCGCTCCTGGGAGACGGAATGGCTGGTCGTCGGCCCCCGCTGGAGCCGACGGTGAGCGGGGCCGGCGGACCCGCGAGCGCCGGTCCCGGGGGTCCCGGCCGGTGGATGCCCGGCGTACGGACGGTGGCGACCTACCGCCGGGCGTGGCTGCCCAAGGACCTCGTCGCCGGTCTGGTCCTGTCCAGCCTGCTGGTGCCGCAGGGCATGGCGTACGCCGAACTCGCCGGCCTGCCGCCGATCACCGGCCTGTACACCACGGTGTTCGGCCTGCTCGGCTACGCCGTCTTCGGCCCCTCCCGGATTCTCGTGGTGGGACCGGACTCCTCGCTCGGGCCGATGATCGCCGCGGTGCTCGTGGCCACCATCGGCTCCGGTGGCGACCCGGCCGTGGCCGTCGGCCTGGCCTCGATGCTCGGGCTGCTGGTCGGCCTGACCATGACCGCGGCCGGGATCGCGAAGCTCGGGTTCGTCGCCGACCTGCTGTCCAAGCCGACCCAGATCGGCTACATGAACGGTCTCGCGGTGACCATCTTCGTCAGCCAGCTGCCCAAGCTGTTCGGGTTCTCGGTGGACGGCGACGGGCTGGTCAGCGAGGCGTCCGGTTTCCTGCGCGGGCTGGCGGCCGGCGAGGCCGTGCCGGCCGCGTGCGCGGTCGGCCTGTTCACCCTGGCGATCATCGTGGTGCTGCAGCGGTGGCTGCCCAAGGTGCCGGCGGTGCTCCTCGCCGTGGTGGCCGCGATCGCCGCCACCTGGATTCTGGACCTGGGCGAGCGCGGTGTGGAACTCGTCGGTCCGCTGCCGGCCGGTTTCCCGCCGTTCACCGTGCCGCGGGCCTCCTGGTCCCAACTCGTGCTGTTGCTGGTCGGCGCGGTGGGCATCACGATCGTGTCACTGGCCGACACGATCTCGACCGCGTCGTCGTTCGCCGCCCGTACCGGGCAGGAGATCCGGGCCGACCAGGAGATGATCGGCGTCGGTGCGGCCAACGTCGCGGCGTCCTTCTTCCAGGGTTTCCCGGTCAGCACCAGCGGCTCCCGCACCGCGGTCGCCGCGCAGTCCGGTGCCCGTACCCAGGTGACCGGGATCGTCGGCGCCGCCGTCATCCTGACCATGCTGGTGCTGACCCCCGGTCTGCTCCGGGACCTGCCGCAGCCCACCCTCGCCGCGGTGGTGATCGCCGCATCGCTGTCTCTCGCCGACCTCCCCGGCACGGTCCGGCTGTGGCGGCGGCGGCGCCTGGAGTTCCTCGTCTCGATCGCGGCGTTCCTCGGCGTGGCCCTGCTCGGGGTCCTGCCCGGCATCGGGGTCGCGGTCGGCCTGTCGGTGCTCAACGTGTTCCGCCGGGTGTGGTGGCCGTACCAGACGGAGCTGCGCCGGGCGCCGGGCGTGTCGGGTTACCACGACGTGCGCTCGTACCCGGACGCCGAACTGCTGCCGGGGCTCGTGCTGTTCCGCTTCGACGCCCCGCTGATCTTCGCGAACGCCCGGGTGTTCCGGGACCAGATCCGGCGGCTCGCCCGCACCGAACCGCGGCCGGACTGGATCGTGCTGGCGGCGGAACCGGTCACCGACGTGGACACCACCGCGGCGGACATGCTGGCGGTGCTCGTGCAGGAACTCGACGCCCAGGGGACGGCGCTCGTCTGGGCCGAACTCAAGGACCCGGTCCGGAGCAAGATCGACCGGTACGGCCTGACCGCCGCCGTGGACGAGGCGCACTACTTCGCGACCCTGGACGAGGCGGTCGTCGCGTACCGGGCGCGTACCGGCGCCACCTGGACGACGCCGGCCGCCGAGCCGCCGACCCGGGGCGAGGTACCGCCCCGGCCGGCGCGGTGACCATGACGCCATGACCGGCGTGAGCCGGATCGTGCAACGGCTGGACCGCTTCCAGCAGCGGCGTCCGGTGCTCGGCTTCGCGTACGCGGTGGTCCGCAAGTACGCCGACGACGACGGCGGCCGGGAGGCCGCGCTGATCACGTACTACGGGTTTCTCAGCATGTTCCCGGCACTGCTGCTCGCCCAGACCGTCGTGGTGCGGGTCCTGCACCAGCGGCCGCCGCTGCGGCACCGCGTGGTGGCGGCCATGGTGCCGCCGTCGCTGCAGTCCACCGTCTCCGACGCCGTGGCCTCCCTGCCGACCGCGCCGGTGGCCGTCGCGGTGGCGCTGGGTGGCCTGGTCCTCTCCGGCGCCGGTGTGGTCCTCGCGGCGGCCCGCACGCTCAACCACCTGGCCGCCGTCCCGTACCGGTTGCGGACGTTCACCCCGTGGCGCCCGGTACGCACGGTGGCCGCGCTGGCGCTCGTCCTGGCCGGGACGGTGACGGTCGGTTCCCTCGCGGTGATCGCCGCGGCCCATCCGGGCCGGCCCGGGGTGTCCCGGATGATGCTGGTGGCCGGGGAGGGCGTGACCGCCTGCGCGGTTCTGCTGCTGGCCGCGCGACTGCTGTTGGAACGCCCGGCGCCGGTGCGGGCGCTGTGGCCGGCGGCCGTACCGGGCGCGGTGGCGGTCACCCTCACGCTGGAGCTGGGTGCGGCGGTGCTGCCCGGCCTGGTCCGCCGGGCCGGCCCGATCTACGGCGCGTTCGCCACCGTGGCTGCGATGTTCACCCTGCTGTACCTGCTCAGCCTCGCGCTGGTGCTCGCGGCCGAGGTCGCCGCGGTGCACCGGGCGCGGCTGTGGCCCCGCGCGGTCGACCGCAGCCGGCCCGTGGCGGCCGACGTCCGCGCGCTCGGCCTGCTCGCCCGGGAGCAGGAGCGGATTCCCGGGCAGCGGGTCGAGTCGCGGCTGCCCCGCCCACCGGACGAGCGCGCCCCGGGCTGAGCGCCGGCCGGGTCCTTCGCCGCGGATGATGACCGCGCCCCCGGCGCCGGGGTTTGCTCGGCATGGCGGTCGCGCCCGCACCGTACGAGCACGGGCCGGAGGAGGTCGGTATGACCGGGACAGCAGAAGAACCGGGCCAGGGTACGGCGGACGGCTGGCGGAGCACCACCGAGGAACTCCAGTCACTCCCGGTCCCCTGGGGAGTGGTCCTGGCCACCGGCATCTTCGGTGTGGTGTTCGGCGCCGCGGTGCTGATCTGGCCGGACATCTCGTTGCGGGTGATGGCCCTGATCGCCGGCGGGTGGCTGCTGATGGCCGGCCTCGCCCGGATCATCGCCGCCTTCCTGCCCGGCAGTGGCGGGTCCATCGTCCATCACCTGCTGTCCGGCATCGTCGGCGTCGTCGTGCTCATCGCGGGCCTGGTCTGCCTGCGCGATCTCGTCAGCCGCCTCACGGTGCTGGCCCTGCTGTTCGCGGTCACCTGGATCCTCAGTGGGATCACCGGTGTCGTGCTCGGCCTCCAGCAGACCGGTCCGGCCCGGGCCGGACTCATCGCCGCCGGCCTGCTCTCCGTGGCGGCCGGCATCGTCTTCGTCCTGGTGCCGGACCTGTCGCTGACGACGCTCGTCGTCCTGACCGGCGTCAGCAGTCTGCTCGTCGGCCTCTCCGAGGTCGTGCTGGCGCTGTTCCTGCGCCGGACGGCCGCCTCCACCCGAGCCGCCGGGCCGGGACTGAACGCATCGCCGGCGGCCGGGCGCGGAACCGCCGCGACCACCCGTCCCGCCTGACGTCGCTACCGCCGCGCCGGCCCTGCCGATTCCGGACCCTTCCGGACGGCGGCCGGCGCGGCGGCGTTCCCGGCAACAGCATCGCAACATTTCCATGCGTAGCTCTTGCGACCAGGTGTGACGCATGGCACAGTGACTGGCACTCAGTGCCTTCCAAGATTGGATTGGCGGCACGGCGTGCTTTAGTCCAGGGGGTTCGCGATGAGTCCGGTGCGGCGATTCCAGGGGAGTTCGAGGCGGCTCCCGGCCTGGCTGACGGTGGTCACCACGGTGATCAGTGCGACGGCGCTGCTCGGGCCCGGGCCCGCCGCCGCGGTCAGTCCGGCCCCCAGGTGCGCGGAGCTGGCGGCGGTGCGGATCCCGCCGTCGGCGACCAGCCTGCCGACCCGCGGCGGCCGGGTGCAGTCGGCCGCCGTGACGACCCAGGTGGTGAGCGGTGCGACCGTCGAGTACTGCGACGTGCGCGCGGCGCTCTCGCCGATCGATCCGTCCGCTCCGGACATCAGGCTGCAGATCGCCATGCCGGCCGACTGGAACCGGGACACGATGATGTTCGGCGGTGGCGGTTTCAACGGCACGATTCCCGCCGTCACGCAGAACGTGCCGTTCGGCCGTCCCGATCGGGCGGCGCCCCTGGCCCGTGGATACGCGACGTACGCCAGCGACGCGGGCCACCAGGCGGGTCCCACCGGGTCCCTGGACGGGTCGTTCGGCGTGAACGACGAGGCACTGCGGAACTTCGCCGCCGGCGACGCGCTCAAGAAGACGCACGACGCCGCCACGTACCTCATCCGTCGCGGCTACCGGGCCGGCCCGGCCCGGGCCTACTTCGCGGGCGGTTCGACCGGCGGTCGCGAGGCTCTGGTCGTCGCGCAACGGTGGCCGGACGCCTTCGACGGCGTCATCTCCGCCTACCCCGCCTGGAACAACCTGGCCGAGATCCTCCACCTCGGACACCTGGCGCGGGTGATGTCCCGGCCCGGCGCGTTCCCCGGCCCGGACAAGCAGACCCTGCTGTACGACAGCGTCATGGCGGCCTGCGACGCGCGCGACGGGATCGCGGACAAGATCATCTCGAACGACCGCGGCTGCCACTTCGACCCCCGGGTGCTCCGCTGCCCCGACGGCGCCGACACCGGGCCGGCCTGTCTCTCCGACCCGCAGATCGCCGCGGTGACCGCCGCGTCCACACCGTTCAGCTGGCCGTACCGCATCGCCAGCGGCGAGCGGTACTACCCCGGCTTCCCGCTGCTGTCCGGGGCCGACATGCGCACCCCGTATCTCGGCTTCGGCACGTCCGCGCCCGCCAACCCGATGCCGGCGACGAGTGCGTACGGGTTCCAGTACTGGGACCAGTGGGTGAAGTACTTCCTGACCCGGGACCCCGGCCAGAACTCCCTCGAGATCGACCCGCGGCGGCCCGGGAAATGGCTGCCCCGGATCAGTCACCTCTCCACCATCCAGGACCGCAACGACGCGGACCTCCGTCCCTTCGCGCGATCCGGCGGACGGCTGCTGCTGATGCACGGCTCCGCGGACGAACTGGTCTCCCACCGGTCGACGAACGACTACTACCGGCGGGTGCTCGGTCAGGTCGGTGCCCGGCAGACCCACCAGTTCATGCGGTACCACCTCGTGCCGGGCGCGAACCACGCCAACTTCGGTGCGCCCGCGTTCGCCGCCACCTGGGACTCGCTGTCCGCGCTGGAACAGTGGGTCGAGGAGGGGCGGCCGCCGGTCGAGCCGGTGGCGGTGGACAGCAGGGACGGCCGGACGCGCCCGCTCTGCGAGTACCCGCGCTGGCCCCGGTACCGCTCGGGCGATCCCGGCCGCGCCGAGAGCTTCAGGTGTTCGTGGTGACCTCGCCGGACGCCCGGGTGGCGGTGCGCACGCGGGCGCTGACCAAGGTGTTCCGGGGTTTCCGCGCGGTCGACTCGGTCGACCTGGAGGTCCGCGAAGGCAGCGTGCACGCGCTGGTGGGCCCCAACGGTGCCGGGAAGACCACCCTGTTCAATCTGCTGACCGGCTTCGTGTCCCCGACCTCCGGGGCGATCACGGTGTTCGACGAGGACGTCACCGGCCAGCCGCCCGAGCAGGTCGCGCGCCGGGGCGTGGCCCGGTCGTTCCAGATCACCAGCCTCTTCGAGACGCTGACCGGCCGCGAGCATGTGGAACTCGCGCTGCAGGGCCTGACCAGGCAGGGATTCCGGTTCTGGCGGTCGGAGAAGCTGCTGGGCCGCAACCGGGCCCGGGTGGAGGAACTGCTCACCCAGGTGGGGCTGATGCCGCTGGCGGACAAGCCGGTCGGCCTGCTCGCCTACGGGCAGAAGCGCGCGCTGGAACTGTCCCTGGCGCTGGCGCTGGACCCACCGGTGATGCTGCTCGACGAGCCGACGGCCGGGATGGGCGTCGAGGACGTCGACCGCACCATCGAGCTGATCCGTCGCATCGCGACCGGCCGCACCGTGGTGCTCGTCGACCACAACATGCACGTGGTGGGCAGCCTGGCGGACCGGGTGACGGTCCTGCAACAGGGCCGGATCCTGGCCGAGGGCCCCTATCACGAGGTCCGCACCGACGAACGGGTGATCACCGCCTACCTGGGCGAGGCCGACCATGCTTGAGGTCACGAATCTGCAGGCGTGGTACGGCCTGGCGCAGGCGCTGCACGGGGTGGACCTCCGGGTGGGCGAGGGCGAGGTCGTCGCGCTGGCCGGACGCAACGGCGCCGGCAAGACCACTCTGGTGCGATGCCTGATCGGCCTGCACCGGCAGGCGGGCGGGAGCGTGCGCTTCCTCGGCCGCGACGTCACCGGCATGGCGGCACACCAGCGGGCCCGCGCCGGCATGGGCTGGGTCCAGGACGACCGCGGCATCTACGCCGGCCTCACGGTGGAGGAGAACCTGCTTCTCCCGCCCAGGGTCTCCGACCGGGCCTGGACGCTGGACCGGGTCTACGAGGCGTTCCCCGTCCTCGCCGACCGGCGCAAGGCGTCGGGCACCACGCTGTCCGGCGGGGAGCAGCAGATGCTGGCCATCGCGCGGGTGCTGCGGACCGGTGCCCGTCTGCTGCTGATGGACGAGCCCTCCGAGGGACTGGCCCCGGTGATCGTGGCCCGGATCGGCGCGATCATCCGCGAGATCAAGGCCACCGGCGCCGGCGTGCTGCTCATCGAGCAGAACGTCAAGTTCGCGGCCACCGTGGCCGACCGGCATTACCTGCTCAGCCAGGGCCGCATCGTCGAGTCCCTGGACAGCTCCGACTTCCGGCGCCGCGAGGGTGAACTCCTCAAGCACCTCGGCATCTGACCTCTCGATCGGCAACGCGACACACGGATACGACTGAGGAGAGCCACCATGACAAGCAGACGAATGCGCACCGGTGCCTCGGCCATGACGGCGGTACTGCTGCTCGGGGCCTGCGGCGGGGGCGGACCCGGGGGATCGGGAGGCGACTTCTCCGGGGACAAGCTGGTGCTGGCGGTGCTCAACGACCAGTCCGGCGTCTACAAGGACGCGTCCGGCCCGAACTCCGTCAAGGCGGTCAAGATGGCCGTGGCCGACTTCCAGAAGAAGTACGGCGACCAGGCGGTCGTCGACAAGATCGACGTCACGTCGACCGACCACCAGAACAAGCCGGACATCGCCAACACCAAGGCCTCGGAACTGTACGAGCGGCAGGGCGCGGACGTCATCCTCGACGTGCCCACCTCGTCGGCCGCCCTGGCCGTGGCCAACCAGGCGAAGAACCACAAGAAGCTGTTCCTCGACGTGAGCGCGGCGACCACCGCGCTGACCGGCGCGCAGTGCAACAAGTACACCTTCCAGTGGGCGTACAACACCTACATGCTGGCCAACGGCACCGGCACCACGGTCACCGAGAACGGCGGCAAGAACTGGACGATCATCTACCCGGACTACGAGTTCGGGCAGAACATGACCAAGTCCTTCAGCGACGCGATCACGCGGGCCGGTGGCACGGTGCAGAGCACCATCCCGACCCCGTTCCCGAACGAGAACTTCGCGACCTTCCTCACCAAGGCCGGCAGCACCAATCCCGACGTGATCGGGACCATGCAGGCGGGCGGTGACCTGATCAACCTGGTCAAGCAGTTCAACGAGTCGGGACTCAAGGAGAAGGGCGTCGAGCTGGCGGTCGGGCTGATGCTCATCACCGACATCCACTCGCTGGGCGTGGACCAGTTCGCCGGCACGATGTTCACCGACGCCTGGTACTGGAACATGGACGCCGAGGCGCGGGCGTGGGCGGACCGGTTCAAGGCGGAGACCGGGACCCGGCCGACGTTCGAGCACGCCGGCAACTACTCCGCGGCGCTGCAGTACCTGGAGGCGGTCCAGGCGGCCGGCACCGACGACGCCGACGCGGTCGTCGGCAAGCTGGAGGGCAAGAAGGTCAACGACGCCTTCCTGCGCAACGGCGAGATCCGCGCCAAGGACCACTCCGTCGTCCACGACGCGTACCTGGCCCGGGTCAAGAAGCCGGCGGAGGTGAAGGAGGAGTGGGACTACGAGGAGATCGTGACCACGATTCCGGCGGCGAAGGCGTTCCCTCCCGCCGAGGCGTCCGGCTGCTCGATGTGAGTGGTGGGCCGAACTCATGAACGCAGTGCTTCAGTACGCCGTACAGGGACTGGCGGCCGGCAGCTTCTACGCGCTGGCCGCCCTGGGACTGGCGGTCATCTTCGGCGTGCTGGGCGTGGTCAACTTCGCCCATGGCGCGTTCTACATGCTCGGCGCGGTCGCCGCGGCCGTCCTGCTCGACACCCTCGACCTCTCGCTGTGGTGGTCGCTGCTGGTGGTGCCGGTGCTGATGTTCGGGTTCGGCGTCGCGGTGGAGCGGCTGCTCGTGCAGTGGCTGCTCCGGCTCGACCCGCTCTACAACTTCCTGCTCACCTTCGGCCTCACGCTGGTCCTCGTCGAGCTGGTCAAGCAGCGGTACGGCGTCTCCGGACTGCCGTACGAGCTGCCGGGTCCGCTGCAGGGCCGGTTCGACCTGGCCGGCGTCGTGCTGCCGCGCTACCAGTTGTTCGTCCTGCTGTTCTCCCTGGCGATCTGTGTGCTCGTCTGGCTGGTGATGACGCGCTCCCGGGTCGGCATGATCGTCCGGGCGTCGACCGAGAAGCCCGACCTCGCCCGTGCCCTGGGCATCAACGTGGGCCGCTGGGTGACGCCGGTCTTCGGCTTCGGGGTCGCGCTCGCCGGCCTGGCCGGCGTGCTCGCCGCGCCGTTCCGGGCGATCACCGCGGAGATGGGCAACAACTTCGCGATCATCCTGTTCGCGGTCGTGGTCATCGGCGGGCTCGGGTCGATCGTCGGCGCGGTGGTCGCCGGTTTCCTGGTCGGCCTGGTGGAGGCGTTCGGGCAGGCGTACGCCCCCACGTTCGCGCAGATCTTCATCTTCGTCCTGATGGCCCTGATCATCCTGGTCCGGCCGGCCGGGCTGTTCGGACGCAAGGAGGCGACCGCATGACGCAGTCCGTGGAGACCGAGGCCCCGGTCACCGTGACCGGGACCCCCGTCGCGGGACGCGACCCGAGGTTACGCTGGGCCCTGCTGGCCGTGGGCCTGGTGGCGGCGCTGGCGCTGCCCTGGTTCGTCTATCCGCCGGTGGCGATGGACATCGTGGCGATGGCGCTGTTCGCGATCGCGCTGGACATCCTGCTCGGCTTCACCGGCCTGCTCTCCTTCGGCCACGCCGCGTTCTGGGGCAGCTCGGCGTACGTCACCGGCCTGGTCGCCACGCACTACGGCGTGCCGTTCCCGGTGGCCGTCGTCGGCGGCGCGGTGTTCGCGATGATTCTCGCCGTCCCCCTCGGGTACCTGTCGATCCGCCGGTCCGGGATCTACTTCGCGATGGTGACGCTGGCCTTCGCGCAGATGGTCTACTTCGTCGCGTACCAGTGGAGCGACCTGACCGGCGGCGAGAACGGGCTGCAGGGCGTACCGCGGTCGTTCTTCGGCATCGACCTGGTGGAGACCGAGTCGTTCTACTTCTACTACGCCGCCCTGCCGATCCTGCTGCTCGGCATGTGGGCGGCCTGGCGGATCGTGCACTCGCCGTTCGGACGGGTCCTGGTGTCGATCCGCGACAACACCCAGCGGGCCCGGGCGCTCGGCTACGAGGTCGAGAAGTACAAGGTCATGGCGTTCGTCCTCTCCGCCGGCCTGACCGGCCTGGCCGGCGGGGTGTTCGCCATCAACCACGGTTTCGTCGCGCTGACCGAGCTGCACTGGAGCACCTCGGGCGAGGTGGTGCTGATGACGGTGCTCGGCGGCATCGGCACGCTGTGGGGCGGCATCCTCGGTGCGTTCCTGGCCGTGATGCTGGCCGACTACCTCGCCTCGTCCGGCTTCTCCGGCATCGACCTGGTCACCGGAACGGTCTTCGTCCTGGTGGTGCTGCTGTTCCGCCGTGGCATCTGGGGTACCGTTCGACACCAATGGCTGGCCCGCCGGCTGCGCCGCAGTTCGTCGCGCCGCAGCCCGGCCGATGCCGACCCGGCGAAGCGGTGAGAGAGGGCACCTGTCGGTGACTTCGCGGAGAATACTCGAGACCAAGTACCGGATCTCGGAAACGGCGATGGCCCTGTTCCTCAAGGAGGGGTACGCGAACGTCACGGTCGAAGCGGTCGCGGAGGCGTCCAATGTGTCCCGCCGCTCCGTCTTCCGGCACTTCGAGAGCAAGGACGAACTCGTCTTCCCGGACCACACCGAACGCCTCGGGCTGGTCGAACGGTGTCTCCTGGAGGCCGGCCCGGACACCGACCCGGTGGACGCGGTCATCGCGGCCACCGAGGAGTCGCTGCGGGACTTCCTCAGCCGGCCCGAACTCGTCCTCCGCCGGTACAAGCTGACCCGGGTGGTGCCCGAGCTGCGCAAGCGGGAGGTCATCGAACACGAGCGGTACGTGGCGCTGACCCGGTCCTTCCTGCGCGACCGGCTCCCGCCGGACGCCCCGTCCTTCCAGTCGGTGGCGCTCGCCGCCCTCATCGACGCGATCCACCGGGCCGCGCTCGGAAACTGGGTACGCGGCGGCGGCACGACCGACCCGGTCGCCGAACTGGCGGCCGGCATGGACTGGGTTCGCCGCCTGATGGTGCACCAGTCGACCTTCTCGACCGCTCCGCTGCTCCTCGCCCTGCTGCCCGACACGCCGCAGACCCGCCGCGTCCTGACCACGTTGAAGGACGCGGCCGAGGATCTGCTCTAGCCTTGGGAGGATCCGCAGTTGCCGAACCTGACGTTCGACTTCGCGGGCAGAACCGCGATCGTGACCGGAGCGGCGCGCGGGCTCGGACTCGAGTTCGCCCGCCTCTTCCACCGGTCCGGGGCGACCGTGTTCCTGGTCGACGCGGACGCCGACGAGGTCGCGCTGGCCGCCGCGGAAATGGGCGCGGTCGGCATCGCCTGCGACGTCACCAGCACCGAAGCCGTCGATGATCTGGTGCACCGGGTGCGCACGGCCGCCGGCCGGCTGGACATCATCGTGAACAACGCCGGCATCCTCCGCGACCGCCGGCTCTGGAAGCTGTCGGACCAGGACTGGGCCGAGGTGCTGGACGTGCACCTGGGCGGCACCTTCCGGCTGACCCGCGCCGCGGTTCCGGTGTTCCGGGAGCAGCGGTACGGCCGCGTCATCAACGTGACGTCGTACACCGGCCTGCGCGGCAACATCGGGCAGGCGAACTACGGCGCCGCCAAGGCCGGCATCATCGGTTTCACCCGGACCGCGGCCAAGGAGCTGGCGTCGTTCGGGGTCACCGTCAACGCCATCTCACCCAACGCCGAGACCCGGATGATCGGCTCGATTCCCGAGGACAAGCGCCAGGAACTCGAGGCCGCCATCCCGCTCGGGCGGTTCGCGGCGCCCAGCGAGATCGCCGCCACCACCGCCTTCCTGGCCTCCGAGGAAGCCGGCTACATCACCGGAAGCGTCGTGCCGGTGGACGGCGGAATCTCGATCTAGCGTCCCGCCCTCAGCCGGGCGGCTCCTTGACCCGCTGCGTCCGGGTCCAGCCGTCCCAGCCGCGCTCGCGCATCAGTTCGCGGATCCGCTCCGCCCGCTTGTCGGCCGCGTCGGCCAGGTCGTCCAGCAGGGCGAAGGAGATGTCGTCGTCCTGCCCCGTCTCGTGTACGTCGATGACGCCCGCGGCCTCCGCCTGCTCCGCCAGTTCCACCATGAGGTCGACCACCTCCGTCACGCGCGGGTCGTCCACCACGTCGGCGTCCACGATCTCCGACAGCAGCTGGTAGAGCCGGACCACCCGCGGGTCGTCGAGCTGTGCCATCTTGTCCGGCATCCACTCCAGGACCTGGTCGGGCCAGCGGGCCGCGATCAGGATCCACCCGTCCCGCTCACCCGCCAGTATCCGGTCGGACGTCCCGATCTCCCGGAGCCGGTCGAGATACGCGACCACCGGCGGCGGGAGGACCAGGCTGTCCCCGGCGGTGAGCCGGGCGACCTGCCGGCGGCTCGCCGCCAGCCGGTCGATCTCGTCGCGCAGCTGGGCGTCGATCCGTTCCACCGCCTCGGCGAAGGTCGCCGGGTCGGCCTCGAGCATCCGGCCGACCTGCGCCAGCGGCACGCCGGCGTCGGCCAGGGTGCGGATCTTGATGAGCTGCACCACGGCCGGCGCGCCGTACTTCCGGTAGCCCGAGGTGTCCCGTTCCGGCTCGGGCAGCAGCCCGATCTGGTGATAGTGCCGCACCGCCCGCACCGTGACGCCGGCGTACGCGGCCAGTTGCCCGATCGTGAGCATGGTCTGATCCTGGCTCAGTTGATGCGGCGACGGTAGGTGATCACGGCGAACGTGACGGCCAGGACCAGGAGCCCGAGGCACCAGCCGAGGGCGGTCCAGATGCCGGAGCCGACCGGCTGCTCGGCGAACAGGGCCCGGATCGTGTTGACGATCGAGGTGACCGGCTGGTGCTCGGCGAAGGCACGTACCGGACCCGGCATGGACTCGGTGGGCACGAAGGCCGAGCTGATGAACGGCAGGAAGATCAGCGGGTACGCGAACGCGCTCGCGCCGTCCACCGAACTCGCGGTGAGGCCGGGAATCACGGCGAGCCAGGTGAGCGCCAGCGTGAACAGCACCAGGATGCCGGCCACCGCGAGCCATCCGAGCACGCCGGTCCCGGACCGGAAGCCCATCGCCAGGGCCACCAGCACGATCACCGCGAGCGAGATCAGGTTGGCGACCAGCGAGGTGAGCACGTGCGCCCACAGCACGGCGGCCCGGGCGATCGGCATGGACTGGAACCGTTCGAAGATGCCGCCCTGCAGATCCTGGAAGAGCCGGTACGCGGTGTACGAGATCCCCGAGGCGATCGTGATGATCAGAATGCCGGGTAGCAGGTAGTTCACGTACGAGCCGGATCCGGTCTGGATCGCCCCGCCGAAGACGTACACGAACAGCAGGAGCATGGCGACCGGCGTGACCGCCGTGGTGATGATGGTGTCGGGACTGCGCGCGATGTGGCGCAGCGAACGGCCCAGCAGCACCGCGGTGTCGCCGAGGAAGTGCCGGTTCATCGCTGTTCTCCGTTCGCGGCGGTGCCGACCAGGCTGAGGAAGACGTCTTCCAGGGTGGGCTGCTTCTCGACGTACTCGACCGTGGCCGGGGGCAGCAGCCGCTTGAGTTCCTCGAGGGTGCCGTTCACCAGGATCCGGCCCTGGTGCAGGATCGCGATCCGGTCGGCCAGGTGTTCCGCCTCGTCGAGGTACTGGGTGGTGAGCAGCACCGTGGTGCCGCCCTCGGCGAGTTCCTGGACGGCCCGCCAGACATCGATGCGCCCCTCCGGGTCCAGCCCGGTGGTCGGCTCGTCGAGGAAGATCACCGGCGGATTCCCGATCAGGCTCATCGCGATGTCCAGCCGGCGGCGCATGCCCCCGGAGTACGTCGCCACCCGGCGGGCGCCCGCCTCGGTCAGCGAGAAGCGCCGCAGCAGGCCGTCCGCGATCGCGCCGACGTCCTTGAGGTGCCGCAGCCGGGCGACCAGGACGAGGTTCTCCCGGCCGGTGAGGATCTCGTCGACCGCCGCGAACTGACCGGTGAGACTGATCGACTCGCGGACGTCGGCGGCCCGCGCCGCGACGTCGAACCCGTTGACCTCCGCGCTGCCCGCGTCGGCCCGGAGCAGGGTGCAGAGGATCTTCACCAGGGTGGTCTTGCCCGCTCCGTTGGAGCCGAGCAGGGCGAAGATGCTTCCGCGGGCCACGTCGAGGTCGACGCCGCGCAGCACCTGCAGATCCTTGAACGATTTCGCCAGGCCGCGTACCCGTATCGCGGGGTGTTCGGCCTGCGGGGTTGCCGGTGGAATGCTCATGGCGTCAGCATGCAGGGTTGACGCAGCGTCAGGGTCAAGCCCGTTCCGCGGCCGGCTGGGGGAAGGCCGTCCGCCCGGCGACGACACCTGCTGCCGGGCGGACGGTCCGGGTCCCTACGGGCGGGCGCGGCCGTACACGCCGGCCGTGACCGTCAGTGCCTTGGTGGCGCCGGCGATGCTGCCGCCGGAGTAGAGGCCACCGGTGCTGGTGCCGCTCACGCTGCCGCCGGTGTAGACGTCGTAGGCCTGGCCGTTGGTGATCCTGGTGGAGGAGAACACGACCTCGTAGAAGCTCTTCGGCGCCTGGTACGACGCCAGCACGGTGGTGCCGGACACGATGTGGACGATCGTGCCGGCCGCCCGGTTGGTCGGGAACACCGGTGCCACCCAGCCCTGCCCGTTGGTCGGCACCCGGGTGCCGAGGACGGCCATGGAGGTCATGCCGGCACCGAGCACCGTGCCGCCGTTGAGGAACGTCGTGCCGTTGGCGTCGAACGCGCCGTCGCCGCCGCGGGCGCCGCTGGTCGGGCCGTTGGCCACCACGGTGCCACCGGTGAAGGTGAGCGTGCCGTTGGAGTCGTAGCCGTCCTTGCCCGAGTCGCTGATGATGGTGCCGCCGCTGACCCTGATGAACGCCTTGGTGGACACCGCGAACTCGTCGAGGCCCTCCTCGGCGGCGTTGATCGAGTCGTCGGTGGACACCACGTTGAGCGTTCCGCCGCTGATCGTCAGCTCCAGGGCCTCGAGAGCCTCGAACGACCGGGTGACGTTGATCGTGCCGCCGGAGATGTTCAGGGCGTTCTGTCCCTTGATCCCGTCGTCGCCGGCGGCGACCGAGACGGTGCCGTTGGTGATGGTGACGACGCCCTTGCCGGCCTCCTCGTCGTTCGACTTGAGCCCGTCGCCGCTCGTCGAGGTCGCGCTGACGGTGCCGCCGTTGACGGTGAGCGAGTCCTTGCCCCGGATGGCGTCGTCCTTGGCGTTGACGGTGACCGTGCCGGACTGGATGACCAGGTCGTCCTTGGCGGCGATGCCGTCGGCGTAGTTGCCGCGGACGGTCAGCGCGCCGGTGCCCGCGATGGTCAGGTCCGCCGTGCTGAACAGAGCGGCGTCCGGTTCGTCGGGGTTGGTGTAGGTGGTGGCGTCGGTGAGCGCGTTGGTCGTCCCGGCCGCGAGCGTCACGGTGACCGCGTCGGCGCTGGCCACGTGGAGCGCCGACGAACTCGCGTTGGTGATCGAGGCGCCGTTGAGGATGAGTTCGACCGCGCCGGCGGCGGCGGTGTTCACCGTCACGGAGCCGTTGTTCAGCGTGCCCCGGATCTCGTAGGACCCGGGCGCCGTGATGGTGACCGCCCCGCCGGAGACGGTCACGTTGCTGCCGGAGACGGTGGCGCTCGACCCGTTGAGGGTGATCGTGGCGGTCGGCGCGGCCACCGCGGCCGCCGCGAGCGGTCCGGCCATCAGCCCGGCGGTGAGCCCGGCGACGACAGCGGTTCTGCGTGTGGTGCGTTTCATGACATTCCCGTCGTTCGGGTAGCGAGGACGGATTCCGGTGTCGGCGGCCTGGGGAATCCGGCCCATCGGTACCAATGGATGAATTGAAGCCTATCTATGGAAACATAGGCCCCTGCCCGCCTCGATCGGACCCTCGCCACCTCAAAGAATGCTGGGAATCTCCCGCTGACCGGGCGTCAGCGCCGGGGCAGGACGAGCATGGTGAGGGAGTTCGCCGGGTAGGTCGCCTGGACCGCGCCCCCGGTCACCGCGAGATCGTCGCCGCGGACGATCGAGGTCAGGTCGGCGGGGCCGTACGTGAAGCGCTGCGCCGTCCCGCTGCGGCGCGAGCCCGCGATCGCCAGCGGCGCGGTCAGGTCCTCGCCGGTCTTGTTGACGACCATCACGGTCAGCGCCCGGTCGGCGGAGCGCTGCGCCGCGTACACCGCCAGCCGGCCCTGGTCGCTGCTGGCCGCCGACACGCTGACGTCACCGAACCGGCCGCCCGCGCCGTCGTAGTTGCGGTACATCCGGAACGCGAACGCGCCGGGCTGCGTCGGCTGGGGCTCGCCCCACATGGTCGCGAGATCCAGTCCCTCGCGACCGAAGATGCCGAGGACGTCGGCCTGGGTCAGCGCGCCGTTGATGTGGTCCAGCGCGCCGAAGTTGTACTCGGTGACGGCGGTCCTGGTGCCCGGGTAGTGATCCGCGATCCAGGCCTTCATCGTCCGGATGAACTGCAGGGGCGGGGCGTTCACGCCGGTCGGGCCGATCCACGACTCCTCGACGTAGGTCGGGTCCCACAACGACCGGGTGGACCGCAGCCGCAGCGCGTTGGCGTCCGGGTCCGTACCGCTGCCGATCTGCGGGTAGTAGTGCTGGTCGAAGTAGTCCAGGAAACGCCGGCCGCCGTGGGCGTCGCTGTAGTCCTTCATGTTCTTCAGGTACCACTGGGAGAGGTTGAGCCCGCCGTGCGCGGCCGCGTCGGCACCGAGCGCGCACCCGTCCACGCCGGACGAGATCCATTCGCAGTAGCCCCAGCCCGACGGGCCGAGCACGGCCGCGGTGGGGTCGGCCCGCTTGATGGCGGCGGCGGTCGCCGTACCCTTGCCGCCCAGCTCGTCGTAGGTGACCGGGGCGGGATGCACGTCGCGGTGGGTGGAGGCCCACAGCACCGGTTCGTTGTCGAGTTCATAGATCCGCACGCCGCCCCGCGCCGCCGTGCCGAACCGGTCCACCAGATGCGACACCATCTCGCCGGCGAACGCCGCGTCCGCCGGGACGGAGGTGTCCGCCGGGTCCGCTCCGGTGAGGTTCGTGTCGTTGAGCCGGCCGTTGCCGCAGTTCGGGTCCCACTGGTCGAACTGGTCCTGCTCCGGGAAGCGGGTCGCCGGGAAGCCGCAGGCGAAGGGGTGCGACGACGGTGAGTCCTTGGCGACCCAGCCGATCATCGGCACGGTGACGATCTGCTTGGCGCCGCGGGCCCGGTTCCGCTCGACGAACGCCTCGACCGTGTTCTCCGGCCCGGCCACGATGTTCTCGAAGAACCAGTCGCTACCGGTGTTGTAGGTGTGGTTCCGGAAGTTGTAGCGGCTGCTGGCGTTGCCGCCCCAGCGCGCCACCGGCTGGCCGATCTCGGCCGCGAACGCCGCCTCGGCCCCGTTCAGCCCGTAGACGTCCGGACTGATCCGGTGCCGCGCGGCGGACACGTCGACCGACAGCGTCAGCGCGCCGGCCGCCGCGGCCGGCGCCGCGGCCACCTGCGCGGTCGCCACCGTCGCCAGCAGCGACAGCGCTACCCCGGTGGCGGTGACCTGACGTCGGTTCCGATGCCGTCGAACGCGCATTCCGGGCCCCTTCACTGGCGACTATTCATCGATGTCCATCGAATGAAGGGTGGCCGGGCGCCCCCCGATAGTCAATGCCCGCCGCTCAGCGCACCCGGACCAGCCCCTGCTGGTAGGCGACGACGACCAGCTGGGCGCGGTCGCGGGCCCGCACCTTCGTCATCGCCCGGTGGATGTGCGTCCGGACCGTCAACGGGCTCACCACCAGCCGCTCGGCGATCTGCTGGTTCGACAGGCCGTGGGCGGCCAGGGCGGTGATCTCGCGCTCCCGGTCGGTCAGCGTCGCCAGCGACCCCCGGGGCGGCCCGCCGGCGCTGCCCGGACCGGACAGGAAGCGGTCGATCAGCGCGCGGGTCGCCGACGGCGAGAGCAGCGCCTCCCCGCCGACCACGGTCCGGATTCCGGCGAGCAGCCCCTCCGGCGTGACGTCCTTGCCGAGGAACCCGCTGGCCCCCGCCTCGAGCGCGCGGGCCACGTACTCGTCGGTCTCGAACGTGGTCAGGATCAGCACGCGCGTGCCCGCCAGGTCGGGCGTGGCGCAGATGCGCCGCGTCGCGGCCAGCCCGTCCAGGACCGGCATCCGGATGTCCATCAGCACCAGGTCCGGCCGGAGCCGCCGAGCGAGCTCGGCCGCTTCCGCACCGTCCGCGGCCTCGGCGACGACCGTCATGTCCTCGCACGAGTCGATCAGCAGGCGGAACGTCGAGCGCAGCAGCGCCTGGTCGTCGGCGAGCAGAATCTGGATCATCGGGCTACCTGGTCTTCCTGCCATGGGGCCAGCGGGATGGTGACGGAGACCTCGTACCGGTCAGGACCGGCCGGGCCCGCCCGCACCGACCCGCCGACCGCCAGCGCCCGCTCGCGCATGCCGATCAGCCCGTAGCCGCCCGTTCCCGCGGGACCGGGGCCGGCCGAGGTGTTGACCACGCGAGCGGAGAACTCCTCCGCGCCGTACGCCAGCGAGATGGTGACCGCCGGGCGGACCGCGTGTCTGGTGACGTTCGTCAGCGCCTCCTGCACGATCCGGAACGCGGTGAGGTCGACCAGCGCCGGCAGGCGCCGCGGCGTCCCGGCGCACACCACGGAGACGTCGATCCCGGCCCCCCGGCAGCCCTCGACCAGATCCGGCAGCTGGTCGAGGCCGGGCGCCGGCGTGGTACCCGCCGGCGGGTCGTCGCCCGGGTTGCGGAGCAGCCCCACGGTCGCCTTGAGTTCCCGCAGGGCCGCCGACGTCGAGCCGCTCAGCCCGGTGAGCAGTTCGGGGACCTGCTCGGGACGCTTCGCCAGCAGATGGGCCGCGGTCCCGGCCTGCGCGTTCGCGACGGCGAGGTGATGCGCCACGACGTCGTGCAGATCACGCGCGATGCGCAGGCGTTCCTCGCTCAGCCGGCGGCGCACGTCGTCGTCCCGGCCGCGTTCGGCGTCCTCGGCGCGGGCCTGGACCATCCGCAGGTACGCCCGCTGGGCATGGGTCATCCGTCCGGCGAACACCGCCGGCAGCAGCCACAGGGCGACGCCGACGGTCCGCAGGAGCAGGGACCCGCGCGTCGGGTCCGGGTCGCCCAGCGTTCCGCTCACGATCACCGCGCTCACCGCGATCCCGGTCCACCAGGCGTCCGCCGCCGGGCCGGCGAGAACCGTCAGCCGGTACAGGCATCCGATCAGCGGGGCCAGCAGCAACGGCGTCGGCAGGTAGCCGGCCGCGCAGGCCGCGGCCGCGCAGCCGATCGCCACGACGGTCGCGGCCCGGGGGTGGCGGACGGACGCGAACAGCGCCACGCTGGCGACCAGGCTCAGCACCGCACCGGGAAGCAGCTCGGCCGGCCGGAAGATGCCCTCGGTGCTGAGGCTCACGCCGAGGGCGGCGAAGACGAACGCGACCAGCGCGGTCAACACGTTCATCGGACCGACGGTACCCGGTTGATCAACGCGCGCTCAGCGCGTGCACCGGCTCCGGCTCCGGCCGCTGCCGGTTCAGCGACTCGCCCTCCACGTCGACGCGCGGCAGGACCCGGTCCAGCCATCGCGGCAGCCACCAGGCCCGCTCGCCGAGCAGGTGCAGGACCGCGGGCACCAGCGTCAGGCGGACCACGAAGGCGTCGAAGAAGACCGCGCAGGCGAGCCCGAGGCCCACCATCTTGATCAGCGGTTCGTCGGCCGCCGCGAACCCGCCGAACACCGCGATCATGATCACCGCGGCCGCCACCACGACCGTCGAACTCCGCTGGAAACCGGTGACGATCGCGTCGCGCGCCGGACTGCCGTGCGCGTGGGCCTCGCGCATCCGCGACACCAGGAAGACCTCGTAGTCCATCGCCAGCCCGAACACGATGCCCACCAGCAGGATCGGCATCAGGCTCAGCACCGGCCCGGTCTGCTCGACGCCCAGCAGGTCGGCCGCCCAGCCCCACTGGAACACCGCGACGATGACGCCGAGCGCGGCGAACAGCGACAGCAGGAAGCCGAGCGCCGCCTTGACCGGAATCCAGACCGACCGGAACACCACCAGCAGGAGCAGCACGGCCAGGCCGATCACGACCGCCACATACGGTACGAGCGCCGACCGCGTCTTGCCCGCCATGTCGATGTCCAGCGCGGTGCTGCCGGTGATCTCGTACCGGACCTGTCCGGCCGCCTGCACGCCCGGGCGCGCCGCCCGCAGCGTCTGCACCAGCTTCTCGGTGCGTTCGTCGGTCGGCCCGGTCGACGGCACGGCGGTGAGGATCGCCGTGTCGCCCCGCTGATTGAAGGTCGCCTTCGACACCGACACCACGCCGCCGGTGGCCCGGACGCTGTCCGCCACGGTCGCCACCGCGGCCCGCGGGTCCGCGGCACCCCGCGCGTCGACCACCACCGTCAGCGGACCGTTGTACCCGGGGCCGAACCTCTCGGCCCGCAGGTCGTACGCGCGCCGCTGGGTCTCGGTGACCGGCAGCGACGCGTCCCCGGGCGTGCCGAGCTGCAGCGACACGGCCGGAACCGCGATCGCGGCCAGCAGCGCGACACCGGTCAGGGTGAGCACCAGCGGGCGGCGCAGCACCAGCCGGACCCAGGAGCGCGCCACCGAACGGCGGGCCGGGGAGTGCGCCGCGCCACGGCGGTGCGCCCGCGCCAGCACCCGGTTCGGCGCGAAGCCCAGCAACGCCGGGACCAGGGTCAGCGCCACCAGGACGGCCACCACCACGGCGCCCGCGGCGGCCAGGCCCATCTTCGCCAGGGACGGGATCCCGACCACCGACAGGCCGGCGAGCGCGATCACCACGGTGGCCCCGGCGAAGGTGACCGCCGAGCCGGCCGTACCCACCGCGCGACCGGCCGCCCGCTCGGCGTCGTCGTCGTGGCCGTGGCGTTCCTCGCGGAACCGGGAGACGACGAACATCGCGTAGTCGATGCCGACCGCCAGCCCCAGCATCAGCGCGAGCATGCCGCTGGTGATCGCCATGCCCAGCGGGCCGGCCACCACCCAGACGCCGAGGAACGAGATGGCCACCCCGAGGACGGCCGTGAGGAGCGACAGACCCGCCGCCACCAGCGAGCCGAACGTCATCACCAGCACCACCGCGGCGACCGCGACACCGGCGAGTTCCATGGCACTCATCCTGGTGCCGGTCTTGAGCGCCGAGCCGGACATCTCCGCCGTCAGTCCGGCACCGCGCGCCTGTTCCACCGCGCCGGCCAGCGCGGCGCGGGACTCCTCGGTCACCTCGGCCGACGGCACCCCGTACGACACCGACGCGAACCCGGTCGAACCGTCGGCGCTGATGGTCCCGTCGGCCGAGGGCGGGACCACCCGCGACACCTGGGCCCCGCCGGAGACGGTGGCCAGTACCGCCTCGACGGTCTTCGCGTTCGCCGCGGAGGTCAGCGCCTGACCGGGTGGGGCGACGAACACGATGGTCGCCGCCGCCCCGTCCGCGGCGGCGCCGGGAAAGCGCTCCGCGATGAGGTCGAACGCCTGCTGCGACTCGACTCCCGGCATCGTCGCCCGGGCGCTGACCGGCCCCTCCGCCCGGGTGGTGAGCAGGACCGCCCCGCCGAGGGCGAGCAGCCACAGCGCGACCACCACCCACCGCCGGCGATAGGAAAAGCGACCTAGACGACTGAGCATGCCTGCCATGGCGCGACACTCCACTCCTCGGTGAACGTTGCGCCCAGCCTCCCGGCCCGGCCCCGGTCGCGTCGTCGTGCGGCTGCAGGCTCCGGATACGAAGATCGCAGTACGGCCGACGCAGGTCCGGTGGCGCCGCGAGTTACTGTGCGAGATCGCATCGATGCGCACCGTTGCCGTTCTGTGCGAGACTGATGGGCGGATGCTGGCTTGGGGGAGTGCGACATGGCTGATCCGATCATGGTTGCGGTGGCGACGGCGCTCGCGGTCCGAACGGCGGAGATGGCCGTCGCGAGCGGGCCCGTCGCCTGGCAGGCGCTGGTGCAGCTGGTGCGCCGCCGCTTCGCCGCCGACCGCACGGCGCTGACGATGCTGGCCGAGGCGCAGGCGCAGCCGGACGATCCGCAAAGGGTGCAGGCCCTGGCCGGATCCATCGACCGCATCGCCGCCGAGGACCGTGAGTTCGACACCGAGCTGCGCGCGTTGTGGGCGCAGGTAGGCCAGCAGGTGCAGGGCGAAAACTCGGTGGTGAACCAGAATTCCGGCACCGTCACCGGTTCGCTGTTGCAGGGCCGGGACTTCACGATGAACGGCAACCTGTACCTCGGTGGGTCCACGCCACCTCGATGACCGGGCACACCAACGCCGTCGACGGCACCGTTGTCGGGGCGGTGGTGCAGGCGGCGACCGTCCACGGCGGGGTACACGTTCATCAGGCTGCGCCGGCACCACCGCGCCAGCTGATCGCGCCTCCGACGATCTTCGTCGGACGGGATGCCGAGCTGGCCGCGCTGAACGCCACGGACGCGTCGCCGGTGATCCTGACCGGTCCGGGCGGAGTGGGAAAGACGACGCTGGCCCGGCGGTGGGCGCACGACCTCAGTTCGCGATACCCCGACGGCCAGCTCTACCTGGATCTGCAGGGATACAGCGAGTCCACCGCGGTGGACCCGGGCGAGGCGCTGGGTGTTCTGCTGCGCGCCGTGGGCGTACCGTCCGAGCGGGTGCCGGCCACGGTGGCCGAGCAGAGCGCTCGCTTCCGGTCGCTGACCGCCGGCCGGGCCCTGCTCGTCGTGCTGGACAACGCGTTCTCGGCGGCGCAGGTCCGGGTGCTGCTCCCGGGTGCCGGTCCCAGCCTGGTGCTGGTCACCAGCCGGTGGCGGCTCGCCGGCCTGGTGATCGACGGTGGTGCCGAGATCGAGGTGCGGCCGTGGAACGAGGACGATGCGGTCGCGCTCCTCGAGCGATCGCTCGGCGCAGAGCGGATCGACCGCGAGCGCGCCGAGGCCCGGGCACTCGCCCGGATCTGCGGCGGCCTGCCGTTGGCGTTGTCCGTGGTCGCCGCCCGGCTCGCTGCGCGTTCGAAGCACCCACTCGCCCGGCTCGCCGCCGAACTGGGCGAGGAGTCACATCGCCTGGCCGGTCTGCGCACGGTCGACGGGGTCTCCGTTCGCGGTTCCCTGGATCTCTCCTACCACGGGCTCGACGCCGCCGTGCGGGCGGTGTACCGGCGGCTCGCGGTGCTGCCCGGCCGCGACCACGGGCCGGGTGTGGTCGCCGCCGTGGGCGGCTCGGCCGAACGCGCGAGCGCCGCGATCGACCGGCTCCTCCAGGCCAATCTCCTGGAGGAGCCGGAGACCGACCGCTTCCGCCAGCACGACCTTCTCCTCCTGCACGCGCAGCACCGTCTCGACGCCGACGAGTCGCCGGCCGCACGGGACGGTGCCCGGCGGGCCGGCATCGAGTGGTACCTGGCCGCCGCGGCGGCGGCAGACCGCGCGATCACCCCGTACCGCCGCCGCCCGCTCCGGTACGAGTACGCCGGTGCGCCCGTGGCGCTGCCGTCGTTCACCCGGCCCGGCGAGCCGGTAGGCTGGCTCGACCACGAGCGACCCAACCTGCTCGCGGCCGGGCGGATGGCTCTGGCGTACGGCTGGAACGACCTGGCCTGGCACCTGTCCGACGTGCTGTGGCCGTTGTTCCTCTACCGGACCCACCGCCGGGACCGGATCGCCGCCGACGAGCGTGGCGTGACGGCCGCCCGGTGCTGGGGGAATCGCTGGGCCGAGGCGGACATGCGTAAACGGCTCGGCGACGCCTACGCGGGAAACGGCCGGGAGTCCGAGGCCGAGGACCAACTGCACCTGGCCGTCGCCGCGTTCCGGGACGCCGGCGACCCGCTCGGCGTGATCGACGCCGAGGAGCGGCTCGCCTCGCTGTATCGCGATACCGGCCGCGAGCCGGAGGCGGTCCGGATGTACCGGCGGCTCCTCGCCGCCAACCGGGCGACCGGCGACCCGCGCCGGACCGCCCTGACCCTGGTTCGGCTGGGCGGGGTGCTGACCGCGACGGGTGCACCGGCCGAGGCCGTCGACCACCTGGTCGAGGCCCGGGCCATCTTCGGTGAGCTGGGCGACGCCGACCCCTACAACCGGCAGCGCACCGAGATCGCGTTGGCGCGGGCGTACCTGGCCCAGCACGAAACCGCCGAGGCGGCGGAGACGGCGGCCGGCGCCGCGGCCGGAATGCGCGGTCTCGGCTCGCCGTTCGAGGAGGCGCAGGCCTTGGAGGTGCTGGCCCGCGCCGTCCGGCTCGGCGGCGATGCGGCCGGCGCCGACGCGCACGCGGCCCGTGCGTCACGTCTCTATGCCGGTCTCGGTCTGCCCGGCCCAGATGGCGTGGAAGGCGAGGGCGGCGCTGCGCACTGACACCGCCGGTTCGAGACGGACCGCCACCGTGGCGCCGTCCCGGGCGCGTGCGTTGACGAGGCGGCCGGGTGTGACGATGACGGCGAGGGTCAGGCCCGGGTACCGCGCGAACAGGGCGGCGAACTGCTCGGACCGGGGCCGGCCGTCACCCGCGGTGATCAGGACGTCGGCCATGCCGGTCGCCCGCCCCGGTCGGGTCAGCGGCGTGTCGTCGCGCACCACGTACGGATCCACCGGGCGCCTCATGGGACGGGCACCGGCTCGACCCGGCGATGCCTGCCCGGCGGGGACAGGTGGAGCAGGCGGTAGAGGACACGGCGCAGGCGTTCGCCGGCCTGCCCCGGGTGCGAGGTGACGCGGGCGGCGACGGCGCCGGTGTCCAGCGGCCGGGCGTCGCGCAGTTGCGGCTCCAGCGGGTCGTCGAGTCGCAGCCGGCCGGCCTTCTGCCCGACCAGGTGCTGCGCGGTGCCCGGCGCGCACCGCTGCGGCCAGTCCCCGTCGAGGCGGAGCGTCGGCAGGCCGGCGGCGGCTGCGTACGCGGTGACCGAGCCGTGATCACCGATGACGTGATCCGCCGCCGCGACCAGCGCCCGCCAGTCCTCGGTGGGTGCGGGCAGGATCAGCCCGGCGGCGCGGCAGTCGCCGGTCCACGCGCGCACCTGCCGCACGCCGTGCGCCCAGATCGCCGGGTGCAGCAGCGCGGCGACCCGGTACCGGCCGGCCGGCAGGCCGGTCATCAGGCGCGGCAACAGGTCGTGGGCGGCGCCGAACGACCCGTCCCGTCCCCAGGTCGAGCTCACCACGACGAGCCTTTCGGCGTTGCCGATGCCCAGGGCGTGACGATAGCGGTCGCGCTCCGACAGGCTCAGGAGCAACCGGTCGTAACAGATGTCCCCGGTGACCACGGCGACGGCCAGCGCCGGTGGGCACTGTCTTCGGAGGATCTCCCGCTCCGCCCGGTGCGCGAGGAGCAGGGCGGAGGGCAGCACCCGGCCGGCCCGCAGCAGTTCCTGCGGCTCGAGGCCGTAGACCGGGGGATCGGTGACGATCGGGCCGCCCCGGCTCGGTGGGCGGGCGGTCTTCCCGTGACCGGCGCCGTGCGCCATCAGCACCACCGGGGCATGGATCTCGGTCAGGCCGCCGGAGGAGGCGGCCAGGGCGAGGTGGAAACTCTCCCGGGTGGCCTGTGCCCACGGCACGACCAGCGCACCCAGCTCGCGCAGATAGCCGTCGACCCCGTGGTTGAAGACGTCCGGAGCCACGGTGAAGACGACCTGCACACGGGGGTCGGTCTCGATCAGGTCGACGACGTCGAGCAGGCGCTGGCAGCTGACCACGGTGTGCGCGACCGCTAGAACGGTTCGGCAGCCGCCGCGACTGACCCACCGGTCCGCGTCGATGCCGATTGGCACACTGGCCCATTCACGATTCATGGTTCCGCCCTAGTCCGGTCCGGCAGTTGCGTGACCAGGCTGCGGCGCCGTCCGGACAGGACGGTGGCCAATGAGCTTGCAATTCACTTGCACGAGAACTAGCAATCGCGTGTCCGATATTACGCACAGCGAACAGCGCGGATTGGCGGGAAACCGGAGCGGCCAACACACTGAGTAGTGGGGTCATTACGGTGGGGGTGCTTCGGGTGTGGTTCGCGATACTTGGTCCGACCGAGCTTCACGTCGGGGGAAAGGCGGTCCCGCTCGGTGCGGCGAAGCAGCGGGGGCTGCTGGCCGTTCTCCTGCTGTACGCCGGAAAGCCGGTGGCCGTGGACCGGCTGACCGACCACCTGTGGCCGGACGGCGGCACGGTCGACCGCCGGCAGACCCTCTACTCGATGGTCAGCCGGCTGCGCTCGGTTCTCGACCGCAGTGGCGTCGAGCATGAGCTGGCCCGGGTCGGCGCCGCGTACCGGCTCGACGTCGATCCGGCCACCGTGGACTTTCATCAGTTCCGCACCCTCGTCGAGCAGGCGCGCACCGCTCTGGGGAGCGATCGGCCCGTGGAGGCCGAGTCGGATCTGGTGCGGGCGGTCGGGCTGTGGCGCGGCGATGCCGTCGCGGACCTCCGTGGGTCCGCGGCCGAACACCTGCGCCGGCAGATCACCGAGGCTCTGGTGGACGCCCACCGGCTGCTGGCCGACGCCCGGCTGCGCACCGGCCGGCACCACGCGGTGCTGGTACAGCTGGAGGAACTGGTCCGTGAGTACGACGTGGACGAGTCGCTCGCCCGGCTGTGGATCAGTGCACTGTGTGCGGTTCGCCGGGAGGACGACGCGCGGCGGTACCTGGCGCAGTTCCGCAAGCGTTTCCGCCGTGAACTGGGGGCCGAACCGTGCATCGACCTCGACGTGATCCGGGCCCGGCCGCCGTACGGCGCCGACGCCCGGCCGCGTCAGCTGCCGTACGGCATCCCCGGCTTCGTCGGCCACGAAGACCTGCTCACCGAACTTGATCGCCTCGCCGAGCCGGGCGTTGACCGGCCCCACGGCGTGATCATCACCGGCATGCCGGGCGTGGGCAAGACGACCCTGGCCGTCCACTGGTCGCAGCGACGTGCCGGTCTGTTCCCCGATGGGCAGCTCTTTCTCGACGCCGGCGCGTTCGGGCCGGGCGAGCCGATCGCTCCCGGAGAGGCACTGGCGCACTTCCTGCATGCTCTCGGCGTGCCGGAGGAGCGGATCCCGGCCGGGAGCGACGATCGGCGGCACCGGTTCAACGAGGTGCTGGCCGGACGCCGGGTGCTGGTGTTCATCGACAACGCCGCCGATTCGGCTCAGGTACGCCCGTTGATTCCGGCGGTACCCACGTGCCTGGCCATCATCACCAGCCGGCGCCGGCTCAACGGCCTGACCGTCCGCGAGGGCGTGCACCAGTTCGTCGGGCAACCGCTCGGCGAAGCGGAGGCCGGTGCGCTGCTGACCCAGTTCGTCGGTGCGCGGCGGGCCGCCGCGGAGCCGGCGGCGGTGTCCCGGCTGGCGGCGATGGCGGGAGGCCTCCCGCTGGCACTCCGGATCGTCGGGGTGCAGGTTGCCGAGCGCCCCCGGGCCGGCATCGCCGAGCTGGCCGCGGAACTGCGGGACCGTCTGTTGTGGGCCCGCGCCGAGGACGACGACCTCAGCACCGTGTTCGCCTGGTCGTACCGTTCGCTACCGGCGGAGGCGGCCCGGGTCTTCCGCCTCCTCGCCCTCCACCCCGGCGCGCGGATCAGCCTGGACGCCGCGGCGGCGCTCGCCGGCGCGGACGCGCGGGAGACCATGCCGATCCTCGACCTGCTGGCCCGGATGAACCTGGTGGAGCACGACACCGCCCGCCACTATCGACTGCACGATCTGCTGCGCCAGTTCGCCGGCGCGATGGGCCAGGCGGAGGATCCGGCGGCGGAGACGGACGCTGCCCGAGCCGCGGTCCTCACCTGGTTCCTGCGCTCGGCGACGAACGCCGCCGCGCTCCTGTCGCCGCAGCTACCGCCGGTTCCCGACCTGCCTCCGGCGCCCCCGGGTGTGATGGAGTTCGCGACCGAGGGTGCCGCGATGGCCTGGTGCCGGTCGGAGCGGCAGAACCTGGCGACGGCCGTGCAGCGGGCGGTCCGGCATGGTCTGCACCGGCACGCCTGGCAGATCCCCGCGGCGGTGCACGATCTGTTCACCCGCACCGGTCGTTACGACGATCTGGTGCAGATGAACCAGATCGGTGCCGAGTCGGCCCGGCGCGACGGTCACGCCTACGGTGAGATCGCGAATCTGAGCAACGCGGGGTACGCGTACTGCGGCCTCCACCAGTTCGCCAGCGCCATCGCCCCGCTGACGGCCGCGCGGGCGCGTGCCGCGGAGGCCGGCGATCCCGCTGCGGAGAGCGTCTGCGCGCACAACCTCGGCTCGGCCTATCTCAACCTCGGCGACACCGGCCGGGCGGTGGCCATCTATCAGGAGGTGCGGGCCATCTCGCGGCGGCTGGGCAATCAGTTCGGCGAAGCGGCGACGTTGCATCGCCTCGGCGACGCCTATCGCCGGGAGGGGCGACCGGCGCTCGCGCTGGCCGCCTACCGGGAGGCGTTGCGCCTGCGGACGAAGATCGGGGCGGAGCGCTCCCAGGCTCTCACCCACACCGAGCTGAGCCGGTTCCACCTCGGTGCGGGACACCACGACCTGGCACACCGGCATTGTGCCGCCGCGCTCGCCGTCTACGACCGGATCGAGGACCCCGCCGGTGCCTGCGACGCCCTGATCACCCGCGCGGACATCGCCCGGGCCGAGGGCTCCGCCTTCGCGACGGTGTATGCCGAGACGGCGGTGGCCGCCGCCGCCGACCTCGGCGACTCGTTCCGGCACGCCGAGGCGCTCGCGGTGCTGGCGGATGCCCTGGCCGGGGCGGGTTCCCTCGCCGCCGCCATCCGGGTACGCGCCGAAGGGCTGGCCCTCGCCGCCCAACTGTCCGGACCGGATGCCGCGCCGCTCCGGGAGCGACTGCGGACGACGACTTCGGTCGCGGCGCCGGATCTGTTACGCTAGTCTCATGCCGAGTTGCTTGGCGACTAGAGGTTAGGGCAGCGGAAAGGGGCTGCGAGGCAAGCGCCGCGCAGCCCCCGGGGTGGTGAAGTGTCATGCGGAGGGAAATCGATCCAACACGCTGAGTGTGACGGTCACCAGAACCACCATGAGATACATTGCAGCGGCGTCAGGGCGATGGCCAGGTGGTTGGCCGCGTCTATAAGTTGTGGCACGAATTGCACGTAAGCTGCTCCCCAGCTAGACATCGACGTCAATGTTCGGCATCGAATTGTCCGGTCCGACGTCCTAGATCAGCTTAGCGTTGCGTGGCGGCCTGGATAGAGCAGGTTCGAATCGTTACTTTTCGTTGTCCTTGCCGTTCCCGTGTCCGATGACCACCGTTGGCTCCTGGACCGGGAAGTTCATGGCCAGCGATCGGCGGGCCCCGCCCGGCCTGACTTCCTCCACGCTCGCCGCTGGCATGGTCGAGCGGATTTGGCGGTTTCGTCCTCGCAGGGCGCGTTGCCCGATATCGTGTCAATCACACCGCCTGACCCGGAGGAACACGTGACACAGCTGTTGGATCGGGAGCACATCGGTGCCTATGCGCCGCCCGCCCTGGAGCGGCTCGGCCTACTTCGGGACCTGACCAGGGGTGCCGGACCTGGCGGGGAGCTGATCGTGATGGCGACCGGCAGGACCGTCTCCGAGTGGTCCGATGCCGTGATCCAGGACGCCCCGGCCATACCGGTCTAGCCTTCAACGGTCCCGACCGTGCGCGGCGTCGGCCCGGTGGGTGTCCGGCACCACGACGGGAAACCCGGTCACCGGTTCACCCGGGGAGCCGGCCACCGTCACCGGGCCGGCAGGGAGCGTCCACGCCGCGTCCACGGCCAGTGGTGACCACGTCTCGAAGAGCGCGGCGGCGCGTCCGGAGCCGGCCAGTTCCTCGTGCGCCGGCCGGTCCACGGCCGCCGAGGCCAGCAGGTGGAGCGGAAAGCGCTCGTCGTGCGGCACGCCGGCCGGCCGCTCGCCACGCCGGATCGCCTCCACCACGTCCACCATCAGCTCGGCGGCCAGCTCGTCGACGGCCGTCTCCAGATCCCGGAGCGCGGCCGGCCCGGCCGGTGCCGGCAGCAGGCGGCGGGCGATGACCGGGCCGGTGTCGATCCCGGCGTCGACGAAATGCACGGTCGCGCCCAGTGCGACCTGCTTCTCGAGCGAGTAACCCACCACGCCGCAGCCGCGGACCCACGGCAGCAACGCCGGATGCGCGTTCAGCACGCCCACGCCCGCGGTCGCGATGATGTGCGGCCGCAGGATTCCGCCACCGCCGAGCACGAGGTAGTCCGGCGCGAGCCGCTGCAGGTCCCGCTGCAGCCGGCAACTGTTCACCTCGCCGGTCGGCACGACCCGCCGGCACCTGGCCGCGAGCCACCGGTGGTGCCGGCGGTACAGGTTGATCCTCCGCCGGGCGGCCCGGACCACACTGATCGGCCAACGCGCGAGCCGGTGGACGCCACCCTCGTCCGGCCGGGCCGACGGTGGCCCGAAGCCGCCGGTGAGGACGAGCACCGCGTCGAGTTCGATCCCGCGCCGGTGCAGGCGATCGAGGAGCAGCCGCCCCCGCGGTCCCGCGGGCGTGGTCATGACGATCCGGATCACCACCCGAGGGTACGGAGCCGCGCACCCGCCGGGGCCGCGTGACCGGGATTCCGTCCCGCCGGGTCACCCCATCGGGGCACCGCGCCGGACGACCCGCCGGCGTACCCGTGCGGCCCGCCCTCCGGATGAGAGCGGGCCGCACGTGCCGAGCCGGCCGGGGGGCCCGGTCAGCGGCAGCGCCACCGGACCGGCTCGTTGCCGACCTTGTTGGCCACGCTGTAGACGCTGTATCCGGCGGCCGATCGTCCGTCCCGGCTGAACGCCCGCACCTGGTACTCGCGGCCTGCGTCGATGGGCAGATCCGTGGTCACCTTGCCGGACCGGATCGACGGAGACCTGCCGTTCACGCTCAGCACCGCGCCGTCCGCCGACAACAGGATCGACGATCCCTGGCCGGCGTCCAGCCGCTCGTAGCGGTTCGTGGCGATGTCGTAGGTCAGGGTGGCGAACGTCCGGGTCTCCCCGTCGTCGAACACCGCCACCCCGGCCACCGTCCCGGCACCGATCGACTCCGGCGAGAACAAGATCGCCTTCTTGCCGTTGACCTCGGGCAACGGCAGCGTCCGGCCGGTGCCGTCGGGCAGCCACAGGTGCCCGCTGCCCTCGCCCCGGTCCGACGGCTCGGCGACCGTGCCGACCACCATGCCGTCCTCGTCGACCAGCATCGCCCTGCCCTCGGTCATGCCGCGGGGCAACGGCAGCTTCTCCGGGGCCGCGCCGGGCGCCGCCCAGCGGAGCGGGTACCGCTCGAGCTCGCCACCGCCGCTGCCGACGATGACGCCCGCGTTGTTGATCGACGAGGCCGCCGGGTTCTCGCCGTCGAGCGCGGTGAACTTCCCGTCCCGCAGGACGAACGCACCGGTGCGGTCCTCGCCCACGTAGCTGGTGCCGACGCCGACACCGGAGGTGTTCAGGTCCTCGATCGTGGCGTCGGAGCCGGGCATCGCCTCCGTGGACAGGAGCTTTCCGTCCCGCCACACCACGGTCCGGACCTCCTCGCCGGGCGGGTACACCCGGCCGGCCAGGTACCGCCCGGTCGGGTCGCCCGAGGTCACCAGGGCCTTCTTGACCCGCCCGGTCGGCAGCTTGCTCATCGTGCAGGACAGTTCCCGTGACGGCTGGGTCGCCGGCACCGGGGCGACGACGCTGGGCAGCGGCTCAGGGCCGCGATCGTCGTCGCGCAGCGCCGTGGCGACGGCCGTACCGCCGCCCGCGGTCACCAGCGTCACGGCGGACACCGCGGCCGTCACGGACCAGCGCCGCAGCCGGCGCCGTCGCCGGCCGTCGGCCATCGCCCGGTCCACGTCGTATGCCGGGAGGCCGTAGGGCTCCCCGCGCAGCGGTTCGAGCAGTCGCTGCGGGTCATCGTCCTTGTTCATCGTGTTACCTCTCCTGATCGGTGCCGGGCGATGACGGGGGTGGGGATGCCGGGACGCTCGCCGAGCACCTCACGGAGACGGTGGAGACCGTGTGAGGTCTGGCTCTTGACCGTGCCGGCGCTGCATCCGAGGATCCGGGCCACGTCCTGCACCGACTGGTCGCAGAGGTAGCGCAGCACGAGCACGGCCTGCTGCCGCGGGGGTAGCCGGCGCAGGGCCGCCCGTACGGTCTCGCGGTCCTCGTACGAGCCGCCGGCCGCCGGTTCGGGATCCGGTGGCCCGCCGACCAGCCGGACCTTCCACCAGCCGCGCCGCCGGTCGTCGAGGAACGCCCGGACCAGGATCGTGTGCACGTACGCGTCGAGATTGTCCGCACGCACGGCCCGCGCCCACTGGGCGTAGAGCTTGGTCAGCGTCTCCTGCACTATGTCGTCGGCCTGGTGCATGTCGCCGCCGAGCAGATACGCCGTCCGGCGCAGGGCGGGTAACCGCCCCCGCACGTAGGCCAGATATTCACCGTCAGACCCGCTCGGCATCGTCGCCGCTCCTTGTCGCCGCCTTTACCCCTACCGACGGAGATCGGGCGGGAAAGGTTGTAGGCGATTTTGCCCGGCGCCCGGGTCGGCCCGGCAGGACGGCGCGGCCCGGGGCGTGGCGTCGCCCCGGACCGCGCGGTCTCAGCGGACGGCGACCGCGTGGCCGCCGATCCCGCGGGTCGGCCGGTTCAGCGGCGGGTCCACTGCTGGTTGGCGGCACCGGTGCAGGTCCACAGCACGATCGGGGTGTTGTTGGCGGTCTGGTTGTTGTAGACGTCCAGGCAGAGTCCGGACTGGTTCGCGCGGACCGTGCCGTTCGCCTGGAAGGTCCACTGCTGGTTCGCGCCGCCGCTGCAGTCCCAGATCGTCACCTTCGCCCCGGGGGCGGCCCCGACCGGCGCGTCGAGGCATCTGCCCAGCGACTGCAGGGTCTGACCGGACGCGGTCCACCTCTGGTTCGCGGCGCCGTTGCAGTCCCAGATGACCGGCTGGGTGTTGTTGGCGGTGTTGCTGTTCGGCACGTCGAGGCACCGCCCCGACGACGTGCTGACCAGAGAGTTCGATGCCGGTACCGGCGGCTCCGCGGTGGTACCGCCGCTGACCCGGTAGACCACCGTGCCGTGCGACGGCACGCTCGCGCTGATCGTGCCGCTGGTGGTCGTGGTCGCGCCGGTCCACGCGTCGACCAGGGAGTACGACGAGGCTCCGGTCTTCCCGACCGCCTCGGCCGTGGTGGAGATCGTCCGGGTGGCGCCGCTCTGGTTGAACAGGGCCACCGCGACGTCGCCGTTCGCCAGGCGCTTGGCGAGTACCCGTTGATTGGCGTCGCCCGCGACCTGGACCCCCTGCAGGCCGAGGGTGTCCTGGTTGATGGCGATGAGCCGTGGGTTCTTCAGGATCGTCTGGGTGGCGGCCGTCATGTTGCGGATGTCGTTGCCGGCGATCAGCGGCGCGGCCATGATCGCCCACATCGCGAAGTGGGAGCGCTGCTCGGTGTCGGTCAACGTGCCCCGGCCCACCTCCATCATGTCCGGATCGTTGAAGCCGCCCGGCCTCGCGTATCCGGCCAGCGGCACGTTCACGTTGATGATGTTCTGGATGCCCATCGGGTAGTCGTTGACCTGGTTGGTGTTCCAGACCAGCTGGATGTCCTCGGTGGTGCGCCAGATGTTCGCCACATCACCCCAGTTGCGCTGCGGCCCGGTCTTCGAGTGGATGCTGTTCGAGTTGATGCTGTACAGAATCGGCCGGCCGGTGGCCGCCAGCGCGTCCCGCATTCGCGCGAACGTGGTGACCTGGTCGTTGATGGTGCCGCTGGGTGAACACCAGTCGTACTTCAGATAGTCGACACCCCAGGCGGCGAACTGCCGGGCGTCCTGGGCCTCGTGCCCCTGGCTGCCGGTCGCCCCCGGGTAGGAACCGAAGTACTGCGCGCAGGTCCGGTCCAGCGGCGCGCCGTAGATGCCGAACTTCAGTCCCTTGCCGTGGATGTAGTCGCCGAGCGCCTTCATGCCGCTGGGGAAGCGGGTCGGGTCACCCTGCAGGTTTCCGCTCGAGTCCCGGTTCGGGTTCATCCAGCAGTCGTCGACCACCACGTACTCGTAACCCGCGTCGCGCATGCCGGAGCTGACGATGCTGTCGGCCATTCCCCGGATCAACGACTCGTTGATGTTGCAGAAGAACGTGTTCCAGCTGTTCCATCCCATCGGCGGGGTGCGGCCCACCCCGTTGTCCAGAGCCTGCGCCGACGGAGCGGTGGCGACGAACGCGGTGCTCGACAGCAGCAGGATTCCCACGGCGAGCATGGCTTTCCAGAGTCTCATGGTTATCGACCGGTCCAGACTTGGTTGGCGGCGGCGGTGCAGGTCCACAGGTGGACCACGCTGCCGGCGGCGGTGGCGTTGCCCTTGACGTCCAGGCACAGGCCGGACGCGGCGTTGCTGATCGTGCCGTTCGCGTTGCGGTTCCAGCGCTGATTCGTCCCGCCGGTGCAGTCCCACAGCTGTGCTCTGGTTCCCGCGGTGGCGTTGGTGGGTGAGTCGAGGCACTTGCCGAGTGACTGCAGGGCCTGACCGGTGGCCGTCCATCGCTGGTTGGCCGCGCCGGAGCAGTCCCAGATGACCGGCTGGGTGCCGTTGGCGGTGTTGCCGTTCGGCACGTCCAGGCAGCGTCCGGACCCGGCGTTGGCCAGAGCCCCGCCGGCCGGGACGTCGGACGGGTCGCCGATGGTGCCGGGAACCGACCGCAGCGCCGTGTACCAGGCGGCGGCCATCTTGTCGTAGCCACCGGCGGTGGGATGGACGCCGTCGATCAGGTCCGCGGTCGTCAACACGGCGTGCATGTCGACCAGGTGGACCCGCTTGCCGCTGTTCACCTTGCTCTGCACGATGCCCGGCAGCGCGGCGTTGAACGTGCGGGCGGCCGCCGCCTGGCCGGCCGAGGCCAGCGGAATGATCGTGGCCACGAACACGTCCGCCGCGGGCGCGGCCGCGGTGATGCGGTCGACCAGGGCGGAGAGCCGGCTCGGCGCGGACGGCACCTGATGGTTCTGCAGAATGTCGTTCGTGCCGAGATGCAGCAGAACGGTGCGCGGATCGGCGGTGCGCAGCCATCCGGTGACGGCGGCGTCGACCTGGTCGATCCGCCATCCCGGATGGCCCTGGTGGTCGTGGTCGCCGAGCGCGGCCGGACCGTTGAACTGGGTGCCGACGAGGTCGACCCGGTACCCGGCGCCGGACAACCGCTGCCAGAGCCCGATGCGGTAGCCGCCGGGAACCTGGGTGCCCTCGGTGATCGAGTCGCCCAGCGGCATGACCCGGACCCCGCCGTTCGACTCCGCCGCCGCCACGCCGGGAGGGGCGACGGCGCCGGCCAGGGCGAGTCCGGCGGCGAGAACGACGCGGCTGATCCATCTTCTTCGTCCGGGCATCCATGCTCCTTTCGGCGTTCCGCCGGATCGCGGCAACCGCAGCGGTGCCGGCGGGGTCGGGACCGCGTCCCCCGGGCCGCCGTGCGAGGCGCGGGTATGGCGGGTCTGCTGGCCCGCGATATGCGGCGACGGCGGCCGGGCGGTACCGGTCCGGACGAAAGTGTGAGCGCTAACATTGCGATTCACAAGGTTGCCAGAACGTATCAAGACATTCAAGTATGAAAATTCGTTCGAGCATTCTCGGTGATCGATCGCCGACCGTTCGGTTATGCCGCGCGTAACACTTTTCCAGCGACGTTCGCTCATTTATCGGGGTGATCCCCGGGCGTTTCGCCGGGGGTCAGGCCGGTTGCGGCCCGGTCGCCCGCAGCGGAAGACGGGTCAGTCCGCGGATCATGCCGGAGGCGCGCCGGCGTACCCGCCCGCCGATCCGGAGCCCGGGGAGCCGTTCGGCGAGCCGCCGGACGGCGACGGTCGCTTCCAGCCGGGCCAGCGGGTGACCCACGCAGTAGTGGATGCCGCCGCCGAAGGCCAGGTGGGCGGTGGTGGCGGGACGGGCCGGATCGAAGCGCCCGGGATCCAGGAAGGCCGCCGGATCCCGGTTGGCGCCGCCGATCAGGGTGACCACGTACTCGCCGGCCCGCACCCGGTGGCCGCCGAGCTCGACGTCCTCCCGCGCCACCCGTCCGGCCCGCTGGACCGGCGGGTCGAAGCGGAGCGTCTCCTCGACGGCCGCGCCGGCTCCGGCCGGGTCCGCGGTCAGTGCCGCCCACGGCCCGGCGTTGCGGAGCAGGGCGTGTACCGCGTTGCCGATCAGGTTGGTGGTGGTCTCGTAACCGGCCACCAGCAGCAGGTTGCACAGCGGCAGCAACTCGTCGTCGCGGACCTCGCCGGCGCCGTCGGTGACCAGGCGGCTGATGAGGTCGTCGGCGGGGTCGCGGCGGCGCAGCGCGAACAGGCCGGTGAACATCCGGTCCAGGGCCTGGGTGGCGGTACGCAGCCGGGCCGCCTGCGTCATCGACCGGACCCCGTCGATGGCTCCGCCGAGCACCGCCGCGTGGCGGTGGAAGGCCCGGTGCTGGTCCGCCGGGATGCCCAGGATCGCCGCCATCACCGCCAGCGGCAGCGGCCCGGCCACCGCGGTCATCAGGTCGAAGCGCCCGGCCCGCTCGGCGTCGTCGAGCAACCGGTCGACGGTACGTTCGATCAGCGGCCGGTAGCCGGCCACCGCCCGCGGTCCGAGGTCGGTCTGTACCGCCCGGCGCAACCGGGTGTGGTCCGGCGGGTCCATGCCGAGGAACGACGTCTCGAAGTCGTCGCGCAACGACTCGTCCACGGTCAGCCGGTCCGGTTGGACGCCGAACCGCCGGTCCCGCAACACGTCCCGGCACACCTCGTGGTCCACGCTGACCCACATGCCCGACCGGGTGCGGGACAGCCGGCCCCGGTCACGCAGCTCCTCGTACAGCGGATAGGGGTCGTTGCGCCACGGCGCCACGTGCAGCCGGGCGTCCGGGTCACCGTGCAGATAGCCGTCGGCGGCAAGGCTCCAGCGGCGCCGTTGCACGCCCCGGGTCAGCCGTACGAAGGTGCCGAAGGTGCTCACGTCATCGCCCGCCATTCGTCGGCCCGGATCCAGCTGCTGTGCGCGCCGACCGGGACCCGTACCGGCAACGGCACGACCGCCACCGGCGGTCCGGCCAGGTCGGCCGCCTCCCGCACGACGAGGGCGCTGGCGTCCGAGGCGAGGTCCGTCTGCAGGTGCAGCAGCCACCCGTCGGCCTCCGGCCCCCGCGCGGCCCGCGGCACGAACACGGGTTCGCCCGAGAGGGTCCCGGCACCCAGCTCGTGCACCTCGCCCCGGCCGTGCCGCAGATCGAACCGCAGCAGGCCGGACCGGTCGGAGGTCGCGTCCTGCGCGACCGCGTAGTAGTAGCGGAGCGGTTGGCCCTGGCGGCGCGGATCGGCCCGGGGCAACTCGTGCGGGCGGTCGTCCAGCGGGCGGGCCACGGCGTGGTCGGCGCCCGCCTCGGCCCGCCACTCCCACAGCGTCGCCGGCCGGCCGAGGGGGTCGCCGGCCGGGTCGTCGAAGAGCCGGTCGTACCGCAGTCCGCGCACGGTCAGTGTGCCGTCCGCGGTCTCCTCCGCGCCGACCAGGTGGTAGACGAAGCCCGGCTCGATGGCCAGCCAGCGCACCGGTCCGCCGGCCCGGGGCAGCACACCGATCCGGGAGCGGTGCCGGCCATGCCAACGGTAGGGGAACGCGCGGGCTGCCGCCCGCCGCACGTCGAAGCGGACCGGCAGATCCAGGAACACCAGGGAGTACGGGGTGAGCGCGATGTCGTGCACGAGCGGCCGGCCCCCGAGGGGTATCCGGTCGCTGCGGGTCACCCGGCCGTCCGCGGACACCACCAGGTATTCCGCCCAGCGGCGCAACGGCGAGTAGACCAGCGCGTGCAGCTCGCCGGTGGCCGGATCGACCTTCGGGTGGGCGGTGAAGCCACGGCGGAGCTGACCGTCGAAATCGGTGTACCGCACGGTTTCCAGGGTCTCGGAGAGCTGCACCGGCAGGCAGCCCGACTCGACCAGCGCGAGCAGCAGTCCGTGGTGGGCGACGACGTTGGTGTTGACCGTGTCGATCGGGAGGTGCCGTGGCCCGGGCGCCGGCGGCTCGCCGAGGGCTCGTGCCGCGCGGCGGGATCGGATCCACCGGTTGCGGAACCAGAGGGCGCGCCCGTGCCGCAGCCGGACCCCGCAGACCAGGCCGTCCTGCATGAACCACGGGTACGTACCGTCCAGTGCCCGGCGGGGCCGGCCGGCCGGCGCCGGGCCGATCTGGGTGAACAGGCCGTCCAGCTCGGGCGGCAGGTGACCGGTCACCGGCAGCGTGTGCTCGGTGTGCTCGCGGGGCACCGGCGCGAACGCGCCCGTCAGGTACCGGCTCACCCGGCGGCGAGGCGCAACGGCAGGGGACCGGCCGGGCGCAGCGTGATCGACGGGTCGGGGCGCACCGGTCCGTCCGGCACCGGCGTCACCCGGCAGCGCCGGGCCAGCGTGGCGACGGTCAGGCAGGCCTGGGTCATGGCGAGGCTGGATCCCGGGCAGGCCCGGGGTCCCAGTCCGAACGGCGCCAGCGAATGGCGTCGGTACGCGGTGCCCCGGCCGTGCTCCTCGGTGAAACGCCCGGGCCAGAAGTCGTCCGGCCGTGGCCAGACGTCCGGGTGCCGGTTACCGACGTACGGGCTCCAGGCGAGCCACGACCCGGCCGCGACGGGGTAGCCGCCGACGGTGTCGTCCGCCACCGCCCGGCGCATCATGATCCATACCACCGGATAGAGCCGCATGGCCTCCTCGACGACCCGGCGGGTGTGTGCCAGCGCCGGCAGGTCCGCCACGGTGGGCGCCCGCCCGCCGGCGACGGTGTCGATCTCGGTACGCAGCGCGGCCGCCTGGTCCGGGTGGGTGGCCAGCAACTGCCAGCACCACGCGAGGGTGTGCCCGAGCGTCTCGTGCCCGGCGAAGAAGAGGCCGAGCAGTTCGTCGGCCACCTGCTCCCGGGTGGATCCGCCGGACTCGGCGTCGGCGACCAGGCGCGCGATCAGTTCCGTGCTGGGCCGGGCGACCAGGGCGGCGATCGCGGCACGGACCCGGCGCATGGCGGCGTGGAAGCGGCGGTTGGCGGCGGTCGGCACGAACAGCGGCGGGAACGGCCGGGCCAGGTACCGGACCACGAAGTCGCACACCACCCGCAGATCGGCCGCGACCGCCGCGGTCTCGTCGGTCAGTTCGGTGCCGAACAGCGTGCGGCAGGCCAGGCGCATCGACAGGGTGGACATCTCGGCGGACGCGTCGACCGTGCCCGACCGTTCCGCCGTCGCGGCCCAGCGGTCGGCGAGGTCGCCCAGGCATTCCTCGGTGATCCGGGTGGCGATCGCCAGGCTCTGCGGTCCGAACGCGGGTTGCACCAGGCGCCGGCGCCGCAGCCAGTCGTCCCCGCCGGGCGACACGGTGAGGCCGGAACCGAGGAACGGGCGGGCGGCCCGGTACACCGGAGCGTCCTTCGTGTAGTTGCGGTGGTTGTCCCGCAGCACCCGCGCCACGTGGTCCGGATGGGTGATGAAGGTCAGCTCCCGGCCGAGTACGCCGGTGACGGCGACTCCGTCGGGCGCGGCGGCGACCTGGGTGAAGAGGCCCAGCGGATCGGTACGGAACGCGCTGAACGCCTTCCTCGCCGACATCCGGGCCGGGGTCCGCCTCATCTGTCCACCGGTCGCGGTTCCTCCACCGGTCCATCGAACCGGTCCCGGGCCGCGCCGTCGACCGGGTGGGGCGATCGCCCCTCCGGGTACTGCCCGGTCGGGCAACCGAGATACACCCCAGCGCCTACCTCGGCGGGTACCGGGACGACGGCCCGGGCATTCGAATTGTCCCGCCGGACACCATGTGAAAACGGCGGGAAAAAGTGTTACGCGGCTCCCGTCCGATCGCTCGCCGATAAGCGAAGTCGTCGCACAAATAATCGCTGCACATTGCCTTTCATCAATGCCCGTGAAATCGTCGACACGGTCTGCAATCCTGCCGTGATCGAGGAGGAAACGTACCGATGAACGACGTGCCCGCACGCCCGAAACGCCGCGCCAGACTGCTTCTCGGCGGTGTCTGCGCCGTGCTGGTCGCCGCGTCCTCGGTGGTGGTCGCCACGCTCGCGCACGCCGAGCCCAGCGGCCCGCCGGGCACCACCCTGAAGGCGGCGGCGGAACGCAGCGGCCGGTACTTCGGCATGGCGATGGGCGCGGACCGGCTCAGCGACGCGGGCTTCCAGACCATCGCGCGCCGCGAGTTCTCCATGTTGACCGCGGTCAACGAGATGAAGCCCGACGCGACCCAGCCCAACCGGGGCCAGTTCAACTTCAGGAACGGCGACGCGCTCTACGACTTCGCCACCCAGAACGGCATGCGGGTCCGTGGCCACACGCTCGCCTGGCACGCGCAGCAGCCGAACTTCTTCCGCAGCCTCAGCGGCAGTGCCCTGCGCACCGCGATGATCGAGCACATCAACGGCGTCATGGCCCACTACCGCGGCAAGATCTTCCAGTGGGACGTGGTCAACGAGGCGTTCGAGGAGAACGGCAGCCGGCGGGCGTCGAACCTGCAGGCCACCGGAAACGACTGGATCGAGGCGGCGTTCCGGGCCGCCCGCATCGCCGATCCGTCCGCGCAGCTGTGCTACAACGACTACAACATCGAGAACTGGACGTACGGCAAGACGCAGGGCGTCTACGCCATGATCCGCGACTTCAAGGCCCGTGGCGTCCCGGTCGACTGCGTCGGTCTGCAGACCCACTTCACCGGTGGCAGCTCGCTGCCGGGCAACTTCCAGCAGACGCTGTCCAGCTTCGCCGCGCTCGATGTGGACGTGGTCCTGACCGAGGCCGACGTCACCAACGCCTCGACCAGCCAGTACCAGGGCCTGACCCAGGCCTGCATGAACGTCCCCCGCTGCCTCGGGATCACCACGTGGGGCGTGCGGGACAGCGATTCGTGGCGCAGCAACGAGAGTCCGCTGCTGTTCGACCGCAACAGCAACCCCAAGCCGGCCTACACCTCCGTCCTCAACGCCCTCAACGCCGCCGCCACCTCGGTGCCGGGGACCAGCACCCCGCCGAGCACGCCGCCGAGCTCCGCACCGAGCACGCCGCCGAGCAGCCCGCCGAGCACGCCGCCGAGCACGCCGCCGGTCACCGGGGAACCGGGCGGCTGTACCGCCACGTTCCGCATGGCCAACAGCTGGGGCGGCGGCTTCCAGGGCGAGGTGACCGTGGCGAACAACGGCTCCGGCGCCCTCAACGGGTGGACCGTACGGCTGACGCTGGCCGGCGGGCAGACCATCGCCAACGTGTGGAACGGCGTGCACACCGGCACCAGCGGCGCGGTCAGCATCCGCAACGCCGCGTACAACGGTTCCGTCGGGGCCAGTGCTTCGACCAGCTTCGGCTTCCTGGTCAACGGCGGTAGCAACACCGCACCCGGCGACATCGTGTGCAGCAGCCCCTGACCCGTCGACGCGGTGCGCGGGTCGCGTGGAGCCCGCCCCCTATCGTGGGACGGGCACCGTCGACGCAGACCTCGAGGACGATTCATCCCGTGCAGCCACCCCCCGGCCTCCGCCGCTCGCCGGCGGCCGACATCGAGCCGTCCGGCACGGACGGCGGCGGAGGCCCACGACCACGCGGCCGGTGGCAACGGGAGGCCGCGGTCACGGCGACGGCGTTCGCGGTGTGCCTGTTCGGCGGCCTGGTGCAGTCCGACGGCACGCTGGCGCCGCCGACCGCCGCCGGGTACGTCGTCGCGGTCGTGTCCTGCGGCCTGCTGCCGGCGCGGCACCGGGCGCCGCTGGCCGTCCTGCTCGCCACGGCCGTCGTCGGCGTGCTGGCGTCGCCGCTGGGTCTGCTGCTGAGCCCGCTCATCGCGGCGCCCACCGTGGTCGCCGCGTACTGCTACGCGCTCACCGCCCGCACCGACCGGCGGGCGGCGAGCGCGGTGCTGCTGACCTCGGCGGCGCTGCTGGTCGCGTCCACCCCGCCGTGGGCGGAACACTCCTGGCAGGACCTCAGCCGGATGGGGGTGGTGGCGGCGTTCCCGCTGGTGGCCGGCGTGCTCGGACACTCGGTGCGGAACCGGCGGGCCTACCTGGCGGTGGTGGAGGAACGGGCCCGGCGGGCCGAACAGGACCGGGACGACGAGGCCCGCCGCCGAGTGGCCGACGAACGGGTGCGCATCGCCCGGGAACTGCACGACCTCGTGGCCCACCTGATCACCCTGGCCAATGCGCAGGCCACGGTCGCCGCCCACCTGTTCGACATCCGCCCCGAGCAGACCCGCAAGAGTCTGGGCGAACTCGTCGAGACCACCGGCCAGGCGCTCGACGAACTGCGGGCGACGGTCGGTCTGCTGCGTCAGGCCGGGGACGCGACCGGACCCGGCGAGCCGGCGCCCGGACTGTCGCAACTGCCCGCGCTCCTCGACTCGTTCCGCCGCGCGGGCCTGGAGGTCGCGGTGCACCGGGAGGGCACGGCCAGGCCGATCCCGCCCGGGGTGGATCTGACCGCCTACCGCATCGTCCAGGAGGCCCTGACCAACGTGACCAAGCACGCCGGCACGGGCAGCGCCGACGTCCGCCTCGCCTGGGCGCCCGATCGCCTGACGGTCACCGTGGCCGACGACGGAACGGACACCCGGACCGCGCGGCACCGGCCGCCCGGCTACGGTCTGATCGGGATGCGGGAACGTGCCACCGCGGTCGGCGGGGACCTCACCGCGGGCCGGCACCCGGGTGGCGGCTTCCGCGTCCGCGCCCAGCTGCCCCTCCAGCCCACGAAGGAGACCATGGAGCGCACCGACCGGCCGGGTGGCGCACCGTGACGCTGCGCGTGCTGCTCGCCGACGACCAGGCTCTGCTGCGCGAGGCCTTCCGGCTGCTGCTGGAGAGCGCCGACGACATCACCGTGGTCGGTGAGGCCGTCGACGGCGGCGACGCGGTGCGGCTGACCCGGGAGCTGCGCCCGGACGTGGTGGTGATGGACATCCGCATGCCCGAGACGGACGGTCTCACCGCCACCTCGCAGATCTGCGCGGACCCGGACCTGCGCAGCACCCGCATCCTGATCCTCACCACCTACGAGACCGATGAGTACGTCGCGCAGGCGCTGCGCGCCGGAGCCGGCGGCTTCATCGGCAAGGGCATCGGCGCCGGCGACCTGCTGGACGCCGTGCGCACGATCGCCGCCGGAGACACGCTGCTGTCCCCGGCGGCGACCCGGTCCCTGATCGCCCGGTTCCTGGCCACCCCGGACGAGACCCCGCCCGCGCAGCCCGGTCGGCTCGACGTGCTGACCGTGCGCGAACGCGAAGTGGTGGCGCTGGTGGCGACCGGACTGTCCAATCAGGAGATCGCGGAGCGGATGTTTCTCAGCCCGTTCACCGTCCGCGCCCACGTGCAGCGCGCCATGACCAAGCTGGACGCCCGTGATCGGGCACAACTGGTGGTCATCGCCTACCGGACCGGTCTGGTCCGTACGCCCCCCGAAGGTGGGCCGGAGGCGCGGTAGGTTCCGGCAGTACCAGGGCCGAGTGGGCCGGTCGCGCGGTCGCGGAGGGCAGGGCGGCGAGGTCGCGCAGCCGGGCGTTGCGCCGGGCCAGGTCGTCCGCCGTGGTGGGGAACAGCGTGGCCGCCCCGGTGCCGACCAGCGCCTGGTTCATGGCCACGAACGGCCGCAGGCCACGGTCGTAGGCGGCCAGGGCCGCGGTGTGGTCGCCGTCCCCGGCCAGGGCGTCGGCGAGCAGGTAGGCGCCGACCAGGGCAAGGCTCGAGCCCTGTCCGGTCAGGAACGACGGCGCGTAGGCGGCGTCGCCGACCAGCGCGACCCGGCCGGCGGACCAGCGTGGCATGCGGATCTGACCGGCGGTGTCACAGAACAGGTCGTCGGCGTCGCGCATGGCCGCGACGATGCCGGGCACCTCCCATCCCGCGTCCGAGTAGACCGAGGCGACCAGGTCACGCTGGGCGTCGGGGTCCCGGAGGAGCGCCCCCGGCGGTTCCGGCCGGTGGAAGTTCAGGAAGGCGTGCAGCTCGTCGTCGTCCCCGACGGCGTAGAGGGCCGCGGCCCGCCCCGGGGTGTTCCACAACACCAGTTCGCGGGAGAGACCGAACGTGTTCGGCATGGTGAAGTCGGCCCCGTGCCCGGACTGCTCCACGGAGTCGATCCAGGTGCCGAAGATCAGTTCCGCGTCGTCGCGGACCAGCTCGTGGAGGACGGCGGTCAGGTCGCCGCGGCGTACCTCCAGATCCTGCCCCTGGACGCTGCCGGCGACGGTATGCGGAGCCAGCGAGATCAGCTCGACCCATCCGCCGGACCACCTCGATCGCGGTGCCCCGCACGTCGATCGGGTAACCGCCGTCGCGCGGCGCATCCGCCTTCTCCACCACCGTGACCGCGAACCCGGACCGGTGCAGCCAGTACGCCGCCGCGAGCCCGGCGATGCCGGCGCCGGAGACCAGCACGGTGCGCTTCGTGGACGTCCTCATGCCCGGGCTCCGTTCCGGGTGAGGCGGACGGCGACCAGCGACAGGGCGGTGACGACACCGGCGGCGACGAACCCGGTGACGAAGGCCGACTCGGTCGGCAGGCCGGTGGCCCCGTCGGCTCCGGCGACGAGGATCGTGCCGGTGGCCTGGGCGCCCAGGATGACGCCGAACAGCCGGGTCACCACGAGCAGGCTGGTGGCGATGCCGGTGTCCGTGGCCTCGACGGCGGACGCGGTGCCGGCGAGCAGCGCCGTGGTGCCGGCGCCCGCGGCGAACGCGGTCAGCACCTTCGCGACGGCGAGCTGCCATGCGGCGTCGTGCACCGCCGCCAGGGCGACCAGCGTGACCGCCGTGACCACGATGCCCACGACGACCACGGCACGCGCACCGAAACGCCGCGCCGCGAACCCGCCGACCGAATCGCTCACCGCTCCGGCGATCGCGCCGGGCAGCAGGAGCAGTCCGATGTCGGTGGTGCTGAGCCCGAAGCCGTAGCCGTCGGCCGACACCGCGAACATCTGCGGGATCAGGATGACCACCATCCCGAACGTGATGGACATGACGAAGGTGAGCACGATCGCGCCCCGCACCGCCGGCCTCGCCAGCATCCGCAGGTCGACCATCGGCGCGGCGGCGCGGCGTTCCACGACGACCCATCCGGTGCCGAGGGCGGCCACGACCAGCACGACGGCGCCGACCGCGTACCACGGCAGGCCGCCGCCGGTCACCGTGAGCAGCCCGAGAACGAGCGCGAGCAGCGTGGTGCCGAGCAGGGCCACGCCGGGCCAGTCGATCCGGTCGCCGGAGGGCGCCGGCGGATCGTCCGGCATCCACCGGGCCACGGCCACCGTCGCGCCGACGATCGCGATCGTCGGCAGCGCGAAGATCCACTGCCAGGAGAGTCCGTGCGCGATCGGCCCGGCGACCAGCATCCCGATGATGCCGCCGCCGGTGAACAGGGCGAGGACCACGCCGATGGCGGCCTGCGACTCGCCGGCCGAGAGATGCCGGCGTACCAGGATGAAGGAGAGCGGCAGCGCGCCGACCATGACGCCCTGCAGGACCTGACCGGCCAGCAGGACCGGCAGGTTCGGTGCGACGCCGGCCAGCAGGCCGCCGGCCGAGACCACGGCCATCAGCCAGAGCAGTACCCGCTTGCCGCCGTAGCGGTCGCCGAGTTTGCCGGCCACCGGGGTGAGGACCGCGCCGGTGATGAGGAGCGCGGTGGTGATCAGAGCCCCGTCGGCGGGGCTCACCCCCAGCTCGCGTTGCAGCAGCGGGAGCGCGGGCTCCACCACCGACTGCAGCGTGCCGAGGGCGAGTGCCAGGGTGCCGAGAGCGCCGACGGACCGTCTGCCGAGACGGACCGGGGAGACGGCTCGCGCCGGGTGGACCGTGGTCGTGGACACGGAAGCTCCGTTCGTTCGAGGATGCGTCAACTCGTGCCTCGAACACTTCCGTCCGGCGTCCCGCGCGACATCGTCCCGCGTCACCGTCGTGGCCTGGTGCGCCGCAACCGGTGACCCCGGCGTCCTGGTGCGTACGCACCAGGACGGCGTGGTCTCAGTCGGTGCCGGCGGGCTCCAGGAAGAACTCGAGCAGCGCGTGCAGCTGGGTCTGCTGCCCGGGTTCCAGCCTGCCGATCGCGGGCGCGAGCGCGTGCCGGATCTGGACGTCCAGCCGTTGGGTGAGCTCGCGGCCGGCCGGGGTCAGGAACACGTCGACGGCCCGGCCGTCGTGCGGGCTCCTGCCGCGGGCGAGGAGCCCCCGGCGTTCGGCGCGGTCGATCAGGCCGGACATCGTCGACTTGTCCAGGCCAAGGTACGCCGCCAGCTCGGTCACCCGGGGACGCCGGTCGCGGAGGATGCCGAGCACCCGCAGCTGGGTGAGCGACAGGTCGTTCTCGGCACCGATGCGGGTGAGCACGCCGGTCACCCGGAAGGTGCTGCGGACGAGGGCGTCGATGAGCGCGCTCGCGGAGTCTTCGGCGGTCATGCCGTCATGCTAGTTGACATGGTTGGTATTCCAAACCATACTCAACTTAGTTGGTAATACGAACTACCTTGGAGGCGCCATGCACGCCGCTGTCCTGTCCGCGTTCGACACCCCGCCGGCCTACCGGGACCACCCGGAGCCGGTCGCCACCGGCGACCACGAGATGGTCGTGGACGTGCTCGCCGCCGGCCTGCACCACCTGACCCGGGCCATGGCCACCGGCGCGCACTACCGCGGCGGCGGCGGACTGCCGCTGGTGCCCGGCGCCGACGCCGTGGTGCGCGACCGGTCCGGACGACTGCGCTACGCGGCCCTCGACGGCACCGGGCTCGGGACGTTCGCCGACCGCACCGTCATCGACGTCCGCCGCAGCGTGGTGCTGCCGGACGGGGCCGACCCGGTCCTGATCGCCGCCGCGATGAACCCGGGGATGTCCTCCTGGGTCGCCCTGCGCCGACGCGTCGCGTTCAGCTCCGGACAGCGCGTGCTGATCATCGGCGCCACCGGCAACGCCGGACGGATGGCGGTGCAGGTCGCGAAGCTGTTCGGCGCCGCACACGTGATCGCCGCCGGACGCGACGCGGCCCGGCTGGCCGCGCTGTCCGCCCTGGGCGCCGACGAGACCTGCACACTCGACCGGATCGACCGTGCCGCGGACGTCGACGTCGTCCTCGACTACCTCTGGGGCGAGCCCGCCGCCGCGGCCATGGTGCCGATGCTCGCCGCCCGCGCCGACCGCACCGCACCGCTGACCTGGATCCAGATCGGGTCGATCTGCGGCCAGACCGCACCGGTACCGTCCGTCGCGCTGCGTTCCGCCCGGCTGCAGATCGTCGGCAGCGGTATCGGTTCCGTCCCCGCCCGCGACATGATCGCGGAGCTGCCCGCGCTCACCATCGCGGTGGCGGACGGTGCGATCGACGTACGGGCCCGGGCGATGCCGCTCGCCGACGTCACCCGGGCGTGGACCGCCGACACGGACGACCGTATCGTCCTGGTGCCGTAGCCACGGCCATGCAGAAGAGGTGCGCACCGGGGAGACCCCCCAGAAGGCCGGCCACCGCCGGCCGCGGGCACCCGGAACCCAGATGGGGAGGTAGATCCGGCATGACGGGTCCACGTACGGTCGTGATCACCGGAGCCAGTTCGGGCATCGGGCTCGCCGCGGCGGAACAACTCGCCGCCGGCGGCGACCACGTCGTGCTGGTCGGCCGCGACGAACACCGGCTGGCCGCTGCGGTCGACCGGGTCCGGGCGGCCGGGCGCGGTACCGAACCGGGACACGTCCGGGCCGACTTCGAGCGCCTCGCCGACGTGCGGGCGCTCGCGGACCATCTACTGTCCACGTACCCGGCGATCGATGCTCTGCTGAACAACGCCGGGATGGTGGCGACGTCGTACCGGCGCACCGTGGACGGACACGAGGCCACCATCCAGGCCAACCACCTGGGGCACTTCCTGCTGAGCGGCCTGCTGCGGGACCGGCTGAGCGGCGGCCGGATCGTGAACACCTCGGTGCGGCCCGGCCCCAACGTGCGGTTCGACCCGGACCGGCTGGACCCCGACGGGCAGCGCTACCACGGCCTTGCCGCGTACCAGAGTTCCAAGGCGGCGAACGTGCTGTTCGCGATGGAGGCGGCGCGCCGCTGGCCCGACATCCTGAGCGTCAGCGTGCACCCCGGCCTGGTCCGGACCGACATCGGCCGCGACTCGGCGTTGCGGTTCGTCTTCCGCTACGCGCCGTTTCTGCTCAGCCCGGAGCGGGCGGCGCGCCGGCTGGTGCGGCTGGTCACGGCGCCGGCCGGGGAGCTGCGCAACGGCGCGCTCTACGGTGCCGCCGAACCGCTCCGGCCGGACGCCCGCCTGTTCCACCCGGGGAACGCGGCGCGGCTGTGGGCCACCTCCGAGGCCGCCGTCGCCGGGCCGGCGACCTGAGTCCGGAAGCCGACACAGCCGCCGGGGACCGGCGAGCCGGGAACGTACGCTGGGTCCGCCGCACCGCATCGCGAGCCGTACCCCCGCGTGGTCGGAGAAACGGAGAGCGCAGGTGCCCGACGAGCCGGCCGGTCCGTCCCATCGCCTGGACCTCGCCGGCATCCGGACCCGCCAGGAGTTCGCCGACGCGCTGACGGCGGTCCGGATCGAGGCCGGGCTGACCGTGCGCGACGTGGGGAGGCGGACGGGCATCCCGTCCGCCACCCTGGGTGGCTACTTCGCCGGCCGCCACCTTCCCCCGCTCAAGCCGGCTGATCAGCTGCGCGGCATCCTGGCCGCGTGCGGGATCAGCGACGCCGCCGTCGTCGACCAGTGGCAACGGGCGCTGGTCCGGATCCGCCCGGCCCCGGGCCGGCGACCGGCGGGCACCCCGGCTCCGTACCGGGGCCTGGAGAGTTACCAGCCCGAGCACGCCCAGTGGTTCTACGGGCGGGAGGCGCTCACCGAGTCGCTGGTCGGGCACCTCGTCGAGCGGCACCGGTGGGGCGGCCCGCTGGTCGTGGTCGGCCCGTCCGGGTCCGGCAAGTCCTCCCTGCTGCGCGCCGGGATGATTCCGGCACTGCGCGCCGGCCGACTCGGTCTCCCGGGCTCGGCGGACTGGCCGGTGCTGCTCCTCACCCCGGGGACGGCGCCGTTGCGGGAGCTGGCCGGGCAGCTGGCCGCCGTGGTGGACCGCGGCGCGCCGGAGCTCCACGACGCGCTCCGCGACGACCCGGCATCCGTCGCCGCGATGCTCCGCGCACCGGCGGAGCCCGCCGCAGGCACCGGCCGGCGCGCCGTCGTCGTGGTGGACCAGTTCGAGGAGATCTTCGCCGCGGAGGTGGACGAGGGGGAGCGGAGCCGGTTCGTGGCGGCGCTCCGCACGCTGTCCGAACCCGCCGCCCCGGCGGATCCGCGGTCGCCGCCGAACGAGCCGGGATCGCCGCCGGCGGCGCTGGTCGTGCTCGGGCTCCGCGCGGACTTCTACGACCACACGCTCCGGTTGCGGGACCCCCCACTCGCGCCCGCGCTGCAGCAGGCGCAGGTGGTGGTGGGCCCGATGACCGCCACCGAGCTGCGGCAGGCCATCGTCGAGCCGGCTCGCCGCGCCCGGCTCGACGTGGAGGACGGGCTGGTCGAACTGCTCCTGAACGACGTGGCGCCGGCCGCGAACGGCGGGGCCCCGGCCGCCCACGACGCCGGGGCGCTCCCGCTGCTGTCGCATGCCCTGCGCGCGACCTGGGAGCGCGGGAACCGCGGCCGGTTGACCGTCGTGGACTATCGCGGGACCGGCCGGATCCAGGGCGCTGTCGCCGGTACCGCCGAGGCCGCGTACGGCGCGCTGGGACCGGCTCAGCAGCGCCTCGCCCGCCGGGTCCTGCTCCGGATGGTGAACATCTCCGACGACGCGGCCGACACCCGCCGCCGGGTGTTCCGGAGCGAACTGCCGGCCGGCGCCGACGCGCAGCTGATGCTGGACGAGTTCATCCGGCAGCGGCTGATCACGGCGAACGCGGACCGGCTGGAGGTCACCCATGAGGCTCTGCTGCTGGCCTGGCCGCGGCTGCGCGAATGGATCGACGACGACCGGGCCGGCCTGCGCGCGCACCGGCAGCTGACCGCGGCCGCCGAGGCGTGGCGGGACGCCGGCCGTGACCCGCACGCGTTGTACCGGGGGACCCGTCTCACCGCGGCCGTGGAATGGACCGCCGAACCCGGTCGCCTGGACGACCTCAACCCCTTGGAACGGGAGTTCCTCGAGGCGAGTGCCGACCAGCAGTCGGCCGAACGGCGCGCCGAACGGCGCCGGACGCGGCGACTGTACAAACTGGTCGCCGCGCTGACCGTGCTGTTCCTGGTGGCCGTCTCCTCGGCCGGCTACGCGTTCCGGCAGCGGGCCGCGGCCGACACCCAACGCGACATGGCCGTCTCGCGCCAGATGGCGATCACGGCGAACCAGCTGCGCGGCACCGACGTGTCGCTGGCCATGCAGTTGTCGCTCGCCGCGTACCGGGTGGCGCGGACCCCGGAGGCCACCGCCGGCCTTCTCGAGTCGTACCGCACCCCGTCCGCGAGCCGGCTGGTGGGCCCTCCCGGCGTCGTGCAGTCGGTCGCCGTCAGCCCGGACCGGCGGTTGCTCGCCGCGGGCGGTGCGGACTTCGCCGTCCGGCTGTGGGACCTGACCACCCCGGGCCGGCCGGCCGCGCTCGACCGGCCGCGCGCCGGGCACACCGACACCGTCTACGCCGTGGCGTTCAGCCCGGACGGCCGCACGCTCGCCAGCGGGAGCGGGGACCGCACGATCCGCCTCTGGGACGCCGGGCGGCCCGCCCGCGCCGCTCCGCCCGGCGCGCGTCCGGCCGGCACCGGTGGCACCGTGTACGCGCTCGCGTTCAGCCCGGACGGCCGGCTGCTGGCCTCCGGCGGCGCGGACCGGGCGGTCCGTCTCTGGACGCTGTCCGGTTCGGGCCCGGTCGCACTGGGCGGCCCGATCACCGGCGCGGGCGACTCCGTGCACTCGGTGGCGTTCAGCCCGGACGGGCGCCTGCTGGCCGCGGGCAGCCGGGACCGGTCGGTCCGGCTGTGGGACGTCACGAATCCGGCCGCACCGGTCGCCCTCGGACGGCCGCTCACCGGGCCGCGCAAGGCGGTGTTCTCGGTGGCGTTCCGGCCGGACGGGCACACCCTCGTCGCCGGCAGCGCGGACGGCACCGTCCGGCTGTGGGACGTGCGGAGCCCGGCAACGCCGAAGCCGGTCGCCGGGCCGCTCGACGGCCCGCAGAGCTGGATCAACTCGGTGACCTACAGCCCGGACGGGCGCAGCCTGGCGGCGGCCAGTTCGGACGGCAAGCTGTGGATCTGGGACGCGGCCGCCCGGCGGGTCAGCGCCCAGCTGCCCCACCCGGCCCCGGTCACCGGTGCGGTCTTCCTGAACGACCGGTCCGTGGCCTCCAGCGCCGCCGACGGCACCGTCCGGATCTGGACGCTCCCCGGGCCCACGATGACCGGCCACACCGGAGAGGTCTTCGGTGCCGTGTTCGGCGCCGGCGACCGCATCCTGGCCACCGCCGGCGACGACGACACCGCCCGACTCTGGAACGTCGCGGACCCCCGCAACCCGACCCCGCTCGGTGCCCGGTTGACGGACGCGAGCAGGACCGACCGGGCGTCCGGAGCCGGCGCGCTCAGCCCGGACGCGCGGACGCTGGCCGTCGGTGCGGTGGACGGCAGCGTCCAGCTCTGGGACGTCGCCGACCCGGCGTCGCCGGTCCCGATACCGGTACGACTGACCGGCCACACGGCGGGCATCCAGGGTCTGTCGTTCAGCCCCGGCGGGACCGTTCTCGCCGTGGCCAGCGACGACCGGACCGTCTCCCTGTGGAACCTCACCCGGCGCCACCAGCCGGTCCGGCTCGGCCGGCCGCTCACCGGCTTCACCAACTACGTCTACTCACCGGCCTTCAGCCCGGACGGGCGCCTGCTCGCCGCCGGCAGCGCGGACAAGACCATCAGGCTGTGGGACATCCGCGATCCGGCGCGGCCGGTCCCGCTGGGCAAGCCGTTGTCCGGCCCCACGAACTACGCCTTCGCGGTGACCTTCAGCCCGGACGGCCGGACGCTGGCGGTCGGCGGAGCGGACAACACGGTCCGGTTCTGGGACGTCGCCGACCCCGCCGCCCCGGTGTCGCTCGGACGGCCGTTGGGCGGCCCCAGCAACTACGTCTACGGCCTGGCCTACAGCGCCGACGGGCGCACGCTGGCGGCCGCCGCCGGTGACGGCACGGTGTGGCTGTGGAACGTGGCGGAAAAGCGCCGCCCGGCACTGATCGCGAAGATCGCAGCGCATTCCGGCGCCGCGTATTCCGCGGCGTTCGGCACGGACCGGAACGTTCTGGCGACGAGCGGCGCGGACGGCACGGCGCAGTTGTGGAACACCGATCCGGACGCCGTCGCGGCGTATGTCTGCGCCGTGGCCGGTGACCCGGTCAGCGCCGCCGAGTGGGCGAAGTACGTCCCGGACCTGCCGCACCGCCCGCCCTGCCCGCGCTGAGCGGACCGGGCCGGCGCGTACGACGTTGTACGGCCTTTTCCCGGCCGGTATCCCCAGGTGGCCGGACCGGCGAGGGTGATGGATGCGAGGCGGTGGACGCGACCACGGAGTCGCCGTGGGCCCCGCCCGGCATTCCCCGCGTCAGCGGATCTCTCGTTAAGGGGCCACCAGATGAAGACCGATGTCATCCTTCTCGTCGGCGGGCGCAGCACGGAACACGACGCCTCCGTATGCGGCTACGAAAATGTGCTGGACGAACTGACGCGATCCGCCGAGGTCGCGCTCACCGGTGTGTTGTACGTCGACCGGGACCTGTCATTCCGGCTGTTCACCGGGCCTCCGTGGCCCACCGGCGAGGCGACCCTCCGGGAGGGGATTCCGCTCACCCTGAATGCCGCGCTCGAATTCCTCCGGCGAGCACCGGGTCACGTGTTCTCGCTGCTCCACGGCACGGAGGGGGAGGACGGCTGCTGGCAGGGCCTGGCCGAGATTCTCGGCGTCGGAGGCAGCTTCGGGCCGGTGCTGCCGTCGGCGCTCGGTATGAACAAGCTGCTCCAGGCCGTCGTGGCCCGCGGCCTGGAACCGCAGATCCGTACGCCGAGATCCTGGCTCGTGCGGCCGGGCGACCCGGCCCGCGTCGCGGAGATCCTGACCGCGATGGACGGCGCACCGCTGGTGGTGAAGCCCAACCGGATGGGCGCCTCGCTGCACACCAGGCTGCTCACCGACTACGACGAGGCGACCTTGCGGTACCGCTGCGCGCAGATCTTCCCGTACGACGACCAGGTGCTCGTCCAGGAATACGTCCAAGGAGTCGAGATGACCTGCGGCGTACTCCGCACGCCGGCGCACGCGACCAGGCTCCCGGTGCTGCGCATCGACGCGCCGGACGCCTTCTTCGGGCATCAGGCGAAACACCGGCACGGCGGCGCCGCCGTCGACGTGGTGCCGGACGGCCCGACCGCGAAGCGCCTGCAGACGATCTCCGAGCGGCTGTTCGACGCCCTCGACATCTTCCTCTTCGCCCGGTTCGACTACCTCGTCCGCGGCACCGACGTGTTCTTCCTCGAGGTCAACACGCTGCCCGGCCTGATGCGGCACAGCCTGTTCCCCCGGATGCTCCGCGAGGTGGGCCTGACGGTCGCCGACGTGGTGGCGATCTCGGCCGCGGCGGACCGGGTCCGCCGCCGGCGGATCAAGGAGCTGCGCTACGACATCCACCGCGATCCCGCGCCCTCGGGCGTCCCGGCCTGAGGGGGACGACGGTGGCGGCTTCGAGGAATCGGGCAGGCGGACCCGTGGGTACGCGGTCCGTCGCCGGCCGGCGCGCGGACCGGCTGACGGAACCGATCGTGACCCCGCTGGTGGATCTGCCGCGGCACGGCTGGGGCCGGCTCCTGATCAAGGACGAGACGAAGCAGATCTCCGGGGCGTTCAAGTACCGGGGCAGCTTCCACAAGCTGAGCCGGTGCGCGGCCGGCCGGCAACTGGTCACCGCCTCGACCGGCAACCACGCCGCCGGTCTCGCGCACGCGGCGGCGGCCATGCGGTGGCCGCTGGTCGTCTTCCTTCCGGACACCACGCCGGCGAAGAAGATCGCCAACGCCCGGAACTGCGGAGCCACCATCCTGCTGCGGCAGGGCGACTACGACGCCTGCGAGGCCGAGGCCCGGGGGTACGCCGCCGCGGTCGGCGCGACGTTCGTGCACAGCTTCGACGACGAGGAGATCATCGCCGGCCACCGGACCCTGTTCCGCGAGATCGAGACCGCCGGGGGCCGGCCCGACACCCTGTACGTACCGGTCGGCGGCGGTGGCCTGGTGAGTGCCGCGATCCGGGAGTGGGGCGCGCGGCCGGTGCGGGTGGTGGGCGTGGAACACGCGGACGCACCGGCGATGCAACGGTCGCTGCGCGCCGGGCGGCGGCTGACGCTCCGCCGCGCGTCGGGTTTCGCGGAGGGACTGATGGTCCGTGCCGTGGGCCGGGTGACCTTCGAGGTCTGCGCGGACTACGGCCTGCCGGTGCAGACGGTGACCGACGCCGAACTGCGGCGGGCGATGCGGATCCTGCACGACGAGGCCGGCATCCGGGTGGAGGGGGCCGGTGCGGCGGCCCTGGCGGCGGCGCTGCGCGAGCCTGATCCGCGACGCCGCGCGGTGTGCGTAGCCTCGGGCGGGAACGTGTCGCCACGAGCATGGGATGACTTCACGCATGAGCCCTGAGACGCCGGTCGCCCCGCACCGCTCGCTCCCGCAGGTGCCGTACTTCTCGCAGTGGGAGTCCGCCGACCTCGTTCCCGCGCTGCTGGCCGGCACCGTGTCGGCCGCGGCCGACCCACGATGGCCGGCCTCCGGCGCCGAATCGGCGGAGGAGTACGACTTCTGGTCCTGGCGGGCGTGCGGGGTGGCCTGCCTGCGCATGGTGCTGAGCCACCGGGGTACGTCGCCGCCGCCGTCGCTGGTGCTGGTCCGGGAGTGCGTGGCGGCCGGTGCGTACGTCCAGCGCGACGCGCAGCGGGTCGACGGCCTGCTGTACGAGCCGTTCGTCCGCTACGTGCGGCGGCGATGGGCCCTGCCCGCCGAGGTCGCCGCCCCGCTGCCCCTCGCCGACCTGACCCGCCGGGTCCGGACCGGCGCCCTGGTCATGGCGTCCGTCCACCCCAGCATCCGTTCGCTCGCCCCGGAGCCGCCCGCCCGCGGCGGCCACCTGGTGCTCGTTATGGACGTGACGCCGGCCGGCGACCTCGTGCTGCACAACCCGTCCGGACTGCCGGACCGGTCGCAACGCTTCGCGGTGGTCGGCCCGGACGACTTCGGCCGCTTCTACGCCGAGCGTGGCGTGGTCCTCCCGCCGCCCTGACCGGAACCGCGCAGATAGCCGGTGATCATCGCGGTCAGCTCGTCCTCCAGCCGGGTCACGTCGACGGAGTTCGGTGCCGCCACGAGGTGGTGCACGATCGGCCCGAGGGCCGCCGTGGCGAGGCGGGCGGCGGTGTCCCGGTCCTCGACCCGGACCTCGGGGTGCCGGTCGATCAGGTCCCGCAGGTCGTCGACCATCTCCTGCTCCTGCCGGGTGACCCGGTCGAGCAGCTCGCCGGTACGGGGCGCCTGCTCGTACATGATCCGCAGCAGTTCCGGGTCGTCCAGGTGGTTCTCGATCTTCGTGCGGACGAACATCCGGATGATGTCCTCGAGCGAGTCGGGCAGGTCTGACTGGTCACGGTAGGTACCGGTGACCCGGACACTGTGGAGGTGGCGGGTCATCAGCTCGGCCAGGATCGCGTCCTTGTTCGGGTAGTACTGGTACAGCGAGCCGATCGAGATCCGGGCCCGCTCGGCGATCCGGTTCGTGGTGCCGGCGGCATAGCCGTACTCGGCGAAAATGTGAGCAGCCGCGGTCAGGACGCGCTGCCGGGTCAGTTCGGCCCGCACCTGGCGGGGCTGTTTACGTGGCTGAAGTCTGCGCGGCTCCGACGGCATGGCGCCCCCAGGGAATCGAGGTGAAAGCGAGTAGCGGGACAATTGAGTGATTACTCATAATTGTGCCATGAGCAGCACAAGTATCCGCCGGACCCGGCCCCGCCGGGTGTCCCTCGACGAGGTGCGCGCCCGGATCGGCGAGCCCGACGCGATGGTCAGGGCGAAGAAGCGCGACCACCTCGACCACCACTCGCGCCGGTTCATCGCGCATGCCCCGTTCCTGGCGATGGCCACCTCGGACGCGCACGGCCGGCCCGACTGCACACCGCGCGGCGACTATCCGGGATTCGTCAAGGTGCTCGACGAGCGTACCGTCGCGATTCCGGACCGCCCGGGCAACAACATCGCCGACTCGTTCCGCAATCTCGCCGAGAACGACGGGATCGGGCTGATGTTCGTCGTCCCCGGCGTGCGCGAGGTGTTGCGGGTCAACGGCCGCGGCTATCCCACCGACGAACCGGACGTGCTGGCCCGGATGCAGATCGAGGGCCGGGACGCGCAGCTCGCCATCGTGATGGAGGTGGCCGAGGCGTACTTCCACTGTGGACGGGCGCTGATCCGCTCCCGGCTGTGGGACCCGGCGAGCCAGGCGCTGGCGGGGGAGGTGCCGTCCATCGGCCAGATCGCGGTCGACCAGATGGAACTCGACATGGACCCGGCGGACGCGGAGAAGATCCTCGAAGCCGACTACCGGCAGCTGTACTGAGGCGATCCGGAGATGCAGCGAACAGTTCTGGAACGGATCGAGCCGGTCGCCGACGGCGTCGTGTCGCTCGTCCTGCGCGGTGCCGCCGGCCCGCTGGCGCCCTGGGAACCCGGCGCCCACATCGACCTCGCCCTGCCCAACTGGCTGACCCGGCAGTACTCACTGTGCGGGGACCCGGCCGACCGTGATGGGTACCGCGTGGCCGTCCGGCACGACCGGCTCAGCCGCGGTGGCTCGGAGTACGTCCACCGCTTCCTGCGCACCGGCCGCCCGCTCGACGTGTCGTTGCCCCGCAACCACTTCCCGTTGCGGCCCGCGCCGGAGTATCTGTTCCTGGCCGGTGGGATCGGCATCACCCCGATTCTGCCGATGCTGGCCGCGGCCACCGCGGCGGGCAGCACCGCGACGCTGGTGTACGCCGGCCGGTCGGCCACCACCATGCCGTTCGCCGACGACCTGCGGGCCCGCTACGGCGACCGGGTGACCGTCCACCCCACCGGGGAACGCGGCCGGCCCGACCTGGGCGCGCTGGCGGCCGCCCTCGGCCCGCGGGCGCTGGTCTACTGCTGTGGCCCCGCACCGATGCTCGACGCGGCGGCGGCGGCGTTCCCCTCGCCGCGGCTGCACCTCGAACGGTTCCGGCCGGCGGCCCGGACGTTCGCCGCCAACCGGCCCTTCCAGGTGCGCTGCGTCCGCTCCGGACAGGACGTCGACGTCGGTGCCGAGGAGTCCCTGCTGAACGCACTGCAGCACGCCGGTCACCAGATCCCGTCCGGATGCCGGGAAGGGGTCTGCGGCAGCTGCGAGATCGCCGTCGTCGACGGCGAGCCGGAGCACCGCGACGACATCGGCGCCCCGCCCGGGCGCATGTACAGCTGCGTCTCCCGCGCGCGGTCGTCCCGCCTCGCCGTCGACCTCTGACGCCCGACCACTAAGGACCCTCGCTGTGACCATCACTCCGCACCTGCGCACCGTCGGCGGCGGCCGGTGATCGACTGGCTGCGGCTGGCCGAGTCGCTCATCACCTCACCGTGGCTGTACGGGGTGCTCATCGCGGTCTCCCTGCTCGATTCCTTCCTCCCGCTGATCCCCAGCGAACCCGTCGTGATCGTCGCCGGGGTCTACGCCGCCACCGACCACACCAACATCGTGCTCGTCATCGCGGCCACGACGCTCGGCGCGTTCCTCGGCGACCTCGTCCCGTACCTCGCCGGACGGCTGTTGGGTGCGCGGATCCTCAAGCGACTGCCACCCGGCTCCCGGCGACGAGCGGCACACGACTGGTTCGCCCGTGAACTCGACCGCCGTGGCGGCTTCATCCTGGTCACCACGCGGTTCATCCCGGTCGGCCGCTACCTGGCCACGCTGTCCACCGGCCTCGTCGGCTACCCGCTGCGGCACTACCTGCTGTTCACCGCGCTGGCCACCTCGAGCTGGAGCGCCTACACCGCGCTGACCGGCTACCTCGGCGGCGTCATGTTCCGGGAGAACACGCTGCTCGGCATCGCGGTCGGCGTCGGGCTCGCGTTCGTGGTGACCGGCGTCATCGAAGCCGTACGCCACGTCCGGGGGCGCCGCGCCGCCGCGCCGGCCCCGGCCGGCGACTGAACCCGCACGAGCGGGCTCGATGTCCGTGCCCGGCCGTGCGGCGCCGGGCGGGTCCGCGCGACGGTCGCGCGGCTCGGCCGCCGGGCCGAGCAGTCCCCAGCGGTCCGCGCGGAGCAGCGCCTCGGTGCGGTTGTCGGCGCCCATCCGGCCGTACAGGCCGCGCAGGCGGCGGTACATCTCGCGCTGGGAATAGCCGGCCGCGCGGGCCAGGCCGGCCACCGTCCCGCCCGCCGCCAGTGCCCGCAGCCAGGACGTCTCCCCGCCACTCAGCGCCGGCCGCTCGTGGTCCGGCCCGGAACCGGCCCGCGCGACGGCGGCCGGCAGGCACACCAGTGCGCGGGCGGCCGCCCCGACCGCGGACACCACGTCCGCATCCGTGCAGTCGGCCGGCAGCGCGGTCTGGCCCGACGTCAGCAGTTGCCAGTACCGGGCCGGCGCCGGATCCCGGACCAGCACCACACAGGTGGTACCGGGGGCCGCGGCCAGCACCTCGGAGCGGAGCCGGTCCGCGTCCACGGTGTCGCCGGTCACCAGGACCGGCGGGCGGGCGGTGCCCGCCCAGGCCGCCGGCCGGGCGACGCGATAGCCGGCCTCCCGGAGCGCGGCACCCAGCCGCGGCCGGTCGGGCACGGCGGAGACCAGCACCACGACCTCGTCCGTCCCGGCGCGATTCGAAGTGGTCATACCGCCCTTATCCGCGACCTGCACCGGGCCGAGCCCCGGACGCCCCGGGAGCGTCGTACCCCGTCGATGCCGATGCACGCCCACCGCGGCGACCGAATCCGCGCCCGGGCGCCGGAACCGGTGCACCGGTCCCGGCGCCCGCCGGCGGTTCACCGCAGCGGCAGCAGGTCGGTCTGCGGTGTGCTGTGCACCCGCAGCAGACCCCACAACCCGGCATTGGTCTGGTTCACCTGATTGCCGTCGCGGTAGAGGAAGTCACCGCTGGTGCCCCGCGGCCCACCGGCACCGCCGACGAGGTCGTGCGACGACGCCTGGCTGGCGAGCATCACCCCACGCGCGCTGACCACCGTGGACGCCGGGTCGGCGGCCTGGTAGTTCCACCCGTGCCCGCTCAGCACGAAGGTGTGCGCGCGTCCCCGGTCACTGCTGATCAGCAGCCGGACCTTCACCGGGTCACCGGTGTAGGCCCGCAGCACCGGCGTCGCCGGGTCACCGTGCACGGTGGAACTGAGCACGTTGGCCTGCACCGGGTCCCGGGCCAGCCGCGGGGCGAACCGCTCGGTGCGGTAGTTCACCCCACGGTTGCCCAGCTCGTACGGGTCGTCGACATCGCCGGCCGGGGGGATCGCGGCGCCGGTGGCGGTGCGCAGGTTGAGTCCGTCCTGCCACTGCAGGGCGTGCTCGCGGAACACCTGCGCCCGGCCGTTGGCGTCGGTCCACCGGATCACCGCGGCGGGGCCGGTGACGATCGGCGCCCCGGTCGCCGGATCGGACCAGGTGGACCCCTTCGGCTCGATCAGCAGGCCGGCGAAGAGACCGTGGTGGCGGTGCCCGCGGCGGTCACCGAAGTCGACCAGGGTCGCGGTGCTGCCGGCCAGGTCCTCCGGTACGTACCAGTAGGCGGTGATGCTGCCGCCGGGTGCCACGGTCTGGTCGTAGTTGTAGCCGACCGTGGCCCCGTCCGCGCTGGTGGTGAGGTACTCCACGAGCGCCGGGTGCAGCGAGACCCGGTTGCCCCGGGGGAACGGCGCGTCGGCCGGCAGCGGTACGTCACCGGTGTGCGCCGGCAACCCGGCCGCGGGCAGCTTGTTGGTCAGCGTCACCTTGAGGCAGTCGCCGGCGTTGGCGCGCAGGTACAGCGGTTCGGTGGGCCGGGTGCCGGCCCGCACCGCCGCCTCGTGCTCGGCCAGCACGTACAGGGCACCGGCCGGATCGTGGTCACCGGTGGCCGCGTGGTAGACGATGTCCTTCTGGATCGCGGCGATGTCGTACGTGCGGTCCGCGGACTGGGCCGGGCACGTCTTGACCAGCCTCGGCGGAGCGGTGAGGGCCTCACCGGGCTTGATCGCCGGCCATTGCGTACCGCCGCCCGGGTTCTTCTGATCGGGCAGTTGCTGCAGGTCGGCCAGCTTCCCGCCGGGCACCCGGAAGATGCCCCACATGCCGAGCCACTGGTCGTCCAGCGGGGTGGAACCGTACAGGTAGTCGCCGGCCGGGCCGGCACCGCCGTTCAGGATGCTCGGCGCCCCGTTGGCGGACTCGTTCTTCGCATGTTTCAGCGTGCCCGGGGTGTTGCGTGGTTTCCGCTTCACCGTGGAACCGGTCACCTCGTAGTTGTAGTACTCGGCCAGCGCCAGGCTCTGCGTGTCCACCACCGTGGAGGCGGGATTGTCCGGCTCGTTCAGCCACCGGTGCCCGTGGATGTTGAACGTGTGCACCTCCTCGTGGGCGCCGTCGACGTTGCGGATGACCACCGGATCGTCCGGATAGGCGCGGAACACCGGGGTGGCCGGATCACCGTGCACCGCCGACGAGTACACGTACGCGGGATCGCCCTTGGGCCCGGAGGCGTTCGGCGTGGTGCGGATCTGGAACGGTTCGTTGCGGTAGTTCAGGGCGTAGCCGCCCTGGTCCGCGCCGTAGTCGTCGACCGCGGGCGGCGGGTTGACCGGGTCGCCGGTGCCGTTGTTCTTCCACATCGGGATGCGGTCCTGGTGGAACACGGTGATCTCGCGGAAGTCCGGGCCGCTGGCCGAGCGGATGTCGGCGACCGTACCGGTGCCGTCGGTGGCCGTGCCGGTCTTCGGGTCGTGCCAGGTGGCGTCCGCGGGTTCCACGTGCAGCGCGGCGAACAGCCCCTTCTGCTGGTGCAGGTTGGCGTACTGGTGGTCGTGGAAGAACACCGTGCGCAGGGGCTGGTCGACGAACCAGCGGTAGCCGTAGGTCTGCCCGGGCATGGCGCTGGAGCTGTAGTTCCAGCCCACGCTCGTGCCGTCCGACCCGAGCTCGTCGAACTTCACCAGGTGGACGTGGGTGGAGACCTCGCTGGTCTCCTCGGTGTGCATGAAGTCGCCGTCGAGCCGGTTGACGTGGTCCAGCGGCACCGCGGGATCCTCGTCCAGGTGCAGGTCGTTGGTGGTGTAGACCTGGATGCACTCGCCGAGCCGGGCCCGGATGGTGAACGGCTCGGGTTGCCGGGTGCCGGCCCGCACCGCGGCGGCCTGTGACTCCTCGACGTACACCCGCCCCTGTCTGTCCTTCCAGCCGGCGCTGTTGTAGACGATCGGCACGTCGACGACGTGTGGCCGGTACGTCCGGGTGGCGGCGCCGCTGGGACAGGGGTCGATGTACCCGTTGCCCGGCTTGGCGGCGTCCAGTGCCGGCAGCCCGGCCGCCTCCAGCGCCGTCGGCCCGCGCGGTGCGTCGCCGGGCCGGCGCAGGGCCGCGAAGTCGTCCTTGACCACGGCGAGCGGGGCCCGGTACGCACGCTGGCCGAAGTCGCCCTTCACGAACAGCGGGAACCCGGGCTGCGTGGCGGTCGGCGCGGGGGTCTGGCCGGCCCGGCCGGGCAGCTCGCGCAGCGCCTCGATCGGCGTGCCGTCGGCGTAGCTCTGGCTGCCGTTGCGGAGCCGGTCGAAGATCCGCAGATGTCCCCACATGCCCTGGGCGAAGTGCGGGTACAGGTGGCAGTGCAGGACCGAGTCGCCCGCGGTGCGCTGCACGCCGCCCGCGCCGCCCTCGAGCTCCATCCGGTACCCCTCGCCGGGGCCGATCGACTGCACGTCGTTGCGCGGCGAGTCGGGGTTGTTCGGGTCCTTGAACCAGCGCTGGGTGTGCTGGTGCCACGGATGGGTCTCCTTGGCGCCCGGGTGCACGACGTGGAACTGCACCGGGTCACCGACGTACGCCTTCGGGATGAGGTTGTCCGAGTCCACCACGACGGTGCCGTTGGCCAGCTTGCGGACCAGTTTGCCCTCGTCGCCGAAGACCCAGGACTGCAGGTGCGACTCCTCGCCCATGCACCGGGCGCCCGGGTCGGCGACCACCTTGCCCAGCTCCGGGACGTACCCGTCGCAGAAGTGGTCCGCCGGGGTGATCACCCGGCCGTTCGGCAGGGTGACGGTCCGAGCCGTGCCGGACGGGTTCTCCGGCGTCTTCGTGCCGCGGTGCTCCTGGATGGCGCGCAGGCGGTTGCGCAGCGGCTCGGAGCGGTAGTTGATACCGAACGTGGAGTCCGGCAGCCCGGTGGTCGGGAAGGTCGGCTGGCGGCCGTTGCGGTCCTTGACGTCCTCGTTCTCATCCATCAGGACCATCGCGTACGAGCGCAGCGCGCCGGCCGGCGTGGCGACGTCCGCGAAGGCCCGCGACTCCACCACCTGGCCGGTGGCCGGGTCGAGCAGGTTCGCGCCGGTGGTGGGATTCGTCCACACCGAACCCTGCGGATGGACCACGACCGCGCCGTAGAGGCCGTCCTGCACCGAGGTGTGCTCGTCGTCGGCGGCGTCGATGTTGGCGATGTCGCTGATCGGCGCCTCACCCTGCTTGTCGGCGTACCAGGTGTAGGTGGTGGTTCCCCCGGGCGGCACGGTGCTGTCCGGGTTCCGGCCCACCCGGGCACCGTCGGACGTCTCCGGGTCGAACTGCACCAGCCCGTCCGGGTGCAGCCCGACCCGGTGACCGAGGTCGTTGCGCAGATTGACCCGCACGCAGTCCCCGACGTTCGCGCGGACCACCAGCGGCTCGCTCAGCGCCGGGTTGGCCGTGATCTGCGCCTTGCCGACCCGGGCGTCGGCGCCCCGGAGCGCGTACACGGCACCGTCGGGCAGCTTGTCACCCCACCCGTTCAGCGGGATCACCAGGGAGAACGCGGCGATGTCGTAGGTGACGGACCGCGCACCGGCGGGGCACACGCCCGCGGCCGAGCCGGCCTGGGCCGGCCCGGCGACGACGACCACCGGCATCGCCGCCAGGACACACCCGAGCGCGCCGGCGAACACCGCCCGCCGCGGACGGCGGGGTCCGTCCACCTGCCACTCGGCCCGCACCGCCCGGGCCGCCCGGGCGAGGAACGGTGCGGCCAGCGCGACCGCGCCGGTCACCGGCAGGCAGAGCAGCAGGACGCGCAGGACGTACGCCTCGACGCTGCCGGCCGGTTCCCCGAAGAGCACGCCGTGACCGGGTGCCGCGACGGCGAGCGCCAGCCCGGCCGCGACGGCCCGGCCGGCCGCCGTCCACCACGGACCCCCGAAGGCGGGCCGGACCCGGGTCTCCGGGACGTCCGGCTCCTCGGTCAGCCGCCAGCGCCGGCCGCGGGCCCGGGTGAGGGCCCCGGCGAGCGCGGCGGTGAGCAGCAGGGCCACGAAGATGACGGGTACGGCCAGAGCGGCGTCCCGCCACCAGGGGGCGGCGCCGGACCCGGGACCGTCGTGGGTCCCCGCCGTCCGGTGCTGCGCCGGCGCCCCGTTGGTCGGCGCCGAGGGCCCGTCCATCTGGCCCGACACGATGGCCATCGCGGTGTGGTCGACGTGCCCGGCGGCGTCGCGCGGAGCCGACCCGGCGCCGTGGTCATGGCCGCCACCGGGGCCGGTGGGCCGGACGTCGCCGCCGGTCGTGGCGTGGGCGTGCGACGCCGGGGCATGGTGCCACAGGTGCAGCAGGCCGACGGCCGGGTACGCGAGCAGGATGCTGAGGAGCAGGGTGGCCGACGCGGTTCGGGCGAACGGCATCAGGCGGTACCGGACAGACAAGGAGGTCTCCAGAGCGGGAGCGAGCGAGCGTGGCGCCGAGGTTCGCGCGCTTCAAAGATAGATAGACGCCTACGTCGCGGTAGTCGTCCTAACGGCCAACCCGGAAAGCTGGCAGTGTTCTGCCACAACCGGCCGCAGCTGTTGCCGCGTGGCGTCGTCCCTGCTAGCGGCCCGGATCGACCGATGTCGAAATGAACGATCGGACGACCGGGCATCCACCCATGCGACGTCGCGCCGTTCCGCCGCGTCCGTCCAGACTGGTGCCCGGCCCGGTCGCCGCGTACCGCCGGCCGTGCCACGTCCGCGTCCACAGCGGACCCCCGGTCGAGGTGTCCCTCGGACACGACCACGAAACCCACCGCTCACGGCCCCGCACCACGTGGTGCCGTGGCGCCCTGCCGCGGCCCGAACCGCGGCGCACGAGACACGGAGAGACCCGAATGAGAAGAACGGCACCCAGGATCCTGGTGGCGGCCGGCGCCGCGGCGGTCACCGTCGTGGCCGCGGCCGCCGTCGCCTCGGCGGTGGCGATCCCGCCCGCGACGCCGCGGCAGGGCAGCCTGACCAAGGCCGGACCGCTGGCCGAACACGGCTTCCCGGCCTGGTACGCCGACAGCAACGGGGTACGGCTGGAGGCCTGCACCACGCTCGACGACCCGCTGTGCTCGGCGCTGCCCGACGAGGTGCCGAACCCCGGCGCACCCGTCTCCTACCCGGACAACTTCCCGGGCGAGTTCTTCTACCAGCTCGCCGGCGCCGAACTCACCCTGACCGGCGGGGCCCGCGCCACCGTCGGGCTGGACCTGGAGGGAGCCTGGGCCCAGGAGGAGGTCGTCGAGGGGGACCAGATGGTCTTCGGCCGGGTCCGGGTCCGGTTCCCGGCGCCGACCGGCGAGAAGTACCGGATCACCCACCCGTACGGCATCGACGAGATCGTCTCCGCCGACGGCGCGGTCAACTCCACCGAGGACATCGGCACCACGCCCGGCGCGTTCGGCGGCGCCCTGAACAGCCGGATCGGCCCGTTCCTCCGGTGGGATCCGGCGGTCGCCCCGGCCGCACCGGCCGGGTACACCGGCGACCCCGCGGTGGATCACCGGGTCGTCGGCAGCCCGTACGGCACGAACTTCGTCAAGATCGAGCGCATCGACGCGGCCGGCGCCGTGCTGGCCGAGGTCGGCCGGACCGACCTGTTCAGCGTGCAGGGCCGGTACGCGACCAACGCCGGGGTCACCATCGACCAGGCGACCTACACGGTCGGAGCGGACGGTAAGGGCTTCGTGGAGGTGTACGCCACCGCCGAGGCCGGCCAGGCCGTCGAGGTCACCGGCAGCACCGGGCTGGGCTTCCGCACCACCCGGCTGCGCGGCCAGGACGGCCGCTACTACGGGCGGCTGCCGGTGACCGGTTCGGTGCCGGCCGGTACCGCCGTGGAGGTGGTCAACGTCAGCGACAACCCGCCCACCCGCAAGACCCGCCCGCTCGCCGACGTGGTCACGGTGTCCCGGGCCGGATACGACGCCGGACTGCACACGCTGACCGTGACCGCCGAGTCCAGCGACCGGGACAGCACCCCCGGAGCCCTCACCGTGACCGGTTTCGGGGCGCTGTCGTCCACCGCCTTCGCCGACGTCCTCGCGCCGCCGGCCACCGTCACCGTGACCTCCTCGAAGGGCGGAACCACCACGGTCCCGGTGGTCGGCACCGGCGCCGCCATGCAGCCCGACCGCCCGGTCGCGTCCGCGCAGACCCCGGTGAACGGCTTCGTGGGCCAGACCGTCACGCTGGACGGGAGCGCGTCGCTGGGCGCGATCGACTCGTACGCCTGGCGGCAGACCGGGGGACCCGCGGTGACCCTTTCCGGCGCGACCACCGCCCGGGCCACGTTCGCGGCCGCCGCCGTCGGCACCTACACGTTCCAGCTGGTGGTCACCGGTCCCGGCGGCGTCTCCGACCCGATGACGGTGACCGCGGTCGTCGGCGCCGTCGTGCCGGCCGTGGCCAACGCCGGCCCGGACCAGACCGCGGTCCGCGGCCGCACCGTCACCCTGGACGCCTCCGCCAGCCAGGGCGCCACGTCACTGACCTGGCGGCAGGTCTCCGGGCCGGCGGTCACCCTGACCGGAGCCGGCACGGCACGGCCGACCTTCACCATGCCGGAGATCGCCCTGCCGGCCGCGCCGGGCCCCAACCCGGCCTACACGGTGAACAGCGCGCCGCCGGCCTTCGAGGTGACCGCCAGCGGCCCGAGCGGGAGCAGCACCGACCGGGTCGTGGTGAACGCGCAGGCCGAGGCGCTGTCCGGCCTCACGGTGCGCTACCGGACCCGGGGCGAATGGCGGATCACCGGTACGAGCAGCCTGGCGGCCGGGCAGCGGGTCACGGCCGTGCTCGGCGCCGACCTGCGGGGCCAGGTGGTCGCCACCGCCACCGTCGACGCGGCCGGGGCGTTCGACATGCGCCCGACCACGCCGAACCCCGGCACCACCACCACGGTCAGCATCATCGCGACCACCGGTGGGCAGGCCCTCGCCGTACCGATCACGATCACCAGCTGAGCGCCCGCCGGCACCGCCGGGTCTCCGGTCCCGAACGCAGCGCATGCCTGCGGACCGGCGGCCCGGCGGGTCAGTCCGCCCGGTACCAGGCGTCCAGTTCGGCCGCGTAGCTCTCCGGATCGTAGGAGTCGGCCAGCCAGGCGATGTCCTCGAGGATCTCGCGGGCCTCCGCGGTGCCCAGCGCCGTGCAGTACGCCGTCGTCTCGGCCACGCCCGCGCCGAGCATCAGTTGCCCGTCCACGGTGCCGGAGGCGTCCATGCTGGTCCGGCGGGCCCGATGGACCAGCAGGGCGTCCTCGACGGCGCCGGCGTGCCAGAGTTGCGCGGCGCAGATCCGCATCAGCTGGGTGTTGCCGGGGATGGTGCCCGTTCCGGCGTAGGTGTCCGCCTCGTGCCGGGTCTCCCGGACGAGGGTCTCGCGGACCGCCGGGAGCAGGCCGGCGTCGACGCGCAGGCCGTAGGTGGCCAGGTACCGGTCCGCGTCCCGCTCGTACCGGTCATAGATGTCCATCCCCATCCGGCCTTTCTACCAGGGCGGAGTGCGGGGTGAGGCGCTCGGCCGACGCCGGATCGCGGAAGACGGTGATGCCGGCGATCCCGTCCCGGCGGGCGCTAGACTCGCGGCCGTGGGATTGCTCACCTTCAGCCTCAACGTCACCCTGGACGGTTGCGTCGACCACCAGGAGGGGATCGCCGACGACGAGACGCACGCGTTCTTCACCCGTCTCCTGGACGCGGGCGGGGCGATGCTGTGGGGTCGCGTCACCTACGAGATGATGGAGAGCTACTGGCCGGCCGTCGCCCGCGGCGACGAGGAGGCACCGCCGGCCCTGCGCGAGTGGGCGGTCAAGCTGGACGCCAAACCCAAGTACGTGGTGTCGTCGACGCGCACGGACTTCCCGTGGTCCAACAGCCACCACCTCACCGGCGATCTGCGCGAGGGCGTGCAGAAGCTCAAGGACGCGACCCCGGCCGGGGTCCTTCTCGGCAGCGGCGCGCTCGCGACCGAACTCGACCGGCTGGACCTGATCGACGAGTACCGGCTGCTCGTCCATCCCCGGATCGCCGGCCACGGCCCGACGCTGTACCAGGGCGGGCTGCCCGGCACGCGCCGGCTCGAGCTGCTCTCGGCGGATCCGCTCCGCAACGGTGCGATGGCCATGCACTACCGCCGCGCGGACTGAAAGCACCGGTGCCCGCCGCCGGCTCACCGGCGGTGCGGCGCGTCCTCCTCGCGCCCGCCGCGCCGACCTTCCGGCCGGAAAGCCGACACCGAAACCGGGCGGACGGGCCGCACCGACTGCGATATCGTCCATGGCCGATGGACGGGGGAACTCGGATGAGGGCCAGGACGAACAAGCTTGCCGCGGTGTCGCTGGTGGCGACCGCCGCGGTCATGCTGAGCGGCTGCAACAGCGACGGCAACGGTGGCGCCGCGACCGGTGCGACCGCGCCGGCGGCGTCGACGACACCGGCCGCAACGCCGTCGGCGGCACCGGCCGCGGTGGACAACGGCATCGCGGCGCTGTCGTCGGACAAGATCCTCAAGCGTGCCAGGGCCGCCATCAAGGGCGTGAAGTCCTACCGCTTCACCGGCAAGGTCGATGCCGAGGGTGAGCGGATGGGCCTCGACTTCAAGGTCAGCGGCAAGGACATGGCCGGAACGATGGACCTGGGCAAGGCGAAGGTGCAGCTGCTCTCCGTCCGCGGCAACCAGTACCTCAAGGGCGACCGGCAGTTCTGGTCCGAGAGCACCGGCAGCGCCAAGGACGGCAAGACCATGGCCAAGCTGATCGGGGACCGCTGGGCCAAGATCCCGGCCGAGGAGGAGGGCCTCGGCGAGCTGTTCAACGCGGCCAGCATCGACGAGCTGCTGACGAGCAGCGGCAAGGTCACCAAGGGCGCGACCAAGGAGATCGGCGGCATTCCGGCGATCGGCCTGGTGGACAAGGGCCGGGAGGGCGGCACGCTGTACATCGCGACGGTCGGTGAGCCGTACCCGCTGCGGATCGAGGCACCGGACGGCGACGGCCAGATGATGACGTTCTCCGACTTCGGCAAGACCTTCCCGGAGATCAAGGCGCCGGCCGAGGCCGACGTGGTCGACTTCGGCGACATGACCGGATGACCTGACCCGGTGAGCGGAGAAGACGACGCCCGGCCCGGGCTCCCGGCGGAAACGGGCCGGCGCGATCCCGCCCGGGTCTTCGGCGAGGTCGCCGACGACTACGACCGCGTCCGGCCGGCGTACCCGGCCGCCCTGGTCGACGATGTGCTGGACTACGCCGGGTCCGCGGTCCGTGGTCGCCGGGCGCTGGAGGTGGGCGCGGGCACGGGCCGCGCGACCGTGGCGTTCGCGGCGCGGGAGGTGCCGATCGTCGCGGTGGAGCCGGACGCGGCGATGGCCGACGTGCTCACCCGCCGGATCGACGGGATGCGCGGTGTCGAGGTGGTCCGCAGCACGTTCGAGGACTTCCGGCCCGCCGAGCGCTTCGGACTGCTGCTCAGCGCGGAGGCATGGCACTGGACCGAGCCGTCGTCGCGGTGGGCGCGGGCGGCGGGCGCCCTCGCCGACACCGCCGCCCTGGCGCTGATCTGGAACAACGAGAGGGTGGACGACCCGGCCCGGAGAGCGGCGATGCTGCGGGTCTTCGCCGACCACGCGCCGTCGGTGGTGATCCGTGACGAGCCGGTCGTACCCGATGATGTCTGGCGGCAGTGGCCGGGGGAGGAGCTGTCCCGCCGGTCCGAGTTCCGCGATCTCGCCAGCCGGCACTACCGGGTGCGCCGCACCGTGTCGAAGGCCGCCTACCTCGGCCTGACCCGGACCCGGTCACAGTTCCGGATGCTGCCGGCGCCGACCCGCCGGGACCTGCTGGCCGCGCTGTCGGACCTGTTCGACGACGAGGTGCCACTGCTCGTCGACACGGCGCTCGTTCTCGCCCGCCGCCGCTGATCGGCGGGGGTGCGTCGCTCACCCCAGGGCCAGGACGAGGCCGGCCGCGACGAGCAGGACGGCCGTGATTCCGTGGATGCCCAGCGCGGTGGCCGGCTTCCCGCCGTTGGCGACCACGATGACGGCGTCCGCCGTCGGTGTCCAGGCCGCGGCGATCAGCGCCCAGCCGAGCGCCGTGCGACCGGCGGCCGCCCAGACGACGATCAGCACCAACCCGGAGGCGATGTCGCGGACGCCCTTGATCTGGGTCAGGGCGCGGAGATCGTCCGCGGCGACGCCGAAGTCGCGCGTGGCCCGGCGAGGTGTGAGCAGGAAGCGGCCGCCGATCACCATGATGGCGACACAGGCGACGAGCCCGACCGAAAGCGCGGCGATCTGCATGCGTGGTCCCTCCAGGGAATAACCTAGCGACGTTATCTAACGATGCTAGACTAGCCGGTGTGTCTCCTCGACCCGCTCCTGACCTGGCGCTCCGGCGTGACCAGGTGATCCGCGCCGCCCGCGACCTCGCCGCGGCCGGCGGCTGGGCCGCCGTCACGATGCGCCGCCTCGCCGGGGAACTCGGCGTCACCCAGCCGGTGCTCTACTCGGCCTTCGCCAGCCGCCAGGCGCTCATCGACGCGGTGGCGCTCCAGGGCTTCAGCGACGTCGCCGCCGCGCTCGCGGCGGTGGACGTGTCGCCGATCGCGCGGATGCGCGCCTACCTGGACTTCGCGGTGGCCCAGCCCCGGGTCTACGAGGCGATGTTCTCGCTGCCTTCCGGGCTGGCCTTCGCGGCCGACGACACGCCCGCGCCGCTCCGGCGCGCGTTCGCCGCGCTCCGCGACGCCTTCCCCGACGCCGACGGCACCCGGGCGGAGGTCGCCTGGTCGGCGCTGCACGGCCTGGCCACCCTGCAGGCCGGCGGGCGGCTACGCGCGGACCAGGCCCAGGCCCGGTTCGACCTCACCCACCGGATGCTCACGGAGGGTTCCGCGCACCGGCGGGCCGGGAGCTGACCGGGGCGGGGCCGGGTGGCCGGACGCCGGGAACTACTGTCGCGACCATGGCCGAACGCGATGCCCTCAGCGTCACCGTCGAGGCGTACGACGCCGCCGCGGACACCTATGCGCGGCTGTTCCGCGACACGCTGCGGGACAGTCCCCTGGACCGCGCGATGGTGAGCGCGTTCGCCGAGGTCGCCGGCGCCGCCGGGGACGGCCGGGTGGCGGACCTGGGATGCGGCCCCGGCCACGTCACCGCCCATCTCGGCGGACTGGGGCTGGCGGTGTTCGGGGTGGACGCCTCTCCGGCGATGATCGCGTCGGCCCGGCGGGCCTATCCGGACCTGCGCTTCGACCTGGGCACGATGGCCGCGGTCGACGTCGCCGACGGCGTGCTGGGCGGCGTACTCGCGCGCTGGTCCATCATCCACACCCCGCCCCGCGAGCTGCCCGTCGTCCTGGCCGAGTTCCATCGTGTGCTGGCGCCGGGCGGCCACGTTCTGGTCGGCTTCTCGGCGAGCGACGACGTGTCCCATCCGACGCAGGTCTTCGACCACAAGGTGGCGCCTGCCTACCGGTGGTGGCCCGACCACCTCGCCGCGCTGCTTCGCGAGTCCGGGCTGGCCGAGGTGGCACGGATGGTGTGCGAGCCGCAACCCACCGACCCGCGCCAGTTCCGGGCGGTTCACCTGCTCGCCCGCAAGACCTGACCCCGGCGCGGAGCCGGGCGGCGCCGGACCCGCCGGCACCGCCCGGACTGTCGCCGGTGTCAGCGCAGCGCCCACAACTGGTTGCCGCCGCGGTGGCATCCGTACTGCACCGCGTGGCTGCCGTCGCCGCCGTGCAGGATGTCGATACACAGGCCGGTGTAGCGGTTGACGATCTCGTAGTAGCCGTCCCGGACCGGGCTCAGGCGCCACTCCTGACGGGACTTGCGCTCACCGGCGGTTCGCCGGCAAGGCTGATTCCGTACGTCGGCACCGCCGGCGCCGAGGCCGGTCACGCAGCCCTCGTCGTACTGCGAGACGATCTGGAAGTACCCCGCGGCGGCCGGCTCGACCGGCTCGAACGTCCATCCCTGGTGGCTCCCGCCGTGGCACGGCCACTGGAACAGGAAGTCCACCCCGTCGCTTTCGAGCGGGGTTTCCAGACACCGCAGGCCCCACTCGAGAACCAGCTGGTACGGCTGACCCGGCGCCGGGGAGGCCGCCACCGCCCAACGTGACGTGGCCTGAGCCGGGGTCAGGGCACTGCCGAGGATCACCGCGGCCAGTCCGGCCGCGGTGACCATCCGCACGAGACTCCGGGTGATGTGGTTGGTACGCATGGGCGTTTCTCTCCTGTCGTCGGTGAGGGCACTGGCGACAGCGTCGTGGCTCGGCGGTGCCGGCGTCGACGACTTTCGGTCCTCGCCGAACACGGGCAAATTGGTTGGCGGCGACGGCGGACAGCGGCGACGATGGTGCTCGACGGGCAGGCCGAACCGTTCCTGGGAAGGTCCCATGCTGCGGGTTCATTTCACGGCGGACGATCTGACGCGTACGCGCATCGCGGCGGTCGGACCGGTGGACGAGACCGCCTGTGCCATCTGGCTGCTGCAGCGCCCCGAGTCCGCGGTGTTCTTCGAGGGGTGGCGGGAGCGGACCCGGGCCCAGCTGGAACCGGCGGCCCGGATGCTCGGCGCCCTGATACCCGCGGCCCGGTGCATCTCGCTGGACCTGTTCACGCTCAGCGGGGGACCGGCACACTCGCTGGACCAGGCCCTGGAGAACCTCCGCGCGTGCCCGGCCGACGATCTGCGGGTCGAAGCGCGGTACGCCGACCGGGCCCGGCCCCTGCGGTCGTGGGCCGCCGGCCTGACCGCCGCGGACGCGGAGGCGCGGGACCTCCTGGACTCGAGCCTCCGTGCCGCCTACGATTCCTGCGTCGCTCCATACTGGACACGGATCAACGCCCACTACGCCGCGCGTCGTTCGGCCTACGCCCGTGCCTTCGTCGAGGGTGGCGTGCACCAGCTCCTGCGTTCGCTGCACCCGTCGATCCGGTGGGACCCGCCGATCCTGGAGTTGCCGACGCCGTCGACGATCGTGCGCGACCCGGATCGGTACCTGGACGGCCGAGGCGTCGTCCTGGCGCCCGCATTCTTCGACCTGGAGCCCAGGATGACCTGGGATCTCGCCGACGAGGCCGCACCTCCGGTCCTGCACCTCCCGCCGGCCGACGCGCAGGACCGGCTGGAGACGATCTGGCCGGCCACCGCGTCCGGCGTGCTGGGCGCACGGCTGGCCGCGTTGCTGGGCCGGACCCGCGCCCAGGTTCTGGAGACCATCGCCAACGGCTGCACGACCTCGGAGCTGGCGCGCTCGCTGGGCATCTCCAACGCCTCGGCGAGCGAACACGCCACCGTGCTGCGCGCGGCCGGCCTGGTGGCCAGCCGGCGGCACCGCAACGCCGTCCACCACAGCCTCACGCCGATCGGGGTCAGCCTGGTGAACCACGGATAGCCGTGGTCCGGCGGCGTCGTCCCGGCCGGATGACCACGGGCGGGCCGGCCTGTACCGGCCCGCCCGTGGTCGGTGCTCCGCCGCTACCGCTGCAGGGTGAGCAGGCCCGGCCGCCACGGCAGGAGGTTGTACTCCCCGCCGGCGTTCGGGTCCTTGCCCTGATAGAGCAGTTGCAGGTTGCACGGGTCGACCGTCTTGGTCTGGTCCGGGTTGCTGCGGACCAGGTCACCGTGGCTGATGTCGTTGGTCCAGGTGGCACCGCTGTTGGCCTTGCCGGCGAACGGGTTGCGCTCGGTCGCGGCCTGCGGGGTCCAGGTGCCGTTCAGGCTGGACGAGGTGAACGAGCGGAAGTAGCGGCCCTGGCTGCCGATCGCCTCGACCAGCATCAGGTACTGGTTCTGGCCCTGCAGCTTGTAGACCTCGACGCCCTCGAACAGGTTCTCCCGGGTGTCGGTCATGATCGTGGTGTACGAGGCGCCGAAGCTGCCGGGGAAGTTGCCGATCGGCATGCTGGCCCGGTAGATCTTCCCGTTGTCGCCGGCGAAGAACAGGTACATGTTCTGGTCGTCACCGATCAGCGTCTGGTCGATCACCCCGTACGGCGCGTCCGAGATGGTGCCGGTGAACAGCGTCTGCGGCGCGGACCAGCCGTTGGCGTTGGTCGGGTCGGTGGAGGTCTTGTAGCTGAACGAGGTCGGCCCCCACTGGTACGCCAGAATCCAGATGTTCTTCGGGGCGAAGTGGAACAGCGTGGGTGCCACGGTGCCCTGGCTCATCGCGTTCTGGCCGGTCGTCGCCATCTCGGACCAGTTCGTGAACGGGGTGAAGTTCATCGAGCCGTAGTTCCCGGCGGTGTCGACCCGCGATCCGTAGACCAGGTGCCGGCCGTTGTAGACGACGTTGGTGAAGTCCTTCAGCGAGACCCAGCCGGACTTCGGATTCGCCAGCGGACCCGTCGACGTCCAGCGGTACGTCGAGGGCAGGGCGCAGGTGCCGGTCGGCGGCTCGGGCGGCGCGGACGGCGGCGCCGACGGTGTCGACGGTGTCGACGTCACGGGTGCGCCGGTGCAGGCCACGCCGTTGAGCGCGAAGCCGGACGGGGCCGGGTTGCTGCCGGTCCATGAACCGTTGAGGCCGAACGCGACCGACGCGTTGGTGCCGATCGCGCCGTTGTAGCTCACGTTCCTGGCGGTCACCGCGGCGCCGCTCTGGGTCAGGGTGGTGTTCCACGCCTGCGTCACGCTCTGCCCGGCCGGCCACGACCAGGTCAGGGTCCAGCCGGTCAGCGGGTCGCCGAGGTTGGTGATCGAGACGTTGGCGCCGAACCCGCCCTGCCATTGCGACGACACGGCATACGTCACCGAGCAGCCGGCGGCCGCCGCGCCCGCCGGCAGCGCCACACCGACCGCCGCCGAGGCCAGCACGGCGACGCCGGCGACCGACAACCCGATCCTGGCCGATCTGAATCCGGTCATTGCTTGTCTCCTGGGGATGCGGGGGAGTTGACGGGGTCCCGGGGATGGACGAATGTCGATCCCAGACTCGCAGAACCGATCCCTCTCCGCAAGGAAACGTTCAGCTTGCGCCCGGAGGCGCGGTGCTCTCCCGGACGATCAGGGTGGTCTCGACCTCGGCCCGGGTCTGCCGGAGCGGGTGCCCGGCCGCGAGCGCCAGCACCAGGCGGGCGGCGGTCGCGCCCATCTCGGCGAACGGCTGCCGCACGGTGGTCAGGGCCGGGCCACACCATTGGGCGTACGCGATGTCGTCGAAACCGATCACACTCAGGTCGTCCGGGACACGCAGTCCCACCTGCCGCGCCGCCTCGTACACGCCGAACGCCTGCAGGTCGTTGCCGCACACCACGGCGGTCGGGCGGTCGGCCAGCCGCAGCAGTTCGCGCCCGTGGTTCAGGCCGTCCTCGAAGGAGAACGACAGGCCGGAGCGCAGCAACCGGACGTCCAGGGCCCGGCCGGCGGCCTCCAGCGCGGTCCGGACTCCCTCCAGCCGGGCCTTCGCGGCCAGTCGCTCGGTCGGCCCGGTGATCACCGCAATCCGCCGGTGGCCGAGATCGATCAGGTGCCGGGCGGCGTCGATCCCGCCGCTCCAGTTGGTCGCCACCACCGACGGCACGCCACCCATCGGCTGATCCGACGGATCCAGGGCGACCAGCGGGATCGCGCCGGCGCGCAGCAGGAACTGCTGCGCCGGGGTGAAGCCCAGGTTGACCGTGATCACGCCGGTCGGGCGGCGGCGGAGCAGGCTCTCGGCCCACGAATGACCGGCGGAGATCTGCCGCATCACGTCGAGGAAACTCACCGCCAGCTGGTTCTCCGCGGCGACCTGCTCGACCCCGTGCATGATCTCGACGGCGAGGTCGTTCTGCATGCCGAAGAAGACCACCTCGACGCCCGGGGTCCGCTGCACCATCTCCGGGCGCTGGTAGCCGTGCTCGCGCAGCAGCGCCTCGACCCGCTGACGGGTCTCCGGTGCCACCCCGGCCCGCCCGTTCAGCACCTTGGACACGGTGGCCGCGGACACGCCCGCGATCCGCGCCACCGCGGCGACGGTGAGTTCGCCCCGGCGCCGCCCCCGCCGCGGGCCGCTGGCCGGCTCCCCGTCGCCGGTCGAGGCGGCCGCGCCGCCGGGTCCGGCGGCGCCCGCCCGCCGGTGGCTCCGGCGTCCCGCGACCTCGGCCAGCAGGCGGTCGCGGACCGCCGCCGCCTCGCGGTCGACGGCCGGCCCGGCCGGGACCGTCTCGACCAGGTAGCGCCGCTTCCTCGACACCGGGTCCAGGCCGTCGTACACCCGGACCCGGAGCGATCCGCTCGGGAGCCGCTCGATCTCACCGCGGGCCCGGCGCCTCGGCCGTGGAGCAATTGACATGGAGCAATTCTAGCGGACTGGCTCCATGTTGATGGCTCCACGGGGTGAGTGCGTCCCCGACGGTGGGAGGGCGGCACGGCGATGACGATGGCGGGCGGCGGGCGGTGCCGGGCGGCGGGCGGTGCCGGACGGTGGCGGGCGGCGGGCGGTGGCGGGCGTGCCGGGCGGGCGGTGGCGGGCGTGCCGGGCGGGCGGTGGCGGCGGGCGTGCTGGGCGGCAGGCGGACGGTGCCGGGCGGCGGCGGGTCGCGGGTAAATGCCGGGCGCCGGCAACGGGTGGCCGCTACCGTGCCGCCATGGTGGATGCGCACGAGCGGTTCGTGGCCTCCGGGCCGTTGCGGATCTGGACCGAGCGGGTCGGCGACCCCGGGCGTCCCGCGGTCCTGATGGTCATGGGGTCGGCCGCCCAGGGGGTCAGTTGCCCGGACGAGCTGGTCGGCCGGCTGGTCGAGCGGGGGGTGCAGGTGATCCGGTTCGATCACCGGGACACCGGCCGGTCCAGCGTCGTCGACTTCGATGCCGATCCGTACACGATCGGGGACATGGCCCGCGACTGCCTGGCCGTGCTGGACGGCTACGGACTGGACTCCGCGCACGTGGCCGGGGCCTCCCTGGGCGGAATGATCGCGCAGTGGCTGGGTGTGCACGCGCCGGACCGGGTGCGGTCCCTGACGGTGCTGTCCAGCTCACCGATGGGCCATGATCCGGGCCCGGCGCGGGCCCGGGCGCGGGCCGGGGAGCCGCCCGACCCGGACGACCTGCCGCCGCCGTCGCCGGAGTTCCTCGCGCATCTGGCCGCCGGCCTGCCGCCGGGTGTGGAGTCCGACGTGGCCCTGTTCCGGGTCTTCAACGGGCCGGTCCGGCCGTTCGACGAGCCGGCCGCCCGGGCGATGCTGGAACTGGCGCTGTCCCGGGCCACCGATCCGGCGGCCGCGGCGAACCATCACCGGGCCGTCTGGCGGGAAGACCCCAGCCTGCGCGCCCCGCTGTCGTCGATCACCGCGCCGACCTCGGTCGTGCACGGCGACCAGGACCCGATCTATCCGCTCGGACACGGTGCGGCCGTGGCCGCCGCGATTCCGGGCGCGGTCCTGCACGTCGTACCCGGGATGGGACACGTCCTGACCTCACCCGGCCTGCCCGAGGAGGTCGCCGACCTGATCCGGCTGTGACCGTGGGCCGGACGACGCCGGAATGCCGGTCGCGCCTCCCGGGTGGGAGGCGCGACCGGCCGGCCGGTCCGCGTGACCGGCGCCGTTCCTGGTCGACGCGAGGTTCAGAGGCTCCGGAAGAAGGCGGTGACGTCCTCGGCGAAGAGGGCGGGTTGCTCGGCCGGCAGGAAGTTGCCGCCGGCGGGCAGTTCGGTCCAGTGGGTGACCGGGTTGTCCCGTTCGGCGAAGCGCCGGACGGTGATGTCGGTGACGCCGAGCGCGACGCCGAGCGGGACCGCGGACTTCTCCTTCGGCGCCCAGGCGCCCGGGTCGTGAGCGGTCTCCCAGTAGAGGTTGGCCGAGGAGCCGGCGGTGCCGGTGAACCAGTAGAGGCTGACGTTGGTCAGCAGGAGGTCGCGGTCGACGGCGTCGTCGGGCAGGGCGGCGGACGGATCGGTCCACTCCTGGAACTTCTCGACGATCCACGCGAGTTGCCCCACGGGTGAGTCGTGCAGGCCGAACGCGAGGGTCTGCGGCCGGGTCGACTGGATGGCGTTGAAGCCCATCTTGTCGTCGCGGAACTCCTGGAGCCGGCGCAGCCGGTCCTGCTCGGCGGCGGTGAGGCCGTCGAAGTCCGCGGGGTCGCCGGACGGGAACGTGAGGTGACCGTTGACGTGGATCCCGATCACCCGGTCCGGCGCCTGCCGGGCCATCTCGGCGGCGATCGCGGCGCCGCCCCCGGTGCCCTGGACGCCGTAGGTGCGGTAACCGAGCCTCGACATGATCTCGTTGAGGGCGGCCGCGCTACGGGACGTGGTCCAGCCCGCCGTGGTGAGCGGGCCCGAGAAGCCGACGCCCGGGTTGCTCACCAGCACCAGGTGGAAGTGCTCGCGCAGCGCGTCGACGACCGGCAGGTAGAGCGCGAACGATCCGGGCCAGTCGTGGCTGATCAGCAGGGGCGTCGCGGCCGGGTCGGCCGAGCGGAGGTGCGCGAAGTGCACGGTCTGCCCGTCGACCTCCGTGACGAACTGGGGGAGGCGGTTGAGGGCGGCCTCGGCGGCGCGCCAGTCGTAGGTCTCGGCCCAGTAGGTGGCGAGGTCGCGCAGGTAGTCGACGGGCACGCCGCGGGTCCAGCCCTGGCCGGGGATCTCCGGTGTCCAGCGGGTGCGGGTCAGCCGGTCCCGCAGGTCGTCCAGCTCGGACTGCGGGACGGCGATCTGGAAGGGGCGGATCTCGCTCATGACCGGGCTCCTCTGTCTTCTGGAACGGACTACTTCGTTCCGTTCGACCTCAGCGTAGCAGTCCCGGCGCCGGAGCGGAATACTTTGTTCCGTTCGGCTATCCTGGCGTCCATGCCCAGCCCGACATCCGGCCGCGCCCGGCAGGCGGCCCGCAACCACGAGGCGATCCTCTCCGCCGCACGCGAGGTCTTCCTGGCCGATCCCCGCGCACCGATCTCCGCGGTCGCCGACCGCGCCGGCGTCGGCATCAGCGCCCTCTACCGCCGGTACCCGAGCAAGGAGGACCTGCTGCGCACCCTCTGCCACGACGGCCTGCGCACCTTCATCGCCGCGGCCGAACACGCCGCCGCGGCTCCGGACGGATGGACCGCCTTCGAGACCTTTCTCGGCGATGTGGTGGACGCCGACGTCCACTCCCTGACCGTGCACCTGGCCGGCACGTTCACGCCGACCGAGGAGATGAACGCCGACGCGGTGCGCGCGGGCGCACTGGCCGAGGCGCTGTTCCGGCGGGCCCACCCCGCCATGCGCGCGGACGCCACCAGCGGCGACGCCACCATGCTGCTGGAGATGTGCGCGGCCGTCCGGGTGCCGGACCCGGTGCGGACCGGGGAACTCCGGCGGCGGTACCTGACCGTCCTGCTCGACGGCCTGCGCGACGGGAGGACGCCGGCCGCGGCGGCACCCACCCCGGCCGAACTCAGCTGGCGCTGGCGGCCGCCGGCCGGCTGACCGCCGGCCGGCCCGTCACCACGCCCAGGCCTCCGGGGCCGGGCCGCCGTTGCCGACCGGTGGGAAGATCTCGTCGAGGGCGGTGCGGGTCTCCTCGGTGAGCGGGTTGCCGAACGCCGCGACGGGCAGGTCGAGTTGCTCCGGGGTACGCGGTCCGAGGACCGGTGCGGTCACCTCGGGGCGGGACAACAGCCAGGCGATCGCGACCGTGGTGGGCTCCTGCCCCAGGTCGGCGCAGAGACGCTCGTACCGTTCGAGGGCCGCCCGGTGCGGTGCCACCCGCTGCGGCGCGTGGAGCACCGTGCGTCCCGGCACGCCGTCGCGTTGTTTGCGCAGCGCGCCGGAGAGTGCGCCGAAGTGCAGCGGTGAGTAGGGCAGGATGCCGATGCCCAGATCGGCCGCCGCGGGCAGGACCTCCAGCTCGGCGTGCCGGGTGAGCAGGTTGTACTTGCACTGCTCGGCCACGACACCGAGAAAGTGCCGGCGGTCCGCGGCGGCCTGGGCGCGGCTGAGGTGCCAACCGGCGAAGTTGGACGATCCGACGTAGCGGACCTTGCCCTGGACCACCAGGGTCTCCATCGCCTGCCAGATCTCCGCCCAGGGGGTACGACGGTCGATGTGATGCATCTGGAACAGGTCGATCCAGTCGGTCCGCAGGCGGCGCAGCGACGCCTCGCAGGACGCGATGATGTGGCGGGCGGAGAGGCCACGGTCGTTGGGGCGGTCGGACATCGGGGCGTACACCTTGGTCGCCAGAACCACGTCCGCGCGCCGGCCGGTCCGGTCGAGCCAGCTGCCGATGAATCGTTCGCTGAGGCCGTCGCCGGTCTCCCTGCCGTACATGTTCGCGGTGTCCACGAAATTGAGGCCGGCCTCGACCGCCCGGTCGAGGATCGCATGGCTCTGCCGCTCGTCGATCTGCCAGCCGAAGTTCATGGTGCCGACGCACAGCCGGCTGACGGACAGGCCGGTACGGCCCAGGCGGGTGTATTCCATGCCGTGACGCTAGGGACCACCGTGGCCGTGGCGGAACTCGTTCGACGGTGGTCGAATCCGGGCGCGGGTGGAGGGTCGGCGCGGCGGGGCGCGGCCGCCGCGGACCGCCGCACGACCGGACGGCCCGGGCCGCTACGCGCCCTCGCGGCCGCGACCGTTCAGCGCTTCTGGTGGAACGCCTCGACGACCGAGCTGGGGATGCGGCCCCGCTCGGAAACCTCGTAGCCGTTCTTGACGGCCCATTCCCGGATGGCCTGGTTCTGATCCCGGTTCGCGCGACCGGACGACGCCGTCGCGGTACCGCGGGAGGCGATGCGGCCGGTGCTGCTGCGGCCCACCCGCGACGCCGCCGTCAGGTACGGATCGAGAGCCTTCCGCAGCTTTCCGGCGTTCTTCTCGGACAGGTCGATGGTGTAGTTCACGCCGTCGACGCCGAATTCGACCGTGCGGTCCGCCTCGCTGCCGTCGAGGTCGTCGGTCAGCAACGTGACAATCTGCTTCGCCATGGTGCGGTCACCCCTGAAACGTCATGAGGCACCTCGTGAATGCCTCCATTCCGAATAGCATAGCTTTGGCCGGGAGAACGCCATGCGGCACCGTCAATGCAGATTTTCTGGCATTGCGTGACCGGGGCGTCACGGTTCGGTGGTTAATGTCATGGTGGCCCAGGTAACATTGCGCGAAGAGTCGGCATGTGTGACTTTTGGTGCAGAGCTGAAGCCTGCTCCCGGACGAGGGTGCCGTACCCGGTCAGCGACAAGACGGCACGGGGAGATTCTCATGTCGTGGCTGGTTCTGGTCCTGTCCGGTGTGCTCGAAGCGGTCTGGGCCACGGCGCTGGGCAAAACTCAGGGGTTCACCCGGCCGGTCCCGTCGGCGATATTCTGCGTGGCGATTGTCGCCAGCATGGCCGGCCTGGCGTATGCGATGCGGACGCTGCCGGTCGGCACCGCCTATGCGGTATGGGTGGGCATCGGTGCCGTGCTCACCGTCGCTTATGCGATGGCCACCGGTACGGAGAGCATCTCGGCGCCGAAGCTCCTTTTCCTGGTCCTGATCATCGGTGGCGTGATCGGCCTGAAGGTCAGCCACTGAGGTGATCGTCGCCGGTGGGAACGGGACCGATCTGCCGATGACCCGGACGAGAGGGAACGGCCCGGGCGTGAGTTCTTGGCGCACGCCCGGGCCGTGCTGAGGAGTGGAGATCAGGGGAGGTCGACCGGGCGCAGGACCCGGTCGATGCCGTGGGCGATCTGGCGGTTGCCCTTGTTGATGTCGAAGCGGTTGATGCGCGGATTGCGGTCGCTGCGGTCGGCGTCGATCAGGGAGATGCGCTTGTGCCAGCGCGGCCCGTACACGTCGACCTTGATCGTGGATCCGGCCGCGGTTGCCAGCTTCGCGTTGTCGGACGCCAGCGCGGCCTTCTTGGTGATCGTGGCGCCCGGCACCACGTGGTACAGCAGCACCGTCTCGACGGTGTCGATGCCGAGGCCGGCGACCGCGGTGAACGCCTGCTGCTCGCCCGGCAGCCGCTTGGCCTTGGTGAGGTCCGTGACGAGCAGCTGGAAGGCCCGGTCGTTGGGCAGGAAGGCGGTCACCCGGGTCTTGCCGTCGGCGAGCACCGCGACCTTGCTGCCCGGCCTCGCCGTCAGGACCGCCTGCACGGCCGCGGTCAGGATGTCGTAGTCGTGCCCGTTGCGGTCGAAACCGCTCTTGTCCGCCGTGAGAACGGCGGCCAGGGACTTGGTTTTGAGGGGCTTCTTGCCGGTCGCCTGGGCCGGGGCGGCGCCCAGGGCGGAAGCGACGATCGCGGCGGTGGCTACGGCGGCGGCCTGCTTGCCGAGACGGGTGAACCTCATCTTCGAGCCTCTTTCCGATCGGGGACGGGTGGTGGCTACGACAGCCACCACCCGTACTTCGCGGGGACCCGTCCGGATGGATGCAGCAATCGTGGAAGAGTTACGGCGATGATCTCCGGACGGAACCTAGCCGGGTAGGGCCAGGAGCCCGGAGAAGAGAGCCACGTTGGCGACGCCCTGGGCGATGACGCAGGCGGCCACCGAGCCGGTGAGCAGGCGGGTGATTCCGAGGGCGAGACCCATCAGGAAGATGGAGCCGAAGCTGCTGACGATCACCATCGGGTGGTACGGATTCAGCCCGTAGTCGCCGAGGTGCACGACGGTCCAGGCGCAACTGGTGACGACGACAGCGGCGCGCGGGCCGAATCGCCTGCCGACGGCGTCGAAGAGGAAGCCTCGATAGCACAGCTCCTCGGCCACGGGTACGACGATGCCGAGAACGACCAGCATCGCCGCGGTCCGGACCGCGACCGGCCCGGGCACGAGCTGCTCGGCCAACCGGGGAATCCAGGTCAGCCAGTTGTCCTCGGTGCGGGCGAAGGCGGCGAACGACGCGATGACACCCACCGCGTAGGAGATCAGCACCAGGCCGACGCCGAGGCCCAGGGCCGGACGGGAGCGGCTGCGGCACACGCCCATCGCGCCCCAGTCCGGGCGGGGCGCGAGGAGCAGCACCGCCGGCGTCAGAGCCATGGAGAGCACCATGAGCACAGCGGTGTAGGCACCGCCGATCCGGGTCGCCGCCAGGACGGCGAAGCACCCGCCCGCGGTCGACAGCGGGGCCGCCACGTACCGGGAGCCGATGGCCGGTGTCATGTCCGCACCCGGCCTCAGGCGGTGGCCGTGCGCGGGCGGCGCCGCCACGGCCGGAGTCGTGGCATCCACCAGTTGTAGCGGCGCAGCAGCAGCAACAGGGCGGGCACCAGCAGCATCCGGATCAGCGTGGCGTCGAGCAGCACCGCGGTGCCGAGGCCCAGGCCGTACTGCTGCAGCATGAGCGTCGACGACAGCATCATGGCGCCGAGGCTGCCGGCCATCACCAGCCCGGCGGCGGCGATCACCCGTCCGGTGTCGACCACCGCGCGGGCGACCGATTCCTCGTCGCCGGCGCCTTCCCTCACCAGTTCCCGGATGCGGGTCACCAGGAAGATCTCGTAGTCCATGCCCAGCCCCATCATGAGGATGACCAGAAAGACCGGCAGATCGTTGATGAGGGCCTCGCCGCGCAGCCGGTCGAAGACCAGCGCGGTCACGCCGACCGCCCAGACGTTGCTGATCATGATGGTGGCCACCAGCTGGAGCGGGATGGCGATCGACCGGAGCGCGACCACCAGCACCAGGGACACCGCGACGGAGACCAGCAGCACCAGTTGCCAGAAGCTGCGGCTGAGTGCCTTGCCGTACTGGTCGTCGACCAGGGTCGAGCCACCCACCGCCAGGTCGCCCAGCGGGCTCCGATCCACCGTGGACCGGACCTGGTCCACCGCCCGCCGCGCGGAGTCGGAGTACGGGTCGTCGCGCAGGACGACGACCAGGCGCAGCACCCCCTCGTCGGACAGGAAGTCCCGGCGCAGGTCGGCCGGCATCGCACCGACGTCGGCGGGACTCCAGTTCCGGCCGAACGGTTGGGTGATCGCGTCGACGCGCTGGACGCCCGGCACCGCGGCCAGCTGCTCCGCGAGGTCCTGCACGCGTTCGTATCCGGCCGGCTGCAACCGGGGGCCGTCGGCCACCGCGCTGTCGGCCCGGCCGACGACGAAGGTGGGGAAGGCCTCGCTCTTGCCCCACTCGCGGGTCACCACCTCGGAGCCGTCCCGCGAGTCGGTGTCCGCGCTGAGCGCCACCGGATCCGCGCTCAGCGACGCGGTCGCGGTGATCCACGCGAACGGAATGGTGGCCAGCAGGAACAGCACGGTCACGGACCGGCGGTGGTGCTGCGACACCGCCGACAGCCTGCGGAGCTGGCGGGCCAGGCCGCCCTCGTTCTCGAGGTCGCTGATCGGTCGATGGCCCAGCGCGAAGAACCGGTCGCCCAGCAGGGCGATCAGGCTGGGCGTCAGGGTCAGTACCGCGAGGAAGATGATGGGGATGCCGACCAGGCCGCCGTAGCCCAGGGGCGGCACCCATTCGACCGGCGACAGGAGGGCGACGCCGAAGGCGATGATGACCGCTGCCGAGGCCAGCAGCACGCTCTCGCCGGCGCTCGCGGTGGCCTTGACGATCGCTTCTCGGGCGGGCAGTCCCGCGACCCGCTGCTGGCGATAGCGCGAGGAGAGCAACATGCTGTAGTCCACGCCGGCACCCAGCATCACGAACGTCATGATGGTGACCGTGAACTGGGTGAGGCTGACGTGGTGGCCGAGCACCCAGAGCGCCGCCTGGCTCACATTCGTGGCCGCGCCGACCAGCACCATGGTCAGGACGGCCGGGACGATCGCCCGGAAGAAGAGCAGGAGCACCACGCCGATGACGAGGTAGGCGGCCACCTCCATCACGGTGTTGTCCGCCTCGGCCCGTTCGTACGTGTCCGCGATGAGGGGCAGCTCGCCCGTGACGTGGACGGTGATCGGTCCACCGGTACCGTTGCCGAACTGTCCCGCACCCGCCCGGGCGGTTTCGCGGAGCCAGCTCACGTCGGGATCCGGTCCGTGCCGGTCGGCGAAGGTCACCGCGACGAGGCTCGCGTCGCCGTCCCGGGAGATCAGCGACCGGACGGTTTCCGGCGGCACCGCGATCGGGAAGCGCAGCCAGTTCGTCGCGGCGGCGAAGCGGCCGGCCTCGCCGGCCAGGTTGTCGGGAAGCTCCGGGCCGAGCCGGGTGAGCAGCGCGCGGAGTTCACCGGGTAGCTGCCCGGCGCGGATCGCGCCGTCGATGACGGCCGGCCACACCGCCGCCAGGGTGCCCGGTGCGGGCGCCTGGCGGGCGGCCTGCCGGCGCAACGCGGTATGCGCCTGCCGCAGGTACGCGACCGTGATGTCGCGGTACACCGTGTACGGCGACACGGTCGCGACGAACTCGCCGGTGTCGATCCGCTCCGCGATCCTGCGGTCGAGGTCCGCGAGGAACCGCCGGACCGCGGGATCGTACACATTGGACGCCGTGACGACGACGAAGACCTGGCGGCTGGATCGTTGCGGGAACGCCGCGGTCGCGAGGCGCTCGGCCGTCGCGCTCTCGGTGCCCGCCACGACCTTCGACGCCCCCTGCTGGTTCAGGACGTCCGGCATCTTGAGGGCGAACGGGGTAGCGCCGACGATCACCATCAGCCAGCCGAGGATGACGGCCTTGTGCCATCGCACGATGAAGCCGGCGCCGGCCAGCATGGCCCGGTCGAAGCGGTTGGGCGGTGCCTCGCCCCGGTGCCCGTTACCGCCGGTCAGCACGCTCGTCACGGAGATTCTCCTCTGCTGCTGGCCGACCGGGCCGGCGGGTTCCGGACAGCCCCCGCGGCTGGCCGGACGGCAGCTGGGCCACGCCAACCACGAACGTGTGCCGCAACCGCAGCGCCGGATCGGCCGTCAGGCGGTTGCTCAGCTCGGTGTGCAGCAGGCCGCGCGCCTCGTCCTGCCGGGACGGTTTGACGGCGTTCCGGAAGCCGGCCGCGGCCCCGGATCGTTCCACCCACTCGACCATCTGCTCGGCGGTGTCCCAGGGCAGCGCCTGCGCGCCCTCGCGCAGCACCCGCGGCCGCAGGCCGGCCCGGTCGAACCAGCGACGCAGCACCTGCGGGCCGCTGGGCAGGGACACGTGGACCACCCGCGTCATCATCGACGGGTCCTTCGCCAGCACCGCTTCCAGCGCGTGGCGCAGCGTGTCGAGGGCGTCCGCCTTGGTTTCGATGATGACCACGTGCCCATCGGGACGCAGAATCCGGGCGACCTGTCGCAGGATCCGGGCCGGGTGGGAGTAGCAGACCGCCCAGGCGCAGACCACGACGTCGGCGCTGGCGTCTTCCTGCCGCTTGATGAACGCCAGCATATCGTCCTGTTCGAGACTTATGTCTAAGTCACGAAACTTGTCCAACCGGTCGCGGGCCACCGCGAGCATGCCACCGGACATGTCCACTGCCCGGATGGCGCCCGCTCCGCCGAGGCGCCTGGCCACCGCCTCGGTGACGTACCCGGTGCCGCAGGCCAGCTCCACCACCCGGTCGCCGGGCCGGATCGGCAGTTCGTCGAGCGCGCCGATGCCGTGCGGGCCCATGACGTCGCTGAAATAGTCGTCGTAGCCCGTACTGGCCTGGTCGTAGTCCGGGATCGGGTCCGCGCGCCTGCCGCGCAGGTAGAGTTCCGCTGCCCGAAGCACCAGCTTGGTCGTTGGCATGATCACTCCTCGTTCTGGGAAAGGCCGGAGCGCGCCGAGCCGACGCGCAGGAGACGTGCATTCGACGGGACGGCGGCCTCGACCAGGACCAGGAACCCGCCGATCGCGACCGTGATACCGGCAGCCGCGTACACGGTCGTGGCGCGGCCCAGGCTGAGCCCGACACCCCCGGCCACCGGGCCCACCAGCATGCCGACGGCATAGGCGGCGTTGAACAGGGCATAGGTCGCGCCGCGACCCGCCCCGGTCCGGTCGCTGTAACCGGCGAGTTCCGGCAGCGCCGGTACGACGACAAAGGTCAGTCCGACGGCGACCACGCAGAGCCCGAGCGTGACCGTGTACAGCGAGCTCGCCAGCACCAGTGTCGGCAACGCCGCACCCGCCAGGATCAGGCCGGCGCCGGCGAGCACCGGATAACGGATCCGTCCGGACAGCCAGCCGACGCCGACCGCGCTCGCCGAATGCAGCAGGGTCGCCACGCCGAACGCCATGCCGATTCCCGCCACACCGGTCCCGAGCCGGACGGTGAGATCGAGCGGCAGGGTGGGTTCGAGGAACGTGAGCGCCGCCGACCCGAGCGCCACGGCCGCGGCCACCATCAGCGCCGGTCGGTAGGTCAGCAGCGACGGCAGCCCCGGTGCGCGGCGCCGGGTCGTCGTCCCGGTGGGCAGCACGACGAGTTGCAGGACGGCGTTGACCAGGGCCGCCGCCGCGGTGGTGAGAAACGGCGCCGACCGTCCGAACCCTTCGACCATCAGGCCACCCAGCGGCGGTCCGACAATCAGCCCGATCGAGGTGACGGCCATCGCCGCGCCCATCGCGCTGCCCAGCCGCCGCGCCGGGACCACGTCGGCGATCAGCGCCACCCCGGCCGTCCAGACCACGGCGGCACCGACTCCCTGCATCATCCGGGCGGACAACAGCAACTCGTACCGGTCGCCGAGCGCGAAGACCAGGGTCGCCGCGGCGATGCCGAACGAACCCACGACCATCGGCACGCGGAAGCCGACCCGGTCGACCACCGCGCCCGCCACGGGCGAGGCCACCAGCAGCCCGATCGCGTACGCGCCGAACAGCAGGCCGATCGCCCAGTCCGACGCGCCGAGCCGCTGGGAGTATCCGGGCAGGACCGGCACGGCGACGCTGTACAGCAGCGAGTCGACGAACAGCGCCTGACATACCAGCGCGAGTATCAGGTTCGGCCGGCGCGACGCCGGCGCGATCGACGTCATGACGCCGCGGCCAGGTCGTCGGCCGCTCCGACGGGCAGCAGCTTGCGGACCGCGGCGAACGCGGAAACCGCCTTCTTGAGCTGCTCGGGGCTGTGCGTCGCGGTGAAGCTCAGCCGCAGCCGCGGTGACGCGGCCGGTGGCAGGATGGCGTTGACGTACACGCCCTCGTCCAGCAGGGCCCGCCAGGCCAGCACGGTCGCGGTGACGTCGAGCGTCGGCACGCAGATGATCGGCGTCTCGGACGGCACGGTGTGGTAGCCCAGATCGTGCAGTTCGCCCTGCACGAACTGCGCGTTGGCCAGCGCCTGCTCGCACAGCCACGGCTCATTGCGCAGGACGTCCAGGGCAGCGAGGGCAGCGGCGATGTTGGCCGGCGGCGCGGCGGCGCTGAAGATCTGGCTCCGCGCGTGGTGCCGAAGGTATTCGATCACCTCCGGCGAGCCGAGCACCGCGCCGCCCACCGAGGCCAGCGCCTTGCTGAAGGTGATGGAGAGCAGGTCGACGTCCGCCGTCCGGCCGAAATGCGCCGGCGTGCCCCGGCCCTCGGCCAGCACGCCGAGTCCGTGCGCGTCGTCCACCAGCAGGCGGGCGCCGTACTCACCACAGAGCTCCACCAGCTGGGGCAGCGGGCACAGGTCCCCGGCCATCGAGTACACGCCGTCGACGACCACCAGGGTGCTGGCCTCGGCCGTGCAGGCGGCCAGCCGGCGCCGGAGGGCGTCCATGTCGTTGTGCGGGAACCGGCGCACCTTCGCCGGCGTCATGCTGCACGCGTCATAGATCGAGGCGTGCGCCTCACGATCGATGAGCACGACGTCGTCCCGGGCGAGCAAGCCGGTGATCACGCCGAGATTCGCCTGATAGCCGGTCGCGAACACCAACGCCGCCGGCATGCCGAGAAAGTCGGCCAGTTCCCGCTCCAACTCGTCGTGCAGCGGTGTGTTGCCGTTGAGCAGCCGGGAGCCGGTGCGGGAGGTGCCGTACCGGTCGATCGCGGCCTTGGCGGCCGCGCGGATGCGATGGTCCGCGGTCAGCCCGAGGTAGTTGTTCGACCCGCACATCACCACGTCCTCGCCCGTGGTCAGCCGGGCCGTCGTCGCGTCCGGACCGTCGAAAGCGGTGAAGTATGGGTACAGTCCCGCTTGGCGCGCGCCGTGTGCGAGGTCGAACGAGCGGGCGCGGTCGAAGATATCCATGCTCTCCGGATCACCCGGGTGGCGGACTAATACCGGTTCGGCAGGGATCTTTCCGGGCCGCGCGGGCCGGCCGGGCGGAACGCGAGCGCGACGTTGTGCCCGCCGAACCCGAACGAGTTCGACAGGGCCAGACCGCGGCGCAGCGTGCGCGGGCCGTCCCGGACGACGTCCAGGTCGATGTCGTCGTCGAGGCGGCGCAGCGTGGGACTCGCGGGCGCCCGTCCGGCACACGTCGACAGCACCGTGACGATCGCCTCCACCGCGCCGGCGGCTCCGAGCAGGTGACCCGTCATCGATTTCGTGGCGCTGACCGGAACCCGGCCGGCGGCCGGAAGGACGGCCCGGAGGGCGGCCGCCTCCGCGCGGTCGCCCAGCGGGGTGGCCGTCGCATGGGCGTTGACGTGTACCACCGCGGCCGGGTCCTCCCCGGCGTCGTGCAGGACGGCACGCATCGCGCGGGCCGCGCCGTCGCCGCCCGGTTCGGGCCGCACCGCGTGGTACGCGTCGGCGGAGTACCCGGCGCCGGCCAGCTCGGCGTACGCCGGACACCCGCGCGCCGCCGCGTGGGACGCCGACTCCAGGACGAGCGCGCCCGCGCCCTCGCCCAGCACGAACCCGTCCCGGTCCCGGTCGAACGGGCGGGAGGCGTCCTCGGGCGCGCCGGAATACCGCGACAGGGCCCGGATGGCGTCGAACGCGGCCAGGGGCAGCGGGTGGATGGCCGCCTCCGCGCCGCCGCAGACGACCACGTCGGCCCGTCCGGTGCGGATGACGTCCAGGCCGAGGGCGATGGACTCGGCACCGGACGCGCACGCCGAGACCGGGGTGTGGACGGCGGCGCGAGCGCCGAGCGCCAGGCTGATCGCGGTAGCGGCGCCGTTGGGCATGAACATGGTGATGCTGTGCGGCGAGATGTGCCGCGATCCCGACTCCCGCAGGACGTCATGCTGGTTCAGCAGGGTGATGACGCCGCCCACACCCGAGCCGAACACCACGGCGAACCGTTCCGGGGGCACCAGCGGGGCGCCCGCGTCGGACCAGGCCTCGCCGGCCGCGAGCAGTGCCATCTGCTGTACCCGGTCCAGGCTCCGGGCGCGGACCCGGCCGAGCCGGTCCGTCAGGTCGGCGGTCACCGGCGCGGCCAGGCTGACCGGCACCTGACCGGCCCAGCCGGCGTCGAGCCGGCGCACCCCGGACCGGCCCGCCATCAGCGCGTCCCACAGCGCGCCGGCATCGCCGCCCAACGGGCTGAGCGCGCCGACGCCGGTCACCACAACGCTTTCCTGAACAGCCATCGCCCGCACCTCCACCGGGGCCGTGTCTCGGCACCCACCCCCGGAGGTGCGGCGGCGTTGAGGTGATACCGCCGGTATTTGTCGGCGGGACTCCCGTCTCCGTGGGTGGTGAACCGCGTCGGCCGGTTCCTGATCCAGGGAGGACCCGCCATGTCAGGTCGGGAGATCGTGCTCGCCGGGAATCGGCGGCACCCGAATCGGCTCGGCCGCCGCGCCGCGGTGGCCGCCGGAATACTGGTCTGCGTCGGCGCGGGTGTCGCGGCCGGCGGCATCTGGCGCGCGGACGCGCAGGCCCGTGACGATCACCGGTGCGCCCCCGGCGCCCGCCCGCTGCACGTCGCCGCCGCGCCGGAGATCGCCGGCGTGGTGGCCGACCTGGCCGGCGCCGCGGGATCCGACGACTCGGCCGGCGGCTGCCCGCGGCCCGTGGTGACCGCGGTCCCGGCGGTGGAGGTGGCCGACGTCATCCGCAACGAGCGTGGAGACCGGCCGGACGTCTGGATTCCGGACTCCTCGGTCTGGGTCAACCGCCGGGCTCCGGCCGGCCGCGCCCTGCCGCCGAACAACCCCTCCGTGGCGCGCTCGCCCATCGTCGTCGCGGTCGCCGAGCGCACCGCCGCGGGTCTCGGCTGGCCGTCCCGGACACCGGAACTCGGCGACCTGCTCGTCCCCGACGACGGCGACGCGGCCGGCCCGGTGCGGTTCGTGCTGCCGGATCCGGGACGCTCGGCGGCGACCGTGGGCGTGCTTCTGGGCATGCAGTCAGACGTTGCCGGAGACCGCGACGGCCGGGCGACCCTCGCGCGGGTCCTGCGCGCCGCCACGCGCGGCAGCGAGCGTGCCGATCAGTTGCTGACGTCGCTGCGCCCCCGGCCCCGGCTCGCCGCGCCCGCGACCGAGCAGCAGGTGTGGAGCCACAACGCGGAGCACCCGCAGTCCCGCGTCGTCGCGGCCTATCAGCCCGGTCCGGGGCACGCCTTCGACTACCCGTATGTCGTGCTCTCCAACGAGGAGTCGCAGCGGCGGCAGGCGGAGCGGCTCCGTGCCGTACTCACCGGAGAGATCGGCCGCTGGCGACTGCTCGCCGCCGGATTCCGTGACCCCCTCGGCCGGGCCGGCGCCGACCTCGCCACCGATCCCGCGGTGGCGCCCGCGCGCCCGGCGACCGGGCCCGCGCCGGATGCCGAGCGCATCGACGACGCCACCCGGGCACTCCGGTCGCTCACGCTCGGCTCGCGCCTGCTGGTCGTCCTGGACGTCTCCGGCTCGATGGCCACACCGGTGCCGGGTGCGAACGGCCGGACCCGGCTCGCAGTGGCGCTCGAGGTGCTGATGAACGGTCTGGCGCTCTATCCGGACGGGGCCAGAGTCGGGTTGTGGACGTTCGCCACCAACCTCGACGGAAAGCGAGACCATCGCGAGGAGGTGCCCACCGTCGCGCTCGGGCGCAACGACGACGGCACCGTCGGCCGGGAGCGGCTGGCCCGGGCGTTCGGCGGCGTCACGGCGGTCCGTGGCGGCGGAACGGCGCTGTACGACACCGCTCTGGCCGCGGTCCGGGCGGTACGCCGGGATTGGGATCCGACGCGGGCGAACTCCGTCGTGCTGCTGAGCGACGGCCGCAACGACGACCGGCACGGCATCGGCCTGGACCGGCTGGTGGACAGCCTGCGGGCGGAGCACGACCCGGCGCGCCCGGTGCGGCTCACCACCATCGCCTACGGGCCGGACAGCGACCGGGCGGCCCTGTCCACGATGAGCCGGGCCACCGGGGGAGAGATGTACTCGGCGCCCACCCCGCTCCGCGTCCGTGAGGTCATCCTCGACGCGATCGGCCGGCGGGCCTGCCGTCCGGACTGCTGAGAACCACACCGCTGAACCCCACTGGAGGTCGGGTCCGTTGCACACCACACTTGAGCACACCACGCCAGAAGGAACCACGCCAGAAAACCGCACGCCAGCAAACCCCATGCCAGCGCAGCCCACGCCGGCGGCGGACGAGCGGGACCCGGAGGCGCGCCTGCGTGCCCTCGTCGATCGAGGCAGCCTGCGGCTGCTGGGTCCGCGCGACGATTCGGGCGCGCGGTGGGCGCGCGGCCGGGTGGACGGCACTCCGGTGATCGGGTACGCCACCGACGCCACCCGGATGGGCGGGGCCCTGGGCGCCGAGGGCTGCCGGCATGTCGTCGACGCGATCGAGGCCGCGGTGCGCGAACGCGTCCCGGTGATCGGCATCTGGCATTCCGGCGGGGCTCGTCTCGCCGAGGGGGTCGCGGCCCTGGACGGCGTCGGCCGGGTCTTCGCGGCGATGGTCCGGGCGTCCGGGCGGGTGCCGCACATCTCGGTGGTCCTGGGCCCCGCGGCCGGCGGTGCCGCGTACGGTCCGGCCCTGACCGACATCGTGATCATGAGTAGGGCGGGCCGCATCTTCGTGACCGGTCCCGAGGTGGTGCGCAGCGTCACCGGTGAGCAGGTCGACATGGAGCGGCTCGGTGGGCCCGAGCCGCACGGGCGGCGCTCCGGCGTCGTGCACATCACCACCGGGGACGACAAGACCGCCCTCGCCGAGGCGCGCGGGCTCGCCGGCCTGCTCGGCCGCCAGGGCCGGCTCACCCCGGCCGACGTGGCCGCCGGTGCCGGCCCCGGTGCCGCCTTGCCGGCCGGGACCAACCGGGCGTACGACGTGAAGGCCGTGGTCGCCGCGCTGCTCGACGAGCCCGGCGTGGAACTGCACGCCCGGTGGGCGCCGAACATCGTCACCACGCTCGGCCGGTTCGCCGGTCGCACGGTCGGCGTGATCGCCAACAACCCGCTGCGCCTGGGCGGCTGCCTGGACGCGACCAGCGCCGAGAAGGCGGCCCGGTTCGTGCGGATGTGCGACGCGCTCGGCGTACCGCTGATCGTGGTGGTCGACGTGCCCGGCTATCTGCCCGGCCTGGGCCAGGAGTGGGACGGCGTGGTGCGCCGCGGCGCGAAGCTGCTGCACGCCTTCGCCGAGGCGGTGGTGCCGCGGGTGACGCTGGTGACCCGCAAGGCGTACGGCGGCGCGTACCTCGCCATGAACTCCCGGGCGCTGGGCGCCACCGCGGTCTTCGCGTGGCCGGACGCGGAGGTCGCGGTGATGGGCGCCGGCGCGGCGGTGAACGTCCTGCACCGCAGGAGGCTCGCCGCCGCACCGCACGAGCAGCGCGACGCGCTGCGCGAGCAGCTGATCCAGGAGCAGACCCGGGTGGCCGGCGGCGTCGACCGGGCGTTGGAGATCGGTGTCGTCGACGCCGTGATCGAGCCGGAGGACACCCGGCGCCGCATCGCCGAGGCCCTGGCCGCGGCGCCGGCCGCGCGCGGCGACCACCGCAACATCCCGCTCTGACCGGGCGGTGGACCTCCGCGAAACTTCCCTTTCACCGGTATCAAGCCGGAGCCGGCGGGATCCTCATGGGGTGGACGAGACATTTTCCGTGACGGAGGTCGTGGCCGCGGCCGAGGATGGCGACGAGGCGGCCTGGCAGGACATCGTCGGCCGATACACCCCGCTCGTCGCCTCCGTGGCCCAGGGGTTCCGGCTCGGCAGACCCGACGTCGACGACGTGGCGCAGACGGTCTGGCTACGGCTGGTGGAGCATCTCGGGGAGCTGAAGGAGCCCCGTGCGCTGCCGAGGTGGATCATCACCACCACCCGGAACGAGTGCATACGGCTGTTCAAGGCGAGCAAACGAACGCGCTCGTTCGATCCGATCGCCGAGCGATCCGCGTGCGACGACGCGGCGGCCGGCGTCCAGCCGCTGCTCATCGGCGCCCATCCGGAGGATCCGGATGAGCACCTGATCCGGGCGGCCCGGCATCAGGCGCTGCTGGCCGCACTCGCCGAGCTGCCGCCACACCAGCGCGACCTGATCCTGCTGTTGATGGAGGACCCACCGCTGACCTACCAGACGATCAGCGAGCGGCTCGATATTCCGATCGGAAGTATCGGCCCGACCCGGGCGCGGGCCCTGCAACGGCTGCGCGAATGCCCGGAGATCGCCGAGTGGGGGAACCCGGCGGCCGAGACCAGTACGAAGGGAGGACAGGGCTATGACCACACAGGGCTGGGACGATGACGACGCGATCCTGCGGGAGGTGGCGACCGCGCTCCGCGAGGTCGAACACGTGGCCGGGCCGGTGCGGGCCGCGGGGGAGGCGGCCTACACCTGGCGGGGAATCGACGAGGAACTGGAACTGGCCAGCCTGGCGTACGACTCGCTGCTGGACGTGGGGCCGGCCGTGCGCGCCACCGCGGTGGACGGTGGGCGCACCCTACTGTTCACCGGTCCGTCCGCCTCGGTACAGGTGGAACACGACTCGGGCATGGTGGTGGGCCAGCTGATACCGCCCGGGCCGGGGCGGCTGACGGTCGAGGGCGGCGACGGCTACCGCGCCGAGTGGGAGGTGGACGAGGTGGGCTGCTTCAGCTTCCGGCCGCCGGCCGCCGAACCCGTCCGGCTGCGGGTCCGTGCCGACTCGGTGGAGCTGGTCACCGACTGGATCAGCTTCTGACGGGTGCCAGCCCGGCACCCAGGCAGATGAAGCCGGCCGCGGCCGCCAGCGCCAACGGGCCGGCCAGACGGGTCGTCCGCTGCGCGTCGGCCAGCGCCTCGGCCGGCGCCCGGCCGGCGGCCAGCCGGGCGTGGTAGGCGTCCATCAGGGCGGCGGTCTCGCCGTCCGGCACCGGAATCACCGGTGCCACCAGCGTGGGGGTCCCCTGACCGAGCAGCGCCGACGCGAGTCCGAGCACTTCGGCGCCGGCGACCGGTTGCCCCTGGCCGGCGTTGCACGCGGCCAGCACCACGTGCCGCGGCGCGCGGCCGAGCAATTCCAGGTCGTACACGGTGAACGGGCCGTCCGCGAGCCGGAGCGAGGAGAACAGCGGATTGTCCGACCGCAGGCATCCGTGCGCGGCGACGTGCACCAGCCGCGCACCGGCCATCGCCGCGGCGACCCGGGCGGCGCTCGCGTCCTCCTCGAGCAGCCGGACCGGATCGCGGTACCGCCCGGCCACCAGCTCGGCCTCCCGGCGGGCACCCGGCAGTCCCGGGCCCGCGACCACCACCGCCGGCCCGGACACCCCGCTCACCGGACGGCAGGCCTCCAGCCACAGCCGGGCCGACGGCACCACCGCGACCGGCCGGCCGACGCAGGACGGGAGGATCGACCACGGCAGCGAACGAAGATGCTCGCTCGGTGCCACCACCAGCGGGCTCTCCGCCAGCCGCAGAGGGGCGAGCAGCACCCGGTCGAAGGTCTCCGCCGTCCGGGTCAGCACCGTCAGGGCGGCCGCGGCACTGCCCGCGGTCGTGGCCTCGCTCGCCAGCCGGTGCAGGGCGAACGGAAGATGACGCAGACCGCTGAGCACCTTGTCGAGGGTGCCGAGGCGGTGCAGCCGGGTCCGGCCGCAGGCGATCGTCACCGCGTACAGCTCGTCGTCCAGCTCGACGTATTCGATCAGGGTGGCGCCGTCCAGCTGGGCGACGAGCTCCTCGGTGGACGGTGGCCCGAGCCGGTGCGGCCCCGCGCAGCCGCCCAGCTTCCGGCAGTGGTCGCGGATCTCCCGCTCGATGGCCGCCTGGCGGTGCACCAGCGTGGCCGCGGGCCCGCCGGTCTCGATCTCGGTCATCGTGGCGCGCAGGTCGGTGAGGAGCCCGGCCAGCGCCGGATCGCTCGGCGGGTGCACCGGCCGCAGCACCGCGGCGACCCCCCGCCCGCGCTCCGCCCATCGGTAGGTGTCGCGCGCGTCGCCGCCCTCCAACGCGGTCCGGATGCCGAGCTGGACCAGCGCGGCGCGATGCGCCGACATGTGCGCCCGCAGCTCGGTGGCGCCCAGGGTGGCCTGCTGCTCCTCCAGGATGCGCAGGCCCGCGGCGACCGCGCGCAGCGCTCCGTACCGGCGTCCGTCGGCCCGGCGCAGCAGTGCCTCGGCCAGCCAGGCACGGGCGCGTGTCTCGGCCGGGCCGGCCGACCGGGCCCGGCGGGCCCGGGTCAGCTCGGCCCGGGCCTCTGTGCGCCGCCCACGCTCCAGTGCCAGCGTGCCGGCCATCACCCGGGCCTCCAGTGCCGGCACCGGCCAGCCGGCCGCCGCCAGGTCGTCGGCCAGCCGGCGGGCCTGGTGCGGTGTCACGCTGCCCGGGTCCCGCATCATGCGCACCTGGAACCGGGCGTGCCGGGCGAGCGAGAGCAGCTCCCGGCGTTCGGTTCGGTGAAACTCCCGGGCCGCCTGCTCCGCCGCCTCCTCGGCGGCGTCCAGGTCGCCCTCGACCAGGGCCACGGTCGAGAGCAGCAACTGCGCCTCGGACACGTTGATCCGCTTCTGCCGGGCGTACGCCCGGACTGCCGCCTCGGCCGTGCCCCGCGCCTCGCCGACCAGGCGGACGGAGAGCAGCAGCCGGGCACGGTCCACCAGGAGCGAGCCGACCTCCATGCCGAGCCGGCGATAGTGCTCCTCGGCGCGGTCGAAACTGGCCAGCGCCGCCGGCACCTCGCCACGGCTGGCCCGCAGGCAGCCCAGGTTCTGCTCCGCGTACGCCCGCAGCAGGTCCAGGTCGTGCCGGGTGCACAGCGCGACGGCGTTGAGCAGGTCCGCCTCGGCCGCCGCGAACTCCCGTCGCTCGAGGTGCAGCAGGCTCCGGTTGTTGAGCGCCCGGGCCTCCCACTGGGCGTCGCCGGCCCGGCGCAGCACCGGCAGGGCCGGCCGCAACGACTCCAGCGCCTCGTCGACCCGTCCGAGCTCCTGGAGGATGGCGGCCTGCTGGACCCGGGCGCGGGCGGCCGCCGGTCCCTGCAATTCGCGCAGCGCCGCCCCGATCTGCCGAAACGCCAGCCCGGCGTTGCCGTGCAGGACGAGGGCCGAGGCGAGACTCATCCGGGCCTCGCCGGCCAGTCGGGTCGAGCCGGCCCGACGGGCCACGGCGACGGATCCGCGGAGCTGTGCGACTGCCTCGTCGAGGTCACGTAGCTGCATCGCGGCCACGCCGAGGGCGCGTTTGGCCACGCTCTGGGCGTTCCGGTCGCGGACGGTGCGGGCGGCCTGCTCGGCGGCGAGCGCGAGCTGGCGGGCCCGGGCCGGCTGCACGGAGGCCAGTCGGAGCGCCTCGGCGGCGTCGGCCGATACGACGGGATCTGAGGCCACCGCCCTCCTCCCGCATCGCTTGGCTGACTTCCGAGACTAGGACGGTATAAACCTTTTGTCATGTATAGCCTGACTTCATGAACTCACCCGCCGAACCCACCGACATGGTGGTCGCGCTGCCCCATCTGCAACCCGTACTGAAGGCGTTGGACGAGGCACGGGCGCGCTCCACCGACGGCGCGCTGTACGGCGATCCGAAGACCAGCGACATGCTGCAGCTCGCGCTGCTCCCGCTGCCCGACCCCGCCCGGGCCGCCCGGGACCTGCGGGCCTGGTCCGAGAAACAGTCCACGGCCGAGCGTCCGCGGCCGGTGGGCGACCGGCCGGCGCCCGGGAGCGACCGGCCGCCGCTCGACCACGTGCTCTGGCACCTGCGCGCCGGGTTCGCGGCGCAGTACCACGGCTGGACGCCGACCCTCGGCAAGAATCGCGCCGTGGGGGAGGTGCAGGGCGGGCAGCGGCCCGAACCCGGGGGCGTCTCCGGGGCCGGAGAGGTCTCGCACGGCGGCGGTGGGGCGCCCCGGGCGATCGACGAGCCGACCTGGGCCAAGGAGAGGCGAACCGTTTCCCCCAACGGCGTGTGCGTCGCTCTGGTGGACACTCCGGTGGTGGCGCACCAGTACCTCGCCGGCGCCTGGACCGGACCCTCCCCGGACCTGCCCGACGGTCCAATGCGTGCCGAGCACGGGCACGCCACGTTCATCGCCGGCCTGGTCCGCCGGTACGCGCCCGCCGCGACCCTGCAGGTGCATCCCGTGCTGGATCCGAGCGGGAACGCCGACGCCTGGGCGGCCGCCCACCAGATCGTCGCGGCCGGGCGGGCCGGCGCGGACGTCCTGAACCTCTCGTTCGTCTGCTACACCGACGACGGGGTGGGCCCGCTGGTCCTGGCCGCGGCCCTGGAGCGGTTGAGCAGCAAGACGGTGGTGGTGGCGGCGGCCGGCAACCACGGCTTCCTCGGCAACGGCGGGAAATACCGTCCGGCCTTCCCCGCCGCCTTCCCCAACGTCATCGCGGTCGGCGCGGACGGCGCCGGGTTCTCCGCGGAGGGCGCGTGGATCACCGTGCTGGCGCCGGGCACGGACCTGGAGAGCACCTACCTCGACGGAACGGTGTCGGTCTGGAAAGACCCGGACGGACCTGGTCCGGCGCTGCCGGAACGGCACGACGAGACATTCCGGGGCTACGCACGGTGGAGTGGGACGTCGTTCGCCGCGGCCCGGGTGAGCGCGATGATCGCCGAACGCACGGTGCCAGGGCGAAGGACGGCCGCGGAGGCCGCGGCCCGGCTTCTCGGACCGGAGGCGATGGTGGGCATCCCGGTCCGCCTCCCATGACGAACCGGGCCGGCCGGCCCGCGATCGGGCCGCCATCCGCGAACCGGTCCGGCGCCGTCCGCCGGTCAGGCGGACGAGACGGCGGTCGCGATGTCGCCGGTGCCGGCGGCGACCGCCGCCACGGCCAGGAAGGCGAGCGACAGCACGAAGAGCCTCGAGCTGCGGTCGAGGTCCTTCAGCGCGGTGGCCAGTGACGCGAGCGCCTCCCAGGAGCCCTTGTAATCGATGGCGGACTGCTGCTCGAGAGTGGTCGAGCTTTTGTTGTTCTCCTTGGCGATCGCCGCCGCGTTGGCCACGGCCTTCTTCGCCGTCTGGGTGGTGTGCCAGGACAGCGCGGTGTCCGCCATCCCCAGCAGGAACAGGAGTGCGGCCGCTACCAGCGACACCCACGCCACGTGGTCCGTCATCCGGCTCTCCTCATCGCAGTGTCGCGCCGGACTCGCGCGCGATGTATTCGGCATCCTGAATCAGGCTGTAGGCGGTGCCGTAGCCGGCCACGACATGTCCGACCACGGCTCCGTCGGCGCGGTGGACCGGTGCGCCGGAGTCACCGGAGCGGGAGATCGCGGCCGCGGTGATCGCCACGTGGCCCCAACTGCCCCAGTCCTGCCGGAGCGCGAACGACGGCGAGACGCCCAGGACGATCGTCCTGGCGTCGGCCTTCGCCAGCCGCACCTCGTCCAGCTGGCGGGCGGCGTCGACGTGACGGCCGATGTCCGTGTCGGCCTCGGTGCGCCGGTCGTCGATCCGGACGACCGCGACATCCGCGGTGGCGACTCCGGGAGGCACGTCGTCGAGGTCCATGCAGGACAGCACGGTGCCGAGGACGTCGCCGGCCTCGTCGCGCACCAGGGCGCCCGGCCCCGGAGCGGCGTGGCCCGCGGTCAGGATCGCCCGGTGCGCACCGGCGGCGGGGACCTGAACCCGCAGACCGAGCGTGGCGCGTCGCGAACCGACGGTCACGCAGGTCCCCGGCGCGATCGACGAGGCGCCGGATGCCCGCTGGAGCTGCGGGGGTGGCAGGGCCAGTGCGACCGTCCCGTCGGGCACGGTCATGCTCAGCTGCCGTAGCAACGAACCGGCCGGCGTCACCGCAGCGGGGGCGCTGCCGGACGGTGCCAGGCCCGGCTGGACGAAGATTGCCGGTCGCGGTGGCTCCCCGGGCAACGACCAGAGTCCGTACCCGTAGATGCCGGCGGGTGCCGTGAACCGGTCGGACACCCGGTCCGCCACCGTCGAACCCAGACTCTCGGCGACGGAGAGCACGGCGGGGTCGACGTCCCGCATCCGGACGACGATCGCGTCCAGCGCGGCAAGGTGGTCGTGCCATTCCGGCGCGCCGTCCAGCGCTGTGTCCCAGAGGGTCACCGGTCACCTCCCGCTTCGCCGTCGCTCCCGGGGCTCGCCTCATTCTCCCCCGGCCGGCGGTTCCGATACGTGGCAACGCCGGCCGGAACCGTTGCGCTGTCGTCCATCCGACTGCCGGCCAGCTCGTGCCGAGGTCGCCAGCCGGTCGGCGAGCGCGAGGACGCGGTCGCGCAGGTCGTCGGGGCGCTCGACGACGAACGGCAGGTCGAGCGCGGCGAGCACCGCGGGCAACCAGTCCAGACGCTCCGCCCGGATCTCCACGACCTGCCAGCCCTCGTCCGCGCCGTCGCGTACCTCGGCGACGCCGGCCGGTAGCCGCCGGCGGATCTGCTCGAGCGTCCCCTGGATCCGCAGCGTCACCTCGTGCCGGTACGGGGCCCGCGCCATCGAGGTGAGCAGGCGTTCCGCGGGTACGAGCCCGGCCGGCGGGGCGAACGAACCGGGCAGCGTCCGCGCGTCGGTGATGCGGTCGAGCCGGAAGGTTCGATCGTCCTCGACGGCCGGATCGGCACCCGTGACATACCACCGGCCCGCGTGGTTGACCAGCCCGAACGGATGCAGCGTGCGGGTGCTGTTCCGGCCGTCGCCCGAGGTGTACTGGATCGAGATCGGCCGGTGGTGGCGGACCGCGTCGGCGACGGTGAGCAGGACCTCCGTCCGGGGCGCGGGAACGCCGGCGGCCTCGCCGGTGAAGGAGAGGGACTGCAGTACGGCGTCCAGCCGGTCCGCGATCCGCGACGGCAGGACGCGACGGATCTTCGCGGTGGCCGTCTCGCCGGCCGTACCCGTGTCCGTTGTCGTCGCCAGCCCGGCGCGCCGGCCGGCAACCAGGCCGAGGAGCACGGCCAGGGCTTCGTCGTCGCTCAGCATGAGCGGCGGCAGGCGGAAGCCGGCGGCGAGCCGGTATCCGCCGTAGCGGCCGCGGACCGATTCGACCGGCACGCCGAGGTCGATCAGATGACCCACGTAGCGCCGCACGGTGCGCGGTTCGACGCCGAGGCGGCCGGCGAGCTCGGTCATGGTCCGGGTGCCGCCGGACTGCAGAAGCTCGAGCAGCGTGAGCACCTGGGCCGTCGGTCGCGCCATGCGCCGGACTCTACCGGCAATACTGGACCGTTTCTGTCCAGTATTCCTCCTAGCGTGGGTGCCGACCCGCAGTACGGACCTACCGGGCAAGGAGAAATCATGGATCTCGTCTCGATCCGCGTCATCACCGGCGACATCAACCGTCTCGTCGGCTTCTACGAGAAGGTCACGGGTGTGCCGGCGGACTGGGGCAACGCGGACTTCGCCGAGGTGCGGACCGCCCACGGCACGCTGGCGATCGGCAGCACCCGCACGGTCCCGCTGTTCGCGGCCGGTTCGGCCCGCCCGGCCGACAACCACACCGCGATCATCGAGTTCCGCGTGGACGACGTCGACGCGCTCTACGAGGACCTGCGGAGCGTGGTGGACGACGTCGTGAACGGCCCCATGACGATGCCGTGGGGCAACCGGGCCCTGCTGATCCGCGACCCGGACGGCAACCTGATCAATTTTTTCACCCCGGTGACCGCCGAGGCGATCGCGAGGTCCCGCCGCTGACGGCGGCGCCCGGCACCCACCACGGGACGGAACCTAGAGGCCGAGGCGGACCGGCCGGACCGGCAGGTCCGTGGTGAGCAGCGCCGTCAACGGGGTGGCGAGGTCGCGGGGCGAGAACAGCTCCGGGCCGGCGTGGCCGACGATCTCGGACAGCCGCCACCAGCGGAACCCGGCCAGGTGCTCGGCGGCGAGTTGGTCGTCGGGCAGCTCGCCGCGAGGCAGGAAGTGGTTCGTGCGGACGAGGAAGTAGTCGTTGATGATGCCGTCGTGTCCCGGCGCGTGCCCGGCACCGAGAACCTCCTGGTGCCAGACGTGTGGCGGGTCGGCGGCGATGATCAGGCCGGTCTCCTCGCGGAGTTCGCGGCGCAGGGCCGTCAGCGGGTCCTCGCCGGGTTCGATGCCGCCGCCCGGTGCCGCCCACACGCTCGTCGCCTCGCCGGGCACCGCCGGGTGCGGGAAGGCGAACCGGCACAGCAGGATGCGGTCGTCGTCGTCGAGCACGATCGCACGGACGGCGCGACGCGGGTTCGGCGTCATGGTGTGTCAGGGGCGGCGGGAGGGATGGTCGACACACCGGGAGACTAGCAAGGCGACCATCCTGGCCCGGCCGCCGATCGGCCGGGCGGACCGGCACCGCGTCGGCTACCGTCCCGGGTCCCGGCGAGGCAGGATGATCGAGACGAGAGGGGCCGGGCTTGGGTACGACGGGACTGTCCGGGAGGCTGGCGGCGGCACGCGCCGAGGCACTGGTGGGCCGGGAACCGGAGCGTGCGGTGCTCGACCGGATGCTGTCCGGAGCGGCGGACGCTCCGCCGGTGGCGTACCTGCACGGCCCCGGCGGCATCGGGAAGTCGTGGCTGCTGCGCTACGCCGCCCGGCAGGCGGAGCTGGCCGGGCGGCGGGTGGTGCACCTCGACGCCCGGTACCTCGACGCGGACCCGCGCCGGCTGGCGGAGGCGGCCGCCCTGGCGTGTGCCGAGCCCGGCGTCGTGCTCCTCATCGACACGTTCGAGCAGAGCCAGGTCCTCGAGCCGTGGTTGCGGGACACCTTCCTGCCCCGGCTGGCGGACGGCGCGGTCGTGGTGCTGGCGAGCAGGGCCGCCCCGGACGCCGAGTGGTCGCTGGATCCGGGCTGGGCGCAGCTGTTCACCGAGCTGCCCGTCCGGCCGCTCGACCCGGCCCGGTCCGAGGCCCTGCTCGCCGCCCGGGGCGTGCCCGCGGACCAGCGTGACGCGGTGGCGGCCTTCGCCGGCGGTAACCCGCTGGCGCTCTCGCTCGCCGCGTCCGTGCTCGCCGCCGGCGTACCGTGGGAACCCACCGGCGACGTCCTCACCACCCTGGTCGAGCGGCTGGTGGGCGACCTGCCGAGCCCGGTGCACCGGCGCGCCCTCGAGGTCGTCGGGCAGGCGTACGTCACGCGCGAGTCGCTGCTGCGCGCGGTGCTGGGCGACGAGGACGCCGCCGCCGTGTTCCCCTGGCTGCGCCAGCTGCCGTACGTCGAGGCCACCCCGGAAGGGCTGCATCCGCACGACGCGGTGCGTTCCGCGCTGGCCGCGGACCTGCGCTGGCGGGATCCCGACCGCTACGAGGAGATCCGGGTACGCGTCTCGGTCGCCGGCCTGCACGCCGCCCGCCGCGCCTCGGAGAGCGACGCGTTGCTGCGGGTCGCCGAGTGGATGTTCCTGTTCCGTGCCGACTGCGGCCCGGACGAACGGTACGACTGGCGGCCGTACCCGCACGTCGAGGACTCGCCGCTGCGGCCGGCCGACGTGCCCGCCGTGCGGCGCATGGCGCAGCAGGAGGACGGCCCGGAGGCGGCGGCCGCGGTCGCCCACTGGGCGGGCCGCCAGCCGGAGGGGTTCCGCGTCTACCGCTATGCGGGCTCCGCCGCGCCCGTCGCGTTCGTGTCCTTCCTTCAGCTGGAGGCACCGTCGCCGGAGGACCGGGCCGCGGACCCGGTCGTCGCGGCCCTCTGGGACTTCGTGGGAGCGACCGCTCCGCTGGAGCCCGGCGAACACCTGAGCGTACGCCGCTTCGCCGTGCAGTCCGGCCGGGCGGAGCGGGCCTCGCCGCTGATGGATCTGATCGGCCGGCGTGCCGTCGCGGGCGACATGCGGGCCCGCGGACGCGCGATGAGTTTCGCCGTGGTGGCGGACGCCGACCGGGTGCGGGGCTACTTCGGCACGGCCGGCCTGCAGGAGGTCGTGTCGGCGGACGTCGGCGGGCGCAAGCAGCACGTCTTCGGCCGGGACTGGCGGCGGCAGCCGGTGGAGCGGTGGGTGGAACACCGGGCCCGCGCCGGGATCGTGCCCTCGGCCGGATGGACCGACGCCGCGCCCGGCCGGGACGGGCCGTCCGGTGCCGCGTTCGAGGAGGCCGTGGTCGAGGCACTGCGCACCTGGCACGCTCCGCGGGAGTTCGCCACCAGCGCCCTGCTCCGCTCGCGCCTCGTGTCGCCGGGCTCGGACGATCCCGTGGCGGACCTGCGCGGCGCCATCACGGCCGCCCTCGACGCGCTGCAGGTGGATCCGGCGGGGGTGAAGGCGCACGAGGCGCTGACCGCCACGTACCTCTCGGCGTCCCGCACCCACAAGGCGGCCGCCCGGCGGCTGGGCGTGCCCTACGGTACGTACCGGCGGCATCTCGCCCTGGCCCGGGAGCGACTCGTCGAGCAGTTGCGGCGCCGGATGGGCTGAGCGGACCGGCCCGGGCCGGCGGGCGCGCGCGGGCACTGCTGGGCACCGGTGAGCACCGCGCGGCGTGGCACCCGGGCCGCGGTGCGGGGCAGGGTGGGTCGTAGCTTCGACTTCGAAGCAAACACCGAAGGTGAGATCCACGATGAAGGCAGTACGTTTCCACGAGTTCGGCGGCCCGGACGTCCTGCGCTACGAGGACGTCGACCAGCCCGTCCCGGGTGCCGGGCAGGTGCGGTTGCGGGTGGCCGCGACCACGTTCAACGGCGTCGACGCGAACATCCGCGGCGGCAACATGCGGGGACCGATCCCCGTCGAACTGCCGCACACCCCGGGCATCGACGTGGCCGGCACCGTCGACGCGCTGGGCCCGGGGGCCGACGGCGTCGCGGTCGGTGACCGGGTGATCGGGTTCCTGCCGATGACCGGTGCCGGCGCGGCCGTCGAGTACGTGGTCGCACCGGCCGAGGCCCTGACCGCGGCGCCGGCCACGGTTCCGCTGGCCGACGCCGCCGCGCTGCCGCTGGTCGGCCTCACCGCGTGGCAGGCGCTGTTCGACCACGCCAAGCTGACCGCCGGGCAGCGTGTGCTGATCAACGGCGCCGGTGGAGCGGTCGGCGACTACGCCGTGCAGCTGGCCCACCACGCCGGCGCGCACGTCATCGCCACCGCCGGACCGCGCAGCGGGGCGCGCGTCCGGGCGGCCGGCGCCGACCAGGTCATCGACCACACCGCCGCCGACGTCACCGCCGAGGTGACCGAGCCGGTCGACGTCGTGCTCAACCTGGCCCCGGTCGACCCGGCACGGCTCGGCGCGCTCGTCACCCTCATCCGGGACGGCGGCACGCTGGTGAACACGACGGTGTGGATGCCCGCCCCGGCCGACGACGCCCGCGGCGTCACCGGGATCAACCTGTTCGTCCGCAGCGACCGCGACCAGCTCGCCGGGCTGGTGTCCGATGTGGACGCCGGGCGGCTGCGGATCGGCATCGCCGAACGGGTCCCGCTGGCCGACCTCGCCGCGCTGCACGCCCGGGCCGCGGCCGGCACGCTGCCGGCCGGCAAGGTCACCGTCACGGTCTGAGCCGGCCGGCTCGTCGAACCGAATCCGCGAAGAGAGGGCCAACGATGATCCCCGACGACGATCCGGCACGTTCGCTGACCGTGGCGGACCCCGGCGATCCCGCCACCACGTTCGTGTCCCTGGTGGGCAACACGTACGCCATGCTGATCACCGGTGCGCAGACCGGCGGCCGGTACTGCCTGATCGAGATGCGCGTGCCCGACGGCGGCGGCCCGCCGCCGCACCGGCACGACTTCGAGGAGATGTTCACCATCCTGGAAGGGGAGATCGAGTTCACCTTCCGCGGTGACAAGCACACCGTGCGCGCCGGATCCACGGTCAACATCCCGGCCAACGCGCCGCACTTCTTCCGCAACGTCTCCGGTGCGCCGGCCCGCATGCTCTGCATGTGCACCCCGGCCGGCCAGGACGAGTTCTTCCTGCGGATCGGCGACGTCGTCGACGGCTGGGACGCGCCGCCGCCGCAGCTCACCGACGAGGAGCGGGCCGACCGGCGGCGCCGCGCGGGGGAACTGGCCGAGACCTACCGCAGCGAGTTCCTCTGACCGGTCGCGGGCCGGCCGGAGCGGCACGGCGTACGCCGGACGTGTGACGGTCCGGCGTCGTGCCGCCGGCCGGCCCGCGGCCGTGCCACCGTTCGTCCGGGGAGCCGACCCGACGAGCGGGAGACATCATGATCACGGTGCCGGCGGGCAGCACGCTCCTGCTGCGGTGCCCGGGTGAGCAGCCGCTGGCGCTGATCGTGCTGGCCGAGGCCGGCGCGGAGTTCGTGGCCGAGCTGCCGCCGATCGCGGTGCTCAGCCCGGACGGCCCGGGCACCCGCCGCTTCGGCATCCTCGAACTGGTCAGCAACGCCGGCGTCACCTGGGTCGAGGCGGAACTGCGCGACGGCGTCCTGACCCCGACCGGCGAGCCGCCCACCGACGTGGTCCAGCGGCGCGGTGCGGCCCGGCGCCCCGGCACGTACGCCGCCACCGGCACCGTCCAGCTCGACGGCGAACCGGGCCGCCGGCTGGTGGCGGTGTCCGGCCAGGTCGAGGACGTGTCCACCAGCGGCCTGCTGCTGCGCGCCGCGCCCGCCGGGGGCGTCCACCTGCCGCCCGGCATCGTGCGGACGTTGCTGCACATCGGCATGCCCTGGGGCGACATGGCGGCGACGGTCACCACCGTCGACCAACGCGCGGACCAGCTGCGCGGCACGTACGAGTGGATGGCCCCGGCCGACGAAACGGCCCTGCGCGCCTTCTGCGCGGCCCGCTGAGCGGGTGTGGGCAAAACGCAGAAACGGGCTCCCCGGCTTGAGAGGATGACCTTCTCGTCCAGGTTCGTACCGTTCCTGATCCGGAGGAAACACCGCCATGACAACACTGGCCGACCGCCTGGGCCCGGACAAGGTCAAGTTGGGCGTCTGCTGCACCCTCTGGTGGAACGACGATTTCCCGGCCATCGACGCCGGCATCCCGTTCGGCCAGGCGGTCAGCGAGATGGCACTCGCCGGCTTCCAGGGCTGCAGCATCGGGCACAAGTACCCCACCGACACCGCCGTCCTCAAGGCCGCCCTGGACCTGCGGGGCCTGCAGATCTCCGAGCCGTGGACGAGCACCTACTTCACGATCGGCAAGATGCGCCAGAAGACGATCGAGAGTTTCGAGGAGACCCTCGCCCACGTCAAGGCGCTGGGCGGGACCGAGCTGGTGGTGGCCGAGTTCGGCGCCTCGTCGCACCTGCTGCCGATCGACGTGTTCGCCAACCGGCCGGTGTTCACCGACGCGCAGTGGGACGCCCTGACGTCCGGCCTGGAGGAACTGGGCAAGATCGCCAACTCGGCCGGGATGCGGCTCAGCTACCACCACCACATGGGCACCGGCGTGATGACCCGGGCCGACGTCGACCGGCTGATGGCCTCGACCGATCCGGCCCTGGTCTCCCTGCTGCTCGACACCGCCCACATCGCGTTCGCCGGCGACGATCCGCTGGACCTGGCCCGGGCCCACGCGGACCGGATCGGCCACGTCCATCTCAAGAGCATCCGGCCGGAGGCGGTGAGCCGGGTGCGCGAGGAGGGCCTGTCGTTCCAGGACGGCATCGAACTCGGCGTCTTCACCGTGCCCGGTGACGGCGCGATCGACTTCCGGCCCATCCTGGAGGTGCTCGCCGACGCCGGCTACCGGGGATGGCTGGTCGTCGAGGCCGAGCAGGACCCGAACCGGGCCGTCCCGCTGGAGTACGCCAAACGGGCCCGGGCCTATCTCGCCGACGTGCTGGGCTGGTAGCCGTCATGAGCGACACGTTCCGGCGGGAGATCTACTTCAGCTTCTTCATGTTCACGGCCGATCTGCGGCCGGGCGACACGGGTTACACGCGGATTCTGATCGACCACCTCAAGGCCCTCACCGAGATGGGCTACGACGGCTTCGATCTGCACATCGCTCCCGGGCCGGAGACCGTCGACCCGCGGCTCGAGGTGGCGGCCTACGCCGGGCTGAAGAAGGCCTTCGACGCGGCCGGCCTGCAGGACACGAAGTTCACCACCAACGTGGGCACGACCCGGACCTTCGACCCGACCGCACCGTACGAGCAGCAGCGCGACCGGGCGATGACCTACCTCAGGTCCCGCGTCGACATCACCCGGCTGCTGGGCGGCGACTCCATCATGTCCGGGCCGTTCCTCTACCCCTACGGTGTCTTCCCGCTGACCGACCTCGGCGAGCCGATCTGGAGCGACGCCCTCCAGGACTTCATGGAGCCGCGCTACCGGGCCGCGCGCCCGCTCTTCCGGGAGTTGTCGGAGTACGCCGCCGGCCAGGGCGTGCAGCTCGCGCTGGAGCCGATCAAGAGCTGGGAGTCGCCCCCGCCCAACATGGTGTCGGAGGCGCTGGACTTCCTCGACGACGGCGGGATCACCCAGGGCGGCGTGACGGTGGACACCGCCCAGATCGTCATGGAGAGCCGGGGCCCCGCGGTCTTCCGGGAGAACGTGGCCCGGGCCGTGCGGCGGAACCGGCTGCTGTACGTCCACATCTCCGCACCGGACCGTGGTGCGGTGCGGGACAGCTGGATCCCCTGGGACATCGTGCTGACCGAACTCGAACCGGTCTACCGCGGGCCGTACCTGGTCGAGGTGTTCAACGCGATCCCGCCGTTCGACTCCTCGATGCGGATGGCGCGCCGGCGCTTCTGGCGACCGGGGGAGGACCCACCGGAACCCGGCCGGGACAGCGCCTACGACGTGGCCGGTGCCGCGCTGGAGGAACTGCGGGACCGCATCGCCGCCTCCGCCCGGGTACGGGCAGACCCGTCGCTGCTGGCCGCCGCCCACGCCGGACATGCCTGAACCCGTGCCGCTGCGAGAACCAGGGAGCTTCTGATGCTGGCTCAACTGCCGGACCCCGTCGTCATGATCGCCCGACAGGCGGGTGGGGTTCGGATCCACACCTTCGTCGCCGCGTTCACCGGCAACAACATCGCCAACGCCACCCACATCGTCGAGAGCGAGAACAGTCTCGTCCTCGTCGACGCGCAGTTCCTGGCCCCGTACGCGAGGAGGTTCCGCGCGTACGCGGACAGTCTCGGCAAGCCGATCGAGCGGCTCTACCTCTCGCACCGGCACCCGGACCACTGGTTCGGTCTGGGCGCCGCGTTCGGCGACGTTCCGGTGCACGCGCTGTTCGAGACCGCGACCTTCCTCAAGGAGCACGGCGAGGACTCGCGCAGCGACCACTGGAAGCTGGGGGACCTCGCGCCGGACCGGGTGGTCGTTCCGCAGGGCATCGCCGAGCCCGGCGAGTACCGCATCGACGGCGTGCGGTACGAGCTGTCCAAGGTGACCGAGACGGAGGTGGACTACCACCTCCTGATCAAGCTTCCCGACCTGCGGGTGTGCTTCGCCCAGGACCTGGTGTACAGCGGCACGCACCTCTACCTGACCCGGGACATGGCGCACTGGACCAGGGTCCTGGAGGGCCTGCTGACCTCGGAGTACGACCTGTTCATGCCCGGACACGGCCTCCCGGCGGACAAGATCGAGGTGGCCCGGAACGTGGAGTACCTCGCCGCCGCCCGGCAGGCGGTCGCCGACGGTCTGACCGGTGCGGCGTTCCAGGACTTTCTGGTGCGCCGATATCCCGAGCGCCGATGCACCGGCATCTTCGACATCTACCTGCCGCGGTTGTTCGGCGATACGCGGGACTACTGAGCGGCACCGGGCGGGGGCCTGAAACATGCAACCGGAATACACGGTAGGGCAGTACCTGGTCGACCGGCTCCACCAGCTGGGCCTGGCCCACCTGTTCTCCATCGCGGGCGACTATTCGATCGGCTGGGTGAACGGCTACGTCGAGCCGAGCCCGATCGAGGTGGTCGAGGAGGTGAACGAACTCAACGCCGGCTACGCGGCCGACGGCTACGCGCGGCTAAACGGCATCGGCGCGCTCTGCGTCACCTACTCCGCGGGCGCGCTGTCCGCGGTCAACGCCATCGCGGGCGCCTACGTGGAGAAGGTGCCGGTCGTCCTGATCAACGGCACGCCGAGCATCAAGAAGACGCTCGCCTTCGAGCAGACCGGCGTCAGTTCGCATCACTTCATCACCGGGCGCGAGACGGACCTGCAGTCGTTCGAGCACATCACGGCGGCGGCGGTGCGGATCGACAGTCCGGACGTCGCGCCGATGCTGATCGACTACGCGCTGACCACCTGCATCTCGGAGAAGCGGCCGGTCTACCTGGAACTGCTCCAGGACATGATCGACCTGGCCTGCCAGCCGCCGGACGGCGTGCTGGAACCGGCCCGGGCCCGGTCCGATCAGGCCAACCTGGAGCAGTCGGTCACCCGGATCGGCGAGCGGCTGACCGCCGCCGCCAGGCCGCTGGTCTGGGTGGGGGTGGAGGTCGACCGCCTCGGCCTGCACGACAAGGCGTCGGACCTCATCCGGCACCTGAACGTCCCGTACGTCACCGAGCTGCTGAGCAAGGCGGTGCTGTCCGAGGACGACGTGTTGTTCGCCGGGGTGTTCGACGGCCGGGCCTCGTCGCCGGCCGTCCAGGACCTGGTGACGGAGGCCGACTTCGTCCTGGCCCTCGGGGTCTGGCTGACCGACATCAACTCGCTGGGCTGGGACGTCGACTTCGGCAAGACCGCGTTCGTGTCGTGGGACACCGTCAAGGACGGCACCTACTTCAGTCCGCAGGTCGCCCTCGAGCACCTGATCGACGGCCTGCTGGCGAGCCGGCCCACGGTGTCGTCGCCGGGTCGGCCGCCGGCCGTCGCCCGGGACCCGCTCTCCCTGGGCCCCGCCGGTGACGAGATCACCTATCAGGGCTTCTACCAGACGATCCCGCAGTACGTCGACGAGAACACCATCGTGGGCAGCGACGCGAGCCTGAACTACTTCGGCAGCCTGCTGCTCAAGGTGCCCACGGCCGGGAGTTTCATCGCGCAGTCGTCGTACTCCGCGATCGGTTACATCGGCCCGGCCGCGACCGGTGTCTGTCTGGCGAAGAGCGACCGGCAGCGGGTCATGGTCTTCGCCGGGGACGGCGGGTTCCAGATGACCGCGCAGTGTCTCTCGGTGCAGACCCGCTTCGGGCTCGACCCGATCATCTTCGTCATCAACAACGGGGTCTACGGCGTCGAGCAGTGGCTCGCCGACGCGTCGGTCTTCAGCACCGCGAAGCCGTTCTACCAGTCCTGCGTCCTGCACCCGTGGAAGTACCACAAGCTGGCCGAGGTGTTCGGCTGTCAGGGCTGGCGGGTCAGCACCTACGTGGAACTGAAAGAGGCCATGGCGGGGGCTCTGGCCAATGTGGACAGTCCGTCCATCATCGAGGTCGTGGTCGCGGAGAAGTCGATCCCCGACAACGCCACATGGAAGAACGACTAGGCTGAGGAGCCGGACATGACGGCAACAACTCTGGCGGCCGGCACGCATGCCCGGGCCCGGACCGCACCCGAACTGGCCGGGCCCCGGGCCGGAAACGCCAGGGCCGTGGTGCAGCGCACCGACTTCCAGGTGATCGCGCAGCACATGCTCATCCTGATGATGCGCAACGTGGCCGCGGACGGCTTCCTGTTCGAGGACCCGGTGCAGCCGGGCCGGTTCGCCACACCCGGATGCGTCATCGCCGCCCCGTCGTACCCGGCGAACTCCCCGGGGGTCGACCAGGACTACGTGTTCAACTGGACCCGCGACGCGGCCATCACGGCGATGGAACTGGCCGCGACGAACATGCCGGCCAGACCGGGTGGCGGCGTCGGGCCGCTGGAGGACTACGTCCGGTTCGCCGCGATCTGCCAGGGCAACGCCATGCCGACCCTCGCCCACGCCTGCTTCACCATCGAGGGCAACTCGCGCCCATGGACCGAGCAGAACGACGGACCGGCCCTGCAGACCGTGGCGATCCTGCAGGCCTTCGCCCAGCTGGACGGGCCCACCCAGGACCTCGCCCGTCAGGTGATCGACCGCAACCTGGACTTCCTCGTCGGCGCCTACCAGCAGCCGACGACCAGCCTGTGGGAAGAGCACTCCGGCTACTCGTTCTTCGCCCGGGCCGTGCAGCTGCGCTGCTTCCGCGAGATCGCGGCCAACACCATCGGGGTCACCGTGCCCCCGGGTTGCCAGGAGGCGGCCGGCTGGCTGCAGGACGCGCTGGCCGGACACTGGGACGGCACCCGCTACCTCACCCTCATCGGCGACGCCGAGCCCCCCACCGACCCGGCCGGCCCGGGCTACGACCCGAACATCGACATCGTCATGGCGGCGATCTACGGTGCCGTGCCGATCGGCGACCCGCGCCTGCTCGCCACCGCGGCCGAACTCCGCCGGCAGTGGTCGGACCCGGCCGCACCCACGGTCTACCCGGTGAACCTGGCCGACCAGGACCTCGGCATCGGGCCGATGCTGGGCCGCTACCCGGCCGACACCTACGACGGCGACGTGGCGGACCCGGTCGAGGGCGGCCACCCCTGGGCGCTGACCACCTGCAACTTCGCGGAGCTGTACTACCGGCTGGCGAGCGCGGTGCGCGGCACCGGATCGGTCCCGTACCAGGAGCTCTCGGCGCCCTTCTTCGCTCAGGTCGGGGTCGCCGCGGACACCCCGCCGCAGGACGCGGCCGACGCACTGGAGCACGCCGGCGACCGGATGCTGCAGGCCGCCATCTACCACAGCGACAACCTCGAACTGAGCGAGCAGTTCGACGGCACCACCGGCTACTGCCGCAGCGTGAGCAACCTGACCTGGAGCTACGCCGCCTACCTGTCGGCGGTCCGGGCCAAGACCGGACTGGCCGTGCAGGGCTGACCGGGCAGGCTGACCGTACCGGGCTGACCGCCGCCGACCGACTCTCCGTACGTCCGAAGGAAGCTGCCGTGATCTTTCCCGAAGGGGCCAGCGCCCGCACCAGCCCGGCGGCCGTCGCCGGCCGGGTCTACGACGTCGTCATCGTCGGTGCCGGAATCGCCGGCGCGGTCATCGCCGACCGGCTCAGCCGCGAGGGCCGCTCGGTGCTGGTGCTCGAAGCCGCCCCGGCCGAAGACCTGACCATCAAGGGCTACGAGGCCTACCTGACCGACTTCTACGCCGCGGCGAGCAAGGACAACCAGTCGCCGTACCCGGTCATCGAGCCCGTTCCGATGCCCCGCAGCACCGACGCCCGCCCGATCCGGCCCGGCGGGCCCAACACGAACGGGTACCTGGTGCAGAACGGGCCGCACTCCACCGACACCACCTACACCCGGGTGCTCGGCGGCACCACCATGCACTGGGAAGGGAAGATCCTGCGGATGCTGCCGCAGGACTTCGAGCTCGCCGAGCAGCGCGGGCAGGGCCCGAAATGGCCACTCGGGTACGCCGACCTGGAGCCGTTCTACCGCGAGGCGGAACGCGAGATCGGGGTGTCCGCGGACATCGAGGATCAGCGGTACCTCGGGCTCACGTACCCGCCGAACTACGTGTTCCCGATGCGCGGGCTACCGCCGTCCTACCTCGACCAGATGGTCGCCCGGGGCGTCGACGGCACCCGGGTGGAGCTGGACGGCGAGGAGTTCTCGCTCAAGGTGCGCCCGTTCCCGCAGGGCCGCAACGGGATCCCGAACCCCGCCTACGACGCGGGACGCGGATTCGTGCCGGTGGGCGCGGTCAGCACCAGCCAGGTCGACGAGGGCGAACGGTGCCAGGGCAACAACAACTGCGTCCCGCTGTGCCCGGTGCAGGCGAAGTACCACGCCGGCAAGACCCTGGCGAAGGCCCTCGACCGGAACGTCGACCTGCTGGCCCAGTCCGTGGCCTACCAGGTGCACACCGACCCGGAGACCGGCCGGGTGACGCAGATCGAGTACCGCCACTACCACGATCCGAACTCCGCCGAGTACCAGACCGGATTCGCCCGCGGGCGCACGTACGTGCTGGCCACCAACGCGATCGAGAACGCGCGGCTGATGCTCGCGTCCGGTCTGCAGAGCCGCAGCGACCTCGTCGGCCGCAACCTGATGGACCACGCGTACCTGCTCACCTGGGCGCTACTGCCGGAGATCGCCGGCACGATGCGGGGGACGAACTGCACCTCGGGCATCGTGGACCTGCGCGGCGGCCGCTTCCGGCGGGACCAGGCCAGCTTCAGCATCGACATCCACAACGACGGCTGGGGCTGGCCCACCGGCGCCCCGGTGTCCGACCTGGTCCGGATCGTCGACCAGAACACCTACGGGTTCGACCTGCGCCGGTCGCTGGTCGACCAGGTCAGCCGGCAGCTGCTGTTCGCCCACATGATCGAGGTCCTGGCCGAACCGGAGAACCGGGTCACCGTCGACCCGCGCTACCGCGACCGGCTGGGCAACATGCGCCCGGTGATCTCCTTCCGGGTGCCCGACTACACCATGCGCGGTGCGGCCTTCGCCCGCCGGCTGTCCCGGCAGCTGTTCGAGCGGCTCGGGGCGCAGGACCACACCAGCTACGACCCGTCCGAGTACGGGTACGTGGAGTTCGAGGGGGAGGGCTACCGGATCCTCGGCGGCAACCACCTGGCCGGCACCCACATCATGGGCACCAGCCCCGGAACCTCGGTGGTGGACGACAACCAGCGCAGCTGGGAGCACGAGAACCTCTACCTGGTCGGCGGCGGCAGCATGCCCACCATCGGCACCGCGAACACCACCGTGACCGCCACGGCGCTCTGCCTGCGCACGGCCCGGCACCTGCTGCACGAGCTCCGGCACCAGGACCAGCCGGTGGCCCTCGCCACCCACTGAACGATAGGCGCGACATGACATCACAGACCCAGCTCCTGGACCGTCCGCTGCCGGCGGAGATCGACACCGTCGCCGACCTCGAGGCGTACCTCAACGCCGCCCTGCGCCTGGAACACGCCACGATCCCGCCGTACCTGACGGCGCTGTACTCCCTGCACCCCGGCACCAACTCCGACGCCCGGCACGTGATCCGGGTGGTGGCGGTCGAGGAGATGCTGCACCTGACGCTCGTGGCCAACGTGATGAACGCCATCGGCCGCCGGGTGGACCTCACCGCGGACGACTTCGTCCCGGCCTATCCCGCACACCTGCCCAGCGGCGAGACCGACTTCCTGGTGAGCGTGCAGCCGTTCTCGCCGGCCGCGGTGACGACGTTCCTGAACATCGAGCGCCCGGCGAAGGCACCGAGCGAGGGCAGGCGCCTGCTGCCGTACTCCGACGACCTCGGCGCCGGCACCGTGCTGGCGGCCAGCCCGCTCAACCCCGGCGTGCGGTTCTACAGCATCGGGGAGTTCTACGCCGAGATCGATCGCGGTCTGCGCCATCTCGACCACGAGTACCGGCAGCGGGGCGAGGAACTCTTCTCCGGTGACCCCGCCTGGCAGGTCACCGAGGAGTACTTCTACTCCGGCGGCGGCGAGGTGGTACCGGTGACCGACCTCGCCTCCGCGCTGCGGGCGCTGACCCTGATCGCCGAGCAGGGCGAGGGCCTCGGCGGCGGGATCTACGACGGCGAGGGCGAGCTGTCGCACTACTACCGGTTCGAACAGATCCAGCTGGCCCGCTACTACCAGAAGGGCGACGTCGCCGCCCGCCCCAGCGGGCCACGACTGGACGTCGACTTCTCCGCGGTCTATCCGGTCGCGATCGACACCGAGCTGGCCGACTACCCCGCCGGCACACCGGCGTTCGAGGCCGCGGAGACCTTCAGCCGGACGTACGCCGACTTCCTCGCCTACCTCACCGCGGCGTACCACGGCCAGCCGCACCAGCTGCTGGACGCCGTCGCCTGGATGTTCCGGCTGCGGGACGACATGAACCGGCTGATCCGCAACCCGTTCCCCGGCCGGCCCGGGGTGCACGCGTCACCGGTGTTCGGACGCGGCCCGCTGGAGCGCTCATGAGCCTCGACGACTTCGTCGCCTTCTCCTCGGAGGTCACCGGCTTCACCGAGTTCGACCTGCTCGGCACCGGTCAGGCGCAGTCCTACCGGGACACCGTGGCCGGGGTGGTCGGCGAACAGGGGCTCGCGGAGCTGCTGAGCGCGTACCGCCGGGAGGTGACCGAACTCTCCGACGAGCAGCTCCGCGCCGAGCAGCTCACCCGGTCGGTGCTCGGCGACCCGCGCCTGGGGCCGCTCGCCCGGAACATCATCAAGCTCTGGTACTGCGGGGTCTGGTTCGGCCTTCCCGGCCACGAGGACACGTTCACCGCGTCGCCGCAGGCGTACCCCCAGGGTCTGCTCTGGTACGCGATCGGCGCCAACCCGCCCGGCGCGCGCGCCCCCGGCTACGGCTCGTGGGCCGGGCCGCCGCGCATTCCGGCGCTGCCGGCATCGCCGATCCCGCGCTCCCTGACCCGGAACCCGTCGGCGGGCTGAGCCGCGGTCCCGCGTCCGGCCGCGCGGACCGGACTCAGGACGCCGGGCCGGCGGGCACCCGGTGGATGGCGAACGGAATGAACACCCGGTCGCCGGCCCTCGGGTGCAGGACGTCCTCGCTCTGCACGACGTAACAGTTGTCCGGGGTGTTCCGGCTGGTGTACAGGACGAGGTGCGCCTGACCGTCGGCGTCCGTGGTGGCGGTGTGGGTCGCCTGGTAGGAGTGGGTGTACTCGGCCGGACGCGGGTTGCAGGAGTACAGGTGCACCATGGTGGGCCGGCCCGGGGGCAGGCCGCCGAGCAGCACGTCGACGGGCGTGCCCGGAGTGAGGCGCAGCGGTGCCACCGTCATGATCGGGCGGTCGGTCGGCGTCGCGGCGAACCGGGCGAGCCGGTGCACATCGCCCTGGCTGGCGTCCACGATGTAGCGCCCCAGCGGGCTGCCGGGGGTGAGCGGGTACAACGGCTGCGCCTCGCCGTTCCGGTCGAGGGTCGCCATCAGGGTGTGCGTCCGCCCCTTCGGCGACGTGATCTCCACCCGCACCGGGAGCTGCGGGTCCCAGCCGACCAGGCAGACCTTCACCGCGCTCGGGCGGACCGCGACCTCCTTGATCCGGACCTCCTGGGTCATGCCGGCCCCGCTCGGTACGCAGTCCTGCGCGCCGCCGACGAAGAAGTCGAGCTGCGCGGCGACGCCCTCGGGCGGTGCCTGGTCGCGCCCGAGCAGCTCGTCCATCGACGCGTCGTGCGTCCTGGCGCGGGTGGCCGGACCGGTCCCGCCGGACCCGCCCGGCGGGGCGGTCGCGCCGGGCCGCGTTCCCGAGCCGGAACCGCGCGTCGAGCCGGTGGCGGGGGAGGACGCGGAACGAACCGGCGACGGCGCGTCCGCCCGCGCGGCGCCCTGCGACGCCGACCCGGACGGCGCCGGGACCGGCGGCGACGGCATCGGCGGGGACGGCATCGGCGGGGACGGCACCGGCGGGGACGGGACCGGCGGGGACGGGACCGGCGGCGACGGCACCAGCGGAGACGGGCCGGGGGCGGGGCCCGGGCCGGGCGGCCGGCCCGGGGAGGACGGGACGACTGTGGAGGGTGACACGGCGGGCTGCGCGCCCGGATCGTCGGCCGTCAGCCCGACCAGGAGGCCCGACGAGGCCACGGCGAGCGCCACCATCGGCACCACGACGCGGCGGTGCACCATGGAACGGATCACCGCGTCCCCCCACTCACCGGCGGGGAGAGAGAGCGGCCGGCCCGGTCGGGCAACGATCCGTGCTCCTCCGCGCCGCGTCGACGGCGCGCCGTACCGGGCATCTCCGCCATCGCCCCCCTGACGCCGTGCCGGAATCCTGGCAGTCTCCCAGCCGTCCGGCGGGACGCGCCAGTCCTGGGACTGTCCGATCAACGGCTCCCGGGACCGGTGCCGCGCTCCGGCGCCGGTCGCCGCCGTGCGCGTCGCGGCCGGCGATCGCGGTGCGGGCCGGATCACATGGCGGGAACTCGGCGGACATCGCGTGCGACAGACCCCGTGACACCGAACGAAGGACACGGACATATGCAGACAACATGGCGTACCGGCGCGCGACGCGGCGCGCTCGCTTCGACGGCGCTGGGGATCACGCTCGCGTTGGCCGGATGTGGCGACGGCGATGCCACGGCCGCGGCGCCCGCCCCGGCGCCGCCCGCGTCCGCGGCCGCGGCGCTGACCGTCAAGGACCCGTGGGTGAAGGCGACCGGAGCCGGCGTGATGACCGCCGCGTTCGGGGTGCTGGTGAACGGCACCGGCGCCGACGTCACAGTGGCGGGGGCCAGCTCACCGGCCTCGCCGATGGAGTTGCACGAGATGGCGGTGCAGGACGGCAAGATGGTGATGCGGCCGAAACCGGCCGGGTTCGTGGTGAAGGCCGGGAGCACCCACGAGCTGTCGCCCGGCGGCGACCACCTGATGTTGATGAACCCCGGCGCCGCCATCGAGGCCGGCGACGAGGTGGCGTTCACCCTGACCCTGGGGGACGGGTCCACCGTGCCGTTCACCGCGATCGCCAAGCCGTTCGCCGGCGCCGGCGAGAGCTACGCGCCCGGCATGTCGATGCACCCCTCGGGTACGCCGATGGCCCCGATGGCCGGCGCCACCCCGTGACCGCCCGGCCGGGACCGGTGAGCCGGCGGCGTCTGCTCACCGGCGGCGCGGTGGCCGGCCTGGGTGCGGTGACGGGCGCCGTGGCGACCGGCGTGGCCGCGTCCCGGCGGGACGGTGCCTCCCCGGTGGTCGCCGGGGACGCCGCCGCCGGGGTGGGTACCGGCACCGTGGCGTTCCACGGCCCGCGGCAGGCCGGCATCGCCGAGGACCCGCCCGCGCACGCCGCGTTCGTCGCCTTCACCCTCGCCCGGGACACCGACCGGCGCGCGCTGGCCCGGATGCTGCGCCTGCTCACCGACGACGCCGCCCGGCTCACCGGAGGCGTACCCGCGCTGGGTGACACGGACGCGGCGCTGGCGCTGCTTCCGGCCCGGTTGACCGTGACGTTCGGCTTCGGGCCCGGCCTCTACCGCGCCGCCGGCCTGGCCGCGCCGGTGGCCGACCTGCCCCGGTTCGGCATCGACCGGTTGCAGCCGCGGTGGTCCGGCGGCGACCTGCTGTTGCAGATCTGCGCCGACGACCCGCTGACCGTGGCGCACACCCAGCGGATGCTGATCAAGGACGCGCGGCCGTTCGCCACGGTGCGCTGGGTCCAGCAGGGGTTCCGCCGGGCGCCCGGGGTGCAGGCCGCCGGGCACAGCCAGCGCAACATCCTCGGCCAGCTCGACGGCACCGCCAACCCGCGCGGGGCGGTCCTCGACGCCGCGGTGTGGCGTCCGGACGGCTCGTCCACCGTGGTGGTCCGGCGGATCCGCGCCGAGATCGAGACCTGGGACCTGCTCAGCGTGGCGGACAAGGAGAACTCGGTCGGGCGGCGGATGGACACCGGCGCACCGTTCACCGGCCGGGCCGAGCACGACGAACCGGACTTCGCCGCCCTGGACGCGAGCGGCCTCCCGGTCATGCCGGACTTCGCGCACGTCACCCGCGCGCACGTCACCGACCCGGCGCTGAAGATCCTGCGCCGGCCCTACAACTACGACGGCGTGCCCGACCCCCGGGGCCGCCCGGACACCGGGCTGATCTTCGCCGCCTTCCAGCGCGACATCGTCCAGCAGTTCCTGCCGATCCAGCGGCGGCTGGCCGACAAGGACCTGCTCAACGAATGGATCACCCCGATCGGGTCCGCGGTGTTCGCCGTCCCGCCCGGGTGCGCGGCGGGTGGCTGGATCGGCGAACAGGTGCTCGGCTGACCGCCGGTCGCGGGCGGCGGCCCGGCGGCCCTGGCCTGGGCGGATGCGCCGGCGATCGGCCGGCGGTGCCGCCACCACAGTCCGGCCGCGGTGGATCACCGGGCGGCCGTTCGGCGGCGGCGCCACCCCGGCATGGCGGATCAGCCGGCGGTCGTCCGGCGGCGGCGCCACCCCGGCATGGCGGATCAGCCGGCGGTCGTCCGGCGGCGGCGCCACCCCGGCATGGCGGATCAGCCGGCGGCCGTCCGGCGGCGGCGCCACCACAGTCCGGCCGTGGCGGCGAGCAGGGCGGCGGTCCCGGCCGCGACGCCGCCGATCCAGCCCGCGGACGCGGTGCCGGGGCCGGAGGCGGAGACGGCCGGTGCGGCGGCGGTGGGTGCCGCGCCCCCGGACGGTGCCGGTGCCGTCGGTGCGTCGGCCAGGGCGGCGCGGTGGGTGAAGGCGAAACTGCCCTGCAGGGAGTGCCCGTCGAGGGACACGGTGCGCCACCCCACCCGGATCAGGCCGGCCGGTAACGCGGCAACCGCCTGCGTGACGGTGGCGTCGACCGCGACCGGGCCGCCGGTGCCGCGGGCGGTGCCGTCCGGACCGGTGACCCGTACCGTGGTGAGATCCTGCCGGACCGGCTCGCTGAACCGCAGCCGAACCTCGGTGACCTCCGCGGTGACCGTGGCGCCGTCCCCCGGGGCGGTGCCGAGCAGCCGGGCGTGGGCCGCGGCCGGCGAGGCCGGAACGAGCGTGACGGCCAGACCGGCCAGTGCCGCCGTGACCGCGGCAGCGACCCTGTGGTCTCTCATCTGGTTGGCGATCCTCTCCCGACGCGACCGGGGCGCCCCGTGGCGGGTACCCGACGGATTGGTCGTGCCGGAGACCGCCCAGGTTCCCGGAACTTCGCCGGCACCCGCGCCGACCAACCCAGGGTCGGACAGTGTTCGCTGATCGTGTCGCGTCGTCGTTGTCTGCCCCGGCAGGCCGGTCCCGCACCGGGTGGAAGCTGGCCGCCGACAACGACCGCGACGAGAGGCCCACGGGTGGACGACACCGACATCACGGCGGCGGCGCTGGCCGCCGGCCGAGGCGATCGCGCGGCCGCGACGGCATTCATCACCGCCACGCACGCCGGGCTGCGCCGGTTTCTGCGCCACCTGGCCGGGACGCGGGACGTCGACGACCTCGTCCAGGAGACGTACCTGCGGGCGTGGCGCAGCCTGCCGAGCTTCGCCGCCCGCTCGTCGGCGCAGACCTGGCTGTTCACCATCGCCCGGCGGGTCGCGGTCGATCACGTGCGCTCCGCGGTCGCCCGCCCGAGGAGCGCGCACCTGGAGGACTGGCAGGGCGCTGCCGAGACCGCGACGGCCGGGCGCGGCGTCCGCCACGAGGACAGCACGGTCCTGCTCATGCTGATCGACACGCTGGCACCGGAGCGGCGGGAGGCGTTCGTGGCGACGCAGGTGCTGGGCCTGTCATACGCGGAGGCGGCCGAGGTGTGCAACTGCCCGATCGGCACCGTCCGTTCCCGGGTGGCGCGGGCGCGGGAGGACCTGATCGAGGCGATGGCCGCCGACGGCCGGCCGGTGGTCAGGCGCGCGGCCGGTAGGGGCTGAAGAACGGCTGGTCGGTCCACTCCTCGGCCAGGGTGCCCGCCGACTCGCGGCGCCAGGCCGCCCATTTGTCGGTGCGGTGCAGTTCCACCCAGCGCGGGTCGCGGTCCAGGAAGTCGACCAGGCCCGCGGTCACCGAGGGCAGATGCAGGTCGTCGAGCACCAGCACGCCGCCGGTCACCAGGCGGCCGCCGGCGTAGAACCAGTCCAGCATCGCCATCGGGAAGCCGTGTCCGCCGTCGATCAGCACCAGGTCCAGCGGCGTCGGCTCGAGCGCGGGCAGGACCTCGTGCGAGTAACCCACCTCGACGCGCAACGGCCCGTCGTCCACCTGGCGCTCGGCCAGGTACCCGCGGAGCCGGTCGGCCTCGATGCGCCACGGCACCACGCAGGTGTGTACGCAGCCCCACATGGTGAACAGCGCGGTGGAGATGCCCAGCCCGGTCTCCAGGGTGCGGGACCCGGCGCCGCACTGCGCGGCCAGGAACTCGTAGCAGGACCGGCGGGTGCGCCACACCCCGCCGGGCGGCACCAGGCCGTAGACCGGATCGGCGAAGTGGACGTTCGGCGGGTCCGCCAGCACCTGCTCCACGGTCGCCAGCCGGCCCTCGATCTCCGTCGCGGTCATGACCCCCAAACTATGGGGACGGCAGGACGCCGGTCGTGTCCCGGTTTCCCGGGACTGGCCCGGCGGTGCCGACCTGTCCGGCGAGGTCCCGGACGAGCGCCTCGGCCATGGTGCGGTACCGCTCGTCCGGTACCGGCCGGAACCCGTTCATCGTGACGGCGAAGGCGCCGCCCGCGGTGGGCAGCGCGCCGGCCACCATGGTCCAGGCGTACCGCAGGCCGTCCGTGGTGAGCGTCAGCACCGAGCCCTGCGCACCGAAGGAGCCGTCCGGCGCGAACCGCTCGAACCCCTGGTCGTGCAGGCGCGCCGGGTATCCCATCGACCAGCGCAGCGTGGCACTGATGCCGCGGCGGAAGAAGTCCGGCCCGGGGTTCACGCTGGTGAGCAGCTGCGCCGCGAGCTGTCCGGGGCCGTCGCCGGCGCGGTCCGCGAGCACCGTGCGGTAGAAGTGGGCGAGCTGCGTGGGCGGACCGGCCAGCGCGGTCGCGAAGTCGCTGGCGGACATGACGCGGCGGATCCCGGGATTGCGCCAGACGGCCGGGTCGGCGTAGCGGGGGTTGAGGCCGGGCCGCAGCCACAGCCCACGGACCCCCATGGCGCCGAGCACGTCCTCGAACGCGAACACCGTGAACGGCAGGCCGGTCAGCCGGCGCACCAGCCCGGGCAGCAGGTCCCAGCCCGCGTTCGTGTACTCCGCGTCGACCTCGGGATTCCAGTCCCGCGGGCGGAACAGCGGCGGGTCGGTGGTGCACGGCAGATGCCCGGCCCCGGCGGAGCGGACCAGGCCGGAGCGGTAGGTGAGCAACTGGCGCAGCGTGACCGGTGGGCAGCCGGCCGCGGTGGCCAGCAGCGGGCGCAGGTCGTCGTCGGCGCCGAGACCGCCGGACAGCACGGCCCGCACCGCGACGTACGCGAGCACCGACTTGCCGGCGCAGAGCCAGTCGACCGACGGTTCGGTGCCGGAGTTCGCCGCCACCGCCGGTTCGGACAGCGCGAGCGGCGCCCCCACGACCGCGAACGCCGGCGGCCCGGAACCGGCGGCCGCGGCGTAGCAGATGCCGTCCGTCGCGCCGTCCGCGACGAGCGCCGCCGCGGCGGTGGCGGCATGGCCGAGACGCATCAGCCCGCCCGCCCGTTCGGCGCCGGAGGTACCGGGTCCCGCGGTATCCGCACGGCCGTGAGGATGTTCTGCGCGTACCACCAGGCGACTCCGGCGCGCCCGCGCAGCACCCGCCGCAGCTTCAGGCTGACCGCGAACCCCTGGTCCTCGAGCAGTTCGATCCAGTACTCCACCGGCCGCTCGTTGACGTGTCCCGGCCCGCCCTGACCGGGCACCGCCGCGGAGAACAGCAGCCGGTCGGCGCAGCGGCAGAGATCCGCCACGAACGACGGCCCGCGCCACGGCGGAAGATGTTCCGCGACCTCCAGGCACACCGTCAGGTCGGCCTGCCATCCGACGACCTCGGGCGGCAGGGGCTCGCGCAGGTCGTGCGCGACGAAGCACGTCTCGGGGACCCGCAGCCGGGGCCGGACATAGCCGCCGTCGACGCAGAGCACCGCACACCCGTGCGCCAGGAACTGCGCCGCCCAGGTGCCTTCCCCGGAGCCGATGTCGACCACCCGGCGGGTGGACATCATCTCCGTCACCAGCGGTACGACGGTCCGGGCGGAATTGTCGAAGTGCGCCCCCACGTCGTCGAAGAAGCCGGCGTCATAGATCTCGTGCGGCTCCCGGGTGTCGGCGCCGCGCTCCGGTGGCGTGACGGGCGAAGGTTCCCCTCCCACGGCTACGCCTCGACGCTCGGGGCCGGCACCCGCGGCGCCCGGCAGTGGTCGGTGAGCCAGCCGGGCAGCGAGCCCTCGTCGAGCAGGTCCAGGGCCACCGCCTTCGTGACCGACCCGGCGAAATGCAGCTGGGCCGCGCCGCTCGGCTCGGTCAGCAACTGGGGGAGACGTTCGCGTTCCCGCCGGTACGACGCGGCGGCCCGTCCCCGGTCATAGAAATCGTGCACGTCCCGCATCACCTCCCGGTGCACCACATCGGGAATGCGCGGACCGAGGAAATGGAACAGGGTGCCGTCCTGGTCGACGCCGATGGACGACTGTTCGAGGAGGCGCACCAGCGTCCAGAAATACTGATCGCTCCAGCCGTACAACTGGTCGGTGTCGTAACCGTGTGCGCGCAGCCGGGTCAGCGTTTCGAACCGGTGGACCGGTGGATCCTGGTACCGCCGGAGAAGGCGCGCGATATCCCCGGCCGGCCCGATGAATCCGCCGCTGTTGAGGTACGGGAAACGCCCGGCCGGAGGATGCGGATGCAAGGCCATGCCGATCGCGCCCAACGGCCAGCTGTTCGGCTCGCCGCTGAACACGATGCGCTTGCCGAAGCGCGCGTACGCTGTTTCGATAAAGTTCTGGCCGCGCAGGAAAAGGGTGTCGTAGGCGTCCGTGAAAACGACGATCTCGGCACCGTCCACGGTGGTGAGATACTCCGCCAGAACCCTGCGCTTGTCGGAGAATTCGAATTGCGCACCGGCCGGGTGCAGCACCACCAGATCGAGTCCCAGTGAGGCGCACGAGGGTGCCAGAAGCCGGGTGAGAAACGGATTTTCCGGATCGCTCGCAATGGTTACGATCTTCACCCGGACGAGGGAAACACGACCGTCGATGACTCGTCAAGGTGATGCCCGAGCCGCCGGGAAGTGACCGCCGGCGCGGGTGTCAAGTCACCGGTTCCGGTTTCCACCGACGTTCTTGCCCGGCCGTCCGGGCCAGGTCGATAGTGCTTGCAAGCGCTAACGGGCGCCGATTCGGACCATATTCGCGAGCGGACGGGGTCGGTCGAATTGGTGGAGATCGGCGGCGCCGCGTGGCCGCCCGCGGCGCAGAGCAGACACCTTCCGGCGGAGACCCGGCGGTGAGCACGCGGACCACGCGGCCGGCGCCCGCGCACCGGGCACCGGCCACCCGGCCGGACTCGCTCAGCGACGCGCTGCGGACCTGCGCCCGCGCCGCCGGGGACGAGATCGCGCTGGTCGCCCCGGACGGTTCTACCCTGACGTACCGGGAGTGGGACCGCCGGGCCGATCGGGTGGCCGCGGCGCTCCGCGGACGGGTTCCGCCGGGTGCCACGGTCGTCGTGCGGCTCGGCGAGCGGTCCGACGCCTGGTTCGCCGCCGCGCTGTTCGGCGCGGTCCGCTCCGGCTGCTTCCTGCTGGCGCTGGACGACGCCGCCGGACCGGACGACGTCTCCCGGGTCGCCACCCGGTACGGCGCCGTGGTCCTGACGCCGGACGACGTGCCGGCGGATCGCGGCCGGCCGGTGCTGCCGGAGCGCGCCCCGGCCGGAGGCGCCGTCGTGTTCACCGCCGGCACCACCGGCCCGCCCGCCGCGGTGCGGTGGACCCATGCCGACCTGCTCACCTGGCTGACCGGCTGGACCGGGACGCCGCAGCGGCGCCCGCACCTGAACGACTTCCCGCTGCACACCGACGCCGCGCTCGGCCGGGTGCTGCGGACCCTGCTGCGCTACCCGGGCATGCGCAGTCCCACCGGCCGTCCCGGGACGCTGGTGCGGGACCTGACCCGGCACCGGCCGGTCGACGTGCTCCTCACCGCCGCGGCCGGGCGCGTGTTCACCGGTCCCCGGCCGGCCGGACCGCCCGCGCCGGTCGCGGACGGGGTGCTGAGCGTCTACCTGGCGTTCGACTTCACCGGGCCGGAGGTGCTGCGCGGGCTGCGTACCGCGTTCCGCAACGCCGCGGTGACCAACGTGTACGGCGTCGCCGAGGCCGGACGCGGGCAGACCTGGCGTACCTACCCGGCCGGCCCGGACGGCGACCCTCCGCCCGGCGGGCCGGGCGGCGACCCGTTCTCCGATGTGGGCGTCCCCATCTTCGGCACCGAGGTCCGGGTCACCGGTCCGGCCGGTGCCCGTCTCGGCCCGGGCCGGGTGGGCCGGATCTGGCTGCGCCCGGGACTGGCCGGCACGCTGCGGTACTGCCCGCAGGACCGGCGGCCCGGCGTGTTCGCGGACGGCTGGGTGCGCACCGACGACGCCGGGCTGATCGACGAGGCCGGCCGGCTGTGGCTGGGCGGCCGGGCCGGCGATCTGCTCCCGGTGCCCGGCGGCTGGCTGACCGCGCAGCGGGTCGAGGCGGTCCTCGCCGCGATGCCGGAGGTCGCGGACGTGGCGGTGACCGGGCGCGCCGGGGAACCGCCGGTGCTGGTGGCGTCCGTGGTGCCCGGCCGGCCCGGCGACGCGGTCCCGCGGCTGATGCACCGGCGGTTGGCCGACCGGTTCGGGTCCGCGGCCGCCCGCGTGCGCGTCGAGCCGACCGGCGCGATCCGCCGGAACGCGCTCGGCAAGGCGATCCGGTGGCGGGACCCCGCAACGCGGGCGGCGGTCGAAGGACCCGGCCGGTGAGGAGCGGCGCGCTGTGCTGGGGACAGCAGTGGGCGTGGGAGCAGCAGCAGCTCCCGGCCGGCCGGCGAGCCCCGACGTTGCTGCTGCGCCGCCTGATCCCGGTACCCGACGACGCCGAGCCGGACGACCTCCGGCGCTCGGTCCTGCGCTCGGTGGCCCGCCATGCCGTGCTGCGCAGCACGTTCGCCGCCGACGGCTCCGGCGAGCCGCGGCAGCGGGTCTGGCCGGCGGAACCCGGCCGGTTGGCGTTCCGGGAGTTCACCGACGCGGCGGCGGGCGAGCGGTGGCTCGCCGGGCCGTACGACCTCGGCTCCGGCTGGCCCCTCCGCGCGGCCCTGCTGCGCACCGGGCGCCGGCGGTCCCTGGGCCTGTCGGTGCACCACATCGCGGCCGATCTGCACGGCGTCGCCGTGCTCCGCGACGAACTGCGCGGCGCACTGTCCGGCGGTCCCGCCGGTCGGCCGGAGGCGGCTCCCCGCCAGGCGCTGGACCTCGCCGCCTACGAGTCCTCGCCGGCCGGCGCGGCCACCACCGCGAAGGCGGTCCGCTACTGGCGGCGGCACGCCGGCGACCTCGACCAGATGATCCGGCGGCTGGCGGCCGGCGTCGACGGGACGCCCCGCGACGCCGGGCCCGGCTCGACGCACCGGGTCCGCACCCGGTGCGGCACGCCGTCCGCCGGTCGCCTGGAAACCGCCGGCGTGGTCGGCGCGATCGCCGTCGCCCTGGCCCGGTTCCTGCGCATCGACCGGGTGCCGTTGACGCTGCTGTCGCCGAACCGGCACCTGCCCGGCGTCCGCCGCTCGGTGTGCTCGCTCGCCCAGAGCGGGCTGTGTCCGATCGACGTGCCGTCCGCGCGGTCCCTCCCGGCCGCGGTGGCCGGCGCCTGGTCGGGGCTGCTGCGGGCACAGGCGCACGCGTACTGCGACGGCCGGGAACTCACCCGGGCGCTGGCCGGCGTGTTCACCGGCCCGCGCGGATACCCGATCACCGCGCCCAGCGTGAACATCCTCCGGGCGGAGACCGCGGACGTCCCCGGCGACGAGGGACTTGCCGGCACGTTCCCGGAGGCCGGTGCGACCGTGTCGGACCGGCCTTGCGCCGGCCTGAACTTCCACGTGCTGCTGTCCGCCCGGGAGGTGGTCCTCGAACTGCGCGCCGGAACCCACCTGATCTCCGCGGCGAGCTGCCGGGAGCTGGTGTCGGCCAGCATGCGGCTGATCCTCGACGGAGGTGACCTGGCGTGCCGGAGAGTCGCCTGAGCCCGGCCGGTACGTTCACCGGACAACTGCTGCGGCAGGTGCGGACCCGCCCGGACCACCCGGCCGTGATCTACACGGAGGACCCCGGAGCCGCCGGGGCCGAGGTCCGACTGAGTTACCGCCGGCTGCACGACGCGGCGTCGGCCCTGGCGGCACGGCTGCGGGCGGCGTACCCGGCCGGCGCCCGCCTGCTGCTCTGCTGCCCGCCCGGACCGGATTTCGTCATCGCGTTCGTCGCGTGCCAGTACGCCGGCCTGGTCGCGGTGCCCGCGCCGGGGCCGGACGGGAACACCTACCGGCGGCAGCGCCTGCTGGGCATCGCCCGGGACAGCGGCAGCCTGGCGGTGCTGACCGACGGCCGTTCCGCCGACGCCGTCCGGGCGTGGACCGACGCGGCCGGCATCGACCTTCCGGCGATCACGCCGCCGGCGGACCACGGCGCCGCACCCGCGGACCGGATCACGATCCGGTCCCGGCCCGAGGCGCTGTCGTTCCTGCAGTACACGTCCGGCTCGACCGGCGTACCCCGGGGCAGCATGATCAGCCAGCGGAACCTGGCGCGGCACTGCCGCATGTTCCGGTCGATGCTCGGCGTCACCGGCGCGGTCCCGATCGGCGGGTGGCTGCCGCTGTTCCACGACATGGGCCTCATCGGGCACGTGATCACCCCGTTGTTCTGCGGCGGCACCAGCGTGCTGATGCCACCGGCGGTGTTCCTGCGCCGCCCGGTGGCCTGGCTGCGCCTGGTGCAGCACTACGGCCTGCACATGTCCGCCGCGCCGAACTTCGCGTACGAGATGTGCACCGCCCGGGTGTCCGACGAGGAACTCCGCGACCTCGATCTGTCCCGGTGGGTGGTGGCGATCAACGGCTCGGAACCGGTGCAGGCGCGGACCGTCACCGCGTTCATCGACCGGTTCGCGCCCGCCGGACTCCGGCCGGAGACCGTCTGCCCCGGCTACGGCCTCGCCGAGGCCACGCTCGCGGTGAGCCTGAGCCGCGCCGACCGGCCACCGGCGATCACCCCGGTGGACCCCGGTGCCGTCGCCCACCACACGCTGCGGCCCACCGCCGCGGTACCCCCGGGTGCCGCGGCCGGCGGGCCGGCGCCCACCCGGCAGCTGGTCGGCAACGGCCCGGTGTCCGGGCTGGACGTCCGCATCGTCGACCCGCACACCAGGGCGGTCCGGCCGGCGGGCGCGGTCGGCGAGATCTGGGTACGGGGCCACACCGTCGCCGAGGGGTACTGGGCGCAACCCGAGGCCACCCGCGAGACGTTCGCGGCGGTCACCGCGGACGGGGAGCCCGGTTTCCTGCGGACCGGGGACCTGGGCACGTTCCACGGCGACGAGTTGTACCTCACCGGGCGGATCAAGGAGGTCCTCGTGGTGTCCGCCCGGAACCTGTACCCGCAGGACATCGAGGCGGAGGCCCGCACCTGCCACCCGGGGCTGACCGGGCTGGTCGGCGCCGCGTTCACCGTGCCGGCGCCGCAGGAGGAGGCGGTGCTGGTGCACGAGTGGCGGGCCGGCGCCGAGCGGGCGGACCCGGAAGCCGTCGCCGGCCGGCTGCAGCTGCACCTGTCCCGGGCGTTCGGGGTGGCGGTCAGCGTGGTGCTGGTACCACCGCGCACGGTGCCCCGGACGACCAGCGGCAAGGTCCGCCGGGCCGACACACGCGGGCTCTTCCTCGACGGCGCGCTGGCGCCCGCGGCGATCCGCCTGACCGTGCCGCTGGCCCGCGCCGCCGCCGGCGCCCGGTACCTCGACCCCGCACCGGCCCGGCCGCCCGGGGACGCCGCCGCATGACCGCACGCTCCTCGACCCGCGACGTGCCGGTCTACCCCGGACTGCGCCGCCTCGCCGCCGGCATCGCCGCCGCCACCACCGGGGACGGCGCCGTGTTCTCCCCGGCCGCCTGCGTGGCGCTGGACGACGCGGAGACCTTCCCGGCCGACATCTGCCGCCGGCTGGACGCGCTCGGGGTGCCGGCGTTCTACGTACCGGACCGGCTCGGCGGCGCCTGGCGCGGCCACGACGAACTGATCCACCTGATCCGGATGCTCGCCCGGCGGGACCTGACGGTCGCGATCGGGCACGCCAAGACGTTCCTGGGTGCGGTCAGCGTGTGGCTGGCCGGTGATCCGGCACAGCAGCGCCGGCTCGCCCGCCGGGTCCTGGCCGGCGCGCCCGTCGCGTGGGGACTGACCGAACCGGACCACGGCAGCGACCTGCTGGCGACGGCCACCCGGGCCGATCCGGCGCCCACCGGCTTCCGGCTGACCGGGTGCAAGTTCCCGGTCAACAGCGCCACCCGGGCCGACCTGGTCTGCCTGCTCGCCCGCACCGGCGCGGACCGCGACCCCCGGGGACTCAGCCTGCTGCTGATCGACAAGGGCCGGCTGCCGGACGGTACGGTCCGCTGCCTGCCCCGCGCCCGTACCGTCGGCATCCGCGGCGCGGACATCAGCGGTCTCGAACTGCTCGGCGCGCCGGCCGGGCCGGAGACGCTCGTCGGGCCGGCCGGCAGCGGCCTGGAAACGGTCCTGCGGGCGCTGCAGCTGACCAGGGTGGCGGTCACCGGCCTGTCGCTGGGCGCCGCGGACCACGCCCTGCGGCTGACCCGGGACGTGGTGCTGCGGCACCGGTGGCGCGGCCGCCCGCTGGCCGAGGTCCCGCACGTACGGCGGGCGCTGGGCGAGCAGTGCGCCCGGGCGTTCGCCGCCGAGGCGGTCGGCGTGTTCGCCGGCCGGCTGACCCACACCACCCCGGACGAGCTCCCGGTGGTCTCCGCGCTGGCGAAGGCGTTCGTACCCATGGCGGTGGACGAGCTGATCGCCGGCTGCGCCGACCTGCTCGGTCCCGGACCGTTGCCGACCGGCCGGGTGCCGGCCGGCGCCTTCGCCAAGCTGGAGCGGGACCACCGCATCGTCGGCATCTTCGACGGCAGCACCGTGGTCAACCGGGCCGCCGTGGCGCACCACTTTCCGGTGCTGGCGCACGGGTGGCGGTCCGCCGCCGGATCGCACGCCGCGGTCCGGCGGGCCGCGGACCTGCGCGCCGGCCTCGGGCCGATCGGCGCGCTGCCCCTGACCTCGCGGACCGGCTGTTCCGCGGTGCAGTCGCTGCCGGCCGCGGTCGCCGAGCTGGACGGGCCCGCCCGCGACCTGGGCACCGCCCTGGTCGCCGCCGCCGACCGGCTGCACCACGACCTGGCGCGCGCTCCGTCCACCGTGCGGGGGGTCTCGGCGGAGGCGTTCGACCTGGTCGAGCGGTACGAGTGGTGCTTCGCCGCGGCGGCGGCCGTGCACCTGTGGCTGGCCAACCACACCGCGCGACGGGAAGGCCCGGAGAGCGCGGGCGGCTGGTGGGACGACGCGCGGTGGCTGCGCGCGGTGCTGACGCTCACGCTGTCCCGGCTCGGGTGCCCGGTCCCCGCCGCCACCGCCACGGTCTTCGACGAGCTGTCCACGGTGCTGGCCGGACACGGCCCGCCGACCCTGCTCGCCGACGCCGACGCCGACGCCGACGCCGACGCGGATACGGCCGGAGGCGAGCGATGACACCGGGAGGGACCGCCCGGGTGGCGGAGCTGGAGCGGCTGCTGAGCGACCTCTGGGAGGCCGGCGGGCCGTTGCCGTACACCGCCGTCCTGGCCGCCGACGAACGTGCCGAGCTGTGCGCCGAGGGCCGGCGCCTGCTGCACCGGGCGGGGTTCACCGCCGAGTTCGTCCCGGCCGCGCTCGGTGGCCGGCTGGCGCGGCTCGACGAGCTGGTCGCGGCCGCCCGGACGGTGTGCCGCCGCGATCCGACGCTGGCACTGGGGCACGGGCTGGGCTCGTTCCTGGCCGCCGCCACCGTGTGGACGTCCGGGACCGCGGACCAGCGCCGGCGGGTGGCCGCACTGGTACTGGCCGGCGGCACGGTCGCCACGGTCTGCCCGGACCTGGCGCACGGCGACGATCCGTACCGCGGCACGGTGACCGCCCACCCGGACGGCACCGGAAACCTGCGGGTGAGCGGTCGTGCCGACGCCGTGCCGGACGGCGGCCGGGCCGACGCGCTCGTCCTGCTCGCCGACGTGGGCCGGCCGGCCGACGCCGACGGCGCCGGCCTGGCCCATCTGCTGGTGGACACCGCGACGCTGCCACCCGGTGGCGTGACGCGCCCGGCCCGGCCGGCCACCGCCGGCCTGCGCGGGCTGGCCCTGGGCGGAGTGCGGTTCCGGGACTGCCCGGTGCCCGGCTCGGCGCTGCTCGGCACGCCCGGCGGGGGCGCCGACGCGGCCGCGCGGGCGGCCCAGGTCACCCGCGCGTGCCTGGCCGGGACGCTGCCCGGTGCGCTCGACACCGGGCTGCGCACGGTGCTGCGGTTCGCCACCCGGCGGCGGCTCTACGGGCAGGGCATGGATGCCCTGCCCGCCGTCCGTGCCGCGCTCGCGGACGCGTTCGCCGACCTGCTCATCCTCGACGCGGTCGGCACCGTGACGGCCCGCGCGCTGCACGTCCTGCCCGAGCAGGCGGGCGCACCGGCCTCCGCGGCGCTGTACACCGTGGGACGACGGCTGACCGCGGCCATGGACCGGCTGTCCCGCGTCCTCGGCGCCCACTCCTACCTCCGGGACGGCGAGTACGGCATCTTCCAGAAGGTGCGCCGGGACGCGGCCCTCGCCGTGTCCGGCTACGCCGCGCCCACCACCTGTCTGCGGACCGTGCTGCGGTACCTGCCGGGACTGGCGGACCGGACGCCGGCCGGGACCCCGCCGCCGGTCGCCGGCCAGGTGTACCGGGACGGGGCCGCGGTGCCGGAGCTGTCCTTCGACCGGCTCACCACGCGCGCCGGCCGCGTCGACGCCCTGGCCGGTGCCCTGCATCACGGCCGCCGGGCCGCGGCCGGTGCCGATCCGGAGCTGCACCGCCTCGCCACGGCGTTCTGCGCGGAGCTGGCCGGCCTCGGCCGGCAGGGCGCACGGCTGCGCCCACCGGATCTGGGACCGCACGCCCGCCCGGAGGCGCTGGCCCTGGCCGCCCGGTACGCCACCGTGCTGGCCGCGTCCGCCTGCCTGAACGTCTGGGCGCACCGGCCCCGGGACGGCTTCCTCGGCGATCCGGCGTGGGCGGTCGCCGCATTGCACCGGCTGGCCGGCGCGGCGGGGCTGCCGGCCGGCGCGGCACCGGGGCCCGCCGCCGCGTACCGCCCGGCGCTGTACCGCGAGCTGACCGACCGGTTCGCCGGCCGGCGCACGTTCGACCTGGCCGACCGGCCACCGGCCGGGTGACCGGCCGACTTCGACCCGGGGAGGGTGCGATGACGAGTTTCGCCGCCGGCGACGCGGCCGCGTCCCTGCGCTCCTGGCTGACCGCGCGGGTCGCCGTCTACCTGGACTGTCCGCCCGGGCAGATCGACCCGGCCCGGTCGCTGGCGGAGTACGGGCTGCACTCGGTGCTGGCGCTCGCGCTGGGCGCGGACATCGAGGACCGGCTGTGCATCGGGCTGGAGCCCACGTTCATCTGGGACCACCCGACCATCGACGATCTGGTGGCGCACCTGTCGGACGCCGTCGCGAAGCAGCACCAGCCGTGACCGCGATCGAGGAGGTGGCCACGTTCGTCCCGGCGGCGCGGACACCGATCGGCGACCTCACCGGCCCGGGCGGCCTCGGCCCGACGGACGTGCGGGTGTTCCAGCGCTACTTCGGACTCCGCGAGGTGGCCCGGGATCCGGACGGCGGGCTCACCCACCTGCTGCGCGCCGCGGCGGACGGCCTGACCGGGCTGCGCGGGCGCGAGGACCGGATCCGGTACCTGATCCACGCCCGCACGGTGGAGTCGGCGCAGCCGTACCCGGTCTGTGCGGTCGAGGAGGTCCGGGACGGCCTCGGCCTGGACGGCGCCATGGCCTTCACGGTCACCCAGCACGCCTGCGCGTCCGGCCTGCTCGCGGTGGATCTGGCCGGGCGGCTGCTGGCCCAGGACGGCGACCCGGCGGCCCGGGCGCTGGTGCTGTCCGGGGAGAAGGCGTTCACCGCGGACGTCCGGACGATCCCGGAGACGTCGGCCATGGGCGAGGCGTCGGCCGCGGCGCTGGTCCGCCTGGACGGCCGCACCGATCGGGTGCTGTCCTACGCCACCCGGACGGAGGGCCGGTTCCACCTCGGACGGCGGCTGCCGGAACGCCTCGCCGAGCAGTTCCGGGCCGAGTACTTCGACCGCCTGGCCGGCGTCGTGCGGGCCGCGGTGCGCCGGGCCGGACTGCGGCTGGCGGACCTCGCGGTGATCCTGCCGCACAACGTGAACCGGCACTCCTGGATCCGGCTGTGCCAGGTGCTGCCGTTTCCGGTCGACCGGGTGCTGCTGACCAACGTGCCGTTGCTCGGGCACTGCTTCTGCGCCGACCCGTTCCTCAACTACCGCACCGCGGTCGAAGCCGGGCAGCTGCGACGCGGCGACCGGTACCTGATGGCGTCGGTCGGTCTGGGCGCCACGTTCTCGGCGATGGTCCTACAACACTGACGGGGGTACGGATGCGGGACTTCCTGGACCGGCTGCGCGAGTCGCTGCTCACCGACCGCGCGGCGCCCATGGTCGTGGTGGGCAACTTCGAGGTCGAGCGCCAGTGGGCCGCGGGCGAACCCGGGCTGCCCGGCACCGGACTCACCACCAGCACCGCGGTGGTGCACCGGATGGACGAGTTCGCGCTGTTCCTGGCCGGGGAGAAGGACCACGTCCTGGTCAAGGCGCCGCCCGACCCCGACTTCCTGAGCTACCTGTGCGAGCTGGGGGTGGACCCGCCCCAGGTGCTGTCTCCCGCCGCGCCGGAGCCGCACCGGGTGGTGACCGCGGACGCGTTGGCCGACCCGCGGCTGCTGGACCGGCTCCGGCAGCTGTCGCCGGCCGGCGCGCAGCTGGTGCCGCACGGTGTCTCGGCGCTGGAGGAGGATCTCGCCCGGGCCTGCGGCCTGCCGCTCGCGGGCAGTCCCGCCGCGGTCTGCAAGGCGGTGAACAGCAAGATCTACAGCCGGCGGCTGGCGGACGCGCTCGGCCTGCCCCAGCCGACCGGATGGACCTGCGAGAACCTCGCCGACTGGGCGGCGGCCTGCCGGTACGCCCGGCCGCTCGTCGCGGACGGTGTCACGGTCGCGGTCAAGGAGGCGTTCGGGGTGTCCGGCAAGGGCATCCTGATCGTCGCGGACGCGGCCCGTCTGGACCAGGTGTCCCGCAAGTTCGCCCGGCGGGCCGAGCGCACCGGCGACGACCGGCTGGCCGTCGTCGTCGAGTTCTGGGTGGATCGCCGGACCGACCTGAACTACCAGGTCACCGTGGGCGCCGACGGCGCGGTCCGATTCGACTTCGTCAAGGAGGCGGTGACCGACGGCGGAGTGCACCGGGGACACCGGTTCCCGCCCGATCTGACCGGCGGGCAGGAGTCGGTGCTGCGCGACGCGGGCGAGGCGATCGGCCGGCGGCTGGCGGCCGACGGGTACCGCGGCGTCGCCGGGATCGACGCGCTCATCACCGAGGACGGCCGGTTGTTCCCGGTCATCGAGATCAACGCCCGGAACAACATGTCCACCTACCAGCTGCGCCTCGAGGAACTGCTGGGCGCCGGGCGGCGGGCGCTGGCCCGGCACCATCCGGTCCGGCTGGCGGCCCGGGTGCCGTTCGGCACGCTGCGCCGGGAACTCGGCGGACTGCTGCACACCCGGCACGGCGACGGCGGAGTCGTGGTGCACAACTTCGCCACGCTCAACGCGGCCGCGGCCGCGACCGAGGGCGCCGGGCCGTTCGACGGGCGGCTGTACGTGCTCCTGCTGGCCGATTCGGAGGCGCGGTTGCGCGCCCTGGACCGGGAACTGGCCCGGCGGCTCGCGGTGCTGGGGGAGGCGGCGGAGCGATGACCGCCGAATTCGCGATCCAGGGACTGCCCGTCGGCCGGCTGGCCGGCACGTTCGGCACCCCCCTGTACCTCTACGACGGCGAGATCCTGCGGCGGCGATGGGCCGGCCTCCGCGCCGGGCTGCCCCCGGCGATGGAGGTGTTCTACTCGCTCAAGGCCAACCCGAACCTGTCGATCTGCGCACTGCTGCGCGGGCTGGGCGCCCGGGCCGAGGTCTCGTCGCTGGCCGAACTGGTCACCGCGCAACGCGCCGGGGTGCCCGCGGGGCACATCGTGTTCCTGGGCCCGGGCAAGACCGTCGACGAGGTGGACGCCTGCCTGCGGGCCGGCGTCGCGGCGATCGTCTGCGAGTCGTTCGGCGAACTCGACCTGATCGACGAGCGGGCCCGGGCGCACGGCACGGTCGCGCCCGTGATGCTGCGGGTGAACCCCGGCTTCGCGGTGAAGGGCTCGGCGCTGACCATGGGTGGCCGGCCCGGTCAGTTCGGCATCGACGAGGCCCACCTGCTGGCGACCGGACCCGGCCGGCTACGCCGCCCGGGTGTCCGCCTGACCGGGATCCACACGTACGTGGGCACCCGGATCCTGAACGAACAGGTCGTCGCGGAGAACACCGCCCGCATCCTCGAGCTGGCCGATCGCCTGAGCCGGCACGGCGGCTTCCCGCTGGAGATGGTGGACGTCGGCGGCGGCCTCGGCATCGCCTACTTCGACGGCGAACGCGACCTGGACCTGGACCTGCTCACCGGCCTGCTCACCCCGATCGTCGGCGACTTCGCGGCCCGCCACCCGCGGACCCGGATCCTGCTCGAGGTCGGCCGCTACCTGGCCGGACCCGCGGGCGTGTACGTGACCCGGGTCAACTACACCAAGACCTCGCACGGCGAGAACTTCGCGATCGTGGACGGCGGCACCAACCACCACATGGCGGCCGTGGGCGTCGGCACCCTGGTCAAGCGGAACTATCCACTGGCGCTGCTCAACCGGATGGACGAGCCGCGCACCGAACGGTGGCACGTGACCGGGCCGCTGTGCACGCCCAACGACACCCTCGGCAAGGCGGTCGGCCTGCCGCCGGTCCGGGTCGGCGACCTCGTCGGGGTGCTGCGCTCCGGCGCGTACGGGCCGTCCGCCTCGCCGGTGCTGTTCCTCAGCCACGGCCACCCGGCCGAGGTGCTGGTCGACCGCGGCCGGGCTTACCTGATCCGCCGCCGGGACACCGTGGACGACCTGCTCCGGGCCCAGCACCTGAGCGACGACCTGATGGCCGGGACGCCGCATCCGATGACCGAAGGAGCCGCACGATGACCGATCGCCGCACCACCTCCGCCGTCCAGCCCGGCGACGGGCACCTGGACCTGGTCCGCCGGGTGGTCGCCCGGGTGCTCCGGCGCGGAGTGGGCGAGATCGGGTACGACGACCGCCTGCTCGACGAGCTCGGCGTCGACTCGATCAGCGCGCTGCAGCTGATCCTGGAGATCGAGGCCGGCCTGGACGCCGACTTCGACCTGGACGACCTGGAACAGCACCACTTCGCCACCGTGCGGTCGCTGGCCGGGTACGTGCACACCCAGGTGAGCGGTCCGCCGTGCTCGTGACCGCCGCCGCGCCCGCACGCCGCCCCGGCGGGACCGCGGCGCTGCCGCTGCGCCTGGTCGCCGCGTACGACCGCGGTTTCGGGCCGCCGGGCGCCGACCGGCCGGGTCCCGGGGCGGAGGAGTACCTGTCCGACCTCGTCGCGAGCGGCGGCGGCCGGTTCCGGCCGGAGATCCTGCGGGCCGGTGGATACACCGCGTTCACCACGATGGCCCGGCGGCTGGTCGACGAGCTGGGTCCGGGCTGGTCGTCGGTGGACCTGGTGATCCTCTGCCACGCCGTACCGGATCTGGACCACCGCCGGTTCCCCGGCACGTTCCTGACCGGCGCGCTGCCCGCCGCGCCGCTCGGTCTGACGCTCTGCGACCAGGGCTCGGTGGTGCCGTTCAGCGCGCTGCGGGTCGCCGGTGCGTACGCCGCCACCGTCCCGCTGCGCCACATCCTGGTGCTGATCCTGGACCAGGCCACCGTCCCCTGGCACGTCGCCGACCGGACCGGTCTGCCGGCCACCGACCGGGCGGTCGCGCTGCTGCTCGAACCGGCGCCCGGGCCGGGCCGTCCCGGCCTGCCGTTGCGGCAGTTCCCGGGCGTGGCTCCGGACGAGGTCGGTGCGCTCCTCAAGGCGCACCTGCCGGACCTGGCCGGCGAGCACGACCGGGTACGGGTGATCGCCTCCCCGGCGGTCCCGGCGGACCACCTCGGCTCCGTCGCGTCGCCGGTGACCGTGGCCCGCCCCGGGCAGCTGTGCACCGCGGGCTGGTCGCAACTGGCCCGGGCCGGCCGGACCCGCGCGCCGGGGCGGACCGTCCTGATCGGATACGACGCCCGGCTGCGGCACCTCTGCCTGGCCGCGGTGGACTCCGACGAGCAGCCGTGAGCGCGCTGACCGACACCGTGGCGTACGGGATCGCGCTGCACCGGCGGCGGGCCCGCCTGGCCGTGCACGCGCTGGCCCGCCGGGACCCGATGGCGCAGCTCGAGGTGTGGCCGGGCCGGTTCGATCCGTACCCCCGCTACGACCGGATCCGGGCCACCGGGCCGATGGTGCGCACCCGCACGGGCGCCTGGGTGACGACCAGCCACGCGCTGTGCGACGAGATGCTCCGCGACCGCCGGTACGGCGTGCAGGCCCGGGACGAGCCGCCCGCCGACAGCCCCACCGAGCTGTCCTTCCTCGACCGGGACCCGCCCGACCACGGCCGGCTGCGGCGACTCGTCGCGCCGGCGTTCACGCCCCGCCGGATCGCGCAGTTCCGGCCGCGGGTCGAGGACATCACCGCCCGGCTCGTGGAGAGCGCCGCCGGCCACCGCTCCTTCGACCTGATCGCGGCGGTCGCGGTGCCGCTGCCGATCGCCGTGATCAGCGACCTGCTCGGCCTGTCCGGCGCGGACCGGGCCGCCCTGGTCCGGTACGGCCGGACCATCGGCGACGGCCTGGACGGTGCCCGGTCACTCGGCCAGGCCAGGCGGTTGCGGCTGGCCCGGGCCGCGCTCGACCGGACCTTCGCCGAGCTGATCGTGCGGCGCCGCCGGGCACCCGGCGACGACCTGGTCAGCCGGCTGCTCGCCGCCGAGGGGGAGCAGCTCAGCCCGGCCGAGCTGCGGGCGCTCTGCACGCTGCTGCTGGTCGCCGGGTTCGACACGACGGTGAACCTGCTGGGGAACGCGGTCCACGCGCTGCTGAGCCACCCGGACCAGTGGGCGATGCTGCGGGCCGACCCGGCCCTGGCCGCCCGCGCCGTGGAGGAGACGCTGCGCTACGACGCGCCGGTCCAGCGGGTCGCCCGGGTCACCCACGAGGCGGTCGAGCTCGGCGGCGTGCCGTTGCGGCCGGGCGAATGGGTCTTCGCGTTGCTGGGCGCGGCGAACCGCGATCCGGCGGCGTACGCCCATCCGGACCGATTCGACCTCACCCGCCCGCCGGCCGCCGAGCACCTGGCCTTCTCCGCCGGCCCGCACTTCTGCCTCGGTGCGGCGCTGGCCCGGCTGGAGGGGGAGGTGGCGCTGGAGGTGCTGGCCCGCCGGCTGGACCTGCGCCCGGGCGGTTCCGGGCGGCGACGGCGCAGCGCGACGATGCGGGGCTTCCGGCGGCTGCCCGTCGTGGCGCGCCCGGCCCGGGACCGCTGATGGACGGGCCCGCCGACCGGCCGGACGTCGTCGTCGTCGGGGCCGGCCCGGCCGGCCTGTACCTGCTCCACCGCCTGCGCCGGCTCGGCCTGACCGCGGTGGTCCTGGAGGCCGCGGACGACCTCGGCGGGACCTGGTACCGGAACCGCTATCCGGGTGCCCGCTGCGACGTGGAGAGCCTGCAGTACTCGTACTCCTTCTCCGCCGACCTGGAGCGGGAGTGGGACTGGTCGGAACGGTTCGCCGGCCAGCCCGAGATCCTCCGCTATCTGCGGCAGGTGGCCGACCGCTTCGATCTGCGTCGCGACATCCGGCTCGGCACCCGGGTGGTCGCGGCACACTACGACGAGGCGGTGCGGGTGTGGCGGGTCCGCACGAGCCACGGCACCACCGTGTCGGCCCGGTACTGCGTCCTGGCCACCGGCTGCCTGTCGGTGCCGAGGTGGCCGCGGATTCCGGGCCTGGACGGCTTCCGCGGCCCGGTGCACCACACCGCCGAATGGCCGCCGGACGGCGTCGAGGTCGCCGGCCGGCGGATCGGCGTGATCGGCACCGGCTCGTCCGCCGTGCAGGCCGTTCCCGTGCTCGCCGAACAGGCCGGCCGGCTGAGCGTCTTCCAGCGCACCCCGGCGTACAGCGTTCCGGCGCACAACCGGCCGCTGAGTGCCGCCGAGCGGCACCGGTTCACGGCACGGCACGACGAGTTCCGGCGCCAGCAGCGGCTGTCGTCCTCCGGCATGGTGACCGGGTATCCGCCGGCGACCCGGTCCGCGCTCGACGTCGACCCGGACGAGCGGGCCGGCACGTTCGAACAGCGCTGGCGGTCCGGCAGCCTGATGGCGCTGATGACCGCGTACACCGACCTGATGACCGACCGGCCGGCCAACGACACGGTGGCCGGCTTCGTCCGCTCGAAGATCCACCGAACGGTCCGCGACCCCGGCGTCGCCCGGCTGCTGTGCCCGGACTACCCCTTCGGCACCCGGCGGATCTGCCTGGACACCGGCTACTACACCGCGTTCAACCGGCCCAACGTCCAACTCGTCGACGTCCGGGCCGACCCGCTGGTCCGGGCGACCGCGCACGGGCTGCGCACGGCGAACCGGGAGTACCGGCTGGACGTCATCGTGGTCGCCACCGGCTTCGACGCGATGACCGGCGCGCTGGCGTCGATCGACCTGCGCGGGCGCGGCGGCCGGTCGTTGCGCGACGAGTGGGCGGCCGGGCCGCGCACCTACCTCGGCCTGGCGATGGCGGGATTCCCCAACCTCTTCACGGTCACCGGGCCGGGCAGCCCGTCGGTGCTCAGCAACATGCTGGTCTCCATCGAGCAGCACGTGGAGTGGATCGCCGACTGCCTGGACGCGCTGCGCCGGCGCGGCCTGACCACCATCGAGGCCACCCGGCCGGCGGTGGACGACTGGGTCGGCCAGGTCGACGCCGTCGCCCGCGGCACGCTGTACCCGACGGTCGACTCCTGGTACCGGGGCGCGAACGTGCCCGGCCGGCCGCGGGTCTTCATGCCGTATCTCGGCGGCGTCGGCGGGTACCGGAAGATGTGTGACGAGATCGCCGCCGCCGGCTACCGCGGCTTCGCGCTGAGCGCCTGAGGTGCACCCGAATGAGGATCGTCCGTACCGGCCCGCTCACCTGGGGCCAGCAGCTGTTCTGGTTCTACAACCACACCTGGTGGACGGACCATCCCGGATCACGTCCGGAGATGACCTGGCAGCTGGCCGTCCCGGACGGGACCCGGGTGGCGGACCTGGGGGCGGCGGCCGCCGCGTGCGCGGAACGGTTCGAGGCGCTGCGGACCGTCTACACCGAACCCGGCGCCGGCCGGCCGGAGCAGTGCGTGCTGTCGTCCTACGACGTGCCGGTGCTGAGCCGCGCCGAGGCCGAGCGGACCGACTTCGGCATCCTCGACCGGCCCGCGGTCCGGGTCGTCGTACCGCGGTCGCGGGGCCGGACCGACGCGGCCGAGCTGACCGTCAACTGCGCGGACCTGGACGGATTCTCGCTGGCCACGGTGGCGAGACTGATCGAGGCGCGGCTGGACCCGGCGCCGGGCGGCCCGGCGATCCGGTACGACGACCAGTTCCACAACATCGACTGGGCGCACCTGGAGACCGGCCGGCTGCGGGGACGGAGCGAACGGGGAATGCGCTGGGCGGAGGAGTTCCGCCGCGCCGTACCCCGCAACGTGCTGCTGGGCCGGGGCGACCGGGAGCGCATCGGCGGCACCCGGCAGCGCTCGGCCGCCATGGTGCAGGTGGTGGACCTGCTGCCCGCGCTGACGTCGGTGGCCGAACGGTGCGGCGTGACGGTGGCGGCCGTGGTCCACGCGACCGCCGCGATCGTGCTGTCCGGTCTGGCCGGCGGGGGCGACGCCCACTTCCATACCGCGGTGGCCAACCGGTGGCGGCGCGAGACGCGGCACATGGTCGGGCGGGTGGCCACGGCGACCGTCTGCCGGGTGCCGGTCGACCCGGCCCACACCGCGCGGCAGCTGTGCCGGGACACCCAGGGCATCCTGTTGCGGGCCTACCAGCACAGCCAGCGCGACTTCGGCGCCTGCCGGATGAACGGCGTCCGGGCGGACGCCGAGTTCGGCGGTACCCTCGTGGTCCCCGCCATGATCGAGTACTTCGGCTATCTCGGCGAGCAGGCCGACGACCGCCCGCGTGTGCTCTTCGACGACGCCCGGGTCGAGGTGCGGGACGGCGGGATCGACGAACTCCGTTTCGAGGTCGCCCCGCTGTGGCCGGGCCTGCGGATCGACCTCGTCGCGGACACCGCCGTCCTGCCGCCCGGGCCGGCCGTGGACACCCTGCACCGGATGGTCGGCCTGCTCCGCGCGGTCGCCGAGGACCCGGACCGTCCCGTCGCCGACCTGCTGCGCGGGGTCCCGCCGATCGGGACCGGCGACCGGCCGGGGCCTCCCGTCGCCGACGCCGCGCAGCTCGGCCGCCGGATCGCCGCCCACGACGGCGTGGACCGGGCGGCGGTCTTCGTGGACGACGCCGGACCGTCGCCGGTCCGCGCCCACCTCAGCGGGACCGGCGTCGACCTGACCGCGCTGCACGAGGACCTGATGCTCGCCGCGGCCGGCAACCCGCTGCTGCGCGTGCCCACCTCGTACCGCCTGGTCCGTTCGGCGCCGGACCGTCCGGCGAGCGAGGCGGCGTGGCGCGGGTGCGAGGCGACCGGGCGGTTCCGTCCCCGGGAGGACTACCGGCGCACCGCCGCGGACGACGAGCGCATCGCGGCCCTCGTCGCGGTGTTCCAGCGCTGGCATCCCGGCGTCCGCTGCGACCCGTCGCGGTGCTACGCGCAGGCCGGCGGCGAGTACCTGCTGATCCCGTCGATGATGGTGGGCCTGCGGACGGCCGGGTACGCCGGCGCCCAGCCGGCCGACTTCATCGGGCTGGCGTCGCTGGCGGCGGTGGCCCGGAAGTTGTCGCGTATCCCCGGGTGCTGACCGCGTGCAGCGCGGCGTACCGGCCGCCGGCGGCGATCAGCTCGTCGTGGTTGCCCGCCTCGGCCAGCCGGCCCCCGTCCAGCACCAGGATCAGGTCGGCGTCGGCCACCGTGGCGAACCGGTGCGAGACGATCAGCGTGATCGCACCGGCGTCCCCGGCCGCGTCGCGGGCCCGGCGCAGGTAGCGGTCGAAGACGGCCCGCTCGCTCGGCGCGTCCAGCGAGGCGGTCGGCTCGTCCAGCACGAACAGCAGGGGCGACCGGCGCATGCAGGCACGCGCCAGGGCGGTCTTCTGCCACTGGCCCTCGGACAGCTCCACGCCGCCGAAGTCGCGGCCCAGCGGCGTGGACAGCCCCTGCGGCAACCGGTCGAGCAGGTCGTCCGCCCCGGCCGCGCGGACGGCCGCCCGGATCCGGTCGTCGTCCGCCAGGTCGCCCGGCTCGCCCAGCCCGACCGCCTCCCGGAACGGTGCCTGGTAACGGCCGAAGTCCTGGAACGCCACCGCCATCCGGCGCCACCAGCCGCGGGTGTCCAGCCCGGCCAGGTCCACGCCGTCCACCAGGATCCGGCCACCGTCCGGTCGGTGGAACCCGCAGAGCAGCTTCACCAGCGTCGTCTTGCCGGATCCGTACTCGCCCACCACCGCGGTGACGCTGCCGGCCGGGAGGTGCACCGTGACGCCGTCCAGCGCGTTCCGGCCGGTGCCCGGGTACCGGTACGTCAGGTCGACCAGCGAGATGCCGTCGGTGAGCCGGCGCGGCGCCGCCCGGTGTCCCGCCTCGCCGCCCCGGGCCTCGGCCGCGTACCGGCGCAGCCACAGGTACGGCTCGACCAGGACGCCGGACTCCGCGGTCTGCGCCGACTTCGCCACCGTCTGCTGCACCAGCCCGCGTACCGTGGTGGCGACGCTGACCGCCAGCACCACGTCGCCGACCGTGCCCTGCGCCCGGTCCGCCCGCAGGATCACCAGGGCGAGGGCACCGGCGAACCCGAGCGTGAACACCGTCCAGGCGCCGGCCCGCCAGGCCGCGCTCACCAGCTGCGCCCGGAACCGGGCGTCGTGCACGTTCCGCCAGGCGCGGGCCTGCCGGCGGACCAGGTCGGACGCGGCCCCGGCGACCCGGATCTCCCCGCCCGGCGCCGCCCGGGTGGCCAGGTCGAACAGGTGCCGCTGCAGCCGGTCGTCCTCGGCGGTGGCGAGTTCGGTCCGGGTCAGCACCCGCCGGCCCCGCACGTCGAACCAGAGCGGGACCGCCGCGAACACCAGCAGCAGCGTCAGGTACGGCGTGACGGTGCCGAGCAACGCCAGCACGATCCCCAGCCGGGCCAGGTTCACCAGCGAGTCCAGCGCGTTCCAGGCGGCCGCCACCAGCCCCCAGGCCGCCCGGTCCAGGGTGGACACCCGGTCCAGATAGTCACTGCGTTCCAGATGGTCCAGCCCGTCGATGCCGCAGATCTCGCCCAGGATCTCCGGCTCCAGCAGCAGCAGGCCGGTCCGGTCCACGACCACCAGGCCGAGCCCGTGCCCGACGCCTTCGACGGTCGCGTTCAGGGTGTACGCGAGCGCGGCCGCGGCGGCGCCGACCAGCGCCGTGGACCGCAGCCCGGCGCCGCTCGCGTTCACCGCCCAGCTCAGCGCCAGCCCGGTCGCGGGCACCGTGACCAGGCTCAGCAACCGGCAGGTCAGGGCCGCCACGGCCACCCCCGGACGGGCCCGGAAGGACAGCCGGAACAGGCGCCACCACAGGCCCGGGTACCGCCTCACACGTCGACCCGGTCCGGGTGGCCGGGCCGGAAGCGCTCGGCCTGGGTCCGGAACATCCGGGCGTACCGGCCGTCGAGCCGGATCAGGTCGTCGTGGTGTCCCGACTCGGCCACCCGCCCGCCGTCCAGCAGCACGATCCGGTCGCTGCGGCGGACCGTGGCCAGCCGGTGCGAGATGAGCACCACGGTCACGCCGGCCGGGCGGTCGCGCAGCCGGTCGAACAGCTCCGCCTCGCTGCGCACGTCGAGATGCGCCGTGGGTTCGTCCAGGACCAGGATCCGGGCGCCGGTGTGCACCGCGTACAGCGCCCGGGCCAGCGCCACCTTCTGCCACTGACCGCCGGACAGGTCGACCCCGCCGGACCGGCCCCGGGACAGCGGCGTGGCCCAGCCGTCCGGCAGCCGGGCCAGCACCTCGGCGAGCCCGGCCTCGGCGGCGGCGCGGTCGCGCGCCACCGGATCGGGGGGAACCGACGCCCGGCCGAGCGTGACGTTGTCCGCCATCGGCAGCTCGTAGCGGACGAAGTCCTGGAACACGACGGCCAGCTGGTCGCGCCACCGGGGGAGCCCGACGTCGCGGAGATCGACGCCGTCCGCGCGGATCCGCCCGGCGGTCGGCTCGTAGAGGCCGGCCAGAAGCTTGGTGAGCGTCGACTTCCCGGCACCGTTCAGCCCGACCAGCGCCAGCATCTCGCCCGGGCGGATGTGCAGATCCAGGCCGTCCAGGACCGTGCGGCCGGTGCCCGGATACCCGAAGCCGACGTCCTCGAACGTGACCAACGGTGGCCGGCCGTTCCGGGGGGCGACCGGTGCGGTCGCCGGGCGCCGGTGGACCGGCGCCAGCACGTCGCGCAACTGCTCCGCCGCGGCCATCACCCGCAGGGCGCCCTCGGTCTCCAGCGCGTCCCAGGTCGGCCCGAGCGCGACGTACACGCCCAGCCCGGCCAGGAACACCGCCACCTGGACGCCGACCGGGGTCCGGCCGTCGACCACCGCGACGGTCACGGCCGCGTAGGCGACGGTGAGCGGCAGCAGCATCAGCAGCGCGCTCGCCGCCCCGGAGCGCTGGACCCGGAGCGTGGTCGCCCAGATCGGGCCGTACATGGCGCGGACCGCGGTGAGCACCTGGGCGACCGCCCAGTCGCCGAACCCGTACACCCGCTGCTCCTTTCCGGTGGACGGCGACAGCACGGTCCGCTTCCAGTAGTCGGCCCGGCGCCCGTCGCCGGCGCCGTGCGCCCAGACCCGCACCACCCGGAGCAGGTCGCGGCGCCGGATCGCCCGGCTCGCCAGCGCCGGCACGGCCAGCAGCGGGACGAGCCACCAGGCGAACACGACCAGCACCGCGGCCGCCGACGCCGCGGCGAGCCAGCGCGCCAGCACACCCACCTGGGCGACCGCGCCGTCCCCGGGCGTCTGCTCGGTCCAGCTCTGCGGATCGCCGGACGCGGTCCGGATCAGGTCCTGCACCGCCGGTCGTTCCAGGACCGCGACGGTGGGCGCGCCGGCGACCAGGGCGGCCACCGTGGCCCGGTGCGACCCGTTGACCCGGGCCCGGACCAGGTAGCGCAGCGGTTCCAGCGCCGCGTCGATCAGGTGCCCGGCCAGGACCGTACCCACGAACAGCGCCAGCGCCGGCAGCCACACCGCCGGTGCGCCGGACGCCTGGCGTACCCGGTCGACCAGCAGACCCATCGCGACCGCCGATCCGGCCGGCAGCAGCGCGAAACCGCCGTATCCGAGGCAGAGCAGGGTCACCGGAACGGTGCCGCCGGGCCGGAGCGCGCGCAGCAGCACCCACCGGTCCCGGACGGTGCGCGGGAGAGACGGCAAGCTGATCCCCGTGAGTCGACGGCACTTGAGTGCGGGTGCCGCATCCGACGACACTCTACGGACATCGACCGGCGACACTGAAGGACGGAGCAACGGTGATCCTCGAGGAGATCGACGGATTCGCCGACACCTATCTCGACTGCGTCACCAACACCTACACGCGGCAGCTCCGGCACGCCGGGCTCTGGCCGCTGGTTCTCGGTGACGACTGGGGACACTGGTACTCGCCCGGCCTCGAACCGTGGCCGCTGGCCGGATGGTGGGGGGTCGGCCGGCCGCCGGAACAGGCGCTGACCGACTGGTACGGCATCGCCCCCCGGCTGACCCGTCACCGGAGCGCCGCTCAGGTGTGGGCGCACGTCGACCGGGTGCTGGCCGACGGGCGCCTGCCGGCCGTGGTGCTCGACGTGCACCACTATCCCCGCTCCCCGTACGCCGGGCGGCACCACTACCCCCACCGGGTGGTGATCGCCGCCCGGGACGACGCGACGGCGCTCGTGCTGGACGGGAGCGGACCGGGCCGGGTCGCCGCCCGGTTCCCCCTGACCACGCTGGAGACGGCGATGGCGGAACCGGAGCTCGCCGACGGCGCCTGGGGGTACGACGCCCGCCGGCTGACCATCGACCTGCCGGATCCGGACCCGGACCGTCGCGACCTCCCGGATGCCGCCCTGCGGGCCCGGCTGGACGCGAACGTCCGGCGGTACCGGGCCGGGACGGGGCTGGCCGGGCCGGCCGCGGTGGAACGCTTCCACGACGACCTCGCCGCCTACCTCGGCGGACCGGAACCGGCCGGCGACCTGCTGCCGGCCGGGGTGGTCACGTTCGGCACGCTGACCACCGGCCGCAAGCTGAACGCCATGTTCGTGGCACACGCCGGGGACCGGCTGGGCATCGACCTTACGACCGTCGCGACCCAGCTGCACACCAGCGCCTACCGGTGGAACGTCCTGCTGCACCGGTTCATGCTCGGGCACCGGCAGGGCCAGCCGGTCGGCGCGCTGGTGCGGGGGTTCGTGCCCCGGCTGCGGCAGATCACCGACCTGGAGACGGCCGCGTTCGAGGAACTGCACCGCCGGATGCGGTAGTCCCTGGTGATCCACTGACACCCCGGCCGGGGGACCACAAATGCGGCGATTAACCGGTTCCACCACGTGTTGACGGGTCTCGATCATTCTGCGACTCTCGCACTGGCGATCCGGGCGATCGAGCAATCGGGGGATGCTGCAGCATGGACAGCCAGAATCAGCTCATACCTGCGCGCCGTACGCCGCCCGGACCGGGCGGCGCCGCGCTGGAGGTCAACGAAACCCTGGCGGAGACGCGGCGGTTGCTCGCCTACGCCAGACACGAACTCGGCGAGGTGCACACGCTGGCGCAGGCGGTGCTCACGGTGCGGCGCACGGACGCCATGGAGAAGGTGCTCTCCGACGCGCTGCGGGTCTGCCAGCTCCTGGAGCGCGAGCAGTTCGAGTTGAAGCAGGACGCCGCCGAGGCGCATCTGCGCACCCAGCGGCGGGCCGGCGAACTGCTGACGGCGCGCGCGAAGCACCGCGGCGGCCGGCCCAGAACCGCTTCCACGGGGGAAGGGGTTGTCGTTCCGCGCCCGCCCACGCTGCGGGAACTCGGCATCGAGGTGCACGAGTCGCACCGGTGGCAGCGGGTGGCCGGCATACCGGCCGCGACGTTCGAGGAGTTCGTCCGCCGGTGCCGGGAGGAGCGGCGGGAGATCACCGCGTCCGCCGCGCTCGCCCTCGCCCGGCGGCTGCTCGAGGCGGAGGACCGCGCCGAGGCCCGTACCCAGCCGCCGGCCGGGGCGGAGACGGCCCGCGGGGAGTACTACCGGAGCCGGCTCTACATCGGCAATCTGATCCGGCTCGATCCCCGCGCCCTGGTCACCGACCTGCGGGGCGAGGAACGCCGGCAGGCCCTCGCCGAACTGGACCAGCTGCAGCAGTGGCTCGCCGGGTTCTCCGCCGCGCTCAAGCGGGCCGGAGTGTCCTGACGACCTCCCGCCAGAGGTCCGCGGCGGACGGTCCGGGCGGGGCGCCGAGCAGGGTGGCCGGTATCTCGACCCCGAACGTCTCCTCCACGTCGTAGACGATGCCCACCAGGTCCAGGGAGTCCAGGCCCTGCGCGGCCAGCGGGGCGTGCGGGTCGATCGGCGCCGCCGGGTCGGCCCGCGTGCAGTACCGGCGCAGGACGGCCTCGAAGCGTTCGTCCCAGTCGGGCGCGGGCTCGGGTTCGGCGTGGTGCGGCGCTCCTGTGCTCACGCCCGGAACGCTATAAGCTCCAGCGGCGTACCGCATCGTTTGTCGCAGAGGTGGCCCGTGGTCCCTGAAATGGCACCGTCCACCGTGGACATCGTCCCGGACGACTACCGCCGGGCACTGCGCGCCGGCACCGGGCACGACCCGGATTCGGTTCTGCTGTTCCTCGACGACGGGACCGACGTCACCCGGCGCCGGATCGGCGCCCTCGCCGACGACTGCCGGACCCTGCTCCGCGACCACGGCGTGGCCTCCGGCGACGTGGTGGTGCTGGAGTTCGACGGCCGGGCGTGGCCGCTGTTCGTGGGGGCGTACCTCGGATGCCACCTGGCCGGCGTGGTCCCCGCCCTGGTCACCGCGGGCGGCGGCGACGACCGCCGGCAGGCACTGCTGGACCGGCTCCCGGTGCGGTGCCTGGTTCGCGGGCACCCCGGCGGGAGCGGCTACCAGGTGGCCGAGGTGTCCCCGCCGGACCGGGCCCGGCCGGCCGGCGACGTGCTGGAGTATCTGGTCTCCTCCGGCACGACCGGCGAGCCGGCCGTCGTCGCCGTCACCGCGGCGGCCCGGATGGCGGCCACCGGCCGCCCCGGCGGCGAACCCCGCGGGCCGGTCGCGCTCACCGCGCCGCCGGGCACCACCGCCGCACACACCGCCCTGGTGGACGCGCTCCTGGGCCGGTCCGGCGGGCTGGCCTGCTGCACCACCTGGTCGCCGTCCGGATTCGCCGCCCTGGCCGAACGCGCCGGGGCCGGCGCGGTCCTGCTCGCACCGGCGCTGGCGGCACAGCTGCTCGCCCTGCCGGAGGCGGACCTGCGACGACTGCGCGGCGTCCGGGTGCTGCGCCTCGGCATGGCACCGGCCGCCGCGGACCTGGTCGAGGACGTCGCCGACCGGCTGCCCTGGCTCACCGTGCTCAACGTCTACACCACCAGCGAGGCCTGGCCGGCCGGCACGGTGATGCGGTACGGCCGCGACGACCCCCGATCGGTGGGCCGGGCGTTGGCCGGCACCCGGATCCGGATCCTCGGCGCGGACGGCCGACCGGTGCCGGCCGGCACGCCGGGGGCGATTCAGCTGGCGTACGCCCCGGACGGCCCGGTGACCCGGTGGGTGGACACCGCGGACGTCGGCCGGCTCGAGGCCGACGGCACCCTGGTGTTCGAACGCCGGGACGCCGACCTGGTCAGCGCGGGCGGTGCCGTGGTGTCGCTGGCCGCCGTGGAGATGGCGGCACTGGCCTCGGGACTGGCCGTCGACGCCGGAGCGGCCGTCGTCGAACGGGCGCCGGGTGACCGGCTCGCGGTCGCCGTGGTGTGGCGGGGCGAGGCGAGGGACGAGGAGCTGCGCCGGCACCTGCGGGACCGGCTCGGCGCGGCGGCCACCCCGGCCGTCGTCCTCGGCGTGGCCGAGGTGCCCCGGGACGGGCAGGGCAAGCTGCGCCGCGCCGACATCGCCCGCCGGGCCGAGGATCTGGTCCGGGCGGCGCCGGCCACCGGGGAGGACCCGGTCGCCGGCACGGTGCGGGAGATCTGGACCGAACTGCTGGGCCGCCCGGCGATCGGGCCGGACGACGACTTCTTCGCGCTCGGTGCCGACTCCCTGCTCACCGTGCTGTGCAACTCCCTGGTCGAGGAGCGGCTGGGCGTGATGCTGCCGCTGTCGGTGCACTACGACCGGCCACGGTTCGCCGAGTTCACCGAGGCGGTCCGGGCGAGCCGGCCCTGAGCCGGGCTTTACCGGCGCCGGATCAGCCGGTCCGCCAGCACCAGGAAGTCGAGGCCCAGCCCGACGAACGTACGGACCGCGTCGGCGGCGGTGTCCACGATGGGCTCCGCCGCACCGTTGAACGACGTGTTGACCAGGACCGGGGCGACACCGGCCGAGCCCAGACCGGCGAGCAGGCTCTCCACCACCGGCGCGTGGCCGGTCGGGACGGTCTGCGGCCGGGTGGTGCCGTCGACGTGGGTGGCGGCGGGCAGCTCGCGCCGGCCCGCCGCGGAGACGACCGCCGAACCGACCATGTACAGCTCCCGCCGCCCCTGGCCGGGCCAGAACCGCGGCGCGTGGCCGGCGTCGGCCACCGGCGCCAGCGGCCGCCACGGCTCCCGGCCCTTGATGGTGTTGATCCGGTCCCGGACGGCCGCCGGGCGCGGCAGCGCGATGATCGAGCGGTGGCCCAGGGCCCGCGGCCCGATCTCGGCGCGCCCCTCGGCCACCGCGCCGATCCGGCCCGCGAGCAGCAGGTCGACGACCGCCTCCGGAGCGAACGGGCGGACCGTGAACCCGGACTCCGGCAGGTCCGGCACGTCCCCCGGTGCGATGTCGGTGCCGAGGTAGGGCGTGATCGGCTCGGCGGCCGGCCGCGGCGGGCGGACCGTCCAGGCGGCACCGAGCGCCACCCCGGCGTCGTGCGGGAACGGCGGCACGTAGAGCGGTTCCGGGAGGCGGCCGTTCGCCACGCAGTTGAGGGCGACCCCGCCGGCGAGGCAGATCGCCGGCTCGCCGGTCAGGCACCTCGTCTCGGTGTAGAGCGCCCGGATCGCCTCCTCGGTGGTCCGCTGGGCACTCGCCGCCACCCGCACCGCCACCGGGTCCTGGTCCAGGTCCGCCGGTGCCCGGGTGACCTTGCCGAAACGGTCGGCCAGATGGTCCCGCCACCGGCCGGTGAAGTCGCCGTAGGAGAGGTCGGCCGGCCAGTCGAACAGCGGGCTGCCGTCGCCGACCAGGTCCCCGACCGGGAGCAGGGCGCTGTCGTGCCCGTCGCCGTACGCGGCCAGTCCCATCGTCTTGCCGGCGTTGAGGTCGCCCAGGCCCACCACGTGCGTGGCCGCCTCGTACATCGCGCCCAGCGAGAAGGCCCGCGGCCAGTGGCGCTTGCGGGCCAGCCCGCCGGGGCCGGCGGCGTACACCGAGATCGCGTCCCGCTCGCCGGCGCCGTCCACCACCAGCACACCCGCACGGGTGAAGCCGGAGGCGTGGAAGGCGGACGCGGCGTGCGCCAGGTGATGGTCGACGAACGCGAGGGCGGGCTTCCGCGCCCCGGCGGCGGCGCGGCCGAACAGCGCAACGTACAGCTCGTCCCGGTCCGCGTCGGTCCACGGCAGCAGCTGCGGCAGGTCCCACCCGATCACCACGGTGTCCAGGTCCGGCCAGTCGATCCCGGCGCGGTCCAGGCAGAACCGGGCGGCCCGGACCGGGTACGCGCCCCAGGCGTGCTTCACCCGGGTGAACCGTTCCTCCTCGGCCAGGGCCCACAGCCGCCCGTCGCCGTCCACCAGGGCGGCGGCGCCGTCGTGCCATTTCCAGTTGATGCCCAAGGTCCACATGGGTAGCCCTTCCGCAGCCGGGCCCCATGGTCCCCAACCGCCGAGGGCCGGGCACGTCACGAGAAGAGGGGACGGCCGGCGCGGCGGCCCGCACGGTCCGTGAAATACTGCCGCGATATGGCGCGCTACGGGTTGTTGATCCTGCCGGCCACCAACCGGGTCTACGCCGAGTCCTCGGTCGACCTGACGAGGGCCGAGCTGGCGCTGTTCAGCCGGTCGGTGCTGGGCGGGCGGATCGGTGAGTCGGACGTGGCGACCATCGGCGGCGCCCGCTACGTCACCTTCGAGGCGGACCGGCTGGACGAGCGGGACACGGCGTTGCTGGGCAACCTGTCGTCGGTCTACGCGCTGTTCGAGTTCGTCGGTGATCTGCTGCGGCCGGTGGAGCTGCGGCGGCTGGACCGGTTCGACGACGACCTGATCACCATCCAGAAGTACTCCGGCAAGACCAACGAACAGTTCACCAAGCTGCTGCTCAACGCGACGCTGCTCGCCTCGGACCGGGCCGGTGAGATGCTGGAACGCCGGTTCCGCGTGCTCGATCCGCTGTGCGGCCGGGGCACCACGCTGAACCAGGCGCTGATGTACGGCTTCGACGCCGCCGGGGTGGACGTCGACCAGAAGGACTTCGAGGCGTACCAGGCGTTCATCACCACCTGGCTGAAGCGCAAGCGGATCAAGCACCGGGTGCTGGAGTCCGGCCCGGTGCGGCGCGAACGGCGGGTGGTGGGCCGCCGCCTGCGCGTCGAACTCGCCCCCTCGAAGGAGGAGTACCGGTCCGGCGACGTCCTCCAGCTGGACGTGGTGAACGCCGACACCACCCGGGCGGGTGAGTTCTTCCGGCCGGCCACGATCGACCTGGTGGTGGCGGACGCCCCGTACGGCGTGCAGCACGGCAGCCGGACCGAGGCGAAGGGCCTGTCCCGGGATCCGCTGGCGTTGCTGGCGGCCGGTGCGCCGGTGTGGGCGCGGCTGCTGCGGCCGGGCGGTGCGCTCGGCATCTCCTGGAACACCTACGTGGCCAGCCGGGACGACGCCGCCAAGGTGCTGACCGACGCCGGCCTGGAGGTCATGGACGACGGGCCGTACCTGAACCTGCGGCACCGGGTGGACCAGGCGATCATCCGGGACGTCCTGGTGGCCCGCAAACCCGCATCGGGCAGGCACTGAGACCGACTGTCACGTCTATTGGGGACGTGCGCCGGGCGCACCGGTGACCGGATCGTGGCCACCGAGGGGGTGTCCATGGCACGCGCCAGCCACGACGTCACGGTCTTCGTTCCGGCCCGCAACGAACAACGCACCCTGGCCCGCTGCCTCGCCGCCGTCGCCGCGTCGACCGTCCGGCCGGCCCGGGTGGTGGTGCTGGACGACCGCTCCACCGACCGCACCGCGCGGATCGCCCGCGCCGCCGGCGCCGAGGTGGTCCAGGTGCCCGGCGCCGGTGGCCTCGGCGTCGCCCGCAGCCTCGCCCTGGACAGTTGCACGACCCGCTACCTCGCCTTCCTCAACGCCGACTGCTATCCGGAGCCGGACTGGCTGGACACCCTGCTGCCCGTGCTGGCCGACGGCGCGGCGGTGGCCGGCGGACGGCAGGAGGAACTGCGGGCGGAGACGCTGGCCGAGCGCTGGAAGGCGGTTCACCTCCGGCAGGACCGCGGTACCACCGATCTCGACGACCCCGATCACCTCTCCGGCGGCAACCTGCTGCTGGATGTGACCCGGCTGGCCGGCGTCCGGTTCGACCCGCGCTACACGATCGCGTACGAGGACGTGGACTTCTGCCGCCGGCTGCGCGCGGCCGGCGGCCGGTTGGCGTACCGCCCGGCCGCCGTGGTCTGGCACGACCATCGCGAGACGCTGCGCACCCTGCCCCGCAAGGTGTGGTCCTACGGCGCGTTCAGCCATGCCGTGAACGCCGGTTCCCCGGGGGTCGGCCCGGTACGCGCGGCGCTGCGAATGCACCGGCGCCCGCACGACCAGATCCGCACCGCGATCGGCGCGGACCTGCGCGCCCGGCGTCCGGCGTTCCTCGCGGTAGACCTCTTTCTGCTCATCGCATCGGTGAGCCTGTTCGTCGTGCACGGCCGCGGATCGACCGCCGCACCAGCGGCGGGCCCCGCGGCGCCCACCGACCGGCCATCTCGGGAGGAACGCCAGTGAGCAGCTACCCACGGGTCATGATTTTCCCGATCACCATGACCTGCAACAGCAAGTGCCGCAGCTGCGGCATCTGGCGGCTGCCCGAGACGGCGAAGGAGCACTCCGGCGCCGATCTGCTGACCCGGGTGGCCGGCGACGAGTTCCTGCGCGCGCACGTGGAGTCGGTCAACCTCAGCGGCGGCGAACCGTTCATCCACCCCCGGATCGCGGCGCTGACCAGCGAGATGATCAGCGGGTACGCCAACCTGCGGGAGATCTGCATCAACACCGACGGCCACCTGCGCCCGCAGATCGAGGCGACGCTGGAGCAGGTGCTGCCGCAGTGCCGGGACCGCGGCGTCAAGCTCCGGGTGTACATCTCGCTCGACGGACTCGGCCAGGCCCACGACCGGCACCGCCGCCACCCGGGCGCGTTCGAACGGGCCGACGAGGCGCTGCGGTTCCTGGGCGAGGCGACCGGACGGTGGCCCGACACCCTGCGGGTCACCGCCAGCTTCACCATCACCGACCGCAACGCCGACCAGATCCTCCCGGTCCTGCACTACGTGCGCGCGCTCGGCGTACGGGTGGACTACAACCTGGCCGCCCGGCCCGAGGTCTTCATCGGGGGAGCGGGGCTGGAGCGCCGCTTCCAGGTCACCGACGAGCAGTTCGAGATCGTCCGGTCGGCGATCAGCGAGGTGTGCCGCTACCCGGAGAGCATCAACTTCTCCAGCCGCTTCTACGCCACCATGCTGGAGACGCTGCGCACCGGCCGGCGCAGCCGCGGCTGCTTCTTCCCGGACAAGGGCTTCGTGCTGATGCCGGACGGCAAGACCTACATCTGCGGCACGTTCCTGGACTTCTACATCGGTGACCTGCTCACCGACGACTTCGAGACGATCTGGCGCGGGGCCCGGCGCAAGAGCTGCCAGGACACCCTCATCCCGGGCAAGTGCGAGTCCTGCTTCTCCAACTCCTACGAGGACTGGGATCTCGCCGTGGGAGCGCTGGTGTGACCGTCGCCGAGCAGGCCGAGCGGACCCCGGCCGGGGCGCGGCGGGCCCGCGGCATCCTGATCGCGTCGCTGGCCAGCGCCTGCGGATGCGACTGCGTGTTCTGCGGCCTGCCGGACAGCCGCCCGCACACGGTGCTGCCGGCCGGCGCCCTGCGCACCGCGCTGGCCCGGCCGCCGGGCCAGGCCGACCGGTGGGAGGAGGTCAACCTCACCGGCGGCGACCCGCTCGTCATCCCCGCCGCCCGCCGGCTCTTTCCGGTGCTCGCCGCCGCCCGGTCCCGGTTCGAGCGGCTGAGCGTGAGCACCGCCGGCGTCCCGGTGACGGCGGCGCTGACCGGCCTGTCCGAGCTGTGCGGCCACCTCGGCGGCACACCGCTGGACCTCTACGTGTCGCTGGACGGCGTCGGCGAGGTGCACGACCGGGTGCGCCGCCGGCCGGGCGCGTTCGCCGACGTCTCCCGGTTCCTCGCCGAGGCCCGCCGCCATCCCGGGGTGGCGGTCGCGCTCACCTGCGTCATCAACAAGCTCAACGTGTCGGCGCTGGACGAGCTGGCCGACCACGCCGCCGAACTGGCCCTGCCGGTCTCGTACGCCGTGGTGAACCGGTCCGACCACTACATCAACAGCCTGCCGCTCTACCGCGACGTGCGGCTGGACGCCGAGCAGTCCGCCCGCGCCGCGGACTTCCTCACCCGGCGCAGCACCCAGCGGCTGGACACCGATCTGCGGCGGGTGCTGCGGGGCGAACCGCGCACCGTGCCCTGCCGCCTGCTGCACAAGGGCGTGCTGCTCACCTCGGACGGCACCACCGCGATCTGCGGCACCAGCCAGCGGATGGTCCTCGGCGGACCGCTGCCGGCCGACGGTACGGCCCAGGCGTGGGACGAGGCGCTGGCCCGCCGCCCGCAGCTACTCGCCGAGGGCGCGGCCGAGACGTGCCGGACCTGCACCACGAACTGCTACGCGTGGAGGAACTCGGATGGCCCTGCCCCACGCTGACCCCGCGGTCGGCTGGCCCGAAGTGGCCGTCGTACCGGTGACGTACCTCTGCAACGCCAACTGCGACATGTGCGCCCTCGGCGACCTGAACCAGCGGGACCAGCTCTCCGACGACCACCTCGCGGAGATCTTCGGGCACCCGTCGGTGGCGGGCACCCTGCGGGCGATCAACTTCACCGGCGGGGAACCCACCCTGCGCAAGGACCTGCCGCAGCTCGTCGCGCGGCTGGTGGACTGCTGCCCGCGCCTGGAGAGCTTCTCGCTCAACTCCAACGGCATGCTGCGGCCGAGCTTCGCGCGGATCCGCGGTGTCATCGACGTGGCCCGGGACCGGGGCAAGAAGCTCTACCTGTTCATCAGCCTGGACGGGGTGGGCGACCTGCACGACGAGATCCGCGGCGTGCCCGGCGCCTTCGCCCGCACCGTGGCCACGATCGACGCGATCCGCGCGCTGGACCGCCCGTCCACCGAGCTGAGCCTGGGCGTGTCCGCCACCGCCACCTGGAAGAACATCGACCACCTGGACGACGTCCTGCGGTTCGCCGTGGACCGGGACATCGCCGTCTCGTTCACCTTCCCGATGCAGACCGACGTCTACATGAACAACGCCGACCGGGTCGAACGGTTCAGCGCGGACCGGGAGATGGTGGACCGGTTCATCGCGTTCCTGGACACGCTGGAACCGCACGCCGGCCGGATCAGCCCGCCGCTGTCCTTCTACCGCAGCCTGCAGGCCACGCTGCGCGGCGAGCGCCGCAGCGCACCGTGCATCTTCCAGCGCGGCGGGTTCTTCCTCGAGCCGAACGGCGACGTACGACCCTGCTGGCGCTCGTCCGACCTGCTGTTCGGGTCGCTGACCGAGGAGTCGTTCGAGCAGATCTGGCACGGTGAGCGCCGGCTGCGGATCGTGCAGACCATCGAGGAACGCTTCTGCTCCAGCTGTCCCAGCCCTTGCTACGTCGGCTTCGGCTCACCGCTGCTCGGACCACCCGGACCGCGCCCATGAGCGGACCGACCGGCGTGAGCGTGGTGGTGATCTGCCGCGACGAGGCCCGCTACATCGACGGCTGCCTGACCGCGATCGGCCGGGCGGCCGCGGCCCGCACGGTGCCGGTCGAGGTGCTGGTGGTGGACGGCGCCTCCGCCGACGACACGGTGCACCGGGCCGGCACCTGGTCCCGGCGCACCGGCGCGCCGGTCCCGGTCCGGGTGGTCCGATGCCACCGGCCCGGGTACGGCCACCAGCGCAACGCCGGCGTCGCCGCCGCCCGGTACCCCTGGGTGGCGTTCCTCAGCGCCGACGTCCGGGTCGGCCCGGACTGGCTGACCGAGGTGGCGGCCGCCGTGGAGCAGCCGGTCGACCTGGTGCTGGGGCGGTTCGACCTGGTGACGCCGCCCGGCCGCCGGCCCTGGCTGGCCACGCTCGTCCCGACGCTGTACCCGACGTGCGACGACGGGGTGGTGGCCCGGTGCAGCACGGTGCATCTCGTGGCGCGCCGCGCGGCCCTGCCGCCCGGCCCGTTCGACGAGGACCTCGCGGCGTGCGAGGACAAGGAGCTGGCGTACCGGCTGCGCCGCTCCGGCCGGTTCCGCGGCGCGACCACGCTCGGCCACCGCCCGGCGCACCTGGCCCGGGAGGGCGTCGGGGCGTTCCTGACCAAGGTGGCCGCGGAGGCCCGGGCGCTGGGGCAGCTCGACCGGCGTACCCGTGGTGCCTTTCCCGACTGCTTCGGGTGGCGGCGCCGGGCCTTCCGGACGGCCGGCGTGACGGCGATCGCCGCCGTCGCCGTGGCGGCCCGGCCGCGTTCCCGGTTCGTGCCGGTGCTCGCGGCGACGGCCGTGCTGGCCACCGGCGGCCGGCACGCGACCGGTTGGCGGCGGCGGGACCCGGACCGGCCGGTCCTGCCGCAGGCGGCGCTGCACGCCGCCGCGATGCTGACGATCTCGGCCGGCTACCTCACCGGCCGGTTCGCCCCGCGCACTGCCCGCCGGTCCGCGAACCGCCGACGCGCTGGAGGCACCGATGCTCCCCGAGAAGGTCTACTCGATACCGGCGCAGATCTCCGCGGTGAGCCGCGGGGCGACCCTGCTGCGCCGGTTCCGCGACCTGCTGGCGGAGATCCGGCCGGAGCGGGCGTTCGGGCCGCGTGACAAGATCGCCGTCAAGCTGCACGTCGGCGACGCGGACAGCTACACCACCGTGCACCCGCAGTTCGTCCGGGCGCTGGTGGAGCGCTTCGACGCCTCGGACGCGTTCGTGTACGTGGTGGACGAGCACCGCGCCGCCCGCAGCGCCTGGAAGCGCGGCTACAGCAGGGAGACGCTCGGCGCGCCGGTCTACCCGATCTCCGGCGTGGTGGACCGGTATCTGGAGGAACGCCGGGTCGACGACTCGCCGTACTTCGACGCGATCCAGGTCGCCGGCATGGTCGCGCACGCCGACGGGCTGATCGTCGTCTCGCACGCGAAGGGTCACGCCTCCTGCGGCTTCGGCGCGTCGATCAAGAACATCGGGATCGGTTGCGTGGCACAGAGCACCCGCAACCACATCCACACGTTCGAGGGGCACGACGGCTGGCGGCACGAGGTCGTGGAGTCCGCCGCCGTGCCGCACGAGGCGCTGTCCGCCGGGGTGGCGCGCGGGCGGTACTTCTCCGCCGCGCTGGCCCGCTCCGCGCACGAGGTGCTGCGCGGCCTGCCCGCCGAGAAGGTGCTCTGTCTCAACGTCGCGCTCAACGTCCACCCCTACTGCGACTGCTGGGGCCTGTCCTCGCCGGCCTTCGTCCCGGACATCGGGCTGTTCCTCGGCAACGATCCGGCCGACGTCGACGAGGCGACCCTGCTGGCGGTCCAGGAGGCGCCGTTCCTGCCGGCGGCGCTGCCGGAGTTCCTGCCCCCGGCCGCGGCGGCGGAGACGGAGTCGGGGCACCGGCTGGAGCGGATGCACGGCAAGAACCCGTGGTACGCGATCGAGGAGTTCCGCCGCCTGCGTGCGGGCCCACCGGAGAGGGAGTGAACCGTGGACACGGTGATGAGGCGGATCCGGGAGCACCCGGAGGAGTTCCGCCAGGCGTACCGGGAGCTGCGCCCGATCGGCGCGCTGGAGCTGGAGGTGCGGCTGGACTGGCGATGCAACGCCAAGTGCAAATTCTGCGGCGTGTGGAAGTACGACCGGGCGGGCATGCTGCCGGTCGAGCGGTGGCGGGAGATCTTCACCGACCTGGCCGCGGCCGGCCTGGCCCACGTGCTGTTCACCGGCGGCGAACCGATGCTGTACCCGGACTTCCTGGACATCATCCAGCACGTGGACGGTCTCGGCGTGGGCACCGCCATCATCACCAACGGCAGCATGCTGGACGAGACCCGGGTGGCCCGGCTGGCCACGCTGACCGGGCTACGCCAGATCACGGTGTCGCTGGACAGCGCCGACCCGGTGGTGCACGACGAGGTCCGCAAGATGCGCGGCCTGTTCCAGCGGGCCACCCGCGGCATGGCGCTGCTGCGGTTGCGCGCGCCGCACGTCCGGCTGGTGGTCAACACGGTGGTGTCCGCGTCCACCGCGCACACCGTCCGGGACCTGCTGACGCTGCCGGTGCTCCCGGACCACCTGCGGGTGTTCCCGGTCGGCCTGGACATGCGCTGGCTCCGCTCGCTGTCCGGCCGCGAGGACAACGACTGGGGCCCGTGGGCGGAGGAGGCGAAGGGCGAGAAGTTGTCCGCCGACTCGCTGGCCGACGTGCGCCGGGCGCTCGCCGACCTGGCCGAGCGTGCCCGGGCGGCCGGGGTCACGCTGGAACTGGACCGGCTGCGCCACGACGGCCCGTTCACCGGCGACTGCGTGGTGCCGATGGGCCACTTCGTGATCCAGCCGGACGGCGACGTGTACCCGTGCTGCCACGTACAGGACCGGCCGAACCGGATCGGCTCGCTCGCCGAGACGTCGGTGGCCGACCTGCTGGGCGGCGAGGGTTACCAGGACACCCTGCGCCGGCTGCGCCCGGCCCGCCTGCCGTCCTGCGGTGCGTGCTCCCGTTACCGCGACTTCAACGAGGCGGTGGGGCCGGTCCTGCTGGGCATTCCGGTCCGGCCGGGTGAGCGGGCGTGACGCACGCCGCCGGGGTCACGGTCATCGTCCCCACGTTCGAGGCGTGGCCGATCGCGCACCGCACGCTCGCCGCGGTCGCCGCGGACTGCCGGGCCTCCGGCCGGCCGTGGGAGGTGCTGGCCGTCGACAACGAGAGCGGGCCCGGCTTCCGGCGGGCGGCGCGCGGGTTCGCCGCCGCGCACCCCGGCGTGCGCTTCGTCTTCCGCACCGGGCTCGGCGGCCGCAACTTCCAGCCCGGCGCGGCCCGCAACATCGGCATCGAGCAGGCCCGCCATCCGTGCCTGGTGTTCCTGGACGCGGACTGCGTGCCCTCGACCGGGCTGATTCCGGCCTACGCGGCGGCCGTGGCCCGCTCCCACCACACGGTCTTCCTCGGCCACCGGGTGTTCGTCGACCCGGCCGGGCTGGCGGCCGCCGACGTCGCCGCGGACCGCCGCCTGCTCGACCGCCTGCCGCCGGTCCGGTCCACCTCCAACTACGGGCTGGACGTGGAACGGCGACTGCCCGAGCTGCACGCGCTCGCCGCGCACGACCGTCCCTACGACCTGATGTACGCCAGCGACATGGCCATGCACCGCAGCTGCCTCGGCGACGAGCGGTTCGAAGCGGTGTTCGACGGCCGCTGGGGTTACGAGGACATCGAGCTGGGCTACCGGCTGCACCGCCTCGGCCGGTCGTTCGCCTACCTGCCGGACGCGCACGTGTACCACCAGGAAGGCGGCTCGCTGAGCCCGGACGAACGCGCGCGGGGGAGGCGCCGCAACTTCGCCATCGCCGAGGAGATGATCGACGGCTTCGGCCCCTACCGCCACGGCAACGCCCGGGCGGGCGCCCACCCCGAGCGGGACACCGGCGCCGCCGGCCCGGGACGCCGGTCAGCCGCCGGCCGCGGCGGCGGGTAGTCCCCGGACCTCCGCCACCAGCCGGGCCACCCCGTCGGCCAGCCGCAGCCGGGGCCGCCAGCCGAGGTGGGTACCCGCGGCCGTGATGTCCAGGCACACCCGCCGCGCCTCGCCCGGTGGCGCGGCCCGGTGCTCGACCGGCGGTTCCCGGCCGGCGCCGGCCGCCCCGGCGACGATCCGCAGCAGCCGCAGCACGCTGGTCTCCACCCCGGTGCCGATGTTGAGGAACGTGCCGTCGCCCCGGTCGCAGGCCGACTCGAAGGCCCGCGCCACGTCGGTGACGTGGACGAAGTCCCGGGTCTGCCGGCCGTCGCCGTGCAGCACCGGCCGGTGCCCGGCGAGCAACGCGAACACGAACCCGCCGACGACGTTGGCCGGGCGGCCGCCGTCCAGGCGCGGGCCGTACACGTTGCCCAGCGCCAGGCTGGTGAAGCGCAGGCCGTGCAGGCGCTCGTGCAGGCGCAGGTACCGGTCCGCCGTCGCCTTGCTCAACCCGTACGGGCTCTCCGGGCGGTGGGCGGTCTGTTCCGTGGCGCGCGCCAGGCGCGGCGGCAGCGAGCCGTACACCGTCCCGCCGCTGGAGGCGAAGACCACCTTGCGGACGGCGGCGCGGGTCGCGGCGGTCAGCACGTTGAGCGTGCCGAGGACGTTCACCTCCGCGTCCAGCAGCGGATCGCGGACCGAGGCGGCCACCGAGGGCTGGGCGGCGAGGTGGATGACGACCTCCGGGTCCCACGCCGCGACCCGGTGCGGCAGTTGCCGGTCCCGGATGTCGCCGACCAGCACGTCGTCCGTCCGCAGCCCGAGCTGGATCGCGGGTTCCAGGTTCGCCCGGGTCCCGGTGACGAAGCTGTCCAGCACACCGACCCGGGCGCCGGCCGCGCACAGCCGGAGGACGACGTGACCGCCCAGGTAGCCGGCGCCGCCGGTCACCAGCACCCGTGGCGCCATCGTCACCCGCTCCGCCGTACCGGCTCCGGTGCCGGCCCGGCGAGCATCCGGTCCAGGTACCGGGCCACGCCGTCGTCCTGGTTGGACGAGGTCACCGTGGTGATCCGGGCCAGGACGGCGGGATGGGCGTTGGCCACCGCGACCCCGGCACCGGACCACTCCATCATGGACAGGTCGCAGGGCATGTCGCCGAAGGCGGTCACCCGGGCGGCCGGGATGCCGGCCGCGGCCGCCAGCCGGGACACCGCGGCGGCCTTCGTCACGCCCGCTCCGGTCATCTCCAGGACGCCCGGGCAGCGGGTGGTGCCGACCTCGACCACCCCGTCCAGCGCGGTTCCGACGGCGGCCAGCAGGTCGTCCGGGTCCTCGTCCCGGACCTTCGCCAGGAACTTGCACACCGGCCGGCGGATCAGGGCGGTCAGGCCGATCCGCCGCGACCACGGCGTGCGCGGGTCCAGCGGATAGGCCGGCTCGTACATCAGCCATCGCCCGCCGTCGACCTCGGCCGCGAACACCACGTCCGGGAACAGGTGCCGCAGCCGGTCGACCGCTTCGGCCAGCGCGGCCGGCGCGACGGCGGCCCGGGCGAGGACCCGGTCGGCGTCCGGGTCGTAACAGGCCGCGCCGTTGACGCAGACGACGAGTCCGGGTGCGCGGAGGTACCGCAGCGCCGCCGGCAGCGTGCGCACCGGGCGGCCGGTGACGACCAGGAAACCGATCCCGGCGGCGGCCAGCCGGTCGAGCGTGCGGCGGGTGGCCGGGCTGACCGTGCCGTCGTCGCGCAGCAGGGTGCCGTCGAGGTCACAGGCCACCAGCTGCCCGCCGGGCAGGAACGGGGTCGTGTCGCGTTCCGGGACCATCCCCGCGTCAGGCCCTTCCGGCCGGTGCCGCCGCGCGGCGCGCCGGCGGCCGGGTCGCGATCCGGCCGTAGGCGGCACAGAGCCGGGCGGCGACCGGGGCGGCGGCGAACCGGCCGGCGGCGTGGCGGGCGCGCAGGCCGGTCGCCGCCAGGCCGGCGGTGTCGCGGGTGTGCTCGGTCAGCGCGTCCGCGAGCGCGTCCGGGTCGCCGGGCGGCACCAGGAACCCGGTCCGGCCCGGCGAGATCATCTCCGGGAAGCCACTCCCGGTGGTGGCCAGGACCGGGCGGCCCCGGGCCATCGCCTCCAGGCCCGCGTAGGCGAAGTTCTCGTACAGCGAGGGCAGCACCACCAGATGCGCGCGGTCGATCAGCGCGGCGACGGCGGCCGGCGGACGGGACGGCAGGAACCGGCAGCGGTCGCCGTGCGGACCGAGGATCTCGCGCATCCGGTCCCGCATCGACCGGCCCGCCCATCTGGTGTCCGCCCCGGCGAACGTGAGCCGGGCGGCCGGTTCGGCGGACAGCCACCGCCGCGCCGCGGCGGCGAGCGTGAGCACGCCCTTGCGGTACTCCAGGCGGCCCAGATAGAGCACCCGCGCCGGCCGCGGCGGCATCGGTGCGCAGGCCGGCGGGATCGGCACCGGATTGGGGATCACCACCGGCGGGCTGATCGGCCCCCACAGGTTCCGGGCCTCCCCGGCCAGCCACCGTGACGGGCTGGTCACCAGCGCGGAGCCGCGCACCTGACGCTCCTCCAGGGCGCACCGCTCGGCGTCGTCGCGGTAGATGCGCCGCCCCTCGTTGCGCGCCAGCAGCGTCGCCAGCGGGGTGTGCAGGCGGGTGGTCACGGGCACGTCCACGGCGGACAGTTCCGCCGCGACGCCACCGAACTCGGCGGCCTCCATCACGTCGATCCGGCCGCCCTCCGCGCGGAACCGGTCGAAGCGGGCGGCGAACGCCCGGGCCGCCTGCCCCGCGGGGAGCCCGCCCACCGGCACCGGGATCACGGTGAGCCGGTCCTGCGGTCGCCGTACCCGCCGGGCCCGTCCGGTCGCGGCGAACACCACCACATGGTGGCCGGCGGACACGGCCGCGCCGGCCAGCACCCGGCAGTACGTGCCGATGCCCCCGCCGGCCTCGTCCGCGTACCACTCGGGAGTCATCAGTCCAAGCCGCAGCGGCATGCGTCCAGTATCGGTGCGCCCCGGCCGGCCCGGTCGTCACGTAAAGGGGGGACGTGGATCTCCACGTCTTGCCGAGTCGCGACACGTACCGCAGGATAGTGACAACGGTCGATCAAAGCCGATTCCTGCCGGCATCCTGGTGTGCCGCGGCGGCTGCCTTCCGTCTACCTATCGATCACGGGGAAGGATTGTGATAGGGATGGGAATGGGCGTGGTCGAAATATTTGAGACGTGCCCGACGTTCGCTTACGGCCTCCGCCGAATATGTATTGAACAGGGATTCCAGGTCGTCGTTTTCCGGTCGTCGCCGCTGGAGGGACCGTCGGAGCGGGCGGACATGGTAATTGTCGATCCGCGAATGGCGGGCCAGATGTTCGGCCGGTTCCTGACCGGTGCCCGGGCGGTCGCCCCGGTCCTCGTGACGACCGACGCGCCGGACCCCGACGCGCTCGCCGAATACCGGCGGCAGGGCGCGAACGGCGCGGTGCACCGGGATGCCGACGTTGTGGTCATCGCGGACGCGCTCCGCGCCGTGGCGCTGGGTGGTGACTACTGGCCCGCCCCGGCGGCCGCGGACGGGTCGGTCGACCCGGGCCGCCCGGTGCTCTCCCATCGGGAGCGGCAGGTCCTCGGGCAGATCGCGCTCGGGCGCACCCACGCGCAGGTGGCGCGCACGCTCGGCATCAGCCAGCACACGGTCGACACCTACGTGAAGCGCATTCGCAGCAAACTCCGACTGGGAAACAAGGCGGAACTGACCCGGGCCGCGGTACTGGACCAGCATTCACTGATTTAGCACCGGGCGGCCCGCGTTTCCGTCCGAACGGCCGGGCGATACCTTCCGGCCGGATGTGCCATGCGTCACGGAAAATGCGAGGTCGAGCGCGCGGCGCTGATCGGTACGTCGGTATTCGTCCCTTCGGTGGAGGTAGCCGCGACGCGGGCCCTCGTACGGTTGCACCCGATTCGCACCCCGAATCCCACGAATCCGCAACCGTTTCCGGAGCCTTGATGCCCCTTGCTTTCCGCGTTCGTCGCGCCGTTGTCCTGACCGCCCTCGCCGTGGCCCTGCCGGCCGCCTCCGCCGCCGTGGCCACCCCCGCCACCGCCGCGCTGCCGGACGCCCCGGCGTACACGCTCGCCTCGACGCTGAGCCCGGCGCCGCTCGGCGCGGACGCCTGCGCGGCGGACCCGGCCTGCGTCGTGGCCGCCGCCCCGCGCGGCGGAGACCTCGACGACTACACCGCCCTGCTGCAAGCGGTGAGCACCGCCGCGACCCGCACCCGCCCGGCGGTCATGGCGGCCGACGGCTCCGTGCTGACCCCGCCGGTCACCGCGACCGTGCGGCTCGCGCCGGGCGTCTACCGGCTCACCAGCAGCCTGCGGCTACCGCCGAACGTCGACCTGCGCGGTGCCGGGATCGCGGCCACCAGCCTCGTCATGGACGCGACCCTGAACTGGCGCAACTTCAGCTACGGCTTCCTCGTGCGGGCCAGTGACAAGAAGGAACCCGGCAGCGCCAACCTGGTGGCCGACCTCACGGTCAACGGCAACTGCCGCACCGGTGCCGGGGCGCCCGAGCCCGCGGACCTCCCGGGCCGGCCCGGCCAGCCGTGCGACCTGCGCGCCGCGCTCGGCGCGCACACCAACACCGGCGGCGGCATCGCGGTCGGGAACCGGTGGACCGTGCGCCAGGTCCGGTTCACCAACTTCGAGTACTTCAAGCTCTGGGTCTCCGGCACCGAGGGGGTGCGCATCGTCGACAACCGCTTCGACAACTGGGGCGGCGCGGAGTCGGACGGCGAAGACAACATCGGCGGCGGCGGCCGCAACGACGGCACGGTGATCGAACACAACCGGTTCGACCGCACGGTGCGCGGCAACAGCTTCGACTTCACCAACGCGATCCGCACCACGGTACGCAACAACGTGGTGCACACCGACCCCGCGGTGGCGGCGTCCCGGGACGAGTCCGAGTACGGCAACATGTACTTCGAGGGCGTGGTCGGCGCCGCGGTGACCGGCAACGTGCTCTTCGGCGCGCACATCGTGCTGACGTCCAACGCCGGGTACGCGCACTCCGGAACGAACAAGGACATCACCAACCCGCGGGACATGCTGGTGGCGGGGAACCGCATCGTCGACTCCGCGACCGTCGGCGTGGCCGTCGGATACGCCGACTACCCCGACGCGGACGGCACCGGCGGCACGCCCGGCGGGTGGACCGACGCCAGCACGGGCCCGGCCGACCACGTCGTGCGGCCCGGCGGCAACAACATCGTCCGGGACAACCTCATCGAGCGCCCGCGCCAGTCCGGGATCATCGTGTACGGCACCGCGCACGCGAAGAACGCCCCCGACGCGGTGCTGGGCAACCGGATCGTGAACGCCGGCTTCGGCGGCTCCACCACGTACAACACCGGCTCCGGATACTTCGACACCGCGGGCATCGGGCTCTCCGTGGGCCGGGGCGACGCGATCCACGGCAACGCGGTGGTCGACGACCAGGAACACCCGACCACCTGGTACGGAGTCCAGCTCGGCGCCCGCAGGTCCGCGGCGCGCCCGAGCGACACCTCGCTCACCGGCCCGGACGGAGTCACCAACACCGCGGACGGCATCATCGCCACACCGCTGCGCACCGCCGCCCTCGCGCCCGAGGCGCCGGGCAACCTGACGGCCGACGGCGCCGTGCTGACCTGGGACGAGGCGTACCCGGCGGGGAACCCGATCGCCGGCTACCGGGTGTACCGCGACGGCGTGCCGGTGGCCGATCTGCCGGTCGGCAGCGCGGCGGTGCCGGGCAACCTGCTGGACCCGGACGCGGCCGACCTGGAGTCCGCGGCCGCGGGCACGGCCGGGTGGACCGCGGGCGCCCTGACCCGGGTCTCGCGTACCGACACGGCCGGCGCCGTCGGCACGTCATCGCTTCTGCTCAGCGCCACCGGCGCCGGCCAGTTGAGCGCGTCCGGCCGCAAGGTCACGGCGGTGGCCGGCGACACGTACACCTCGGTCGGCTCGTTCCGCGCGGGCGGGGCCGGCCGCCGGGTCCGCGCCGGTCTCGCCTTCACCGACGCGGCCGGCAAGGTCACCCGTCTGGGCAGCCACAACTCGGCCACCGTGGACGGCCCGGCCGGCTGGACCACCAGCTCCTACACCGCGAAGGCGCCGTCCGGGACGGTCGCGGTCCAGGCGTTCATGATGGTCGAGGGCGCGGTGGCGGGCGAGGTCCATCTGCTGGACCGGCTCGGCCTGGTCGCCGGCACCGCGACCGAGCAGTGGGCCGACCCGTCCGGCACGGCCGGGCGGTTCGACGTCGTCGCGTACGGCGTCGTGAACGGGGAGAACTCGGCAGTCACCAGCCTCACCACCTCCTGATCGACCGCGACCCACGGGAGCAATCCTGCCGGTCCAGGCTCAAGAACGGCTCCGGGCCGGCTCCGGAGACGCGCAGATCCTGGGCCGGCCGTGCGCGCGCCGGCACCCGGGCCGGACCCGGTACGCCCGGCCCGGACCGGGTGCCCCGCATGACGACGTCGGTGTGTCGCCGAGGTGGGCGGTGACAGTCCGCGATCATCTCACTGCTACATCCCTCCGGAGATCTGGTGCAGGTGGGCTGTGTCGCGGCCGCCATGGCACGAGCGACCGCCGGCCACCGGGGCGCGCCGATCACCCCACCACCAAGTTGCCTCTCCCACGGATCTCTTCACTCGATCACCCCTTTCGGTCGAGCTTCTCGGGACAATTCGATTCCGGGATTGGATTGGCGGCCGGTGTCGGGAATTGTGCAGATCATCTGTCGGGTTCGACGGTCCGGGCGGTGTCGTGGTCGGTCTTTATCTGATTAAGTCAAAGGTGTTGTCCGGTCTGCTGCGATTTAGTACCCGGCGGCCGGCGATTGATGCTCTTGAATTCCTTTGACCGACTGATCGGAAGTTGGGGCCGAGGAGGGCGGAATGACGGAACTGGTGTACGGGCGCGGAACCCGCTCCGCCGACGAGGTTCAGCGCGAGATCGATCGGTTCTGGGCCGAGCTGGAGCACGACGACAAGCTGCAGGCGGAGCTGCGGGCGGCCGGGCTGGATCTGCGCGCCGTCCCGCCGGAACGACGGCCGGAGGCCATTCAGGTCCGGGTGCGCGGCGCCGGGCTGGACCCCACCTCGGTGGCGCTGATCGTGGCCTTCGCTCCGGTCGCGAACGCCGTGCTGGTCTCGTTGTGGGAGCAGGTGCTGCTGCCGAAGATCCGTGACCGGTTCGGCCGTGACGCCATACGGGACGAGGAAACGACCCAGCCGTGAGCACCAGGCGTCTGCTTCCCCTGCATGCCCAGAAGGCCGTCGTCGGGCGTGCGCTCGTCTACCGGGCGCTGGATCTGTATCACGTCGAGCTGGACTCGGCCGGGTACGGAGTGCTGTGGACCGGGATCCGCAGCCGGGTCCTGGACTCGACGCTGTACCAGGTGGAGTTCTGCCCGACCGGCTCGCTGAGCGAATACCTGCATCAGCTGGGTGCCGAGATCAGAGCGAATCTGTCGTTTCCCGACGCCGATGCGCGCGGGGTCTGCGAGCCTCTCCTCGACGAGATCGATCAGGTCCTGGACGAAGCGGGCCGCGCCACCGATGACCTGTTGACCGGCGCTTTCGGTGACGCGGTGACGGCGGCCGTCGAACTGTACCGGTGCCACGGCCTGGACCTGCCGGACGATCTGCGTCAGCGGATCACCGCGTCGTTCGAGTACCAGTCCGAGCCGGTCCGCTCGGAACTGCCCGTCGCGCTCACCGCGACGACCGTGCTGCAGGATCTCGCCGACGGGCCCTCCGCCTGCGTGGCGGTCCGGGTCAACGCGCAGATGCTGGACGAGCTCACCGTGTTCTCGCTGCCGTACGTCCTGCTGCACGAATGCGTCTGTCACGTCCTGCAGGGACCGTGGCAGCCGGGCCGGCGCCAGCCGGATGCCAGCAGCCGGTTCGCCGAGGGCTGGATGGACGTGGCGGCCTTCGTGGCGCATCAGATGCTGGACCGCCTGCGGCCTCCGTCCGGGTCGCCGCTCGATCTGCTCGTGGCCCCGCGGCCGGCGGCGCACGCGGAGGCCGCGGAGCGGGTGCACGCCGCCCGGCACGCGCAGAGCAGCTGGGACCGGGCCTGGAGCCAGCGGGCCAAGGGTGCCCGGGCGGCGCGGGCCGTGCAGGCGCTGCTGGGCCGGCTCCCCGAGGTCCGGCACCTCGATCCGGCGGCCGTCTTCCTCATGCTGAGCGTGCAGCTCAACACGTCGAGCTTCGACAACAAGCAGCGGGACCTGTTCGCCACCGAGGTGTACCGGGCGACGCTGGGCCGGATCCACCCCGGCCTGGTGGCGGAGCTGCGCACGTACGTGGAGACCCGGGACCTCGGCCGCCTTGTCAAAGAGGTGACCGGGTTGTTCACTTGACAAACGAATAACGATGGACGAGGCTGATGCCACGAAGGAACGGTCAGGGGCAAGCCAGCCAGCGCAGAGGGTCGGGTCATGATTCACCGCTACCGGGTGCTGAACGGCATCCTGGCGTTACGCCAGTTCACCGTCGCCGACCTCGCGCGCTACAGCGACGTCAAGGACACCACCGTACGCACCGTCCTGGCGCGGGAGGCGCGGTTCGTCGAGCGGGCCGGCACCCGGTCCGAGGGGCGCCGTGGCGGCCAGTCGATCCAGTACCGGCTACGCGCCGACGCGGAACAGGATCTCGTCGATGTGCTGGGCGAGCTCGAGGAACTCGGCAAGAAGGTCTCGCCTCTGGTTTCGGATCAGGAGGACCCGGTGATCCTGTCGCTCATCGCCGCCGAGGACGTCCTCCTCCGTCAACTTCCGCAGGCCAGTCAGGCGGACCGGGCCGGCCTGGTCGAACTCGCGAACTCCGACTACGGGGCGGCCAACCTGGTCCGCTCGGACCATCACGAGGCGGGGACGCACCGCCGGGTCGTGGAACTGCTGCTCCGGCTCGCCGTGGTCGAGCAGACCGCGCTGGAGATGGCCGCGGTGGCGCTGCCGACCGTGGACATCGGAGCACGGGACTGGCCGGTGCAGGCCACGCAGGTGATCCGGAGTGAGCCGATGGGCGGCAAGGAGCTGGACGCCCTCGGCCGGGACCTGCAGGAGCTGCTCCAGTCCTGGCCCCAGCTGAGCGACCGGAACCTGCTGCCCGACCTGGTCACCCGGGTCGGCGGCAGCTGGTTCGGCTCCGCCATCTTCCAGGCCGGCCGAGGGGCGCCTTAGCGACGAGGGTCGATGCCCCCGCGTCCCCTCCGCCGGCCGTCCGCTGACGGTCAGGCCACGTCGATCGCGTCGATCTCCGCGAAGTGCGCGCCCTTGCCGTACGCGATCGTGTTCCGGCCCGCCGTGAGGGTGATGCCGCGTTCGGCCGTCTGCCAGTTGTCCCAGCCGGTGACGGGGTAGTCCACGGTGCCGGCCGCGGTGTCGTTCACGACCAGGGTGTGGCTGGCCGCGCCGGCGTCGGATCCGTTGGCGTAGCGGGTGTACAGCCGGTAGGTGCCGGCCCGGGGTACGTGCACGGTGAACGTGACCCGGCTGTCGTCGAAGTCGATGCCGCCGACGACCACGCCGTTGCTGGCACCGGGCGCGTACCGGGCGTTGGCACGGGCGAACGTGGCGTCCTCGGCCTCGTACCGCACCTTGGCACCCGCCACGACGGGCCGGCCGCCCTGCCAGTCGAGTCGCTGCGAGTACATCGCCCGGTAGCTGAAGCCGGGGTTCCAGCCGTGGAAGATGATCCGGTCCTGGCCGTCCGGGCCGGTCACGATGTCCTGGCCGCCCGGGCCGCGGACCGACCCGGCGAACGCGTCGGTGGTCATCAGCGGCGCCGGTGCCTTGGTGTACGGCCCACGCAGCCGGGTCGCGGTGGCGTAGCTGCTCAGGTAGCTGCCGTTGCCGAAGAAGTTGGCGGAGTAGAACAGCACGTACCGGCCGTTGTGCTTCCACAGCGTCGGCGCCTCGACGAGGATGCCCTCGAACGGCTTGTCCTGTTTGATCAGCGCGGTCTCGGTGCCGGTCCGGCGCAGCCCGTTCGCGGTGACCTGCTGCAGGTGCAGCCAGGTGTCCTGGGCACAGCAGTTGCCGTCGTTCTTCCATAGCAGGTAGCGGCGCCCGTCCTCGGTGAACGAGGAGGCGTCGATCACGCCGCCGGTCTCCGGGGTGCAGACCAGGGTGGTGTCGCGGGGGACGAACGGCCCGCCGGGCGTGGTGGCGGTGGCGGCGCCGATGCACTGCTTGCCGGAGGCGCGGTCGTGCGCGGTGTACCACATGACGAAGCTGGCCGGCCCGGTCGCGAACACCTCCGGTGCCCAGACGCCGTGGTCGCCCGGCCCGCCCGGCGGGAAGGACCAGGCCGGGTCGGCCCACGCGCCCAGGGACGGCAGCGCGTCGCTCTGCTGCGCGGTCCAGCTGACCAGGTCGGTGGAGGTGGCCCACCGGATGTTCCGGCCGTCGCTGTTGGTGGCGTACGCGTAATAGGTGCCGCCGACCTTCATGACGTCCGGGTCGGCGAAGTTCTGGTCGATGACCGGTCCGGACGCGACGGCGACCGACGGCGTGGCCGTGGCGGTGAGCAGGCCGGCGGCCAGGGCCAGGGCGGCGGTGACGGCGGTCGCCAGGCGCAGGGAGCCGCGCCGGGCATGGGACAGGGTCATGGATTCTCCACTGAGGTCGGCGGGTGTTACATCATGGCGGTTTCCTTTGGTTTTCTGTCAAGTGATGTTCGTAATTTGGCGACTACACCCTGCGGTAGATATCTCCCTGTTTCGGCCACGCCTGCTTCTTGCCTGCCATATTGTCCGGTTCATGCAACTTTCTTCATTCCTGCGTAGTTCGTTCGGCGTGCTGCTCGCTGCGGCGGTCGCCGTGGCCGGGACGCCCTCCCCGGCGGTCGCCGCCGTACCCCTGGTGTCCGCCGCGCCGGCCCCCACCGTCGGCTTCGACGGCCTGGTGTACGCCAGCGCACGTGTCGGCTCCACCGTGTACGTCGGCGGCAGCTTCCGGAACGCGATCGTCAACGGCCGGTCGGTGCCCCGCAAGCGACTGGCCGCCGTGGACACCCGGACCGGCAAGCTGCTGCCGTGGGCGCCCGAGACCAACGGCACGGTGCTGGCGCTCGCCGCGTCCGGCTCCGCGCTGTACGCCAGCGGCAAGTTCACCACCGTCGCCGGGCAGCCGCGCGCCGGCCTGGCCGGCCTCCACCCGGCCAGCGGCGCGGTCGGCCCGCTCCGGCACACCGTGAAGGGCGAAGGCACCGCGCTGGCGGTCGGCGGCGGACGGCTCTACCTGGGCGGCACGGTCACCGCCGTGGACGGTCGCCCGGTTCGCAACCTGGCGGCGTTCCGGCTGTCCGACGGGGCGCACGACACCACGTTCGTCGGCGGCGCCGACGGGCAGGTGCGGGCGCTGTCCGTGGCCGGGTCCCGGCTGTACGTCGGCGGCGGCTTCAAGCGTCTCAACGGGACGGAGGGCACCGCCCGCCTCGCCGCCCTGCGCCTGGCCGACGGTCAGGTGGACCCGGGGTTCCGTCCGGCCACCCCGTACACCGCGTTCGCGCTCGCCATCACCGCGGGCCGGGTGTACGCGGGGCTGGCCGGCCCGGGCGGCCGGGTGGCGGCGTACGAGCCCACCGGGAACCTGGTCTGGAGCACCGTCACCGACGGCGACGTCCAGGCGCTCACCACCCTGCGCGGCACGATCTACGCCGGCGGGCACTTCACCGTGGCCTGTGACCGGCCGTCGCGCACCGCCACCTCGTGGTGCCCGACGACGCTGCGCACCCAGCCGAAGCTGGCCGCCCTGAACCCGGAAACCGGCCGCCTGCTCGACTGGAATCCGCGCAGCAACGGCCGGTGGGGCGTGCTGACCCTGACCGCCGCGGCCAACGCGATCGCGGTCGGCGGCGAGTTCACCGCGTTCGGCAGCGTCAAGCGCCCGCACTTCGCCCAGTTCCAGGCGTGCTTCTACGGGTGTGGTGGCCGCACCCGGTAGGCGGATGCCCGGCGTGCCCGGCGTGGTCGTGGCGGGGCCCGCTCGCCCTCAGATCACGATCCGGGCACGCCGCGGAACCGGTGCCCCGCGACCCAGACGCCGGTGATGTTCCGGGTCGCCCCGATGTCGGTCGTGGGGTCGCCGTCGACGAGAAGCAGGTCGGCCCGTCGCCCGGCGGTGATCTCGCCCCGGTCGGCGAGACCGAAGACCTGCGCGGGCCGGACCGTGGCGGCCCGCAGCGCCTCGACCGGTGACAGGCCGGCCTCGACGAGCAGTCCCAGTTCCTGGTGCATCGCCTCACCGTGCGGCGGCGAGAACGGCGTGGCCGGGTCGCGGTTCGCGTCGGTGCCGGCGAGGACGGTCGCGCCCGCGTGGTGCAGCCGCCGCACGGAGTCGAGGGAGTTGGTGAAGTCCATCCGCGGCATGACCCGCAGGGCCGCGAGCGCGCGCAACGCCGGGCGGCGCCCGATGGTGGCGCAGATCCCGCGCATCATGACAAGCGTGGGGGAGACCACGAGCCCGGGCCGGGCGGCCTCCCGGCTCACCACCGCCTGGACCGGCACGTGGGTCACCACGTCCGCGCCCGCGTCGACCGCCGTCCGGAACGTCGGGCCGGTGACCGTGTGGGCGATCACCGTGAGCCCGTGCCGATGGGCGGCGTCGACGAGCGCCTGCACGGTGGCCCGGTCGAGCGCCTTCGTGCCGGGCTGCTTCGGGTCCTCGACCAGGATCTTCACGTAGTCGGCGCCGTCCCGTACCCGGGCCGCGACGTGCTCCTCGGCACCGGACGGGTCCGCCACGCCGATGCTGGGCGGATAACCCATCTTGCGGATCGCCGTGGCACCGGGGGCGACCGCCGGGTGGCCCGCGCTGAACAGGTCCGCCACCGCGTCGAGATGGCGCAGCGGCATGGTGCGGTCCAGGTGCGGGGTGCCCATGTCGAGCACGGTGGTGACACCCCAGTGCGCCGACGCCTCCAGGTCGGCGCGATCCTCGACGTGGACGTGGGTGTCGATCAGCCCGGGCAGCAGCGTGCCGCCACGGGCGTCCACCCGGCGCGCGGCGTCCGGCGGTGCGGACACAATGCGACCGCCGTCGAGGTGCACGGAACGCGGCTCAGTCCGGCCGGCCCCGTCGAAGACCCGGACATTGTCGATCGTGGTGGCTTCCCACATCGCGGCGACTCCCGACGTCCGGACGACAGAATAGACCGACAAGCTACCCGCCGTTCCCGGCCGGCCGGGAACGGCACCTCGGCAGCTGACCGTTGCCTGATACTCAGATGATCTCTATATTGGGTGCATGGCTGCCCCGATGCGTGAACCCACCTTCTGGATCCTCACCGCACTGGCGTCGGAACCCCGGCACGGCTACGGCATCATCCAGGAGGCCACCGCCCTGTCCGGCGGCGCGGTCAACCTGCAGGCCGGCACGCTGTACGCGGCACTCGACCGGCTGGCCGCCGACGGCCTGGTGGAGATCGACCGGGAGGAACTCGTCGGCGGGCGGAACCGGCGCTACTACCGGCTCACCGACCACGGCGCGGGCGCCCTGGGCGCCGAGACTGAGCGGTTGCGGACCAGTGTCCACGCGGCCACCACCCAGCTCAAGCGCTTCGGGCTCGGCTCGGCGGGCGCACACCGGCTGGGCGGGCGGGTGGCGTGGTGACCGTGCTGACCGCCTCGTCGCGCACCGTCGACCCGCGACTCGTTCGGGCGTACCGCCGGCTGTTGTGGATCTATCCGCCGGGCCCGCGCCGCGACGAGTTGCTCGACACCCTGGTCGAGTGCGCACCGCCCGGCCGGCGCCGGCCGGCCCTCCGCGAGCGGGTGAACCTGGCGCGGCACGGCGGCCGGGCCCGGCTCGGCCGGCCGAACAGCCGGGGGATCGTCGTGCTGGCCCTGTTCTTGGCGCTGGCCGGCGGGTTTCTCGGTGCCGGCGGCACCAACTGGCTGGGCTGGCAGGCGTCCCGGCCGCTGCCCGTCGGCGCCGAGGCCGCCGAGATCAGCCGGACGATCTTTCCGGGACTCACGGTGTGGGGCGGCGGCGACGCCGCCGACGTCGTCAGCCAGGCCGACGGCGAGGGCATCGAGTACGGGTACGCCGTCTCGTGGGTCAGGCACACCACCGCCACCCGGGACGTCGCCGCCTACACCGCGGGCGTCCGGGCCCGGCTGGAGGCGGCCGGCTGGACCGTGACCAGTGTCGACCCGCCGCTGGATCAGACCGACGTGGTCGGCGCGCATCCGGGCGACCGGGCGGCGGGCTTCACCGCCGCCCGTGGCGAGCTGGGGCTGCGCTTCGCCGACCACTACTGGCCCGGGCGGCCCGCCTACGACGGCGATGGCAACGCCCTGTACTACCTCTGGCAGCAACCGCCACCGTGGCTGGCGGCGGTGACCTGGCTCGGTTTCCTGCCCGGCGCGGTCCTCGCCTGGTTGCTCACCGGGTGGGCGAGCCGCCGCCTGGAGGCCAGCCCGGTGATGTCCGCCCTGGCCACGGTCGGCGCGGTGCTCGCGGTGCTCTGCGTGGTGCCGTTCGCGTTGCTGGCCCTGGCGGGTGGCACGGGGCTGGCGGACGAGTCCGCCGCGGCGTCCTGGGCGGGGCTGGCCTTCGTCACGGCCGGTGCGGCGGTGCCGTTCGGGGTGCTGGCGGCGCTGGTCCTGCTCGTCGCGGCGGCGCAGCGACCGCGCCCCCGGTTCCCGCGCGGGCGGCGGTGGGCGGCGACGTGGCTGGGGGCGGTACGACGCCGGTCGCCGCTCGCCGTCGGGCTGACCACCGTCGCGTCCCTGCTGGCCGTGCTGGGCCTGTACGGCGTGGTCGACCGGCACCTGATGCCGGGATCGTGCACCCCGTCGGTGCCGGCCGGCATCGTGGATCCGCCGAGCGCGCGGATGGGCGACCGGGCCCGGGTGTTCATCGACGCGCGGGCCACGCAGGACCAGCGCAACCTGGCCGAGGCGGCGATCTGGCGCGGGCTCGGCGGCAGCCCGGAGTTCTCCGGAGATCCCCGGTCGGGCGGCTTCGCCGGTCCGTTCTGCGAGCACGGACGGGTCCGGGCCGAGGCCGCCGAGACGCTGCCCCGGTACTGGACCGTCGAGCTGGCCAGCCCGGGCCTGTTCGGTGGTCTCGCCGCCGAGACGATGGCGATGCCGGGCGTGGTGGCCGTGCAGCACTTCTAGGGCCTCCGCGATCCGTGCGGATCGTGTGCCTTCTCGATGAACGCCACGGACCATCCTGGGCGCACTCGAGGCTCGAGCCGACATGTGGCGGAGCCGAAATCCGTGCCACCGGAGGTCTTCATGCATCGACTCAACGCGGGCAGGTCCATCGGCGCGGGGCTCGTCCTCATCGCCGCCACCGCGGTGGCGTTCACCGGCGGCGGCGTGGCGGACGCCGACCCGGTGACCGTCGCCGCGCCCTGGGACCGGGACGCTCAGGAGGTGGCCGCCACCAAGCACGTTCCCGGTTTCGGCGGGGCCTACCTGGACGCCGACGGATCCACGACGCACGTCCTGTTGACCCGGCCCGACGAGGAGGGCGCGGCGCGGTCCCGTGCCGCGCTGGCCGGGCTCGGCCTGTCCGGTGGTACGGGCAAGACCGTCGTGCACCGGGCCGACTACACGTTCGCCCAGCTGAAGATCTGGCGCGACGCCACCAGATCGGTGTTCGCGCTGCCAAGCGTGACCTCGCTGGAGATCGACGAACGCCGCAACCGGGTGGTCGTGGGGCTCGAGGATCCGGACCGGCACTCGGCGGCGGTCCGTGCGGCGGTGACCCGACTCGGTATCCCCGAGGCCGCGGTGACCGCGGTGCGGCGGGGAGCGGTGACGATGACGGTGCGGGATCAGACCCGGCCGCTGCACGGCGGTACCCAGATCGTCTCCACCGCCGCGCTGCCGACCTGCACCCTGGGATACCCCGCGACCCGTCAGGGCGTCGCCGGTTTCGTGACGAACTCGCACTGCTCGGCCAACCGCGGCGTGGTCGACAACGGCCGGTTCTGGCAGCCCACCCGTCCCGCCGGGGACGGCGGTGTGGTCGGCCTGGAGACGGCGGACACCGCGGTCAACGCCGGCCTGTTCGACTGTCCGGTCAACCGGCGGTGCGCGAGCGCGGACGCCAACTTCGTGGCCGCGCAGACCGGCGTGAACATCTCCCAGGGCAGGATCGCCCGCCCGGCGGTGAACAGCACCAACTGGAACGGGACCGACACGTTCCGGGTGACCGCGGCCGACGGTGGCGCCGCCCTCAACTCCGCGGTCCAGAAGGTCGGGCGGACCACCGGCCGTACCACCGGCACGGTCACCGGCACGTGCGTCGACTTCACCGTCAACAACACCGACATCTACCTGTTCTGCCAGCAGACCGCCAGCTATAACTCGGCCGGCGGGGACAGCGGTTCGCCGGTCTTCAGGGTCACCAACTCCCCGGCCACGAACGACGTCACCGCGGTGGGCGTCAACTGGGGCAACTTCGTGAACGGCGCCGGGGTCACCAACGGCATCTTCAGCGGATTCGGCCCGGTGGAGCGGGAGATCGGCGCGCTCAACATCTGTGCCGCCGGATTCGCCTGCTGACGCGAACCGGCGACGGCCGGTGCCGGTGCCCTCCGTGGAGCGCACCGGCACCGGCCCGTCAGGTCACCGCGCCGGGCCGGCGCCGTTGCGCGGTGGCGGGTACCGGCGCAGGATCCACATCTGCTGCCCGAACCCGAACAGGCTCTGCGTCAGCCAGTAGAGGACCACGCCGATCGGGAAGAACGCACCCGAGACGAGCAGGGACAGCGGGACGCCGTACAGCATCAGCCGCTGCACCGTCCGGGCCTGCGGTTCGGGCGCCCAGCCGGTGCTGCGGATGGTCATCCGGCTGGTGAGGTACGTGGTGGCGGCCATGAGTGCGATCAGCACCGCCGCCACGACGGTGACGGTGGGCCGGCCGGCGCCGAGCGGCTGCAGCTGGGCCGCGGTGGCGTTGAACGTCGCGGCGATCGGCGCGCCGAACAGCGTCGCCTGTGACGCGCTGTCGAACTGGGCCAGGGTCCAGCCGTACAGGGTGCGGGCGGCGTCGCTGGCGATGGACGGCCTGAGGTGGCGCAGCACGTGCAGCAGTCCGATCAGGACGGGCGCCTGCAACAGGATCGGCAGGAAACTCATCAGCGGGTTGACCTTCTCCGCCCGGTAGAGCGCGGCCAGCTCCTGCTGCAGGGCGACCCGGTCGCCCCGGTGCCTGCTCTGCAGCGCGGCGACCTTCGGCTGCAGCGCCTGCATCGCCCGTTGCGCGGCCATCTGCCGGTTCACCACCGGGATCAGGGCGGTCCGGACGGTGAGGACCAGGAAGACGATGCCGAGCACCCAGGACCAGTCCGTGTGCCATCCGCTCGCGTCGCCCAGCAGGCGCTCCCAGACGGCGTGCCAGAACAGCAGCACCGCCGAGATCGCCGAGTAGACCGCGGCCATCAGGGGACTGAACAGGGCGCTCATCGGGCCGCCCGCCGAACCGTGGTGCGGACGGCCGGCGTGCGGCGGCAGGGATTCAGGACAGCGGGCATGGTGGACCTCTCGTACGACGACCGGTGGCTGGATCAGGACCTGACGGGTCACCAGCGGCCGCGACGAGCGGTGGGGGAGGAGCCGAGCGATCGATGTGCGAGAAAGGAGACGCTCAGGCGGCCGCGAGGGGCCGGGTGGGCCCTCGCGGCCGGACGCGCCCGGAGGCGTCGGGATCACGGTGGCGGGGTACGCCGGTGCGCCGGGTCCGCTCCCGCAGCACCCGGCGCGTGACGTGCGGGCCGATCGCGGCCGGGCGGCGGCCCAGCCGCACACCCGCGGCGACCACCGTGCCCAGCAGCACGCCGGCGACGGCACCCGCGCCGGCGAGAAGACCGGTCGGGCCGGCGTCGGTCAGCACGCTGACCAGGTGCCAGAACGCCTCGAGCCAGGTCACCCGGTCAGCATAGCGACGACGCTCAACCGCCCGGACCGTCCGTCCGGGCGGGCGGCTACCAGTTCAGGACGCCGTTCTCGTCCTGGAGCGTGCCGGTCGGGCCGTCCGGGCCGAGCGTGGCCAGGCGCACGACCGTCCGGGCGCTCTCCGCGGGCGGCCGTCCGATGCCGAACGCGGCGGTCATGTCGGTGGCGGTGGGGCCGGGTTCGAGCGCGTTGAACTTGATACCCGGCTGGGACTTGGCGTACTGGACGGTGAGCATGGTCGCGGCCGCCTTGGACGCCGCGTAGAGCGCGAGCGGCAGGCCGAACTCGGGCCGGTCGGGATTGGTCACCGCCCAGAACGATCCCATGCTGCTCGACACGTTGACCACCGTCGGGTTGGCGGACCTGCGCAGCAGGGGCAGCGCCGCCTCGGTGACCCGGACGATCCCCACCGCGTTGATGTCGAAGACCCGCAGCGCCGCCGGGCCGTCGACCGGTCCGGCCCCGAGGACGCCCGCGTTGTTCACCAGGACGTCGAGCCGGCCCTCGGCCGCGTCGATGGCCGCCAGCGCGTCGCGTACCGACGCGTCGTCGGTCACGTCGAGCTGGACGAACCGTGCGCCTAGGTCCGCCGCCGCCTTCTCGCCCCGCCCGGCGTCGCGGGCGCCGAGGTAGACGGTGTGGCCCAGCTCGACCAGCTGCCGGGCGGTCTCGAAGCCGATGCCCTTGTTCGCGCCGGTGATCAGTGTGACGGTCATGGTTCTCCTTTTGTACCGCTCGGTTGTGCAGCCACCGTAGCAAGTTCTGTACCGATCGGTTGGTGACCCCCGTCACGATGTGTACCGAGCGGTAGAGTTGCCTCATGAGCAGGGAGACGCCGGCCATCGGACGACCGCGGGCCTTCGACGAGGCGGTGGTCCTCGACCGCGCCACCGAGGTCTTCTGGCGACACGGCTACGAGGGGGCGTCGCTGAACGTCCTGACCGCTGCGATGGGCATCAACCGGCCGAGCCTGTACGCCGCGTTCGGCAGCAAGGAGGAACTGTTCCGGCGGGCCTTCGCCCGATACCACGAGACCAAGGTGGCCGACGCCCGCGCCGCACTCGACCAGCCCACCGCGTACGCCGCCATCGAGGTCTTCCTGCGTTCCAGCGCCAACGGCCTCACCACCGGCGACCACCCCCGGGGCTGCCTGTCCATCCAGGGCGGACTGGCCTGCTCGCCGGAGAACACCCACGTCGCGGAGGTGCTGGCCGCCGGCCGGGCCGCCACCGAGCAGGCCCTGGAGGAACGGCTGCACCGGGCGGCGGCGGAGGGCGACCTGCCGGACGGCGTGGACGCCCGGGCACTGGCCCGGTTCGTGATGACGCTCAGCGAAGGCCACGCCGTCCACGCCGCGGCCGGCGCGAGCTGCGAGGAACTGCAGGCTTCCGTCGACATCGCCCTGCGCGCCGTCGGCAGGCCCGGCTGACGGCGTACCCGGCGGTCAGCCGCCGGCGGTGAGCGGCCCGGCCGGGTCGGCCGCGGTCACGGCCGCCTCCGGGTCCAGGTCCCAGCCGCCGGCGTACGCCGCGGCGAACGCCTCGGGGCCCAGCGCGGCCCGGCACCGGCGGGTGAGTTCGCGGACCTGCGGATCGGTGTGGTCGTGCGTGCCCCGCAGCCGGGCGGCGGTGCCGAGCAGCACGGCCGCGTCGGGTGGCCGGCCGCGGGCCGCGGCGAGCGCGGCCGCGTGCACGGCCACCGGTGCCAGGACCGGCAGTTCCCGGGTGGCCCGGGCGGCCGCGTACGCCGCCCGCAGCGCCCGGTCCGCGCCCGGCGGGTCGTCCCGCGCCAGGCAGAGCGCCGCCCGGGCGCCGGCGACCAACGGCCGAGCGGCGTCCGCGGCGCCGTCGGCCAGTGCCCGTTCCGCGGCGCCGAGCAGGTCGCCCGCCCGGTCCAGGTCGCCGAGCCGGATCCGGAGCCCGGCCTCCCACGTGTCGATCAGGATCAGCATCTCCGTCGCGGAGGCGTGCGGGGCGCGTTCCCGGGCGGCGTCGAGCATGGCCATCGCCTGGCCGGTCTCGCCGCGCCGCAGGTGCACGTCGACCCAGCGCAGGTCCTGGTGGAGCTGGTCGCCGAGGCTGGGCGTGCCGAACTCGTCGGCCAGCGCCCGGGCCGCCCGCAGGTCGTCCAGCGCGCCGTCGAGGTCGTCGTACCGCCGCAGCTGGGCGCGCATCGCCAGGGTGGCCGCCCGGCCCCAGTGGTCGCCGGCCTGCCGGAAGCGGGCCAGAGACGCCTCCACGTGCGCGCGCATCGGCCCCAGCGCACCCGCGTTCCCGGCGATCTCGGCCAGGAACATGTGGGCCAGCCCGGCCAGCCACCCGTCGTCGCCGCCGGCCAGGCTCCGGAAGGGGGCGTGCGCCTCCGCCGGGTCCAGCAGGAAGAGCAGCACCGGACCGAACACGCGGTACTGGGCCGGCAGCTCCGGACGGGCGAGCAGCCGGCCGGCCAGCTCGCGCATCTCGGCCCGGTCGGCCGCGGCCGGCCCGGCGGCGATCCCCGACGAGTTGTCCGTGCGGGTCAGCAGGTGCACGGCTCGGGCGCAGTCGCGCTCCGGTGCCGGCCCGCCGCCCGGCACCGCCAGCGCGGTGTCCAGCCAGGCGGCGCCGTCCGGCTCCCGGCCGGACATCTGCCAGTACCAGGTCAGGGCCAGGGCGAGGGCGACCGCACCGGCGGCGTCGTGGGTGTCGCAGCGGTGGCGCAGGGCGGCGAGGGTGTTGTCGTACTCGGCGCCGATGGCCCGCATGGCCGCCAGCTGGCCGGGCCCGCGCAGCTGCGGGTCGTACCCGGCGATCAGCTCGGTGACGTGGGCGGCGGCCAGGTCGCGGGCCACGCCGAGGGCGCCGGTGCCGGCCAGGCGGGCGGCGCCGTACTCCCGGATGGTCTCCAGCATGCGGTAGCGGCCGGTGCCGGGCGCGAGCTGCAGCAGCGACCGGTCGACCAGCGCGGCGAGCAGGTCGGGGATCTCGCTCGCGGGCACCGCGGTGCCGGCGCAGACGGCGGCGGCCGAGGCCGGGGTGACACCGCCGGGCAGCACCGAGATCCGTTCCGCGACGGTGCGCTCACGCTGGTCGAGCAGGTCCCAGCTCCACGCGATCACCGCGCTCAGGGTGCGGTGCCGGGGCGCTGCGGTCCGGCTGCCGGTGCTGAGCAACCGGAACCGGTCGGCGAGCCCGGCGGCCAGGTCGGGCAGCGCCAGGGTACGCAACCGGGCGGCGGCCAGCTCCAGGGCCAGCGGCAGGCCGTCCAGCCCGCGCACCACCCGCACGATGTCCGGCAGGGTGGTCCCGTCGACGTCGAAACCGGGTCGGACGGCGGCGGCCCGCTCGGTGAACAGGCGCACCGAGGCGGTCTCGCGGGCCTGGCCGACACCGTCGTCCGGACCGGGCAGCGCCAGCGGGCCCAGCGGGACCAGCGCCTCGCCGCCGACCGCGAGGGGTTCCCGGCTGGTGGCCAGGACACGCAGCCCGGGGCAGCGCGGCAGCAGACCGGCGACCAGATGGGCGACGGCGTCGATCAGGTGCTCGCAGTTGTCGAGCACCAGGAGGCACTCCCGGCCGCCGAGTTCGCCGGCGAGGACGTCCCGGTCGTCCTGCCCGGCCGGCCGGGGCGCGTCGAGCAGCGCGCCGCGGCGCAGCCCGATGCCGGCGAGCACGGCCGAGGCCACCTTCGCCGCATCGGTGACGGACGCGAGATCGACGAGCCAGGCGCCGTCGCGGTGGTCGGGGTGGTGGCGGCGGGCGGCCTCGACCGCGAGGCGGGTCTTGCCGGCGCCGCCCGGGCCGAGGACGGTGACCAGGCGGCCGGTGGCGAACAGGGCGCCGATCCGGGCGAGTTCGTCGTCGCGGCCGATCAGGCCGGTCACCGGCGCGGGCAGGCCGGCCGGGTGGATGCGACCGGGGCCGCCGGTGGGCTGCCGTTCCCCGGGCGGGCCGGCCGTCCGGTTGCGGCCGGGTCCGGGCGCCGGCTGCCATTCGTGCCCGGCCGGAGCGCCCGCTGCCGGAGTGCCGGCTGCCGGAGCAGCCGCTGCCGGAGTGCCGGCTGCCGGAGTGCCGGCTGCCGGAGCGCCCGGCGCGGGGGCGGTTCGGGCCGGGCCGAGCAGGCGCCGATGGCGTTCCCGCAGGGCGGTGCCCGGGTCGGCGCCGAGGACGTCGGCCAGGGACGCGCGGACCCGCTCGTAGACGGCCAGCCCCTCGGCCTCCCGCCCGGCGGCGGTGAGCGCGTCGATCAACAGCGCGGCGGCCCGCTCCTCGACCGGCCGTTCGGCCAGCAACCCGGTCAGCCGGGCGGCGGCGGCCTCGATGTGCCCCAGCGACAACTCGGCGTCGGCGAGGTCGGCGACCGCCCCGACCGACAGCTGCGCCAGCCGCGCCGCGACCGTCGGCGCGACCGCGGCGACGACCGCGGGTTCCGCTCCGGGCCGGGCGCCCCACAACGCCACCGCCCCGGCGAGCGCGGCGTTCGCGGCGTCCGGGTCGCCGGCCCGCAGCCGCTCCCGGCCGGCCGCGGCGAGCCGCTCGAAACGCAGCGCGTCCACGTCGTCCGGGTCCACCGCGAGCCGGTAGCCGCCCACCACCTGGGCGACCACGCCGTCGGCCGGGCCGGTCGCGGTGAGGGCGCGGCGCAGCCGGGAGACCAGGGTCTGCAGGGCGGGCCCGGGACCGGCCGGCGGGTCCTCGGCCCAGATCGCGTCGACCAGCACGCCCGGCTCGACCGCGCGCCCGCCGGCCAGCGCCAGCCGGACGAGCAGGCCCTGCAAACGGGTGCCCGGCACGGGCAGGGCGGCGCCGTCCCGGGTCACCTCGAACTCCCCGAGCAGCGTGACGCGCAACCGTGCACCCCCGTCCATGGCCTGATCTTCGCGCGCGCACCCGCAGGGCCCAAATCGGGTGGCCGTACCAGCGCGGTGTTGGTGCCGTGTCAGCGGCCCGCCGCAGTCTTCGCATGCCGGGCCGCGATCGCGGGTCCGGACGACACCACCACCGGAGGAAACGTGAACGACGTCAGGCCCGAACCGTCCCCGGTCCCGCGGAATCGTGGAGCGGGAGTGGCGCTCATGGCCGCCGCCGCCATCTACTTCGCCGCCGAGTTCATCACCGCGGCGGCCTGGACGGATCCGCCCTACAGCTACACGTACCACTTCATCAGCAACCTCGGGGTGCACGGCCCCGCCACCGCGTTCGGGCAGTTCATGTACTCGCCGCTGGCCTGGGTGATGAACACCGGGCTGGTGCTGTTCGGCATCGCCGTGCTGGCCGGGGTGCTGATGCTGCGGGGACTGCCGGCCGGGCGTCGCTGGGCGCTGGCCGGGACGGCCACGTTGCTGGCGGCCGGCATCACCCTGGTGGCGCTGTTCCCCGGCTCCGGCGAGTCCGGTGGCGGCCCGGTCGATTTTCACGCTCTGGGCGCCTTCACGGCGTTCACCGGCGGCAACGTGCTGGCGATCCTGGCCGGCCGGGCGCACCGCTTCCTCGGCGTCTCCCGCACCCGGGGGCGGGTCCTGGTGGGGCTGGGACTGCTGGGCTTCGGCTCGCTGGCCGTCTTCATGGCCGTCGTCGCGTCGGAGGGCGCCCTGATCGGCCTCGCCGAGCGGGGCATCATCTACCCGTTCATGATCGGCTACCTCGTGCTGGGAGCGGCGCTGGTGCCGGCCCGGCCGCGACCGTGACCGGGCGCACCGGCGAGGTCGTCCGGCCGGAGCGCCGGCGCGGTCACCCCTGGGCCGCCCGCCGGGTGTAGTGGCGGCGGGCCTTCATCCGGTTGCCGCAGACGGCCATCGAGCACCAGCGGGCGTTGTTGCTCTTGGAGTGATCGACCAGGAACAGGCTGCACTCGTCGTTCGCGCAGGCCCGCAGGCGCCCGGGCGGGCCGGCCGCCAGCGCGTCCCAGGCGAGGACCGCGCGGGCCGCCGGCATCCGCTCGGCGGGCCCGGTCAGGGTCCAGGTCACGGCGCCGCCGGCGAGCGCCGGCCGGGCGCTGATTCCGGCGAGCGCGGCGGCGAGGGCGTCCGGTTCGCCGGTCGCCCGCACGGTGTGCTGCAGCGCGTCCCGGGTGGCGCGCAGCAGGCCGGGATCGACGCGGGAGGGCGGATCGGTCAGGTGCCGGCGCACCCAGTCGCGCACCGCGCCGTCGTCCGCCAGCTGGTCCCGGCGGGCGCCGTCGACCGTCGGCGTCGTGTTCAGCAGCGCGAGCAGATACGCCTCGTCCCGGGATGACTGCCCGACCATCGCCTAACCTCCAAAAGCTTCTTGACAGGTTACCCGACGCCTGGTCGACTCTAACCATCAAAAATAGTTACGGAGGTTAGAGGAATGAGCGCCGTCCATCACCGCTACGCCACCGTCGACCGGCAGCAGATCTTCTACCGGGAGGCGGGGCCGGCCGACGCGCCGGCGGTCGTGCTGCTGCACGGCTTCCCGACCAGCTCGTTCATGTTCCGCGACCTGATTCCGCGGCTGGCCGGCCGCTATCGCGTGATCGCGCCGGACTTCCTGGGCTTCGGGCTGTCCGACGCCCCGCCGGTCGAGGCGTTCGACTACACGTTCGACGCCCTCGCGGAGCTGACCGCGGCACTGCTGGCGCGGCTGGGCGTGGCGCGGTACGCGATCTACGTCCAGGACTACGGTGCGCCGGTCGGCTGGCGGCTGGCGCTGCGCCACCCGGCCGCGGTCACCGCGGTCATCAGCCAGAGCGGCAACGGGTACGACGAGGGTTTCGTCGAGGACTTCTGGCGCGACATCCGCGCGTACCAGGAGAAGCCGACGCCGGAGCTGGAGGCGACGATGCGGGCCGCGCTGACGCTGGACGCGATCCGCTGGCAGTACACCGCCGGCGTGCCGGACGAGAGCCTGGTCAGCCCGGACACCTGGCACCACGACCACGCGCTGGTGTCGCGTCCGGGCAACGCCGAGGTCCAGCTCACGCTGTTCCGCGACTACGCGACCAATCCGCCGCTCTACCCGGCGCTGCACGCCTGGCTGCGCGAGCGGCAGGTGCCGGTGCTGGCGGTGTGGGGCCGCCACGATCCGATCTTCGGCCCGGACGGCGCGCGGGCGTTCGCCCGCGACACCGGCAACGCCGAGGTGCATCTGCTGGACGGCGGCCACTTCCTGCTGGAGAGCGCGGGTGAGGAGGTCGCCGCCCTGATCCGTACGTTCCTGGGCAGGCACGCGCCGCACTTCTGACCGGTCCGGCCCGGCAACCGGAGGTCGCTCGACGCGCCGGTGACGAGGACGGTTCTGCTCATCAGACGACGCCTCCGTTGCACGCCATGCCGTCCGCGGCGAGCCGGTTCGCCACCGCGCGGCCGATGCCACCGGAGCCTCCGGTGACGAGGGCGATCCGTGAGTCGGACACTCTTTCTCCTTCGGGCTTCGCAGGGTCGGCCCGGATGAGCCGGCAGCCGGACGGCCGCACCCGACCTCTTGCCCGCTCGGGCCGGACAAGATCGGCGGAATCTTGCGGCAAGACCGCGGTTGATTGCGGAACCTGGCGAGCCGCCGAACGACGTTCGGCCGGGAACGGCGTTACGGCGAATCCGCCGAACGAGGTTCAGAATCGCGCGGCGGAGTCCGTCCATCCGGCTAGATTTCGCCGCCATGTCCACTCAGACAGATCGCGTACGACCGGCGGCCCGACGTCCTGCCGGAGCACACCGCCTGGGGCTGGGGGAGGGCACCGCCCTCCTCGTCGGAGCGGTACTCGGCCCCGGGGTGATGGTGCTTCCCGCCCTCGCGGCGAAGGCGGCCGGACCGGCCTCGATCCTGGCGTGGGCCGTGCTGCTGGTCTTCAGCGTGCCGGTGGCCGCCACCTTCGCGGCGCTCGGCGCCCGCCATCCCGACGGCGGCGGCGTCGCCACCTTCGTCGCCCGCGCCTTCGGCCGCCGTCTCGCGGCCCCGGTCGGCTGGTGGTTCTTCTTCGCCGTGCCGGTCGGGGTGCTGGCCGGGGCGCTGGTGGGCGGTGAGTACGTCGCGGCGGCGCTCGGCGCCGGCCGTACCACCGCGGTGTGGATCGGGGTGGCGATCCTCGCCGCGGCGTTCGGCGTCAACCACGTCGGCCTGCGCCTGAGCGGCCGCGTACAACTCGGGACGGTCGGCGTGCTGGCCGTCCTGCTGCTGGTCACGATGATCGTGGCCGCGCCGGCCGGCCGCCCGGTGAACTTCACCCCGTTCGCACCGCACGGCTGGATGGCCGTCGGCACCGCCGCCGGCGTGCTGTTCTACGCCGTCTCCGGCTGGGAGGCGGCCAGCCACCTCTCGGCCGAGTTCCGCGACCCGCGCCGCCACCTGCCCCGGGCCACCGGACTGACGCTGGCCGTCGTGTCGGTGCTCTACCTGTCGCTCGCGGTCACCACCATCGGCGTCCTCGGTGCCGCCGCCGGCACCACGCCGGTGCCGTTGAGCCGGTTGCTGGAAACCGCGTTCGGCGCGGGCGGCCGGACGGTCACCGCCGTCGCGGCGGTCTTTCTCAGCTTCATCGCGGTGAACACCTACCTCGCCGGCGGCGCCCGGCTGGGGGCGGCGCTGGCCCGGGACGGGGCGCTGCCGCGGGCACTGGCGAAGGGCGGCACCCCGGGCGGCGTACCCCGGCGCAGCCTCACCGTCCAGATGGTGCTGTGCGCGGTCGCCGTCGTCGGTGCGGCCGTGTTCGGGATCGGCCTGGACGGCCTGATGCGGGTCACCTCCGCCTGCCTCGCGGCGGTCTCCTGCGCCGGCATGGCCGCCGCGCTCCGGCTGCTGCCGGGTCGTTCCGTCCTCTGGTACGGCGCCCTCGCCGGGCTCGCCTTCACCGCCCTGGTCCTGGCGTTCAGCGGCGTGCTGCTGTTGATCCCGGCCGTCCTGGGCCTGGGTGCGCTGTGCGCGGTCGGCTCGGCACCGAGGGGCTGAACCCGGTTGTGCAGAGTGGACGGTCTCGGCATACTGCCTTCGGTTCGCTGTGATCGACGGGGAGAAGTATGCGAATTCGTGCTGCCATGGTCGTCCCGGTTGCGCTCGGAGTCGTGCTGGCCGCGTGCGGTGACAACGCTGATCCCGAGCCCGCCGCCACCCCGCAGGAGGCGCTGACCCGCCTCATCGGCTACATCGCCGACGACAAGGGCGAGCAGGCCTGCGCGTCGATGATCGTCGCGGCCCGGGAGAAGTTCGGACCGGACAACGACGCGAAGGACTGCGAGACCGCGGTCAGCAGCCTGTCCAGCCGGATCACCGACAAGAAGGCTTTCCGGGAGATGGTCCCGTCCGGCCTCGAGATCGACGGTGACACCGCGGAGGTCAGCGGCTACTGCGGTGAGGGCTGGACCCGGGCCGACGGGAGCCGGAGCACGCTCCGGTTCGACCCGAACGACCTGGGCACGCTGGAACTGCAGAAGACCGGCGACGGCTGGGTGATCTACGACTACACGGGTCAGAAGCACTACTCATCCTGCGGCGGCTGACGACTCACCCGCCGGGCCGCCCGCATCCGGGTGGGCGTCGGCCTCGGCGAGCTGGTCGCCCAGCCGGGTGCGCTGGTAGAGCAGCCGCCGCCCGGCGCGTTCGGTGGCCGCCAGCCCGGCGTCGCGCAGCGTCGTCAAGTGGTGTGACGCCGTTCCGGCGGCCAGTCCCAGGCGCTCGGCGACGTCGCGGGTGCAGTGCGGTGCGGCGAGAAGTTCCAGGACCGCGGCCCTGGTCGGGCCGAGCAGTGCGGACAGCGGCCGGTCCGCTCCGTCCGGGGTCCACAGGTTGCCGAAGCCCCGGGGCGCGTACCAGAGGCTGCGGCCGGTCGGTGAGCCGGTCAGCGCGTACACCTCGGTGCCGGCGAAACCGGTGGGCAGCAGGGTCAGGTCGTGGCCGTCGAGAGTCCACCGTCCCTGCTTGTCCGGGTAACGCAGGAGCAGCGCGGACCCGTCCCAGTCCACCTTCGTGTGCAGGCCGTGGACCAGCATCCGGGCGCCGCGCTCGGACGCCGCGCGGGCGCGGGTGGCGATCTCGGCGTCCGCGGCCGCGCGCAGCCGCGGCCAGAGCGGCCTGACCGCGACGGTGAAGTACCCGCGGATCTCGTCGAGGAGGTCCGCGAGCCCGTTGCGCGGGTCGCGGGCGAACCGGTCGATCTCCGGCGGCGCGTCGTGCCCGGCCCAGCCGGCGAGGACCTCCTCCGCGACCTGGTCGAGCGGGGTGGCGGCGACCTCGGCCAGCTCGTCGGCGAGCGTCGGGCGGGCGGTGCGCGGCACCGGCGTGAGGAAGTCCGGCAGGTATCCGCGCGGGCCGAGCAGCACCGCCCGGAACGTGGGCCGGGCGGGCAGGGACGTGGTCACCCGGGACCGCCACGACGCCGGCAGCCAACCGGCGGAGCCGCCGCGCAGCGCGAAGGCACTGGCCGCCACCTCGGCCATCGGCGAGTGCGCGAACCGTAGGCCGGCCAGGTCCGCGGCGCGGAACTCCCACTCGATCACCGGGCCATTCGAGCACAGTCGATCGGCCCGGCGCCACGCCGGGCGTCACCGGCAGCGGGCGGCGCCCATCCGGATCTCCCGGATTCCGGCCGGCCCGGTGTCGGATCCGGGGCGGGCCGATCGTGGGGTAGGTGCGCGGGCCGGCCGGAGGGGCCGCCCGGATCGGGAAGGGATGTCGACATGACCGCCGTCTACACCTGGGACGTCTTCGCCACGCTCGACGGTTACGGCTCGTACGCCGAGGGCGCCGACTGGGGCGGCTACTGGAGCAGGCAGGGCCCGGAACTCCTCGCGCACCGCGCCGCGCTGTTCGACACCCGGCAGCGGATGGTCTTCGGGGCCACCACGTTCCGGGAGACCGCCGCGATCATGTCCTCGGGCATCGATCCGCACGCGCTCGACGAGTGGAACGTCCGGACGATGCGGATGCCGGCGACGGTGATCTCGTCCACGCTGGGCGACACCCTCGGCTGGCCGGACGCGACCATCGTCAGCGGTGACGCGGCGGACATCGTCACCCGGCTCAAGCAGGAGTCGGACGTGCCGTTGCGGTCGCCGGCCAGCCTGTCGCTGAACCGGGCACTGATGGCCGCCGGCCTGGTCGACCGCGTCCAGGTGACGATCTTCCCGGTCGTCTCCGGACGGACCGGGACCAGCCCGGTCTTCGCCGGTGCGGCCGACTTCGACCTCGAACTGCTCGAGAGCCGCACACTCGACGGTCACATCCAGGAACTCGTCTACCGTCCCACGCTCCGGCCGGCCCGTTGAACCGCAGGGGTATGGCTAGCACCACCTACCGGGCTGCGGCTGACGGAACCGTCAACCGGCCAGTTGCCAGGATCAAGATCGCCCGGCCGGATCACTAGCGTTCTGCCAGGACAGCGGGCCGCCGGAGATCAACGGCGGCCCGAGACGGCAGAGGGCCGAAGGAGCAGACGGTGACGCTGACAGCGACGTCGGGACACGCCACGGGGCAGGCCGCGCCGGTCGCCGCCCGTGCGGATCAGGTATGGAAGGTGTACGGCAGCGGCGAGGCCGAGGTGACCGCGCTGCGCGGGGTGAGCGTGTCGCTGGAACGGGGCGCGTTCACCGCCATCATGGGCCCGTCCGGCTCCGGCAAGTCGACCCTCATGCACTGCCTGGCCGGGCTGGACTCGGTCAGCCGCGGCACGGTGCACATCGGTCGCACGAAGGTGACCGGGCTCGGCGACAAGGCGCTCACCCGGGTGCGCCGCGACCAGGTGGGGTTCATCTTCCAGCAGTTCAACCTGCTGCCGACGCTGACCGCGGAGGAGAACATCACGCTTCCGCTGACCATCGCCGGACGCCGGCCGGACCGGACGTGGTTCGACACCGTGGTCGACACCGTCGGACTCCGGAACCGGCTCCGGCACCGGCCCGCCCAGCTCTCCGGCGGCCAGCAGCAGCGCGTGGCCTGCGCCCGGGCCCTGGTCGCCCGGCCCGAGGTCATCTTCGCCGACGAGCCCACCGGCAGCCTCGACTCCCGCTCCGGTGCCGAGGTCCTCGGCTTCCTGCGCGACTCCGTCCACCGGTTCGGGCAAACCATCGTCATGGTCACCCACGACCCGGTCGCCGCCGCCTACGCCGACCGCGTCGTCTTTCTGGCGGACGGTGCGCTCGTCAGTGAACTGCACGCGCCCACCGCCGACTCCGTGCTCGACACCATGCGGCGCCTGGACGCGGGGGTCTGAGCGATGGTGCGGGTGATGCTCAGGAGCGTGCTGTCGCGCAAGCTGCGGCTTGTGCTGTCCGGCCTGGCGGTGGTGCTCGGGGTGATGTTCGTGTCCGGGGCGTTCGTGCTCACCGACGCCCTCGGCCGGTCGTACGAGAACCTGTTCGCGACGGTGCACCAGAACACCGACGTGCAGGTGCGGGCCGGGTCCGGATCGGACCGTCCGGACGGGCCGGCGGCGATCACGGCCGGGACGCTGGCGAAGGTGCGCGGGCTGTCCGGCGTGGCGTCCGCCACCGGGGTCGTCTCCGTCGACGGCGCCCGCGTCGTCGGCGCCGACGGGAAGGTGGTGGCGGGCTTCGACGCGCCACGCCTCGGCTCGAACTGGACCGGCGAGGACGACCTCGTCCGGTTGCGGTCCGGGCGCGGCCCGGACCGGGCCGGCGAGATCGTGGTGAACGCCGGCCTCGCCGAGGCCGCCGGCCTCCGGGTCGGCGATCGGGTGGGCGTGCTGACGACCCGGCCCAAGCAGGTGTTCACGCTGGTCGGGATCACCGGGTACAGCGGCGGCCGGGACAGCCTCGGCGGCGCCCACGAGGTGTCGTTCCACGAGTCGGAGGCCGCCCGGCTGATGCTGGGCAGGCCTGCGGTGTTCTCCGCCGTCGACGTGACAGCCGCCGCCGGGACCACGCCCGAGCAGGTGCGCGACGCGGTACGCACGGCGCTCGGAGACTCGTTCCGGGTGCGCACCGGCGCGGAGTTGCGGAAGGCGGAGACGGACGAGTTCAAGGACACGCTCGGCTTCTTCACCATGGTGCTGCTGGGCTTCGCCTCGGTGGCGCTGTTCGTGGGCACCTTCCTGATCCTGAACACGTTCTCGATCCTCGTGGCGCAGCGGACCCGGGAACTGGCGCTGATGCGGGCGCTCGGGGCCAGCCGCCGGCAGACGCGCAACTCGGTGCTGGTCGAGGCGGTCCTCATCGGGCTGTTCGCCTCGGGCCTCGGGCTCGCGGCCGGTGTCGCGGTGGGGTACCTGCTCGCCTGGCTGTTCAGCACCCGGACCGGCGCCGACCTGGAACTGGCGAGCGTGGCGGTGCCGGTCCCGGCCGTGGTCGCGTCGTTCTCGGTCGGACTGGTGATCACCGTCGTGGCGGCGCTGCTGCCGGCGGTGCGGGCTTCGCGGATCCCGCCGATGGCGGCGCTGCGCGAGGCGGCCACCCCGGACCGCCCGCTGACCAGGCTGACGGTCGCCGGCTCGCTGGTCGCGGTGGCCGGTGGGGTGCTGCTGGTCCTCGGCCTGACCGGCGACGACGGAACCGCCGTGGTGAGCGTCCTCGGCGGTGTCCTGCTGACCTTCGTGGGGGTGGCGCTGCTGACGCCGATCCTCGCCCGGCCGGTCGTGGGGGTCATCGGGCGGGCTCTGTCGTGGAGCGTTCCCGGCAAGCTCGGCCGGCTGAACTCGGCGCGCAACCCGCGCCGGACCGCGATCACCGCGGCGGCCCTGATGGTCGGCGTCGCGCTGATCACCGGCGTCACCACGATCGTCAGCTCGATCGAGGCCACCATCACCTCGGTGTTCGACAAGGAACTGTCCGCCGAGCTGATCATCTCCGGCGACCCGTCCGCCGGCCGCCCGCCGACCTTCGACCCGGCGGTGCTCGAGCGGGCGAGGGAGATCCCCGGCGTGACCGGGCTCGCCGGTGACTACACCGACGTCGCACAGACCCTCGGCGAGGAGGACAACATCACGATCATCTCCGACCTGCCGGCGTACGCGCGGATGTTCAATCTCCGCGCGGCCGAGGGCACGATCGGGACGCTCGGTCCCGGCGAGGTCCTCATCGACGCGGCGCGCGCCACGAGACACCACCTCCGCGTCGGATCGACCACCGACGTACGGCTCGCCCGCGGCAAACCGCGCACCATGACGATCGCCGGGATCTACGCCGACAGCCAGACCACCCACGGGCTCATCCTGCCGCCGAACCTGATCGGCGAGCTGCGGGTCCCGCAGCCGTCGTGGGCCTTTCTGGACGTGGCCGACGGCACCGACGTCGAGGCGGTCCGCCGGCAGGTCGACGCGTTGCTCGCGGACAGTCCCGAGGTGACGGTCTCGAACCGGTCCGCGTTCGTCGGGCAACAGACGGCGCAGCTCGACTCGGTGCTGCGGATGGTGCAGATCCTGCTGGCGCTGGCGGTACTCATCGCGGTGCTCGGCATCGTCAACACGCTCGCCCTGTCGGTCCTGGAACGGACCCGGGAGATCGGGCTGCTGCGGGCGATCGGGCTGCGCCGCGGCCAGGTCATGCGGATGGTCACCGTGGAAGCGGTCGTCATCTCCCTGTTCGGTGCGCTGCTCGGCATCGTGCTCGGCGGCGGACTCGGGGCGGCGGTGATGAAGACGCTGGAGTCCGGTGGCCTGTCGACGTTCGCGATGCCGTGGGCGGCGATGGGAACGTACCTGGTGCTCGGCGGGCTGATCGGTGTCGTGGCGGCGGTGCTGCCGGCGATCCGGGCCGCGCGGGTGAACGTGCTGCGGGCCATCTCGTACGAGTAGCCCACCGGACGGGCTCCGGCTGATCACGAGATCTCTGTGGCATGATGGGTCGTCGTTTTCCCATTCACCGAGCGCGCGCCGGCCCTCGGAATGGGTCTGGTGTCCGTTCGCGGAGAGCAACATGCCGAAGTTCACGCCAAGCCCGGCGAGGGCACCGGACGGGATCGGACAGCGAGGCGTCGTCGAGTATTTCCTCCGCAACAGGCTTCACCTTCTCCCGGTCGCCGCGCTGATCATCGTGGGCGGGCCGCCGGCACTTTTCGAATCGAGTCCGTCGTGGCGCGCATTGCCGCCGGTCCTGCTGGCGGGATTCGGGGTATATCAGTTGAATCGCGTGTTCGACGGAGCGGAAGACCGGATAAACGACCCCGACGGGTACGCCAAGACGGTGGCCGCCAGGCCACTCGTCACGGGGGCCGGCATCGGCGCGATAACGGCGAGCGTTCTGTCGTCCCTCATCCTGATGAGTTATGCCGCCACCGTCGTACTGTCGATTATTCTGCTGGCCGGTGTCCTCTATTCGCTTCCGTTCCTGGAGGCCGGGGGGCACCGGGTCCGGCTCAAACAGGTCTTCGTCGTGAAGAACGTCGTGCCGTCGGTCGTCTGGCCCGCCACCACGGTGGGATATCCGGTGCTGGCCGGGACCGACGTCGGCGCGCTGCCACTGGTGCTGGCCGTGACCGCGCTGGCGTGGGGGGTGTGCACGATCGAGATCGCCTGGGACGTCCGGGACGCACACGGTGATCGAATGGCGGGCATCCGTACCCTGGCGACCGTCTGGGGTGCCCGCCGGGCACTCATTGTTCCGCTTCTCGGCGCCGGCGGCGAGGCGCTGATCATTGTGACCCTGGTCCACCTCGGCAGGCTGGCGGAGATATGGCTGCTGCCGGCCGCCCTGCTGGTATTTCTGCCCGCGATCGCCTTCCTCTGGAGAGATTCCCTGGCCGCCAAAGCCCTTAGAGATCAACACTTGGGCGATGCTGCTTGTCATCGCGCTGATCCTGGAAAAATCGTCGGGCGCGGTCGTCTCCATTGTGAAGACACCGGGGCACATCGATGTCAAGGTATGGGCCGCGGTGTGCACCATGGCGCTGGTGTTCGGCCTGTTGCTCGCCACCACCGTCGGCCTGCTGGTGCTGCATGTGCGTTTCGACGCCCCGTACGGCTACTGGTACGTGGTCCTGGACAATCTGTTCCTCACCGTCCCGCTGTACCTCGCGGTGCGGTTCATCGCGGCGTCCACCGGCTTCGACCAGACACCGGCGTCGCCCAGCGGCCTCAACCAGGGTCTGTTCCGGACCGGCGTGCTGCTGATCGCCGCGTCCTTCATCTACCTGTTCGTCCGCGACCTGCGGGTCCTGCCGAAGATCCGGGACCACATCTCCGTACCGCCGCTGGTCGCCGTCAGCACCCTGCACCTGCTGGGTGCGCTGCTGTTCCTGTCGGCGGCCGTCGCCCCCAGCCTCATCGTGTACGTGGCCGGGATCGGCGCGATCGGGCTCGCCTTCTTCTTCACCGGGATGGCGGCGATTCCGTTCATCGAGTCGCGTTATGCGGCGCGCCGCCCGGCCGCCGGACCGGACCAGCCCGCCGCCGGTTCTCTAGGCTGAGGCGATGAAGGTTCTGTCCATCCAGTCGGCCGTCGCCCACGGTCACGTCGGGAACTCGGCGGCGGTGTTCCCGCTGCAGCGCATCGGTGTCGAGGTCGTCCCGGTGCCGACCGTGAACTTCTCCAACCACACCGGCTACGGCGCCTGGCGCGGGCCGCTCATCCCACCACCGGACGTGGCGGAGATCCTCCTCGGTGTGCAGGAGCGCGGCGTGTTCCCGCAGATCGACGTCGTGCTGTCCGGATACCAGGGCGGGGTGGGCATCGGCGACGTCATCATCGACGCGGTGCGCCGGGTGAAGGCCGCCAACCCCGCGGCCGTCTATGCCTGCGACCCGGTGATGGGCAACGCCAGATCCGGGTGTTTCGTCGCACCGGAGATCCCCGACCTGCTCCGCGACCGGGTGGTGCCGGTGGCCGACATCATCACCCCGAACCAGTTCGAGCTCGGTTTCCTGACCGGCACCGAGCCGGCCGGCATCGAGTCGACCCTCGCCTCGGTCGACCTGGCCCGCGCCATGGGCCCGTCGACCGTGCTGGTCACCAGCGTCGAGCGGCCCGACCGGGCGGACGACGTCATCGAGATGCTGGTCGTGGACGGCACCGGCGCCTGGCTGGTCAGCACCCCGCACCTGCCGTTCAAGGCGAACGGGTCCGGTGACGTCACGGCGGCGCTGTTCACCGCACACTACGTCGGGACCGGCGACGCCGCGGTGGCGCTGGAACGCACCGCCTCCAGCGTCTTCGATCTGATCGAGACCACCTACCGGTCCGGCGAACGGGAGCTTCAACTGGTGCAGGCCCAGGAGTTCTACGCCGCGCCGCGCATGCAGTTCCGGGCCGAACGGGTGCGCTGAACGCCGGCCGCGATCAAGGAGTGGGCGATGATCGATCTGGACCGGCCGGCGCGGTACCCGGCGGACCGAACCTCGCCGGGCGGGTGGCGCCGGCTCGCTACCGCGCGGGCGCTGGCCACGGTTGTGGCAGGGGCGTTGCTGACCGGCGCGGTGCTGGGCGGCGTCGCGATGTACCTCGGGTGGTACCGGCCGTTGGCGGCGTCGGTGGAACAGGCGGAGCGGGCCGACGGATCCGCGGTCGCGCTGCTGCTGTTCGCGGAACCCGGGGTGCGGACGGGACCCGCCGAGCCGCGGCGGGTACGCATCGCGGCGCAGGTGACGGTCGTGAATGCCGGACCGGAACCGGTCGACGTCCGCGCCGTCCGCGTCGACCAGCCGGGCGTCACCGTACGCAGCCCCGAGACGGAACGCCAGATCCATCCGGGTACGGCGGTTCCTGTCGACGTGGTGGTCGAGTGGACCTGCGCGGCGGACCCGCCCCGGACGCTCGCCGGGTCCGTCCACGTGGAGACCGTGGACGAACAGGTCCGGACGGTGTCGCCGGTGGAGATCCGCGGCACGTCGTGGATGGAGACCGGGTCCGCCGGTTGCGCCGCACCGGGCTGACCCACCGGCCGCCGGTGTGCCCGCCGGCAGATCGTCCAGCGGCGCTCAGACCGTCTCGATGACCGGTTCGTCGGCCTGCCGGAGGACGTTGTAGACCCGCGGCGGCACGCGGAATCGCCTGGTGCGGTAGCGGGCACGACTGTCGGCGGCGGTGCCGGGGACCGCGGTCACCGCGCAGCGCGAGGTGACCCCGTTCCAGTACTCGACCACCCAGTGATCGCCGTACCGGCCGGGGGTGAAGTACCGGGCGAAGCCGCAGCGGGCCCGGGCCGGGATGCCGTGCGCGCGTAACGCGGCGACCGCGAGGACGGTGAAGTGGCGGCAGCACCCGGCCAGCCGGCGGGCCGGTGCCCGCGGTTCCCCCAGGGGTCTCGGGTCGGCCGTCAGGATGTGGCCGAGAATCTGGTGCGCCGCGCGAAGGTGGCCGGTGGCCGACCGGGCGGACCCGGGCTCGTGGACCAGGAGCCCTCGAACGGCGGCGAGCACGCCGGGCACGGTGGACGGAAGTGCGATTTTCACCATTCGGATCCGAGCCCGGCGCCGCACCCCGGCCGAGTGGTACCCGACCGGGGGACCCCCGCCGCATGGCGTGCGGCAGCGACGCTCCGCCGCCCTAATTTGGATCTTGTCTGATCCGGAGTGAGGGAGCCGTCGTGAAACATCGTGTCCTGTCGTGCGCCGTGGCCGCCGTGCTGGGCGTCGGCGCGGAGGCCGCCCCGGCCACCGCCAAGAGCCCGGACGAGTGGGGTCAGGCCGCCGCGCACGCCACCGGCGACTCGTTCAACCCGGGGGAGAGCAGGCTGACCCCGGCGCTCGCGGCCGAACTCGCGCCGCGGTGGACGGTTCCGATGCACACGGTCAAGTGCGCGGAGCCGTCGGTCCCGCTGGTCGGCGCGCGCCGGCTGATCACCGCCGAGGGCTACCGGATCAGCGGGTACGACGCCGGAACCGGCGCCCTCAAGTGGCGCACCCCGGTCGACGGCAACCGCGACATCGATCTCGCCGCCGTGGTCGGCGGAACGCTGATCGCCCAGTACCGGAAGTGCACCTCGGGCAAGGCGTACCTGATCGCGCTCGACGCCAGGACCGGCAAGACCCGCTACACCCGGCAGATCGCCGCACCGATGTACGGGCTGCTGGCCGACCGCGGCATCCTGGTGGGCGGCGCCTGGGACGCCACGATCAGCAAGTACGTGCTGCGGGGCTACCGGATCGCGGACGGCGCACCGGTCTGGTCCCGCGTCGGCTCGGTGCACGGCGCGACGGTGTCGGCCCGCGGCCGGATGGTGGTGTTCGGAGACGACGGACCGGCCACCGCCATCGACATCACCACCGGCAAGACGGCGTGGCCGGCCGGTAACGGCTGCTTCACCCCGATCGGGGCGTCCACCGACGGCGCCAGGTTCTACGTCCGCTGTGACCCGGACGACCGCATCCGCACCGTCGACGCGCTGACCGGCAAGGTGCTCGGGACCTTCCCCGACCACGGCGCGACGTTCGGCTTCGCCACCGACGGCAAGCGGGTCTACCTGCACACCTTCTCCGACGACGGGGTGCTCGCGGTGGACGCGAAGACCGGGAAGAAGGCCTGGCGCGCCTCGTTCGCCGACCACGGCCCGATCGAGTTCACGCTCGGCGGCGGTGTCGTCTACGGCTGGCGCGGCGACGGCAGACCGCTGGCCGCGTTCGCGACCGGCACCGGCAGCCCGATCAAGCTGACCACGAAGACCGCGGCGTTGCAGGGCGCCCCGGTGGTGGCCCACGGCCGGTTGTACGGCCGGACCGGCGCGACGCTGACGTCCTTCGCGCCGTAGCGCCGGCGGGCCCGTGCGGCACCGCCCCCGGCGGGGGCGCACGGCCCGGGGCGGCGGGCCCCGCAGGCCGGACGGGCGGTGGATGCCCGGGCGCGCCCCCGCGGCCGCGGGCCGGGCCGCGCCGGGGGCCGCGGCCCCCCCCCCCCCCGCCCCCCCCCCACGGCCCGGTGCGTCGGTCAGCGCAGTCCGTACGCTCGGATGATGGTCTGGTCGACGCTGTTGCCGGCGGCGTCGGTGGCCCGGGCGCGCAGCGAGACGAATCCCGACGCCGGGTGGCGCAGGGTCGCGAACCACCGGTCACCGGTGCGGGTCAGCCGGAGCGGCTGCCAGGTCGTCCCGTCGTCGAACGACGCGTCGACGGTGAGGCCGGTGACCTCCGCGGGTGGTGCGTCGGGGTGCTGCGGATCGGGGGCGGTCTGCTGCACGGTGACCGGGAACTGGACCGTCCGGCCGCCGGGTGCCCGGATCTGCTCGTCGACCTCCGGGTCGGCCCGCACCGTCATGATCGGGAGGTACACGACCGGACTGGTCGCGCCCGGCGAGGCGAACGTCCACGAGCCGGTCACCCGGGTGGACGTGTCGAAGACGCTCTGGGTGGCCTCCGTCTCCAGCCGGTAGGTCGCGGCGGCCTGTCCGACCTGGGCGGAGATCTGGCCGGCGGTGGGCCTTTCGAGCAGCTTCACGCCGTCGCGGTACAGCGTGGTGCGGGCGGTGTCGGTCTTCGTCTGTCCATAGTGGCCGGGGCGGTCGCCGTGCAGCGGCACCGTCACGCGCATCGAGCCGAGATTCTGATAGGCCCAGTGGTTCGGGTGCAGCAGGCTCGGGCCGAGCACCCCGGACCACCACCGCTCACGGTACGTCCGGCCGGGTCCGAACTGCCGTTCGCCGGTGGACTGGAGCGCTTCGTACACCGGCACGCCGTCCACCATCCGGTTCCGGTCGACGGTGGTGAACCAGTCGATGCCCTCGGTGGTGAAGTATTCGGTGAGCTGGTGCGGGAGCCGGAAACTGTTCTCCAGGTACAGCCGCCGGACGACTTCGCCGCGCGGCACGGCGGCCGAGCTGGTGGCCACCGCCCAGCCGGCCCCACCGGCGTAGTCGGAATGGACTCTGGCCAGCTCGGACGCGGCCGGACGGCGGATCAGCCCGTCGAAGTTCCGTCCCGTGCGGTAGTAGCTGAGGTGGTAGACGTACGGGCTGGTGCTCATGCCGCCGTCGCCGCCGGGCTCCAGCCAGTCGCCGGTCACCTCGGCCCGGAACCGCTTCGGGTCGCCGGCCGCTCCCACGTGCCCGCTGAACACGCGCTGGAAGCTGCCCTGGGCGACCATGCCGACGGAGGCCGAGGCGCTCAGGCCGGAGAGGTCGAGGTGCGCGTAGCCGAACGGCATCCGGGCCGAGGGCCGGGGCGGGCGCAGGTCGATGGGCTTGGCGGCGCGGGCGTCGAACGTCACCGCGGTGTCGCGGGTGAGGTCGATCGTCGGCGTACCCATGATCGCCACGTCGTCGTTGGCCGGATCGTCGTCGCGTGCGGTGACGACGAGGGCGGCCATGCTGAACTCGCCGCGCGGCAACCGGTACGTCGTGGTGCCGCGCGGGGTCGAGTACCGGACGGCGAGGTAGCGGGCGAGGTTGCCGATGATGAAGCCCCCGGCGACGTCGGCCGGCTGCCCGTCCCGGCCGATGTGGTGCACCGTGAGGTCGTAGCTCTCCTCTTCGCGGTGCGCCCCGACGGCGGTGCTCACCAGCGTCTCGCCGTCGCTGGTGGCGACGACACGGGCGGAGTAGTCGCCCTCGGCGCCGTCGACCCGGGTGTGGACGGTGACCGCGACCCGCGCGGAGCCTCCGGCGGGGACCGTGAGGCGGTCGGTGTCCAGGGTGAACATGCCCTCGGGGGCCGGGGCGCCGCCCGGGCCGGTGGCGACGACGGACAGGGCGACCTCCAGCGGCTCGGCCGCGTCGTTGCGGTAGGTGATCGGGGCGGTGACCGGCGCGTCGTCGGCGTGCGGCCACGGCTGCCCGGGCAGGCTCACGCTGGGCGGATCGGCGACGAGCGGCTGGGCGAGCGCGCGGGCCACGTCGACCCGGCCGGCGCCCTGCTGGAAGACGGTGCTGGACGGGTGCGGCCGCGCCGACGCCATCAGGCGGGCCTTCAGGTCCGCCGCGGTCCATTCCGGGTGGGCCTGGGCCAGCAGCGCCGCCGCCCCGGCCACGTGCGGGGTGGCCATCGAGGTGCCGGACAGGCGGGCGTACGTGTCGTCGACCGGGTTGGCGTCGCCGTTCGGGGTGCCCTTGACCCGGGCCGCCACGATGCCGGCGCCCGGGGCGGTGATGTCGGGCTTGACCGCGCCGTCGCCGAGGCGCGGCCCCGCGCAGGAGAAGAAGGCCAGGGAGTCGTCGCGGTTCACGGCCCCGACGGCGAGCGCGGCCTGGGCGCTGGCCGGGGAGGCGACCTTGTCCTGCACACTGCACTCACCGGTGTTGCCGGCGGCGACCACGAACAGCGCGCCGGTCCGCTCGGTGAGCCGGTTCACCGCCTCCTCGATCGGGTCGGTCCCCGCGTCGTCGGGGCCGCCGAGGCTGAGGTTGATCACCCGCGCCCGTTGTTGCGCGGCCCATTCCATGCCGGCCAGCACCGCCGAGTCCGGGCAGCCCTGCGGGCCGCACACCCTGCCGTTGAGCAGGCTCGCCTCCGGCGCCACGCCCCGGAAGCGGCCCTGCGCGGCGGCGCCCGTCCCGGCGATGGTGGAGGCCACGTGGGTGCCGTGGCCGACCGCGTCGCCGGGCTCCCCGGACACGAAGCTGCGCGCCTGCGTCACCTGACCGGCCAGATCGGGGTGGGTGGTGTCGATGCCGGTGTCGAGCACCGCCACGGTGACGCCCTTGCCGGTGAGGCCGGCCTGCCAGGCGGCCGGCGCGCCGATCTGCGGCACGCTCTGCTCCAGCAACGGCCGGCGCATCCCGTCCAGCCAGATCTTTCCGCCCGCGGCCGCCAGGGAACGCCAGGCCGCCGGGGCGTCCGCCTTGGCGATCCGGGCCACCGATCCGTCCACCACGGGCAGCTGCGCGGTGACCCGCAGGCCCCGGGTGGCGGCCGCCGCACGCGACGACCCGGTCATGATCAGGCCGAGGTCGTCGCGGTCGGCGTCGCCGTACCCGTCCGCGAGCAGCCCGGTCACGTCGAACAGCCGCTCGTCCAGCCGCCCGGCGGCGACCAGACGCGCCGCGTCGGACGGCACCACCAGCAGTCGCTCGCCGGCGTGCTGGACCATGAAGTTGATCGTTCCGCGGCCCGGTGCGGGTCGGGTACGCAGCGCCCGGCCGTCCCGGCCGACGGTCACCTGGTCGCCGGTGATCAGCGTGACCGTGCGCTCCGGGCCGGTGCCCGGGTGCACGGCCGGCGGTCCCGGCTCGGCGCCGGCCGGGCCCGCGGTGCCGACCACCAACACGAAGGCGAGCCCTGCCGCGGCCCGGGCGACGTTTCCGCTCTCCCGCATGGAAACCCCTTTCGATCAGAGAGGGGCATCCTTTCATGGATGAGCGTCGATCAGCCGTGCATTGTGGAGAGCTTCGGGACACCTACCAGCCCGTGGTCTCCGGGCCGCCCTTGAACGGGCCGGTGATGCCCGCGGTGATCCAGCCGCCGTAGAAGTCGCCCTCCTGGGGCCGGACCAGCTCGCCGGACACCCGGCATTCGTCGACCCGGCCCGGGTAGAACGCGACGGCTCCGGCGATGTCCGTGTAGCCGGGCGTGGGGTGTTCGTAGGACCAGCCGGCCCGGCGCACCCGGGTGTGCCCGGCGACCAGGTCCCAGTAGCCGGCGACCCCCTTGAACTCGCAGTACGAGCGGCCCGTGCCGGGCTCCAGCACACCGTCGGCGACGGCGTCGCGGGGGACGTAGTAGACCGGCGGGTGCGAGGTCTCCAGGACCCGCCAGCAGCGGTCGCTGTCGACGATCACCAGCCCGGCGTGCACCACGGTCACCCGGGCGGCGGTGCGCTCCAGGCGCGGCGGACGCGGGTAGTCCCAGACCGATTCCATCCGCCCAGCCTGCCACCCCGGCCGTCCCGCCGCCCGGTCCGCGCGGGCTTCATCAACCGCGACGATCTCAACAACCCGCGGCATCTCGGTGCCGGCCGGGTCGCCGTGCGGCGGCCGGGGCCCGGCCTCGGCGTCACGGCGTCGACGGTGGCCCCGGGGCGCACCGCGGCGCCCGGCCGGCGGTGCTGTCCACCGTCACGTCGGACCATCCGCTGCTCTGGTAGCCCTCGGTCGCCATGATCATGTAGCCCATGGTGGTGCCGAGGGGCATGCCGGCGGCGGCCCACGCGTCGAAGTGGTCGCCGGTGTTGATGGTTCCGGCGGACCGCTTCTCCTGGCGGACGCTGAAGTACGTGTAGTACTGCGGGGAGCCGGGTGGGCTCATCCGCCGGACCCGGTAGATGTCGTAGGTGGCGCCCAGGCTGACCAGGGTGCCCATCGAGTCGCCGATCGGGCGGTAGGTGCCCCAGTTCTCCACGATGTAGAACTCGACGTACGGCTCCCGGGTGGATCCGAAGAGAGTCAGATACGCGTTGCCGCCGGAGTGCAGGGTGCCGCAGTAGGTGAAGGTCCGGCGCCCGCCGGTGGCCCAGCCCTTGCCGCCGAACCAGTTGTTGACCTGGCTCCATCGGGTGCTGTATCGACCGTCCGAGCGCAGGGTCAGCGCCGCGTCGCCGGTGTCCTGCCAGAAGGCGTAGAAGTACCCGTCGTGGGTGCCGGTCTGATTGGTGGTGATGACCGGGCGCTCCGGGGGGCCGGCGGCGTGGGCGCGCGGGGCGGCCGCCACTGCGGTGACCGCCAGTACCGCCGCGCAGGCGACGCCGGCGATCTGCCTGATCCGGCCGCTCGAGCCTGATGTCTGGTCCATGCCGCACCTCCGGGAAGCGCATCCATCGACAACTATAGATGCAAGTGCGACCGGTGGCCCGCCGGGCCCGGAGGATTCAGCCGTTCGCGGTCGTGATGACGTTGTACGACTTGTTGGTACGGCGCGCGGCCTCCTGCAGATCGTGCGACAGCGAGGTGTAGACGCTGTACTCCTGCGGATGGGCCGGGTCGCACGGCTCGCTCCGGGGCGGGCCGCCGGAGAGGACGCCGTACGCCTTGCTGTCCAGCTGGCTGAACAGCGGTCCGCCGCTGTCGCCCTTGCGGCTGCAGATGTCGACCTTGACGCCGTGGCCGCTGTTGCCCTGCAAGAAGTAGTCCTCCATGTTCTTGGCCTTGATCTCACCGCACCGGCTGCCCCACTGATAGCCGGCGCTGTCGGGGTAGATGGTGCCGGTGCCGGTCGCGCAGGCCACGGTGCCGGGAACGATCTGCTCCCGGGTCCGCACACCGCTGATCGCGTACGTGTCACCGCTGCACGGCCTGCTGCTGGGCGTGGTGCAGCTCGCCCCCACCAGGTTGTTGCCGCCACGCCCGTTGAGCCAGTAGCCGCTCCAGTTCATCCCGTCGGTCTGGAACGGCATCAGCGCGTAGTCGTGGAAGGTTCCGCCCGGCTCATTCATGAAGTACGCCGCATCCGGTGGCGCGTTCTGGTCGTGTTCGTCGTACCCGGGCGCCGCCTTCTCCCAGGCCAGCGGTAGGCCGGCGTGGTAGGCGTACTGCCGCTTCGGGCCGGGGCCCTCCACGCGGTGCCCGGCCGCCAGCAGGTAGGCCCAGCCGTCGCTGCCCCGCACCGTGAAGCCCACGGTGCACGAGCCCCGGCGACCGTTCTGCTGGTGGTCGGGGTCCCGGCGGATGTGCATGCGCATGCCGCCGCGCACCGTGGGACCGCAGTTCAACAGCTGACACGACCGCTGGTCGGCCTTCGGCGACGGTCCGGAGGCGTCGACGGTCACCGGGACGCCCGCATCGGCCACCGTGCCGGCCGACCGCCGCACCCGGGCTTCGACGCCGTCGTCCGTACCCCGGTAGGTGACCTTGATGGTCTCGGTCGCCGGGTCCGCCCACACGCCGACGCCGGCACCGGGGCCGGCCGGCAGCCGCTTCGCCACGGCGGTCCGCGCGGCCGCGAGTTCCGCGGCCGTGTGCCGGCTGGGCACGATCCTGGCCTCGGCCGCGGCGGCACCGAGTGCGCGTGTCGCGACGTCGGGCCGGCTGGTACGGAACGTGAGCTTGCCCTCCCGCTGGTCCATCCGGACGTCAGCAGCTCCGTGCCGACCGCCCGGCGAACGGCGCCGACGATGTCGTCGGACCGGGACTGCAGGCGCAGGCGCCGCAACGCCTCGTCCTGCGAGAGCTGATACTTCCGCAGGTAGATGTGCCAACTGCCATGGGTCTACCAGCGGAATCGCGGTGTTCGGCGGCCGATCGCGATCGATCAATCAATGCCGGACAACAAAACCCGGGACGAGCGGGGCGGCCGGTCCGGTCACGCGCGGGACTGCTCCCACATCGCGGTGTACGCCTCGGCGCCGTTGAGCAGGTGGGCGCGCAGCAGTGTCGCGTCCGGACCCGACTGGCCGATCAGGTCGACGATCCAGTCGGCGTAGAGGCCGTACTGGGCGACGCCGTCGGTGTTCAGGTCGAACGTGCGCGAACCGTAGACGTGCCGGGCGACCTGGGTGCCGTTGGTGGCGGTGAACGGGTAGCCGAGCGGACGGGCCGCCGCGTCCAGGCGTGGAGCGGCCTGCGTACCCAGGCCGTTCACGTCGGTGCCGACGCCGTACCCGGTGATCCTCGCGCCGTTGGCCAGGTCCCGGTTGGCCCGCCACTGGTCCAGGAAGGTGGGCGTGCCCTGCCCGTCGTCGCCGGCCGCGAACGCGTAGCCGGCGACGAACCCGCCGACCCCGAGGATCCGGTTGACCATGGTGGGGTCGGACCAGCTGTGCACCGAGGCGACGCCGGGATACCCGGCCTGCTCGGCCAGGTCCAGCACGGCGGACGCGGTCCGCACGCTCATGTGGTCGAGGTGGATGATCATTCCCCGGTCCATCATCCGCTCGATCAGGTACCGGCCGAGGTCGGTGAGGCCGCGTACGTTGCAGATCTTGCCGCTCGGATAGACCGGCAGGATGGCGCCGGCCGGCAGCCCGACCCCGAGCTGCAGCAGCCGGGCGAAGTCGTCGCTGACCAGGGGTTGCTCGTTGTCCGACGGGCCGGTGCAGGAGGTCGCCTGCCACCAGTGTCCGGTGGAGATCAGGTTGCCGAGGTTGATCGCGGCGCCGGTGACGCCGGAGTCGAAGCGGGTGCCGCCGAGCGCGTTGTCGAACTTGTGCACCGGGTAGAGGCCGCTGACGCCCATGCCGGCCAGCTCGTCGAGGCCGGCGTCGATCTGCGCCCGGGTGCACTGCGGCACGTCGTTGATCTCCCGGCACCCGAAGATCTCCGAGTTCTCCACCCCGATGGTGACGGCCAGCTTGCCCGCCGCGGCGATCTGGCGCACCTCGGCCGGCGTGGTGGCCAGCCGGAACCAGCCCTTGCCGGGGCCGCCGCTGCGGGCGTCCACATAGTCCTGCATCCGGCGCAGATAGGTGGACTGGGCCCGGATCTGGTCCATCTCGTCGCACGAGGTGTGTTGCGGGGTCAGGTCGCAGATCATCCGGTTCGCCACCAGCAGCACGTTGAGCACCCGTTGCCCGGACTGCCAGGCACGTTCCAGGCTGCGGAAGTACGAGGCCTCGTGCAGCATGGTGTCGTACTGCGGCCAGTCGTTGAAGGTGGACCAGCCGTCCTCGGCCGAGTTGATCGGGTCGGTGCCGGCGATGATCGCCTCGAGCAGGGCGCCCCAGCCGAGGGTGGCGTGCGAGGGGCAGCCCCGCAGGGCGACCGGTGCGCCGCCGGGCGCGTACGCGTCACCGCAGTGCAGTGATCCGCCGAACGCCTCGGCCGCGGTGATGTGCGCGTGGGCGTCGATCCAGCCGACCAGCCTGCCGTCGGCGTCCACGCCGGGGGACGGGGTGCCGCTGACGCCGGTGGTGATGTCCGGGACCGCGGCGCATCCGCCGGCCGGGGCGAGCGCGACGGTCGAGTCCGCGTTGCTGGCGCCCAGCCCGCCGAGGTACCCGCCCATCCGCCGGCCGGTCGCGGTCGAGACGAAGCGGTAGCGGCCGTCCGCGGCGGTGACCGTCCAGTCGGCCCGCTCGCCGTACGCGTCGCCGGCCCACACCCAGCCGAGCACGCTCTGGTACGGCGGCCTGCCCGCGGAGTCCCGGAGCAGGTAGCGGCCCAGCTGGGTGGCCTCGAACCGGAACGGCTCGGCGTCCGACGCGGTGCCGGTGAAGCCGTAGCCGACGGTGGTGCGCCGGACGTACCCGCGTGCGGTGGACCCGTCGAACACCTGCAGCGTCACGCACGCGCCTTCCAGGTCGTACGCGGGCGTCCACTCCGCGGCCACGGCGGCCGGTGCGGGTAGTCCGACGAGAAGACCGAGCGCCAGCAGGCCCGCCGTCGCCGTGCGCCATCGAGCCACCGGAACCCCCTTGTTCGATCACCCGTCGTACACAAGGGAGTGTAAGAAGCGTCACATCGGAGTTCTAGGGGTAAAGATGAATTTTCCTCTCAGACGCATGCCGGTCATCCGGCCGGCACCCCGATCACCCGCGGCGCGTCCGCCGGCCCGAACGCCAGCGTCCCCAGCGGTGCCGGCGCCGCGGCCTGCGGCGGGCCCAGGGCCACCAGCATCTCCACCCAGTACCGCACCATCGCCCGGCTGGTGCTCTCCTCCCGGGTGACGCCCGCGTCGAGCCGGCGCCGGGCGGCCGCCGGGTCGGACAGGGCGAGGTCGGCGGCGAACAGGTCGCCCCACACCCGGGGCTCCCGGCCGACGTCCCGCCGGCGGGCTTCCCCCGGCCCGCGGTAGAACGCCCCGGCGGTCAACGGCAGCAGTTGGATGCCGACCACGGACTCCGGCTTCGGGTCGAACCAGGTGGCAAAGTCGATCTTGGCGTCCCACACGATGCCCGCGGCCGTGTGCGCGTACCCGGCCGGGCGGGTCACCCCGGCACCGAGCCAGTACATCCGGGCCGTCGCCGCCTCCAGCGCGTAGTGCGCGACGCCGTACCCGGTCATCTCCGGCCGGCCACGCACCAGGCCCCAGCGGACCACCGCCTCCCAGGCCGCCACCGCCTCGCTGGACGACTCCTGGTTGTTGCCGTCCGCGAACGGCGCGAACCCGGAGGCGGCGGAGCTGCCCAGGTACGCGTTGAAGGCGCGGAACGGCGGCAACCCGCTCGGCGGGCCGATCGCGAGCGATCCGGCGTAGTCCCGGACGATCAGGTCGACCACGTCGCCGTAGTCGCGGGCGAACCCGGGATCGGCCGCCGCCAGCACGGCGGCCGCGCGGACCAGGTAGCCGTACTGGAAGTGGTGGTCGTTGTAGTCCTGGGCACCGAACTCGGCCGGCACCGCGATCAGCCCGCCCCACGTCCGGTCGTAACCGAAGTACCGGCCGTCGGACGGGCCGCCGTAGGTCAGCCAGTCGACCAGCTGCGGGCGGAGCCGGTCCAGCGCCGTCCCGCGCGGCGCGTCCGCGCCGGCGGCGGCCGCCACCTCCGCGACGGTCGCCAGCCGGCCCAGCTCCTTGAGCCCGAAGTAGCTGCCCCCGGCGCCGGGCGGGTCGGCCAGGTCGCGCTCCAGATCCGCGTGTACGGCCCGGGTCGCCGCCGCGCCCAGCGGCACCGTGGGCACGGCCGTGAGCAGCCCGGGCATCGGCACCCGGACCTGCACCGCGGCGGCCGCCACGAGCGTCATCGGGCCCCGGGAATTCGGGTAGCTGCCGGTCAGCGGCGCCGGTCCGGCGACCAGCCCGGCCCGTTGGTGCGGCAGCAGGGCCCACACCCCGGTCCCGCCGGCCCGCCGGGCGGTGAGCGTCTGGGTGACGGTGCCGGCCGTCGCGTCGTACGCCGCCGTGGCGGTGGTCTGCACGACCGGATCGCCCGTGCTGGCGCGTTCCCAGCTCGCCCGGTCGGCGCCGTCCGGGACCCGGGCCACGGCCAGCCGCTCACCCGTCCCGGTGACCGTGGACCCGGCCAGGGCCAGGCCGGCGCCGAGGACGTCCCAGCGCCCGCCCGCGATGTCGAGCCGGGCCCGGCCGGCCGAGCTGCCGGCGTCGCGGAAGGCGCCGGTCAGGGTGGGCACGGCGCCCCGGAAGCGCAGCCACAGCACCGGGCTGCCCTGCACCAGGGTGGCCTCGACCGAGCCGCCGCCGGCCAGTCCGACCCGCAGGACGACGTGGAAGGCGCCGTAGCCGGCCACACTGACCGCCCCGGTGGCGCCGCCGACGGTGAGAGCGGGCTGGAACGGGGTGATGACGGCGTTCGCCGAGGCGGTCACGTTCGCGCCGCTGACCTGCAGACCGGCCGCGGCGGCGTGCACCGCGAGCGGATGGGTCCAGATCGGCTGGGTGCGGGGGCCGGTCAGGGCGGAACTCCACCACTGGTTGGTCGGCACCGCCTGCCCGGCCAGGGCACCGGCCTGGGCCGGGCCCTTCGTCGGGGCCGAGCCGGCCGGCAGGGTGCCGGCGATGCTGCCGCGGCCGGTCACCGTGGGCACGGCGAGCGGCGTCGCCGCGGCCTCCTGCGCGACCGGGCCGGACCGTGTTCCCCCGGCCTCCTGCGCGACCGGGCCGGACCGGGTCCCCGCGGCCGGACCCGGCGGCGGGGTGGCCGGCCCGGACGTGCACGCGCCGAGCGCGGCGAGCGCCACGACCGCGGTCAGGACCGATCGCCGGCGACTCACGCGCTGTTCACCGCGGGGGTGCCGCCGACGGCCGTGGTGGTGTCCACGACCACGGCGAACCGCAGCCCCGGCACCAACGTCCGCACCGTCGCCAGAGCGGCCGGGTCGGGCCGCAGCACCACGGTGAGCCGGTCCGGGGCGGCCGCCGCCTGGCCCTTGTCGACCTTCGGCTCCACCTTCTCCAGCGTGGTCTCGATCCGCCCGGGCAGTCCCGGCCCGGTCACCTGGGCCGTCATCCCGAGCCGCAGCTTGCGCAGCGTCTCCAGCGGCACGTCCACCTCGAACGCGAGCTTGGCCGGGTCGTACAGGGTGACGATCGGCTCACCGGCCCGGGCGATCTGCCCCGGTGCCACGTTGATCTCGGCGACCACGCCGGCGGCGGGGGCGCGCAGGTTCTGCACCCGGGGACCGTCGCCGTCCGCGGTCAGCGTGATGGTGGCCAGGACCGCGCCGGCCGTCACGCTCATCCGCTCGGTGGCCAGCAACCGGGTGACCACGGCGGCGTCGGCGGACCCCACGGTGATCGGCTGGGCGGTCAGCACGGCCGTGCCGGTGTCCACCATGGTCCGTTCGGCGAGGCGCTGCCGCACCACGTAGGTGCCGCCGGTGACGGCCGCGGCCGTCAGGATCATCACCACCACCACGGTACGCAGGACGCGCAGGGCCCGGCGCAGCCGGTGGCGCGGTGGCGGCGGGGGTGTGGCGCCGGGGCTCTCCGGCACGGTGGGGCTCTGGTCCTGGTCGATGGCGGCGTCGATGGTGGTGGTCATGGTCGTGCCTCTCTCGGCGGGGGGGTGGCCTGGGTCAGGCGGCGGCCGCAACGGACTGCGGCTGGGGGTCGAGCCGTCCGCCGATCGGCGGGTACAGGTGCGCGGGCCGCGCGGCCGGGGCCGCGGTGCGGTGCCGGATCCGGCCGCCGGTGACCGACTCGATGATCATCCGGCCGAGAACCAGGACGATCATGCCGGCCCACCCGACGGACAGCCAGGTCGGCGCCGGGTCCGCCATCACGAGGACGCCCACCACGATCGCGGTCACGTTCAGCAGCAGCAGTGCGACCAGGGGCATGACCGCCCACAACGACCGGTCGGCGCGGCCACCGGCGTTGGTGACCTTCCACTTCGCCGGCCGGCCGATCAGCACGCCGCCGAGCGCCCGCAGATGCACCGGCACCGCGCCGATGCTGGCCACGATCGCGGACAGCTTGAACCCGCCGGACTGCAGCCAGGTGACCAGCAGCACGGCCGCCTGGAACGGCAGGTAGTGGGTGGCCCAGGCGACCCCGTCGGCGCGGATCGGGCTCAGCGCGAACAGCAGATAGAGCGCCGGGAAGAACATGAACGTCAGCATCGCCACGGACAACAGGTAGTGCGTGCCGCAGAAGAGATACTGCAGGCGCTGGTCGATGGTCAGGCCGATGCCGCGCTTGAACAACCGCCCGCGCAGCAGTACCTCGAAACTCCCGCTGGCCCAGCGCAACTGCTGTTTCAGGTACGACGGGACGTCCTGCGGTGCCAGGCCCCGGGCCAGCACCTGCGGCACGTAGATCGACTTCCAGCCCCGCTTGTGCAGCTCGATGGACGTCCAGATGTCCTCGGAGTTGCTGCCCGTCCAGATGCCGCCGATGCTGTCCAGCGCCACCCGGCGGAACATCACGTTCGTGCCGACGCAGAACGCGGCGTTGAAGTGGTTCTTGCCCGGGCAGACCAGCTCGTAGAAGATCCGCTGCGCCTCGCCGGAGCCGGTGGCGACCAGGTTCACGTTGTTCGTGTACGACTGCGGCGACTGCACGAACGCCACGTCCGGGTCGTGGAAGTGCGGCAGGATGCTGAGCAGGAAGCCGGGCTCGGGCACATGGTCGGCGTCGAAGATCACCACGAACTCGCCGTCGGTGCGGGCGAGCCCCGCATTGACGTTGCCGGCCTTGGCGTGCGCGCCGCCCGGGCGCCGCAGATAACCCACCCCCGCGTCGTCGGCGATCCGGCGCAGTTCGTCGCTGTCGCCGTCGTCGAGCAGAAAGGTGCGGTGCGGCAACTCCATGTCCCGGGCCGCGAGCAGCGTGCGCCGGACCAACGTGGGTTCCTCGCCGTACGCGGTGATGAAAACGTCGATGGACGGCACGTCGGCGCCGGCCCGCAGTCGATTGCGCCAGACCGTGGCGTCCACCGGCTCGGGCCGGTCGTCGTGCGCCAGAATGGTCCACCAGGTACCGATCAGATGCAGCGCGGTCAGCCCCTCGGCGGCCAGCATGGTGACCCACAGCCAGCCGGGACCCCGATACGCGGGATTGAGCAGGAACAGCTGGTAGAACACGGTGGCGGCGAGCGCCGCGATGATCGCGACCCGCGTCGAGCGCTGCAGCGGCCGCCAGGCCAGGCGGGCTCCGGCCCGGACCGGTGGTGCGGACGATGCCGTCATGAAGGCTCCCGGAAACGTTGATATCGAGCGTCGTGACATCGGCGTCGCTATCAGGGAACAGCAGCGCTTCGGGATGCGCGAGTCCTGGTCACCACATTTCCGTCGGGTCACGAACCTTAGGCCGGAATGGAATGCAGGATTTGCTTCGGCGACATTTCCCGGACGATGCGGAATGGTGCCTGAGGCGGCTTTCCTCGGTCCGCCGGGTTACCGAGGTGGAAAATCGGTAGGGCGCGGTTCTCCGTCCGCGGGTGGCGCGGTGAGCGACGTTACAGCGGTGCCGGATCGGCGATCAACGCTGGCGAAACGCGGACGAAATCGTGGCGGTATGCGGGGCGGGGGTTGGTGAAGTGCGCGCCGACGGGTGGCTCGGCGCCGATGGGCAGCTCCCGATGCCCGGGCTCCCGATGCCCGGGCTCCCGGTGCCTGGGCTCCCGGTGCCCGGTGCCCGGTGCCCGGTGCCCGGCTCTCGGTCCCCGGCTCCCGATACCTGGCGCGCAACTTGCCCGGAATGCCGCCTTGTTCCGACGAGGTCTTGGAGGCGTCGGCAGATACTGGCGGCGCCACGCCCCCAGAGAGAGGGGCCGGCGCGCGCCAAGAACTGGGCCGGCCTCCAAGATTTATCGCGCACCGTCATTCACGGAACGGCCCGCACGTCACCACGATGCGGAGAAGCCCGACCTCGGGCCCTCCGCAAGAGCTTCCGCTCCGGCGGCGCCAACCGGCACCTGCCCCGGCGCGCCAGTGCCCGAACTGTCGGCTTCGTCTGCCGCCTGACTATCCGTTCGGGCGCGGGCGAACTCCACCCATCCGCCGACGCCCGCCGCTGTGGGGACTTGCGGCATCCACCGCACCGGAATTCGGCACGCGTCGGCCGTGCGTGTGCGTTGTGGGGACTTGCGGCATCGACCGCACCGGAATTCGGCACGCGTCGGCCGTGCGTGTGCGTTGTGGGGATTTGCGGCATCGACCGCACCGGAATTCGGCACGTGTCGGCCGTGCGTGTGCGTTGTGGGGATTTGCGGCATCGACCGCACCGGAATTCGGCACGTGTCGGCCGTGTGTGCGTGTTGTGGGGATTTGCGGCATCGACCGCACCGGAATTCGGCACGTGTCGGCCGTGTGTGCGTGTTGTGGGGATTTGCGCCATCGACCGCACCGGTAAACCACACGCGCCCGCGAAGATCTCGTCGAGGCGCGGTGGCATATCGGGCAAAACCGCGTGCCGGGCGAAAGTCGCGTGCCGGACAAGGCGCCGGGTCAGGACGACGCCACATATCGTCACCCGGGGCGAGACCATGTGCACCGTCAGGCCGGTGTCCACGGCGAATGCCGGGGCGCGACGCGGGATTGGCCGACTCGGGGCGTGCCGGCTCGGCGGCCGTGGGACCTGCTCGCGGTCGGTGCTCAGGACGCCTGGCGGATGCGCATGTCGGCCAGCCACACGTCGGCCAGGTCGCCGAGCGGGACGTCGAGGGCCTGGCTCAGGCAGACCACCGTGCCGAACGCCGGGGCGGGCAGCCGGCCCGCCTCGATCTTGCGCAGCGTCTCGGGGGAGATGCCGGCCGCCAGCGCGACCTCGCCGAGGCTGCGCCCGGCCCGGGCGACCCGGAGGGCGGCCCCGAGGCGCTGCCCCGCGGCGATCTGTTCGGCGGTGAGTGGTTGGCGAACCATGCCCGCAGGATACCCGCCGAACGCCTCCGGCCCTGCGTGGTATAAAAATACCGCAACCGGAGAGGGAGGCTGTCGTGATCGAGCTGAAGTCCGCCGAGGAGATCGGCCGGATGGCGGTCGCCGGGCAGTTCGTCGGCGAGTTGCTCGCCGAGCTGAGCGGCGTCGCCGCGGTCGGCGTCAACCTGATGGAGATCGAGCGCCACGCCCGCCGCCGGATCGAGGAGCGCGGTGCGGAATCCTGCTACTGGGACTACGCTCCCTCGTTCGGCCGCGGCCCGTTCCGCAACGTGCTGTGCCTGTCGGTCAACGACGCCGTGCTGCACGGCCTGCCGCACGACTACCCGCTGCGCGACGGCGACCTGCTCAGCATCGACATGGCGGTCGGCATCGACGGCTGGGTCGCCGACTCCGCGCTCTCCGTCATCGTCGGCACCCCCGACCCGGCCGACCAGAAGCTGATCGAGGCCACCGAGGTCGCGCTGGAGGCCGGCATCGCCGCCGCCCAGCCCGGTGGTCGGCTGGGCGACATCTCCGCCGCGATCGGCGAGGTCGCCCACGCGTACGGCTACCGCGTCAACGACGAGTTCGGCGGCCACGGCATCGGCCGCACCATGCACGAGGCGCCGCACATCCCCAACCAGGGCCGCGCCCGCCGCGGCATGAGACTCGATCCCGGCCTCACCGTCGCCATCGAGCCCTGGTTCTGCCGTTCCACCGACCGCATCATGTTCGACCCGGACGGCTGGACGATCCGCTCCGCCGACGGCTCCCGCACCGCCCACTCCGAGCACACGGTCGCCGTCACGGCTTCCGGCCCGCAGGTCCTGACCCGCCGTCCCGGGCACCGCGCCACCGCCGCCGATGCCACGAGGGCCGCCGCCGCGGAGGTCACGAGGCCCACCACGTTCCTGCCGGGATGACGGCCGGTGTCCGGGTCAGTGGTCCGCGCGCGGAATGAGAACCCAGAGGACGAGGTACCCGAGTTCCCCGACGCCGAAGAGGCCGAACAGCACGAACGCCACCCGGACCAGCCCGCGGGTAATGTGACGCTTCAGCGAGAAGGGAGGTGAGCCCGGTGCACGTCCAATGTCACGTCAGGGCGCTCCACCCGGCCGTCCCGGCCCGCTGATCCTGCACCGGGGAGCGTCCTCCTGATCGGAGGAACAATGACCGTCTCCCCGTTCCGCATCGACGTGTCCGACGAGGTCCTCGACGACCTGCGGACCCGGCTGGCCCGGACCCGCTTCACCGACCGCACCGGCGACCGGCCGTGGCAGGCCGGCGTGGACCCCGACTACCTGCGAGACCTGGTGTCCTACTGGGCCGAGAGGTTCGACTGGCGGGCCCGCGAGGCCGAACTCAACGCCCTGCCGCAATTCCAGGTCCGGATCGGCGGCCGGCGCATGCACTTCCTTCACCTGCCCGGCACGCGGCCGGCCGGCGCACCGGCGCCGCTGCCGCTGCTGCTGAGCCACGGCTGGCCCAGCAGTTTCGTGGAGATGCTGCCGCTGGCCGATCGCCTGACCGACCCTGCCAGATACGGGAGCGACCCGGCAGACTCGTTCGACGTGGTGGTGCCCTCGCTGCCCGGGTTCCTCTACTCGGAGCTGCCGGAGGGCCCACTCACCTGGGCGTCGATGGCGCGGACGCTGCACCTGTTGATGACCGAGGTGCTCGGCTGTCCGCGGTACGGCGCCTTCGGCGGCGATGTCGGCGGCGTGGTCACCGGCTGGCTGGGCGCGCTGTACCCGGAGCAGGTAACCGGCATCCATCTGATCCACCCACCGTTGCCGGCCCGCTTCGACAGCCATCCGATCTCCGTGGCCGAGCAGGCGCATCTGGATGCCCTGGCGGCGTACGACGAGACCGACGGCGGCTACAGCGCCATCATGGAGACCCGGCCGGACACCATCGCCGCGGCGCTGACCGACTCTCCGGCCGGGCTGGCCGCCTGGCTCGTCGACAAGTACCGGGACTGGAGTGACAACCACGGTGACCTGGAGAGCCGTTTCGACCGGGACACCCTGCTCACGATCATCACCCTGTACTGGACCAGCGGTGCCATCGGCTCGTCGTTCCGGCAGTACGTCGACGCCGGCCGCAACAGCGCGCGACCCGACATCACCGTGCCGGCCGCGTTCACGGTGAGCGCCGAACCCGCGTGTGCCGGCCGTCCCCGCGAGATGGCCGAGCGCGCCTGCACCGATGTCCGGCACTGGAGCGAACCCGGCCGGGGCGGGCATTTCATGCCGCTGGAGGAGCCGGATCTGCTCGCCGCCGAGCTGAGGCGGTTCTTCACCTCGCTGCGGGCGGACTGAACCGGTGCACCGCACGCGCGGACCGCCACCGCCTCCTGACCGGTGTGGCCGTCCGCGTCACGGAACGACGGCCATGGCGGGCACCGCCGCCAGGAACTGTCGTGCCACGGCGGTGTCGCCGCGGACCTCGACCGGCACCCGTGCCGGATCGCGCCGGTCGCCGGCCAGGCGGCAGAACTCGACGACGTCGACGGAGATCACCGCGGCCGGCCGGCCCCGGCCGGGCACCGTCGCGCGGAGCGGCACGGTCCACGAGCCGCCGCCGTCGCCGGTGAGGTGCAGCCGCACGGACCGGTCGTGCGGCGGCGGGACGTGCCGGAACAGGACGTGGGGGAGTATCCGGGCGGCCAGGTCGGCCATGGGGTGGAGGTGCTCGGGGAGCGGCGGAAGGGGCCGGCGCCCGGCCGCGGCGGCGATGTCCTCGCCGTGGATCCAGGTCTCGAAGGCCCGGGCCGTCAGCGCGTCCACCAAGGGGACGGGCCGGTCCAAGGTCACCGTGACGGTGCCGGGCGCGGCCTGCCCCACCAGCGCGTGGCACAGCGCGTCGGCCTGGGCCCGCCAGGACTGCCGGACCCGGTCGACCGGCCACCCGCGCTCGGCATGCAGCACGGCCGCGGTACGCGCGGCGAGCGTCTCGCCCGGCACCGCCGGCGGCCGGACGGTCAACCCGAGCCCGGCGGCGACCAGCCCGTCGCTGGCGGCCAGATGCACCACCAGGTCACGCACGCTCAGCTCGCCGTACGCGGCGATCCGCGGCCAGTCCCGGGGCTCCAGGCCGGACAGCAGCAGGTCCAGTGCCGCGACCTGGGCGGCGTACGGGGCCGCGTACCCGGGGACCGCGGTCGCCGGGGGGCGCCGGCCGGCGGCGGCCGCGCGCAACCCGGCGAGCCGACCGGGCGGCGGGCGCAGGTACGCGCCACCGAGATCGGCGGCGGCCTCCCGCAGTTCGCCGGCCTCCCGCGCACAGGCCGGGCACCCGCCCAGGTGCGCCTCGACGAGGTCCCGCTCCGCGGGCGAGCAGGCGTCCAGCGCCCACGCCGCGATGAGACCGACGACCGTCGAGTGGCTCTGCGTGCCGGTCACGGTCCCTCCCCGTCCTGAGCGTGGATGCTCTGCAGCGCCACGGCCAGCCGCCGCAGCCCTTCGCGCAGCCGGGACTTGGCGGTGCCCTCGGGTACGCCCAGTTCGACCGCGACCTCACGGTAGGTGCGGCCCTCCAGGTACGCCAGGGTGACCGCCCGGCTCAGGTGCTCGGGCAGGGCCCGTAACGCGGTGCCGAGCCGCTCGGCCGCGTCGGCGTCGGACACCTGGTCGCCGACCGGATCACCGTGGCCGAGGGGCTCGGCGTGCAACCGTCCGTCCAGGGTGGTGCGGCGATGGGCCTCCTCCCGGCGTACCAGGTCGACCGCGCGACGGTGCGCCATCATCGCGACCCAGCCGCGCAGGCTGCCCTTGGCGGGGTCGAAGGCGAGCGGACGCTGCCACACCGCCAGGAACACCTCCTGGGTGACGTCCTCCGCGGCCCGGCGGTCCCGGGTCACCCGCGCGGCGATCGTGTACACCAGGGAACTGAACCGCTCGTACAGATCGATGAAGGCGGTCTCGTCGCCGAACACGAGCCGGTCGCGCAGCCTCGCGTCGTCGCGGGCCGCACCGGTGGAACGCTGCTGCAACAAGGCGCTCACCCCTACCTGGCCCTCACCTTAGGCCCGGCCGGCCGGCCGTGTCACCGGGCGCCGACGCACATCTTCTCCAGCCGGTCCGTCGACGCCGCGACGTCGTCCAGGTAGCGCGGTTCGGCGGTCCGGCTGTCCAGCCGCAGGCGCAGCTGGCCGATGGCGAGGACGACGGCGTCCATCGGCTCGCGCACGCCCGGAGCGGCGGCCGGCCGGAGCGTGACGAGCCGGTCCTGCACCCGGCGCAGTTCGGTGCGGTCGGCCGCGGACAGCGCCGCGACGTCGCCGCGGTGGGTGAGCCGGGCCAGCGAACGTACCGACTCGGCGGCGTCCCGGCAGGCACCCGGCCGAAACTGGTCCACCGCCGGCAGGACGAGCCGCGGCGCAGGCGGCGCACTGCGGCGGACGATCAGCGCGGCCGTTCCGATCAGGACGGCCGCCGCGGTCAGGGCGACCGCCACGAGGATGGGACGCTTCACGATGGGCTCCCTTCCGGGGCGCCGCCGTGCGGCGCCCCGGGTCGTCCGGTCAGTTCTGGTTCACCGCGATCACGTTCGGCAGCGCGACGTACGGGAACGTCGTGCGGAACGGCACCGCGTTGCCGTCCACCGCGTCGCCGAGCCCGTCGACCGCCGCCGGATGGTTTGGCAGCAGCACGCCTTCGGCCACCCGCAGGGTGACGTCGGTGACGTCGTCGGCCAGCCGGCGCCCGTTCGGGAACCCGGCGTTGTCGCCACCGAGCACGCCCAGCCGGTTCGGGGTGGCCGACGGCGGCACCGACATGTTGAGCCGCAACTGCTCGCTGGGCACGAACCGGGCCGGGTCGGCGTCCCGGTTGAGCCGCTGCGAGTTCAGGTCCACCGCGACCGGCCCGCAGGCCCGGCACAGACCGGTGAGGAACACCTCGACGAGGTCCTGGCGGGGCGTGGCCGGCGCCGGAATCCGGTAGATGCCCTCGATCAGGCGCGGCACCTCGGGACTGGTCACGAACGGCAGGAACCGGGAGTCGTTGCGCGGGGCGGTCGCGTTGAACTCGTCCTTGCGGCCGACCGGGATGACCACCTCGTTCACCAGCGGCATGCCGAGCCGGGACACCTGCTGCCAGCCGCCGTACCGCTCGCGGTTGTTCTGCGTGTCGACCACCTCGACGCGCTGCCGCGAGGTGGTGGACCAGATGCCGACGACCGGGTTGCGGGCCGCGTCGCCGCGCAGCGCCAGCGCGTTCCGGGGCACCTGGATGGCGAGCGTGTTCGTGTTGTAGCCGCGCACCGTGTCCTGTCCGACCTCGGAGAAGTCCCCGCCGTACAGCAGGTCGAAGATCCGCAGGTCGAGGAAGAACGGGTCGTCCGCCTGGCCGGCGAACGTGCGGCCGCCGCCCGGCAGCGCGGTGATCGCCGCGTCGGCGAGCGCGCCGTAGTTCGGCATCGACGCCCGGCCCACCCGGGACGGCGCGACCCGGCCGTTGTTCACCAGGACGGTGCTGCCGGACGCGGTGACCGCCTCCAGCCGGTAGGTCTGCCGGTAGTTCAGGTCCGGGTCGTCCAGCGAGGTCACCACGCCGGTGTTGTAGAGGAACGTGTTCCGGTTGCGGTAGGTGTCGGTGAACGTCCACCGGTAGATCAGGTCGGCCCGGGCGTCGCCGTCGTTGTCGATGTTGATGTCGTACGCCGCGTCGGTGGCGAACGGGTAGAAGTTCGGCCCCCCGTTGGGCTCCTCGAACGGCACCCAGTTGGCGATCATCGTGACGGTGTCCGGGGCGTCCGGGCTGACGAACGCGTACACATCGGTGTTGTCCAGTTGCGGTTCGCCGGCGACCAGCGGGGCCTCCCGGTGGCTGGACGCCTGCGACACGGCCGGCGCCAGCGCGGCCAGGCAGGCCGCGGCGGCGAGGGCCGCGACGGCGCCGGACGCCGGTCTGCGGCTTGGGCGATGGAGCATGTGGTCCTCCTCCACGGAGCCGGTGCGGCCCATCAGCGGGCCACGGTGGCTGTCGGAGGTCGTTCGCAGGCGGTGCACCGGGCGGATGAAAGGAGTCGGCTTGGCGACTGCGCGTCATCCGGGCGGCGGCCGGGTGCGAATCCCCTCATCGACGACACCCGCCGACCAAGGAGGCGCCCATGCGCCGCGTGACCATGCTCCTCGTTGTCCCCGTCCTCGGAATCGCCCTCGTGGTGACGGCCGGCGCGCTGCTCGCACCGTGGCGGGACCGGGCGCCGGTGAGCCGGGACACCGCCCGCGACACCGACCCGATCGCCGCCGCGCAACGCCGGCTCCAGCGCCTGCCCGGCGACTGGAACACCTGGGCGGAACTGGGCCTGGCGTACGTGCAACGGGCCCGGGTCACCGGGGACCAGGCCGACTATCCCCGTGCCGAGCAGGCGCTCGGCCGGTCGCTGGAGATCCGCCGGAACGACAACGCCGTCGCCCTGGCCGGCCTCGGCGCGCTCGCCGCCGCCCGGCACGACTTCCCGGCCGCGCTCCGGCACGGCCGGGCCGCGCTCGCGGTGGACCCGTACCGGGCGGCCGCGCTGGGCGTCGTCGCCGACGCCCTGACCGAGCTGGGCCGCTACGACGAGGCGTTCCGGACGGTCCAGCGGATGGTGGACCTGCGGCCGGACGCCGCCTCGTACGCCCGGGCGTCGTACACCTGGGAACTGCGCGGCGACGTCGGCCGCGCGACGGACGCGATGCGCCGGGCCCTGGACGCCGCCGCCGAACCGGCGGACCGCGCGTTCGCGCGCCGGCACCTGGGCGAGCTGGCGTTCGGGACCGGTGACCTGGGCACCGCCGCCACCCACTTCACCGAGGGGCTGCGGCTGCTGCCCGGCGACCCGCCGCTGCGGACCGGTCTGGCCCGGGTACGCGCGGCGCGCGGCGACACCGGGGCGGCCATCGCCGAGTTCCGTGCCGTCCTGACCGCGGTGCCGGAGCCGGCGTACGTCGCCGAGCTGGGCGACCTGCTCACCGCGGGCGGCGATCCGGTGGCGGGGGCGGCGGAACACGCGCGGGCCCGGGCGGCCTGGGCCGCGGAGGCCGCCACCGGTCACCCGCCGGAGGCCGACCCGGTGCTGTTCGCCGCGGACCACCGGGACCCGGCGGCGCTGGACGCCGCGCGCCGGCTCTACACCCGCCAGCCCGGCATCGCCGGCGCGGACGCGATGGGCTGGGCGCTCCGTGCCGCGGGCCGGCCGGCGGAGGCGCTGCGCCACGCCGACCAGGCCCTCAAGCTGGGTACCCGCAGTGCGCTGGCCCACTACCACCGCGGCATGATCCTCGCCGACCTGCGGCGGACGGCGGACGCACGCGCGGAGCTGGAGACGGCGTTGCGGCTCAACCCGTACTTCTCCACCCGGCACGCCCCGATCGCGCGCGCGACGCTGGCTTCGCTCGGCCGCTGAACCTGTGGGACGACCGGAAACCTTGTGCCCCAGTGCCCGGGCGGGCGGCTGCAACGCGACGGGAACAGCACCGGCTGGAGAGCGCCGCCGGGCGGCTCTTCGCGGCCGGGATGCGCCGTTGGGTGGTCACCGCCGTGATCCTGCCGACCGCGGGGGCGCTGGCCTCCGCGGGCTACGTCGGCGTCCCCACCGTCGGCGGCTGGCCGGCCATGAACGACCGGATCCCGCCCGGCACGCTGGTCAGCTTCCTGCTGTTCCCGCCCGGCCTGTTCGGACCGGTGTGGACGGTCGGTCAGACGTTCACGGCGCTGCAGAACACGAAGGCGGGCCTGGTCCGCCTGTTCGGGATCTGCGGCGCGGAACCGGCCATCGCGGACCCTCCGGCCGTCTGCGCCCCTCTCGGAGGTGGTGCGGGCGGCTTGACGGAGCCCCGGCGACAGACCGCGAAGGGCCCGATCAGCCGCAGATGGAGATCGGCCGAGGTTGCCGCGACATGGGCATCTCCCTCCCGGCTCGCCATTGGACCAGGGGCTTTACACCGGAACTGCACGGATCCGTTCATCGCCGTCCTCGCACACTCGCGACCTTGGCCGTGGTGCGCGTACGGTCAAGCTGCTCGCACCGTCGAAGGGCAGGGCAGTCGTGGAATTCGACGTCACGATCGAGATTCCCAGGGGTTCGTCCAACAAGTACGTCGTCGACCGGCCGACCGGCCGGATCAGGCTGGACCGCACGTTGTTCACCGCGACCCGGTACCCGGCCGACTACGGCTTCATCGACGACACCTCGGGTTCCGACATCGACGCCCTGGACGCGCTCGTGCTGGTCCGGGAGCCGACGTTTCCCGGCTGTCTCATCCGGTGCCGGGCCTTCGGCGTGTTCCGGATGCACGACGAGCAGGGGCCGACGCCGAAGGTGATGTGCGTGCCGGCCGGTGATCCGCGGCTGACCCATCTGCTCGACATCGGCGACCTGGACCACTTCTACCGTCTGGAGATCCAGCACTTCTTCCTGATCTACAAGGCACTCGAACCGGGCAAGAGTGTCGAGGTCGAGGGGGACGCCTGGGCCGGGCGGGACGTCGCCGAAGAGGAGATCCGCCGCGCCCGGCGGCGCGCGGTGGCGTGACGGGCGGTGTGCGGGTCAGCGGTCCGAGCGCGGGATCAGGACCCACAGGACGAGGTACACGAGTTCCCCGACGCCGAAGAGCCCGAACAGCACGAACCCCACCCGGACCAGCCCGCGGGACAGGCCGAAACGGTCGGCCAGGCCGGCGCACACACCGGCGATCATCTTGCCGTGACGGGGCCGCACCAGGTTTGTCTGCATGGCAGTTCCTTACCCGCCGCCGCGCGCCGCCACACCGGCCGGCACGCCCGCCGTCCGATGGTTGCTCGGCGGCCACCGCGCCATCATGCAGACCCGCCCGGACACCATCGCCACGGCGTTGACCGGCTCGTCCAGCCGGGTCACACCGGCCGGATTCCGAAGCGGGGCCGGTGTGGCGATGGACACGAATGCGCCACTTCCCCGACACGTGGCGGTAATACCACGTAGCGTTGAGGGCTGCCCCGGGCGGGACCGCATACCGCACGCCTGGTAGACGCTGACCCGTGAGGTGAAGATGGTGCACGCCCGGTGACCGTGACGACGACCGTACGGCAACCGGTGGCACTGCCGCCGTTGGTCACCGCACCGGCGGCCCCGGCGTTGTTCCGGTCCTCCGCGGCACCGGTGCGCCGCACGCTGGTCGACATCCTCGACGCGACCGTGCACGCCCACCCGGGTGCCCGCGCCCTCGACAACGGCACCGCGGCGCTGACCTACCGCGAACTGGCCGACGAGGTGGAGGCCGTGCGCGTCTCGCTGGCCGGGTACGGGATCGGCGTGGGCGACCGGGTGGGCGTCCGGATCTCCTCCGGTACGACCGACCTGTACCTGGCGATCCTCGGCGTGCTCGCGGCCGGTGCGGCCTACGTGCCGGTCGACGCGGACGATCCGGAGGAACGCGCCGAACTGGTCTTCGCCGAGGCGGGCGTCTGTGCGGTGCTCGGGGACGGGCTGGCGTTCACGCCGCGGCGTACCCCCGGGGGCCGGACCGCCCGCCCCGGCCCGGCGGACGACGCCTGGATCATCTTCACCTCCGGCTCGACCGGCACCCCGAAGGGGGTCGCGGTCAGCCACGGCGCCGCGGCGGCGTTCGTCGACGCCGAGGCGCAGCTGTTCCTCGCCGGTGAGGCCAGCGACGCGATCGGCCCGCGGGACCGGGTCCTGGCCGGTCTGTCGGTGGCCTTCGACGCGTCCTGCGAGGAGATGTGGCTGGCGTGGCGGCACGGCGCCTGCCTGGTGCCGGCCGCGCGCTCCCTGGTCCGCAGCGGCGTCGACCTCGGCCCGTGGCTGGCCGAGCAGCGCATCTCCGTGGTGTCCACCGTGCCCACGCTCGCGGCGCTGTGGCCGGACGAGGCCCTGGAGGACGTCCGGCTGCTGATCTTCGGCGGGGAGGCCTGCCCGCCGGAGCTGGCCCAGCGCCTGGCGGTCGAGGGCCGCGAGGTGTGGAACACGTACGGCCCCACCGAGGCGACCGTGGTGGCCTGCGCGGCGCGGATGACCGGCGACGGGCCGGTCCGCATCGGGCTGCCGCTGGCCGGGTGGGACCTCGCGGTGGTCGACCGGTCCGGCGACCCGGTTGCGATGGGCGACACCGGCGAACTGGTGATCGGCGGGGTGGGGCTCGCCCGCTACCTGGACCCGGCCAAGGACGCCGAGAAGTTCGCGCCGCTGCCCGCGCTCGGCTGGTCGCGGGCGTACCGGAGCGGCGACGTCGTCCGGGCGGAGCCGGAGGGCCTGCTGTTCCTCGGCCGCGCCGACGAGCAGGTGAAGCTCGGTGGCCGCCGGATCGAGCTGGGTGAGGTCGACGCCGCGCTGCAGGCGCTGCCGGGGGTCGCCGGTGCGGCCGCCGCGGTGCAGCGGACCGCCGCCGGCAATCAGCTGCTGGTGGGCTACCTGGTGCCGCGCGAGGGGACCGCGTTCGACGCGGCGACGGCGGCGCTGCGGATCCGCGAGCAGCTGCCGGCCGCGCTCGTGCCGCTGCTGGCCGTGGTGGACGCGCTGCCCACCCGGACGTCCGGCAAGGTGGACCGGGCCGCGCTGCCCTGGCCGCTGCCCACCGCCGAGGACGCGGCGGACCAGCTGACCGCCACCGAGGCGTGGCTGGCCGGCGGCTGGGCGGAGATCCTCGGCGTCCGTCCCGCCGACGCGGACGCGGACTTCTTCCACCACGGCGGCGGCAGCCTGAACGCGGCGCAGCTGGTGGCCTGGATCCGCCGCCGGTACCCGCAGGTCTCGGTGGCCGACATCTATCTGCACCCGCGGCTGTCCGGGCTCGCCGCGGTGCTGGACACGCTCGGCACCGCGGCCACGACCCGCCGGGAGGTCCGGCCGGCGCCGCGGCGCGCCGGGCTGGTCCAGGCCGTGCTGACCGTGCCGATGCTGGCGCTGGTCGGGTTGCGCTGGCTGACCGTCCTGGCCGCGCTGGGCAACGTCCTCGCGCTGGTCGCCCCGGCACCCCGGGTGCCGGCGGCGTCCTGGTGGTGGGTGGCGCTGGGCTGGGTGCTGCTGTTCAGCCCGCTCGGCCGGATCGCCGTGGCGGCCGGCGCGGCACGGGCGTTGCTGCGCGGCGTACGCCCGGGCAGCTACCCGCGCGGCGGCAGCGTGCACGTGCGGCTCTGGGCGGCCGAGCGGATCGCCGAACTGTCCGGCGCCACCAGCGTGGCCGGCGCCTCCTGGCTGATCACCTACGCGAAGGCGCTCGGCGCGCAGATCGGCCCGGACGTCGACCTGCACTCCGCACCGCCGGTCACCGGCCTGCTGAAGCTCGGCCGGGGCGCGGCGATCGAGCCGGAGGTCGACCTGGCCGGCCACTGGGTGGACGGGGACGTCGTCCGCATCGGCAAGGTCCGGGTGGGCGCCGGCGCCCGGGTCGGGTCCCGCAGCACGCTGATGCCGGGCGCCCGGGTCGGCAAGGGCGCCCGGATCGGCGCCGGCTCGACCGTGGCCGGCGCGGTACCGGCGAACCAGCGCTGGGCCGGCGCACCCGCCGCGCCCGCGGCCAAGGACCCGGCCGGCTGGCCCGCGCAGCGCCCGGTGCGGTCGCGCTTCCGGTCCCGCTTCTGGGCCATCGGGTACGGCCTGACCGCGCAGCTCCTCGGCCTGGTGCCGGTCGTGGCCGCCGTGCCCGCGCTCGCGCTGCTCGGCTGGACGCTCACCGTCCGGCCGGCCCTCGGTGCGGTGCTGGCCGCGGTCGCGGTGGCGACCGTCGCCTACGTGCTGAGCTACGCGCTGATCGTGCTGGTGACGGTCCGGGCGCTCAGCATCGGGCTGCGCGCCGGCTACCACCCCGTGCAGGGCCGGGTGGCGTGGCAGGTGTGGGCCACCGAGAAACTGATGGGGATGGCCCGGGTCGGGTTGTTCCCGCTCTACGCCAGCCTGTTCACGCCGGTGTGGCTGCGGCTGCTCGGCGCGAAGGTGGGGCGCGGGGTGGAGGCGTCCACGGTGCTGGCGCTCCCGGCGATGACCACGATCGCGGACGGGGCGTTCCTGGCCGACGACACCATGGTCGCCACGTACGAGCTGAGCCACGGGTGGCTGCGGGTCGCCCCGGCCCGGATCGGCAAGCAGGCGTTCCTCGGCAACTCCGGGATGGCGGCGCCCGGTCGTTCGGTGCCCAAGCGCGGCCTGGTGGGCGTGTTGTCGTCGGCGCCGCGCAAGGCGAAGAAGGGATCCTCCTGGCTCGGCGCGCCGCCGATGCCGCTGCGCCGTACCGTCGAGGCGGCGGACACCAGTCGCACGTTCGACCCGCCGCGGCGGCTGAAGCTGGCCCGGGCCGCGATCGAGCTGTGCCGGATCGTCCCGGTGATGTGCGCGGGCGCCCTGGCGACCGGCGTCCTGGTCGTGCTCGCCACGGTGGGGCAGGCCGCCGGGTGGTGGGTGTCGGCGCTCGTCGCCGGGCCCGTGCTGCTGGCCGCGGCGCTGATCGCCGCGGCGACCGCGACGGCCGCGAAGTGGCTGCTGGTCGGCCGGTTCCGGGTCGCCGAGCGGGCGCTGTGGACGTCCTTCGTGTGGCGCAACGAGCTGGCCGACACGTTCGTCGAGGTGCTCGCGGCGCCGTGGCTGGTCCGGTTCGCGACCGGCACGCCGCTGCTCGCGGCGTGGCTGCGCACGCTCGGCGCGCGGATCGGCCGGGGCGTCTGGCTGGAGACGTACTGGCTGCCCGAGTACGACCTGGTACGCCTGGGCGACGGCGCCACGGTGAATCGCGGCTGTGTCGTGCAGACTCACCTGTTCCATGATCGGGTGATGAGCATGGACGACGTGACACTGGGCGCCGGGGCGACACTCGGCCCGCACGGCATCGTGCTGCCCGGGGCGAGCATCGGTGCCCGGACCACGGTCGGCCCCGGTTCGCTGGTGACCCGCGGCGACGCCGTGCCGGCCGACGGCCGCTGGCTCGGCAACCCGATCGCCACCTGGCCGGCGCCGGCCGCGCGCCGGGCATGACCCCCCGGGCGCCGGGCTTCGGCGGTGCCACGCCCGGTGCGGACCGCTCCACCGACTCGTACCTCCCCGAGCACGGCAACGGGGGATACCAGGTGCTGCACTACGACCTCGACCTGGACTACCGGGTGGTGTCGAACCGGCTCGCCGGCCGGGCCGTGCTCACCGCGGTGGCGGTCCAGCCGTTGTCCCGGTTCACCCTCGACCTCGGCCGCCTGCGGGTCCAGGACGTCCGGGTGGACGGCCGCCCGGCGAAGTACGCCCACCGGCCGGACAAGCTGCAGATCCGGCCGGAGCGGCCGATCGGCGACGGGGACACCTTCCGGGTGGAGATCCGGTACGCCGGCAAACCGGTGCCGGTCTCCGGCCGGTGGGGCGACCTGGGCTGGGACGAACTCACCGACGGGGTGCTGGTGGCCAGCCAGCCGAACGGTTCACCGTCCTGGTTCCCGTGCGACGACCAGCCCGGCGCCAAGGCCACCTTCCGGGTGGCGGTCACCACCGCCTCGCCGTACGCCGTCCTGGTCACCGGCGATCCGGTGTCCCGGCACCGCCGGGCGGGCACCAGCACCTGGTTGTACGAGCGGCACGAGCCGACCTCGCCGTACCTGATGAGTGTCCAGATCGGACGGTACGAGATGGTGGACCTGGCGGTGGGCGGCGTGGTGCAGCGCGCCGCGGTCCCGCCCGCCCTGCGCCGCCACGTCGCCCACGACTTCGGCCGGCACGGCGAGATCATGGCGGCGCTGCAGCGGTTGTTCGGGACGTACCCGTTCCGCGAGTACGTCGTGGTGGTCACGGACGACGACCTCGACGACCCGGTCGAGGCGCAGGGCATGGCGGTCTTCGGGCGCAACCACGTGGACGGGCGGCGCACCCACGAGCGGCTGGTCGTGCACGAACTGGCCCATCAGTGGTTCGGCAACAGCCTCACGGTGGCCGACTGGCGGCACATCTGGCTCAACGAGGGCTTCGCCACGTACGCCGAATGGTTGTGGTCCGGCGTCTGCGGCGACCTGCCGGCGGACGCCCTGGCGGCGCAGTGGTACGCCCGGGTCGCGGCCCGCCCGCGCGACGTCGTCGTCGCGGACCCGGGTGTCGACCGGATGTTCGATCCGCTGGTCTACAAGCGCGGCGCGCTCACCGTGCACGCGCTCCGGAAGCGGGTCGGCGACGAGGCGTTCTTCGCGTTGCTGCGGGCCTGGGTCGCCGAGCACCGGCACGCGACCGTGACGACCGAGCAGTTCCGCGCGCACGCCCAGCACTACGCCCGGGAGCCGCTGGACGACCTGTTCGCGGCCTGGCTGGACCGCCCGGCGCTGCCCCCGCTGCCGCGCTGACGCCGGTTCGACCCGGCAGCCGGCCAGCCGGGCCGGCTCGGCGATCACCGCGCGCAGGCCCGCCTCGTCCATCGGGCCGACCAGCACCTGCCGGTCACGCAGCGCGGCGACCAGCCCGGCGTGCCGCGCGCAGTGCGCGTAGAAGTCGGCCCGCACACCCGGCACCACCCGGGCCCGGCCGGCGCAGCCCTTGGCGACCGCGAGCAGGCAGTCCAGGAACCGGGTCCGGGTCCGCTCGTCGCGGCAGAGCGTGAACACCTCCTCGAACTGGTCGATGACCAGCACCAGACGGTGCCCGTCGGCCGCCTGCCGTATCACCGGCCCGATCGCGGCCGGATCGGCGCGGAGCGTGGCGTACAGGTCGGCGGCCGCACCGCCGGTCGCCCGGGCCAGCGCGGCGGCGAGTTCCTGCACCGGTTCCGCGCCGGGGGTGAACAGCACGGTGGGCGGGTCCAGGGTGGGCAGCAGCCCGGCCCGCAGCAGCGACGACTTGCCGCTGCCGGACGCGCCGAACACGGCCGGCAGCGGGGCGGTGTCCAGCCTCCCGGTCAACTCGGCCACCAGGTCCGCGCGGCCGAAGAAGCGGTCGGCGTCGCCGGTGTCGAAGGTGGACAGCCCGAGGTACGGCGAGTCGTCGCCGGACGGCTCCCGGCCGCCGCCGCCCCCGCCTGCTCGGCCGCGGACCGATTGTCCGGCATTGATTGATCGATGCGAAACCCCGCCGAACGGTCTGCGGGAGTCGTGATCCCGGCGCGGTGGAGAGCCCCGGACACGGGAGGGTGACCCTGGCGCCGCGGGCGTACGCTCGATGGTGGTCCACCACACACCGGTGACGCTGGCTCGGTCGATGGCAGGTGAGGGCGGAATGAGCAGGTCCCGTCAGCAGGAGGTCACCGAGGCGCTGGTGGACCTGTCCGACACGCTGGTCGTCGACCTCGACGTGGGGGAGTTCCTGCGCCTGCTCACCGGCCGGTGTGCGCAACTGCTGGACGTGCGGGTGGCCGGCGTCCTGGTGGCCGACGCGCGCGGAAAACTGCGGCTGGTGGCGGCCTCGTCGGAGTACACCCGGCTGCGGGAACTGTCCGGCCTCGGCGCCGCGCCGGGTGTGCTGTGCTTCGCGACCGGTGCGCCGGTGTCGGCCGACCTGGCCGAGCACGACGCGCGGTGGCCGCGGTTCAGCCGGCGCGCCCGGGCCGGCGGCTTCCGGTCGGTGCACTCGTTTCCGATGCGCCTGCGCGGGCAGGTGATCGGCGTGCTGGACCTGTTCCGGGACCGGGCCGGGCCGCTCGGCGCCGGTGACGCGCGCCTGGCGCAGGCACTCGCCAACGTCACCACGGTGGGCCTGCTGCAGCACCGCGGCGACGTCCACCGGCGGGTGCTCGCCGAACAGCTGGAGCATGTCACCGCCACCCGGGTCCTGGTCGAGCGGGCCGGCGGGGTGCTGGCCGAGCGACTCCGGATCGACGCCGACGCCGCCCTGGACGAACTGCACCGCCACAGCGCCCGCACCGGCCGCACGCTGCGCGAGACGGCCGCGGCGATCGTCGGCGGCGACCACGTCACCGGCCCGGCGCGCACCGCCGGGCCGGCCGATCCGGTCCTGCTGGTCCGGGCGTTCGACCGGGCCGGCCTGGCCTCGCTGCGTGCCCTGGTGCGCGGCCGGCTGGCCGCGGCGGGCCTGCGCAACCTCGCGTTGTACCGGTTCCTGCTGTCGGTACACGAGGCGGCGGCCAACGCGGTCGTGCACGGCGGCGCCGCTGGTCGGCTGTGGCTGTGGCGTCACGGGGACAGCCTGTGGTGCGAGATCAGCGACGACGGTCCCGGTCTGCCGGACGACGTACGGCCACCGTTCCGCCCGTCCGGCCCGGGGTCGCCCGGCGGACGGGGACTGTGGCTGATCAACGAGAACTGCACCAGCGTGGACATCGCCGCGGGCGCCACCGGCGGGACCCGGCTGCTGCTGCGCTACCTCTTACCCGGATAGCACCCCGCGGCCGGTCAGCGGCGCAACGGAACGGCGCGCAGCGACGCCTTGCGGACCTTGTTGGAACCGGTCCGGGGCAGGGCGTCCACCACGTCGACGTAGCGGGGCACCTTGTAGCGGGCGAGGCGGCCGGCCAGGAACGCGCGGATCTCCTCCGCGTCCACCCGGTGACCCGGCGCCGGCACCAGGAAAGCCCGGCCGGTCTCACCCCAGGCCGGATCGGGTACGCCCACCACCGCGGCCTCGGCCACCGCCGGATGCTCGAAGAGCGCCGCCTCGACCTCGGCCGGGTAGACGTTCTCGCCGCCGGTGATGTACATGTCCTTGAGCCGGTCGACGATGTGGAACTGGCCGCGTTCGTCGACGATCGCGATGTCGCCGGACCGGAACCAGTCGCCGGCGAACGTGGCGCTGGTGGCCTGCGGATCGTTCCAGTAGCCGGGCGTGACGTTGGGGCCGCGGACCACGACCTCACCGGGCTCGCCCGGGCCGGCGTCGCTGAGATCGGGGCGCACGCACCGGACGTCGGTGAAGAAGACCGGTGCGCCGGCCGAACCGGGGTGGCCCGCCGCCTCCGGGGCCTCCAGGAACGTGGCGCCGGGCGCGGTCTCGGTCATGCCGTAGCCCTGGCAGAACGCGAGATCCCGGTCCTGGAACGTGCGGATCAGCGCCTCCGGGACGGCCGCGCCGCCGACCAGGAGCCGGCGGATCGAGCTGAGATCGGCGGACGGCCAGCGCGGGGAGGCGGCCAGCGCGGCGTACATGGCGGGTACGCCGAACATCCAGGTGATCCGGTAGCGGGCGATCAGCTGGTAGCAGTCGTCGACGTCCCAGGCCGGCATGATGACGGTGCAGCCGCCCTTGAGGATCGTCGGCAGCAGGCACTGGTGCAGCGCGGCGACGTGGAACAGCGGCGCGCTGACCAGGGTCACGTCGTCGCCGGCGACGTCCACGCCGACGAGCAGGTTGTAGGTGTTCCAGACGACGTTGGCGTGGGTGAGCACGGCGCCCTTGGGCCGCCCGGTGGTGCCGGAGGTGTAGAGGATGCAGGCCGGGTCGTCCGGAGCCACCGCGACGTCGAGCGGGGTGCCGGCACCACCGGCGAGCCAGGCCTCGTACTCGCCGAGCGGGACCGCGGTGAGTGCCGGCACGCGCTTGCTGGCCTGGACCGCCGGCGCGCACTCGGGAGCGTGGACGAGCAGCCGCGCGCCGCTGTGGTCGAGCATGTAGTCGATCTCCGGCGCGGCGAGCCGGAAGTTCAGCGGGACGAAGATGCCGCCGGCCGCGTAGGTGGCGAACATCGTCTCCACGAAGGCGGGGTGGTTGGGGCCGAGGTAGGCGACCCGGTCGCCGGGCCGCACACCGGCCTCGCGCAACCGGCCGGCGAGCCGGTTCACCCGGTCGGCGAGCTGGGCGTACGTGGTGGCCTGCCCGGCGAAGACGAGGGCGGTGCGCTCGGGGGAGATCCGGGCGCGCCGGGCCGGCCAGGTACCGAGTCCCGCGTTCCGCATGGCGGCGGCCCGGTCAGGCGTACTGCCGGTAGATGACGCGGGCCACGCACGCGGGTTTGTCGGCGCCGTCGATCTCGACGGTGAAGTCCAGGTCCAGCTGTACGCCGTTGCCGGGCACCTCGGTGACGGCGGCGACCCGGGCGGCGAGGCGGATCTTCGCGCCGACCTTGACCGGGTTGGGGAAGCGGACCTTGTCGAGCCCGTAGTTGATGCCCATCCGGACCCCGTCGATGGCCAGGAGTTCACCGAAGAGCGGGATCACCAGGGACAGCGTGAGGTAGCCGTGGGCGATGGTGGTGCCGAACGGCCCGCCGCGGGCCCGTTCGGCGTCGACGTGGATCCACTGGTGGTCGCCGGTGGCGTCGGCGAACGTGTCCACCCGCTCCTGGGTGATCTCGATCCAGGAGCTGTGGCCGAGGTCGCGGCCGGCCAGGGTCAGGAGTTCGTCCAGTCCGGTGACGCTGATCATGAGGGGGTCTCCTTGTCGACGGCGGTGAGGCCGAGCAGCCGCGCGGCGTTGTCCTTGAGGATCCGGGGGCGTACCTCGGGCTTGATGTCGAGCGTGGCGAAGTCGGCGAGCCAGCGGTCCGGGGTGAGGACCGGGTAGTCGGAGCCGAAGAGCACCTTGTCGCGCAGCAGGGTGTTGGCGTAGCGGACCAGCTGGGGCGGGAAGTACTTGGGGGACCAGCCGGAGAGGTCGATGTGCACGAGCGGTTTGTGGGTCGCCACGGCCAGGGCCTCGTCCTGCCACGGGAACGACGGGTGGGCCAGGACGATGCGCAGGTCCGGGAAGCTCGCCGCGACCTCGTCGACGAGCATGGGGTTGGAATACCGCAGGCGGATCCCGGCGCCGCCCGGCACGCCGGCCCCGATCCCGGTCTGCCCGCTGTGGAACAGTGCCGGGACGCCGAGTTCCTCGATCGCCTGGTACAGCGGGAAGGCCATCGGGTCGTCCGGGCTGAAGCCCTGCAGGCTGGGATGGAACTTGAAGCCGCGGACGCCGTACCGCTCGGCGAGCCGCCGGGCCTCGCGGACCCCGGCGCGGCCCTTGTGCGGGTCGATGCTGGCGAAGGGGATCAGGACGTCCGGGTGGCGCGCGCAGTCCTCGGCGATCTCCTCGTTCGGGATGCGCGGGTGCCCGGTCGCGTGCTCGGCGTCCACGGTGAACACCACGGCGGCCATGCGGCGCTCGCGGTAGTAGGCGGCGATCTCGTCGATGCCGGGCTGTCGCGGGCCCTGCGCCCGGAAGTGTGCCGCCGAGGCGCCGAGCAGTTCGGCGCTCAGCGACCCGCGGCCGTCCCGCCCGATCTCCGCGTGGGTGTGCACGTCGATGGCGGTCAGCCGGTCGACGTCCACGTCAGGCCGCCGGTGCCGGCGGAGCCGGGATGCCGTACGTCTCGGGTTCGGCGCCCACGCCGGACTTCCACTGTGCGGCGATGGCCTCGGCGGACCAGCCGCCGTCGGCGAACGCGACCGCCTTCTCCGCCGGGTGGGACCAGAGCGCGAGCCGGTCGCCGCCGACGCCGATCGCCTGGCCGGTGATGTCGGCCGCGGCGTCGGAGGCCAGGAACGTGATGAGGCCGGTGGCGTCGTCCACGGTGCCGAGCCCGGCGCCGCGGCGCACCCAGTCGGGCAGGGGCGCGCCGGTGCGCTCGGACTCGGCGATGACCGGCGCAAACGCGGGGATGGTGCGGGTCATCTCGGTGGCCGCGACCGGCACCACGGCGTTGACCGTGATCCGGGCCTTGGCCAGCTCCATCGCCCAGGTGCGGGCCATCGCGACGATGCCGGCCTTGGCCGCCGCGTAGTTGGTCTGCCCGAAGTTGCCGCGCTGCCCGGCCGGCGACCCCACCAGGATCAGCCGTCCGCCGTCGCCCTGCTCCCGCATCCGGATCGCCGCGGCGCGGGCGCAGGTGAAGGTGCCGCGCAGGTGGACCCGGACCACGGTGTCGAAGTCGTCGTCGGTCATCTTCCAGAGCACCCGGTCGCGCAGCACGCCGGCGTTGGTGATGAGCACGTCGAGCCGGCCGAACTCCCGCACGGCCGTGTCCACCAGGCGCTCAGCGGTCGCGGTGTCGCCGACCGCGCCGGGCGCGCCGGTGGCCGTACCCCCGGCCTTGGTGATGTCGCCGACCGCGGCCTGGACCGCCGCCGGGTCCAGGTCGTTGACCACGACGGCGGCGCCGGCCGCGGAAAGGGCCCGGGCGTAGCCCAGGCCGAGGCCGCGTCCACCGCCGGTGACGAGAGCGACCCTGCCGTTGAGTTCCATCACTTCCCCCAGATCGAAGGTCTGCCTCGCCGGACACGGGCGCCGTCGAGGACCGCGGGCACGATGCCGCGGGGCAGATAGAGCACGGTGGCCACCAGCAGCAGGGCGTAGACGGCGTAGGAGAGCACGCTGGGCGCGTAGCCGGGCATGCCGGGCTGGGTGCCGAGCGTGTTGAGCGCCTGCACCAGCAGCACGATGACGGTGGCGCCGACGACCGGCCCGGCGATGGTGCCGATCCCGCCGACGACCGCCATCACCACGAACTCGATGGACAGCAGGATCGGGAACGAGCCCGGCGCCAGGTAGCCCAGATAGAACGCGTAGATGCCGCCGGCCAGGCCGGCGAACGCGGCGGACAGGGCGAACACGGCCAGCCGGTAGCGGGCGATGGCGACGCCGTTGGCCGCCGCCGCGATCTCGCTGGTCGCGCTGGCGCGCAGGCCGCGGCCGGCCCGGGAGGCGACCACGTTGCGGCAGATCACCAGGACCACGGCGAGCACGACCCAGATCAGGTACGCGTAGCCGAGGTCGCCGCCCACCGGCAGCTGCGGGATGCCCTGCAGTCCGATCGCGCCGCCGGCCCAGTCGCCCTGCCCGAGCAGCGACAGCAGGATCAGCTGCAGCGCGAGCGTGGCGAAGGCGAGGTGGTGTCCGCGCAGCCGCAGCAGGGGAGCACCGAGCAGGACCGCGGCCAGGGCGGCGACCACCGGCGCCGCGAGCAGGCCGGCGACCGTCGGCACGCCGTGCACGGTGAGCAGTCCCGCCGCGTACCCGCCGATGGCGTAGAACGCGGCCTGCCCGAGCGACACCTGCCCGGCGTACCCCATCAGCATGGACACCCCGGCGGTGACCGTCGCGGCCAGGCCGAGCAGCACGTACGTCGCGAGGTGGCGTTCCGGCAGCAGCGGGGGCAGCGCCAGCGTGACGACCGCCAGGGCGGCGAGCATCCGGCGGTTCACCGGGCCATCTCCGGTACCGCGCCGCGCCGGGCGGCCTGCACGATCATCGCGGTGAGCATCAGCACCAGCGCGACCTCCAGTTGGTACGCGCCGGCGCCGTACCCGGCGATCATGGTCTGGGCGACGCCGAGCAGCAGTCCGCCGGCCAGCGCGACCACCGGGCGGGTCAGGGCGCCGAGGACGGCGGCGGCGAGGCCGTTGACGATCAGCGTCACGTCGCTGTCGAACGTGACCTGCTGCACCGGGGTGGTCAGCACGCCGGCCAGCCCGCCGAGCGCGCCGCCCAGCGCGAACGCGAACAGGCCCATCCGGCGGGTGTCGATGCCGACGACGCGGGCCGCGTAGGGGTTCGACGCGCAGGCGGACAGCGCCTTGCCCAGGTCGGTGCGGGCGAAGAACGCGGCCATGGCCACGAAGACCGGCACGGTGACGCCGAGGATGAGCAGGTAATGCGCCTGCAGCCGGGCTCCGCCGACGACCGCGACCCCGGGCAGGCCGGGAAAGGACCGCGGCTGGTCACCCCAGATGACGATCTCGACCGCGTACGCGAACACGGCGAGCCCCAGCGTGACGATCAGCGACGTGCCCGGGGTGGTGCCCGGCCGTCCGATCGCGACGGCACCCACCAGCAGCCCGGCGAGGGCGGCGGTGAGCACGGCGGCGAGTTCCGCGAGCCCGTGCGGAAGCCCGGCGCCGAGCAGCGAGGCGGTCAGCATCGCCGCCACGACGGCGAACGCGCCCTGGGCGAAGTTGACCACCCGGGTGACCCGGTAGATGGCCACCAGGCCGCTGGCCACGAGCGCGTAGCCGGCGCCGATGCCCAGTCCGGTCAGCAGGTAGCCGATGAAGTCGCTCACCGGGCCGGGCCCTCCGCGGTCACGTCACCGCCGAGGTACGCGGCCGTCACCCGGGGATCGCGGGCCAGGTCGCCGGCCGGGCCGTGCAGCACGACGCGGCCGGCCTCCAGGACGTACGCGCGGCGGCACAGCCCGAGCGCGAGCCGGGCGTTCTGCTCGATCAGCAGCACGGCCAGTCCCCGTTCGGCGTTGAGCGTGCGCAGGTGGCCGACGAGTTCGGTGACCACCAGCGGCGCCAGCCCGAGGCTGAGTTCGTCCACCACGAGCACGTCCGGGCGGGCCATCAGGGCCCGGCCGATCGCCACCATCTGCTGCTGGCCGCCGGAGAGCAGCCCGGCCCGGTTGCGCCGCAGGCCGTCGAGCCCGGGCAGCAGCCGGTAGATCTCGGTGGTGTCGCGGCCGTGCCGGCCGTTGCGCCAGCCACCGAGGCGCAGGTTGTCGTCGACGCTGAGGTCGCCGAACATCTCCCGGCCCTCGGGCACCTGGGCCAGCCGGCCGCGGACGGTGACCTGGCCCGCGGCCGGGCGGACCAGCCCGGACAGGGCCTTGACCAGGGTGGACTTGCCGGCGCCGTTCGGGCCGATGAGCGCGACGAGTTCGCCCTCGCCGACGTGCAGGTCGACGCCGTCGAGGGCGGTGGCGCCGGAGTAGCGCACGGTCAGGCCGGTCACCTCGACGGCGTTCACGCGGGTACGCCCGTGCCGAGATAGGCGGTGACCACGCGGGGGTCGGCGCGGACCTCGGCGGCGGTGCCGTCCGCGATGGTCCGGCCCAGATCGAGCACGGTGACCCGGTCGGCGAGGCGCATGACGAACGCCACGTCGTGTTCCACGAGCAGGATGGTCAGCCCGGATCCGCGCAGGTCCTCGATGAGCGTGGCGAGCCGGTCGCGTTCCGCCGCGCGCAGCCCGGAGGCCGGCTCGTCGAGCAGCAGCAGTCGCGGCCGCCCGCACAGCGCCCGGGCCAGTTGCAGCGCCCGCTGCTGTCCGAGCGGCAGTTCCTCCGCGGGCCGGTCCGCCCAGTCCTCGATTCCGGTGCGGTGCAGGCATTCGGCGGCGCGGTCGCGGATCTCCCGTTCCTCCCGGCGGTGGGCCGGCAACCGCAGCGCCGCGGCGGTGAACCCGGCCCGGGTGGTGGCGTGCGCACCCACCATGACGTTCTCCAGCGCGGTCATGCCGGGAAAGACCCGGGCGGCCTGGAACACCACGCCGATACCGAGCCGGGCCCGCCGGTGCGCGGGCAGCCGGTCGATCCGCTGGTCGTCGAGGTGTACCGTCCCGGCGTCCGGGGCGAGCTGCCCGCCGATGAGGGCGAACAGCGTGGACTTGCCCGCGCCGTTCGGCCCGATCACGGCGCGCAGCTCGCCCGGCGCGACGCTGAGACCGACGTCCCGTACGGCGTACACGCCGCCGAATGCACGGGACACCCCCGAGACGGTCAGCGCCGCGCCTGCGGTCACCGGCCACCGACCGTGGCGAGCTTGGCCTTGGCGTAGTCGGTCGGAACGATCTTGCCGCCACGCACGGTGTTGAGGGAGATGTAGTCGGTCGTCAGTCCACTGTGGTTGGCCGCCGAGTAGGTGTAGGTGCCGTTCGGCGTGGTCAGCGTCAGCCCTTCCAGCGCGTCGCGGACCTTGTCCCGGTCGGTGCCGCCGGCCTTCTCGACGGCGGCCTTGAGCAGCTTGACCGCGCTGTAGCCGTCCTGGGCGAACTGCGGTGGCGGGTAACCGTGCTCGGCGGTGAACGCGTCGGACAGCTCCTTGATCGCGGTCTTCTGCGCGCCGTCGGGCAGGGCGTCGCCGACCACGCCGATGGAGCTGGCGATGGTGACGCCCTCGGCGGCCGGGCCGGCCGGGTCGAGGAACAGCTTGCTGGCCTGTGCGCCGGTGAGCACCAGCGGGATGCGCAGGCCGGATGCGGCGTACTGCTTGGTCAGCGCGACCGCCGGGGCCCCGGTCGCCCACACCATCAGGGCCTGTGCCGAGGAGGACCGGACGTGGGTGAAGACGGCGCCGAACTCGGTGGCGGTGGTCTGGAACTCCTCCATCGGCGCGAGGGTCACGCCGTACGTCGCGGCCTTGTCCTTGAGCCCCTTCACCCCGGCGGCGGCGTAACTGCTCTTGGTGTCGTGCGCGACGGCCAGCCGGGTCACGCCGGTGGCCTGGAAGTACTGCAGGGCGGCCTCGGCGTAGGTGCCGGAGGTGGCCGGGACGACGAAGACGTACGGGTGGACGGGCTGCACCTGTTCGTCGGCCGGGGTGAGCGACAGGTACGGCACCTTCTCCCGGTCGACCAGCGGGATGGTGGCCAGGGCGGAGTTGGAGAACGGTGACCCGATCACCGCGTCCGCCTCGCCCTTCACCTCGTTGAAGGCCAGCACCGCCTGGTCGGGCAGGCTCTTGTCGTCCCGGACGGTGAGTTCGATGCGGCGCCCGCCGATCCCGCCGGCGTCGTTGATCTGCCGCACGGCGAGCGCCACGGACTTCTGGTTCTCGCTGCCCAGCGGCGAGTAGTTGCCGGTCAGGGAGACGATCTGGGCGACCCGGATCGGGTCGTCGCCGCCGCCGGCGTCGTCGCCGCAGCCGGCCATGGTGGTGGCGAGGGCGAGGGTGAGTAGAAGCGGTACAGGTCGGCGCACGAGTACCTCCTAGTACCGCGAGCGTTTCGGTCCCGTTACGTGCTGTCCTGAAGTTAGGCGCATTCGTCACGGCCGTCAATATTGTGACTAACATCGTCGGCATGGCACCGGACGCCGCCGACCACTCGCCCCGCCCGCAGACCCTGCTGCTGATGCTGCTCGGGGATTTCGTGCTGGACCGCGACGTGTGCGTCTTCTCCGGCAGCGTCATCGAGACGCTCGCCCGGCTCGGCATCTCCGAGCACGCGTCCCGCTCCACGCTGACCCGGATGGCCGGCCGGGACCTGCTCCGCCGCCAGCGGCACGGCCGCCGGATGTACTTCGGGCTGACCGCCAGGTCGACCGCGATCCTGCGGGACGGCCGCACCCGGATCTGGGAGACCGGCGCGGTCAACGACCGGTGGGACGGCAGCTGGACCCTGCTGTGCTTCTCGCTGCCCGAGGCGTGGCAGCGCCAGCGCCACGACCTGCGGGCGCAGCTGGGCTGGTCCGGGTTCGGCCCGTTGCAGGGCGGACTGTGGATCGCCCCCGGCGAGGTGCCCGCCCGCGACATCGTCACCAGCCTCGGCCTGGAGGCGCACGCGCGCGTCTTCCGGGCCCGTGCCGACGACCTGACCGACCTGGCCGCCATGATCTCCGACGCCTACGACCTCGCCGAGGTGGCCGCCCGCTATCAGGGATTCCTCGCCCGGTGGGAGGCGGCGCCGGCCGCGGCCGACCCACTGGCGGCCAGGTTGCGGCTGATCGCCGAGTGGCTCGGCGCGATCCGCCGGGACCCGCGCCTGCCGGTCGAGCACCTGCCGGCCGGCTGGCCGGCGGTCGGTGCCCAGAAGCTCTTCCGCGAGCTGGAACTCGCCTACGCCGACCCGGCCCGGGCCGCGGCCGCCGCCCTGTTGGACCTGCGGCCGGTCGAGCCGGCCGGGTGACACCCGCGGCACCGGGTGGTCAGGCGGGCCCGCCGTCGGCCGGCGGCATCGCGGGCAGCAGCACCCGGAAGGTGGCCCCGGCCGCGGTGGTGTCGAGTTCGACCCAGCCGCCGTGGCCGTGCACGATGGCGGCCACGATGGACAGCCCGAGGCCGGAGCCTCCGCCTCCGTCGCCCCGGGTGCGGCTCGAGTCCGCGCGGTAGAGCCGTTCGAAGACCCGTCCGGCGTGCTCGGGCGGCACGCCCGGTCCGTTGTCCCGGACCTCCAGCACCGCCAGCGTGGCGTCCGGGTCGACCCGCACCGGCCGGGAGCGCACCGACCGGCCGGAGTCCGGCGGTCCGGTCCGCCGGCCGACGCGCACGACCACCTCGGCCCGTGCCGGCGTGTGCTGCATCGCGTTGGCCACCAGGTTGGTGGTGACCTGACGCAGGCCGTGGTCGTCGCCCAGCACGGTCACCGCGTCGAAGGTGCCGGTGTCGTCGCGCAGTCCGGCCAGCCGTACCGGTCGGCCGGGCTGACGGGCGTGCGCGTCGCGCACGGTGTCCGCGGCGATCGCCAGCAGATCGACCGGGCGCAGCTCCGGCGGCCGTTGCTGATCCAGGCGGGCCAGCAGCAGCAGATCCTCGACCAGCACGCCCATCCGCGCCGCCTCGCCCTCGATCCGGCTCATCGCCTCGTCCAGCCGGGCTCCGGGCGGCGCCCCGCCGCGACGGTAGAGTTCGGCGAACCCGCGGATCGAGGTCAACGGGGTACGCAGCTCGTGCGAGGCGTCCGCGACGAACTGGCGCAGCCGCCGTTCCGACGCGGTGCGCGCGGACACCTCCCGTTCGATGCGGGCCAGCATGTGGTTGAGGGCGAGACCCAGCCGGCCCGGCTCGGTGTGCGGGTCGGTGCTGGACACCCGCCCGGACAGGCTGCCCGCCGAGATGTCCGCGGCGACCCGCTCCATGACGGTCAGCGGGCGCAGGCCGATCCGGACCACGAACGCGGCCGACGACGCCAGCAGCGTCAGCAACAGGAGCACCACGGCGAGGTCGATCAGCAGCAGCTGGCTGGTCGTCTGCCGCACCTCGGCCAGGGACGCGCCGAACAGCGTGACGGCACCGGTGCCGGGGACCGCCACGGCCAGCATCCGCCAGTCGACGCCGTCGGTGCCGGCCACGGTGAACGGCCGCCCGTCCGCGGCGCGGTCCCGCAGCTCCGCGAAGTCCGGCGGCACCGGGCCCGGGCCCGCGGCGACCAGACTGCGTTCCACGTCCAGCGTGCCGTCCGGGCGGTACACGAGGACGACCTGCGTGCTGCTGGACCGGGGCAGCCGCTCCGGCGACGGCGGGGCGCGGAACCGGCCCGGCGGAACCGGGACCACACCGGAACGCAGCGGACCGGCCATGGCGGACAACCGCTCGTCCACGCGATCGGAAAGATAGGTGCGGATGAGCAGCAGGCCGGCGGCATCGGCGAGGATCAGGGCCACCGCCGACAGCAACGCGACGACCAGCACGAGCCGCGAGCGCAGCGTCCAGTGTCCCCACCGGCGGGGCCGCCACCGGTGCCGGATGCTCATTCCTCCGCGCCGCGGGGCAACCGCAGCGCGTACCCGATGCCCCGGACGGTGTGGATGAGCGGCGGCCCGGTGTTGTCGATCTTGCGGCGCAGGTAGTACACGTACGACTCGACGATGCGCCCGTCGCCGCCGAAGTCGTAGTGCCACACCCGCTCCAGGATCTGCGCCTTGCTCACCACCCGGCCGGCGTTGGCGAGCAGATACCGCAGCAGGTTGAACTCCGTCGGGGACAGGTCGATCGGACGTCCCGCCCGGCGTACCTCGTGGGCGTCCTCGTCGAGTTCCAGGTCGGCGTAGCGCAGGACGGTGGTGCCGGCCGGTTCCGCCGGCCGGGGCCGGCTGCGGCGCAGAACGGCACGGATCCGCAGCACCACCTCCTCCAGGCTGAACGGTTTCGTGACGTAGTCGTCGGCGCCGGCGCTCAGCCCCGAGATCCGGTCCCGGACCGCGTCGCGGGCGGTCAGGAACAACACCGGTACGCCGCATCCGGCGGTGCGCATCCGGCGGGCCACCTCGAAGCCGTCGAGGTCCGGGAGCATCACGTCGAGCACCACGAGATCGGCGTCGAACTGCTCCAGGGCGGCGAGCGCGCCGTACCCCGAGTCGGCCACCCGGACCTCGAAGTCGGCCAGGCCCAGGGTGGCCGAGAGCAGAGCGCGGATGCTGGGCTCGTCGTCGACGATCAGCACCCGCCCCGCGGACGGCGGATCGTCGGCGCGACCCGGCGTCGGCGGGCTCGGGGCGGGCGAAGGATATCGAGGCGACTGCACGATGAACGAATACCAGTCGGTCCTGTGAATTCCAGGTGAACGACCCGGGAGCCGGCTGAGGGCACGCGTTCAGTCCCCGGTCACCACCTCGTCGGTCTTCAGGCTCGCGGTGCGTTGCTGGATGACGGTGCGCAGCTGCCCGGCCTCGCTCGACACGGCCGGCCCGTCGTGGCCGTCCACGGTGGCCAGTACCCGGGCGGCGGAGTCGACCGCGGCCAGCGCCGCCCCACCGGCGTAGATCTGCCGGTACAGCTCCCGGTACGCCTCCTCGTACACCGCGGCGAACGCCGGGGTGGCGAGGAAACGTTCCTTCAGCTTGTGGCCGCCGGCCGGGCCGCCGCGCACCACCTGCCCACCGGGTGGCGGCTGGTCGGCCGGCGGCTGCCTCCCCTCGGGCCGGGCGGCGCCGGCCGGAAGGCCGCCCATCCGGCCCACGTCGTGCGGCCCCTGCTCCGGGTCGCCGCTGAAGGTCAGGTTGTAGTCCCAGCCGATCACCGTGAACCGGCCGGTGCCCAGGTCGTACCAGAGGTAGTAGTTGCGGCCCGGCCCGGCCATGTCGTCGAAGTTCAACAGCAGGTTCTGCAGCGCGGCGTACCGCGCGAAGGCACGGACGTCGAGACGGTCGTCCAACCGCGCGGCGAACTCGGCGTCGCTGCTGCGGTGCACCCATCGGATCAGGTCGATCACCGGTTGCAGGTCCTGGCTGCCCTTCATGGTGATCTGGTCGAAGTCGTCCTGGTAGCCGGTGGGGTCGTCGCCCTGGTCGGTGAACTGGCCGCCGGCCAGCGACTTGTACAGCACGCCGCGGCCGCCCAGGTCCTCGGCGAAGTTCTCGTCCGGGTGCTCGACGATGAGCCGGGCGGTGGTGGGCCGGTCGTTGACGGTGAAGCCGGTGTACGCGTACCGCTGGCCGACCTCACCGACCCGGCCGAGCACGGTGAGCGTCACCGCCTCGTTGAGTGCGGTGGAACCGCCGCCCATCCCGCCGACGCGGACCGCGATCTCCCGGTGGCCCTGGTAGCGGCGGCCGTCGACGAACTCGTCGAACCGGATGAGCCAGGGCAGCTTCTCCGGCTCCTCCGCCTTGAGTGCCGTCCGGGCGAGGCCGCCACCCGGCCGGGCCGCCCCACCCTGAGCCGCCCCACCCTGAGCCGGGCCGTCCTGAGCCGCCCCACCCTGAGCCGGGCCGTCCTGTGCCGGGCCACCCCGGGCCGGGCCGGGTGGGGCCGGGCCGGGTTGGGCCGGGCCGGGTTGGCGGCCGCCGGAGAGGCCGAGCCGGCCGATCGGCTCGCCGTCGCGGGTGAGCCCGCCCAGCGTGGAGTTGCCCTTCAGCCGGACGCCGACGCTCGGGACGGTGGTGCCGTCCACGGTCAGATCGGCCTCCAGGTACTGCTTCTCGCCCTCGTCCGCGTAGCTGTCCAACATCCGCTCGTAGTCGGCGGTGCGGAAGGTCAGTTCGAGGCGGTGCGCGACGGTCGCGTCGAACAGGTCCACGCTGCCGGCGACGTCCTGGGTGATCTGGTCGCCGGTCACGTCGCTGCCGCTGGTCACGTACGGCTGGATCCGGACCGTGCTGAACACCACGGTGAGCGCCACCACGAACGCCACGCATCCGGCGAGCAGCTTCCAGTAGTGCCGCACGCGAACCGGGACGCGGTGCAGCAGCCGGCGGCCGGCGGAGTAGCGGGGCGGCGTCATCACAGGTCCGTCTGGTCGTAACCGGTCAGGACGGTCACCCGCTGACCCGAGGTGCGCTCGCCGAGCGCGGCGATCAGCTCACCGGGCTCGGTGCCCTTCCTGAGCCGTACCGTGTACATCACCTCGGTCAGCGCCCCGCCCCGGATGGACTCCATGCTGACCAGCTCGAACTCGGTGGTCAGCCGGATCAGCACGTCCTGGATCGCCGCGGCGTGGTTGCCCTCGGGCGGTACCTGCACCTTGACGACCTGGCGCTGCACGTTGAGGGCGAACCAGTTGAAGCGGTACATCACCACGATGATCAGGCTGATCGCCACGGCCGCGATGATCGCCAGGGTGTAGAAGCGGGTGCCGCAGGCCATGCCGACGCCCATCACCAGGAAGATGAAACCGACGTCGCGGGTCTCCTTGATGGCGTTGCGGAACCGCACCACCGACAGCGCGCCGACCAGAGCGAAGGCCCGGGCGATGTTGGAGCCCACCACGAGCATGATCAGCGAGATCAGCATGCCGAGGATGATCAGCGTCTGCACGTAGGACTGGCTGTACGAGATGTTGCGGTGGGTGAACCGGTACACCCAGCCGATCATCGCGCTGAGCACGAAGGACAGGGACAGGGCGATCGCGATGTCGCCGACGCTGAACGTGCCGGACAGGTCCTGGAAGTCGAACGGCATGGTCTCCTCATTCTCCGATGCTGGTCAGGGACGGGGTCAGGGACGGGGTCAGGCCGGCGGCCGGATCGTCGTCGACGACGTGGAACACCGAGCGCGGCGCGCGGCCGAACGCCTCGACGCTCTGGCAGTACTTCGACATCCGGACCACGGACAGGTTCGAGCGGGCGGCCAGGTCGGTCAGCCAGTAGGGCACGCGCTCGTTGGCCTTGAACTCCGCCACCGCGAGCCGGCCCGGCACGATGAGCCGGTTCGCCGCGTCCGCGCCGAGGTGGAAGTCGCGGTCGCGCCCGCGGACCCGGTGATCCAGGGTGACCCGCAGTCCGGCGTCGGCGTCGCGGCCCACGAAGGCCTCGCGCTGGTATCCGGTCATCGCGACCGGACGCAGATCCAGCCCGGACACCAGCTCGAGGACCTCCTCGACGAACGCGCGCTGCGCCGGGTCGTGGTCGACCAGCACGCGGCGGTCACAGAGCTCCCGGGCCGACCGGTACGGCAGCGCGACCCGGCGTTTCTGGGTCACCCGGTTGACCCGCTGCTTGATCTCCACGTAGACGGTGGTGTCGTCGCCGATCGTGGACCGGTCGCCGTAGTGGCGGATCCGCAGCTTGCGCCGGAACCGCAGACCTTCGATCTTCTCCCAGTAGAAGCGGAGATCGGGGGTGTCGTAGTAGACGCTCCAGACGCCGTACCCGCGTCGGCCGCCGTGGCTGTCGGCGTCCATCCGGCCGGACAGTTCCTCGCGTACCGCCGGCACGTCCGTGCTGGGCAGCAGGTACTTGATCTCGTACCGGTTGAAGGCGTGCAGTGTGCTGGGTGCCCGCAGGGCATGACCGGCGTGATCGTCACCGGGGACGGCCGCGTCCGGTCGCCCGGCGGGTGCGGCCGGATCGCGGCTGCCGGCGGGTGGCGACGAGGGCCGGCGGTGGAGCGAGAATCGCATGGTGAGGTCCATCCGTGTGCGGAACGAGGCGGACGTGAGCCAAACAGGCCTACCTCAAAGTCGGCTTTGAACCACCTCTGAACTTCGCATGAACCCGCGGCCGACCGGGGCCACCCGGCGCGGCGCCGACGGGCGGACCAGAATGGATCCATGAGCGACGTTCCTGATCTGGGCCCGCTGCCCCGGCGCATTCCGGTCGACGCGGACCTGGTGCGCCGGCTGGTCTCGGCTCAGTTCCCACGGTGGGCCGGCCTGGAGATCGAGCCGGTCGCCGACGGCGGCTGGGACAACTGGACGTTCCACCTCGGCGGCGACAAGCTGGTGCGCCTGCCCAGCGCCGCCGAGTACGCGCTGGCGGTGGAGAAGGAACACCGGTGGCTCCCGGCCCTCACCGCCCGGCTGCCGCTGCCCGTCCCGGCGCCGCTGGCGAAGGGCGAGCCGGCTGCCGGCTACCCCTTCCCGTGGTCGGTCTACCGGTGGCTGGACGGCGAACCCGCGCGCGCGGACCGGATCGCCGACCCGGTGCGGTTCGCGCGCGACCTGGCCGGCTTCCTGGCGGCCCTGCAGCGCGTCGACCCCGCGGACGGCCCGCAGCCGGGTACCCACAACTGGTTCCGGGGCGGCACGCTGCGCACCTACGACTCCGAAGTCGAACGGGCGCTCAGCGCGTTGGGCGGCCGCGTCGACGCCGGACGGGTGCGCGAGGTGTGGGCGGGGGCGCTCGACGCCCGTTGGGACGGTGTGGACCGCTGGTTCCACGGCGACGTCGCGCCGGGGAACCTGCTGCTCGCCGGCGGCCGGCTGGCGGCGGTCATCGACTTCGGGACGTGCGGCGTCGGCGACCCGGCCTGCGATCTGGCGGTCGCCTGGACGTTGCTGACCGCAGAGGGCCGGCAGGCGTTCCGCGAGCGGCTGTCGGTGGACGATGCGACGTGGGCGCGCGGGCGCGGCTGGGCCCTCTGGAAGACGCTCGCCACCTGCAGCTACACCGTGGAGGACCCGGAGGACGCCGAGGAGTACGGGAACGGGCGGCGGGTCCTCGACGAGATCTTCGCCGAGTACGCCGCCGGCGCGCCTCGCCCCTGACGGTCCACCGGGTGTCGTGGACGCCGGACGCCTCCCCGGCCGGTGGTGCCGGCCGGGGAGGCGTGCGGGGTGGTCAGGCGGTCAGCGGCGCAGGGTGAGGAGTCCGGGGCGGTAGGGGAGGCGGCCGTAGTCGCCGCCGGAGTTGGGGTCGCGTCCTTGGTAGAGCAGTTGCAGGTTGCAGGGGTCGATGGTCATGGTCTGGTCGGCGTTGGTGCGGATGAGTTCGCCGTGGCTGATGTCGTTGGTCCAGGTGGCGCCGCTGTTGGCTTTGCCGGCGAAGGGGTTGTTCTCGGTGGCGGCTTGGGGGGTCCAGTTGCCGCCGAGGCTGGTGGCGGTGAAGGAGCGGAAGTAGCGGCCGTTGGCGCCGATGGCTTCGACGATCATGAGGTACTGGTTCTGGCCCTGGACCTTGTAGACCTGGGGTGCTTCGAACAGGTTGTTCGTGGTGTCGGTCATGATCGTGGTGTAGCTGGTGCCGAAGTTGCCGGGGAAGTTGCCGATCGGCATGGAGGCGCGGTAGATGCGGCCGTTGTCGCCGGCGAAGAACAGGTACATGTTCTGGCCGTCGGCGATGAGGGTCTGGTCGATGGGTCCGGTGCCGGAGTTGCTGATGCTGCCGGTGAACAGGGGTTGGGGTGCGGACCAGCCGTTGGGGTTGGTGGGGTCGCTGCTGGTGCGGTAGATGAACGGCCAGGCGCCCCACTGGTAGGCCAGGACCCAGATGTTCTTCGGCGCGAAGTAGAACAGGCTGGGTGCGACGGTGGAGTTGTTCATCGCGTTCTGGCTGGCGGAGCCGAGTTCGGTGAAGTTGTTGACGAGGCTGAAGTTCATCGAGCCCCAGGTGGTGCCGGTGTCGTGGGTGGTGGCGTAGACGAGGTGCCGGCCGTTGTAGGGGGCGGTGGTGAAGTCCTTGAGCGAGACCCAGCCGGAGCGGGGGTTGGCCAGCACGCCGGAGGAGCTCCACCGGTAACTCGACGGCAGACTGCAGTTGCCGGACGGCGGCGGGGTGGTCGGCCCGGTGGGCGGGGTGTCGCCGCCGACGCGGACGAGCTGCCATTGCTGGTTGTTGCCGCCCCAGTCGTCGTACTGGACGATGTTGGCGCCGTCGGCGGTGGACGCGCCCTGCACCTCGACGGCCCGGTTGCTGTTGCGGTTGATCAGGCGGACGTAGCCGTCCGGGGAGTCGGCGAGGCGGAACTGCTGGTTGGTGCCGTTGCTGTCGGACCACTGGACGACGGCCGCGCCGTTGGCGGTGGAGAGGTTGTAGACGTCGAGGACCTTGCCGGAGTGCCGGGAGCGCAGGCGGTAGTAGCCGCCGCCGGAGTCGACGAACTGCCACTGCTGCTGGGCGCCGTCGTTGCGGGACCACTGGGTGATCCGGGCACCGTCGTTGGTGGCCAGGTTGTAGACGTCCAGGGCCTTGCCGCTGCCGCGGTTGACCAGAATGTACGAGGCGCTGGTGTCGACGGTGGCGGCGCTGGCGTCGGTGGCGGTCACGGCGGTCACGCCACCGGCGGTCAGCGCGGTGAGGACCGCGACGGCGGCGCCCCACCAACGGCGGCGCCGCGGGCGTGCGGGTGCCGGTGGCTCGGGAACCGCGCCCGGCGGGTGGGCGATGTGCGATGTCATGGGGATTCTCCTCGGATGCTGGCCGTTGCGGGTCGGTGCCGCCCGGGGCCGGTGGCGTCCGGTCCCGGGCGGCGGGTGGTTCAGGCGGCGCTGCAGCCCGGCGTGCCGGCGGGCGGCGTGCCGGTGCCCTGGAAGCCGAACTCGGTGCTGCCGCCGGCGGCGATCCGGCCGTTGTAGTCCACGTTGCCGAACGCCACCGTGCCGGTCGTTCCGCCGGCGCGGGTGCTCCACGAGCCGGTGACGGCGGTGCCGGCCGGTAGCGCCACGGTGACGGTCCAGCCGCTGATCGCGGTGGCCGCGGACACCCGGACGGTGGCCACGAAGCCGCCGGTCCACGCGTTCATCGACACCGATGCGGTGCAGCCGCCGGCCGGCGGCGGGGTCGTGCTGCCCGGCGGCGGCGTGGTGCTGCCGGGCGGCGGCGTGGTGCTGCCGGGCGGGGGCGTGGTGCTGCCCGGCGGTGTGGTGGTGCCGCCGGCGTTGAGGGCGTCGAGGACCGCGGTGTAGGCGGCCTTCTTGTTGCCGGCGCAGTCGAACAGCAGCGGGTTCGCGCCGGTGCGCCAGGAGTCGCAGTCGCGCACGCCCCACACCGTGATGCCGGTGCA